>CAJTLB010000005.1 GCA_910577045.1 uncultured Lachnospiraceae bacterium | reverse complement strand
AGATGCAGGCGGAATATGATACAATGACAGCGCAAAAGGCAAAGCTAAGGAAGATATATCAGACAGCCGAAAAAGAGGCGGAGGAGGCAGATAAGCAGTTGAAGAACATAAGGCAGTATTTAGGGATTGAGAAAGATAAACAGGAAGCGACAAAGCAGCACAAAAAACAAGATATGAGTCTATAGGGAAGAGAGGAATAGATTATGAATTTGACTTATGAAAAATGTGGAGATTATCTGATACCGAACTTAATTCCAGATCCGGAGCCGGAGGGAGAGTTGAGGAAATTTGGATTGATGCGGAAATCTTATTTAGAGAATCATAGGAGAGGTATTTATTCGGGGTTATTGTTATCGGGTAAACTGAAAGAGCATCTGCTGATGATACAGGAACAGGCGGAGGAACGGTTTGATTTACTTGTGGAGCAAATGGCAAAACAGGAGGGAGTGACGGAGCAGTTAAAGGCACAGGATCAGATGCTTTGGGTGCGGAGAATGAATTGCATTAGGGTAAGGGCAGAGGAGATTGTGAGGGAAGAAATTATTTATTGCTTGTGAGCAAAAAGTAGCAGGAACAAAATAAAAAAGTTCTTGCTACTTTTTATCATATATATGCTGATTTATCATTGGAAAAAGAGTATTATGTATTTATGATGATTTGAAGGAGGGAGTTTGATGCAAAAAAGTGTGCAAGAGCTTATGAAAAAAATAGGAATTAAGGAGTTATTTACAGTTCCACACGGGAAATTGCAAGGGAGTACAGTTCTTGCTACAAATGGAAAAGACAATTTGACAGTTTCACAAATGCTGAAATCAGCAGAATATTTAATCAAATTTATAAAAGATAACTTTGATGTTGACGAGGATCGATATTCAATTACTATAATTTTCTTAAAATCCGTGCAATTGGTCTTAAATAATGGAAGTGCAGATAAGCCGACTAAAGAAGATGCACATATCATTATAGATGTTATGCATGAGATAGCTGACATACATGCTAAGAGCGAAGGCGAAAAGAAATTAAATGAAGAAATAGCGGTAGCATTAAATCTTTTGATTGAGGCGTTGAAGTAGAAAAATATTTGAATTTTAAATTACAGTATTTGAATATTCAAATTGATTATTTGGAAAATTAATGCTATGATTTTAAATATATTATGAAACTCTGATTTGTAGAAAGCAAGAGGAACTATATTATGGCAATCAGTTATAACGGACTATGGAAGTTATTGATCGATAAGGGTATGAAAAAGGGTGACTTATGTAAAAGCACGGGGTTAAGCTCAAGCACTATGGCGAAAATGACAAATGGAGAGTCTGTGAATTTATCTGTTTTGGAACGTATATGTGAAAAGCTGGATTGCGATTTTGCAGATTTGGTAAATTATAAAAGAACGCAGGAGGAAGCTGATGGGGATGAGCAACAATAAAATCAGTGATGTTGGAATCAATATAGCAGAAAAAGCGACTGTCATTTGGAATGTGGCAGATATGCTTCGGGGACCGTTCAAGCCGCATGAATATGGACTTGTTATCTTACCGATGACAGTGGTTAAAAGATTTCATGATTGCTTACTGCCTACTCATGACAATGTGCTTGTGCAATATGAAAAAGTGAAGCATTTGGCGGTTATTGATGGTTTCCTGACAAGGGCATCCGGCTATCAGTTTTATAATACAAGCAAATTTACGTTTGAGACGCTTTTGGCTGATCCGGATAATATAGAAACGAATTTTAAAGACTATTTAGCCGGTTTCTCTGCAAATGCGCAGGATGTTCTTTCCAAGTTTGACTTTGATAATATTATTAAAAGAATGGTGGAGAGCAATACACTGTATCTGATTATTAAGGAATTTAATTCTGAAAAAGGGTATTTAGGCGCTGACAAAATTAGTGCCGTGGATTGCGGTTATATTTTTGAAGATTTAGTGCGCCGTTTTTCAGAGTCATTTGGGGAGGAAGCTGGAGCGCATTTTACCAGCAGGGACATTATTTACCTTATGACGGATTTGCTGCTTGCGGATGCTAATTTAGACGCCGGCGGAATGACTGTTTATGATATGACAATGGGAACATCTCAGATGCTTTCCTGTATGGAAGAGAGAATCCATGATTTGAACAGCGATATAGAAGTTACCTGTTTTGGACAGGAGTTTAATCCGTCTACTTATGCGATAGCAAAAGCGGATATGATGATTCGTGGCGGAGATCCGGACAATATGCGGTTCGGCGATACTTTGTCAGACGACCAGTTTGAAGGTTTTACATTTGATTACTGCATTTCCAATCCACCTTTTGGGATTGACTGGAAACGGGAACAGAAAAAGGTGGAAGAAGAAGCTGCAAGAGGAGAACAGGGCAGATTTGCGCCGGGACTTCCTAAAATCAGTGACGGACAGCAGTTGTTTGTGTTAAATGGGCTTTCCAAACTTGCGCCCAATGGGAAAATGGCAATTATACAAAACGGTTCTCCGTTATTTTCAGGAGATGCCGGAAGCGGTCCGTCAGAGATTAGGAGATATATTTTGGAAAATGACTGGCTGGATTGTATCGTGCAGCTTTCTACGGATATGTTCATGAATACGGGCATCAGTACATACATTTGGATTTGCTCCAAGAATAAACCGACATATCGGGAAGGAAAGGTACAGCTTATAGATGCATCGCATTGCTATGAGGCAAGAAGGAAGAGCATTGGAACGAAAAGAAACGATATTACAGATGCGTGTCGGGAATTGATTGTAAAGGCTTATGGTTCTTTTGAAAATTGTGCTGTATATGGGGATAAGAGTGGAATCCATTGTGAGAGTAAGATATTTGAGACAGTAGAGTTTGGATATAACAAAATTGTGGTTGAAAGACCTGAGAGAGATGAGAATGGGGAAATTGTACTGAAAAAGGGAGAACCTGTTGCAGATGCAAGCCTGCGCGATACAGAGAACGTGCCATTGACACAGGATATCGACAGATATTTTGAAAGAGAAGTGTTGCCTTATGCGGAGGATGCATGGATTGATAAGAAAAAGACAAAGGTAGGGTATGAGATACCTATGACAAGATATTTCTATGAGTATCAGGCACCGGAAAAAGTGGAGGATATTGTGGCGCGGATTCATGTGCTAGAGGCTGATATTTCTGCTTCTTTGGAGAAGTTATTTGCGGAGGAGAAATAGGTATGGCTAGAGAAATGAAGGATAGCGGATATTATTGGATAGGGAAAATACCTATAAATTGGCAGATTAGGAAAGTTAAGGATTTATATCAGATACAGACAGGATTTACTCCGGATACAAAACGGGAAGAATATTATGCAGATGAAATTGAGGGGTATGATTGGCTAACTATTGGAGATTTGGATGGCAAAATGTATATACCTCATACTACTAAAAATCATATTTCTAAATTATACGTTCAAAAATTTAGTCCATCCATAATTCCTAAGGGAAGTCTATTGTATAGTTTTAAACTTTCGGTGGGGCAAGTGTCTATAACTAATAGAGACATATACTCAAATGAAGCAATAGCGTCATTTATGCCTCATAGTGGGGTGTGTTTAGAATTTTTGTACTATTCTTCAAGTATGATTGTAGAGAATGCCAATGAAAATATTTATGGGGCAAAAATTTTAAATCAAGAGTTAATTAGAAACGCGAGGGTAGTTTGCCCTCCGATTGAAGAACAGAAGAAGATAGCTTTATTTCTCAATAAAAAATGTTTAGAACTTGATAATGTGCTTGAAAAAACTCGTGCAAGTATAGAAGAATACAAAAAGTTAAAGCAAGCTGTTATTACACAGGCTGTTACCAAGGGCTTGCATAGTGATAGAGAGATGAAAGATAGTGAGAATAAATGGGCAAGAGAAATACCATCGGATATTAAGATTAGCCGAGTGGGATTGCATTATGAAATTATTCTAGGGAAAATGTTATGTACAAATCAAATTGATGATACATATACATATGAGCCTTATTTTTGCGCGGCAGATATTCATTTTGAAGGTATAGCAGAGAATGAAAGAAAAAAAATGTGGTTTAGTCCGTTAGAAAAGCAGCAATACCTTGTAAGAAAAGATGATTTACTTGTGGTAGAGGGCGGTGCAGGGGCTGGCGGTTGCGCTGTTGCGCCGATTCAAGAGGTGTCAACATATATTCAAAATTCTATAATGATAGTCAGACCAGGAAAGAGTGCAGATGTGCGATATTTGAAATATTGGATAGAGTGTTTAGTCAAACAGGGATATATTGATGTGGTTTGTAATAAAGCAACCATTCCGCATTTTACAAAAGATAAGCTTGCGAATGTTCCTTTTCTGGTATTTTCCTTACAAGAACAAGAAGAGATTGCCAATTATCTTGACCAAAAATGTTCAGCAATAGATGAACTTATTGCAAAGAAAGAACAATACCTCTCCGAGATAGAGAATTACAAAAAAACTTTAATCTACGAATATGTGACAGGAAAAAAGGAAGTGCCACAGAATTGCTAAACATAAAAGAAATTGCCGAAACAGTGTTTAGGCAATTGGATAAAAAGGAGATAAAAATACATGAACGATAAGAAATATCAGGTGTTTATCAGTTCAACATATACTGACCTAGCCGAAGAACGTAAAAAGATTCTTGATGTTCTTTTTATGGCAGATTGTATTCCGGCAGGAATGGAAGCATTTGTGGCGGCAGATACAGAGCAATTTGAAGTGATAAAAAAAGTCATAGACTTATGTGATTACTATGTGCTGATAATTGGAAAGCGTTATGGTTCAGTTCATCCGGATACTGGGAAGAGTTATACTGAAATGGAATATGATTATGCAATAGAGCGGGGTATTCCGGTTTTGGTATTTGCTATTGATGACAATGTGAAGCTCGCATCAGATAAAACAGAAGCGGATGAGGATAAGAAAGATAAATTAAAGAAGTTTCGCACAAAAGCAATGACGAATAGATTAGCAAGTATATGGGCTTCAACAGAGGACTTAACCGGTAAATTGGCAATTTCAATTATGAAGGCAAAAACGGTAATAAAGCGTCTGGGATGGCAGAGGGCAGTTGATTTTGATGAGGCGTCTCTCCGGCGGGAAATTATGACATTGAAAAGTGAAAATGAACAATTAGCAAATGATTTAAAGGCTGCAAGAGAAGAGATTTCCTCTTTAACGGAGCAAAACAATATTGCGTTTGAGAATCAGGAGATAAAAATAGAATATCATTATTATGATTATGAAGCTCACAGAACGCGATATGGAAGTGTCACAACGAATTTGAAAGAAATTTTTAAGGTGATTGCTACGGAAATGATGGATGTGTCAATTACTGAAAATAGTATTGAAGAGACAATAAAAACAAATTTTTATTCAGGTGATAATACGGTGCATTTGAATGATAGTCAATTTGTAAAAAAAATATTGAATCAGTTTCGGGCATTAAATTTAATAAATTCTTCATGGAGTAAAGAGAATAAAAAATTGTTTTGGGGATTAACATCCAAAGGATGTAAAGTAAGAGATGATTTAATTTTAATTAGGAATTAAAAGGGAGATTTAAATGGAAAACAAATTGATTTTGCCGGAAAATTATAAACAGACATATGACAAGATTGTGAAAATGATTGAAACAGCAAAACATAAAGTATTTGAGACGGCTAATTTTCAAACCGTATATTTGTTTTGGCATATAGGACAAGAACTAAAAGATAATATTTTGAATGGACAGAAGGCAGAATATGGAAAATCAATCGTGAAAAATATGAGCAAAGATTTAGAGTTTCAATATGGGCGTTCTTATGAAAAGAGTTCTGTTTTTCGCATGATACAATTTTATGAAGAATTTCCTGATTTTGAAAAAGTTGCTACACTGTCGCAACAATTGACATGGTCTCATTTTAAGGAGTTGTTGCCAGTTAATGACGAATTAAAAAGAGAATTTTACGCTGTTTTATGTAAAAATGAAGGATGGAGTGTAAGAGTATTAAGAGAACGGAAAAAATCAATGTTATATGAAAGAACTGCGATTTCTAAGCGTCCTGAAGAAACAATTAGGAATGATATTAGGCTTTTGGAAGAAAAAGATATGATGACGGTAGATATGTTTTATAGAGATCCTTGTATATTAGATTTTTTAGGATTGCAGGATACTTACAGTGAAAAAGATTTAGAAAACGCAATTTTGGCAGAATTGGAAAAATTTATTTTGGAAATGGGAACGGATTTTGCTTTTATGGCGCGGCAGAAAAAGGTTACTATAGATGGAAAAGACTACAAGATAGACTTGTTGTTCTTTCATAGAAAATTGAAAAGGCTTGTTGTTGTGGAATTAAAAATTGGAGAATTTGAACCAGAGTATAAAGCACAGGTAGAACTTTATCTGCGATGGCTTAACAAATATGAGCGGATGGAAAACGAAGAAGCGCCAATTGCATTAATATTATGTGCAGAGAAGTCAGATGAAGTAATTGAATTACTTGAATTGGATAAGGGAGATATCAGGGTAGCTCAATATTTGACAGCTATGCCGCCAAAGAAAGAACTCGAAGAAAAGCTGCGTTTGGCAATTCAAAGAGCAAAAATACAATTAGAGCAGCGAATAGAATAAAAGTCGCTACATGTAGCAATTTTTTAAATCGATTTGCGGAGGAAAATCATGAGCATAACAGTTACCACAGAAAAGCAGTTTGAATCAGACATTGAGGCTTTTCTCATATCATCCGAAGGCGGATATACAAAGGGAAACGGAACATATAATCCGATGCTGGGTTTATATCCGAATAAACTGATTTCTTTTATCCAGCGTACCCAACCGAGGGAGTGGGCGGCATTTGAACGGCAAAATGACATAGACCCAGTGCGTAAATTCTGTGTTGCTTTTAATAATGCCTGTGATATGGACGGAGTGCTGCACATTTTGCGAAACGGATTCAAGCATAGGGGTACTACCTTTAAAGTTTGTTATTTTAAACCCGAATCCGCATTGAATGATACAGCCGGGATTCAGTATGCGGAAAATGAAGTGGAATGTTATAGACAATGGTATTATTCTGCTGATACGAAAAAATCTGTGGATATGGTACTTGTAGTGAATGGTATTCCGGTGTTTGCTTTTGAGCTAAAAAACCAGTACACAGGACAGAATGTGGATCATGCTAAGACCCAATGGATGTATGACAGAGACCCGCGAGAGATTTGTTTTCAGTTTAATAAGAGGATTTTAGCATATTTTTGCGTAGACCACACGGAAGTTTGGATGACAACAAAGCTGGTAGGGAAACATACCTATTTCTTACCTTTTAATCAAGGTTCTAATGGGGCTGGTTGTGACGGTGGTGCGGGCAATCCGCCCAATCCGAACGGATATCCTACGGCATATCTTTGGGAAAATGTATTTCAGAAAGACAGTATGTTGGATATTATCCAAAAGTTTATTAATTTGCAGAAAAAGAAGACATTGATATTTCCGCGCTATCATCAGTTAGATGTTGTTCGGAAGCTTGTGGCGGATGTACGGACAAACGGAGCAGGTAAGAATTACCTTATTCAGCATAGCGCGGGTTCAGGAAAATCCAATTCGATTGCGTGGACAGCATATCGCCTTGCATCGCTTTTCAATGAAAACAATAAGCCGGTATTTTCCAGTGTGATCGTCGTGACGGACCGCACTGTTTTAGATGCGCAGCTTCAAGAAACAATTGCGGGATTTGACCATAAGTTGGGTGCAATAGAAACCATAGGAGAAGATAAAAATTCTCAGGACTTGAAAAATGCAATCAATGATGGTGTACGCATTATTGTTACGACTCTGCAAAAGTTTCCAGTGATTTATACGGAAGTTGATAAGGCAAATGGAAGATGCTTTGCGGTTATTGTAGATGAGGCGCATTCTTCCCAGACAGGCAGTTCAGCCCTTAAATTAAAGACCGCATTGGCGGATACGGAAGAAGCCTTGCGGGAGTATGCGGAGCGAGAGGGATTAGCAGAGGAAGAAGTTGATCCGGAGGACAGGCTTGTAAAAGAAATGATTGCCCAAGGCAAACATAAGAATTTATCTTTTTTTGCCTTTACAGCAACGCCAAAAGCCACCACACTGGAAATGTTTGGGCAGGAACAGGAGGACGGCTCTTTTCATCCGTTCCATGTATATAGTATGCGGCAGGCGATTGAGGAGAAGTTTATTCTTGACGTTCTTCAAAATTACATGACCTACAATACCTGTTTTAGAATTGCAAAGACTATGGTAGATAATCCTGATGTTCCGTCCAGTAGGGCGGCAAAGGTCATCCGTAAATATCAAGAGCTGCATCCTTATAATATCAGTCAGAAATCGCAGATTATTGTGGAGACATTCAGAGATACCACAAGGCATAAGATTGATGGCAAAGGAAAGATGATGGTAATCACATCGTCAAGGCTGGCTGTTGTCCGCTATTACCACGAAATCAAACGATACATAGAGGAAAAGAGATATGATGATGTGGATATTCTGGTTGCTTTTTCCGGTGCGATTGATGATAAGGGCGAGGAATATACGGAATCAAAGCTGAATGTACGCAAAGACGGTTCTCATATCTCGGAGAATCAGACGAAAGCGGAGTTCCATGACAATTTTAATGTGCTGATTGTAGCGGAAAAATATCAGACAGGATTTGATGAGCCGCTTTTACATACGATGATCGTGGACAAGAAGTTAAAGAATGTGAAAGCAGTACAGACCTTATCCCGTTTGAACCGCACTTGTGAGGGCAAGACAGATACTTTTGTATTAGATTTTGTAAACAAGGCGGAGGATATCAAGGACGCATTTCAGCCGTTTTATCAGGAAACATTCCTGCAGGAAGAAGTAAACGCAGACTTACTATATCAGACACAGAGGGAACTGCGGGCGTATGGTATTTACTCGGATGAGGATATTAAAGCATTTACGGATGAGTATTACAAAAAAGGCAGGCAGGACGATAGGGCAATGGGGCGGATGAGCAGCATTTTACTTCCTGTTTCTAACCGTTATAACAAAAAGACGCAGAATGAGAGATACCAGTTCCGCAGACAGGTTCGTAATCTGATTAAATGGTATAGCTACATATCGCAGATATTGAGAATGTTTGATAAAGAGTTACAGAAAGAGTATGTTTTTTGCTCTTATCTGATTGGTTTATTACCCAAAGACCCTGTGGAGTTGGTTGATCTGGAGGGTAAACTGAAGCTGGAATATTATAAGCTACAAAAAACATTTCAGGGTGAAATTGCTTTGGATGAAGCAAAGACGGTATATGTTCCGGCGAAGCATAAAGGTGTTAAGGGGATGGATGAAAAAACACCTTTGGATGAGGTGATTGCGAAAATTAATGAAAAATTTAAGGGCAATTTTACGGAGGGAGATAAAGTTATTCTGTCATCATTAAAGGATAAACTGCTTTCTGATAAGAAGCTGAAAAAGATGGCGCAGTCTTCTGACCCGCAGATTTTTGTGGAAAGCATTTTCCCGAAAGCGTTTGGTACGGCAGCGCAGGACGGATATATGGAAGCGCAAGAATCGTATCAGAGTTTGTTTGAGGATACGGCTAAGTATAATGCAATAATGAGTGCGTTGGCTGAGGTTGTGTATCGGGAGATGAGAAAGAAGGATATAAAGACTTTGGATGAGACAGGTGCTTATACATATGAGATGCCGCAGAATTTATCTATGGTAGCGGAAACTCAAGCACAGTATGGAGAAGATAATAAAGGTACATTTGAGTCCCGTTTGATAAAATAGTCAAATCTTCGAGAGCCTGTGTTGAAATATGCAATTTGTACAATGACATTGCAGAATTATAAGTTTCATAGCTATTCATGTATATATTTTCAATGAAAGGATTGGATGACGATGAATTATTCCGATAAGGTGCAAGCTACCATAAACAGTGCGCATGACACAGCAATTGCAAATAAGATACTGGATATGATGCAGGATTTGTTATTAAAAAATGATGAGAATACAGCTCGCCGATGGATTTGGGAGTTGATTCAAAATGCTAAAGACGTGTCTGGTAAAAACGGAATGGTAAATATCAAAATTGATTTTCATGAGAAAGATAGATACTTATCTTTTGAGCATGATGGAAAATGTTTTACGACAGAGAATATTGTGTATTTGATTTCGCAGGTTTCTTCAAAAGAAAGAAATCAATCTCCAGACAATGGAATTACAGGAAAATTTGGAACGGGATTTTTAACTACTCACTTGCTGTCACAGCAAGTAATAGTAGATGCCTTTTTGCAGGATGAGAATGAGCCACTCAAGGAAATACATATATTATTAGATAGAAGCGGTGAAACTAAGGAAGAAGTTATTGCTGCAGTAAATGAAAGTTTTAGACAGCTTAAGGAAAGTAAAGAAATTGACATTTCTGTTTTGGAGAAAACTGGAGGTTTCAATACTCGGTTTTTATATGAATTGGATGATAAAGGAATAGAGATTGCGAAAAGTGGGCTAAAAAGTTTTTATGCATCAATTCCTTATGTGTTTGCATTTGTGAAAAAAATTAACTCTATAAAGGTAAATGATTTATTGTATATAGAACGTGGAGAAAAAGGTAAACTGGGGCTGGCGGAGGTGCATACAATTTATATAACCGAAAATGGAAACAAAAATAAATTATTTATATTGTTATATCATGAAGAAAAAATAGATTTGGCAATACCTGTTAAAGCAAAAAATAATGAGATTTTTATTGACGAATATCCTAAGGATGTTCCTAAGATATTTTGTACATTTCCCCTTATTGGTACAGAGGATTTTGCGTTTCCGGTTATTGTAAACAGTGCATATTTTAATCCTAATGATCCACGAAGTGGGATTTACTTAACGGATGTCGAGAACAAAGTTGTTGATGAGAACAAGAAGCTGATAAGGCAAGCGTTAAATGCTTATAAAAATTTATTGAACTATGTGGCAGAGCACCATTGGAGGCAAGTATATAATGTTGTACGTATACCAAGACAACCCCAAAGAGATTGGTTGTCTAAAGATTGGTTTGCTGATGTTATTGGAGAATGTAAACAACATATAAAGTATGCGGAAATTGTTGATACAGAAAGTGGCGAAAGAAAAGCACTATATGATCCTTGGGATGATCCAATTATATTTATTATAAGCGACAATGAAACAATAGAGAGAGAACATGTCTGGGAATTGGTAAATCCAATATATCCTGACCGTATAGCACCATTTTTGGATATTCATAAATGGTATGCTTCATTATGGTTGGAATGTAGAAATTTCAATATGCAAAGATTGATTCAGATAATAGAAGAATTTGAATGTTTAGAAACGCTGAAATTAAATTTGAATAATAGCAGCAGTGCTATTACATGGCTAAATAATTTATATGGAGCATTAATAAATTTAAAAAATATAGAGGAATATAAAGCGGCTAAGATATATCCAAATCAATTAGGGCGATTTTGCAGTATAAACGAATTATATAGGGATAATGACATTGAAGATGTATATAAGCAAATTTTATCATTGCTAGATAATGAATGTAAGGAAATTTTGTTAGATAAAGGAATCCAACTGCCGGAAGATATATCGTGTGAAATTTATAATTATGATATGTTATTTGAGGACATTTTGAAAGCGATGAATAATACTTCATTTTCCGAACGTGAAGCAATGGCGAAAATAATTACTTTACAAAATAAAGAAATTAGAGTAGAGGGACAAGCGGAACTATTGAAGCTTTTGAAAACAGCATTTACAGAAGAATTATTGAATGTTTGTGAAGTTCAAAAAATAAATTTTGAAGTCATTGAAGAAGCAAAAAAGTATTGGTGTACCGAGATAGCTAATGAGGTAGGGGAGTGCCAGAATGTTGCTGTTTTGGCATATCATTTAAGCTTGCCTGAAGAAGATACTTACTTGTGGCTGAAAGAACTTATTGAATATTTTGGAAAGTATAAGCATAAAAACTTGTTTGAGAGAAAAACAAAGCCTATTATACCAAATCAAAATGGAGACTTTCTAACAATTGAAGCAGTATTTTTAGATTCTGGAGAAATTGATGATATTTTTAAAGATATTTTAGCTGAAATGGGAAATGATTTGAGAAGTATTTTGTTACCAATAGATATTTATTTAGAACTTCCAGAGAGCAGGGTTAAAGGACTCAAAGACGTTGTACAAGAGGTTACTGAATATATAAAGCAGAACCAAGGGTTAAGTAAAAATCAAAATGAAACTGTTCGATATAACTTTAACAGACTATTTTGTTGGATTAATGATAATCCGGACAAGGCAAAAATATTTTTTAAAGAGATTATTGATAATAAGCATTGGTTAATTGATGATGAAGAAATTGCACAGAATATGAAGAAGGCTGAAAAATATGATAGTTTATTAGAAAAGTATAAGATAAAAAGTGAAAGGGATTTAGAAAATATTTTAAAGATATATTCACGAGAGAATGAAGAGATTATTGATGATGAAGAAATAGAGATTTCCGAGGAACTTATGATTCAATATGGAATTTCTAGTATAGAAGAATTTATAAATGCACAGCAGTTTAAGGTTTTTAAAGAAAACTTTGTACATGTTTCGGAGAGTGATAAAGAAAAATTTGAATATGTAAAAAATATTTTAGAAAGAGCAAAAAATACTATTTTTGATTATTTGGCTACATTAGAAGAATATGATGTATCTGAGCCGGTTGAAGTAACAAATACGATATTTATTATAAAAAAGTATGGAAAAGAAATGGTTTTAATTACACGTCCATCTGATTATGGACAAGTCATTCTATATTATGGAGCAGAAAAAGATACTTTGGATTTTGAAAAAGATTATGAGTTATGGGTTGAAGATGGCATAGAGAAGCCTCAACAAATAACCTTTGGAAAAATGTTAAAACTTACAGGGATAAATAGAATACCCTTACGAAAGGTTAGATAAAAGTGACATGCGAAGAACTTAAAGAGTTAATTGTTTCGGAAAATACTGATGTGGTTTGCAAGCAATTTTGTGTATTTCCAAATCAAATAGCTACGTTTATAGAATCAGTGGCTCATGGTAGTCAGAAATATGGATACGTTTTTATTGGCGTTGTAAAAGAAAAAAGTGATTTTTGTTTATGTGGATTTGATAAAAACATAAACATGGATAATATTGTTCAAAATGCAATGAAGCAAGTTCGAGTTAAAACCGAGATTTCTTATGAGATTTGTAATGTTGAGGGAAAAAATATTTGTATAATAAAGGTAAAAACCTGTGAGAAAGTTTTGGAAGTTAGTAATGCAGATTTGTGTAAGATGAAAGTTGTATTGAGGGATGTATTATCAGCATGTATTAAGTTGCAGGCGAATTCGCTTTATTATAGTGCAACCGAAGATCAAAGAAATGATTATATTCGAGATATTTTAGATACAGCAGGTTATGATGTAAAAGACCAAACTCGAAGGGGATTATCTCCTAGTGGGAAAGCTGCTGGTGAAGTAGATATTTTAATTAAGGAAAAGGACTTCCCGGTAGCAATTATTGAGGCACTAAACCTCAATAGTTTAAATACAACTTATTTAGATATGCACATTGATAAAATTTATGACTATGATACGGCTGGTAACAAATTTAATATTATTTTGTTGTATGTTACTATTGCTGATTTTATGACTTTTTGTGATAAATATTTTCGGCATATTGAGCAGCATAATTATCCATTTGAAAAGTTGTCTATTGATAGAGATATTGTGATTGACAATATTTCATACTCTGATATTAAAATTATGAAAACTGTACATAATCGAAATCAATGCGAGACAGTATTGTTTCATGTGTGTGCGGATAAAATAATAAATGAAATAGTTTTATAGTCTTTTGATTGCGAAGAAGATTAAAGCGTGTGCTTTGGACTTAATAATATTAACTTCAATCAAAAAATGAGTGCAGTTCGGAGGAGTTTGTAAGGGCAGTGGCTACAAATTGGCTACAAAAAATTAGAAACTACAGAGAAAATCAATACTTTCAGAAAATATGATGACAGAAAACTCCGAAAACACGCCCATTACCACACAAGATTCCTCAAACCTAATCCGTGAGGGTGGACGTACAGTTGGATCTGGTAAGGTTGCTTCTATTATTGAGTAATCTTTAGATTAGAGCCAAATAAGTAAAATAAGCACCGCAATCCTTTGAGAAATCAAGGGGTTGCGGTTTCTTAATGTCTAAAAATAATAGCAACAAAAGGAAAAGCCACTTGCCGGAATTTCATGGAAAATGGCTTGTGGCTCTAAAAATAAATTAAAAATAGGGAGTCCGCTCGTGACTCCCTTTGCTTAATTACAATAAATCCTTTGGCACACGTCCAAAGAAGAATTGTAATAGTATTTTATGTTGAAGAAGAAAAATTATGTATAGATAAAAATAAAGGGAACTCGCTCGTAGTTCTCTTGTTTGAAATACTATACTAGCGTTCCACTCGTGAACACTTTTCTTGTACCATTATACTAACATGAAAATCCAAATTTGTCTACATTTCTTTTTGAGATTTTTCTAAAAAATTTGCTAAATTTTGAATATCTGAAAAATGGTAGATATCAAGCAATTCTTGAAATTTATCAAGTTGTTGTTGCTTTGAATCCAAATCGGTTTGTAGTAAGGTGCGATTGTTTTTCAGCTTTTCAATGTATTGTAGTTTATCGTCATACATATTTTGTAATGTCTGATAATGGTGATTTATGCCAAGCGATAAAGAAATAGCTTTATCAACAGCTTTCATTTCATCATCAGAAAGGTCGGTAATATAATCGCTAAGTCTTGCCTTGCTTACACAGGTAATATTTCCTAGAAGAACATTTCCATCAAGTATGAGTTTGCCGGAGAAATCTTTTTTCTCTGCAATCGGTACAACAATAGGAAGTGTAGAGGTAGTATGCGTTATAGGTGCAACCAGTGTATTGGGTGATGTTCTGTTAGCTGAATTATACTGGAGAACTACACATGGTCGTTCTTTGCATTCTTCGCTACCAATGCCAACGCCTAAGTTGCAACGGTATACTTGTCCTCTATATACAATACGATTTTTAGCAGACGGAGCAATAGCGTTTAGGTATAGTTTGTTTTTGAGCCATTCAAGATACTGTTGGGTTTTTGTAAGGTCAATATTCATGTAAATCTCCTTTGTATTTTTAGCAAAAGAATATTAGATTGAGTGTATATCAATCAGGTGTATTCGTCAATTGGCACATTAAATAATTTCAAAGTATCTTCTAGCCACATATCATATTCTTCTTTGTCCATTTTACCGGAAATTAATGCTTGATTTACTTTGTTCCAGTCGGGAATAAAGGTTGCAATCTGTGCATTGGGTATATCTAATGTCAAATGAGCAGTTAGTTGATTATCATCTTGTGAATAGGTAGTGGTGTTAGTATATAAATGTGGACAGAAAAAGTTGAACAACCTATACTATCAAATGAAAGAGCAAAGGAGATGTTCAAGATCAGATGCTTTGGGTCAAAGAAATCCAAACTTTCTTCTGTAAATTCTTTATTCAAGGTATTTTCCGATAGAAAAGTTTGGATTTTATATAAGTTTGGATTTTCCAGAAAATGAACAACATTCAGGCGAGGGCAAAGGTCATGCTCTTTTGCTATAAGAAAAATGTTGCTTTTGGGGTTGTTTGATATAGTAATATTTTTATTATATGAAAAACTGATATAGAGCTAGATAAATGTGGATTTTATGAAAAATTGAAGAAATCTTCAAGAACTTGCATATTTTTGTTTTGTTGTTGGAGGATTTATGGTATAATTTAGCATAGTAGACTATTGGACGCTGAACTGAATGCTGAATTGTATCCAGTTGCAAAATATAAATTGAAGGAAATTCCAATGATAAGTAAAGAAATCAGCATAAAAATCGGCAAAGCAATAAAAGAAATATGGATGAAGAACATACCAAAAGATTTTAGTGAAGGGTATATTATCAATGAAGACTGTTTGAAAATGACACTCTGTTATCACTTGCGGAGAAAGCTGTCAGCAATTCTAAAGGAAAATGATTTAAGAATATATACAGAGAAATACTTTCCTGGTATAAAAAAGAAACCAGACATAATCATTGCGCAGCTAAGAGATGAGTATGAGGAAAAAAGTCTGTACGCTTCCATCCGGGAAGAAGATGTTGTTGTATTATTTGAATTGAAGTTTACAAGTGAAACGGCACAGAGTACAGCGGATTGGATGAAAGATGATTTGAAAAAGCTAAAGGATTATGTGCAGAAAAGTAAGTTTCAGTGCCCTTTGTATTTTGCGGTGATTTATGAAGTGGAGTGCTGTTGGCTACACTGGTTGGATAAACGAAGTACAAATAATTGGGCATCGGGCAGGGTGACAGAATTGGATGCCGGGTGGATTGATGGAATAATGAATTATGAAGTCCATTCATATTAAAAGAACAATGAACATTTACAGATTCACATAGATAATAGAGGAGAAGAAAAGTGGACGTTTGTTATAACAAATTATTTAAACTGCTGATTGATAAAGGAATGAAAAAAACAGAGTTTCGTAAGTTGGTTGGTATCAGTGAAGGAACTCTTGCAAAGTTGTCACATAATGAAAACGTATCAATGGATGTTATAGTGAAAATTTGCAGAAAATTGAATTGTACTGTTGATGAAATACTGGATGTATTACCGAGTCCGGTTAATGGGACAGATAAAAGTATAGGATCATAATGGAAAGGTGTATATGCACAATGGAAAGAAAAGAGTATAGTGCTGGAGCTACAAAGTATTCTTTTTGGTTTATGGAATTTCGTAATGAAGTCAAGCTGCTTTCAGAAGGAAAGACCTTTGAAGAAATCAGAGAGCTATGTAAGACAGAAAATATATTTGCATCAGTTACACCAGAAAGGGCATTACTAACATACAATGCTGTTACGACAAGAATTAAGGCATTAGGCGATAGTTTTTACTCAGTTTTTATGAATGGGGATGTGGCTACACAAAAGCTGTTTGCACTGGCTGCAATGATGGTTAATGACACTTTGTTTTTTGATTTTGTATATGAAGTCATAAGAGAAAAAATGATAATCGGTAACAATGAATATACACAAAGCGATTTGAATATTTTCTTCAAGGACAAGCGGTTACAGTGTGAAAAAATGGCTGGATGGTCAGAAACGACTCTTGGTAAATTATCAAGAAACTATAAGACTTATCTTTATGAGGCAGGTGTCACAGATAAGGGTAAGGATGTCAGAAAAATCTATAAGCCTATCTTGGAGCCGGATATGGAGCGTTGGCTTATTGATAATGGCATGAAGCAGATTGTAAAAGCACTTTCGGGGGTAAGATGATGGCAAATATAGCAGAGCGATTAGACCAGATGGAGGCATCCATCAGAAAACCATCATTCCGGCAGACAAAGGGAAAAGCGAATGAGGTAAATTATTGGGTATTTGATTATGACCCTAAAGATGAGATTACTGTCCGAGAACGTATTGAGTATCTGAAAAATAAAAACCTTAAAGGCACAGATGGATTTGAGCTAGTGGTATTTGATTTATATGATTTGATTATAGACCATTTGCAAAAGAAGGATTTCATGGAAAAATGCTACGCGCAGGAAGAAAAGCGTGGAATAAAAAAGGTTCAGGATGCAATCCAGCATACACTTAAAATTACGGACAAGGAAAATTTGATTGTACAGCATATTGCAGAGAATACACCAGAAAATGCAGTAGTGTTTTTGGCGGGAGTGGGTAAGTGCTTCCCACTGCTTCAAGCACCAGAAGTATTTAATAAAATTCTCTATAATATGCCACAAGCATTTGCCAGTGTACCTATGGTTTTATTCTATCCGGGTACATACACCGAACAGGAACTTATTATATTTAATGAGTATCCAGAAGACAATTATTACCGAGCGTTTCGTTTGGTACGATAGGAAGGATAAGAGTATGTTTATTAAAGAAATGTTTGAGAAACAGATTGACCGTGATATTCAGGGTGTAATCATTGTCGGTCAGAGTGAAGAAGAAAATGTAGCGCAGGAACTAGATGAATATGTAGTGACAAGAGAATTGCAGAAACATTTTGCAGAATTCTTTTCTGCATATAAAAAAGGGATTGTCGGAAACACACCTAAGATGGGTGTATGGATTTCCGGTTTCTTTGGAAGCGGTAAATCTCACTTCTTAAAAATCTTATCCTACTTACTTGCAAATAAATCCGTAGGCAATAGAAAGGCAATAGATTTTTTCGCAGATGATAGACTTGCCGGAGGCAAGCCCAAGATTGTAGATCAGACGGTGCTTGCTGATATGAAGCTGGCTGCTGACACAAGTACAGATGTTGTACTGTTCAATATTGACTCTAAGAGTGACAGTAACAGTAAGCAGAACAAGGATGCAATCGTAAATGTATTTTTAAAGGTATTTAATGAAATGCAGGGCTTCTGTGGAGCTATGCCATTCCTTGCAGATTTGGAAAGAAAACTGACAGAGGAAGGACGTTTTGCAGAGTTCAAGGAAAAATTTGAGGAAGTGTATGAGGAGGCATGGGAAGATTCCAGACAGGACTTTGATTTCATTCAGGATGATGTAGTAGATGTATTAACAGCTATGGATTTCATGAGTGAGGTGGCAGCACGTAACTGGTGCGAAAGGGCATCAGAGCCATACCAGATTAGCATTGAAGACTTTGCAAAGAGAGTAAAAGCATTTATTGAGCGCAAGGGCAATAACCATCATGTAGTATTCTTGGTGGATGAAATTGGCCAGTATATCGGAGAAGATTCTAAGCTCATGCTGAACTTACAGACAGTGACGGAGGAACTGGGTAAGGAATGTATGGGTAAGGCTTGGGTTATCGTAACCAGCCAGCAGGACATTGATTCAGTAACAAGGGTTAAGGGTAATGACTTCTCCAAAATTCAGGGACGTTTTGATACCAGACTTTCCTTATCATCAGCAAATGTTGATGAGGTTATCAAAAAGAGAATCTTAGAAAAGAATGATACCTCTGCACAGACCTTACGTTTATTATACGGTCAGAAGACCACTATTATTAAAAACCTTATTACATTCAATGATGGTGTAGAGAAAAAATTGTATGCAGATGAGAATGATTTTGCGTTGGTATATCCATTTATTCCATACCAGTTTAATTTGCTTGCAAGCGTATTAACATCCATCCGTACACACGGGGCATCCGGTAAGCACTTATCAGAGGGCGAGCGTTCCATGCTTGCAATGTTCAAAGAGTCAGCTATGGACTATAAAGATTGCCAAATGGGTGCAATCATCCCATTCCATGCTTTTTATGATGCGTTGGAAAACTTCTTAGACCATAGCCATCGGGGAGTAATTATTCGTGCCTATGATAATGAGGTAATTAACCCAGAACATAAGGACAAGGTATTTGCCGTAGATGTATTGAAAGTACTATTCATGATTAAGTACGTGGATAAGGTAGTAGTGGCAAATGTGGATAATATCACTAGCCTTATGGCATATGATGTGGATAATGACCGTATTGCATTGAAGGAGAGAGTGGAAAATGCATTAAAGGTACTTATGCGCCAAAATCTTGTACAGAAAAATGGAGATATTTATGTGTTCCTTACTGATGAGGAGCAGGAAATCAATAGAGAAATTGAAAGCCAGAGCGTAGAAATGGCAGAGATTATCAATAAAGTATCGGAAATGATTTTTGAGGATATTTTTACGGACAAGAAGTATAAATATCCGGCGTTTAATGGCAGGTACTCATTCAACTTCAATCAGGTTGTGGATGATAGACCTTATAAATCTACACAGAGTTATGACATAAGTGTGCATATCCTTACACCAGCTTCTGATGATGGTACAGATGAAACTACACTTAGAATGATTTCCGGTCAGGGCAGAGAGGTATTAGTAGTATTACCTGATGATCGGGCATTTATGGATGAAATCCAGAGATGCTTAAAGATTGAGAAGTTTTTACGTCTCAATACCTCATCCGCATTATCAAAGTATGAGAGTATTAAGGAAGCTAAGAGACTGGAAATGCGTGAGCGTAACAGCAATGCGAAGTTGTTCCTGACTGAATCATTAAAGGATGCTGTAATCTATGTAAATGGAGATAGAGCGCAGATTAACGCTAAAGAGGTATCCACAAGAATAAGTGAGGCTCTGGGAAAACTTGTGAAGATGGTATATCATAAGCTGGATTACATTGACTATGCTGCCAGTGAGGATGATATTAGAAAGTTGTTGGTATCAAGTAATCAGCTGACTTTTAGCTTGGATGGTGGAACAGAGCCTAACGTCCATGCGTTAGATGATGTGTTACAGTACATTTCTGGTAACAGCCGTATGCACGTAAAAACTTCCATGAAGACTGTAAAAGACCGTTTCATGAAAGCACCGTATGGTTTTGTAGAGGATGATGTACAGTGGCTTGTAGCAAAATTGTATAAGCGTGGCGATTTGTCATTTTCTGTAAATGGTGCAAATGTATCACAAATGAATAAGAGCATAGAAGAAATCATTAACTTTATTACAAAGAAACCATTTGTAGAAAAGTTGATGATGGAAGAAAGAGTTCGTGTTGCAGATAAGGATAAAAAGGTTGTCCGTGATGTGCTGAAGGAATTATTCCACACAAGCAGCCCGACTGATGATGAAGATACGGTAATGAATTACTTTATGACTTTTGGCAATAAACTTATTACAGAGCTTAGAGTGCTGAAAAAGGATTATGAGCGTGTGGCATACCCAGGTAAAAAAGTGATAGAAGCAGGTATTAAGGTTCTGTCTGATATTGTGCAGATACAAGCACCGTTAGAGTTCTACCGGACAGTAACAAAGAAGCAGGATGATTTGCTTGATTTTGCAGAGGATTATGAGCCTGTTAAAGCGTTCTTTGCCGGGGAGCAGAAAACCATTTTTGATAAGGCGTTATTGTTCTTGGATAAGTATGATGATAGCAAGACCTACATTGTAGATGCAAAGCTGGAAAGCGTGGTTGGTGCTATTGGAACTATTGTACGAAAAGATAAGCCGTTTGCTGATATTCCTAAGTTGCCAGAGCTGTTAAATGAGTTCAGTGATGTATATATGAATATCTTGGATGAACAGCTTGTACCAGTAATGGATTCCGTAAAAGAATCACAAAAGAGAGTATTTGAAGTTCTGAATACAAAGGAATATAAAGAGCAGAGAAATCATTCATATTTTACAATGTTTGGAGAGATTGAGGAGGCAGCAAAGGCTTGTACAAATATATCCGTACTTAGAAGTTATGCTGACAGAGCAGAGGCGTTGAAAATCCGTCTTTTGAATGAAATGGATAAGATGGATAGAGATATTGCTATGCGTAAGGCGGAGGAAATGAGAAAAGCTCTGGAGGCACAGGCAGCGCAGACCGGTGCTGTTGATAAAGAGCAGATTGAGATTGAGGTCAAGAAGGAAGTTAAGGTAAAGAAGACAAAGAATGTACCGATAAAATCTATGACCAAAACAGCTTCATGGCGTATCGAAAACAGAGAAGATGTAGACCGTTATGTAGAGGAACTGCGTACCAGACTTATGAATGAGCTGGAAGCGGATACGATTGTAAACATTGAATTTTAAGGAGTGTTGGTATGGATAAGGCAGCCATAAAGAATTTCTCCATCTGGGCGAGAAATAAACTGATTGCAGATATTACATATAAAGCAGGTTTGCTTGGTGTGACGGAGGAGGGCATCAAAGATGCGCTGCCCCAGTCTACACAAGATGCAGAATTTTATGATATAGGAACAAAAGAGCCGTATGCTATTCATGGAGAGGAAATCAAACAGCGTAAGGAGCTTGTGGCGGCTATTAAGAGAAAAGCGTCACAGCTTGACTATAAGGATGCCTATAGAAATGTAGTTGAGGAAGTAGCATACACTTGGTTCAACCGTCTTATTGCAATCCGTTTTATGGAAGTCAATGATTATATGCCAGCACATATCAGAGTGCTATCCTCTGACAGTAAGAATAAGCTGGAGCCGGATTTGGTTACTACTCCATTTGATGCGGAACTTGAATTTACACAGGCAGAAACAGAAAAGATTATGCAGATGAAAAATGATAATCAGGTAGATGCTCTTTTCCGCTTCCTTTTCATCAAACAGTGTAATGCCCTTAATGTATATCTGCCAAAACTCTTCGAAAAAACCTCTGATTACACAGAGATTCTTTTGAATGTCTCTGTTACGGATCGGGACGGTACCGTGTATCATTTGACACATGATATTAATGAAGACGATTTCAATATTAGCAATATTGGAGAAGATGGCAAGCCTACCGGCCAGGTTGAGATTATCGGATGGATGTATCAGTATTATAATACAGAGCCAAAGGATGAGGCGTTTGCTTTATTGAAGAAGAATGTAAAGATTACTAAGGAACGTATCCCGGCAGCTACCCAGTTGTTTACACCAGACTGGATTGTGCGTTATATGGTAGAGAACAGTGTAGGCAGGCTGTGGTTAGAGGGACATGATGATAATAACCTTAAAAATAAATGGAAATATTATTTGGATGAGGCGGAGCAGGAAGCAGATGTGGCGGAACAGCTTAGAACTATCCAGGAAGAATATAAGAATATTAAGCCGGAGGAAATAAAGGTTATTGACCCTTGCATGGGTAGTGGCCATATTTTGGTATATGCATTTGATGTGTTGATGCAGATTTATGAAAACTACGGATACAGCCAGAGGGATGCAGCAAAGAGTATTGTAGAGAATAATATTTACGGTTTGGATATAGATGATAGAGCTTTTCAGCTTGCTTATTTTGCAATTATGATGAAAGCACGTTCCTATAACAGAAGATTTTTGACTCTTGAAATAGAGCCTAATTTGTGTGCTATTCAGGAAAGTAATGGATTGCAGTATGAACAGGATATGGGAGATTTCTTGCTTAGTGAAGAACACCAGGAAACACTGAAATATTTATTGGATATTTTTGTAGATGCAAAAGAATATGGTTCTATTCTTAATGTAGAAAAGCGTGATTATGATGGTTTCTTAGAGGCGTGGAAGCAGATAGCAGAGGCTTCTTTAGGAAATGTAGTTATGATGCTTTGGTACAATGAGTGTAATCAGGTTGTGCCTGTATTAGCAAAGCAAGCAAATTTGCTTTCACAAAAGTATGAGTGTGTAATTACTAATCCACCATATATGGTTGTAAGTAATGGAAGTACTAAGTTAATTAACTATGTGGCAGATAATTATGTAGATAACAAGACTGATTTATTTGCTGTGTTCATTGAAAAGTGTGGAAAAATGTTATGTAGATATGGTTATCAAGCAATGATAACTCAACACGCATGGATGTTTTTATCGAGTTTTGAAGGACTAAGAAAGAAATTACAAGACAAAACATATATAAATATGGCTCATTTAGGAGCAAGAGCTTTTGATGAGATAAGCGGAGAGGTAGTACAGACAACAAGTTTTGTATTGAGTGGGAACAAACTATCAAAATATATTGGTGTATTTCATAGGCTTCTTTCTGCAAATAGCGAAAAAGGAAAGGAAGATTTGTTTTTAAGTGGTATTCAGGTATATCATGCTAAACAGGAAAATTTTGAAAATGTTCCAGGGATACCAATTGCATATTGGTTAAATAGTAGCTTTTTGACTACATTTGAAAATGCGCCAGTTAGTGCATTAGCAAAGCCACGTCAAGGATTAGCCACAGGAGATAATGATAGATTTTTACGTTTTTGGTATGAGGTTGATTTTAATAAAATCGGATTTGGATGTAAGAATCGTGATGAATCAGTAGAAACAAAAAAAAAATGGTTTCCTTGTAATAAAGGTGGAACTTATAGAAAATGGTATGGTAATCATGAATATATAGTTAATTGGGAGAATGACGGAGCAGAAATCAAGAATAATAAGGATGATAAGGGGAAATTGCGTTCAAGACCGCAAAATAAGGAGTTTTATTTCAAAGAAGGAATGACATGGTCAACAATAGCAACTAAGTTATCAATGAGATATAGTCCTGAGGGACGATTGTTTGAAACAAAAGGTTCAGTATGTTTTGCAAACAAAAAAGAAGATTTATTTTATCTGTTAGGATTGATGAATACACCAATAGTTGCAATGGTATTGTCTGTTTTATCTCCTACCTTGGATTATCATGAAGGACCAGTAGGGCGTATTCCGGTTATTATTGACGAAGAGAAAAGAGATGAAATAAATGAAATTGTAAAGATGAATATTCAGTTGTGTAAGGATGATTGGGATTCGTATAGTTATTCATACGATTTTACGAAACATCCTTTAGCAACTGGAAACAGCATAAGAGAAGCATATACAGCATGGGAAAAGACCTGTGAATCTCGAAGGAGTATGTTGAAACAGAATGAAGAAAGATTAAATGAGCTATTTATTGATATATATGGACTAGAGGATGAATTAGAGGCATCTGTTAATGAAGATGATTTGTCCATAAGCAGTGCTATATTAGAAAGAGACGTAAAAAGCTTCATTGAATATGGACTGGGGTGTATATTTGGTAGATATTCATTGGATAGAAGTAGTCTTATGTGTACAAATAACATTTCAAGTGTGGTAGGTGGTACTTATGTGGTAGCAGATAATATCTTACCTATTACGGACGAAAAATACTTTGCAGATGATTTGGTTGGAAAGTTCATTTCATTTTTAATAGAAGTTTATGGAGAAGAAAGGCTTGAAGAAAATCTACAATTTATTGCAGAAGTATTAAATGCAAAAGGAGATAGAAGTAGAGAAAAAATTAGAAACTATTTTGCTAAAGAATTTATTCAAGAACATATAAGATTATTCCAAAAAAGACCAATTTATTGGCTGTTCGACTCCGGTAAGCAAAATGGTTTCAAAGCACTTATTTACATGCACCGTTACAATGCGGATACGATTGGTAATTTACGTGTGGATTACTTGCACCGTATGGAGCATATTTATGAGAGTGAAATCAACCGTATGCAGGATACGATTGACAACAGCAGTAATGCGAGAGAGGTAACAGCCGCTACTAAGCGTAAGGAAAAGTTGCAGAAACAGCTTAAAGAGTGTCAGGAGTATGATGAAAAGATTGGTCACTTAGCATTATCCAGAATTGAAATTGATTTGGATGATGGTGTAAAAGTCAACTATGAAAAGGTGCAGACCGCTAATGATGGCAAGAAGTATCAGGTTCTTGCAAAAATTTAGGAGGGCTTATGATTTACCATATAATTCTGGCTGTGGTAGTGGCAACTTTAATAGCTATAGGTCATGTAATTAAGCATAAAAGGATTGCATCATACAATAAGAGAGCAGAATTTACTGTAGATTTTAATAATATGTTCTTTGATTTTGCAAATGAAGTATTCACAACTAGGCGCATGAATAGTGAAAAATATAATGCGGTTATGAAGGATGTAGATAAAATTCAGGAAGAATTAGGAATGGATGGCGTACTAAATGAATTTGTTGACCCATTAAAAGGTATTTAGGGTAGAAACTATCAACTGTTTATAAATATTATGCTTGAAACTCGGACTGCACTCTTTAGTATGGGTTATTCCATTATGGATGAAAGAATCAATTAATGGAATTATGTGAGGATGCGCTAAGACGGCATATCGGTAATCTGGATAGGACAACAGAGCAAGAGAAAAAAGGATTGTGGAATCTGATTACTTGTATGGGAGAAGGAATCCGTTAGATAGTGGGATTGCCAGTTGATGTATTGCAATGGGCTGGGCTGTATAGTACTGGCAGAAGCAGAAAAATTAAAGCCAGCATTATTTTCAAAGCAATTAGTAATTTTATTGTATTTATAGGCTTGATAAGTTCTATTGTGACGATTGTATTAGGTTGGGATGAGTTCTTGGAGATAATAAATAACTGCATAGGCAGAAAGTGAGGCTTGTTTTGGCAGAGTTAAATTTGAAACAGATTGTAGATAAGCTGAATACAGAATTTACAGGGGATACCAGAAAGCTTGTCTTTTGGTATGATGAAAAGGGAGAGTTTGCAGAGGACATTGATGGCATAAAGCTTGCAAATGCAAAAGTATATAAGTTGGAAAAGGGCAATCAGTTCTACACAAAATACTTCTTGGAGAAAGAAGATACAACCACAAATTATTTGATATATGCACCGTTTCCAAAGCCACCGGTGGCAGAGAACCACTTAGAGGATACTATGCTGTATTCAAAGCGTTTTTATGCGGATAGAGCATCCCTTTTGGCAGTGGATTTAGGTATTGATGAGAAATATAAGCCTATTATTGAGAAGCATATCAAATACTTTGCGAATAAAGACAGAGTACAGCGTTTTTATGACTTAGAAATTGAAAATTTCAATGAGGAAAATATCCTGATTGGACTTATGAGTGCCGTATGTAAAACACGTACCTGTACTTTTGATGAGGTAATCCGTGTTTTATTCATGGATGATACGCTGGAGAACAATAAGTATATTGCTAATTTTCAAAAGTATGATTTATTGGATAGCTTCTGGAAGTATGTAGAACAGCAATTTGGTTTTACATCTCCATCCCCTACATTGGAGAAGTTCTTGATTTCTATGTTTGTAACATATGCTGACCGTTATATTAGCTGTGAGCTTCCTAAAGGCTGGAAAGGTTTTGTATCCTACAAGTCTGGAAATATCATAGCATTTATGGATAATCTGATGAATAATGTGCTATATCGGGATAAGTATGATAAATTGTCTGCTTATGTGGCAGGGGTATTGGATGTATCAAGTGTATTGTCAGCGGTTGAACCGGAAAATTTGATAGATTGTGACTCTTTTGCAGATATTGACAGGATTCTCATTCAGTGGGTTGTAGGTAGATTGTTGGCAGAGGATTTGATTGCTAGGCTGGGCAGTAGAAATATCTGTGAGATTTGTGATATGCGTTCCAAAATGCATTTCGGAAGGAAGTATGCAAAGGTCTATCAGATGCTTAATAATGCGTACTTTGTTATCAGTCAGGCAAGCTATAAACCTTTGGATGGTTTCAAGAAAATCATTGATAATTATGTAGCCAATGATTGTGTCATTGACTGCTGTTATCGTGAGTTCTACACAAGCTATGACCATTTGGAAAGTACAGCTGGTTATGAGGAGCTTCGTGAGTTGGTAGAGAATATTTACACAAATGAATATCTCGGAAAATTGTTACCAAAATGGAACGCTGGTCTGCAGGAGCCAGATGCCCTTGCAGCCATTCCATTACAGCGTGAGTTTTTTAATAAATATGTCCGTTCCAACAAAGGGCGTACCGTAGTAATTATTTCAGATGGTATGCGATATGAAGTAGGATGTGAATTATACAAGCGGATGCAGGACAACCCTAAGTGTAAAGATTCTTTATCCATAAAACCTATGCTTAGTGTACTGCCGTCCTATACAAGGCTTGGCATGGAGGCATTGCTTCCGCACAAGACATTGGAGTTGACTGATGATTTTAGGGAGCTGGTAGATGGTAAGTTTGCAGTAGATACGCCATCCAGACAGGCAGTATTGCAGTCTTATGTACCTGAAAGCCGTTGTGTAAAATACAGTGATATTAAGAATTTAAAGGGTATGGAGCTTCGTGATATTTTCACGGCACAGCAGGTAGTGTATATCTATCATGACCAGATAGATAATGCCGGGGAAAATACAGAGGATGAGGTATTTGATGCTTGTATTAAGGCAGTGGATGAAATTTCAGAGCTTATTCAGAAGATTTCGGGCAGTGCTAACACATACCGATTTATTGTTACCTCTGACCACGGATTTATCTATAAAAGAAATCCGGTAACACAGAGCGATAAGATAAGTACAGCAGAAGAACCGGGCAAGTTAAAGAAACGTAGATATATTGTGGCAAAGGAGCCGGTAATTGATAATGGTATCATGAATATTGGTTTGGGCTATATGCTTGGAAATGATGATAGTAAGATTATTTCTTACTCATGTAGTACTAATGTTTTTTCAGCTAAAGGAAATGCCGGATTAAATTATGTACATGGAGGGTCTTCTCCACAAGAAATGTTAGTTCCGGTTATTGATATAAAAATGGATAAGGGTGCAGTGGAAACACGTACCGTACAAATTATGCTTGTCAGCTTAGTGCAGAAGATTACCAATCTCATAACAACTCTTGACTTTATTCAGTCAGAACCGGTAAGTGATGTGGTAAAGGGTACAAAGTATAAGCTGTTCTTCTTGTCAGATGATAATGAGAAGATTTCCAACGAAAATATTTATGTGGCTGATAAGAGGGATGAGGATGTGCAGAAGCGTTTGTTCCGTATGCGCTTTACATTCAAGAACAAAAAATATGATAAGAACAGGAAATACTACTTGGTTGCTTATGATGAGAGCAATGATGCAGAAGTTTTCAGGCATGAGGTCATTATGGATGTTGCATTTGCTAATGACTTTGGATTTTAACGTAAGGTGGTGTCAACATGAACGATTTTCATTATGAAGGTGATATAGAGCTTTTGGAAAAATTGCAGAATAATTTCGCAGGTAAGATAGTGCGTAAGGACTTGGCCAAAAGAATAAAGCTCCATTCCCTATATTTTTGTGGTAAATAGAAATTGGAAGTGGTATAATAAATTGTCAATTGTGATATAAGAAGATCCAGGTATGAGAAATTATTCAATAGAAAATATGAAAGGATTATAAGTATGTCAAGGAAAATACGGACTTCTGCAAAAGCAGTTATAATTCAAAATGGTAAATTGCTTGCAATAAAGTTGAATGATGGAAAAGAGGAATGGTATATTTTACCTGGTGGGGGCCAAGACAGTGAGGAAATGCTTCCTCAGACTGTGGAACGAGAAGTTAGAGAAGAGGCAGGGATAAAGGTTAAATGTAAAGAGTTACTTTTTGTTATAGAAGGGGTTCACGGTGAAAGTTTTCATAGAATGGATTTAGTGTTTTTATGTGATTACTTGGGTAAGGACCAAAATATAACATTTCATGGTGATACTAATCAGATTGGATTTGATTGGCTGGATTTATCTATATTGAATAGACTGCCATTGTTTCCATCAAAACTTCGCCGTCCAATAATGAATTTTTATGAGGGAAAAGAATACATAAAATATCTTGGAAATGAGGAGATAGGTGATTCAGAATGTTTAGAATAGATGAATATATTGATAATTTAATAATTTTATTAAAAGATGTTTTTAGTGAAAGGCTGATATATATTGGATTACAAGGTAGTTATCTCCGTCACGAAGAAACTAAAAACAGTGATATTGATATTATGGTTGTGATTAACAATCTTTCGGTTGAGGATTTGAAAATCTATCAAAAAGCACTTGTTTCAGTAGGAAATTTTGATAAGTCCTGTGGTTTTATTTGCAGTAAAGCTGATTTGGAGAATTGGAATCCGTTGGAAATATGTCATTTATTGAATACGACTAAAGATTATTACGGAGAATTAAAAAAGCTTGTTCCTGTATATACTATTGAAGACGAGAAAAACTATGTAAGATTGAGTTTGAATAATCTTTATCATGAAATTTGTCACCGTTATGTACATGCCGACAGGGAATACAATGTTTTAAAGCTGCCGATAACTTGTAAATCAGTATTTTTTATTATACAACATTTGTATTATCTAAGCAGTGGTAATTTTATTCTGACAAAACGGGAGTTGCTTGAATGTGTACAAGATGAGGATAAAGCTGTTTTGGAATTGAGCATATCATTACAAGAGCATATCAATTATGATTTTG
Source organism: uncultured Lachnospiraceae bacterium (assembly GCA_910577045.1). Taxonomy (GTDB): domain Bacteria; phylum Bacillota; class Clostridia; order Lachnospirales; family Lachnospiraceae; genus RGIG8607. The sequence goes on along the minus strand of CAJTLB010000005.1, from coordinate 196,032 downwards.
ATAGAGCTTTTTTAGTATTGTTTTATTGGTGCCAGAATACATTATCAAGAATATGATTAAAAGTATTTGATTATATATTCCTATATTGACAGAATAGTAAAAAGTTAATTTGTATATGTAATTATAAATATAGAAGGAAAAATGTTTAAATAATTTGATAATCTAACAATCAGGAATCCTATTGTTGAAGATGCAGATTTGTTATCTGCATAGTAGAACAATGGTAAAATGATGGCCTACACGGGGTTCTTGAATAGAACAGGTGAAATATTAAAATGTATAGTTGAAAAAATATCAAAAGATAAAGATAATATTTGCAGGAGATTGATTGTTGAGTATGACAAAATATCAGTGGGGAAAATGAGCTACTACAATCTCGGAAATGGGTTGAAATAAAAATTAAAATTTGTGATTTTTCTAAATAAAACAAAGGTTATGGAAGGATTTTATTAAGTATGCTTATCCATTCTTTGTATTTAAACTATGGAAATAAAAAATTATACTTGATACAAACTTAAATAATACTCACACATAACATATTTATAAAAATTAGATTAAAAAAATCAGAGCAAAAGTAATCTATGAAAAAACTAATTTGGTGAGTTGCAATCTTCCTTTGATTATGAATTAATGCAAGAAAACTTTAATGATTTCTCAAAAATAAATAAGCGATAAAATTTTTTTTATAATTAAAATAGTGCGGAGCAACAAGCTGATATTTTGCTTGTTAATGATATATAAATACATAGTGCTAGCATCATGTAAGAAAGGTAAATAAAGAAAAAATTATTTTGGTGCTAAACGATGCCAAGAAATCATGTAAATAAAATATATGGCATAAAATAAGGATATTAGAGCTAAATAATAAAAATAAGAGCAATAATCCTTTGAAAAAAATAGAGAAATCAGGATTTGTGGAGGGACAAGAGAATGATTTTATACAGGCCTGTTGGCACAAAAGAATTAAGACTTATAGAAGAAAGTGATTATTGCAAATTTCCCCCTAGGCTACCAGAGCAGCCTATTTTTTATCCAGTTCTAACTGAACGATATGCAATAGAAATTGCATCTGGATGGAATGTAAAATATAATGATGACCATAAAGGCTATGTAACAAAGTTTGAAATTGATGATGCTTACTATAAACAATTCGAGGTTCATCAAGTTGGAAACGAGTATCATAAAGAATTATGGATTCCAGCAGAAAGATTAGAAGAATTTAATCGGCATATTATTGGAAAAATATGTATAATAAGTGAGTTTTCAAGCCAGTAAGGCTAAATTAGATATTGGAAATTTTTATTTTATAATATTGTTCTATATTAGATTACCCAACTCTTGATCTATCAAATGATAATATACAAATATTGCTATTACTTTTATTTTTGGGAATATACCACTTTGAACCAGTAAAGCCATGAAAAAATAAAATTACCATTTGTGTCCATTCTCTATAACAAATATAAGAAATTTATTTATTATTTTTTTAAACATTTCCTTAAAAACCACCTTCCAATTTTTCTTTTAATTATGCTTTTTTACTTTTATTTTTATGATAGACAATAGAATTTAGGAATGGTATAATTAAAAATTAAATGGAAGAGATTGGAGGCAGGCTGAAATGGGTATAAAAGAAATGACAGATGTAAATTTTAGAGGAAATATATATATTGTGCAGAATGGTAAAGTTTTATATGAAAGAGAAAATGGATTTGCAGATTTTCCAAATAAAATTTCTAACACAATAGAAACGAAATTTGCAAGTGCATCAGCTGGAAAGGTATTTGTTGCAGTAGGAATATTGCAGTTAATTGAACAAGAAAGAATAAGGTTTGATGATACATTAGGGATGTTATTAGATATTTCATTTTATAATATTGATAAGGATATTACAGTTAAACAGCTTTTAAACCATACATCTGGTGTTCCTGATTATTTTGACGAAAGCGTTATGGATAAATATGAAGAATTATGGATTGATTATCCTAATTATAAAATTAGGCATAACAACGATTTGCTTCCATTATTTATAAATAAGCCAATGATGTACTCAAAAGGAGAAAAATTTCAGTATAATAATTCAGGGTATGTATTACTTGCAATGATTATAGAAAAAGTTACAGGAATGTATTTTGACCAATATCTTAAAGAGAATATTTTTGATATATGTGGTATGAAATCAGCGGGTTATTATGAACTGGATAAGCTGCCAGCAAAATGTGCCAATAATTATATTTATTGCGCTAATACAAATGGCTATCGTACAAATATATTTTCTGTTGATGTGAAAGGTACTGGTGCAGGTGGGGCGTTTATAACAGTCAAAGATATTATTAGTTTTTGGGCTAATCTGTTGGAAGGAAATTTAATTTCAAAAGAATTTGTTTCAGATATGCTTAGTAAGCAGAGTGGAGATGGGGTTGATAAAGAAGAAGGGTATTATGGCTATGGCGTGTGGATAATTGATAATCCCAATGGTAAAAATTTTGCATATTTTCAAGGTTGTGATCCCGGAGTAAGCTTTATATCCGAATACAATCCAAACAATGGTATTATTTCCGTTCTGGTGAGTAACTATGGAGATAATGTTTGGAAGGAAATGAGAAAAATAAGGAAAGTCCTTTATTGATTATAAGTAATGGTACAATTTAAAAGGAGAAGAGTTTTATGCGTGATATAGCTGAATTGCCCCCATGGGATAGAATGTTAAAAAGAATTGTCTGGGAGCAGTTAGGAGAAATAGAAGAAAAAAGAATTCTAGATTTTGGGAGTGGCGAAGGAATAACAGCGAATCATTTTGCAAATAAAAATACAGTTGTAGCAGTAGAGCCTTCAAAAGACATGCTTAGTAACAGATGGGACGATTATAACTATAAGCAAATTGTGGGAGATGTTTCAAAACTTTCAGAGTTTGAAAATGATTCTTTTGATTTTATAATTTGCCATAATGCTTTGGAATATATTGATGATAAAAAATTTGTTATAAATGAACTGTGCCGTTTATTGAAAGTTGGGGGTACACTTTCTATTTTAAAACATAATCGTGCTGGCCGTGTTATGCAGATGGCAGTCCTGCTTGATGACATAGGAAAAGCAAATGATTTGTTAGACGGAAAAGATGGAGTATCTTCACAATTTGGAGCAATCAGGTATTATGAAGATGAACAGATTGAGAAGTGGAATAAAAGATTAAAGCTTTTAGAAGTATTTGGTATTCGTACTTTCTGGCATCTGCAGCAAAATCAGGAAAAGCATGGGACAGAGGAATGGCAGGCACAAATGATGCAGCTTGAGATGAGAGTGTCAAAAATAGAGGAATATAGAAAAATAGCTCTTTTCCATCATTTGTTTTTTATAAAAGAATAGTAACTCTAAGTTTGTCAAATACCATAAAGAAGGGAAGATAGTTAATTTAATAAGATTGTTTTTATTATTGAGTAAATAGAATTCTAATGAATTTTATTAGTAAAAAGTTAGGGTTTATAAGGTTGCTGTAAAATAAAAATAAGAGGATATAAGGAATTTTTTAAATATATTTTATAGAAAATAAGAGTAGAAAATTAAAAAGTCGTTAGAGAAATAAATAATAAGTGCTGAGGAGTATGGTGATTGTCATACTCCATATTTATGTAAAAAATACAACATAAAAATAATATAATTTATATAGTGGATTTAGAAACCTAAGAAAGGAAAAAGTTATGGAATATATATTTGAAACAGAGCACTTGAGGGTTAGAAAATTTGAGATGGAAGATGCCAAATGTTTATATGAAAACCATTTGGAAGAAGAAGTAAAAAAGTGGATTCCAAATGAAAGCTATGTAGATATAGAAGAAGCTCAAGAAGCAATCAAATTCTATGTAGATTGTGTGAATAGCAGACATTTACCATATGTATTAGCTGTTGAATTGAAAGAAACAGGTGAATTAATAGGTGACACAGGTGTAAATAAGGTTGAAGGAAATTCTAATGAGGTGGAAATAGGTTATGGAATATGTAAAAAGTATAGTGGAAAAGGGTATGCCACTGAACTTTTGAAAGCTATGACAAAGTTTATAACAGAAACTTTTGGAATAAATATTTTGTATGGACGAGTTATGTGTGGAAATAATGCTTCCGTGAGAGTTCTTAAAAAGAATGGTTATGAATTTGTTAAGAAAGAGTTTGGGGCAGAAGATGATCCTTATGGCAATGGAATGTTAATTTATAAGAAAGAATATTAAACCTGAAATTGTTGGGGTGTATGTGTGAATTTTAGTAATCTATAGAAAATTTTATAGGCTTTTCCTAAAAATATACCATAAAATAGTTAAGACAGTACCACAAAAAACTGATATACTGTTATTACATCGCGATGGAAATTTTCTTCTGCCACAGATATAATGGAGGCAAGAAAATACCTAAGTATAATATTTTAGTTTTGTGCCTGCTATATGGTGGAATACAAAAAGGGCCAGATGGCATTTAAAAACATCTGCTTCTTTTTTATTTTGTTTTTATTATAATTTATTAAAATAAAATTTTATATTTTAGTATACTAGAACTTTAGGTGGCAGGTTAAGATAGAAAGTGGTATAATTAGAAAAATAAAATAAGGATTTGCTGAGGTGATGTTAGTGGTAAAAGCAGTAATATTTGATATGTACGAAACACTTATCACGCTTTTTGAAAGCCCATTGTATTTTGGGACACAGATAGCATATGATGCAGGTATTGAAGAAGAGAAATTTCAAGAAATGTGGCGTACAGCAGAAGCAGATAGAACAATTGGAAAAATAACATTAGAGGAAATTATGGAAAAAATCCTTAAAATAAATCGTTGTTATTCAGAAACAAAAATGAATTTTATTGTAAATAAGCGTATTAAAAGTAAGGAAGAGGCATTTAAACATTTACATAAAGATATTATCCCAATGCTAGAAACATTAAAGAAAAAGGGAATACAAATTGGGTTAATTAGCAATTGCTTTTCAGAGGAAGCATTGGTTATTAAAAAAAGTGTTTTGTATCCTTATTTTGATGCAGTATGTTTATCTTTTGACGAAGGGTTACAAAAACCAGATCCTGCTATATTTAAAAGGTGCATGGAAAGGTTAAATGTGCAAGCTGAATCTTGTTTATATGTTGGGGATGGAGGAAGTAATGAATTAGAAGCTGCGGAAAGAATTGGCATGAAAGCAGTACAAGCTGTGTGGTATTTAAAAGAGGGCACAAGCCAGCCCTCAAAGAGAAAAAAAGAATTTAAACAGATTGAAGCACCATTAGATATTTTAAATATTATTTAATAGAATTTTATTAAAAATGATTTGTAATTTTGTTTGTAAAACAGATTAAAGAATTGTAAATATATGGGACATATTGTTGTAGTTGGTGGCGGAGATTTACAGATTACCAACGTTTAAGTGTTAATGGCACTAATTGCTTGCCTTTGTATTCTTCACGAATCATACAGAGAATATAATATACTGCCGCACATAAAAATCCTAAAGATGTGGCGAGTGCAGCTCCTGCTTCTCTTACAGAACGAGTTATGTCTTACATGAAGTATAAATGTGACAATGAAACTTTAAAAGGAATAGAACAGGCAGCTTTTCATCTTCATTGTAGTGCAAGGCAACTGCAAAGGATTTTAAACCAGAGTGAAGCTGCAGGGTTAGTTAAAAAATTGGGGAAGGGGACATACAAATTAATATAAAGTGGTTCTATGGCTTATATATTATAATTGTAAATGGAGAATTGATTTGCTATAATCGGATTAGTAGATTTAAAGATTTTAAAGGAGGGAATTGTCTTGAAAAAATGGTATGATGAAGAATATGAATGGGAAATAGAAGTAATAGGGTTTAATAAAGAGGATAAAGAAACAGAAAGATTTTGCCGAAATGGAGAAGAGATTGGAGATATGTATACCTGCACTTATGGATGCCCAGTAAATTCACAAGGGCAGGGTATTTGCTCTAAAGTAATGATGATAATATACCCTATTATGGAAGCTGTAAGAAGTGGCGGAGATTTAGAAAACATAGGCGGAGATAGTAAATATAGTAAGGTTGTTATGTGCCCAGATGGCTGTGTTTTATTTAGGGTTACAGCAAAGCCATTAGGTAACAAGAATTTTTTTAAGGGTAAATTTTTTGATTAAATTGAGTCAGGGAATGGAAAGGGAAAATAAAAGAGAATTTTTTTAAAGAAAGAGAAAAAGTGGCTATGAAAGAAATAATTGCATATAAGATGTTATTTGATAAAACATTTATATATCATGATAATATAATTTGTATCCCTTTTCAAGAGGAATATTGGAACGAATATATGAAAATGTATAATGAATGTTTTTATAAAATAAGAAAAGAATTAGAGGTTGAACCAATAAATGTCTATTCTGATTATTCTCAAATCAAAGATAAAATAAATAATATTTTTCTTTACCTGCAAAATGGAGTAATAGGAGGTGCTGTTTCTTGTTATGGAAACGAGTTAGATGATTTAGTTGTTGAGAAGTCATTTCAGGGACAAGGATTAGGGCAAAAACTATTATTATGGGGGATGAACCATATAAAAGGACAAGGATATAATGAAGTTATTTTGCATGTAACAAAATGGAATGAAAGAGCAGTGAAGTTGTATTTAAAAAATGGATTTTGTATACAAGAAATAGAAAAGGTTCGCTAGATTTTAAAGTAATTGAGTTAAAGGAAATAGTATTAAAGTGAAGATGAAATGTAAATTTGTAGGAGGTGGTTATGGATTATAAAATTAGAAGAATATTAGAGGGAGAAGATAGCTTGCTTAAAGAGTTTTTGTATGAGGCTATTTTTGTTCCAGATGGAGTGCCTGCACCACCCAAATCAATTATCAGCCAGCCTGAATTACAAGTATATATAACTGGCTTTGGTAAGAAAAAAGATGATATAGGTTTGGTTGCAGAAGTTGAGAAAAAGCCTATTGGTGCTGTATGGGTACGTATTATGGATGATTATGGACATATAGATAATGACACCCCGTCTTTTGCAATATCCTTATATAAAGATTATCGGGGAATGGGGATAGGTACTGCTTTGATGAAAGAGATGCTCCATATTCTAAAAGAAAGAGGGTATAAAAAAGCCTCGCTTGCTGTACAAAAAGCAAATTATGCTGTAAAAATGTATCAAAAAATAGGGTTTGTAATTGTGGATGAAAATGAGGAAGAGTATATTATGCTTTGTTATTTATAGTAATATAATTTTTAGTTTTGCTGGATTGTCCTATTAAGGGGCACAAGTTAATAGTTAAATGTAGATATATAATAATTAGAATATAGGAACATCAGTAACAACCATTTTAAAATGAGATAAAATTTATGTTTGGGGATTTTATAAATCAAAAATGCTATATAACTGAAATTATTTAGAGGAAGGAGAAAATGGGAATTGATTGATATTAATAATATGTCTAATAAAACAGTAATAGCAGAACAATATAAAAACGCAAATAATCTTAAGCTACGAAAAAGTTTCCATGAAAAATATAGTGTGAATAAGCTGGGGTTCCAAAGGTGGATGTTTGGGCAATATCCTTTTCATATAAAGAGTAAAGTTTTAGAACTAGGAAGTGGAAGAGGAGAACTATGGAATTATTATTTTGAAAGTGATAGGCTTCAAGATTACGAGATGGATATTACATTATCAGATTTTTCAGATGGAATGGTAGATTATTTAACACATAACTATCTAGGCAAAAGAATATCTATTAAGAAAATTGATATATTAGATATACCATTTGAGAAAGATACGTTTGATCTTATTATAGCAAATTCTATGCTGTATCATGTAAGGGATATTGATTTAGCCCTTTCCGAAGTAAAAAGGGTTTTGAAAAAAGATGGATTATTTTATTGTGCCACATTTGGGATAAATGGAATGATGCAATATCTTTATCATGGGCTAGATAAACTTGGAATTCCATATAACCATGAGTCTAATATATCTTTTACATTACAAAATGGAATACTACTGCTTAAAAAGCAATTTAGCAAGGTAGAATTATATGATTATGAAGATGAATTGGTAATTGATAAAGTGGAGGATTATTTAGAATATATTTATTCAATGGCTTCTTTACAAGGGCTTGATCGGAAGAATTATAATATTTTGTTAGAATATTTTAATTCTAAAAAAATAAATGGGTATCTCCATATACCTAAGGAATATGGAATGTTTGTAGCTAGTATCTAAATCTCCCATTTATATTTAATAAATGAAATCTTAATTGGGCAAATCACAAGTATAGGGATGTAATTATAAAAATTTAATATTGACAACATATAAACAATCAAGTAAAATGTTAGTATAGATATATAGTAGTATAAATACATAGTATTAGGGAGTAAAAGAAATGCTATCTAAGTCTTCAACTATGCTGTTAGGCTTAATAAATAAACAGCCAGTAAATGCCTATGAGATTATAAAAATTCTAGAATCTATGAATGTAAAGTGGTGGTATAATATAGCAGATTCAACGGTATATGCAACTCTTCGGACATTAGATAAAAAAGGATTGATTATTGGAGTATCTGAAAAAAACGGAAATATGCCACTTCGCACGGTGTATTCAATAAGTGATAAAGGAAAAGAAGAATTAAGGGATACACTGATAAATTCCATAATATCCTTTGATTATGATTCTAATACATTTTCAATAGCTGCATTTTTCCTTGATTTTTTTCAAGTAGATGAGCAAATCTCTCTTTTAGAAAAAAGGGTAGAGGTACTTAAAAAATATATTATTGGGATAGAAAAATGGGTTTCACAGCCAAAGGATAGAACGGCTCCGTTTCAACATATAACCATTGTTGAACGGATGGTAAATCTTTCTAAAGCAGAACTTTCTGGGACAAATAAATTATTGGAATTAATTAAAATAAACCAAAAGGGAAATGAATAGGATGAAAAAAAGATTATTATTGTTTTGCATTAGTATAGAGATATTATTAATTGTTTGTATTATATTAGCTAATTTAAATCCAATCCCTGTGTTTTATTTTATATTTTATAATTTTATGTATGGATTAATATGCAGTCTTCTTATTCCTTTATATTTTTTATATAAGGAAAAAGGAACGCTTTCTTCTGTTGGAGAAAAAAATTAGGGATACGGCAAATTGTTGTACTAATTATATTTGTTGTATTCTCAATTGGGGGACAGCTTATTCCAATGATAATTAGAGGGGAATACATACCATGGAATTTATTGCCTATGGGAATTGTGCCATTAATGATGACTACTTTTTTTGAGGAGTTTCTTTTCCGGGGATTTGTACAAGGCAGGCTGGAACAACAATTTGGCTGGTTAGCCGCAATTATTGGTTCAGGAGTAATGTTTTCTCTTTATCATTTAGGTTATCCAGGATTTCGTACTATTGGTGATATTTCGTTATTATTTGTTGTAGGTGTTGGATTTGCAACTGTATATAAACTTTCAGAAAATTACTTATTTGTTTCATATTTTGTAAATCTTCCAAATGCCTTTGTTACCTATATGTTAAAATATAAACAATTTCCTACTATGTATCTAAGTTCCACTATAGCAGCTACTTTTACTTTGGCATTAATTATAGTAATATTTTGTAGAGTGTGGAAAGATAGAGAGATGTACCACGCAGTATGATAAGCTTGTGCTCTGATTTCAATTATTTTCTGATTCGTTTAGCGCAATAAAAATATACAAAGGGGCAGTTTAATATGGCAATATTAAAAAATGAAATACCGATATTAGAATTTGATACAGAACAAAAAGCAGTGATTATGCCAGGGCATCATACGGATTATCAGTTTCCAATAAAAGCAGTAATGTTATTTATGGGGCCAGAAATAGATGAGTTTGTGGCTGAAAATCAATGTGAAGTGGTGGGGAAATTTGTAAGTGTGACAAAAGAGTTTTGTGTTTATAAAACACAAATCCATAATGTAGATATTGTATTTGTGCAGGCACCTCTTGGTGGGGCAGGGGCTGTCCAGATTATGGAACAATTAATTGCAGGAGGGGTAAGGGAAATTATAGCAGCAGGCTGTTGCGGGGCTTTGGTAGAAGATACAGAAGGTTCATTTTATATCCCTATGGCTGCACTTAGGCAGGAAGGGACATCTTATCATTATTTGCCGCCATCACGGGAAATTGAATTAGATGCCGGGCCAATTAAGGCAATATGTAAAGTATTAGAACATGCAGGGTTAAGCTATAAGGTTTGTAAAACATGGACAACAGATGGGTTTTACCGTGAAACAAAGGAAATGGTTCAATATCGAAAATCAGAAGGATATTCTGTCGTAGAAATGGAATGTGCCTCTATGGCAGCATGTGCAAAAATGAGGGGGGTTTTGTTTGGGCAATTGCTTTTTACAGCAGATTCTTTAGCAAATGTGGAAGCCCATGATATAAGGAATTGGGGAAATGATTTTTTTGCGGCAGCAATGAGAATTGCAATGGAAGCAATATGTATGCCTATTGAAGTTTAGGTTAAAAATAAAATTCATATTAAAAAAGAGTAATTTTATAAATACAAGATTTGATAGTGATAATTGGCAGTTATTTATATAAATTGGCGAAAAGGAAAATATATAATGGCATAATAATGTAAAATGGGGCTTTCCAAAAAAATGGAAGCTCTTTTTTAGTATTTATATAAAATATGCTTGACAATAGTATAATTATTGATTAGTATAAAATTATACTATAAAATGGAAAGGAACCTAGGATAATGTCTTTAGCGTTTGGAATTTTAGGTTTTTTAAATTATAAGCCTATGAGTGGATATGATCTAGTAAAAGCATTTGAATCATCTTTAGAATTTTTTTGGTATGCCCAAAGTAGCCATATTTATTTAGAATTAAAGAAATTGGAAAAGAAAGGATATATTTGTGGAAATACAGTGATTCAGTCAGACCGCCCTAATAAAAGGATTTTTTCGATTACAGGTACAGGAAGGGAAGCATTTATAAATTGGCTTTCTCAAGGGGATAAAGAAGACATTACACACTTTAAAAGTACATTTCTGATAAAGATTTTTTTTGGTGGAAATATATTACCAGCCCAGAGCATTGATATGTTAAAGAAATTTAAAGAAGATTGTGAATCTTATCTTGAAAAAATGAGTTCAGTGCCTAGAAGCATAGAATATTATGGAGCAAATAAAGAAGATTATCAGACGATTTATTGGCAGTTTACAGCCGATTTTGGATATAGTTTTATCCATACTTGTATAGAATGGGCAGAACGTTGTATCGAGAAATTGGAATTGATGAAGTAACACAAGAAAAGCTGGCAGAGGGAGATAAAAATTGTTATGGTAAAATTAAATAAAAAATTTATATTACCTGTTATTATGTGGTTGATTTTTGAAACAATAGCTATTACGCTTTGGCTTACCATGAAGAATATATTCTATTTATTAAATTTTAGTTATATTGGGACATCAATAGCAGTAGGCTTTCTTTTATTCCAATTTCAATATAAGTATGCGCGTAGGGTGGCACAATTTTTAGTTGGGACGTATATGTTTGTTTATCTAGGCTTGATTTGCAATGAGAATATGCAGATAGAAGGGTTTTGGTATTATTTATTTACAGGCGTTTTTGAGGCAGCTACTATTCATTACGCAGTAGCAAAGATATTTGGCCCGCTAATTTTTGGGCGGGGATGGTGTGGGTTTGCTTGTTGGACAGCAATGGTCTTAGATTTGCTTCCTTATAAGGTTCCCGAACAACCTAGAAAAAAATGGGGTTGGATAAGATATATTACTTTTACAATATCTTTTATTTTTGTTAGTGCTTTATTTTTGGCACAAGTAAAAAATATGGAAAAAATTATGTTTTGGGCATTTTTAATTGGTAATTGTTTGTACTACATAGTTGGAGTTATTTTGGCTTTTGCATTAAAGGATAACCGTGCTTTTTGTAAGTATATATGCCCAGTTACAATATTTTTAAAGCCTATGTCTTATTTTGCTTTGTTACGTATTACATGTGATAAAAATAAATGTGTTTCTTGTGGCAAGTGTAAAAAAGTATGCCCTATGAATGTTGATATAACTGATAATTCGAGAAAACGCAAAAATGGGACAGAGTGTATTTTGTGTTTTGAGTGTGTTAAGGCATGTCCTAAAAAGGCATTATAACAGTTAGGCTGCCAAGATAGGAAGGATGAAAAAGTAGGAAATTTTTAGGTTATTGGGGAAATAAAATGTTTATTAGAGAATATACATCTTCTGATTGTAAACAGTTAGCAGAGCTGTTTTACCAGACAGTTCATGTTGTAAATGCAAAGGATTATACCAATAAACAATTAGATGTATGGGCTACAGGTTATGTAGATTTAAAGGAATGGAATAAATTGTTTTTGGAACACAATACATTGGTTGCTATAAAAAATAGTATAATAGTTGGTTTTGGGGATATAGATAAATCAGGTTATCTAGATAGATTATATGTGCATAAAGATTATCAAGGGCAGGGTATCACTACTGCAATTTGTAATAAGTTAGAACAGTCAGTGAAAGCATGTAAGATAGTGACACATGCGTCTATTACAGCAAAGCCATTTTTTGAAAAGAGAGGATATAGAGTTATAAAAGAACAACAGGTTATTAGGGAGGGAATTGCTTTGTCTAACTATGTTATGGAGAAATCAAATATGAAACAAAATGGGCCTGTTCTTTTGCCTTATGAATAGAATTTTTTGCCCAAAGCCTTATATATTTTTTTATTAATACATATAATGTAATAAAATTAAGAATAAGAAATAGGATAGGGCTATTTTTGATAGAGGACAAGCTCTTGCTCTTCCTGAAATAATGGTAAACTACATAATGTGCAAATCTATTGGTAAGCATAATATACCCTCCAAATTTCAGTTAGCAACTTATTATTTATATTTTAACACAAGTGTCTGTTTAGTCCAAGTTAGGTTATGCTTGTGCATATTTATATTTTAGTGGATAATTATAAAAGAAAGTGCTATAATTGGATTAAATTTTTAATGGTTAGTAAGGTTTAGGAGTGGGTTAATTTAATAGTGAAAAATTAGGGGGAGGGGGGAAGAAAGCAAATGGATATAACAAGTTTTCTAAAGGAATTGGAACAAATTGATTGTTTTAAGAATAGTAGTGTCCCAAATGAAAAATATAATATGGGATTTTATGGCTAGGCAGAAGTTAGAGGAAGAGTCTGGGGTAAGCTTTGAGATGCTTAATATGGTTAAAAGGGATATGGCATGGGCATGTATAGAAAAACTATTTCATATAGATGGTTTTTATACAGCAGTATTCAAGGTTTATAAAGAAGGGTATTTTCCATGCTCATGGACTGGGGCTTATCCATTAGGGAAATTTGTTGTAATGTAAGGAAATGTTATGAATTATATATTTATAAAAATAATAGGGAGAGAGGAAATATGGCAATAAAATATAATCTAACACCAGTAGAAGTGGTAAAGTTGTTTGGGTATACAGAACCAGAGGCAAAAGAAGAATTAGAATTATTTGAAAAGGAGAATCATATAAAACTCCCTAAATTATTATTTAATTTTTTAAGCTTAGTAAGAAATAAAGAATTGTTATCTACTGCGGATATTTGGGTGGATAGTGATTCCCTCCCTTATTTTTCATATCAATATATTGAAGAAGGAATTGAAGATTGCAAGGGCGACTATGATGATCCTGAATTTCGTGAACAAAATGCTTTTTATCCATATTTTAAAATTCCAAAAGAACAGTGGCCAGAATTCGTGGACAACTATTTGCAGGTTGGAAGTGACTATGCTGCAGGGGTAGTATTTTATGGCATAAAGGAAAAGGAATTAACACAAGAAAACCCACCTGTTTATATGCTGCATGAGGCAGATCCATTAGAAGATTGGAAATTAATTGCTCCTACCTTGTCTGAGTATTTAATGTGTATATTATTAGATGCCTTGGCTGGTGTGGAGTATCGCACGGCACAAGAGGTATTAAATGAAAATGGATGGGAATTTTATGAGGAAGAATATAAGGATGAAAAAGAAGTAAAGGAGCAGTTAGCTAAGAAAAAAATTGATTTATCTGCAATGAAAAAAAATATATCTTTCTATGGGGTAGATTCTTTTTATCGTTATTGTTTTGACGAAGAAGAAAAAATTTTTTATATGGTTATAGATAATACATCTATTATTTATATAAAAGCAGAATAATAGTATAGATAAGAGAAAGCCAGTCTTTGCTGTATACAACAAAGGGCTGGCTTGTTTTTTATAATATAAGAATAATCTATAGAAATTACCCCTTCTTCTTGTCTTAATTATAACACACAAAATTTCCAAAAACAAGACTGATATTTCTGTATAAAATATGTTACAGTAATGAAACAAAACTGGATTTAGGAAATTAAAAAATAGGAGAGTGGCGTTATAGTGGAGAACCTGCAATTAGAAACAGCATATGAAAATGAATATTTAGAAAAGGTACTTATCCTTGCAAAAGAACAATTAAAACAAGCACAAGAAGTTGTTAGTAAAAAGCAGTTGGAGTTAGTAGAAATAAAAAAAGAAATCCGTGAAAATAGAATAATAAATATGTATAATACAGATGATTTTGAAGACCTCTTGGAATTAAACCAAAGTAGTATGCTTATTACAGGAATAGTTGCAGATTGTGATAAAATAAAACAGAAAATAAATTGTTTAGAAAATTTAATAGAATCTCCTTATTTTGCAAGGATTGATTTTTGCTTTGAAGGAGAAGAGGTTCCAGAAAAAATATATATAGGGCGTTTATCTCTTTTAGAAGAAAAAAGCAGGGAAATCTATATTTATGACTGGCGTTCGCCAATTGCCAGTGTATTTTACCAATTTATGTTAGGAAATGCTTATTATAGTGCGCCTTGTGGCAGAGTAAATGGAGAGGTGGCATTAAAGAGGCAGTATGAAATTAAAAATAGTAAGTTGCTTTATTTTTTTAATACAGACGTAGGCATTAATGATGAAATCTTAAAACAGATGTTATCAAAAAATACATCACCAAAGATGAAAACCATTGTGGAGACAATCCAGAAAGAGCAGGATACCGTTATACGGGATCTGCAAAGTGAGCTTTTAATGATACAGGGAGTGGCTGGAAGTGGAAAAACGTCTATTGCACTTCACAGGGCGGCTTATTTGATGTATGAGGGATTGCAGTCCAGGCTGTCTGCTAATAATATTTTAATTCTTTCTCCTAATGTCATATTTGAAGAATATATTTCTGGTGTTTTGCCGGAATTAGGAGAAAAGAATATTGTTTCTATGGTATTTGAAGATATTCTCCATATGATATTAAAAGAAAATATAATACAGCCGAAAAGAAAATTTTTAGAAAAAATGGTTTCTAATAGCCCATATAGAGAAAAAATAAAAAGAAGCATAGAATTTAAAACGTCAGAAAGGTTTAAACAAATATTAGACCAATTTGTATTAGATGTGCCACGTTATGAAATGGAATTTCGGGATATTTATTTTACAGGCCAGCGCATTGCTGAAAAAGAAGAGATGAAAAATTTTGTATGCCAACATACAGAATTACCATTAGCAATCCGGTTGGAGCAATTAGAAAACCGGATTTTAGAAAAAGGATTAGAAAGTAAAAAAAGGATTAGGAAAAAAGAAAAGGATTTGCTGATACAAGAAATACAGAAAGTTACAAAATTAAATATTAGTAATTTGTATAAGAATTTATGGAAAAACCCATTGTATATCCAATTAGGAGAGAAAGAGGAGTTTTTTGAAGATATAGAAGAAATTAGAAGACATACCTTAAAAAATATAAAATCAAATTTTTTATGTTTTGATGATGCAATTGCAGCACTTTATTTGCATTTAAAAATATATGGAAATAAAGAATATAGGGATATAAGGCAAGTAATTATTGATGAGGCACAGGATTATTACCCACTTCAATTTGAAATATTGCAGATGCTGTTTAAACAGGTAAAATTTACGGTGCTGGGGGATATAAACCAAACAATTTCCAAGCAAGAAAATATCTTATTTTATCAGCAGGTGCAAAAATGCTTAAAAAAAGAAAAATCAACATTAATCCAGTTAAATAAAAGTTTCCGGTGTACAAATGAAATTCTACAATTTAGTTTAGAATTTTTGAATACTAAACCAGAAATCCAGAGTTTTAACCGGAATGGAGATGCAGTAACGGTAATGGCATTAGAAAATAAAGAGGAGTATTTGGATAAAATAATTCAAAAAATAGTGGAATATAAAGAAAAAGGATTTGAGTCTATTTGCTTAATTTGTAAAACAAGGGAAGCTTGTAAACACCTGTTTTTAAAACTAAAATCTAAAATTGAGGTTCAATTTATAACAGATGATAGTGTAAAAAGTTTACAAGGGACATTAATCTTGCCATCTTATCTAGCAAAAGGATTAGAATTTGATGCAGTAATTATCTGCGATGCAAATGCCCAAAATTATAGTAAGGAAGGTGATAAAAATCTTTTGTATATGGAATGTACTAGGGCACTGCATAGTTTAAGTTTATTTTGTATAGGAGAAAGCGATTATGCCTGAAATAACAAAAGCCAAAAAGTAGAGAAAGAGGTACATGTATTATTATCAGATTATCGGATTCGTATGGATAGGGAGTTTTTTAGGATTCCTTATAAAGATGCCTGTATGTTAATTGAAGAATATCTTGCAGAATCTGACCTTGGGTTTTATACTAAAAATAGTTAAATGCTTAGATATAAAATTATTTCTAAAAATGAAAGTAGAACTTTATAACAAGAGAAGTGGGAGGAAAAAGAATGTTAAGGTTAAGGCCATATAAAGCATGTGATGCAGAAAAAATTGTTTCATGGATAACAGATGAAGAAATGTTTTATAAGTGGAGTGCGGATAGGTATCAAGGTTATCCAATTACGAAAGAAGATATAAATAATTTTTATAATGAAAATGCCTATAAAGATGATTTTTATGAAATGACTGCTTTTAATGAGACTGGTATAGTAGGCCATTTTATTATGAGATTTATCGATCAGGAAAAGAAAATTCTCCGCTTTGGGTTTGTAATTGTAGATAATACAAAACAAGGAAAAGGTTATGGGAAAGAGATGCTAACATTGGCGATACAATACGCATTTCATATTTTAAAGGTAGATAAAATAACAATAGGGGTATTTGATAATAATAAACCGGCATATTATTGCTATAAATCGGTTGGTTTTAAGGAAATTGAGCCAAGGCAAGTAGAAACATATACTATATTAGGGGAAGAATGGAAGTGCATAGAGCTTGAATTAGGGCGTGATTAAAAAAAGAAGGATTCTATGTGGAGAAAGGAATAAGTAGGATAAAGGGAGGGTGGGATTGATGATAAATATAATAACAGGCACTGTTAGGAATATGGTTCATTTAGCAGAAATGGATAATAAGTGGATGCAAAAGAAAGAAGGAATTAGTAAGAAAAAATTGGCTGAAATGGAGCCAGAGGCAAGGCAGGTTATACAGTACAAAGAAGACATGGAAAAAATCCGTGAGGGCAACCAGATGTCTTCTATTGATGTAAAAATGAAAGCTGGGGCGGATTTAACTCCAGAAGAGATTGCTTATTTAAAGAAGCATAATCCAGAAGCATACAAGGAATATTTAGAGGTGAAACAAGAAAGTGAAGCCTATGAGAAAAAGTTAAAGGAATGTAAAACAAAGGAAGAAACAGAGAGGCTAAAATTAAATAAAATGGGGAATTTTATGGCAGAAGCAAAATCAATTGCAAATAACCCTAATATTCCTAAGCAAAAGAAATTAAAATTAATGGAGAAATTATTGAAAAAAGTAATGGGCGTAGAAGAGAAACAAAAAAAGTTTAATTTAACAACCCATTATCAAAACCTTCCGACAGAGGAGGAGATAAGAAAAAGAGAAAAAGAGACAATACAAAAAGGACAGGAAGAAAAAATAAGCCCAGATAGACAAAAAGAACAAGAAAGTAGAGAAATACATAATATAAAAGAAGATATTACAAAAGAATTTACGGATACCTTATTAGAACTCCATGCTGCGTCAGAAAAAATATTGGAAGAAGTGAAAAAGGAACTTATGAGTTTTCGGGTAAATTAATGTAAGGGGGAATTTATGGAAACTCAAATAAAAGATAGTAAGATACAAAAAAATATGGTAAAGTATCATATTCAATATGAAAGGTTAAATTTAAAAATATGGGTATTTACCCCGGTTGGCATGGGTTATTTTTTTCTATTCATAATGAAGGACTGGAAGGGGATCTTATTATTAAGCATAGGGTCAGTTTTTTTATGGCTGCTGTTAAAATGGCTGTGTGTTAGTATGTTTTCTGTTAAACATTCCCATATTGGAAAGGAATTGATGCGGTATGGGGAATTAAAAAGTATGGTAAAGGATGTAAATGAGCAGGCAAGGGAAGCGTGGTACTGTACAGGAGATCAGGCATTAACAGAAAAATATATTATGTTGGTAGAAAGAAATAAAGATTATCGTACAGGAACCCAGTTGTTTTTAAATGAGAGTATATTCCGTTTGGTTTCAACATCAGAGCTAGAAAGGATAGAAGTAGAAAAGGACAACCTGTACCCAGAAGAAAGGAATATGCTTATATTTTGGACCCTAAATAAAGAACAATACCAATTTACAATTTATAAGAATTATCAGGAAGTCTGCAAGATGAAAAATAGAATAGAAGCAGATAGTAAATTACGAAAAGGGCCAATGCCAAAGAAACAATCTAATATAAACACTAAGAAAATATTAAAAAAGAAGGAAAGGCCTTTTTCTCCATCTTCAGGTTATACCATGCTTGGTTGTTATAAGAAAAAGAAAAAAATAGTAATTAGGATTGTTTTAGCTGTTTTTTGCGTTTTAGTTATTGTAATGGCATGGATGGTATGGGAGCTTGGCTATACATGGAAACAGCTCCTTTGGGATATTAGGCGTTATCCTATAATGTTTTTATTTGTGGCAGCACTTTATATTGTGCCATATTCTGCCTTTTATATGTTTGTCTGTTATATGGAAAGGCAGGTAAAGAAAAAGTACCAAAGGCTGGCATACCATGAACAACAGTCATTAGATAAGAGAATCCAAGATGCGCCGGAAATTTGGATAGGGGAAGTACTATATGCAGAAAATTGTTTTTGGTTCCGGGATTTTCGGCGGCTGTGTATGCAGAATTTGGTATTTTACCAAGATGTTGTTTGGGCTTATGTGGCTTATGGGGTGTACCAAAATAATTTAAGCGAAGTCCCAACCCCCAATGTATTAATGACAAAAATTGTATTTTATACAAAAGATGGGAAACAACACAGTATCCTCCATGGAAACTGGAAAATGTTTTCGTCTATGCTGCCAGCAAATGCAATCCGTGGGTATGGGAAGGAGCAGGAGAGGGCATACAAGGCTTATATAAGGGATAGAAAGATTCGGAAATCTTAAGAAATGCTTCTAAAATTTATGAAAAAGCTGTGGTATCCTAATAGTAATATCTTTCTTAGGTGGTTAAAGTTATAAAGTAAAAAGTATAAAATAATTATAAAGTATCTAATTCTTTTATGATTCTACTTGCAAAATCTTTTAAAAAAGTATATTCTGAATAAAGGAAAAGTAGTATTATTGTATTAAGTCAGTAATATGGAAAGCTGCTTATAATGAATTGCCATTCAGGAGGAAGATATGAAGAAGAAAAAGAAGAAGAGACTGATTATTGCAGGGATTGTTATTGTGGCAATTGTTGCGGTAGTGGTATGGTTTGTTAACCAAAGCAAGAAGGCAGTAGACAGCCTTTATAGTACAGCCGTTGTTGCTAGGGGAGATTTAGATATCTATTATAGTTTTAGTGGAAATACCCAGATATCAGATGTACAAAATATTGTTAGTTCACAGTCATGGAAATTAACAGAGATTCATGTAAAGGAAGGAGACAGGATAAAGAAAGGTGATATTTTATATACCATTGATGAAGAAGATTATAAATTGGCAGTAGCTAGTGCAGAAACAGCAATAGAGACAGCACAGCTTTCTCTTTCTAATACGCAGGCAAGTATAAACCAACAACTTTCTCAGACAGAGAGTAGTTTAAACCAGGCAAGGCTTTCCCTTGAAGATGCAGAAAGAACATATAATTCCACCAAGTCTTTGTATGAAGCAGGGTTAGCTTCAGAACAGAATTATAACCAGGCAAAGATGGCATATGATTTGGCACAGGAACAATATAATACGGCAAATGTGGCATATCAGACAGTCCGTAATACATCAAATATTAGTATTGCTTCTTCACAGGCACAGCTTACCCAGGCGCAAAATTCTTATGACAGTTTGGTAAAACAGATTGGTGACAGGGAAGTAAAGGCAGAAATTGACGGGATTGTAAATAAGATTTATGTAGATCCAGATGTAAAATTAAGTACAGGCACGATTGTTATGGATATATTGGATACAGAGTCTGTAAAAGCTGTGGTTAAGGTAGATGAATATGACTATGCTACTATGCAGGTGGGAAGTGATGTTACAGTATATATTGATGCATTAGGATTTGAAAAACCAGGTAAAGTTAGCTTTATTGATATGCAGGCAACAGCAGCAGCGGGAATGGCTTATTTTAATGCGGAAGTGGAGTTTGAGCATGATAGCAGCGTATTAGGCGGTTTGACAGTCGAAGTAACTTCTTTAAAGGATAGTGCATCGGATACTCTTCTAATCCCTATGGATGCACTGCAGTTTGATAAACAGAACCAGCCGTTTGTACAGTACCGGGATGAAAATGGCGCAATACAGAGTAAATATGTTACCGTTGGCATTAATGATGGCTTCCAGGCAGAGATATTAGAAGGGGTAACAGAAGGAGAAGTCCTATATTATATTGATAATTCCTTCTATGAGCAGTTAATGAGCATGCAGATGGGAGGATACTAAATGCCGGAGAAATTATTGGAAATGACAGATATTGTCAAATGCTATGCTATCGGGAATGAAGAACAGGTGGTATTGAACCATATTGATTTTAGCGTGATGAGAGGGGAATTTGTGTCCATCCTTGGCCCATCTGGCTCTGGCAAGTCTACCATGATGAATATTATTGGCTGCCTTGATGTCCCAACCTCTGGCAAGTATGTGTTAAATGGAAAAGAAATTGCAGATATGGACCAGATAGAGCTTGCCCATATTAGGAATAAAGAAATAGGGTTTATTTTCCAGTCTTTCCAGCTTTTAAAAAGGAATACCATTTTGGAGAATGTGGAGCTTCCTTTGGTATATGCAAAGGTATCTAGGAAAGAACGGAGAGAACGGGCTGCTGCTATGCTAGATCGGATGGGCTTAGGGAATAAGCTAGACTTTTTTCCAAACCAGCTTTCAGGTGGCCAACAGCAAAGGGTAGCAATTTCTAGGGCTGTCGTAACCCAGCCTTCTATTCTGCTTGCTGATGAGCCTACAGGTGCATTAGACCAGAAAACAGGTGCACAAGTAATGGAATTGTTCCATGAGTTAAATAAAGAAGGAAGAACCATTATTATGATTACACATGACAGGCATATAGCAGAACATGCAGGAAGAATTGTAAAGATATTGGATGGCGTTATGTCAGAGGGGGTGACGGAAGATGCTTAGAGAAAGCATTAAGATGTCATGGGAAAATATTATTCAGAATAAATTAAGGTCCTTTCTGACAATACTAGGCATTATTATTGGCGTAACAGCGATTATTGCGTTAATTACAGTAATTGAAGCATTAATTGCAAATGTCAATGAGCAATTTGACAGTGTAGGGGCAAATACTCTTGTAGTAAGTGTACAGGGCACTCCTTTAAAGCAAGGGTTAGTGGATAAAGAACTTACAGAGATTAATCAAATTGATGGCGTAACAGGGATTGCGCCTACCATTAATGCTACGATTGATATACATAGGAATGGCACCATTTATGAAGATATTATTATTGATGGCAAGAATGAAACATTTTTTAGCCGGAATTCTGATTTAATCTCAATTGGAAGAGGGCTGAATGTCTTAGATGTAGAAAATAAAAACCGTGTCTGTGTGATAAGTGCCGAGTTTATGAATGATGCGTTTATGGGAGAAAACCCAGTAGGGCAGGATATTGCAATTATGGGCAGCCTATATCGTATTGTGGGCGTGGTAGATGGCGGTGATGAGTCCGTTATGACATTGATGTCAGGGAATAGTTCTGATATTTATATTCCATATAGGAATCTAATGAACCTAACAGGGCAAAATAAAATATATAGCCTAGAAATTTATATGTCAGAAGAATCAGATGACACTACTAATATATCAGATGCCGTAGAGCAATATTTGGATACAATATTTAACCATAAAGATAATAGTTATATTTTAATTGTAATGGACAGTCTTTTAGATATGATGAAGAGCGTACAAGGCATGCTTACAACAGCATTGACGGCAATTGCGTCTATTGCGCTTTTAGTTGGCGGAATTGGCATTATGAATATGATGCTGGTATCTGTGACAGAGCGTACTGTAGAAATTGGGCTCCGTAAAGCACTTGGGGCAGAACCAAGGCTAATACAGGTTCAATTCTTGACAGAGGCAATTATGTTGTCGGTATTGGGTGGAATTTTGGGGGTAGTCGTTGGATTAACGATTTCCTTTATATGTGGGGCGGTAATGGATATTGCAGTGCCTATATCATGGGGAGCGATTGCTTTAGGTGTTGGTTTTTCTGCGGCAGTCGGAATTATTTTTGGTTTTACTCCAGCAAAGAAAGCAAGTGAGTTAAATCCAATTGATGCGTTAAGAAGTATATAAATTAGCAGAGTGGGGACAATGGAAGAGAAGTAAGAAGGAGGATTATTATGAAGAATCATTTGGCAAAGAAACTTGGCGTTAGTGCATTAAGCGGGTTAATGCTTGTAAATACCATACTTCCAGCATATGCAGCAAAAGATGACGATGATGGGCCATATACTATTCCAAAAGTGCAGACTTATAGTACTAAGAGCACAGCCGAATATTCTGAAGCGCAGCTTAGTGATGGCGTAGTAGAATATGGAGAAATTGACTTTCTAGTGCGCAGTTATAATAATACAATTGTAAGTAACCGATATACTTATAGTAATATGCGTGATGCGTATGAAGAAGCAGAAGGCACGGGCGCATCTTCAAGCCCGTCAGGAGGTTATGCAAGTTCTGATAGGGAAATGGATAAGGCACTTGATGACTTGAATAAGGGAATTAGTTCTTATCGGAATAATATTAAAGAGTTAAATAATAAGTTAGATAGCATTACAAATGAGTCTGATAAGATTGCGATTAATAACCAGATAGCTGGGCTACAAAATTCTATGGCTACTTTAGAGGTACAAAAGGGATATATACAGAGTATCCAAGAGGTTAATACAACAATGAGCGACATGATGAGCTCTATGGCAAATGGTTCTGGCATGTCAGCAAGCGGGCTTCGTAATTATTACCTGCAATTTGCAGAGGCAGAGGCAACTATGGTAAAGGCGGCCCAAGGAATGTACCCAACTTATTATCAGTTAGTTTATAACTTAGAACAGCTTCAGGCAAATTTGGAGATGGCAGAAACAGCTTACCAAGGGACATTAGTACGGCAAGAGCTAGGGATGTGCACAGAAAATGATGTGGCAGATGCCCTTTATAATGTTACTAACTTAAAAAGCAGCATTTCTAATTTAGAAAACCAAATGGCTTCTTTAAAACAGGAGTTTTGTAAGTTAATTGGAAGGAATTTTAATGAAGATATTACCTTTGGCGCACTGCCAGAAGTAGATTATGAATATATAGCAAGTATTGATTTATACCAGGATATTGAAACAGCATTGGCAAATAATTATAGTGTAAATAGTAAGAAAAATACAATGAG
This sequence comes from uncultured Lachnospiraceae bacterium, assembly GCA_910577045.1. Classification (GTDB taxonomy): domain Bacteria; phylum Bacillota; class Clostridia; order Lachnospirales; family Lachnospiraceae; genus RGIG8607. The sequence continues at coordinate 172,147 of CAJTLB010000005.1, read as the reverse complement.
TGATTATGGCCCTGGAACGAATTCCGCAACCCGGACTTCCGATAGGTATGCGTTAGATGCAGAGCGTGAAAATGTAAGAAGTGAAGTAAATAAGGCATATTTGGATATTCAGACGAAAAAAACAGAGCTAGATATGGCAAAAGAAAAATGTGCAAATGCAGAACGCCAAATGAAGAATTCAGAAGAGCAATATAATCTAGGCATGATATCAAAATTAGAATATGAGCAGAAAAAAGTTAGTTTTGTGGCAGAGGAAACCGCTTGTAAAACAGCAGAAAGTGCATTATTAGATGCAGTGAATACTTATAAGTGGATATTGATGGGATTATAATGAAGTAGTTTTTAAATAAAAAAACAGGAGGCATTTTATCGCCCCCTGTTTTTTTATGCACACGGACACAGTAAGGAAATATGCAGCTAAAGTTGCTACGTCAGGCGCAGATTGTATAGCTCATGTAGAATATGCTATGAATGAGTTCCATAGAATTTTTGTTTCAATCCACCAGCAGCAGTTAGGAGAAAGACAATTTTGTGGATTGCCTTATGGCAGTAAAAGATACTGCCTTCGCTTCGCCCACGGCTGCCGTTAGGATTGTTTTGAGCAATTTTCCCCTACCTAAGAGGAAGGGAAATCCTTGCTTGTTGATTCTTAAAACTTTTCTCGCTTTACATAAGTAGTATGCAGCAGTTTATGCGCCCGCGGCTTCCCAGGGCCGTCAAAGAATTCATCATAAATTTGTTTTACAACAGGGCTGTTATGGGAAACACGTAAATTAGAACGTTTATCATAGTCATAAAGTGCCTTGGAACGCAATCCTTTTAAATCTGTATAGTTACGTACAGAGTCACTTTGGATTGGCTGGCCGCCACCATTAATGCAGCCACCAGGGCAGGCCATTACTTCTACCATATGGTATTGTCTTTTACCAGCTTTTATATCCTCTAATAGTTTCCTTGCATTTCCAAGCCCAGAGGTAACAGCTACGCGTACTTCGATGCCAGCAACTTCATAAACAGCCTCTTTAATTGGTTCTGTGCCACGGACTTCTTGGAAATCAATTTTCTTGAAATTGCCATCTAACAGAGTGGCAGCAGTACGTAAGGCTGCTTCCATAACGCCGCCAGTTGCGCCAAAAATAGCCCCGCCGCCGCTGGCTGTATGAAATGGGGAGTCGAAAGCTTCATTTTTTATTTCGGTAAATTTAATACCAGCACCCTTAATCATTTTGGCTAATTCTCTTGTGGTTAATGCCACATCAACATCTTGGAAGTCAAAGGTCTGTTGTTCTTCCCTGCCAACTTCAAATTTTTTAGCAGTACAAGGGATAACACTGACAACAAACAGATCTTTTGGTGATATGCCTGTTTTCTGGCAGTAATAGCTTTTTAATACAGCCCCAAACATTTGCTGGGGGGATTTACAAGTAGAGAGGTTTGGGATCATTTCTGGGAAATAATGTTCTACAAATTTAATCCAGCCTGGGCAGCAGGAAGTAAACATAGGGAGAGTACCTTTTTTCTTAACCCGTTCTACAAATTCATGTGCTTCTTCCATAATAGTTAAGTCAGCGGTTACATCCATGTTAAAGACAGCATCTACGCCAAGGCGCCGGATTGCAGCTACCATTTTTCCTTCTACATTTGTGCCAATTGGCATGCCAAAGCTTTCTCCAAGGGTTGCGCGGATACTTGGCGCCGTAAAGAATACGACTTTCTTTTTGGGGTCAGAGATTGCATCCCATACAGCATCAATTTGGCTTTTTTCATTAAGTGCGCCAACTGGGCAGGCAACAATACATTGCCCACATCCAACACATGGGGAATCGGCAAGGCTTTTTTCAAAAGCGCAACCAACATGGACATGGTATCCACGCTTAATAGGGCCAATAACAGAGACAGACTGTACATTTTTGCAGGCTGCCACACAACGCATACATTGAATACATTTATTATTATCCCGTACAATATAAGGAGAAAGTTCATCAAGAGGATAAACAATATCTTCACCTTTAAAACGATCTTCATCTACCCCATAATCAAATGCTAATTTTTGTAATTCACAGTTATTTCCCCGTACACAAGAAAGGCACTTTTTATGGTGGCTGGATAAAATCAGTTCAATCGTTGTTTTTCTAGAAGCACGTACTTTAGGTGTATTTGTCAGTACTTCCATACCTTCTTCGGCTGGATAGACACAAGATGCCACAAGCCCTGCCCTGCCTTTAATTTCAACGACACAGACGCGGCAGGCGCCAATGCAGTTAATATCTTTTAAATAACAAAGAGAAGGGATTTCAATTTGGACAGCTTTCGCTGCCTGTAAGATAGTAGAACCAGCAGGGACTTCGACAGGGATCCCGTTGATTTTTAAATGTACTGTATCCATGGTTTCCTCCTTTATTTTTTGAAAATAGCTCCAAATTTACAGTTTTTTACACATAGGCCGCATTTAATGCAGGTATCTTTGTCTATAGTGTGTACTTGTTTTACTGTTCCATGGATAGCACCAACTGGGCAATTCCTAGCACATTTTGTACAGCCTTTGCAAAGTTCTGGGTTAATCTCATAAGAAAGCAGTGATTTGCAGACACCTGCTGGGCAAGTCTTATCCTTAATATGTGCAATATATTCATCTTGGAAATATTTCATAGTAGAAAGTACTGGGTTTGGTGCGGACTGGCCTAATGCACATAAAGAAGAGGATTTCATATGTAAAGCAAGTTCTTCTATTTTTTCAATATCCTCCATTTCTCCTTTTCCTGAAGTGATTTTTTCAAGGAATTGTAAAAGACGCCTCGTCCCTATCCGGCAAGGAGTACATTTTCCACAAGATTCATCTACCGTAAATTCTAAATAGAACTTAGAAATATCAACCATACAAGTATCTTCATCTAAGATAATTAAGCCGCCAGATCCCATCATGGAGCCTAATGCGATTAAGTTATCATAATCAATCGGGGTATCAATATGGCAAGCAGGGATACAGCCACCAGAAGGGCCGCCTGTCTGGGCTGCCTTAAATTTTTTCCCATTGGGGATACCTCCGCCTATTTCTTCTACAATTTCACGTAATGTAGTGCCCATTGGGATTTCTACTAATCCGACATTAGTGATTTTTCCGCCAAGGGCAAATACTTTAGTGCCTTTGGAAGTGGCAGTCCCCATAGAAGAAAACCAGTCAGCACCTTTTAAGATAATCTGGGCGATATTTGCATAGGTTTCTACATTATTTAGGACAGTTGGTTTGCCAAATAGTCCTTTAACAGCAGGGAATGGCGGGCGTGGCCTAGGTTCCCCGCGATGGCCTTCAATGGAAGTCATAAGGGCTGTTTCTTCACCACAGACAAAAGCACCTGCCCCTAAACGGATCTCAATATCAAAACAAAAACCAGAGCCAAAAATATCTTCTCCTAAAAGCCCATAAGCACGTGCCTGGTCAATTGCAATTTTTAAGCGTTGTACAGCAATTGGGTATTCTGCACGGATGTATACAAAGCCTTGGGAAGCGCCAATTGTGTAGCCTGCAATTGCCATAGCTTCGATAACGCTGTGAGGGTCGCCTTCTAGGATAGAACGGTCCATAAATGCCCCAGGATCTCCTTCATCTGCATTACAGCAGACATATTTAATATCACTTTCAGAGGCTTTGGCAAATGCCCATTTTTTCCCAGTAGGGAAACCGCCGCCACCTCTTCCGCGCAAGCCAGAGTTATTTAATGTAAGGATTACATCATCTGGTTCCATAGAGGTAACAACTTTAGCAAGTGCCTGGTAGCCATCTCTTGCAATATATTCTTCTATATTTTCTGGATCAATAACACCACAATTCCGCAATGCTACACGAAGCTGTTTTTTATAAAAATTCGTTTCGCTTAATGAGATAATACTTCCATCTTCATGGACGGTTTCTTGGTAGAGAAGATCGGTTACTACATTGCCATTTTTTAAGTGTTCTTCTACAATGCGGGAAACACCTTCTGGCGTAGCTTGGCTATAAAAAGCACCTTCTGGGTAAACAATTAGGATAGGGCCTAAGGCACATAAGCCGAAACAGCCAGTTTTTACGACTAAAATTTCCTTTTCCAGTCCATGAGTTTTTAGAGATTCTTCTAAGGCTTTTATAACTTTTTGGCTTCCTGAGGAGGTACAGCCAGTGCCACCACAGACTAATACCTGTTTACGGTATCCTGTTTTTTGTGCAAGAAGTTCGCCTTGTTCCCGGATAACTGTACGGACCATAACAAGTTCTTCCTTTGCAGCTTTAATCCGGTTTAGTTCTTCTATTGTCATCATCCGGCTTTCCCTCCCTTCTTTAAGGCATAACTATCAATGATCTGGTCAATTTGGTCTGGCGTTACCCTGCCATACACATCATCATTGATCATAATAACTGGTGCAAGGCCACATGCGCCGATACAACGGGTAGAATCCAAGGAAAAAAGCCCGTCTGGCGTACATTCCCCCGATTTAATGCCAAGTTTCTTTTCAATGGCAGCCAGTATTCTATCAGCACCTTTTACATAACAGGCAGTACCGAGGCAGACACTAATCCGGTTTTCTCCTTTTGGGGTTAAGGAGAATTGGGAGTAAAACGTAGCCACGCCATAAACTTCAGAAAGGGAAATCGATAAGCCATCTGCAACCATTGTTTGGACTTCAATAGGCAAATACCCATAGATTTCTTGGGCTTCCTGAAGAACTGGCATAAGGCCGCCAGGTTGGTTTAGATGCCGTTCAATCACTTCTTCAAGTTGGCGTTTTTGCGCTGGGGTTCCCTTAAATGGATGAAGGGGTGTTTCAGACATTTTGTTTCCTCCTTTGCTAAATTTGGAATATTTTGATATTTCTATAAATCTTCATACAACTATAGTACCATGAAATAATGAATTCGTAAAGTAAACATTCATAGTACAAATTATCTGTATTAACTAATAGAGTGGATTATGAAATTCTTTTTACTAAAAATTTGACGGAAATTACTTTTGAAGGTAAAATATAAGATATGGATGGAAATATTTCGTGCTTAGGAGGAAAAAATATGTTTAAAGACGACCATAAACAATATGCCATATGGGGAATAACCGCATTTTGTGTAGTGGCAGCTAGTGTTTTATTTTTCTTTTTTATTTTCCGGTTAAATAGCGTTGGGCTGTTATTTGGGAAAATTATAAAGATTTTGTCGCCAGTGATTTATGGGTTGGTAATTGCTTATTTATTGGGGCCAATTGCGAATTTCTGGAACCGTAAATTAAATGTAGTATTGGGGGAGCATTTAGAAAATAAAAGCCATGTAAAAAAAATTGCAAAAGGCTGTTCTGTCTTAATTGCATTATTAATTGCCATTATAACAATTAGTGGTTTATTAGTTTTGGTATTGCCAAGGCTGGCAGAAAGTATAGCAGTGATTATTGATTCTTTTCCTTCTTATATTAGGCAGGTACAAAAATCTGTAGAGGGCCTTTTAGAAGATCATCCAGAGATGCAGATGCTTTCCGATGAAGCGTATGGAAGAGTTATGCAGCATTTAGAGGCTTGGGTTAGCACAGAGCTTTTGCCACAATTAAATATTTTCTTATCTAGGCTGACGAATGGGATTATTGGCGTATTTAATTATTTTTTTAATATGTTAATTGGGATTATTGTTTCTGTTTATGTTTTAATGAGTAAAGAGAAATTTATTGGGCAGGGGAAGAAAATGCTTTATGCCGTTTTAAAACCTCATTTAGCAAATAATGTATTAACGGTGTTGCGCCAAAGCAACCGTATTTTTGGCGGGTTTATTTCAGGAAAGTTAATTGATTCATTAATTATAGGGATTATTTGCTTTATTGGCTTATATCTTATGAAGACCCCATATACTGTTTTAGTAAGCGTAATTGTAGGGGTAACAAATATTATTCCATTTTTTGGCCCATATATAGGTGCAATACCAAGCGCATTGCTGATTTTTTTAGTAGACTGGAAACAAGGGATTTATTTTGTAATATTTATTGTGGCATTACAACAAGTAGATGGGAATATTCTAGGGCCTAAGATATTAGGGGATTCTACAGGCCTGTCAGCATTTTGGGTAGTATTTTCTATTTTGCTTGGTGGTGGTTTATTTGGGTTTGCGGGTATGCTGTTAGGAGTACCTGTATTTGCAGTAATTTATTATATTGTGAAAACCTTTACAGAATGGCTGCTTCGAAAGAAAAATTTGCCAGTGGCATCTTCTGATTATTGTACAGTAGAATATATTAATAAAAATAACATGTTAATTTATCAAAAAGGAGCAGAGGAAAAAGATGGGCTGTTTAAAAAAATAAGGAAGAAAGAAAAAGAAACAGAGGAAAAAGAGAAAAAGGAATGAGGATTATTCCCATTCCCATCTTCCAGAGGAACCGCAGGGAAGCACTAAGCCAGATTCTGTAACAGGAAGCCCCACTTCGTCTGCATATACATTGCCACCAAATTTAGGTACTACTTCACAACCAAGCAAGTAACTTAATACAGAGGGGGCAAACCCAGTGGTATAAGAGTTGATTAAGAAAAAGAGAGGCTGCTCTGATAATAGTTTTGTACATAATTGTACCAGAGGATAAATAGCATCTTCTATTTTCCAAATTTCTCCTTTAGGGCCCCTGCCATAAGAAGGAGGGTCCATAATAATCGCATCATAATGGCTGCCGCGGCGGATTTCACGTTCCACAAATTTAATACAGTCATCTACGATCCAACGGATAGGTGCGTTGGCAAGGCCGCTTGATAGTGCATTTTCTTTTGCCCATGCGACCATTCCTTTAGAGGCATCTACATGTGTAACATTTGCGCCAGCTTTTGCAGCGGCAATTGTGGCCCCACCCGTATAGGCAAATAAGTTTAGCACCCGGATTTGCCGTTTGGCAAGCCGGATTTTATTAGAAAACCAATCCCAGTTAGTAGCTTGTTCAGGGAATAGGCCAGTATGTTTAAAACTAAAGGGTTTTAAATGGAATGTTAAGCCTTTATAAGAAATAGACCATTGTTCTGGCAGATGGAAAAATTCCCATTCGCCGCCTCCTTTATTACTGCGGTGATAGTGTGCATTTTTAGTCTGCCAACCCTTATGGCTTTTAGGGGTATTCCAAATAACTTGTGGATCGGGACGCACTAATAAAAAATCTCCCCAACGCTCTAATTTTTCTCCTTCTGAGGTGTCCAGTACTTCATAGTCCTTCCATTCATTTGCAACCCACATAATAATAGTCCTTTCTAAAGATAATTGGAGCCATTATATCATAGATGTCGTAAGACTGTCAATCTAGCAGGAAAGTTTTGTAAAATTTTCTATTATTTTTCTCAATTTTATAGTAAAATAAGGATAACAGTTTATTTTGCGGAGAGAATAAAAGAACAAGGAGGACTCTACTATGCTGGAAAAAATTGATTTAAAAAAGAAATGCCAAGGGAAGGAGTATAAAGCAAGGCTTGAGGAAGAGAGTGCAAAACTTTCTGTTTTACAAAGACAGTGTAAGGAAGCCGGGATTCCGGTAATTATTGTATTTGAAGGATTTGGTGCGGCGGGCAAGGGGACACAAATTAACCGTTTAATCCAAGCAATGGACCCAAGAGGGTTTTCTGTTTATACAAGTAACAAGGAATCAGAGGATGAAAGGCTGCATCCATTTTTATGGCGTTATTGGACAAAGATTCCTGCAAAGGGCAGGTTTGCTATATTTGACCGGAGCTGGTACAGAAGGGTATTAGTAGATAGGTTTGATAAAATTACAAAAAAAGAGGAATTGCCAAGCGCTTTTCATGATATTCTTTCCTTTGAACGCCAGCTTACAGACGATGGCACAGTGATTATAAAGTTTTTCTTGTATATATCAAAGGAAGAACAAAAAAAGCGTTTTAAGCTTTTAGAGGATTCTAAAGAGACAGCATGGAAAGTGACAGAGGCAGACTGGAAAAGAAATAAGGAATATAGTGAATATTTGAAAATAAATGAAGAAATGCTAGAAAAAACGGATATGGATTATGCGCCTTGGGTTATTGTGGAGGCAATGGATAAAAATTATGCGGCATTAAAAATTATTTCTTCTGTAACAGCTAGGTTAGAGAAAGAATTGGAAAAGAAGGCTGCGCTTACAAAAAGTGAGAAAAAGGCAGCAAAAGTAGTAGATAAATATAAGAGTGGGGTATTATCTGGGGTTGATTTATCAAAGGCATTAAGTAATAAAGAATATAAACAAAAATTGGATTCCTTACAAAAGAAAATGGAAATACTGCATAGTGAGTTATATCGGCTGAGAATTCCCGTAGTAATTTGCTTCGAAGGCTGGGATGCCGGCGGGAAGGGCGGGGCTATTAAACGGCTTACCAGCCATATGGACCCAAGGGGGTACCAAGTAAACCCAACGGCTTCACCAAATGACACAGAGAAGGCCCATCATTATCTGTGGCGTTTTTGGAATAATATGCCAAAAGCAGGGCATATTGCTATATTTGACCGGACATGGTATGGCAGGGTTATGGTAGAACGGATTGAAGGTTTTTGCAGCGAGGCAGAATGGAAACGGGCATACCAAGAAATTAATGAAATGGAAGAACATTTAACAAATTCTGGCTGTATTGTATTAAAATTCTGGCTCCATATTGATAAAGACGAACAAGAAAGACGGTTTAAAGAACGTATGGAAAACCCGGCGAAGCAATGGAAAATTACAGATGAAGACTGGCGGAATAGAGAAAAATGGGATGAATATGAGAAAGCCGTTGATGAAATGTTAGTCCGTACCTCAACTACCTATGCACCATGGGAAATTGTAGAGGCAAATTCAAAATATTATGCTAGGGTAAAAGTATTGAAAACGGTAGTAGAAGCAATGGAAAAAGAAATAGAGAAAAGAAAGAAGTAAAAAGGAAGAAATGGGCAGGCGGCTGGTGCTGCCTGCCTATTTTCTATATTAGTATGAAGAAAATAAAAATAGAAAAAATAGTTAAAAAATTGTATGGTGGAGAAGCAAGGAGAAAAATAAAATGATAGTTAAAATAAAAAATAAAGCAGGGATAGTTTTTGGGTTTGTATTATTGGCAACCATATTTTGTTCATCTTGTATAGCTGCAAAAGAGACTTCTTATGCGGAGATGTTTGCTGAAATAAATAATTGGATTATAGATAAAGTGAAAGAAAATGTAGAGGATACAAGTATTAATAGGTCAGATATTGTAATAGATCAGATTTATTATGGTTCTTTTTCACAAAAGGATGTAAATTCGCAAAAAGAATCAGCCCCACAAAAAGTAGATGAAATATTGGTGTTATGTAAGTTGCAGAATACGCCTCATGCGGGAGGGCTTGATCGCACGGCAGGGCTTCTTTTATCAGCAGATTCTATGGAAGTAGTCGCATACCATGAGTTTGCAGCAGATAAAGTAATTATTAATTGTTTACATACAAATAGTGGAGAAAATAGAGTATTATTTTTAGGCACAACAACATATCAAGGCATATCAACACAAGAGGCCCAACTTTATGCGATTAAAGACGGAAAGTGGATAGAACTTCCAATAAGTAATGTGGATTTAGATAAGGGATATCTTTCTTTTGTGGATGACAATTCATTAATTGTAACAACAAAAGAAGAAATAACAAGCCCGGAAGATATTTTAGAAATATTAATTTGGAATCAGGGAATAGGGCAATTTGTTTTAGTAGAATAAGTTGAGAATTAAGGTTAATAAGAAAATAAGAGGTTTTAAACTAGGAAAGCAGGAGGAATAAGTATGACAAATAAAGAAATATGGGAAATAGCAATGCAGCAGTCTGCCTATGATAATAATTGCAGCCCAAATGATTTTAGTAAAACTACAAATGTCGTAGTAGTTTCAAAGGAACATAAGAAAGCCAGGAGGTATTTGGAATTACCATTTGTATGTAATTTAGTTTCTTATGGGAATAATATTGTTGCCTCTGTAGCAGAAGAGTTTATAGATGGGGTAACAGCATATATTAATAAATATTCCATAGAACATTGCTTTGAAACGCCAAATTTCCATGTATTAAATGATATGTTGCAACAAAAGGGAAAAAGAATTTGTTTTATGGCAGAATATTTCCTTCCAGATATTCAACAATTAAAAGAGCAGCCATGCAATTATCAAATTAAAATATTATACCAAAAAGATTTTAAAGAATTATACCAGCCAGAATGGAGCAATGCCCTTTGTGAAAAACGGAAGCAGTTGGATATGCTTGGGGCAGGTGCTTACCAAGAAGGAAAATTAATTGGGTTAGCTGGTTGTTCTGCAGATTGCGATAGTATGTACCAAATTGGTATAGATGTGTTGCCAGAATATAGAAGGCAAGGAATTGCAGCAGCTTTAACAAGCAGGCTGGCATTAGAAATAATATCTATAGGAAAGGTGCCATTTTATTGTGCAGCATGGTCTAATATAAAATCAGTTAGAAATGCTATAAAATGTGGGTTCCGTCCAGCATGGGTAGAGATGACAGCAAAACAAAAAGAAGTTGTGGAAAAAATGAATGGCAACTAAACAAGAAAAGGATACTAAAAAATGTATGGTGCAGTATTTGGGGATATTATTGGTTCTACTTATGAATTGCATAATGTAAAAACAGAGCAATTTGAATTATTTCGGGCAGGTAGTACTTTTACAGATGATACAGTAATGTCTATAGCTGTTGCAGAAAAAATATTGAATGAGCCATATTCGCAAATTAGTTCTAAAAAAAGTTATGCTTTATGGTATAAACAATATTATAAACGTTATCCATATGCAGGTTATGGGCAGATGTTTTCAAAATGGGCAATGTCAGATAGTCTGTATATACAAAAGAGTTACGGAAATGGTGCTGCCATGCGTGTAAGCGGAATTGGATTTGCCTACCAATCCTTAAAGAAAATAGAACAAGAAGTAAAAGAAAGTTGTTATTATACACACCACCATAAGGAAGCAATAAAAGGTGCCCAGGCAGTGGCTGCTGCAGTTTTTATGGCAAAAAAAGGCTGTGATAAGGATGAAATACGCCATTATATAAAGAAGAGGTTTTTATACCCATGTAATGTTACTCTAGCTGAAATACGTGATACATATGTTTTTAACAGCAGGGCATCTTATTCAGTGCCACCTGCATTGCAGGCATTTTTTGAGTCAAATTCCTATGAAGATGCGGTAAGGAAAGCAATATCCATTGGTGGAGACAGCGATACAATAGCATGTATGGCAGGAGGGATTGCATATGCGTATTATAAAAAAATCCCAGAAGAAATTTTTAACCGTGGCATGGCAGTATTAGATAGTGGCTTAAAAGAGGTATTAAAAAGGTTTGGGCAGCAATATATAAATTCTTAAGGAATTTTTAATCCTTCTGTTGACAAGGTAGTAAATATTTGCTATAATCAATCGTGTAATAATTCTGTAACAATTATTGTAATAATTTACCTACTTAATTACGGAGGGTATTCATGAGAAACAATCAGATGAGAAAAAGTCTTATATATACATTGGTATCCTGCTGGATGGCATCAGTCATTTTAACAGCGGGATTTTCTATGAAAGCAGAGGCAGCGGTTCCAGATGCTGAAATACCAGTAGCAGGAATGGATGTAGCATTAAATAATTATTATGCAAGGACAGCCTCTTCCAGCCAGGAAGATTTAGAGAACCCAGTGGTGGGCATCCCTGCTGAAGTGCCAGTGGAGGAAGTAGTGTCTGCATATGAAAACGTAGCTGTTTCCAGATGTAATGATTATGTTAATGTTAGGAGCATGCCAAATACGGATTGTGAAATTGTAGGAAAGATTTATGATGGCTGTGCTGCTACTATTTTAGAGCGTGTAGATGATTGGTATAGGATAGAGTCTGGCAATGTAGAAGGATATATTAAAGCGGAGTATTTTGTAACTGGGGCAGAGGCAGAAGCGTTGGTGGACGAGCTGGCAAAGAAGATTGCAACAGTAAATACAACCACATTGCTTGTTAGGGCAGCAGCAGACATTGAATCAGATTGTTTAACCATGGTTCCTCTTGGTGAAGAGTTTGTAATTATGGAAGAGGAAAATAATTGGGCAAAGATTGAGGTAGATGCCTCTACCAGTGGGTGGGTATCTATGGATTATTTAGATGTAGTAGTAGAATTTGATGTAGCAGTTTCTATTGAAGAAGAACAGGCAAAGATTGCAGAACAAGAAGCTGCAAGGCGCAGGGCAGAACAAGACAGATTGGCTTACCAGGCAGCGCAGGCTGCCCAGGCAGAGGCAAATAGGGCAGCACAAGAAGCCCAGGCACAGGCCCAAGCACAAGCGCAGGAAGGGGCACCAGAACAGGTGGCGGCTGATGCGCCTCAAGAGACAGTAGCCAGTGCTGTTCCAGTGGATTCTTCTAATGCAGCGCTGCGTGAAGCATTAGTTTCCTTTGCATTACAATATGTGGGCTGCCCATATGTATATGGCGGCAACAGTCTTTCCCGTGGGACGGATTGTTCTGGTTTTGTGAAATTGGTATATCAGGAATTTGGTTATGGATTGACAAGAAGGGCCAGCCTTCAATATTTTGATGGACGAGTTATTTCACTGGATTCTATTCAGCCAGGAGATTTGATTTTCTATCCAGAACCATATAATAAAAATGAAATTGGGCATGTAGCTTTATATATTGGAAATGGACAAGTTGTACATGCAAGTACCCCTAGTACTGGAATTAAGATTTCCAGCTTAAATTATAGGACAATTTATGGGGCAGTAAGCATTATTGATTAAAAAAAGACATAATATGGGCATCCTTAAATAAGGATGTCCGTTTTTATGTCCTTTTGTCAGACAGAAGTAGTAAAAGAAAAATTGAATAATATACAAAATAATTGAATACCAACAAAAATATACAGAAAACCACAAAGTTATCCACAGCAAAAAAGGTCGAATGATTGAGGAATTTAAGTTATGCACGTAGTTATCCACATTATCCACAAAAAATCTTTATAGAATAAGACGCAAAATAATACAAATATCCCTATAAAATAAAAAGAAAAATTTTATAAAATGTTTATACAATTATTTGTTTTACTTGAAAGAAATAGAAAAATGTGGTAAAATAATCTAAATCGAAAAAGAGAAAAATTTTTGTTTTCGAAAATGAAGGAAAAAGGAGCTGAGTAGTATGCGTTATACAATTACTGGAAGGAATATTGACGTGACAGAGGGGTTAAAATCAGCCGTATATGAGAAAATAGGAAAGTTGGAAAAATTTTTTGCGCCTGATACGGAAGCACAGGTAACATTAAGCGTAGAAAAGGACAGGCAGAAGATAGAAGTTACTATTCCTGTAAAGGGAAGTATTATCCGTGCAGAACAGACAAGCAGTGATATGTATGTATCCATTGATTTAGTAGAAGAGATTATAGAGAGGCAGTTAAAAAAATATAAAAATAAGATTATTGACAGGCAGCAGAGTGGCGGGGATTTCTTTAACCAAGAATTTTTAGAAAAAGATTATGATGAAGATGACAGTGTAAAAATTGTAAGGACTAAGAAGTTTGACGTAAAACCAATGGATCCAGAAGAGGCGTGTATCCAAATGGAATTATTGGGGCATAGCTTTTTCGTATTTTATAATTCCGAAACAAACCAAGTAAATGTGGTTTATAAGAGGAAAGGAAATACTTACGGATTAATTGAACCAGAAGGATAACTAATATAATAGACAAACGCTGGCGTATGCGCAGCGTTTGTTTTGTCATACAGAGTGTGTATAAAGCCGGGCAATAACGCAAATTATAAAGGCGTAACAACAAAAGTATTGAATTTCTGCATAGTTAGTGTTACAATGTTGTAGTATGCACTTTGATGCAATATCCAATTTATGGTGCGCATATTTATGCGCAGGAACGGAGCAAAGAATGAATATAGTCGAAAAACTGTTTGGCACTCACAGTGAGAGAGAACTAAAAATAATTGAACCTATTGTAAATAAAATCGAATCGCTGCGTTCAGATATGATGGCGTTAAGCGATGAGGAACTTCGGGCAAAGACAACGGAATTTAAGAAAAGGCTAGCCGAAGGGGATACTTTAGATGGAATTATGCCAGAGGCATATGCGGTAGTTCGTGAGGCTGCCAGAAGGGTAATTAACCAAGAACATTACCGCGTACAGTTAATCGGTGGTATTATTCTTCATCAGGGACGTATTGCTGAGATGAGGACAGGAGAAGGAAAAACACAGACTTGTTTGCTTCCGGCTTATTTAAATGCGTTAGAAGGCAAAGGAGTCCATGTTGTAACAGTAAATGATTATCTTGCAAAACGTGATGCAGAGTGGATGGGCCAGATCCATCAATTTTTGGGCCTTAAGGTTGGTGTTGTGCTAAATAGCATGACAAGTGAAGAAAGAAGAGAAGCATATAATTGTGATATTACTTATGTGACAAATAATGAACTAGGTTTTGACTATTTACGTGATAATATGGTAATTTATAAGGAACAACTTGTTTTGCGTGACCTGCATTTTGCAATTATAGATGAAGTAGACTCTATTTTAATTGATGAAGCAAGGACTCCTTTAATTATTTCAGGCCAGAGTGGGAAGTCTACCAAACTTTATGAGGCATGTGATATCCTTGCCCGCCAGCTTGAAAAAGGCAGCGGCACAGAACTTACGAAAATGGCCGCTATTATGGGCGAAGAGTTAGAAGAAGAAGGAGATTTTATTGTAAATGAGAAGGACAAGAATGTAGTCCTTACGGCAGAAGGCGTGGAAAAAGTAGAGAGGTTTTTCCATATTGAGAACCTGGCCGATCCAGAGAATTTGGAAATCCAACATAATATTATCCTTGCGTTACGGGCACATAATTTAATGGCAAGGGATAAAGATTATGTGGTAAAAGATGACGAAGTGTTGATTGTAGATGAATTTACTGGGCGCATTATGCCAGGCAGGCGTTATTCAGATGGGCTTCACCAAGCGATTGAGGCAAAAGAACATGTAAAAGTAAAAAGGGAAAGTAAAACCTTAGCTACAATTACATTCCAAAATTTCTTTAATAAATATGAAAAAAAGGCTGGCATGACTGGTACAGCGTTAACAGAAGAAAAGGAATTCCGGGAAATTTATGGGATGGATGTTATTGCAATCCCAACGAATAGGCCAGTAATCCGTATTGATCACCAAGATGCCATGTATAAAACTAGGAGGGAAAAGCTGCGTGCCATTGTAGCCGCCGTAGAAGAAGCCCATGCAAAAGGACAACCTGTTTTAGTTGGTACCATTACAATTGAAGCATCAGAGGAATTGTCTTCTATGTTAAAGAAAAAAGGAATCCAGCATAAAGTCTTAAATGCAAAATTCCATGAATTAGAAGCAGAAATTGTGGCACAGGCAGGGGTACATGGTGCAGTAACCATTGCGACTAATATGGCAGGTCGTGGTACAGATATTAAATTAGATGAGGAAGCAAAGGCTGCTGGCGGCTTAATGATTATTGGTACAGAACGCCATGAATCTAGGCGTATTGATAATCAGTTAAGAGGACGTTCTGGCCGCCAGGGCGATCCGGGTGAATCTAGGTTTTATATTTCCCTGGAAGATGATATTATGCGTTTATTTGCATCAGAAAAATTAATGTCTGTCTTTAACGCATTAGGGGTTCCTGAAAACGAGCAAATTGAGCATAAAATGTTATCTAGTGCAATAGAAAAGGCACAAAAGAAGATAGAGGGGAATAATTTTGGTATCCGTAAGAACCTGTTAGAATATGATCAGGTAATGAATGAACAAAGAGAAATTATTTACGCAGAACGCCGCCGTGTTTTGGATGGGGAGAGTATGCGTGATGTAGTTTATAAAATGATTACTGAAATAGTAGAAACTGTGACAGACCGTTATCTTTCTGATGACCATACTTGGCAAGAGTGGGATTTAGATGAAATAAATGCGGCATTGATTCCAATTATCCCAGTAAAGCCTTTGACAAAAGAAACCATTGAGGGAATGACGAAGGCGCAGTTAAAACAAGCGTTAAAAGAAGAAAGCGTAAAACTATACCAGATGAAAGAGGCAGAATTCCCAGAGCCAGAGCAAATCCGTGAGCTGGAGCGCGTAATTTTATTGAAAGTAATTGACAGGAAATGGATGGATCATATTGATGATATGGAGCAGCTCCGCCAAGGAATTGGGTTACAGGCATATGGGCAGAGAAATCCTTTGGTAGAGTATAAAATGAATGGATATGATATGTTTGATGAAATGACGGCAAATATCCGTGAAGATACAATTAAGCTACTTTCACATGTAAGGGTAGAACAAAAGATTGAAAGAGAAGAAGTGGCAAAGGTAACAGGTACAAATAAAGATGATACTACGGTAAAAGCACCAGTAAGGCGCGAAGCTAAGAAAATATATCCAAATGACCTGTGCCCGTGCGGAAGTGGGCAAAAGTTTAAAAATTGCCATGGTAAGAACTTAAATTTGGTATAAATATTAGGAAAATAAAAATAGGAAGAAGGTGCGCCAATGGTTGAATTAGATCAATTTAAGTATGAACTAGGGACTTACAAAACACCGTTAGCGGAAGTGAGGGATTCACTTTGACCTTGATAGCAAGGAAAAGCGGATTATAGAATTAGAAAGGCATATGGAAGAACCTGATTTCTGGGATAATGCGGAAACGGCACAGAAATCGGCAGTAGAATTAAAGGGGCTTAAAAATACCGTAGAAGGTTTTCAAGCCCTAAGTAGGCAGTATGAGGATATTGAGACGCTAATTGAGATGGGATATGAGGAGAATGATGCAGAGCTAATACCAGAGATAGCGCAAGAACTTGTAGATTTTTCAGAGAAATTAGATGCTCTGCGGATTTCCACATTACTTCGCGGGGAATATGATAAAGATAATGCAATTCTAACTCTCCATGCTGGGGCAGGCGGTACAGAATCTTGTGATTGGACTGGGATGTTGTACCGTATGTATACAAGGTGGGCAGAACAAAAGGGCTATACTTATGAGGTTTTGGACTATTTAGATGGAGAGGAAGCAGGTATTAAGTCTGTAACAATACAAATCAATGGGGAAAATGCGTTTGGATATTTAAAATCAGAAAAAGGGGTACACCGTTTGGTGCGGATTTCTCCATTTAATGCGGCGGGCAAGCGCCAGACTTCCTTTGCGTCCTGTGATGTTATGCCAGATATTGAAGAGGATCTGGATATTGAAATTAATGAAGAGGATTTGAGGATTGATACTTACCGTTCCAGCGGCGCAGGAGGGCAACATATTAATAAAACTTCTTCGGCTATCCGTATTACTCATTTACCAACTAATATTGTGGTTCAGTGCCAGAATGAGAGATCCCAGTTCCAGAATAAAGATAAAGCGATGCAGATGTTAAAGGCAAAGCTATATCTGTTAAAACAGCAGGAAAATGCAGAGAAGCTTTCCGATATTAGGGGAGATGTAAAAGAAATTGGCTGGGGAAACCAGATACGTTCCTATGTTATGCAGCCATATACAATGGTGAAGGATCACCGGACAAATGAAGAGACAGGGAATGTAGGTGCTGTACTGGATGGAGGGTTGGATACTTTTATTAGTGCATATCTAAAGTGGAGTAGCCTCAACAAGAATAAGGAGTGATACAAATGGCAGACAGAAAATTAATTATTTTTAAACTGGGAAATGAAAGTTATGGAGTAGAGATTGATGTTGTACAAGGGATTGAAAAGATGCTCCCTATTGTGAGGATACCAAATAGCGTGCCACATATACAGGGGATTATAAATTTGAGAGGCAGTATTATACCAGTTCTCAGTTTAAGAAATCGTTTTGGCCTGCCGGAAGTACCAGATACGGATACAACAGAGTTTTTAATTACTAACGTTAGTGGCACATTATTAGCATTAAAAGTAGATGCAGTAGAAAGTATATATGATTTGGCAACAGCGCAAATATTTGAAACACCTAGGATTGTCCAAACAGAGGAGACTTCTTATATGAAGGAAGTAGTTCTTGTAGAAAATAAAAGGCTGATTATTGAATTAAATACAGATAATCTTTTAACCAGCCAAGAGAAAGAAGACTTGCAGAAAATGCTGGAAGAACAGCAATAAAAGGGATATGGGCATCTGGGAATTGCCAGGTGCCCGTTTTAGTTTAATAAAATTTGGAAAAGGCTTGCATTATTTTTATAAATGTGATACTATTCTCTCTAGGAAAAACATATGTGTTTGCTGCACAGACAGAAAGGGTAAAATAAAATGTTTGCCTGGTTGTTTGCTTTATAGCCTTAATAAGGAGAAGGGATATGGCAGATAAGTATTTTGTAGTAAAGCAGAAGGCGCTGCCTGAGGTATTGCTTAAAGTAGTGGAAGCAAAGCGGTTGCTGGAAGCAGAAAAAGTAATGACAGTCCAAGAAGCTACGGAAGCTGTGGATATTAGCAGAAGCTCCTTTTATAAATATAAGGATGATATTTTTCCTTTCCATGAAAATGCGAGGGGAAAAACAATTACATTAATTATGCAGGTAGATGATACCCCAGGGCTTTTGTCGAATGTACTTGCGTTAATAGCAGAATATCATGCCAATATCCTTACCATTCATCAAACAATCCCTATCAATGGGATTGCCTCACTTACTATGAGTGTAGAGATTCTTGCTATATCAGGGAATTCTTCTGAGATGATTGAGAAAATGGAAGCACAGGTAGGCGTTCATTATGTAAAAATTTTGTCCCGGGAATAAAGAGACAGTAAATAAATGGAAATGGAGAATAGAGTTATGGTAAATATTGCAGTATTAGGATATGGCACAGTGGGTTCTGGCGTGGTAGAAGTAATAAATACAAATTATGAAAGTATTAGCAAAAAAGCAGGCCAGGAAATTAATATTAAATATGTTTTGGATTTAAGGGATTTTCCAGAAAATCCTATCCAAGAAAAGATTGTGCATGATTACAATATTATTTTAAATGATGAAGAGGTTGATATTGTAGTAGAAGTAATGGGTGGTATTGAGCCAGCCTATACCTATGTAAAGAGTGCTTTAGAAAAAGGAAAGAGTGTTGCTACTTCCAATAAAGAATTAGTAGCAAAACATGGTTCCGAATTAATTGCATTAGCGAAAGAAAAAGATATTAATTTCTTGTTTGAAGCGAGCGTAGGAGGGGGAATCCCTATTATCCGCCCACTAAACCAGTCGCTGACTGCAGATGAGATTTGTGAAATTACAGGGATTTTAAATGGTACGACAAATTTTATTCTTACTAAAATGCGCCAAGACGGAAGCGATTTTGAAGATGTGTTAAAAGAAGCACAGGCTTTAGGGTATGCGGAACGCAATCCTGCTGCAGACGTGGAAGGGTATGATGCATGCCGTAAAATTGCTATATTATCTTCTCTTGCATATGGCAGGCAGGTAGATTATGAAGATATTTATACAGAAGGGATTACAAAAATAACAGCAAAAGACATGGTGTTTGCGGAAGCGTTTGGGTATGCCATTAAGCTTTTGGGCAGCAGCCGGCGTGAAAATGGAAGTATTTATTGTATGGTGGCACCTGCCATGATTAGTGAAGCAAACCCACTTTATAGTGTAAATGGGGTATTTAATGGTATTTTTGTAAAAGGGAATGTATTGGGCGATGTAATGTTTTATGGAAGTGGTGCCGGGAAACTTCCTACAGCAAGTGCAGTCGTGTCAGATATTGTAGATGAAGTAAAACATCTGCATACAAATATTATGACCAGATGGAGCAGTAAGAAAATGACATTGGCTGACATCGAGGGTTCCAAAAAAAGGTTTTATGTCCGTATGGAGGGAAGCCTTTCTGGAAGGAAGAAGGAAGTAGAATCTGTTTTTGGTGCCATAGCAGCAACAGAAATAGAGAGTATCCCTAATGAATTTGCTTTTATTACAGAGGTAATGTCAGAAAAAGAATATAAGGAAAAAGCAAAAACAATAAGTGGGATTTTAAACCGGATACGGGTGGATAGATAAAAAAAGTGGTTTCTTTTATAATCGGGGAATTATAGAAGAAACCATTTTTATGTTGTTTAGGGGAATTGTAAGATAAACGGAATACAGCTATGTATAAGCTTAAAAGTTTAATATCCATAAAATTCATTATAAGCTTCTAGCATTTTGTTATATTGCTCTATATATTCGGCAATAATTTGCTGCCCACCGGCAGTATTAAAAAATAGAATCAGGAAAGTAGCAACAATAAACAAGAAAGAAAGTGTTACACCGCTGCAGACCATGCCAGTAATAGCATAGTTTTGAAAATGCCCAACTTGTTTTTTAGAAACAATCCCAAATACAAGGCTAAGCATACCAAACATAAGAGGGAGTGGCGCAAAGAATGGGAGGATAGCAGAAGCAAGGCCTGTACCTACTGCAAGGAACCCAAGTATCCGGGAAGTTTTTGCAAAGCCATTAGGGATATCTGTATTATTTTGTAAATCCATAAGTACCTCTTTCTATATAGGCTGAATGCTGCCTAATCATTATAATAATTGATTATAACATGCAAAAACCACAATGGCAAGACTAAGGGCAGGATATAATCTCTTGCAGCTTTTTTGAAAATACTATATAATAAAGTATAAATGGAATGAAAAGAAGAAAGGCATGGTTAAGACATGGATATTTTTAAAGTAATACAGAAGGAACTAAATGTAAGGCTGGAGCAAGTAGAGGCGGCAGTACAGTTAATTGATGAAGGCAATACCATACCATTTATTGCTAGGTACCGGAAGGAGGCAACAGGCGCCCTAAATGATGAGCAGCTCCGTGAACTTGGGGAACGTCTTACATATCTTAGGAATTTAGAAGAGAAGAAGGTACAAGTACTTACCACGATAGAGGAACAAGGCAAGCTAACAGAAGAATTAAGAAAAGAAATTGAAGAGGCAATGACACAAGTTGCCGTAGAAGATTTATACCGGCCTTATCGCCCCAAAAGGCGGACAAGGGCAACCGTTGCAAAAGAAAAGGGGCTAGAGCCGCTTGCAAATTTAATACTTTTGCAGATGGCAGACAAAGAACTAGCAAGCTATACAGATGCGTATATTTCAGAAGAAAAAGGAGTTTTAAATAAAGAAGAAGCATTAGCAGGTGCTATGGATATTATTGCAGAGAGTATTTCCGATGAGGCAGACTATCGTACTTATATTCGTAAGATAACGATGGATGAGGGTGTTTTGGTTTCTGAATGTAAAGATGAAAAGATAGAGTCTGTGTATGAGATGTACTATCAGTTTTCAGAGCCAGTAAAAAAGCTTGCAGGGCACCGGATTCTTGCGATTAACAGGGGAGAAAAGGAAAAAATACTGACAGTCCATATAGATGCCCCAGAGGAAAGAATCCTTCTTTATTTAAGGAAACAGGTTATTGTCCGGGAAAATCCATATACAGCAACATTTTTGGAAGAGGCCGCTGCCGATAGTTATAAGCGTTTAATAGCCCCAGCGATTGAAAGAGAGATAAGGAATGATTTAACAGAACGTGCAGAGGACAGTGCGATTAAGGTTTTTGGGAAGAATTTAACCCAGCTTCTTATGCAGCCGCCAATTGTAGGTCAGGTAGTGCTTGGCTGGGACCCAGCTTTCCGTACCGGATGTAAATTGGCTGTAGTAGATGCGACAGGCAAGGTATTGGACACAGTGGTTATTTATCCAACAGCCCCACAAAATAAAGTGGCTGAAGCAAAGGAAGTATTAAAACAACTTATTAAAAAATACCATATTACGTTAATTTCTGTTGGGAATGGAACTGCTTCTAGGGAATCAGAAGCAGTTATCGTTGAATTATTAAAAGAAATACAAGAACCAGTACAATATGTTATTGTAAACGAGGCAGGCGCATCGGTATACTCGGCAAGTAAACTAGCTACAGAGGAATTCCCTAATTTTGATGTAGGGCAAAGGAGTGCTGCTTCCATTGCCAGAAGGCTGCAAGACCCATTGGCAGAATTAGTGAAAATTGACCCAAAGTCAATTGGGGTAGGGCAGTACCAACATGATATGAACCAGAAAAAGCTAGGGGAAACATTGGCAGGGGTAGTGGAAGACTGTGTAAACCATGTAGGCGTAGATTTGAATACTGCTTCTGCGCCATTATTAGAATATATATCTGGGATTACAAAAACAATAGCAAAAAATATTGTAACATACCGGGAAGAAAATGGGCGTTTTAAAAGCCGTGCGGAACTTTTAAAGGTAAATAAATTAGGGCCTAAGGCATTTGAACAATGTGCAGGGTTTACAAGGATTACGGAAGGAAGCAACCCATTAGATGCAACGAGCGTCCATCCAGAAAGTTACCAGGCGGCTACAAGCCTTTTAGAAAAATTAGGTTATCAGGTTTCAGAGGTAACAGGCGGCATTAAAGGGATTAGTAAAAAGGTGGCAGATAAAAAAAGACTGGCAGAAGAACTTGGGATTGGAGAAATAACATTAGAAGATATTTTAAAAGAACTAGAGAAACCTGCAAGAGATCCCCGTGATGAAATGCCAAAACCAATCCTTAGGACTGATGTAATGGAAATAAAAGATTTGCAGCCAGGCATGGTTTTAAAAGGGACAGTGCGCAATGTAATTGATTTTGGGGTATTTGTGGATATTGGGGTCCATCAAGATGGGTTAGTGCATATATCACAGATTACAGAACGGTACATTAAGCATCCATTAGAGGCAGTTAGCGTAGGGGATATTGTAGAAGTAAAAGTAATGTCCGTAGACTTAACTAAAAAAAGAATCCAGCTTACTATGAAGATAGGGAATTGATATTTGTATTTAAGGAAGAGATTATGGAAGGGAAAGAATATCATACCAAACAAAGAGAGGTTATTTTAGAATTCCTGCAAAATAGCGGCTCTAGGCATGTGTCAGTGGAAGAAGTATTAGAACATTTAAAGGCAGAAGGGCAAAAAGTAGGAAGGACTACTATATACCGGTATATGGAAAAATTGACAAGAGAAGGGACTCTTAGAAAATATTTTATTGAGGAAGGCGCTGGTGCCTGTTATCAATATATAGAGCCGTGGTCTGCCTGCCACGAGCATTTTCATTTAAAATGTTTAAAGTGTGGGAAGCTGTTACATTTGGAATGTGATTTTTTAAACCAGATAGGGGAACATATTGTAACACAACATGGTTTTCAGGTAGATCATACAAAAACTGTTTTTTATGGGACTTGTAAAGATTGTAAAGAAAAAGTATTGGATGTTTGAGCCAAAATGTGTTATATTGGATAAGAATAACGTTTGGAGAGGAGCAGTATCCATGATACAGACAGTAGATTATTACCGGGTAAACACAGTACAGGCTAATACAGAAGTGAAACCTACCACTGATGCAGTGCAGAATACAGATTTTGCGTCTGTTCTGGAAACCACAACACAGACAGAGAAGAAAGAAGCCACGGCCGCTTCTATGGATAATATATTTATTAAGGCAGCAGAAACCTACCAGATTCCAGTGAACCTAGTAAAGGCAGTAGCAAAGACAGAGTCCAATTTTAATCCTAATGCGGTTTCTTGCTGTGGCGCACAAGGGGTAATGCAGCTTATGCCGTCTACGGCAGAGGGGCTAGGTGTAAAGGACCCATTTGATGCAGAGCAAAATATTATGGGAGGGGCAAAATATCTTTCCCAGATGATGGACAGGTATAATGGCGATATTAAGCTGACATTGGCAGCATATAATGCAGGGGCTGGCAATGTAGCAAAATATGGCGGCGTACCGCCGTTTAAGGAAACGCAAGCATACGTAGAACGTGTTATGCAGTATATGGGTGAAGATATGGAATGTCCAGCATATACCAAGGAAGTACAAGATCAACATTTAGTATTTACCGTTAGGGAATCAGACAAAAATTATACAAGTGAAGATTATTCAAGGTTTATGGATATTTTCCGTGAACAAGAGGCATTAAGCCGTTTGGATAAAATATACAAATCATTTGTTCATTAAAGGGGAAAAGAGGCTGCTGCAAAGTGGGACTGCCTAGGGTTATGGGGTAGGTGCTTTTGCAGCAGTTCCTTGTTTTGCTTATTTTTGTTTTTACATGGAGTACAAATATGAAATTATCCGAAAAGCTGTTTTTGTGGTTTTCGGCTATCGTTTCTATTCTACTTATGGCAGTCCTTGTTTTGTTTGCATTACAAAAGCATGGTATTTTGGATTTAAGTGCAGGAAAGGCATTAGAAGATACACAAAATAAAACACAAGAAAATCTGCTACAAGAAGAAACTATAACAGAAAAAATTTATATCCGGGAACCAGGGATAGAAGAAATACAGACAGAAGGCTGGGAGGAGTTACAGCCGCCGCCAGTTATTATTGATGTGTCAAATATGGAAATAGAAACCGAAGCAGAGGAGGCTGATCCTTATCCTTATTATATAAAGGTAAATAAAAAACAAAATTGTGTCACTATTTACCAGAAGGACAAAGCAGGCGAGTATACCAAGCCAGTAAAGGCCATGGTTTGTTCTACTGGTTATGCCACGCCAACTGGAATTTATGGATCTAAAGGGAAATATGCCATGAAAGGCTTAATACATGGGGTATTTGGGCAATATTCTACATGGATTACGGGAAATATTTTATTCCATTCTGTCCCAAGCGCAAAGCCTACAAAAGACAGTGTAATTGTCCGAAATTATAACCAGCTTGGTACTACGGCATCAGCGGGCTGTATCCGTTTAACAGTAGCAGATGCAAAATGGATTTATGATAATTGTGAAATAGGGACTTTAATTGAAATATATAATGGAGAGGAAATAGGGCCGCTGGGCAAGCCAGAAGCAATTAAATTGCCAGATGGATCAAAATGGGACCCAACCGATCCTGATCCAGAGAACCCATGGCATAAGCATAGCCCAGTTATTTTAGTGGAAAAAGAAAAGATATTGTTTTTTGGGGAAGAATGGGAACCATATAAAGATATTGTAGCATTAGATACTTGCGGGAATGATATTACAGAAAAGGTAGAGATTAGCGGGGAAGTAGACTGTTATACGCCTGGAAGGTATCTTGTTACTTTTACAGTAACCGATGCAGTGGGAAAAACTGCATCAGCAGACTGTGAATATTTAGTAATCCCAGTTCCAGCCCAACAAGAAGTAGAAGAATAAAAGAAATAAAAATAATACATAAGAAAGGGAAGATATGGAAAAGAAATGGAAAAAGTTTTTTTCGTATTATAAGCCTTATAAAAAGCTATTTGCAGCAGATATGTTTTTTGCCTGTTTAGGTGCCATGGTAACATTAGTGCTGCCATTAATAATCCGTTATATTACCAGTAATGTTATTTTCCGGGAAGCAAATGAAGCCTTAAATATAATCCTGGTTTTGGCAGGGATTATGGTAGCAATGATTTTATTAGAATGTTATTGTAATTACTTTATTGCTTATTATGGACATATGATGGGAGCTAGGATGGAATATAATATGAGGAATGAAATTTTTTCTCATTATCAAAAACTGTCTTTTAGCTTTTATGACAATCAGAAGGTAGGGCAGCTTATGAGCCGTGTTACCAATGATTTATTTGAAATTAGTGAATTATTCCACCATGGCCCTGAAGATATTGTAATTTCTATAATTAAAATGTTTGGTTCTTTAACGATTTTGCTTACGATTAATGTGAAACTGGCATTGGTGGCTTTTGCCATTATTCCTGTAATGTTAGTGTATGCCACTTATTATAATATCCAAATGAAAAAGGCATTTAAACGGAACCGTGCTAGGATTGCAGATATTAATGCCCAGATTGAGGATAATCTTTCTGGTATCCGTGTAGTAAAATCTTTTGCAAATGAAGAGATTGAAATGACGAAGTTTACGCTAGGGAATGATCGGTTTTTGGAGAGCAAACGGGATAGTTACCGTTATATGGGGGCGTACCATGCAGGTTTGGGGGCTTTTACCACATTTATAAATATTGCAGTAATAGTGGCAGGGGCATTATTTATTACAAGAAATATCATAGAAGTAACTGATTTAATTACATTTCTTTTATATATCAATAATTTTACAGAACCAGTAAAGAAACTAATTAATTTTACAGAGCAGTTCCAAAATGGCGCATCTGGGTATGAACGTTTTTTAGAGATTTTAGCAGTACATCCAGATATTGTAGATAAACCAGATGCAAAAGAATTAACAAATGTAAAAGGGGATATTTCTTTTGAACATGTCACCTTCCATTATGAGGATACAAAGGAAGAAGTGCTTTCAAATATTAACCTTACAGTAGAAGCAGGACGGTATATTGCATTAGTAGGCTCTTCTGGCGCAGGAAAATCAACATTATGCTGCTTAATACCAAGGTTTTATGATGTAAGCCAAGGAGTAATACGGATTGACGGGACAGATATTAGAGATGTGACACTAAAGAGCCTTCGGAATAATATTGGGATTGTCCAACAGGATGTGTACTTATTTGCTGGGACAGTAATGGACAATATCCGTTATGGGAAGCCGGATGCCACAGAAGCAGAAATCGTGGCTGCCGCCCAAAATGCAAATGCACATGAATTTATTATGGGGCTTCCAGAAGGGTATAATACTTATATTGGCCAGCGTGGGATAAAGCTTTCTGGCGGGCAGAAGCAGCGGTTATCCATAGCAAGGGTTTTTTTAAAGAACCCGCCAATTTTAATATTTGATGAAGCGACTTCAGCACTGGATAATGAAAGCGAAAAAGTAGTACAGGATTCTTTAGAAAAGCTTGCAAAAAACAGGACTACATTTGTAATTGCGCATCGGTTATCCACAATCCGAAATGCAGAAAGAATATTGGTATTAACTGAGGAAGGAATAGCAGAAGAAGGGACACATAAGGAGCTGCTTGCAAAGAATGGTGTTTATGCAGGGCTTTATAATATGCAGTTTGCAGGAAAGTAGAGGGAAATAGAATGATAGCAGATAAAATGGTAGATTTTGTAAATAATAGTTCAGCAATCCGGGCAATGTTTGAAGAAGGAAAACGTTTGGCAGCGATATATGGCGCAGAAAATGTATATGATTTTAGTTTAGGGAACCCAAATGTGCCAGCACCTTTTGAGGTAGAAAAGGCGATAAAAGATATTCTTTTAGAAGAAGATTCTACTTATATCCATGGTTATATGAGTAATTCTGGATATGAAGATGTGAGGGGAGTGGTTGCTTCTTCCTTAAATAAAAGGTTTGGCACAACTTTTACTGAGAAAAACATTATTATGACAGTTGGTGCGGCAGGCGGGTTAAATGTTATTTTAAAAACATTATTAAACCCAGAAGAGGAAGTAATTGTGTTTGCCCCTTATTTTGGGGAATATCGGTCTTATGTAGGGAATTATAATGGGAAATTAGTAGAAATATCCCCTAATACAGAGACTTTTCAGCCAAACTTGCCAGAGTTTGAAGAAAAGATTACTAAAAAAACAAAGGCAGTGATTGTAAATACCCCTAATAACCCAACAGGCGTTGTTTATTCAGAGGATACGATTAAAAAATTATCTGCTATTCTTGAAAAAAAACAACAGGAATTTGGCACGGATATTTATTTAATTTCAGATGAGCCATATAGGGAACTGGTTTATAATGGAGTAGAAGTCCCATATTTAACAAAATATTATAATAATACAATAGTGGGATATTCTTTTAGTAAGTCTTTATCTCTGCCAGGGGAAAGGATTGGCTATTTAGTAATCCCAGACAAGGTGGCAGACAGTAAAGAGGTACTGGCGGCAGCAAATGTGGCAACTAGAATTTTAGGCTTTGTCAATGCCCCTTCTTTGCTCCAAAGGGTAGTGGCAAAATGTATTAATGCAAAATGTAATGTAGAAGCATATAATAAAAATAGAGAATTATTGTATACAAGCCTAGTTTCTTATGGATATCAGTGCATTAAGCCAGAAGGGGCATTTTACTTATTTGTAAAATCCCCAGTAGAAGAGGAAAAGATATTCTGTGAAGCGGCAAAAAAGCATAATATCCTAATAGTGGGGGGCAGTTCTTTTGGTTGCCCAGGATATGTAAGGATTGCATATTGCGTGGGGTATGATACAATTGTAAAAGCACTTCCAGGTTTTAAAGCATTAATTAAGGAATTTTAAGAAAGTAATAAAAGGAGAAAACAAATGAGAGCATGGGAACAATATTTTAGGCAAGTGGAGCCTTATACGCCGGGAGAACAGCCAAAGGATACAGGGGTTATTAAGTTAAATACTAATGAAAACCCATACCCGCCTGCCCCAGCGGTAGAAAAAGCAATGCAAAATATGGATTTTTCAAAGTTCCGCCTTTACCCAGATCCAAAGGCGGAAGCGTTGGTAGAGGCAATAGCGGCATATTATCAGTTATCCAAGGATCAAGTTTTTGTAGGAGTTGGTTCTGATGATGTAATAGGCATGTCATTCCTTACTTTTTTTAATTCAGACAAGCCAATTCTTTTTCCTGATATTACCTATTCTTTTTATGATGTATGGGCAGATTTATTTAAAATTCCATATGAAAGGCCAGTGCTGGATCAAACATTCCAAATCTGTTTAGAAGATTATAAAAAAGAGAATGGCGGGGTAATTTTCCCAAACCCAAATGCACCAACAGGGGAAGCAGTTGATTTGGAATTTATAAAAAAAGTATTAGATTATAACCAAGATGTGGTAGTAATAATAGATGAGGCATATGTGGATTTTGGGGCAAAATCAGCAGTAGAGTTAATTAACCAGTATGAGAACCTTTTAGTAGTACAAACATTTTCAAAATCCCGTGCAATGGCAGGCATGCGGATTGGCTATGCAATGGGGGACAAAAGGCTAATCCAGGCACTTAATGATGTAAAGTATTCTTATAATTCCTATACAATGAATATGCCAGCGATTGAGCTTGGGGTAAAGGCAATAGAGGACAAGGAATATTTTAGGGAAATCACGGAAAAGATTATTGACATAAGAGAGTACTCAAAAGAAGAGTTTAAAAAGCTTGGGTTCGTATTTGGGGATTCTATGGCAAATTTTATTTTTGTAACCCATAAGGAATATCAAGCGGAAGAACTTTTTGAGTATTTAAAGTCAAAGAAAATATATGTCCGCCATTTTAAACAGCCACGTATCCAGAATTACTTACGTGTCACAATAGGGACTAAGGAACAAATGGATGCGCTATTTGCGGCATTAAAGAATTACCAAAGGGCATAGAAGGAGAAACAAAATGAAATATGTAATGGATATTATCCGAGGAATTTTGATTGGGGTAGCAAATGTAATTCCCGGGGTCAGTGGCGGTACAATGGCGGTATCTTTAGGAGTATATGACAGGTTAATTTCCTCTTTAACAGGGCTGTTTAAAAATATAAAAAAAAGCCTTGCGACTTTAATCCCGCTTTTTATTGGAATGGCAGTTGGAGTTGTTGGGTTTGCATTTTTAATTGAGTATTTATTTGCGAAATTCCCGCTTGCCACTTGCCTTGCTTTTACAGGTTTAATCCTAGGAGGCCTGCCAATTTTAATAGCGGCGTTAAAAAAAGAATTAAAGAAAGAGGAAAATGCTAAAATCCAGGCAAAACATATAATTGCATTTTTAGCATTATTTATTTTTGGTATTGGCATGTCGTTAATAGGAGGAGAAGGAGCCGCCGTAAATTTGTCACAAATTAATATAGTGGGGGTTATCCTTTTATTTATTATTGGCATTATTACCTCAGCCACTATGGTAGTCCCAGGGGTGAGTGGTTCCATGGTGTTAATGATCCTAGGATATTACCATTCGATTATTCATGTTATTACAGATTTTATAACGGCGTTAAAGGAATTTGATGTAAATGGGTTAATGCAGGGGTTTGTTGTTTTATTGCCATTTGGGATTGGCGTATTAATTGGTATTTTTTTAATTGCGAAGCTAATTGAGTTCTTATTTCATCATTATGCAGCACTTACTTATAGTGCAATATTAGGGTTGATTTTATCCTCACCATTTGCTATTTTTATTAATATGGGCGCAGTCCCAATTAGGATAGGTGAAATTGTAATTGGAGTAGTTTTATTTGCTGGCAGTGCTATATTAACATGGAAAATTGGTGAATAAAACAGGAAATGGTTATAGCATAGAGGGGGAAGATGCTTTGTGGAAGAAAAGGCATGGAAACAATATTTTATAAAATATATAAAGATATTTTTAAATATGGGGATTAGCTTAGGGGGGATTTTTTTATTAGTATGGCTGGGGCCAAAGTTTCTCAAGTTTTTTATGCCATTTGTAATCGGCTGGATAATCGCTATGATTGCCAATCCGCTGGTGCGTTTCTTGGAAAGGCGTCTTAAAATTGTAAGGAAGCATAGTTCTGCTTTTATTGTAATAGGAGTATTAGCTGCCATTATTTTAGGGGGCTATTTCCTTATTTCTAAGGTAGTAATGGAAGGAATACGTTTTGCCAGGGATTTGCCAGAGTTATATTATCGTGCAGAAGCTGAAATACGCCTAGTAATGGAAAATTTATCAAGGCTGTTCCAATTTCTGCCGCAAAAAACGCAAATAGCTTTAGGGAATTTAGGCAATAATTTAAGCCAATATATAGGGACATTAATACAGAGTATTGGAGTACCTACGGTGGAAGCAGCAGGGAACGTTGCAAAAAATATACCTAATATATTGATTCAAATTATTGTTACTATTTTATCTTCTTATTTTTTTATTGCAGATAGAGATAAAATGATGGAACAAGTCCATATGTTTATTCCAAAATCCGTTTCTAGGAGTATTGATTTAATAGGGAATCATTTGAAACAGGTAGTAGGCGGGTATTTTAAAGCACAATTCCGTATTATGGGAGTAGTGGCCGCTATTCTTTTAGTTGGTTTTTTCATTTTAGATGTAGATTATGCTGTTTTGCTTGCCTGCTTAATTGCTTTTTTGGATTTTCTTCCTTTTTTTGGTACAGGGACAGCGCTAATCCCTTGGGCTGCCGTGAAATTATTTGCAAAAGAATACCAAACAGCGGTTGGGCTTGGCATTATTTATTTGGTAAGCCAGCTTGTGCGCCAAGTAATCCAGCCTAAAATTGTAGGTGACAGTATGGGGCTAAACCCACTTCTTACATTAATTTTTATGTATATTGGCTTTAAAGTAAATGGAGTGGCGGGAATGATACTGGCCGTCCCTATTGGGCTGATTTTACTGAAATTATATGAAGCCGGTGTATTTGATGATATTATTAATGGCGTAAAAGAAATTGTAAAAGATGTAAATATATTTAGGAGGAGTTAGGTAGGAAATTTTAAATAAAAAATGTAAAATAAATAGGAAATAAAGAAAAACGGTTGACATAATATGTCAGCCGTTTTTTAGCATGAATACATTGTCTAGTTTACCACATTTGAAAAGAAAAGTCTAGTAATTTTTTTCTTCTATGATAAAATTACGTTACATTCAAAAAATTATTTGTATGTGCAACAGAAAACTACAGAAAGGAGAAAGATTTCTATGATTCAAGTAGAACATGTATCAAAATCGTTCCGTATAGCAAAACGGAACCCCGGGATGAAAGAAGCTGTAAAGTCTTTGTGGCACAGGGAATATGAAGTAGTGGAGGCATTGAAGGACATTTCCTTTTCTATTAAGGATGGAGAAATGGTGGGCTATATTGGCCCAAATGGAGCTGGGAAAAGCAGTAGCATTAAGATTCTAAGTGGCATTTTAACGCCAGAATCTGGGACAGTATCCATTAATGGAAGAATTCCATGGAAACAAAGAAAAGAGCATGTAAAGGAGATAGGCGTGGTATTTGGGCAGCGTTCCCAGCTTTGGTGGGATGTGCCAGTAATGGATTCTTTTTATTTATTAAAGGATATTTATTCTGTCCCAAAACAACAATTCCAAGAGAGTTTAACAGAATTAATTGAACTTTTAAATTTAAAGGAAATTGCCCGGACTCCTGCCAGGCAATTATCATTAGGGCAGCGGATGCGTTGCGAAATAGCCGCCTCTCTTTTACACAGCCCAAAAATATTATTTTTGGATGAGCCAACAATTGGGCTAGATGCTGTTTCAAAATTAGCAGTAAGAGAGTTTATTTTAAAATTAAACCAAACAAAGAAAACAACAGTAATTTTAACAACACATGATATGCAGGATATAGAAGCACTGGCAAAACGTATTATCTTAATTGGAAAGGGAAAAATTTTGTCAGATGGGACTCTTTTGGAGCTGAAGCAGCAGTTCCCAAATGAGGAAAGCTTAGATGAAATGATAGCATCACTTTATAAAAGCTATCAGATCTCTTAATAGATAAAATGAAAAAGTATATTAGTTTTTTTCGGATGAAATTAATTGCTGGGTTACAATACCGCGTAGCTGCTTATGCCGGGATGGCTACCCAGTTTATGTGGGGAGGAATGGAGATTTTAATCTATCGTTGTTTTTATTTAGAAAACCAAAATTCTTTTCCTATGCAGATGCAAGCGTTAGCTTCTTATATTTGGTTGCAGCAAGGGTTATTTCTTTTGTTTTCATGGTTTTTGGAAACAGAAATTATAAATTCGATTAGCGATGGAAATATAGCTTATGAGTTGTGCAGGCCATGTGATATATATGGAATGTGGTTTTCTAGGACAATGGCGGTGCGGGTTTCAAGGGTATTATTGCGTTGTATACCAGTTTTTGTTTTTGCTGTTTGTTTGCCTGCCCCTTATGGGTTAAGGCTGCCTCCTTCTTTTACAGCGGCAGGGCTGTTTGTTATTTCAGGGATTTTAGGGTTTTTAAATGTGATAGCTTTTGGGATGATAATTTATATTAGTACATTTTTTACAATTTCTGCGCAAGGTATTCGGATCTTTGCTATGTCAGTTGTGGAATTGCTTGGGGGATCGGTAATCCCTATTCCATTTTTGCCTGACGGGCTTCGTCAAGTAGTAGAATTATTGCCTTTTGCTTCCATGCAAAATGCGCCATTCCGTATTTATGGAGGAGATATTGCAGGAATAGAGGCCATACAGGTTATTCTATTACAATTGTTCTGGCTGGTGGTTATGGTACTTATAGGGAAGGCATGGATAAATAAGGCACTAAAACGGGTAGTAGTGCAGGGAGGCTGAGATGAAATTATATCTTCAATATATGAAAATACAGATTCAAAGTATCATGGAACATAAAATGTCATTTTTTTTAACGCTAATTGGGCAAGTGATTTTAACAGTAACTGCATTTTTAGGAATTTATTTTATGTTTTTAAGGTTTCATTCTGTAAAAGGATTTACTTACCAAGAAGTGCTTTTAGGTTATAGTGTCGTGTTATTTTCCTTTTCTATGTCAGAACTGTTTGCTAGAGGGTTTGATACATTTGCCTCTATGGTTTCTAGGGGAGAGTTTGACCGTATTATGGTAAGGCCAAGAAACGAAATTTTTCAGGTATTAGCTAGTAAAATGGAATTTACCAGAATTGGGAAATTGGTACAGGCGCTTTTTATGTTATTATATGTAATACTAAAAAGTGGCATAGTTTGGACGCCATATAAAATATATGTATTGGTTTCTATGGCGGTTGGGGGCACGGCATTATTTTCAGGGTTATTTTTAATCTATGCCGCACTATGCTTTTTTACAATAGAAGGGCTGGAATTTATGAATATTTTTACGGACGGAGGGAGAGAATTAGGCAAGTATCCGCTTGGGATTTATGGAAATGCAGTATTAAAATTTTTTACTTTCTGTGTTCCGCTTGCCATGATCCAGTACTACCCACTTTTGTATTTAATAGGGAAGGAAAGCCGGAAGATTGTTGGATTGTGCCCGCTTGCAGGCATACTATTTTTAATACCTTGTTATATTATATGGAAAATTGGAGTAAAACATTATACATCGTCTGGTTCATAAATATTGGCAGGAAGGAGAGAGAATGGGAGAATATAAAGCAAGTGACAGGCAGGCAGAGGAAGAAAATTTAGATTACTGTAAAGAAATTATACAAAAAAATATTAATGAATATCAGGAAAAATCGATTAGGCTTGGGATAGAAATCAAAAAACTGTATGATCATTACCGTTCCGATAACCCAGAACTCCATAATGAATTAGTTATGGCTATTTCTATGAAATCACAGGTAGATGCAACATTAAATAAAAATGAAAAAGCATCTATAAAGCCATATTTTGGGAGGGTAGATTATTATGATAAAGAGGATAAAGAAAAGTATACGTTATACCTTGGCAAAAATGGGGTAGTAAAGAATGGGATAGAGCCATTGATTATTGACTGGAGGGCACCTATCTCTGGCATATATTATGAAAACCAAGTAGGGGAAGGCTCTTATCTGGTGCCAGAACAGGGAAACAGGCAAGTAAGGCTAGATTTAAAAAGGACTTACGAGTTGGCAGACGGGAAGTTATTGGATTATTATGATGCGGATGTAATAGCAAATGATGAACTTTTAACAAAATATCTTGGGAAAAATAAAGAGGCTGTTTTAGGGGAAATTATTGCTACAATCCAAAAGGAACAAAATGATATTATCCGTGAGACGCCATATCGGAATACCATTGTACAGGGAGTGGCTGGAAGCGGGAAAACTACAGTAGCGATGCACCGGATTTCTTATATTTTATATAACTATGGGGAAAAGTTTAAGCCAAAAGAATTTTTTGTAATTGGCAGTAATAAAATGCTATTAAATTATATTACAGGGGTTCTGCCTGATTTAGATGTACATGGAATAAACCAGATGGTAATGGAAGAATTTTTTATTTGGCTATTAGACAAAGATTTTAAAAAGGGTTATAAAATAAAGCGAAAGGAAGCAGGGGGAGAAGAAAATTTAACATTCCAAAGTTGGAAAAGCTCTTTAGAGTGGAAAAAGTATTTGGCGCAATATTTGGATCAATTAGAAAAGCAAATGATTTCAACAAAATCTGTGTTTTGTTGGGATGATGAAGTATATCCCTCAGATTCTATTAAAGATTTTTTAAAAAATAATAGGGGATATTCAATCCAAAATAAGATATTGATGTTAAATAAAAGAGTAATCATTAAAGTGAAAAATTATTTAGAACAGATGCAGGCAGAACCTCAGGTAATCCGTGAAGTAAGTAAAAAATATAGAAATTATTTTGGGGGCCGTACTTGGGCTGTAGCGCTTTTAGATCAATATATAGATTTTGTTGAGAAATTATCTATTCTAAAACCAGAATATCAAAAAGCATGCCAAGACCTTTTAGTACAATTAAGGGGAAAGGAATTAGATGTCTATGATTTAGCTTCCCTGCTTTATTTAAAACAAAAAATTAAAGATACAGAGGAAATAGATGAAGTCCGCTATATTGTAATAGATGAAGCACAAGATTTTGGGACGCTTGTATTTGGGGTTATGAAGGAAATGCTTCCCAAGGCTACGTATACTATTATGGGAGATGTATCACAGAATATTAATTATGCTTCTGGCATGAATGACTGGGAAGTTTTAAAAAACCAAGTTTTTTCACCAGAAAGGGATCAATTCCATATTTTAGCAAAGAGTTACCGCAATACCATTGAAATTTCAGAATTTGCCGAAAAAATCTTAGAAAAGGGGTCTTTTAAAAAATATAAAATTGAGCCAATTATCCGGCATGGGACAAAACCAGAAGTGACAAACCTTTTAAAAGGAGAATTGGCAGAATATTGTGTTGGGAAAATTTGTGAATGGCAAAGGGAAGGTTATGAGACAATAGCAGTTATCTGTAGGGATCAGGCAGAAAGCACAAAAGTAAGGGAAGAATTGTCCCATGATCTAGAGATACAAAAAGAAGATACTATCTTTGGCACAGGGGTGATGGTATTGCCAGTGGCATTAACAAAAGGATTAGAGTTTGACGCCGTATTTTTATGGAACCCTACAAAAGAGCAGTATCCATTCAACGATGCAAATACGAAATTATTGTATGTGGCAGTTACTAGGGCACTCCATAAACTTGCTATAGCGGTAGAAGGGGAACTGACAGATGTGATAAGCGTTAGTTGAAAAAATCAGACAAAAAATTTTTTTATACAAAAAGTTCTTGAAATTAATAAAATTATATGCTATTATACAGTGCATTAGAAAAAGCAAAGAAGGAGACTCCATCTGAGGAGTACCTGACAGGAATACAGCGCCACCGACTGAGAGCGCTGTTTAGGGAAAGCAGAATGGGGAACGCTCTGGAGCTGACAGGTTGAAAGCAGGAATAAAAAACTGGCGTAGGCTTGTACGGTAATGCACGTTAAGCATAAAGAGGGGAAGCAGAAGCTGCTTCAATGCGGGTGGTACCGCGGAACTAATTTATAACAATTGGATTCCGTCCCGGAATAATATTTATTCCAGGGCGGTTTTTTTATGCGCATAAACCTTCCCTATTTGATTGAGTAGTGTGCGCAGCACCATGTAGAGGAAATTGTTTACACATAGGGCGTGGCGAACGGCTGTATGGGCGTTAAAGGAATTATTTTGGGATTACAAGAAAGGAGTAAGAATATGGATTTTATAACAGGAGTAAAACCAGAAAAAACTATAAAGGTTGAAGAAATGAAAAGTATGGTAGGAAAAACAGTAAAGATAAATGGTGCCATCCATACAATCCGCAATATGGGGGAAGTAGCATTTGTAATTCTTAGGAAAAGCAGCGGGCTGGTACAATGCGTATATGAGGAAGGTAAGACAAAGTTTGATTTAAAGGATTTAAAAGAGGAGTCTGCTATAGAAGTAGAAGGAATAATAGTGGAAGAAGAGAGGGCGCCATATGGTTTGGAAATCCGCATGGAGAAAATAATCGTGTTATCAGAACCAGCCGATGTGCTCCCACTGGCGATTAACAAATGGAAAATGAATACCTCCCTAGAAACAAAACTTTCTCTCCGCCCTATTGCATTAAGGAATATAAGAGAAAGGGCAAAGTTTAAAATTCAGGAAGGCATTGTAAGGGGATTTCGGGATTATTTAATTTCACAGGATTTTACAGAGGTAAGGACTCCTAAAATTACAGCAAAGGGAGCCGAAGGCGGTTCTAATATTTTTAAGTTAGATTATTTTGGGAAAAAGGCAGTTTTGGCACAAAGCCCACAGTTTTATAAACAGACTATGGTAGGGGTGTATGATAGGGTTTTTGAGGTAGGGCCAGTATTCCGGGCAGAAAAGCATAATACAACAAGGCACTTAAATGAGTATTCCAGCATGGATTTTGAGATGGGGTATATTGATAGTTTTGAGGATATTATGGCAATGGAAACAGGGTTTTTGCAATATATGGCAGGACTTTTAAAACAAGAATATAGTAAGGAACTTAGCCTGTTGGAGATTACCTTGCCAGAGATAGATAAAATACCACAAGTCCGGTTTGATAAGGCAAAAGAGCTTGTATCAGAGAAATATAATAGAAAAATTAGGAACCCTTATGATTTAGAACCAGAAGAGGAACTATTAATTGGGCGTTATTTTAAAGAAGAATATAACTCTGATTTTGTTTTTGTCACTCATTATCCATCTAAAAAGCGCCCATTTTATGCGATGGATGATCCAGTAGATAAGAGGTTTACATTAAGCTTTGATTTATTATTTAAGGGAATGGAAATAACGACTGGTGGGCAGAGAATCCATAATTACCAAATGCTTTTAGACAAATTAGAAGCGAGGGGCATGTCTACAGAGGGAATGGAACATTATTTAATGATATTTCAGTATGGCATGCCGCCGCATGGAGGGTTAGGGATTGGCTTAGAGCGTTTAACAATGCGTTTGTTAGAGGAACAAAATGTAAGGGAGACAACATTGTTCCCAAGGGATTTAAGCAGATTAGAACCATAGAGAATAGGAGGTGCCTTATGGCAGGACAGATTACAGATGAAATAATAGAATATGTTGGGATTTTGGCAAAGTTAGAGCTTTCGGAAGAAGAAAAAGAACAAGCAAAACAGGATATGGAAAAAATGCTGGATTATATTGGCCAATTAAATACATTAGATACAGAAGGAGTAGAGCCAATGTCCCATGTATTTCCAATCCAAAATGTATTTCGTGAGGATATTGTAACAAACCCTGATGGAAGTGAAGAAATACTTTCTAATGCACCTGCAAAAAAGGATAGGAGCTTTATGGTTCCAAAAACGGTTGAATAGGGAGGGGATAAAATGGAGCTAATGGGATTAACAGCCGTTGAACTGGGAAAAAAAATACAAGCAGGCGAAGTAAAAGTAAAAGAGGCTTTAGATGCTGCTTATAAACAAATAGAAAAGGTGGAAGGCACAATCCACAGTTTTGTAACAATAGAAAAAGAGGAAGCCTATCAATGCGCAAATAAGGTACAACAATTAATAGATACAAAAAAATTAACAAGTATACTTTCTGGTGTCCCTGTAGCAATTAAAGATAATATGTGCACGAAAGGGCTCCGCACAACTTGTAGTTCAAAAATTTTAGAAAATTTTGTGCCTAGTTATACAGCGGAAGCAGTAAAAAATTTAGAAAAAGCGGGGGCAATTATTATTGGAAAAACCAATATGGATGAATTTGCCATGGGAAGTACAACAGAAACATCTTTTTATGGGATAACAAAAAACCCATGGAATACAGCGCATGTCCCAGGCGGCTCTTCTGGCGGTTCTTGTACGG
The DNA here is from genome assembly GCA_910577045.1 of uncultured Lachnospiraceae bacterium. Lineage (GTDB taxonomy): Bacteria > Bacillota > Clostridia > Lachnospirales > Lachnospiraceae > RGIG8607. Next base: position 133,576 of record CAJTLB010000005.1, on the reverse strand, counting down.
CAGTTGCTGCGGAGGAATGTTCGTTTGCACTTGGCTCAGATACAGGGGGATCTATCCGGCAGCCTAGTTCTTTTTGCGGCGTAACAGGGATAAAACCTACCTATGGGACAATATCTAGGTATGGTTTAATCGCATATGGTTCTTCACTTGACCAAATAGGGCCAATAGCGAAAGATGTTACAGATTGCGCTGTAATTTTAGAAACAATTTCTTCTTATGACCCAAAGGATAGTACTTCTATAAAAAGAGAAAGCTATCATTTTACTTCTGCGCTGAAAGACAGCGTAAAAGGGATGCGGATAGGAATTCCAAGAGATTATTTTACAGACGGGTTAGAGGAAGAAGTAAAAGAATCTATTTTACAGGTAGCGGACATTTTAAAAGAAAAAGGGGCTATTGTGGAGGAGTTTGATTTAAGCCTTGTAGAATATGCTATTCCCGCATATTATATTATTGCATCCGCGGAGGCAAGCTCTAACCTAGCACGGTTTGACGGCGTAAAATATGGCTATCGTACAAAAGAGTATGAAGGGCTCCACAATATGTATAAAAAAACTCGATCAGAAGGATTTGGGGCAGAAGTAAAAAGAAGGATTATGCTAGGTTCTTTTGTATTAAGTTCTGGTTATTATGATGCTTATTATTTAAAAGCCCTAAGGACAAAAGCCCTAATAAAACAAGCCTTTGACAAGGCATTTCAGTCTTTCGATGTAATTCTAGCCCCTGCATCCCCAACAACAGCGCCATTGATAGGAGAAAGCTTAAACGATCCAATTAAAATGTACCTTGGCGATATTTATACAGTTGCTGTAAATTTAGCTGGTCTTCCTGGGATTACCGTCCCATGTGGCTTGGATAAAAAAGGGCTTCCTATTGGCGTACAATTTTTGGGAGATTGTTTTATGGAAGAAAAAATAATCCGTGCTGCCTATACATTTGAGCAGACAAAAAAATATATAAGATGCCCAATATGCGAAAAAGGAGGGAACCAGCATGAGTAAACAATATGAAACAGTAATAGGCTTGGAAGTCCATGTAGAACTGGCGACAAAAACAAAAATATTCTGTTCTTGTAGCACAGAATTTGGCGGTTTGCCTAATGCACATACCTGCCCAGTCTGCACAGGCATGCCAGGTTCTCTTCCTGTATTAAATAAAAAAGTAGTAGAGTATGCAGTAGCGGTAGGGCTTGCAACAAACTGCACGATTAACCAATACTGCAAATTTGACCGGAAAAACTATTTCTATCCAGATAATCCGCAAAATTACCAGATTTCACAATTATACCTTCCAATCTGCCAGAATGGAAGTATAGAAATAGAGACAACATTAGGAAAAAAGAAAATAGGCATCCATGAAATCCATATGGAGGAAGATGCCGGAAAGTTAATCCATGATGAATGGGAAGATTGCTCCTTGGTTGATTTTAATAGAAGCGGGGTGCCATTAATTGAAATTGTGTCAGAACCAGATATGCGTTCTGCAGAAGAAGTTATTGCCTATTTAGATAAATTAAGATTAATTATCCAATATCTGGGCGCATCAGACTGTAAATTACAAGAAGGTTCCATGAGGGCTGATATCAATTTATCTGTAAGAGAAATAGGCACAGAAAAATATGGGACTAGGACAGAAATGAAAAATTTAAACTCTTTTAAAGCCATTACAAGGGCAATAGAAGGAGAACGGGCACGCCAAATCGAATTAATAGAAGAGGGCAAAGCTGTTGTACAAGAAACTAGGCGTTGGGATGATAATAAAGAATATTCTTATGCTATGCGTTCCAAAGAAGATGCAAAAGATTATAGATATTTTCCAGAACCAGATTTAGCCCCAATTGATATTAGTAATGAGTGGATACAACAAATAAAAGAAAAACAGCCAGAACTGCGGGATGAAAAAAGGCTGCGTTATCAAAAAGAATATGATATACCAGAGTATGATATTAATATTTTGACCTCTTCTAAAAAATTAGCAGATATATTTGAAAATACCATTGCACTTTGCCAAAAACCGAAAGAAGTTTCCAACTGGTTAATGGTAGAAACGATGCGTTTATTAAAAGAAGAAGAAAAAGATCCAGAAGATATTTCCTTTTCCCCTATTAATTTATCGAAGTTAATTAAACTAATAGAAACAGGAGTAATTAACCGGACTGTGGCAAAAGAAGTGTTTGAGGTGATTTTCCGGGAGGATATTGATCCAGAAACCTATGTGGAGGAAAATGGGTTAAAAACAGTAAATGATGAGGGGATGCTTTATCGTGTGGTAGAAGAAATAATAAAAGCAAACCCACAATCAGTAAATGACTATTATTCAGGGAAAACAAAGGCATTAGGGTTTTTGGTAGGGCAGACAATGAAACAAATGAAAGGGAAGGTAGATCCAGGGAAGGTGAATAAGATATTGTTGGAATTGTTGGGGAGGGAAGAATAAAAAGAAACGCAGAGAGAGGCACCTACCATCTTTTGCTCCGGTTCCGGGGATAGGCGCTTCTAAGTGTTCTGTTATCGGTGTTTGTTTTTCCGCAACCAGCTCCTATGCGGCGTCCTGCCGCAGAGGAGCCTTAGGCGGACGTCCTGTCCGCCTATTGCTTCTGTTTCGCCCCAGAATACTAAGAAGCACTAATCCCCTCCACAGTCGCTAAAGCTGGTAGGTGCCTCTCTCTGCTGGTGTGTGTATATTCTGCCCTTTAGGTGGAAAAGTGTGATTATTCTTTCTATCTAGAAACGCCATTAGTTGTGGGGAGGAACTTATGGCTAAGGGCGTTTTGCCGTGTTTGTTAATTGGGCTTTGGTTTGTCTTTGGACGCTTCAATTAAGGTATCGTTTAATCTTTAGAGGGGATTTTCCAAACGCAGAGCATGTTCAGAAGTTTGGCAGTATCTTTTAAGCTGGAAGTTATTATGTTCCTCCATGAATTTGACTATAGTTATTATCAGTCCAAGGAAACTCAATTAGGGAAAATGTTACACCATTTTTTTCGTTAATAATTTTTATAGCTTCTAGTGTAAAGCATCGGGCAAAATATAATGTGGTGACATTTTTATTTTTTAATTTTTTAAGAGCCTTCTCCACATTTTTACTTGTAATAGCAGTTTGATCAATAGGAAAACAAACGAATGTCACAATTTGCTTGTAATAATTTTTATTTACCAAAGATACATATCGTGGAGATAAATATTTTTTTAGATTATGATTATCACAATATATTTCTTCTTGAATAACTATTCTCAATCTTGTATTCACCTTTCATCAAACACAGATTTATTGGTATGTGCTGGGGAAATTATATCATACCCAATTACGAAAAGCAATTTCTGTCTTACGCCTGTTCTGACTATCCAGACTGTTAAGGGACAAGTGGTATTTTTTCGCACTCTGTGTGAAAAAATCTCCGCAATAGCCTTAAATTCAAGGCTGAAAATGTGGATGGTGAGCGTTTAAACCTTAGTGTAGACTATTGTAACGAGAATATTAAAAAGATATATCATAAACTATTTGATGAAGCATTACGGAAATATTCATAGAAGAAAGGGATAGATAAGCTAGGAAAGGAAAAAGAAGATTGCCCAATGGAAGAAAGTGTGTTATATTGTCGATATGGGAAACCATAGAGCCAGAGGCGGCTACCCCTCTTTTTGGAGGGTGTTATAAAAGCCCTCCAGATGAAAGAAAGGAGGGCGTATGTTACATATCAAGATTTACTTTTGTTTTGTATGTTCGTTGTTGCTCTTATTAGTTTGATTTATCAGATTTTTAAGGGAAGAAAATAGCCGCCAACTACCACCAATAGTTGACGGCTTACCTGTACAATGTAAATTGTAGAGGAAAAGTAATTTGCTATTCGGAGGGGTAGCCGCTTCTATAGCTTTCCCTTTTCTGTTTTTACTATAGCATATCTAGCAAAAAGATTCAAGTATAGAACATATGTTTATAATTATGGGCTGAATGGATCAGCAGCAGCTTTTTGTTTTTTACCAAGGTATAACCATCTTCTGGCATCAATGTAAAAGCTGGATTTAAGAAATGAACTTCCAACAGATTGTTTGAAAGTCAACTAAAACAAAAGGGAAGGAACAAAGCATATGAAACAGATAACTAAAGTAAGAAAAGCAGTTTGTACAATAGCTAACCAGTTATGTAGAGGCTAGTGATTTTTTTAAAGAAATCTTGTGTCTATTTACTTGACTATAGACCAATGAAAATAACGATCTCTGGTATGCAAGCAAAGGGGTTATTACTTTCCAGGGCTTGAATTATCTCACGAAGAAGAAAAGCAGATTGGCTTATGGGGCAAAGGCATTTGTAGTATCTTAAAGAGTATAAACAGTTCGTTTATCTTAACTTGTTGATAAGCTACAGGTTGAATGAATACTTTGCAAACATAAATGAGCAGGCAGAAGATATGTTTTTTCAGCTGGTAAGGGAATATGCCAATAAGCAGAAAACCAGCTTTTATGGGTTCAAAAAATGAATAATATTTGGACGTGTAAGGGATGTTGTGGAGAGTGATGTAATCTATTTATAAGTGGAGAGTGCCACACAAAATTAAATAAAAAAGTTGGGATGATTGAGGAATTTTATAGTTTAATGTATAATTCTGAAAAGGAAACTAGATAAATAAGATTGGAAATTATAGAGGAGAAACAACTATGCTTGATAAAATACCTAATACAGAGGAAATAACTGCTTTAGTCGGACAATCTTTATATGATGTATGGAATAAGCTGTGTATTCTAATTGATGAAAAATATGAAATGGAATGTCAGTGGAATGAAGGCGGTAAAGTATGGAATTATGAGTATAAATACCACCGAGGCGGTAAAACGCTTTGTGCGTTATATGCTAGAAAAAATTGTATAGGTTTTATGGTTATCTTTGGAAAAGATGAGAGGGCAAAATTTGAAAAAGAACGAAATAACTATTCTAAACAAGTTCAAAAAATCTATGATGAAGCACAAATTTACCGTGATGGTAAATGGGTAATGTTTGAACCGGCTGATACATCAATGTTTCATGATTTGATTCAATTGCTAGGCATTAAGAGAAAGCCAAACAGAAAGTAGTGGCTTTTTGGTAGGATTTATATAAATTGAAAGTTATGGTTTTCAAATGGAGGATAAAAATGCGTCGTTCAGATAGAGAAGTAAAAGAATTTAAAGATATTATAGCTATCATGGAAAAATGTGATGTGTGCCGGGTTGCTTTAAATAATAATGGCTACCCATATATATTACCACTCAATTTTGGAATGGATATAAAAGAAGATAAAATTGAATTGTATTTTCATGGGGCTATGGAGGGTACTAAATATGAATTAATCAAAAAGGATAATAGAGCTAGTTTTGAAATGGATTGTGAGCATAAATTAGTAACAGAAATTGAACGTGGGAGTTGTACAATGGAGTATGAAAGCGTGATTGGACAAGGATACATTGAAATGCTTTCTGATAACGAAAAATACAATGCCTTATATATTTTGATGAAACATTATCATCAAGAGGAGTTTCCATTTAATAAGTTAGTAATGCCTCATACAAAAGTTTTTAGGCTGGTAGTAGAAAATGTAACTGGTAAAGTAAGAATGAAGAAAAATAATAAACCATAAAATTCCAGTTCGCTGAATTGGCTGGTGTGAGGTTCTACATAGACATGGGTTATAAAATTCGAGAAATTAGAAAAATGAATATCAAATATTATCCGTTAGTTTTTAGTGGGCAATTCCAAATTAGCGGAATTGCCCATAATCTTTATAGAGAAAAATCTTTTCTTGGGTGTTTTGTAGCAAGAATGTTTCGTTGTTTTGCAACTGTAACATGTGTATATATTTCAGTAATGTTAATAGAACTGTGTCCTAACATTTCTTGGATATAACGAATATCAACATCTGCTTCTAAAAGGCTTGTTGCAAAGGTGTGACGAAACATATGTGGTGTGATATGTTGTTCAATGGATGCTAGAGAAGTATATTTGTTGATCATTCTTCGTACTGATTGGTCAGATAGTGCTTTTCCTGATTGATTTACGAAAAAATTAGTGCAAAATTGTCTCTCTGAGCAAAAATATTCATTATATTCCGTTAGAATATTGAGTACAGATTCATTATCGATTTGGATTCGGCGTTCTTTGCTGCCTTTTCCATATATGAGGATAGTTCCATCATATAAATTTACATCATTTACTTTTAAAGAGCAGAGTTCGGATATTCTCATCCCAGTTGAAAATAATAATTCCACAACAACAATGTCTCTTAGGGCATTTCTTCTCTGATAAGGAGTTTTGGCATTTTCGCGTTGTTTATATATTGTGGATAAAAATGTTTCAACGATATGTAGAGGGATGGTTTTGGGCAGTATCACAGGCTCGCGGAAATGTATCAATATTTTATTGAATGGATTATGACTAATGATTTCCTTGTAGTCCAAGTAGTGGAATAGAGCTTTTACTGATGCTATCTTGCGCTTTACGGTTTTTGGTTTATATTGCTGATGCAATTTTGTAATATATTGTTCCAATATGTTAGAAGTAATTTCTGTAATATTGATATTGGGATTTTGTTCAGAAAATTGCCGAAGATCAATCTGGTATGCTTTCAGCGTTTTTTCATTAAGACATTTTTGCGATTTGCAATATTCCAAATAATTTTTAATGTGCGCTTTTGTATTATCCATAGTTTAAATCTCCTTTTGTATTTTTAAATATCATATATTAATTTTAGTTTTTGTGTCAGTCCATTTTCAATTATTGTATAGGATTTCAGATTGGCTGTTTCTAAAGTAACGACTTTTAAGGTGACATATATCAGTTATAATAGTACATTTTGGTACTATGAAAACTGTTCTCTTTCAGTTATGATAGTTGTAGGCTTGAGAAAACCACAATAATTTAGTAGGACACACATATATCTGATTTTTTTCTTTTTATTTGTTTGTATTTATGCAGACAGTATGCAGTCATTGGTCTATAAGGATATTCAAAATTCTTTGGTAGAGATAGAGAAGCTATAAATTCATTTAGATTTTAAGGAGTGTTGAATAATGGATAACTGGTTTACAATAGATAAAATTGATGCAAATACATATATTATCAGTGAATATCGGCATTGGGAGGAAACACATTGTTATCTGTTAAATGGAAATACCCGAAGCTTGCTTATTGATACAGGGCTTGGCATTTCAAATATATATGAGGAAGTGCTTAAACTTACCAATAAACCTATTAAGGCAGTAGCCACGCATATTCACTGGGATCATATTGGAGGACATAAGTATTTTCCAGATTTTTATGCCCATGCTGATGAAGTGGAGTGGCTGAATGGTAAATTTCCTTTATCAATCCAAACAATTAGAGAGATGGTTGTAGACCGCCGTGATTTACCTAAAGGATTTTGCGTGAATAATTATGAGTTTTTTCAAGGTATGCCAACAAAAGTACTGACAGACCATGACATTATTGATATTGGCGGCAGAGAAATTGAGGTGCTGCATACTCCTGGACATTCTCCAGGTCATATGTGCTTTTGGGAAAAAAGCAGGGGATATTTATTTACTGGCGATTTGGCTTATAAAGATATTCTGTTTGCTTACTATCCATCTACTGACCCGAAAGCATACCTTGATTCTTTGGAAAAAATTGCGGCATTGCCTGTAAAGAAAGTATTTCCGGCACATCATTCACTGGATATAAAGCCGGAAATCCTAATTCGTATGAGGGAAGCATTTAGAAATCTAAAGGCAGATGGAAAACTTCATCATGGCAGCGGAACATTTGATTATGGGGATTGGGGAGTATGGCTATAAGAAGTAAGCTATGGCAAAGATAATATCCCATGATTGGCACATGGTGCTAGCACCATGTAAGTTAGGGCAGATAAGGAAAATGGTAAAATAGCATTTTACAGCTATAAAAATGCCATATTCTTATGGTAAAATGGGCGTTTCTACTTCCAACTCTATTTCTATTATTATATTTCGAAAGGATTTTTTATGAAGCGGATATTAACAGTACAAGATATTTCTTGCATTGGTAAGTGCTCTTTAACCGTAGCGCTTCCAGTGCTTTCTGCAATGGGGCTGGAAACTGCCGTGTTGCCTACTATGTTGCTTTCTGCCCATACTGCTTTTCCAGGAGTATTTAAAAGGGATTTAACAGAAATTATATTGCCTGTAACAAAACATTGGAGGGAACAGGGAATCCAGTTTGATTCGGTTTCTTGCGGTTATCTTGGCTCTTTAGGACAAGTGGATCTTTTAGCAGGGCTGTGCAGGGAATGGAAAAAAGAAAAAGCGGTTATTTTTGTAGATCCTGTTATGGGGGACGGAGGAAAGCTTTATTCAGGATTTGGCATGGAGTATGTTGGGGCAATGAAAAAGCTTTGCATGGAGGCAGATGTAATTCTCCCTAATTTGACGGAGGCGGCTTTTTTGCTGGATATGGATTATAGCGCACTGCCAACAAAGTGGGAGGATTGGGAAAGTCTCTTAGTCCAGCTTTCTAAATTAAATAATGGGACAGTCGTGCTTAAGGGGGTTGGTTTAAGGGAAGGAAGGACGATAGTGCTTGCTTATTGTGCAAAAACAGAAAAGATAGTGTGCTGTGAAAGGGAATTGTTGCCTATAAAGCCTTCTGGAACAGGGGATATTTTTGCTGCGGTATGCCAAGGGGCTATAACAAAGGGGATTTGTTTGGAAGAGGCGATTGGGCTTGCGATGGATTTTGTTTTGGAGTGTATTTGTAAGACAATGGAAGATAAAGAGGGACGATGGTATGGGGTGAATTATGAGGAGGCGTTTCCTTTTTTAATAGAGAAAATGAAACGATAAACCTTCATTCTGCATATGATAAAATAGAAGTATGTAGAAATGAGGGATTATATGGCTATAAGAATTTATGTAGATCAGGGGCATAACCCTGCTGGCAATGTAAATGCAGGGGCGGTTGGCAATGGATTGAATGAAGGGGATATTACGTATAATGTAGGGGCGTATTTAGCGGATTTGTTGGATGCAGATAATAGGTTTTTGGTGCGGACTTCTAGGAATACGCCAACAGAGGTATTAGGCACTAGTAATGCGTCTAGCTTGGCAATTAGGGTAAGGCAAGCAAATGAGTGGCCGGCAGATTATTTTATTAGTATCCATGCGAATGCTAGTACCAACCCAGCAGCAAATGGGTCAGAGATGTATGTGTATAAGGAAAATAGTACAGCGGCAACGTTGGCAGAGTATATTTTAGATGCAATGGTGACTCTTGTGGGGACTAGGGATAATGGGGTGCGTACCAATCCTTCTTTGTATGTGCTTCGTAGAACCAGTATGCCCGCAGTATTGGTGGAGCTTGCTTATATTACAAATGCACAAGATGCAGAAAAATTGAGGTATGACCAATATAATTTTGCATATTCCATTTATATAGGGCTATTGCGTTATTTGGGGCTTCAGGAGCAATAATAGTAAAGGGATGGATTTGCCTTGAATGTACAATAAGTATGGTTTTATAAAAATAGGAAACACATTATTTCGTTTGTTAGGAATAATGTGTGTTTTTTAATATAATCTATTTTTTGTTTAGGCAGAGAATGGCTAATAAAAAAGAAAGATTCATTATGAAAGAACTTTTAGACTATATAAGTATTGTGATAAATATTAAACAGAAAAAAGTTCTTGCTTCCTGTCCCCAGATATGATATATTAGACAATAGAAAAGGGAAAGCCATAGAAGTGGCTACTCCTTACAACAATTTTTTAACTCATTCTGCTTTATGCAGATATAAGCCGTCAACTATTGCTAGTAGTTGGCGGCTATTTTCTTCCCTTGAAGATTGTATAGCACAAACTCACAAGAGCAACAACGAACGTATAAAACAAAAGTAGGTCTTGGTATGTAACATACATTGTTATCGCCCTCCTTTCTTTCGTCTGGAGGGCGTTTATAACACCCTCCGAAAAAAAGAGGGGTAGCTGCCTTTAGCTCTATGGTTTTCCCATATCAACAATATAACACATTTTTCTTTATTGAGCAAGCATTGCAAAAAAGACAAGCATAATAGTATCCATCATCTTATGCGGAACCTTTTTTCCTGCCTGATATCTGCCAAGTAATTACATAGCCTAAAAGTGCTTTCATAATTAATCCGTCCTTTTCATTCTTTCGGATTGATTATAACATAGATATATAAATTGTTCACAATTTATTCATTTTATGTGTTTGTTGTGGCTAGTAATGGTAGGCATTGACGGATAAAGGGAATTTTGCTATAGTAAAAAGCATATATAATATCAGTTGAAGCTGATGTTGGCAGAAGAACTGCTAGGCGGTATTTTTTGATCTGTGGATAAAAGTAAAAAGATATTTTAGTAAGGAGGATATTTTATGAAAACAGATGTAAAAAAATTAGTACTGTCCGGCGTGTTTCTGGCACTTGGGATGGTGCTTCCTTTTTTAACAATGCAGGTTCCGCATATAGGGAATATGTTACTTCCTATGCACATCCCAGTGCTGTTATGTGGATTTGTCTGCGGTGCGCCATATGGGATAATAGTAGGGTTTATTACGCCATTACTTCGAAGCATAATATTTAGTGCCCCAAAGTTGTTCCCAATGGCATGTGGGATGGCGTTTGAATTAGCTTCTTATGGCTTTTTTACGGGATTTTTGTACAAGCTTTTTAAGAAACAGGGGGAGGGGAGCCGTATTTACCTTTCTCTATTCCTTGCCATGTTGGGTGGGCGTTTGGTATGGGCAATAGCAGCAAACTTTTTTTATAAACTAGCAGGTATGGAATTTACAATGGAGGTATTTTTAGCAGGGGGATTTATAAATGCAGTCCCAGGCATTATTTTGCAGTTAATTATAATTCCAATTATTGTATTGGCATTAAAAAAGGCAGGGGTAATAAATGAGTGAAGTGGTAAAAGAGAGTTTGCCAGAAGCATTGATAAAAATACAGAAGTATTTAGATAAAATTATGTTAAAAAAAGACAAACCTGTCCTTTTGGCAATTGATGGAAAGAGTGGCAGTGGGAAAACAACACTTGCAGAGGAACTTGCCAGACAGTACCAGGCGGAATTATACCATATGGATGATTTCTTTTTACAACCGTTTCAGCGGACGTTGGAGCGTCTTGCGGAAATAGGAGGGAATGTGGATTATAAGCGTTTTCAGGAAGAAGTGTTGTTGCCAATATTAGAAAATAGGGAATTTTCCTATGGTATTTTTAATTGTAAAGAACAGAAAATTATAGAATATAAGCGGGCAGCCCGTGCAAAACTGCATATTATAGAAGGGGCATATAGTGCCCATCCTTATTTTGGGAATCCCTATGATTTTATTGTTTGCCTAGATATTGATAAAGAAATACAAAAAGAAAGAATCCGGGTACGGAATGGAGAAGGGATGGTAAAGCGTTTTGTAGAAGAATGGATTCCAAAAGAAAATGCGTATTTAGAGAAATTTCATATTATGGAATTGGCAAATCTTTGTATACAGGTATAGTATAAGGCTAAGGCAATATTATATTAAGTGATTCCTTAGTAATTTTTAAGAATTCCTATAAACGGATTTAAAAAATCTTCTGTACAATAGTGATAATAAAAATAAGGGGAGGTTTTATAGAATGGAAGAGGGAATCCGGCTGCGCAAGGGATTTGGCATAGTAGCTTTGTTGCTGTGCAGTATTGTAATTGTGGTAATGATAAAAGGTTGTTTTGATGGTTGTTTTTCTTCGCCAGAAGCATTTGTAAGCTATATTGGTAATTATGGCTTTATGGGGCCGGTGGTTTTAACATTAATACAGATGTTCCAGGTGGTGGTCCCAGTAGTTCCAGGAATGGTAGGCTGTGCGGCAGGTGCCGTATTATATGGTACAGTTGGAGGATTTATCTGTAATTATATTGGAATTAGTGCGGGGTCTATTCTTGCTTTTTGGCTTGCCAGAAAATATGGGAGTGAATTTGTAAAGAAAGTAACAGGGGAAAAACGCTATTATAAATATACAGATTGGATTCAAAAGCAAAAATCATATACGTTTATTTTTGGGCTAATGATATTGTTACCCTTGGCGCCGGATGATTTCCTATGCTATTTTACTGGGCTTACCCGTATGTCATCTAAGAAATTTATTTTTATTATCCTTAGTATGAAACCATGGTTAATTATGATTTACAGCCTTGTGTTTGCAGGAATTCTTTAACCTTTTCTATAACAAGGCGGATTGACTCAGACAGGGGAATATCCTGGCAGCCAATAATATAATGGTTGCAGCGATTAACAGGCAGGAGGATTTTATAGGCAGGGCTGCTGCCTATAGCACATGCCATGGCAGGAGTGATTTCTCCTAAAAGAGAATCTGCAAGCACAATTCCCATAGGGCCAATAATAATATCTGCATTTTTGGTATTGACTAGGACAGGGTTTTCTCCTGTGGCACCATAATCTGCGCCTGCTTTTAACATAGACGAAGTGGCGATACTATTTGTCCCTAGGGCATAAATTTTATATTCTGGCAAGGCAGTTTTAAGTTGTGCAATTACAGCACTACCCATTTTGCCGCCTTGCCCGTCAATTACTACAAGTTTCATAAATGTAGTTAAGCCTCCTGTATAAGTTCTCTTGCTTGGATAGATTCCCGGATATAATCTTCTACTTGGTTTTTATCTATTTCTAATACAATGGCAAATTCCCCAAATAATAAATCTTGTGCTTGCTGTAAATATCTTTGATCCATAGCAGTGGCGTTTTTTCCTGCTTCCATGCGTTTTAAATTTTTCTGGTAAAGTGTTTTAATAATTCTAATAATTTCCCTACAATCACAAGTAAGGAGTGCTTCTTGGAAGAGGTGTTCCCGTTCTTTATCATTTGGTATCCATAAAGCTTCAATAAAAGGTATTTCTTGGATTAATTTTAATGCTTCTTCCCTAGTAATAACATTCCGCATAGCAACCTTGGAATTTTCTACAGGGGTGTAGATAGTCCCGCTTCTTTCAAATATAGGCGACAGCGTATAATAAAGCCGGCGTTTGTCAACACCTGGGACATTAATGCTTCCAATAGCTTCCACTTTGCATACGCCCTTGGTTCCATAAATAATATAGCTTCCTGCTTCAAACATACTGACCCCTCTTTCTGTGCCAATAAGGCACGATGTTTCACTGGCAAACTCCCTCCTTGCCATTTTTTGGCGAGGATAACATGTGTCTATTATTATTGTACCATTTTATAAAGGAAAATGTCAGTATTTTTACACTTGTGTCCTATAAGTTTGTGATAATTTACAGAGAAAGAGGATAAAAATTTGGCTATTTTGCCTATAATTGTTGGCGTACCCGGGCAAGTTGTTCATTTTCCCTGCTATAATTAATAAGGGCATCTGGGCAATAAGCAGAAATATGGTCAATAACAGCATCAACATCTTCCTTGGGCTGCATGGATGCCACTAATTTGAGTTTTTTCTTTGCAATCACCCGAAGCGTGTAAGTAATATGCACATGTTTAAAAGAAAGACGGTGAAGGCTGCTGTGTTTATATACCCATACAATTTTATCAAGGGGAAGAAGATAAAGCTGTATTTTGGAAGAGGCAATTAGGAAATGTTCTGTAATTGTAAAAATTCCTTTTTTTAGGATAGGTTCTTGCCCTAGTTCAAATTCAGCAAGTTTTATCTGTTCTTTTATAGGGCCGTAGTGGCGTAGGCGGAAGCAGGCTGGATGTAAAATAGGATAGGCCATATAACAAATCATTTTAATAAGTACCAATAATGAAACTGAAAATACCAATAAAGTAGCGATTAGTAAGGCAATATTTTTTACTAATAAATAATCCATTGCATTTATAATAATATGGGAAGAAACAGCAGAAAGGCCTTGTGGCGTCCAGTTGAGGTCAGCGGACATTTTTTGGATTAAGCTGCTTAAAAGTTTCCCGCCGCTTTCTAAACGTGCTTTTATAGGGATTTTTGTCAGTATATCCTGCCGGTTATTACACTGGGCATTAGATAATAGAAAATAAATACAAGTCCCATTATAAAGATTATAGTAATAAGAGCCAGTTACTTTGCCGTTTTCCATATAGTCGTATCCAGAATAGTATAAAGTATCTACTGTTAATTCGACACAGGCAATATCATTTTGGTATAATTCTACAATCGTTGTTGGATCTGTAATTTTAGCAGGCCACACAACATCAAAAAATGGGATATAGTAGAAAATACAACAGGTAATGAAAAGCATAACAGCAGCATAGATTAGCCGTTTTAGACTAATCAGACGGATTTTATGTTCAATTAGCCTCATAAAGAAGCCTTCCTTTCTTATGTTTTATAATAGTATAAGGGAAAAAGAAAGAATAATCAACCTTGCATTTGTACAAAAAAGTTGCTATGATAGGAATATTCAAGAAGGGTTATGGAAGAGGCGAATGGAGAATACTATGGAAGCATACAGAAGTTTTGCCCAGGTTTATGATATATTTATGGATAATATCCCTTATAAAGAATGGTGTAATTATGTAATAGGGATATTAAAGGAATATGGCATTATAGAGGGCTTAATAGTGGAGTTAGGCTGTGGCACAGGAAATATTACAGAATATCTGGCAAAAGAAGGCTACGATATGATTGGCATAGATAATTCAATGGATATGTTAGAGGTTGCCGCTGAGAAAAGGGAAAAATCAGGCTTAGATATTTTATATCTTTTGCAGGATATGAGGGAATTTGAACTATATGGGACAGTACGGGCTGCGATTAGTATCTGTGACTCGATGAATTATATTTTAGAGTATCAAGATTTGGTAAAGGTATTTTCTTTGGTAAATAATTATTTAGATCCAGGAGGTATTTTTATTTTTGACTGTAATACGGAATATAAGTACCAGGAACTGCTTGCTGATAATGTAATAGCGGAAAACAGGGAAGAAGGAAGTTTTATTTGGGAAAATTTTTATGATAAAGAAGAGTGTATAAATGAATATGACTTAACTCTTTTTATTCCAGAAGGGAAACAATATACAAAATATGTAGAGACACATTACCAAAGATGTTATACCATAGAGGAATTAAAAGCAGCTATAAAAGAGGCTGGCATGGAATTGCTCCATATTTACCATGCTTTTACAAAAGAGCCTTTAAAGGAAGATAGTGAAAGAGTATATATTGTGGCAAAGGAATGTGGGAAAAAGAAAGGGGAAAAAGAAGATGACAACAGGTAAGGATTATATTGTCCGCGCAATGGCTGCAAACGGGCAAATACGTGCATTTGCCATTCAGTCAACAAACCTTGTAGAATATGCTAGGAAAAGACACAATACCAGCCCTGTGGCAACAGCCGCCTTAGGCCGTTTACTGAGTGGGGCAGCTATGATGGGCAGCATGATGAAAGGGGAACACGATCTTCTTACTATACAAATGAAAGGGGACGGGCCAATTAATGGGATTATTGCAACGGCAGATTCCCATGGGAATGTAAAAGGATATGCTGGGAACCCAGTTGTGGTAATTCCGCCTAATTACGCTGGAAAATTGGATGTAGGTGCTGCCATTGGATATGGCACATTAACAGTTAGTAAGGATTTAGGCATGAAAGAGCCTTATAATACGCAGCTTCCTTTAACAACAAGTGAAGTAGCAGAAGATTTAACATATTATTTTGCAAAATCAGAACAAGTCCCATCGGCAGTAGCCTTAGGTGTGCTTATGGAAAAAGAGAATACAGTAAAACAGGCAGGTGGGTTTATTGTGCAGCTTATGCCATTTGCAGAAGAAGAGGTAATTTGTGGTTTAGAAGAAGCAGTAGCAGAAATAAAATCAGTAACATCTTTATTAGAACAGGGATATACGCCAGAAATGCTGTTAGAAAAAGTATTAGGGAAATTTGACATACAGTGGGAGGGCTCTATGCCAGCCCAGTTTTATTGTAATTGTTCGAAAGAACATATTATGGGTTCTTTGGCTACTATTAGTAAAAAAGATATAAAAGAAATCATTGATGACAATGAGCCAATAGAGGTAAAATGCCATTTTTGTAATAGTACATATCAATTTACACCAGAAGAGCTAAAGGCCCTTTTATAAAATTTATTTTTTTAGTTTTACAAATAAGAGAAAGAAGTAAAGTAAAACAGGAAATACAAAACAACAAAAAAGTAGGAATTTAAAGGTGTTTTTACCTGCAGAAGGATCAAAAAAAGCAGCTAATAAAGT
Organism: uncultured Lachnospiraceae bacterium; assembly: GCA_910577045.1. Lineage (GTDB taxonomy): Bacteria > Bacillota > Clostridia > Lachnospirales > Lachnospiraceae > RGIG8607. The sequence goes on along the minus strand of CAJTLB010000005.1, from coordinate 117,378 downwards.
AACGAAATATAAGCATACTAAGCATATAGCACCAATAAAAGCGAGCTTTCGTTTCAATGGCGTGGGTTTATTATTAGTAGAGTTATGGTTCATGGCAGTACCTTCCTTATAAATAATAGTATAATTTTTATGGTAGTATTATATAGTAAGGTATTGGAAAAAACAAGAGAATATAAAGAATAAATATCATTTTGGCTTCTGTAGAATATCGCTTGCCAAAACAGGGAAAACATTTTATAATACAAAAGAGCCTGCCACCTTGGATGCCAAAGTGACAAGCCCTTATAAAAGGGGAGGATAAGTATTTTCTTTCTCTTTGGTGGCCCGCTGCCTGCCTAATGCCTTCGGCTTTGTCCCTGGTTGGAGGGGGAATCCTTAGAGACTTGGAAGGATATAGGAAACAGCTCTGGGCTTATCTTTAGTATGAGCAGAAATAAAAGTTTTATACATGGGGAAACAAATTTATGTAGAAAAGAGGGAAATGGTTATGACATTATTGGAAACTTGGAGGAATCAAGCATATTCAGAGGAAATAAGCGAGAAGGAAAGTACGGCTTTTTGGCAGAATTATTTTTTAATTGAAAAGGGAATCTATGAAAAGATACTTGCAGAGCCAGAGGTAGTGGTAGAGGGTACAGTCCGTGAACTTGCTGAGAGGTTTGGCTGTGAACTAAATATTATGGTAGGTGTTTTGGATGGCATTAATGATAGTTTAAAAAATCCAAACCCTATTGAAGAAATGGATGAAAATACAAGAGTAAACCTTGGGTATGATAAGGAAAAGCTCTATTATAATATGGTAGAGGCAAAGGCACAATGGTTATATGAGCTTCCTATGTGGGATAAGCTGTTAAGCCCAGAAAGAAGAAAGGAGCTTTATAAAGAACAAAAGTCTTCCACTACCGTTGTAAAGGAGAAAAAAGTTTATCCAAATGACCCATGCCCATGCGGGAGTGGTAAGAAATATAAAAAATGCTGCGGGAAGAAATAAAAATTTCAAAAATAAAATAAATAACTTTATACCATAAGTATAATGACAAAAAACCTTTTTTATGGTATACTGTATAAAACAAATATTAAAATTGTGTTATATTTTAGTTTACCTTTCCATACATTAAGGCAGAAAATTGGAGGAAGCAGTAATGGGATACACAGTAAATATAGCTAATCTTGATAGTAGACAGAAAGAAGCGCTGCAGAAAGAGCAGGGCTTAGATTTTGCGTGCATAAAAAAGATAAGTGGAAAACAGAGGGCTGTGTGGATAATTTGGTAGAAGAAACAGGGAATAAAGAAGAATGGGGCCGCTTATCTTAAAGAAAAGATAGGCGGTTTTTTAATTTAAGAAAGGAGAAAAAGTATGTTAGAAATTAAAGGAAAGTTAAACACAGCGATTTGTTATGCGAAGGTAATTGAAGAGGAAGCAATTGAACAGATAAAAAGAATGTGTGATTATGAATTTACAGAAGGAAGTAAAGTTAGGATTATGCCAGATGTCCATTCAGGAAAAGGGTGTACCATTGGCACAACAATGACAGTTACAGATAAGGTAGTGCCTAATATTGTTGGAGTGGATATTGGATGTGGCATGTATACAGTAAAACTTGGAAAAGAAGAGATTGATTTTGAAAGGCTGGATGAGGCTGCCCATTATATCCCTTCTGGGATGAATGTATGGGAGGGCAGGCAGGAACGGTTTGATCTAACAGAGCTGCGTTGTTATAGAAGCCTGAAAGATACAAAAAGATTAGAGAGAAGCCTTGGTACTTTAGGTGGCGGCAATCATTTTATTGAAGTGGATCAATCACAGGATGGGACAAAATATTTGGTAATACATTCTGGAAGCCGGAACCTTGGCAAACAGGTAGCAGAGTGGTACCAACAATTAGCAGTTGACCTAAATAAAGGGAAAGAAACCTATTTTATTCAAAGGGATACAATTATTCGGGAATATAAGGCAGCAGGGAGGAGGAAAGAGATCCAAGCGGCTTTAGAGGAAATAGCATGGGCAAAAAGAGAGGCTACTATGCCAGAAGATTTGTGTTATTTATATGGGACTTATTTTCAAGATTATTTGGAAGATGTAGAGATTTGCCAGAGGTTTGCTAGAAGAAACCGTGAGAAAATGGCAGAGGTTATTTTAGATAAAATGGGAATACAAGGGACAGAAGCGTTCCACACGATCCATAATTATATTGATACAAAAGAAATGATTTTGCGCAAAGGCGCTATTGCAGCACATAAGGGAGAAAAAGTATTAATTCCAATTAATATGAGAGATGGAAGTGTATTGGCAATTGGAAAAGGAAACCCAGAATGGAATTATTCTGCACCACATGGGGCTGGCCGGGTAATGTCTAGAAAAAAGGCAAAGGAAAATATAAGCCTAGAAGAATATAAAAAGACAATGGAAGGGATTTATACTACGTCAGTGAATGAAGAAACATTAGATGAGGCACCAATGGCATATAAATCTTTAGAGGATATTATTGATGTAATAAAGGAGTCTGTGGATGTAATTGATGTTATGAAGCCTATTTATAATTTTAAGGCAAGTTAGGATGGGCTTATGGATATTCCAATGATAGATATGGAAGAGCATTGCCAACAGTGGATAATTTGGTAGTATTAGCATTTCTTTTCCAAGTGCCTATGGATGAGATTTTGGTAATTAAACATATAGAATAAAATGGAATAGGGAAGGGGAGATAAACAGGCTCCCTTCCCTATTTTATGAGATATGCCGCCAAAGCGGCGCACGGGTAGCACGGCGGGTAGGGGGAGAAGGACATTTACCTACTCGATTACACAGATATTTATGCAGGGAAAATTAATTAACGGCGTTAAGTGAAAATTCAGTAGTAACTAAATCTTCATAAGGAACCCTTGCTTCTAATTCGCCAGCTTCTATTAAAATATCCTGTAAAAGATTGAAACTGGTTTCAGAAAATACAGTATCTGTTTTCCATGTGTCTTGTTCTAAATAGCGTTCTACAATAGTAACTAGGTTAATGGTTTCTGTTTCAGGGAATTGAGGCGCAATAGTGGCAGCAATTTCTTCAGCAGAATGTGTATTTACATAGTTAATGCCCTTTTGGATAGCATTAGTAAAGCTTTGGATTACTTTTGCATTGTCTTTTAAAAAGCTTTTCTTTACGCAGTATGCAGTATAAGGGACATATCCACTGTCTACGCCAAGGGAAGCGATAACATGGCCTTTCCCTTCTAATTCCAGCGCAGTAGCAAAGGGCTCAAATTCCACGGTATATTCACCTTGCCCGCCAGAAAAAGCACCAGCAGTTAAGCCAAAATTTATATTTTGTACAATAGAAAGATCAGTTGCAGGGTTAATGCCATTTTGCTTTAAGATATATTCAAAAACCATTTCTGGCATACCGCCAGCCCTGCCGCCAAGTACTTCATGGCCTTTTAAATCAGTCCATTTAAAGTCTGGCTGTTCTTCCCTAGCTACTAAGAAATTGCCAGCCCGTTGGGTAAGCTGGGCAAAATTAACAGCATAATCTTGCGAGCCTTCTGCGTAAACATAGATGGAGGCTTCAGAACCCATAAAGCCAATATCGGCATCTCCAGAAATTAAAGCTGTCATAACATTATCGGCACCTGCCCCATTTACTAGGTTTAAAGAGATGCCTTCTTCTTCAAAATAGCCAAGTTCAATAGCGGCATATTGTGGAGCATAAAAGATAGAGTGGGCAACTTCGTTTAATGTAAGCTCCGTTAAGCCCTTTTCTTCTTTTTTCTGGCAACCGGCAAGTGCCATAATAGACAAGATGCCTGTTACAGAGAAAAGAAGGAATTTGCTTTTAAAATTTTTCATAATCTCCTCATTTCTGCGCTGTTTTTTTAATGGCAGCACCTACAGCGCCTAATGCTGCCGAAATAAAATAGATAGAATACAAAAATAAAATATGAAGAACCAGGCAAAAGTTGACTAAATATGGTATAATGATTAAATATTAGAATTCAGGATAGGAAAAAGGAGGATATTATGGAATATTTGCTAGATATGCACACGCATACCATTGCCAGCGGGCATGCGTATAGTACAATAAAAGAGATGGCGCGGGCTGCTTCAGAAAAGGGGTTAAAGCTGCTTGGCATAACAGAACATTCTATGACTATGCCAGGGACATGCCATGCGTTTTATTTCCAAAATATGGAGGTAATACCAAGGGAACGCTGTGGGATAGAGATGATGTTTGGGAGCGAGTTAAATATTATTGACTATAATGGAAAGGTGGATATGGAAGAGCGAATTTTAAAAATGTTAGATTATGCAGTAGCAAGTTTCCATACGCCATGTATTAGCCCAGGCAGCATAGCAGAAAATACTATGGCCGCTAGAAAAGTAATGGAAAACCCATATGTAATTATTCTAGGGCATCCAGATGATGGGAGGTTTCCTCTTGATTATGAGGAAATAGTAAAAGGGTCTAAGGAAACAGGGGCAATTTTAGAGTTAAATAATAGTTCGCTGCATCCAGAGAGCTTCCGCCAAAATGCGTTTGAAAATGACAGGATATTACTGAAACTATGTATGAAACACCAGGTCCCTATTGTGGTAGATAGCGATGCACATGTGGATATAGAAGTAGGGAACCATGCGTATGCGCAGAAGATTATGGAGGAAGTAGGGTTTCCTGAGGAATTGGTTTTGAATAATCGGCCTGAAGAGATGAAAAAGCGGATTTTAAACAAAAAAGCTGGACTTTAAGACTTTAGTATGTTAAAATGTTCTGAGAAATATGCCTTGGAAATTGTATACGGAGGAGTAAAATGAGTAAAAAAATCAGAACAGAAGCAGTAGAACATTTATTTGAAGCAGTGTTATGCCTTCAGAATTCAGAGGAATGTTACTCTTTTTTTGAGGATATATGTACAGTAAATGAGCTGTTATCCCTTTCCCAGCGCTATGAGGTAGCAAGGATGCTGAGGAACCATAATACTTATTTAGAAATTGCAGAAAAAACAGGTGCTTCAACAGCAACAATAAGCCGGGTAAACCGTTCGTTAAATTATGGAAGTGATGGGTATGACATGGTATTTAACCGAATAGAAGAAAAAGGCAAAAAGTAAAAGAGGGGGCTTTTAGCCTCCCCTTTATTTTTTCTTTGTGGCATGTGCTGGTTTTTTTTCATTTAATTCATCAATCATTCTTTCGATCATTTGTTTTTTTACATAGACATCTAATGCAAGCATAGCAATAAAAGAAAAAGTTTGTAAAAATTCTTTCTCTTCGTCTTCTTCCTCTGTAAATGTCTGTTTTGCTTTTTCAAATTTTCGCAATACATCTTTTTCAAGCCAAATAACTTGTTGTTGTTCTAATTGGAAAACAGTTTGGTAAATTTCTTCGAGGGTCAGCCCATCAGAGGCAGTGAAATATTTACTGGTTAAAGGCTCTAATAATGTCTGGATATCATTAATAGTAAGGATATTTTTTAAATAATAAATGAAAATAAGGACTAAAATATGTTCCTTTGAATATTTCTTTTTTAAAGGAGGAGGAAGCAGGTTGTTTTTGGCATAGTTATTAATCATTGTTTTGGTTAATATCTTATCTGCATTGTAACGTTTTGAGTCCTTTAAATTAGAATCCATAAAGGTAGTTACCTGATCCATATACAGGTCAATCTCTGGAATACTTTCTGGTTTAATATAATCTAGTTTTTCAATAATAGAAGAAATCAGTTCTTTGTTTGTCATAGCATCCCTCTGTGTAAAAATTTTCTATTACTTCTACATTATATAGTATTCAAAACCAGATAGCAAGTATTTTTCATATATTAAAAAATTTAACTTATAAAAAAACAATTTTTTATTACAGGGAGGTAAGTAACGGGCAGGGATTTGCTTGTTAAAAAAGGAAAGATATGTTATAATTTTGAAAATTCTATACATTGGTATTAAAGTAATAGTGATAGTTAGGAAAAAGCATAGAGAATAGAAATAAATGGTATTTTGTAAGGAATGGAGATTGGTATGCCAGAAGAATATAAAACGTTATTAGAAGGCGGGGTAGGCGAGGTGACAGAGAAAAAGTCACGTTTTATTGCAACGGCTATGCCTGTAAATAGTGAGGAAGAGGCAGTTCTTTTTATAGAATCTATAAAGAAAAAATATTGGGATGCAAGGCATAATTGTAGTGCATTTGTAGTGGGCAGAAACCATGAGCTAAAACGTTGTAGTGATGATGGGGAGCCTTCACAGACAGCAGGGAAACCTATCTTAGATGTTTTGCTGGCAGAGGATATCCATAATGCAGTTATTGTTGTAACAAGATATTTTGGGGGTACTTTATTAGGGACAGGAGGGCTTGTTAGGGCATATACAAAAGCAGCAAAGGAAGGGCTTTTAAATAGTAAAGTAATAACAAAACATATGGGGTTATGTTTAACAGTGGATACAGATTATAATGGAATTGGCAAACTGCAATATTTATGTGGGCAGATGGATATTACTATATTAGACATTCAATACACAGATAGAGTAGGAATGGAGCTTTTAGTGCCATGGGCACAGGTAGGCGGGCTAAAGAAAAAAATAATAGAAGCAACAAGCGGGAAAGCAGGGCTAATAGATGGAAGCCAGGTATGGTTTGGGAAAGTAGGGAATGAAATAAAAGTCTTTGATAATTAAAAAACTGTTGTAAAATAATGTTCCTAACAATATAGTGAAAATTTTATAAGGCATATAGTAAAAACCTTATATTGTTAAGGATTTTTATTTTACAACAGTCTTTTAATAAACTTTATTTTGTGGATTTTGCGTTGTTAGCTGCACGTTTGCGCAGGGTAGGGTCTAATATTTTTTTACGGATTCTTAGATTTTTTGGGGTTACTTCTAATAGTTCATCTGTATCAATAAATTCTAAGGCTTGTTCTAGGCTTAGAATTTTTGGTGCAGTTAGTTTTAATGCGTCATCAGAGCCAGAAGCACGGGTATTTGTAAGCTGTTTTTTCTTACATACATTCACTTCAATATCTTCTGCCCGCCCAGTCTGGCCAATTACCATGCCCGCGTAGACTTGTTCGCCAGCGCCAATAAAAAGAGTGCCGCGTTCCTGTGCATTAAATAAGCCATAGGTGATGCTTTCCCCTGTTTCAAAGGCAATGAGGGAACCTTGTTGGCGGTAAGATATATCACCTTTATAAGCACCATAACCATCAAATATGGTATTTAAAATGCCATTTCCTTTAGTAGAAGTCATAAATTCTCCACGATATCCAATAAGCCCTCTTGATGGAATGGAAAATTCTAAGCGGACATAACCGCCGCTTGCAGGAAGCATATTTTTTAATTCTCCCTTGCGTTCACTAAGTGCTTGGATAATTGTCCCAGAAAATTCTTCAGGCACGTCAATGTAAGCAAGTTCCATAGGCTCTAAGCGATGGCCTTCTTTATCGGTATGGTAAAGGACTTCCGCTTTACTTACGGCAAATTCATAGCCTTCCCGGCGCATATTCTCGATAAGCACAGAAAGGTGCAGTTCCCCTCTTCCAGATACTTTAAAACTGTCAGTACTATCTGTATCCTCTACGCGTAAGCTAACATCTGTATTTAGTTCACGGAAAAGACGGTCGCGCAGATGGCGGGAAGTAACAAATTTCCCTTCTTTGCCTGCAAGCGGGCTGTCATTAACCATAAACTGCATGGCAATAGTCGGCTCTGAAATTTTTTGGAACGGGATAGCTTCTGGGGCTTCTGGGGAACACAAAGTATCGCCAATATGGATATCTGTTATGCCAGAAATAGCAACAATAGAGCCGATAGAAGCCTCATTTACTTCTACTTTATTCAGCCCGTCAAATTCATATAGTTTACTAATCTTTACTTTCTTTTTCTTGTCTGGCTCATGGGCATTTACAATAACTGCTTCTTGGTTTACACGGATTATGCCATTGTCAACTTTGCCAACCCCAATACGGCCTACATATTCATTGTAGTCAATTGTGCTGATTAATACTTGTGTTCCAGCGTCTTTATCACCTTCAGGGGCGGGTATAGATTGTAGGATTGTTTCAAATAATGGGATCATATTTTCTGGTTTATCCTCTAAGTGTAACATAGCATACCCTGCCTTTGCAGAAGCAAATACAAAAGGGCAGTCAAGTTGTTTGTCAGAGGCATCTAAATCCATAAGTAATTCTAAAACTTCATCGATTACTTCATTTGGGCGGGCTTCTGGGCGGTCAATTTTATTAATACATACAATAACAGACAGATCGAGTTCCAAGGCTTTTTTAAGGACAAATTTTGTTTGAGGCATAGCGCCTTCAAAGGCATCTACCACTAAAATAACACCATTTACCATTTTTAGGACACGTTCTACTTCGCCGCCAAAATCAGCATGGCCTGGGGTGTCAATAATATTGATTTTTGTATTTTTGTAACAGACAGCAGTATTTTTGGAAAGAATGGTAATACCACGCTCACGTTCAATATCATTGGAGTCCATAACGCGCTCTGCAACTTCTTGGTTTTGGCGGAATACCCCACTTTGTTTTAAAAGTTCATCTACTAGGGTAGTTTTGCCATGGTCAACATGGGCAATAATTGCAATATTACGAATATCTTCTCTTGTTGTTTTCATAAATATAAAATCCTTCTTTCTAAAAATGTAACACAGTAAAATCTTATTTTAACCATATTAGGGCAATATCCCAATTTTGATTCTGTTACAGTTTAACACATTCTGGAAAGATTACAAGGCTTTTTGTGAATTTTCTAGTAAAATAGTCACATATAGGGGCTATTTCGTTCATAGATTCTTAAGAAATAACTTTGAGGAAAGACTATTTTCTAAACTGATTTTGTGGTATACTTTCGAATGTGGAATAATATTGGGATAGGAGTTATTATGGCAGAGAAAAAACCAGTAATTGAGGTAAAAAACTTATATAAAATTTATAAAGTCGGGCAAAACAAGGTACGAGCATTAAATGGCGTGGATATGACAATTTATAAAGGAGAATTTTGTTCCATTGTAGGGACTTCTGGCTCCGGGAAGTCAACCATGTTAAATATGCTTGCGGGGTTAGAAAAACCGACAAAAGGGACGATAAAAGTAGCAGGGAAATATATTGAAAAGTTGTCAGAAAACCAGCTTGTTAAATTTAGGAGAGAGAAAGTTGGGTTTATTTTCCAGTCCTTTAATTTGCTTGGCACAATGAATGCAGTAGAAAATGTAGCACTGCCTTTATCTTTCCGTGGAGTGCCTAAACGGGTGCGTTTAAAAAAGGCATCGGCTATGTTGGATTTAGTAGGGTTAAAAACACAAAAGAAACACCGCCCAAACCAGATGTCTGGCGGGCAGCAGCAGCGTGTTGGCGTGGCAAGGGCATTAGTAGTGGATCCAGAGATTATTTTTGCAGACGAGCCAACAGGAAATTTGGATTCCCATACTTCAGCAGAAGTTATGGAGCTTATGAGGAAGGTTGTTGCAGAACAAAACAAAACATTGGTAATGGTAACACATGATAATCATTTGGCGACATTTGCCGACCGGATTTTTCATATAATTGATGGGAAGATTGTAAAGGTAGAGGTAAGGGATCATTCAAAAGACATGAAGATTTCAGAGGCTGCCACAGTAGAAGAGCTTTTACAGAAGGCAGCTATGGAGGATACAGAAGAAATTGCTGCTACAGGAGAAATTATAGAAAAAACCACAGAAGGACTACATAATCCAGAAGGATTCGTAGAAGAAACAATAGAAAAACCAGATAATCCAGAAGGATTCGTAGGAAAAACAATAGAAAAACCAGATAATCCAGAAGGATTAACAGAAGAAACGATAGAGGAGAAAATGGAGGAAGAGGTATGAAAGGAAAGAACATGAAAGGGAGAAAAATCATAAAAAGGCTGCTAACATTATTATGTTGTGGCATGTTAATGCTAACAGGGGTAGGAAGTAATATATGGTATGCTTCTTCTGTGCCAGATGATGATTGGAATGGATATGCACGTATTGCATTATTAGGGGATACAGACACGCCTACTGGGAAAGCAGGGGAAAATATGACAGTCCGGCTGCATTTAGCGAACCAAGGAGATTTAGATGCAGAAGATGTTACGATTGTACCACAGGTATCAAAGGATGAGAATGAGTTCCCATTTGAAATATCAAAGTCTACATATTCTGTCCGGTTAGGCGGAGGGAATCCGGCAAGGACAGATTCTGTTTTAAAAGCAAAAGATGATGACACTGTTGTTTTTAATTTTAAAGTCCGTAATGATGTAGTAACAGATTATTATGAAATTAAATATAAAATTACTTATTCCACAGAAGGAAGTTCTACTTTGGAAACAATAACGGTTTCCTCTTATGTGTATATTGAGGGTAAGCCAAAGGATAAAGATACAGAAAAATTAGATATTCAGATTTCTTTGCAGAATAGCCCAGCATTGCCACCAGTGACATATGGCCAGCCAGTAGCATTTGACTTGTTTTTAACGAATTATGGGAAAACAGATGCAAAATCTGTGACAATTACGCCAGAGATTTCAGAGTCTGCGGATAAGTTCCCATTTGAAGTAGAATTAACCAGTTATGAACAACGTATGGAAACCCCACTTTTGGGGACTGTAAGCCAGCCTTCTGAGTCAGATAGGAACCAGAGGGTACATTTTAATTGGAAAGCAAGGACAGATATTAAGACAGGATATTACCCAGTAACATTTAAAATTACAGCAAAAGATGAAAATGGCACAGATTATAGTGTAGACCAAACTGTGTTCTTTAATATAGCTGGAAACCCAGCGAAGGACAAAGAGGATGAAGAAGCAACAGAGAAGGAAAAAAATAAATCGGAGCCTCGTTTAATTGTAACAGGTTATGAAACAGATAAAAAAGAAATTAAGGCAGGGGATGAATTTGAGCTTACTATACATATTATGAATACCTCTGACCGTACAGCGGTTTCTAATATTAAGTTTACATTGAGTTCTTCAGAGGATAAGAATGATAACTGTTTTATCCCAATGTCTGGTTCTAGTACTATGTTTGTAAAGCGGATTGGAATGGGGGAAAGCATTGACCTAGTAGTAGATATGACAGCAAAACCAACACTGGAAGCAAAATCATACCCACTTACCATTGAATCGGAATATGAAGATTCTGATGTAACACAATATAAAGGCTTAGAGAGGATTTCCATTCCAGTTACACAAGAACTTCGTGTTACTACTGGAAATATAGAGGTAGAGCCGTCTTCGATTGAAGTAGGAAGGCAGTCAAATATTATGTTCCCTGTGAATAATCTGGGAAAAAGTAAAATTTATAATGTGAGTATTGAATTTGAAGGAGACAGTATTTCTGGCGGAGAAACTTACAAAGGAAATTTAGATTCAGGGGCAACGGCAAATGTAGATGCAATGGTAACAGGAATTGCGCCTACTATGGATGAAGGATATGTAACAGCGTTAATTTCTTATGAAAATGAAAAAGGCGAGATTTTTACAGAGAGGAAAGAATTCCAGTTATATGTGACAGAACCCTATATTCCAGATGATAGTATGGATTTTCCGGTAATAGATGATACAATGATGAATAACCCGGGGGCACAAAAAGGGTTAAAACCATGGATGATCTATGCAGGGGCTGGAGTACTGGCAACAATTGTAGCTGCTGTTGTGGCTGTTATTCTAATAAAACGTAAAAAACGCAAGAAGATGGAAGAGGAAGTGGAAGAAGATGAGATTCTCTGATTTAGTCCGGATGAGCACAGGTAATCTGTGGCGTAGGAAATTAAGGACACTTCTAACAGTGCTTGGGGTAGTAATTGGTACAGCATCTATTATTGTTATGGTTTCAATTGGAATTGGGCAAAATAGAAGTTTAATGCAAGCCATTGAAGAATCTGGAAGCCTTATGATGATACAGGTGTGGAATTATGGAAGGGGTTCTTCTGGTGAAGAGTTGCTTTTAAATGACAGTATGTTAGAGGAATTTAAAAAGATGGATCATGTGGAGCGAGTAGCTCCAAGGCTCAATTTTAATGTAATTATGAAACAGGGGCCTTATATTTCGGAGTATGTAAATGTGTATGGGGTTGATCAGGAAACATTGGATAAGATTCCTGTAGGGGAAGGAAGGCTGCCAGATAAAGATGCAGATTCCTTGGAATTTATTGTAGGTAATGTAACCCCAAGGGAATTTTCTAATGAAAAGACAGGAAAAGGATATTGGGATACTGGGGAAGTGCCAGAGGTGGATTTTATAAACCAGCCATTGTTTACTATATTTGATAGGAATGCTTATTGGAATTCACAAAATGGGGAAGGGGAACCTCCTAAAAAATATCTTTTACAGGCTTCAGGCATGGTAGAGGGGGATATTGAAACCTGGGGAGAATATAGTTATGGTGTTTATTGCCATATTGATTCCTTAAAAGCGATGTTACAAAAGGTATTCCGAAATAAACCAATTCCAGGGCAGCCAACGCAGAAAAATGGAAAGCCATATAAAGAGTTTTGTTATGAAGAAGTGCAAGTGTATGCAGATGAAATGGAAAATGTTATGGATATTCTAGAAAAGATCCAAGAGATTGGCTTCCAGGCATATAGTAATGTAGAATATGTGCAGGATATGCAAAAGCAGTCCCAGACAACACAGCTTGTACTTGGCGGGATTGGGGCAGTATCCTTGTTTGTCGCAGCAATTGGCATTGCAAATACAATGATGATGTCTATTTATGAGCGTACAAAAGAAATTGGCGTATTAAAGGTACTTGGCTGCGCAATGGGGAATATCCGTACTTTGTTTTTAATGGAGGCAGCATTTATTGGATTTATTGGTGGAATAGTGGGGATTATGTTAAGCTATGGTTTGTCTGTTGTGATTAATAATGTGGCGAGCAAGTCTATGGGGGGAATGTATGGCAGCGGAAATGGTTCTATTTCCTATATCCCGCCGTGGTTAGCACTTGCAGCCCTTGGCTTTGCCGTAATGATAGGGATTGTATCAGGATTTTTGCCTGCTCTCCGTGCCATGAAATTAAGCCCTTTGGCAGCAATTCGGAACGAATAAAAAATTTTTTGAAAAAATATGCATAAAATGGTTAAGATTGGCATACATATGATAGTGGACAAAATTACAAAGGGTATTCCAAAGCCGTGAGGGGTAGTTGAGGAATACTAAGGAAGGGAGAAATACGAATAATGACAGATAAGGTAATGGAAAACAACAAAGTAGGTATTATTGGTGAAGTAGTGTCAGAGTTTGAGTTTAGCCATGAAGTTTTTGGTGAAGGCTTCTATATGGTGAACGTATCTGTAAACCGCCTAAGCAACCAGCCAGATATTATTCCTCTTATGGTATCAGAACGCTTGGTAGATGTGACAAAGAGCTGTGTAGGCATGATTGTAGAAGCAAGCGGCCAGTTCCGTTCCTATAACCGTCATGAAGGAACCAAGAACCGCTTGGTGCTCTCAATTTTTGTAAGAGAGTGGGAATATGTGGATGAAGACAAGGAAACTGGAAAAACGAACCAAATTTTCTTAGAAGGCTATATTTGTAAACCGCCTATCTACAGAAAAACACCACTTGGCAGGGAGATTGCGGATTTATTAGTAGCAGTCAACCGCCCATATGGAAAATCAGATTATATCCCTTGTATTGCATGGGGAAGGAATGCCCGTTATGCAGCAACTTTCCAAGTAGGTGCAAAGTTAAGGATTTGGGGAAGAGTGCAAAGTAGGGAATATATGAAAAAGATAGGAGAGAACGAGGGAGAGAAGAGAATTGCATATGAAGTTTCTGTAAGTAAATTAGAATATGAAGTAGAATAAAATGGAAGTTGGGTTTTAGGAATAAAGGGGCTGTTGCAAAATTGCGGCAGCTCCTTGTCCTCTAAAAATAAAATAACACATAGGAGAAAATAAAGTATGTTTAAAGCAGGTTTTGCAACTTTAATTGGAAGGCCAAATGTAGGGAAATCTACATTAATGAATTTTATAATTGGGCAAAAAATTGCAATTACTTCAAATAAGCCACAAACAACAAGAAATAGGATACAGACAGTATTTACTTCTGAGGAAGGGCAAATTGTATTTTTAGATACCCCGGGGATCCACAAGGCAAAAAATAAGCTTGGGGAGTATATGGTAAATACTGCTGTTAGGACTTGGAAAGAAGTAGATGTAATTTTATGGCTGGTAGAGCCTTCTTCTTTTATAGGGGCAGGGGAAAGGCATATAGAAGAACAGTTAAAATCAGTAAAAGTACCAGTAATTTTGGTGATTAATAAAACGGATACTATAAAACGAGAGGAAATCCTAGGTATTATTGATGTGTACCGTAAAATCCATGATTTTGCTGAAATTGTACCTGTATCAGCAAGAAGCGGTGAAAATGTGGACACGCTGTTAAGCTGTATTTTTAAATATTTGCCTTATGGAGAGGCATTTTATGATGAAGATACGATAACCGACCAGCCTATAAGGCAAATTGTATCGGAGGTAATCCGGGAGAAAGCCCTTCATCATTTACAAGATGAAATCCCGCATGGGATTGCAGTAGTTATTGAAAAAATGAAGGAACGGAAGAATGGGAAGATAACAGATATTGAGGCAACCGTGGTTTGTGAAAAAGATTCCCATAAAGGAATTATTATTGGGAAACAGGGTGCCATGTTAAAAAAAATTGGGCAAACAGCACGGTATGAGTTAGAGCATATGCTGGAAACACAAGTAAACCTGCAAATCTGGGTAAAAGTGCGCAAGGAGTGGCGGGATAACGAATTATTTTTAAAGAATTTTGGATATAAAAAAGAAGAGTAACTTACTAATATTTTCCCGTATAGGAAATACAAAACAGGGAATTCTAATTATGCAGCAGAGTATCGGAAGAAAAGGGGGCAGCAAATTGGAAACAGTAACCTGGAAGGTATTTGCATCAACGGGGAAGGTAGAGGATTATTTATATTATAAAGGGGAAAATAGCAGCCTTACTACGGATAAGAAAAAGGATGCCTATTTCCCAAAACAGACAAGTGAGGAAGCTGTATGGGAGGAACCATTGCGGTAATAGGCATGGTATTGTCAGCTATGCCAATAGGAGAATATGACAAAAGGTTAGTAATCCTAACTAGGGAAAGAGGAAAAATATCGGCATTTGCAAAAGGTGCTAGGCGTATCAATAGTAGTTTTATGGCGGGCAGCCGGCCGTTTTCTTTTGGGGAATTTGAACTGTATGAGGGCAGGAGCTCTTATACAGTTTCTTCCATGTGTATTTCTAATTATTTTGAGGACTTAAGTAGTGATGTTATGGGAGCCTTATATGGCTTCTATTTTTTGGAATTGGCAGAATATTTTACTAGGGAGAATGTAGATGAAAGCAAAATGCTAAAATTATTATATCAGTCATTCCGGGCTTTATTAAACCAGAATATTCCAAATGAGTTAGTTAAGGTGGTATATGAGTTAAAGGCAATAGCAATTAATGGAGAATACCCACAGGTGTTTTCTTGTATGGAATGTGGGGAAAAAGAAGGGCCTTTTTGGTTTAGTGTAGAAAAATGGGGGATTTTATGCAAAGAATGTAGTGGTTTCATAAAAGGAAAAATAGAAATAAGTGGGACAGCATTATATACCATGCAGTTTATTATTGCTTCTAGTATTGAAAAGCTTTATACATTTAACTTATCAGATAATATACTACAAGAATTAAAGGAAATAGTAGGGTTGATTTATAGAAGGAATATTGACAGAAATATGAAATCTTTGGAGATTTTAAAATCTATGTATTGAAAAACTAAGAAATGGATGGTATTATCGTGAAAGATATGATACCAGAGAGAATATATTGGGGAATTCAGAAGAAGGAGGGCGGCAGATTATGAAGCAGCTTGGAATGAAGTGGGAGAGTAAGAATAAATGGAAATTAGGGGTATGTATGATACTGGCATTGGTGATGCTGACAGCATGTGGGGAGAAGTCCCTCCGGGTTAGTACAGATACTCTTTATATAAAGAAGAACGGCGAAGTAGAGGAAGCTTCTTTTGAAATGTTTGATAAAGAGTACTATAATGTAGAGGAATTACAAAAATTTGCGGAAGAAG
Source organism: uncultured Lachnospiraceae bacterium (assembly GCA_910577045.1). GTDB lineage: Bacteria > Bacillota > Clostridia > Lachnospirales > Lachnospiraceae > RGIG8607. The sequence continues at coordinate 101,301 of CAJTLB010000005.1, read as the reverse complement.
AAGCAAGGAATTATAACTATAGTATTGTAAAAGAAGCAGTAGCTGTAAACCGGGTAGAAGTATTGGATAATGTGGCAGCAGCATACCTTACGTATGTTTCATTAGACGATTATATTGCATTTAATGAGATGGACATGTTTGCGGGCACAGTAAAAAAGGCTATGGATGCAGAATATGATTTTAATACAAGTTTTGTAACATTTGACAAGGGGGAAGAGGTAAATATTGTAGATGTTACAGAAACAGGGGACAATAAAATCTTAATTTTAGATGCTTCTATTGATGTCAGGATAGATGGGAAGATTTGTTATATTAGTAATAATGTACAGAAAAAAGATAAAAAGAATGTCACCTTAACACAGGGCAGTCTTTCATATATTATCTATAAATAGCCTTTAAGAAAAAGGGATGGAAGGAGTAAACAAATGGAAAAAACAATGGAAAAAATTGTGTCTTTGGCAAAGTCAAGGGGATTTGTGTATCCCGGATCGGAAATATACGGAGGGCTTGCAAATGCGTGGGATTATGGGAACCTGGGAGTAGAGTTAAAAAATAATGTAAAAAAGGCATGGTGGAAGAAATTTGTGCAAGAAAGCCCTTATAATGTGGGAGTGGACTGTGCTATTTTAATGAACCCGCAGACTTGGGTAGCTTCAGGGCATTTAGGCAGTTTTTCTGATCCGCTTATGGATTGTAAATGCTGCCATGAACGCTTCCGTGCAGATAAATTAATAGAAGATTATTTAGAGGCAAATAATAAAGCAATAGAAGGAAGCGTGGATGCATGGACACAGGAAGAAATGAAGGATTTTGTGGAAGAAAACCATATACCATGCCCTTCTTGCGGCAAACATGATTTTACTGATATACGTCAGTTTAATTTAATGTTTAAAACATTCCAAGGTGTAACAGAAGATGCAAAAAGTACCCTTTATTTAAGGCCAGAAACCGCACAAGGGATTTTTGTAAATTTTAAAAATGTACAAAGGACATCTAGGAAAAAAATCCCATTTGGCATTGGGCAGATAGGGAAATCATTCCGAAATGAAATAGCACCAGGGAATTTTACTTTCCGTACTAGAGAATTTGAACAGATGGAATTAGAATTTTTCTGTGAGCCAGATACAGATCTGGAATGGTTCGCATATTGGAAAGAATTTTGTATCCATTGGTTAAAATCCTTGGGTATTAAAGAAGAAGAAATGCGGGCAAGGGATCATGAAAAAGAAGAATTAAGTTTTTATAGCAAAGCAACAACGGATATTGAATTTTTATTCCCATTTGGTTGGGGAGAGTTATGGGGGATTGCAGATAGGACAGATTATGACTTAACACAACATCAAAATGTATCAGGAGAAGATATGGCTTATTTTGATGATGAAAAGGCAAAGAAATATATCCCTTATGTAATTGAGCCATCTCTTGGCGCAGATAGGGTGACACTTGCCTTTTTGTGTGCCGCTTATGATGAAGAAGAGCTTGCAGATGGTGATATGCGTACTGTCCTTCATTTCCATCCAGCAATTGCGCCAGTAAAGGTAGGGGTATTCCCACTCTCTAAAAAATTAAGCGAAGGCGCAGAAAAAATTTATACAGAATTATCCAAATATTATAATTGTGAATATGACGACAGGGGAAATATTGGAAAACGCTATAGAAGGCAGGATGAAATAGGAACCCCATTCTGCATTACTTATGATTTTGAATCAGAAACAGACGGAGCCGTTACCGTGCGTGACCGTGATACAATGGAGCAGGAAAGAGTGAAAATAGAAGATTTAAAGGCATATCTTGACAAAAAATTGGAATTTTAAGGCAATTATTTTTGCGTCTATATTTTTGGTTAGGAAATAACGAAAAAGTAGTAGACGGAACGCTAAAATGTGTTATAATATTAACAGACTTTCAGGCAATTGTATGCAGGCAATCGTATGCCAGTGACAAGAAGTAATGGAATAGGAGGAAAGAAGAGAATGGCAAAATGGGTGTATTTATTTAAGGAAGGGAACGCAGATATGCGTAACCTGCTTGGTGGAAAAGGTGCGAACCTTGCTGAGATGACAAATCTAGGCCTGCCAATCCCACAGGGGTTTACAGTGACAACAGAGGCTTGTACGGATTATTATAATAACGGCAAGAAAATCAGTGATGAAATTCAGGCACAGATATTTACAGCACTTGCAGAGTTAGAGAGTTTACAAGGTAAGAAGTTTGGTGATACACAAGACCCTCTTTTGGTGTCTGTCCGTTCTGGTGCACGTGCTTCTATGCCAGGTATGATGGATACAATCCTAAACCTTGGGTTAAATGATGAAGCTGTAGAAGGATTTGCTAAAAAAACAGGCAATCCACGTTTTGCATATGATTCTTATAGAAGATTTATCCAGATGTTCTCAGATGTTGTTATGGAAATGAGCAAAACATTTTTTGAGGGTATTTTAGATGAAATTAAAGAATCAAAGGGTGCAAAGTATGATACTGACTTAACCGCCGATGATTTAAAAGAAGTTATTGCACGTTATAAGGCAATTTATAAAGAGAAAATGGGAGAGGAATTCCCACAGGATCCTAAGGTACAGTTAATGGAAGCTGTTAAGGCAGTATTCCGTTCTTGGGACAACCCAAGGGCAATTGTATACCGTAGGATGAATGATATTCCAGGTGATTGGGGTACAGCAGTAAATGTACAAGCAATGGTATTTGGGAATATGGGAGATACTTCTGGTACAGGCGTTGCGTTTACTAGGAACCCATCTACAGGTGAAAAACAAATTTATGGCGAATATTTAATTAATGCACAAGGGGAAGATGTGGTAGCTGGTATCCGTACACCACAGCCAATTACAAAGTTGGCAGAAGATTTGCCTGAGTGCTATAAGCAGTTTATGGAAATTGCAAATAAGCTGGAAGACCATTACCGTGATATGCAGGATATGGAATTTACTATCCAGGAAGGAAAACTGTATTTCTTACAGACTAGGAATGGAAAGAGGACTGCCCCAGCAGCGATCCAAATTGCATGTGACTTAGTTGATGAAAAGATGATTACAGAAGAAGAGGCAGTTCTCCGTATTGATGCAAAATCTTTAGATCAGTTATTGCATCCAACATTTGATGCAAAAGCATTAAAAGAAGGCGAAGTAATTGGAAGCGCACTTCCTGCATCCCCAGGCGCAGCAGCAGGTAAAGTATATTTTACTGCTAATGATGCAAAAGCAGCAGGGGAACGTGGAGAAAGAGTTATTTTAGTACGTTTGGAAACATCGCCAGAAGATATTGAAGGTATGCACGCAGCACAAGGAATCTTAACAGTGCGCGGGGGAATGACAAGCCATGCAGCAGTGGTGGCACGTGGAATGGGTACTGCTTGTGTATCTGGCTGTGGCGACATTAAGATTAACGAAGAAGCGAAAGTATTTGAACTTGGCGGGCATAAAATTGTAGAAGGCGACTATATTTCATTAGATGGATCAACAGGAAAGATTTATCTTGGGGATATTAAGACAGTAGAGGCTTCTGTATCTGGAAACTTTGGCAGGATTATGGCATGGGCTGATAAGTTTAGGACATTAAGCGTAAGGACAAATGCAGATACTCCAGCAGATACAAAAAATGCAGTAAAATTAGGGGCGGAAGGAATAGGCCTTTGCCGTACAGAGCATATGTTCTTTGAGCCTGACCGTATTCCAAAGATCCGTAAAATGATTCTTTCTGATACAGTAGAAGCAAGGGAAGCAGCTTTAAATGAATTAATTCCATTCCAAAAGGGTGATTTTAAAGCAATGTATGAGGCATTGGAAGGAAGGCCAATGACAGTACGTTATTTAGATCCACCACTTCATGAGTTTGTGCCTACTGATATGGAAGATATTAAGGCATTAGCAGAAGATATGGGCTTAACACCAGAAGCTGTTAAGGCAAAATGTGATGAATTACATGAATTTAACCCTATGATGGGACATAGAGGATGCCGTTTGGCTGTTACCTATCCTGAAATCGCAAGGATGCAGACTAGGGCAGTAATGGAAGCTGCTATTGAGGTAAAGCAGGAAAAAGGATATGATATTGTTCCTGAAATTATGATTCCATTGGTGGGCGAGAAGAAGGAATTAAAATTTGTAAAAGATATTGTTATTGAAACAGCAGAACAAGTAAAGAAAGAAAAAGGTTCTGATATAGAATACCATATTGGGACAATGATTGAGATCCCACGTGCAGCATTACTGGCAAATGAAGTAGCAGAAGAAGCAGAATTCTTCTCCTTTGGTACAAATGACTTAACACAGATGACCTTTGGGTTCTCCCGTGATGATGCTGGAAAATTCTTAGATTCTTATTATAAGTCTAAGATTTATGAATCTGATCCATTTGCAAGGCTGGATCAGAATGGCGTAGGCCAGCTTGTTAAAATGGCAGCAGAAAAAGGACGTAGTGTAAAGCCACAATTAAAGCTTGGCATTTGTGGCGAGCATGGCGGAGATCCATCTTCTATTGAATTCTGCCACAAGGTAGGGTTAAATTATGTGTCCTGTTCTCCATTCCGTGTGCCAATAGCAAGGCTTGCAGCAGCACAGGCAGCATTAAATAATAAGTAGTGTAAGAGTAGAGTAGGCGGTATATGATTTTCCATACCAGCCGTACAGGGAATTAGTCCTGTGTGACTGGTATGGAATTTTTCACAAGTAAAGGGAAAATAATATGAGCTTAAAAAAAATGAAAGTAAAGAACAAGCTAATACTGTTTAGCATTATTATGATAATCTTTATTGTGTTTTCTTCTGGTGTAGGATTAATCGTTGCTAATCTCACAAATAAGGCAAGGGCAAGCCGTTTTGATACATATGGACAAGGAGAATTAGAGTTATGTGAAGCCTTTAGTAATTTCCATGAAGTAAAAGTTCATCTTAGGAACCTTCTTTTCTTGTATTCAGAGGATTCACAGGAAAGACAGAATACAATAGATACGATTAATGCTACAGTAGCAGAAGGTGAAGAACATTTTGCAGCTTTTGAACAGAAGATAGGTTTTTTTGATAAAAGCATAGGTGATAATTTTACAATATGTATGGGCTATATTAGGAAATATGAAGCATATGTGTCAAATGCAATACAACTTGTTATAAATGGGGATCTGGATCAGGCACGTGCAGAGCTTTTAACCACAGGGTTACAAACAGCAAATGAGGCAGAAGATGTATTAAGGGATATTATTTCTGAAATGGAAGCAGATTCCATTGCTGCTAATGATTTAATTGAGTGGCAGGTAAGTGGATTGATGATAGCTATTGTAGTAGTATGTATTATCAGTGTAGTAGTTGCATTTATTTATTGTGCTATCTTAATTCGTTCCATTACAATTCCTATGTCAAAGCTTTCTATAGCTGCTAAGAAGTTAGCATTAGGCGATGTAAATGTCGATTGTACAAAACAAAATGATGATGACCTTGGAGAATTATTAGATGAATTTGCTAATATGGCTGTTAATATTAAGGAGCAAGCAGGAATTGCAGAAATGATATCTAGAGGGGATTTAACGGTTAAGGTAAATCCAAGGGGCAATGAGGATATTCTGGGCAAAGCTTTGTTAAAGTTAGTAACAGATAATAATTATACGTTAGGGAATATTAGTGAGTCAACGAAACAGGTGACACTTGGCGCAGGGCAGGTAGCAGCGGCAAGCCAATCTTTAGCACAAGGTTCTACTGAACAGGCAAGCGCATTAGAAGAGGTATCTGCTTCTATGGCTGAAATTGCAGAACATACAAAGACAAACGCATCAGAGGCAAACCAAGCAAATGAATTAATAAATAGTGCGAAAGATAAGGCTGTTACTGGTAATGGGCATATGAAGTCTATGATTGAAGCAATGGATGAGATTAATGAATCTTCACAGACAATTTCTAAGATTATTAAAGTAATTGACGATATTGCATTCCAGACGAATATCTTAGCTTTAAATGCAGCAGTTGAGGCTGCAAGGGCAGGAGAGCATGGCAAGGGATTTGCAGTTGTAGCAGAAGAAGTAAGGAATTTAGCTGCAAAGAGTGCATCGGCAGCAAGTGAAACAGCAGAAATGATAGAGAGTTCTATTGCGAGTGTCAATAATGGTACAGCACTTGCTGGGGAAGCAGCAGAAGCTTTAGATGAAATTGTAAATTCGATTGATAAGGTTGTAGATTTAATTAGTCATATTGCAGAATCTTCTAATAATCAGGCAACAGCAGTTTCACAGATTAATACGGCAATTGGCCAAGTTTCACAGGTAGTACAGACCAATTCTGCTACCAGTGAGGAATGTGCGGCAGCAAGTGAAGAATTATCTAGCCAAGCGGCGGCACTTAGGAATCTTATGTCAAGCTATACATTAGATACAAGAGGAAGATTTTAAAAAGAAATAAGTTAGAAACGGGGCCGTTGTAAAAACAGCCCCGTTTTTTAACAATTAATAGCAAGGATTCCCTTTTCTCTTAGGTAGGGGGAGGAATTGCTCAAAACAAGTGTAATGGCAGTAGTGGGCGGAGCGAAAGTGGTATCCCCTACTGCCATGAGGCAATCCACGTAATTGTCTTGCTCCTAACTACCGCGAGTGGATTGAAACAAATATAGGGCAGAAATTTGATGCTGGTGTATAATGAAATAGACAAAATAAAGAAGGCTACAGGGAAGGACAGGGCTATGAGGATAGCAATATGTGATGATGAAAAGGAGATATGTAACTGGATAAAAGAACAAATACAAGAAATATGTGTAGATGCAGAGATATCTATATTTTATTCAGGGGAATCTTTGTTAGAAAATAGTATATTGGCGGATATTCTTTTTCTTGATATTTCGATGGAGGGCAGAAATGGAATAGAAATTGCAAGAAAAATCCGAGAAGAAGGCAAAAAAACAATTATTATTTTTATTACTGCATTAAAGGAATATGTGTTCCAAGCATTTGATGTTGGGGCATTCCATTATTTAGTGAAACCATTCTCAAAAGAAAAGTTAAAAAGTGTATTTCAGTCAGCAGAAACTCAATATAAGGAGAGGGCAATACAACAGGAAAATAAAGAGAAATATTTTTTTATCCGTAAGGGTGGGGAACGAAAAAAAGTAAAATTAGCTGATATTGTATATGCGGAGGTTTTTAACCGAAAAATTGTTATCCATACAATAGAAGGGGAAACAGAATATTATGGAAAAATGTCAGAGCTAGAAAAGCAGGCAGGAGAAGATTTTTTTCGGGCACATAGGGCCTATTTAGTCCATATGAAATATATACTGCAATATAATGCGACAATGATTTACCTAGAAAATGGAGAAAAGGCATTGTTAGCAAAACAACGATATCCTGAGTTTGTGAAGCAGTTCTTAAAATACAACCAAAGGAGGTAGTAAATGGATAATCAAGAAATTTATTATATAGTGACATCCAAGATTACAGTGGTAATTATTACCTTTATTGCGTCCTTTTGTTTTTCTAGTTTAATAAAACCATTTGTACTAAAAAAGGGAGTAGCATGGAAAGTAGGCGTGACATATTTTTGCATTATACTAGCATTGTATGAGATGCCATGGTATATAGAAAAAATAGCTGCATATGGGATTAGCATATTGGCAGCATTCCTAGTAATGAGTATATTAGATAAAAGGAATATATACCAAAAAATTTTTCTTTCTGTTACTTTTTTTTCTTTGCGGTGGCTATTGTTAGGCATAGGGAATTGTATTGCTAAAGTAGTCTTTTATGAATCTATGAAATTTCCTGGTTATTTTGGGAATTGGTGGTTACAATATATTGCTTTTGTACTAGAAAGTTTGGTAGATGTGGCAACAAGTTTTCTTTTGCTTTATTTATCTGTTTGGGTTATAAAAAGGGTATATACTTATAAACAAGAGACTGTAAATAGAAAAGAGGCATTATTGCTTTGTATGCCTTGCATATTAGGGATACTGGCATATGAAGTCCTGCAGTTTTATAGTAAGTTATATACCGAGGGCACAGGAGAAAGTTTATTTGACATATATGGTGGTTATGATTTACTTTGTGTATGTTATTATGGGGTTTCTTTTTTAACAATACTTACTGTAGTACTTTTATTCCAAAACCTAAAAGCAAGGCAAATGGATCAACAGCAAAGCATATTATTGCAAGAGCAGATAAATGATATGGAACGGCATATTCGTGAGGTAGAACGGTTGTACCAGGATATACGTAGCCTAAAGCATGATATAGGGAACCATATTATGACATTAGAGGGGCTTTATGTAAAGGGAGAAAAGGAAGAAGCTAAAAAATATGTAGAAAAATTACAAGGGCAGCTTCTGGGGACAGGGCTAAAAATAAAAAGTGGAAATCCTGTAACAGATGTAATCCTTACAGAAAAATGTAGGGAAGCAGAAAAGTATGGGATTGATTTCCAGTGTAAGTTTTATTATCCAGAAGAAACAGCCATAAATGCGTTTGATGTAAGTATTATTCTAAATAATGCGATTATGAATGGAATAGAGGCGGCGAAGCAGTGTGAAGAACCAGAAATTAATATTATATCATGGCGCCGGAAAAATGTTTATATGATAAAGATAGAAAATAATTATAAAAATAAAATTATTTTAGGGGAAAATAATCTGCCAGTATCAACAAAGAAAGAAGGATGCCACGGGTTTGGGCTTGCTAATATAAGGAAAATAGCCCAGAAGTATTATGGGGATATTGATATTTCTTGTGAAAATAATAGGTTTATATTAAATATTATGTTAATGTGCGTATAAGGATAGAAGATTCACAACAGATTATGGCTGTTTGGCGCAAGTAATATAAAATGAGAAGAGGATATGCCGAAATATAGATAGGAAACATAAAAACAATATGAATAAGAAAGGAGAAACATATGAATATTAGCGGAATAAACCCATCTCATTTAACGGGGAGCCAAGTAGGGACGCAAGGAGAAGATGCAGCTGTAAAAAATATAAAGAACCAGATAGCCCAAGTACAGAAAAAATTACAAGAACTTGCTTCGAATGGGGAGATTAGTGTAGAAGAGAAAATGAAGAAGCGGGGAGAACTCCAAAAAAAGCTTACAGAACTGAATACACAATTAAGACAGTGCCAGATGGAACAGCAGAAAAAAGCGGAAGAAGCCAAGAAAAAACAACAGGAACAGAATATGCCAGTTCAAAAACAGGGGCAGGAGCAGACAGATCCAGCGGCAGAATTCGTGTTATCTGCAGATGCTGCGATGAAACAGGCACGTGCCCAAGATAGTGTTGTAAAGAAAATGGAGGGCAGGGCAGGCGTTTTAGAGGCAGAAATTAAACTAGACAGCGGGAGGAACCGTAGTGTAGAAAAGAAGCAAGAAGAACTGTCTGATATAGAAAATAATACAGCAAAGGTAAGGGGATCACAGATGGATACATTAAACCAAGTGAACCAAGAGGCGAAAAAGGCAGGGAAGAAACAAATTTCAGATAAAGATCAGGAAGAACAAGAGGAGGAAAAAGAAGAAAAAGAAAAGGAAAAATTAGCAGAATATAAAGAAATTAATTTATTATTATAGGAGGCAGCCGCCTCCTTATTTTTATGCGCAGCCCTATGCAATAATGAGTAATGTCCAGTCACTACAAATCTATGTCCAGAATTCTCTTTTGTGCCGATAAAGTATATGTGAGGAAGAAAGCAAGCAGTAAGTTGAGGTGAAGACAGATGGAGCCAAAGGAAATCCTGGTAAAAAGCAGCGGGCAAATAAAACCAGTACCAGCCGATAACGTATACTATATAGAGAGCAGTAACCGGAAAGTAATTTTATATTTGAAGGAAAAGAAAATAGAGTATTATGGTAAAATCAGTGAACTGGAAGAGTCCCTAAAACCAGATTTTTTCCGAATACATAAGGGTTATTTAATTAATATGAAATATTCGGAATGGTATGACCGGACAGAAGTCCAAATGAAGAACGGAGACAGGCTGCCAATTTCCAAATATAAATATCAGGAGTTTATAAAGGCGTATCAAAATTATATTTCTAGAGGAAGAAAGGAGAAATTATTATGAGGATTACAACACAAATGTTAAACAAGTCATTTGAAAGGGCGGGGCTTCCTATACCAAGGACTTCTTTATTAGATTATATTAATAAAAATACATCAGGCAGTATTTTGCCAACAACATTAAACCAAAAGAATAGTGCTTTATATAATAAAAAGAATTATGAGAAAATAAAAGAGGCAGCAGATAATTTAGCAGAGCAAACATCAGTATTTACAGCTAAAGATAGAAATAATATTTTTGAAAAAATAAAAGAGGGCGGGGAGAAAAAGGAACTATATAACCATATAGAAAAAATGGTAAACAGCTATAATAGCACTTTAGATGCCTTAAAGGGATCAGGAGATACAATGAACCGTTATTATAGCCAGATGATGAGGCTGTCGTCAGCAGAAAATAAAGAGGCATTGTCTTCTATTGGCATTGAAGTATCTAGTGGCGGAAAATTATCTATTGATAAGGAGAAGCTAGAAGCAGCGGATATAGAAACAGTAGAAAAGGTACTTGGGGAATCAGGCGGTTTTATGACAAAAACGGAATTTATGGCGGATAAAATATCAGATAATGCAAAAGCAAATGTGGAGAGTGTGTCCAGCCAATATAATGCTAGGGGCAATAGTTATACAGAACAATTAAGTAGGTATGATGTAAAATGGTAAAGGCGCCGGTTAGGGGGATAAGGGAATGAGCGTGCAAAGAAGCAGTATTTTTGCAGGGAATTTATCTATGTTGTTACAAAAACCATATGCTTTAAAAAGTACAGAGAAAAAACAGGAACGCCGAATGGAATGTGAACGGCAGGTAGAATTCTGGACAAAGCAGAAAGAGAATTTGAAAGAGGTAGAAAGTAATAGTATAGATGAAATCCAGTATAAATTAGATTTATTTTATACTTATGAGGATGAGATTAAAGCAGCAAAAGCAAAATACAATGAAGAACAAAAACAACATATTTTAGAAGAGGCAGAGGAAAAAGGAAAGAAAATTGCCGAAGCAGCAGAAAAGCAGAAACCAAAGACTGAAGAAGAGAGAAAAGCAGAGGCAAGGAAAGAAGCAAGAGAAGACATAAGCGGGGCAGAAGAAGGGGATAGTTTCTTAGAAGAAATTATGGAAAAAGTACAAGAAGAAGTACAAGAAAGCGAAGATATGTTTTTAGATGAAATGTTAAAAGAAGAAGAAAAATTAGAAGAACAAAAGAAGGAAATAGTGGATAAAGAGATAGAGGATAATTATAATAAATAAAATAAAGGACTGTTGTAAAATAATGATATGTTTCCTTCTAGGCAGACAAATAATTTGCTATTTTACAACAGTCTTTTTATGGTGAAAGGTTAAATAAAGATGGTTTCAATCCACTCGCAGTAGTTAGGAGCAAGAAAATTAAACAGTAAATTTATCAATATGTTCTAATAATACCTTGACTTTTTCTTCTAAATCTATAATAAGGTTCCCAGAATCATTTACAGTAGTAGATAACCCAAGGGACATAGCAGAGGTTTCTTCCGTAACAGCGGCATTGTCTTGTGCTAACTGGTTTAATACATGTAGAGAATCTGTTACACTATTACGTTGTTTTTCAATATCTCCAGTCATAGTGTCAATAGAGTGTACAGAACGCACTACATTATCTAATTCTTGGTAAAGCTGGGTAAAGATAGTTTGTGTTTCAGAAAGAGATTTTACCTGTGTATCCACAGAATCATTAATTTCCTTCATTACCTCCACAGAATGGGTGGAATTGGATAATAAATTTTCAAGCACACGCCTAATTTCCTCTACAGAAGAAGCAGACTGTTGGGCAAGTTTGCCAATTTCATCTGCAACAACGGCAAACCCTCTTCCAGATTCGCCAGCCCTTGCTGCTTCTATGGAGGCGTTAAGGGCAAGCAAGCTTGTCTGATCAGAAATTTCATTAATTAAGTTGGCGGCTATTTGGATTTGTTGTACTGATTGATTGGTCATTTCTGTTTGTTCGTGCATAGCAGAAATATTAGCCCTGGTTTGTGTATTAATTTCAATTAAGTGGTTTAAGGTAGACATAGAAGTCTCACTAATCTGCTTCATATCCTTTGCGTTGTTGTCTAAAGCAGAAATTTCAATACTAGAAGTTTTAATTTTTTCAGCCATAGTATTGACTTCGTTGGTTGCATCATGGGTAGAGGCAGCTTGGTTATTTACGTTACATGCAATGGAATCCACAGCAGTAGATACTTCATCAATAGAATTCCTCATATTATTAAAGGTGGCATCAAATTCAGCCATAGCCTTATTGACATTGTGTGCAACATCAGTAATAGCAGAGATAAGGCTGCGGATATTGTGTTGGGCAATACTTAGAGAATCAGCAGTTTGTCCAATTTCATTTCTTTGTTTTACTTGTACTTCTAAAGTCATATCGCCATGAGAAAGGCTTTCAGCAAAAGCTTGGATTTTCTTTAAAGGCTTTACAAGCTGTGTGCCAAATAGAAAAGCAATAACAAGGGAGATAGTGATTGCTACAACAAAAACAAGATTGATCCTAAATAAAACAGAATTATAATTTTGATCGAGATATGCTTTGACTTCCTTCATATCTATCTGCATATCATCAATATAATTTCCAGTAGAAACTATCCAGCCCCATGGCTCAAATAGCTCAGAATAAGCAATTTTGGGGGCGACTGTCGTGCCATCTGATTTGGTAAAATAAAATTGGTTATAACCACCTTTTTCTGGGGTTTGGCAAGTTTTTAAAATTTCTTGGATAATTTTAACCCCATTGGGATCAGAAAGGTCATAACGGTTTGTCCCTTCATTTTCTATTAATACAGGATGCATAATTAAGGTATAATTTGTATCATCAATCCAAAAGTATCCACTTTGGTCGTCACGGTAACGCATAGCGCGGATAATCTCTTTTGCGTCTTCCTTGGCTTGATCTTCTGTTTTGATTCCTGCTTGATATTTATTATATTCACTTTGCAGGATCGTAATAGTACTTTGGATCTGTGATTTAATTTCTTTTCGATAGCCTTCATTTACCGAATCTTGATAGGTCTGGTAGGCTGTCATGGACATGGACTTAATGGATAAAATAGCATTGAATCCAATAGATACTGCCGTGATAACTACTGCCATGGTGCAGAGCAGCATGATAGAACCTCGTAAACTTTTGCTCCTTGTTTGTTTCATGCGTTTTCCCCCTGATTCGTTATAGAATATACTTATATAAATTATATACTTACTATGGGAAAATATCAATAAAAACTCTGTTTATCATTATATTTTTAATAGGATTTATGCTATTTTATTAGGGGGTCTGATGGAATATCTGTGCAATTGGCGAGTCAGGGGATAAAATTAATGTTTTATTTTTACCAATAAGGGATGCCTTTGCTGCATCTAGGGCGCGGACGAAAGAGTAAAATTCTGTCCGGGATTGGTCAGCATATGCTTCAGAAAGAATCCTCATATATTCTGCCTCGCCTTCAGCAATAATACGTTCTGCCTCTGCTTCTGCCGTGGAAAGTTTAATGCTAATTTCTTTATCAGTAGCATTGCGGATAATTTGGGCTTCTGAATTTCCTTCTGCACTGTAAGTTGCAGCAATTTTATCCCGTTCTGAGATCATGCGTTCATATACAGCCGCCTTGTTGTCAGAAGGAAGGTCAAGCCGTTTGGTTTCTACGGTAAGGAGGGTAATCCCGTATTGATCCATGGTATTGCCAATATTATTTATAATAGCGGCTGTAAGTTCCCCATCTCTTCCACTGATAACATCATTTTGGGACATGCTGCTTATTACGTTTTTAATGGCATTATATACCACTGTATCAATACGGTTTTCTGCATTAGTTAGAGAAGAATTAAGGGTTTGGGCAAATAATAATGGATCATGGATTTTCCATAAAACATAACTATCTGTTATCATTGTTTTCTTATCCATTGTAATTACATCAGAAGAAGCAAGATCATAGATTAATATTTGTTTTGGGAGAGTATCAGCACTTTGAATAAAAGGGATTTTAAAACTAATTCCAGGCGAAGTAATAACAGAGCTTACCTTGCCAAATTCCCGTATCAGTTTATATTCATCTTCATTTGTAATTACAATAGAAGAGGAAAGTATAATAAGTGCTATTATTGTAAAAATGCCAGCTAATATTTTTTTCATATTTGTATTCTCCTTATTCTTCAGATGAGGTATTGTTAGCCGAAAATGGTTCTAATGGAAGAAGCGTATCTACGGAAGATTCTGTCCCGTTAATAATAACTTTAAGGGAAGGCAAAATGTCTTCCATAGCTTCGAAAAACATCCGCTGCCTAGTGATAACTGGATTTTTTATATATTCCCCATAAATCGCATTAAAACGGGCAACTTGCCCATTGGCTTCATTAATCCTTTGTTCTTTGGCAGCTTCGGCATTTTGCAGTATTTGGTCTGCTTTTGCCTCTGCTTCTGGCAGTTTTTCATTCCGGTATTTATTGGCATTATTAATCGAAGTTTCTTTGCCTTGTTTCGCTGTTTCAACTGCTTTAAATGCTTCCATAACTTCTGCCGTAGGTGGTTCAGAATCTTGGATTGTAATATTGACAAGCTGGATGCCAATATCATGTAAATTAAGCTGCGCAATAATCCGTTCTTTAATTACAGACTGTATTTCATTTTTTCCTGTAGTAAGGACACTGTCCACATCATAACTCCCAATTACAGTACGGATACAGCTTTGTGCTATATTTTTTAAAATAACAACAGGTTTTTCAGAGGCATAAAGGGCTTTTACTGGATCAGAAATTTTATATTCGACAAAGAAGTCCACATTAACAAAATTGTAATCAGAAGTAATCATTAAAGATTCTGCTTCATTTGAATTATTGCCATTGTCATAACCAATAGAAAAGCCTTGGATTGTGGTATTGACTTTATGCACTTGCTGGATAAATGGAATTTTAAAATGTAGGCCAGAATCTGTTACAGGCGTGGCAATGCCAAAGGTAGTAAGGACAGCCTGCTCTTGCTCACGGATTGTGTAAATAGAATTGACAGAAAGAAGAAGTAGAAGTAAAAGCAAAAGAATAGGATATAAAACCCGTTTTATTATTTTTTTGCTTCCTTTAAAATAATTGTTATTTATGATTTCCATAAATTTCCTCCTATATGAAATGGGTTCTTTAAGTTGCTACAAAGGGTATTATAGCATATGGGGATAAAAAGGAGAAGAGAATATATTGGCAAAAGAATTGCCTGACAAAAAAAGATATGTTATACTGGGGATACTTTGGATACAGAAGTGTTAATAGAATAAAGATGGGAGATTGTTATGATACAATTAGAAAGAATGTCTGTAATGAATCTGGAAAATGCAATCCGGGGTGCTAGAAACCCGCATAATAGCTGGGATAGAATGGACAGTGCCTATGATGGAGAAGGGAATTATATTTTAGGGGAAAATGACCGGGAGTTAGGCAATAGGTTGGCAAAGGCAGGGACAGATCATAGGAAGTTTATACGCCAAATTTTTATTTCGGTTGATATTACAGCGCCGCTTTATTGGTGGAAGGAATTTGATACGTATAAAGTAGGCACAGTAGCAAATTCTACAAGTACTATGCATAGGATTCACAGTAAAGAGTTCTCTATAGAAGACTTTAGCTGTGATCAAATGACAGAGGATACACTTGCTTTTATGGGGCAGGTAATTACTTACTTAGAACAAGTGCGGAAAAAATATATTGAAACAAAGGATAAAAAATATTGGTATGATTTAATCCAGCTTCTTCCAAGCAGCTATAACCAGATGCGTACTGTAACGATGAATTATGAAAATGCAGCAAACATGTATTATGCCAGGAGGAACCACAAATTAGAGGAGTGGCATGTATTTTGCAGATGGGTAGAAAAATTGCCTTATGCAGCGGACTTTATTATGGTAAAAGATTGAAATAAGGCTACCGCAATCCCACTGGCTTTAGACGGTGGGTTAGGGTAGCCAAAAGTGGATATTTGTGCTATACTTACGGTATGGGAACATGGAAATCCAAAAACAGGCACAAATATCTGTTACCGTATTACATTATTTTCGTATGCAAATATAGAAAGAAACTTTTTGTGTCAAAGCAGATATCAGATGAGATAAAACAGCTTTCGTATGAGATATGTCAGAAACATCATGTAATTATCAGATATATGGAAACTGACAAAGACCATATCCATTACATGATAGAAACAGAACTAACCATGTCTATCAGCAGAATCGTAAACTTAATAAAAAGTTATACAACATACCATATTTGGGAAAAGTATCTGAGTTATCTCAGGAAACATTTCTGGAAAGAGCATACGTTTTGGACAGATGGATATGTTGCCTGCAGCGTTGGCAATGTTTCAGAAGAAATGTTGCGTAAATATAGAAAATCAAGGATAGAAGGCGGTGATAGTAAGTGTTAAAAGCATATAAATACAGGGTGTATCCAAATAAGGAGCAGAAAGTACAGATAGCCAAAACATTTGGCTGCTGCCGTTTTGTATATAACCAGACACTTGCCTATCGGAAGGAGGCTTACGAAAAAGAAAATAAGTCCTTTAGCAAAACAGACTGTAATAATTACTGCAACAGGGAGTTAAAAAAAGAATATGGATGGCTGAAAGAAGTCGATAAATTCGCTCTTACAAATGCTATATATAACATGGATTCTGCATATCAGAAATTTTTCAGGGAGCAAACAGGTTATCCGAAATTCAAAAGTAAGCATGAGAACCATAACTCTTATACAACAAACTTCACAAACGGAAATATTGCGGTAGATTTTGAGGCTGGAAAAATAAAACTGCCAAAGTTAAAAAAAGTAAAGGCAAAACTGCACAGGGAATTTACGGGACAGATAAAATCAGCGACACTTTCCCAGGCGCCAGGTGGAAAGTATTTTGTGTCAGTGCTGGTGGAGACGGAACATGAGGAAATGGCACATACAAAGCAGGAGATAGGACTGGATTTAGGGATAAAAGATTTCTGTATTACATCAGATGGGAAAAAGTATGAAAATCCCCAAACAATAAAAAAATATGAGAAAAAACTGGCAAAGCTGCAAAGGAAGCTGGCACAGAAAGAGAAAGGGAGCAATAACTATTACAGGCAGAAAAGAAAAATAGCATTATGCCATGAGAAAATAAGAAATACCAGAAAAGATTATCTACATAAAGTGTCCCATGGGATCATCAGCGAAAACCAAGTGATAGTCTCAGAGAACTTACAGATAAAGAAGATGGTAAAGAATCGTTATTTGGCAAAATCCATATCCGATGTGTCGTGGTACGAATTAACAAGGCAGTTGGAATATAAGGCGATGTGGAATGGGAGACAGTATATCAAACTAGATACCTTCTATGCAAGCAGCCAGATATGCTCTGACTGTGGATATCAAAATGTCAAAACAAAAAATTTATCCGTAAGGGAATGGATATGTCCAATTTGCGGAAAAAAACATGACAGGGATATCAATGCTGCGAAGAATATTTTAGCAGAAGGATTACAGCAGATAGCATAAGATAATAAAATACCAATAGGGATGGTTCAGCCCGAATTTACGCCTGTGGAGATAGTAGGTTGCGAGGTCTTAGAAGCAGGAAGCCCATTGGCTTTAGACAATTGGTAGTTCACAAATATGGAAGAAAGAGGTATAATAAAACCTGACGTTTAGTAAAAAGGTACAAAATAGTAAGAGAATAAAAAGGAAAAGAGAGGAACAAAATATGATAGTAGATACAAATTGTGCATATTGTATGGAAGGAGAGCTAGTAGCGAAATTTGGCATTAAGATATGTGAGTTAAAAACATCAAAGGTTTATTTATTTAAAGAGCAGAGCCATAAGGGAAGGGTAATTGTAGCACATAAAACACATATTGGGGATATGGCAGAGCTTTCAGATGAGGACAGGAATGATTATTTTGCAGATATAGCAAAGGTTTCTAGGGCATTACAGAAAGCTTTTTCACCAGATAAAATTAATTATGGGGCATATGGTGATACAGGCCACCATTTGCATTTCCATCTGGTGCCAAAGTATAAAGATGGTTATGAATGGGGTGGCGTATTTGAGATGAACCCAGGCAAAAAACAGCTTGCAGATACAGAGTATGAGGCATTAGTTACAAAGATTAAACAATATTTAGTAGAATAGTAACAAATAAAACGATTGAGGAGATATTATGAAAAATAAAAAGAAAGTAGTGGCAGCAGCTTTATGTGTAGTAATGCTTTTGGTAGGCTGTGGTGGAAAAGGGAGTGCAGATTACTCGAAATATGTAACGTTAGGGCAATATAAAGGGATTGAAATTACGGCTGTTCCTGATCCAACAGAGGAAGAAGTAGAGACAGCCTTAACTTCACGGTTTAGGGAAGAAGTCCAGTTAGGGGATACGGTAAATATTGATTATGCTGGGACTTTAGACGGTGTGGCATTTAATGGGGGCACAGCAAATGGGCAGGAGCTAGCCATTGGTTCCCATAGTTTTATTGATGGTTTTGAAGATGGCCTGATTGGGGTAAAAATAGGGGAAACAGTGGATTTGAATTTAAGGTTCCCAGACCCATATGAAAAAAACCCAGATTTAGCAGGGAAAGAAGTTGTTTTTACTGTAACAGTAAATGGGATTAATGGAATTGTAGGGCCAGAGCTTACAGATGAGGTAGTAGCGGCAAATACTTCTTACGAAAATATAGCAGCTTATAGGGAAAGCGTCCGGGAAGAATTGCAGACAGAGGCAGACAGCAAAAAACTATCATCAATTTGGGAGATTATCCAGGCAAATACAAAAATAAGTGGTTATCCAAAAGAAGAAGTAGAAGCATATGCCAATGAAATGAAAAGTTATTATGAGACAATGGCAACCCTTTATTATGGCATGGATTTAAAAACATTTCTTTCTACAATTAGTATTACAGAAGAGGAATTTAATAAAGAGTGCCAAACATATGGGCAGCAACAGACAGCCCGTGATATGACATTGGCAATGATAGCAAAGGCTGAAAAAATTACAGTAAGCGAAGAAGAGTTTAATGAGGAAGTAGACCACGCGGCAAATCAAAGTGGACAAGATAGAGAGACATGGATAAAAAATTATGGTGGAGAAGAATCGGTAAGAAAAAGTATTCTCTATAATAAGGTTCTAGATTTTTTGTTAGAACAAGCAGTAGAAATTTAGAAATATTTTATTTTTCAGAAGGATTTCTTAATGGATTTTATGATTTATTAAGAGAACGTACAAACTATGTACACATTTATCTATTATGATATAGGTATATCACTTAGAGGTGATATGATAACTTAACATTTTCATAACTCTGGAGGGAGTGCTCCTGGAGTACTCCCTCTATCCCCCCGAAATTAAGTCTATATTGCAATATAAAGAAAAAACAGAAGGATAGCTTTGATGGCTATCCTTTTTTGTTATAGATGCGTTCCTTCAGTTCGTGGAGCGTAGTATTGAATTTTTTAGAATAGGAGCTAGGATGCCCTCTTAATAGATGGAATTTAAAGAAGCCAAGATGAGATATCTCTGCTTCACGCTGTTCAGAAAGTTCATTTAAACGCTTTCGGATAAGCTCTGTATGTTCTTGGGCATTTTCCTTGAGCTCATCTAATTGAAGGCGCAGGTGTTCGATTTCATCCCTGACAACAGATAAGTGTTCTAATACCTTTGCTAAATCGAGTGCTGCTTTGGCAGAAACAATGGTATCCACAAGCATAATACAGGTAGAAATACAAGTGACAGCAATAAGTACTGCCGGGTTAATGCGTAGTATCCATTGTTCTATTGGCGGATGAATATATTCCGTTAGGGCAACAGACAAAACCCCCCAGAATAAAGAAGAGGTTAAACAAATCCGCCCATGTAGCTGGAATTTTTGGTTGCTATAATCCCAGTATTTCATTTTAAATAAAGATTCCATTGCCCAGCCAGTAATATATTCTAAAATAGTAGCACCTATGGCCCCTATTAGATAAACCAGCCAAAGGACTTCCTTAACAGGAATAGTAAGAAATAAGATTAAGACTGCCCCAGTCCCATAGAGTGGAAGCATAGGGATCTGTAAAAATCCCCGGTTCACCAATTGGCGTTTGCTTATTGATACAATGGTGGACTCAATGCACCAGCCAAAGAAGCAATAAACAAAGAAAAACATTATCCATTGAAAAAAATTGTAATGGTACATAATATTCCTCTTTTCTTTTGTTTGATAACAGCATATCACATTTCTCTGTGTTTGGATAGATACTTTTCTCTGGTAGCCATACCGCCCCGGATATGGCGTTCCGATTTATTGACATCCAAAACTTGGCGTACCTGTCCTGCCAAGGCGGGGTTTAATTCACTTAACCGTTCTGTCATATCCTTATGTACAGTGCTTTTACTAATGCCGAACTGTTTAGCTGTCTGGCGCACAGTTGCGCTGTTATCAATAATATAGTTGGCTATTTCCACAGCCCGTTCTTCAATGTAGCTTTTCAAAAGAAACCTCTGATATATTTGTTTTTACAATGTATGCCAGAAATGGGATAAGTATGCTCTACAATAAAGTATAAAATCTATATAAATATGAAAGGAGCCTCTTTCTTTTTAAAACAAAAAATGCTATACTGATTTTATGTATGGGGTAGAAGGTTTTATGTCGAATTTCGGGAGGAAACGGGATATGGGAAAAGAGAGGGTACAAAAAAGGCGTACAGGTAAGATTCGCAATCAGTTACTTCTGACAGTGGGGCTTTTAACAGGGGTTGCTATGCTGGCATTATCAAGTATTAGCCTTTTTATGGCATATACTTCTTTGTATGAAGCAGATAGTAGATGGCTGGAAAGTGTTTCTGCGGAAGGGAAGACAGGGTTAGAAAGCTGGATAGAATTAAATGTGTATAGTATGCAGACTTGTGAGAGTTATTTAAATGAACGGCCATCAAAAGCAGCAAGGACTACATATCTGGAAAGTGTACAAAGTAATTTTGAAAGTATCCCTAATGGAGTATATGTGGGATATATGGATAATTTTTTAATTTATCCTGGGCTTTCAAAAAATAACAGAAAAGAAATGACAGATATTGCTAATATGGAATGGTATAAAAAAGCAGAAGAAAATCCGGGAATCCAATATTTGGATACCTATATAGGGGCAGAAGGGGAAGTATTTTTTACTATTTCATGTTTATTAAAAGATGAGTTTAGCGTGTTAGCTGCTGATATTTCATTGGCTAAGGCAGATCAAAAATTGGCTGCTATGAATTTAATGGATGGGCAGGCTATTTTAATAAACCAAAAGGGCGATATCATTAGTGCAACTGATGCAGATAAGAAGAATAAGGCATTATCTGCTGTATATCCAGGGCTTGCAGCAGATATAGGATCAGGCGATGTGAAAGGCAGTTATCTTTTAGACAGCCAAAATTCCCTAGTAGCTGTACAGGAGATAGGGGGATTTGGATGGAAGCTTCTTGTAGCCATTCCAGAAAGTACTATTTTTGAGGATTGTATCAGGTTAGGGCAGGCCTCCGCCATTTGTTTTGTAATTGCTATGGTTTTATTAATGGTGGTATTAATTTTAGTAATTAACCGAATTACAAAGCCAATTATCCGTGTCAACCATTATATGAAAAAAATAGCGGAAGGGGATTTAACAGAAAGCCTTTCTATACGTAACCGGACAGAGATAGGTACTATGGTACAGTCTGTAAATGGAAGCGTATCTAGTATTAGGAGAGTGGTAACAGATATTAAGAGCGCGGTAGACGAACTAGAAAGAGAATCAGAAGAATGTAGGAACGCATCAGAAGTTTTAGAAGGGCAGACAGGATCTATTAACCAGTCATCGGAAATGATTTCTGATACAATGGAACAGCTTTCTATATCAGCTTCTACAGTTGCAAAAATGGCAGAAAAGGTAAATGAAGCAGTAGGCGGCATTTTAGATAAGAGTGAGAATGCGGGAAGGGCCTTGGAGTCTACTATGGAAGCAACCCATACAGGACAGGCTGACATCCAGGCAGTTGCAAAGGAGATTTTAGGGGTAAAGGAAGCTGTTATGGAGCTTTCTGAGACAGTAAAAGAATCAGAGGTGCTGACAGCTAAGATTAGTGATATTATATCTGTGATACAAAATATTGCTTCCCAGACAAATTTGCTTGCGTTAAATGCTTCTATTGAAGCAGCGAGGGCAGGCGAGGCAGGCAGGGGGTTTGCAGTAGTGGCAGAGGAAATTAAAAACCTGGCAGATAATTCTTCTAATTCCGCACAAGATATTGCAAGGCTAATTAAAGAAGTAGAGCAGATTATTGGCACTACAGTTTTACAAACAAAAGAAAATGTAGAAAGAATCCAGTTAAGTGTTACGGTTGTAGATAGGACAACAGAAAGTTTTGGTGTAATAGCAGATGCCGTAGATAATATTAATAATAGGATTAAGGGAATTTTGTTAGATATTAAGCAGGTAGATGAAAGTGCACAGACGTTTGCTGCTATTTCGCAACAACAGATGGCAGGGGTAGAAGAGGCAGCTTCTACCGTATTATCAGTAAAAGATGCAGCAGGCTCAAACCTTAGCTCAGTAAATAGTATGAAAGGGAGTATTGAGCAATTACATAAGGTTGTGGAACATCTAAAGGAGACATCGAACCAATTTAGGGTAGAACATTGATGATACAGAAGAGAGTGGGGTGGAATGATGGAACAAATGTCAGAATGGCTTCTTTTATGGAGAAATATGTTACTCCGTCATGATTGTACAATGATAATATGGGAGATGAAAAATGAGGAAGGAGATTCTCGTTTGGAGTGTATTTCTGCAAATGTGCAGAAGTATGGATATAGCTCAGATGAGTTTTTAGATGGAAGTGTTGCATGGTTAGATTTGATTTTGGAGGAAGATAGGGCCCGCGTCAACCAGGAAGGATGCCAATTCCTCCTGCGTGCAGAAGGAAATTTAGTACAAGAGTACCGGATAGTTACAAAGGAAGGGAAGATTATCTGGGTAGAAGCAGATTCTTGTTATATTGTAGATAATAATGGAGAATCAGCACATGTAGAGACTCTTATCCGCAATATCCATAAAAATAAAGAAAGAGAACGGATTCTTTTAAACAACCAAGAGGCAATCCAAAAGGAATTAATTGCTTATATGGAAACTTCATCCCAAAAAGGATTTAAGGAAAACCTAATTGATTTTATTAAGGAACAGAGGCTTGAAACGTTGCAGGCAGCGTTTTCCGAAATATATGGGATCCATGTTGCTTTAATAGGAAGAGATTATTATTTTTATACCCATATGACAGGGCCGAAAGAAGAGGAAGGCATCTTTTATGATTTGGCAGAGCTCCAAAGTTTCCGCAAAAAAATTGACAGGTTAGAAGGTATTTTAGATACAGGGCAGCGGAATGTGATTTTATCAATGCAGAGCCCAGGGATTAGGATTTCGGGAGTCCCAGTATTTTATAAGGAAGAATATGTGGCAACATGGATTGTCTGCTGTTTAAGCGGGAAAAGTACGGAAGATATCCTGCGGATACTCGAATTTATGCGGATTATGTCAGAAACAATATCAGAACATTATAGCCATCATATAGGGCAGTTGTCAGTAAAGGGGTATGCGTTTGAACGCTACCGCCTGCAAAAAAGAGTATTAATGCAAGAGAAGCTTTTGGAACTATATGATGAAATGGAAGATATGACAAAAAAAGAGAAATTGTCATTAATATTAAAAAAGGCAGGAGAAACTTCTAATAGTGGCAGGTGTACATTATATGAAGCTGTTCCAAATAGTATTTATGCCCGGTGCGTGGTTTCGTGGATAACCCAGGAGGCCCCATGGAACCAAATGGAACAGGAAATGTATTCGGTACAAGCCTTGCCTAACCCAGAGGCTTTGTTAAGAGGACAAGAGATAATTGTTTTAAATAGTATCCATGTCCCAAAGGAGTGGCTGGATACCATGAGTGATTTATATGCCAGTGCTGCGGTAATCATGCCAATAGAATGGGAAGGGAAACAGGGGTTTTTATGTTTCCAGGAAATTGGACAAGAACGTGTCTGGGAAGAGGAATTCCTTTGGTTTTTTAGAGTAATAAAAAAAATAATTGAGAAAGTTCTTTTAAAATCGGAATAAATTGTATATAATGAAAGATGATGGAAATTTAGAAAGGGGATTCACATGTTATCAACAGACATTGGGATTGATTTGGGGACCGCCAGTATTCTGGTTTATGTAAGAGGCAAGGGCGTTGTATTGAAAGAGCCATCTGTAGTGGCATTTGATAGAGATACGAATAAAATTAAGGCAATAGGGGAAGAGGCAAGGTTAATGATTGGGCGTACCCCAGGAAATATTGTAGCAGTCCGCCCCCTCCGCCAGGGTGTTATTTCGGATTATACAGTAACAGAGAAAATGTTAAAACATTTTATCCGCAAGGCGCTTGGGAAACGGACTTTTAAAAAGCCGCGTATTAGCGTATGTGTCCCAAGCGGTGTAACAGAAGTAGAAAAGAAAGCAGTAGAAGACGCAACCTACCAAGTAGGCGCAAGGGAAGTGACCATTATTGAAGAACCGATTGCTGCAGCAATTGGGGCAGGGATTGATATTGCAAAGCCATGTGGGAATATGATTGTAGATATTGGCGGTGGGACAACAGATATAGCCGTTATTTCTCTTGGCGGGACAGTAGTTAGCACTTCCATTAAAATTGCAGGCGATGATTTTGATGAAGCAATTGTGCGTTATATGCGGAAAAAACATAATCTTTTAATTGGAGAGCGTACAGCGGAAGAAATTAAGATAAAGATAGGTTCTGCATATAGAAGGCCAGAAGTTGCTACCTTAGATGTAAGGGGAAGGAATTTGGTAACAGGCCTTCCAAAGACAATTACAGTTACATCAGAGGAGACAGAGGAAGCCTTAAAGGAAACAACGTCCCAGATTGTGGAAGCTGTACACAGTGTATTGGAGAAAACTCCGCCGGAACTTGCAGCAGATATTGCAGATAGAGGGATAGTATTAACAGGAGGCGGATGCCTGCTTCAAGGGCTAGAGGAATTAATTGAGGAAAAAACAGGCATTAATACAATGACTGCAGAAGATCCAATGACTGCTGTTGCAATTGGGACAGGCAAGTTTATAGAATTTTCAAGTGGTAAAAGAGATTAGGCTTTTAGGCAAGCAGAAAGGAATAAAATATGGTAAGAGGATTATATACTGCCTATACAGGATTATTGAACCAGCAGCATAGGCTGGATACGATTACAAATAATCTGGCAAACTCAGCGACTACAGGGTTTAAAAAAGAAGGCGTAACAGCCAAGGCGTTTGATGAAATGTTCGCGATTAAGGTAAAGGATGGCTCTGAAGATTATATTGATAAACGGATTGGCAAGGTTAGCCTTGGCGTGAAGATTGGGGAAAATTATACTGATTTTACCCAAGGGAACTTAAAAGGTACAGAAAATACATTTGATCTGGCAATCGCTGGGGAAGGATTTTTTGAAATTTCCTTTACAAATAAGGCAGATGTGCAGTCTTATAAATATACAAGGGACGGCTCATTTACTCTGACCAAGGATGGATATTTAGTAACCAAGGATGGGGATTTTGTGCAAGGGCAGAATGGGAATATTAAGCTTTCCTTAACTGCTGAAACTACTATAGATAAAATGGGCAATATTTTCCAAAATAAGGAGATAGTGGATAAAGTAAAAATTGTAGATTTTGAAGATTATAACTATCTGAAAAAATATGGCGAGAATATGTATGACAAGGTAGAGGGTTATACAGAGAAAAAAGGCTCCTATACGATTGAACAGGGATATTTGGAAGCTTCTAATGCGAATGTTATTAGTGAAATGGTAGAAATGATTACAATTTCCCGTGCGTTTGAGGCTAACCAGAAGTTTGTGCAGGCAGCAGATCAGACATTGGAAAAAGATGTTAATCTAGGCAGCCTATAATCGCAGAAAGTAAATAGAAAGGTGGAAAAATAATATGATGCGTTCTTTGTGGACTGCGGCTTCTGGTATGAAGACCCAGCAAACAACAGTAGATGTAATAGCAAATAATTTAGCAAATGTAAATACAGCGGCATATAAAACAGAAGAGGCAGAATTTAAAAATCTTTTATATCAGACAATCCAGGCAAAAACAACCACAAAAAATGGGGAAACAAAGCCAGTCGGGGCACAGGTTGGCCTTGGTGTTAGGAATTCAGCGATTACCAGTATTTTCCGCCAAGGAAATTTTAGTGCTACAGAAAATACCTTTGATTTTGCAATTAATGGAAAAGGGTTTTTCCGGGTGCAAGGCGCAGATGGCGGGACTTATTATACAAGGAATGGTTCTTTCCGAATTTCTATGGCAAGGACAGGGACGATGCTAACCGATCAAGAAGGAAGGCCAGTGCTGGATACTAATGGAAAGACAATTGTTTTTGATTCTAGCTTGGATACAGCAAAAATTACGGTTTCTACTACAGGGGAATTATGTTATCCAGATGACAGCGGGAACCCAGCAGGCATGGGGATTACCCTGAGTTTAGTGCAGTTCCCAAATCCGGCAGGCTTATATAAAGAAGGGTCTGGTTTATATAAAGAAACAGATGCGTCTGGGGCACCAAAGATGGAGGGTGAGGATAAAGAGCTTACAAGGAGTGAGCTGCGCCAGGGTTACATAGAGGCTTCTAATGTACAAGTAGCAGATGAAATGGTAGATCTGATTATAGCCCAAAGGGCATATGAAATGAATTCTAAGGCGATTCAGGCATCAGATGATATGTTAAGCCAGGCAAACCAGTTACGTAGATAAGTAGTGTTATAATGGATAGGAGGCAGGTATTATGACAGGAATGGATGCATTAACAGGTTATACAAGTGCCTATTTAGATAATGTAAAAAACCAAGCAAATGGAACCTCTGCTTCAAATACAGCAAAAAAGGATTTTTCAAATGCGACAGAGGCGGAACTTTATGAGGCATGTAAAGAGTTTGAGGCATATTTTGTAGAGCAGATGTTTAAAGCAATGGCAGCGACTGTGCCAAAAGAAAAAAGCAGCTCTGCATCAGCGTTAGATATGTTTGAAAGTAATATGTACCAAGAATATGCAAAACAGGCTTCAGAGAGTGGGCAGCTTGGGCTTGCAAAACAGCTTTTTGAGCAGATGAAAATAAATTATGGCTTATAAATAATGGATAAGGCTTTTGTCAGCTTTTATGTGGTATAAATGTTGGCAAGAGTCTTTATGTTTATTTTATAATAAAAAAGGAATTCCCTAATATGGCAGTAATAGAAGGATATGTAGAAAAAATAGTGTACCGAAATGAAGAAAATGGATATACCGTATTGACGCTGGTGCATAAGGGAGAAGAAGTGACTTGCGTAGGCACTTTCCAGTATATTGGCGAGGGAGAATGTTTAGAAGCGGAAGGAGATTATACGGCACATCCAGTATATGGGGAGCAGTTAAAGATTAGTAAATATGAGATAAAGGCCCCAGAGGATATAACAGCAATAGAAAGATATTTGGCGTCAGGTGCAATAAAAGGCATTGGCACAGTAATGGCATCAAGGATTGTAAGGAGATTTAAAAAAGATACATTCCGTATTATAGAAGAAGAACCAGAACGCCTAACAGAGATTAAAGGGATTAGCCAAAAAAAAGCAATGGAAATTGCGGATCAAATACAAGAAAAAAAGGATATGCGCAAGGCAATGATCTTTTTACAAGGATATGGGATTGGGGCTAACCTTGCAGTAAAAATCTATAATCAGTATGGGCCGGGATTATATACCGTATTAAAGCAAAACCCTTATCGTTTGGCAGATGATATCCATGGGGTAGGTTTCCGTATAGCAGACGAGATTGCCGCTAAAGTTGGGATCCACGCAGATTCTGATTTTCGGATTAAAAGTGGGATTTTATATAGTTTAATGCAGGCTGCTGCCTCAGGGCATGTTTACCTTCCATTGGAAGAATTAACAGCTTATACAGGGAGCCTATTAAACCTGCAGATTGATTCTATAGAGAAACATGTGATGGATTTAGCAATAGAGAAACGGATTGTATTAAAAGAAATAGAAGAAAAGAAATTAGTATATGCTGCTGCGTATTATTATATGGAATTAAATTCAGCAAGGTTATTGTATGACTTAAATATTGAGGAAAAGGTCTCGGAGGATGCTATAAAAAAAAGGCTGGATAACATTGAGCAGGAAACAGGGGTTGAGCTGGATAATTTACAGAGGGAGGCTGTAATAGAAGCAGTAAAATATGGCCTTTTGGTAATAACTGGCGGGCCTGGCACAGGAAAAACAACAACCATTAATGCAATTATCCGGTATTTTGAGTCAGAGCAGATGGAAGTGTTATTAGCAGCCCCGACAGGAAGGGCAGCGAAACGGATGACAGAAGCTACCGGCTGTGAGGCAAAGACAATCCATAGGCTTTTGGAATTAAATGGAGGAAGCAGGGAAGTTGCTTCTATGGCTATATTTGAAAGGAATGAGCAGAATCCATTAGAAGCAGACGTTATTATTATTGATGAAATGTCTATGGTAGATATCGGGCTTATGAATTCACTTTTAAAAGCAGTTAGTGTTGGGACTAGGTTAATCTTAGTAGGCGATGTGAACCAGCTCCCTTCTGTGGGGCCAGGGAATGTATTAAAGGATATTATCCGTTCTGGTGCGTTCCCGGTTGTACGTTTAACAAAGATATTCCGGCAGGCAGGGCAAAGCGATATTGTATTAAATGCACATAAAATTAATAAAGGGGAAAAGGTTGCATTAGATAACAATAGTAAGGATTTTTTGTTTTTAAAGCGGGATGAGGCAAACGTGATTATTAGCGTAATTATTACATTAATCCAAAAAAAGCTGCCTCATTATGTAAATGCTAAAGAATTAGATATTCAAGTATTAACGCCAATGAGGAAAGGACAACTTGGGGTAGAACGTTTAAATGAGATTTTACAACAATACTTAAATCCCCCTTCTACAGAAAAAAAGGAAAAAGAACAGGCTGGCAGCCTATTTAGGGAAGGCGACAAGGTAATGCAGATTAAAAATAATTACCAGCTTGAATGGGAAATAAGGGGGAAAAATGGGATTGTTGTAGATAAAGGCATGGGAATTTTTAATGGGGATACAGGAATTATAAAGGAAATCAATGAATTTTCGGAAATATTGACAGTAGAATTTGATGAAGGGCGGTTTGTGGAATATTCTTATAAACAATTAGAAGAGCTAGAATTGGCATATGCAATTACAATCCATAAATCCCAAGGGAGCGAATATCCTGCTGTAATTTTGCCTTTACTGACAGGCCCACAGATGTTAATGAACCGGAATTTATTGTATACAGCAGTAACAAGGGCAAAAAAATGTGTTTGTTTAGTAGGAAGTAAAGAAACTTTTTATGAAATGGCAGAAAACCAAAAGGAGCAAAAACGCTATTCTGGGTTGTGCAATAGGATACAAGAATTAGTAGCATTAGATGCTTAAAGGATAGGAAGGTGGCAAAATAAAGGTTATAGAAGAAATATTGGATTTTATCTATCCAGCAAGGTGCCCTATCTGTGATAAGATTGTTATGCCAAAGGGAGAACAAATTTGTGTGGGCTGTAGGGAAAAGCTTCCATATATTAAACAGCCATGTTGTAAGCAGTGTGGGAAAGAAATATTGCGGGAAGAAGAGGAATATTGCTATGACTGCCAGAAAACTAGGCATTTTTATACAGAAGGCAGGGCATTATTTTCTTATAACGAAGCCATGAAAAAGTCAATAGAAGCTTTTAAATATAAAAATCGGCAAGAATATGCTAGATTTTATGGGAAAGAACTGGCGGCTGCTTACCAGAAACAAATAAAAAGATGGGAAGCAGAGGCAATTATCCCTGTCCCAATACATAAAAGCCGTTATTTAGAACGAGGGTATAACCAGGCTGCATTAATTGCCTATAGTTTGGCAGAATATACAGGGCTATATGTAGAAGAAAAATTTCTTTTTAGGGCAAAAAAAACAAAAGCACAAAAAGCACTTGGTACAAAAGATAGATTAAAAAATTTACAAGATGCTTTTCACCTGAAGAAAAGTATGGTACAATATAAGAAAATAATCTTAGTGGATGATATTTATACAACAGGAAGTACAGCAGACGCATGTGCAACCGTGTTAAAAAAAGGTGGGGTGGAGCAAATATATCTGTTGTGTCTGTGTATTGGAAGTGGCATCTAAGAAGGAGGTAACTATGGCATTAAATATTGTGAATTGTAAAAAATGCGGGAGAATATTCCAGCAGACTTCTTCAAGAAGAATTTGTCCAGATTGTGAGAAAGAACTTGAAGATAAGTTTGCAGAGGTTAGAAGTTATATACGAGATCATCCAAATGTTAGCATTATGGAAGTATCCAGGGAAATGGAAGTATCCGTAGAACAGCTAAAACAATGGGTTAGGGAAGAACGGCTAATTTTTACCAATGCAGAAGGTTCCGGTATTGAATGTGTTATGTGTGGCGTGCCTATTACGACTGGTAAATATTGTAATAGATGTAAGGAAGAAATGGCACATAATTTAGGTAATGCCTATGAGAAGCCAAAGGTAACATTGACACAGCAACAACCACAGACTTCCTCAAAAGGGAAAATGAGATTTGTGCGGGATGATAAAAGATAAGAAAATATAAACGCAATAGGGCAGGTGCCAAGTTTAGCATCTGCCCTATTTTATTTGTTTTTTTAGTGTGTTTGTTGTAAACAGCATCCCACAAAAATGAAAATTACTCTAATGTTCTAGGAGAAATGACCGATAAAATAAGTAGGTGTACTAAATCAAGCAAAATGGAGAGGTGGAAAATGGCAGGGTTAATTGATGAATTAATGGATACTCTGGAAAAGGAAAACGAGGAATATCAAAGTTTGTTAAAGCTTGCTAAGGAAAAAACGGGAACCATTATTCGGAATGACATTGATGCCCTCCAGAAACTGGTGGAGCAGGAACAATTAGTGGTTGACCGCATTGCCCCGCTGGATAAAAAACGGGTAGAATACACAAAAGATATTGCAACAGTAATTAACCGCCCAGTGGAGACGCTTACCATAACAAGGTTAATTGAATTAATGGACAGCCAGCCAGCAGTAAAGGAAAGGCTTTGTATAATCCATGACAAACTGCACGATACTATGACACAGATGGCAAGGATTAATGATATGAACCAAGGGCTTTTAAAAGAGGCATTGGATTTGGTAAATTTTGATATTACACTGTTAAATAGTATGCGGCAGGCGCCAATTACAGCAAATTATGACAAAACGGCTGCGAATACGGAAGAGCATATTATCCGTAGAGGGGCATTTGACACTAGACAGTAAAAGGAGGTAGGGAATATGAGAGTTGAGGCTTATAATAAGATTGGGCAGATATACCAAACAGAACAGAAGGCAAGGGCAAAGGAGGCTACAAAGGCTGCTTCTAGGGATGAACTTACTATTTCTAGCGCAGGGAAGGATTACCAGACAGCAAGGCAAGCCCTTGCAGCAATTCCTGATATCCGTATGGATAGGGTGGCAGAGTTAAAAGCTGGGATAGAATCTGGCACTTACCAGGTAAATGCAGATAGTTTTGCAGCAAAAGTAATCGCTAAATATGAAGAAATGTCTTTATAAATAGAATTTACAGAAAGGATTAGCATAATATGGGAGGATTTACATCACTTATGGTTGGGGTTTCAGGATTGAGATCAAGCCAGAATGCCATTAATGCAACATCACATAACCTGGCAAATGTCAATACGCCTGGTTATGTAAGGCAACAACCATTTTTTTCCGATTCCAGCTATAAGACAGTTGGCAGAAGAAGCATGTCATACGATCAGATTGGTATTGGGGTGGATTTAACCGCAGTACGGAGGGTCCGCGACAGATTGTTAGATAAAGCATATCGCCAGGAAAATGGGAGGCGTGAGTTTTATGAAGCACAAATGAGGGCTATTGATGAGGTAGAAGAAGTTTTTGGGGAAATGGATGGCGTGAAATTCCAACAATATTTGGAAGATTTACGTTATGCTGTGCAAGAAGTAGTAAAAGAGCCAACAAGCCAGGTAAAACAGGCATTGTTAGTACAAAGTTCCGATGCGTTTATAAGGCGGGCAAATTCTATTTACCACAATTTGGAAGAATATCAAAATACCTTAAATAAGCAAGTCCAGAACCAGGTAGACAGAATAAATGCTTTGGGAAATAAAATCCATGAATTAAATAAAAAAATCAGCAGGGCAGAGGCAGGAGACGTTGAAAATGCAAATGATTTAAGAGATCAAAGAGATAATGCCCTAGATGAATTAAGTGGAATGGTAAATATCCGTTATAATGAAGATCCAACAAGCGGCATTGTAACAGTAAAAGTAGAAGGGGTAGATTTTGTTAGTGAATCCAATGTATACCATATGGGGACAAAAATGTTGGATACTGATAAGGATTCTGTACTTTTAACACCTGTTTGGCCTTATTTAAAGGATAATCCAGTATATAATTTAACTACAAAAGTATCTACCAAAGAAAATAATGATATAGGTTCCTTGCGCGCCACATTGCTTGCAAGAGGAAATTGCACCGCAAACTATACAGATATTCCAGATTCAAGCGATTATGATGGAAAAGATGCGGCTGGGAATCCAGATGGGACAGAGAGCGCCGCATATAAAAGGGCTTTAAAAATTGCGCAATATGAAGGGACACCATTGCCAAATCCTGCTGACTATGTTGGAGGGAAAAATAGTAATGCTTATAAAAAGGATTTAGTAACTTACCAAAAGGAGATTGAACCATCTTCCATAAAAACAGTAATGGCAGAGTTTGATCAATTAGTAAATTCTATTGTAGAATCTATAAACGATATTCTGTGCCCTAATATTGATGCTGCTTCTTTACAGGCAAAAACAGGAGATAATTTGATTGGGCAGACTTATGTAGATGCTAGTGGAAAAACAAGGACAATTACAAAGGATACTTTATTTTTTGATGCAGAGAATGCTGGCTATGGACGGGGAGAAAACAGTGAGGTACAAGGGACAGAACTGTTTGTAAGAGATGATGTAGAACGTTATAGTAAAATAAATATTAACGGAAAAGATTATATGGTATTTAATGACTATGGTGTTTTTGGCACAGAGTCCTTATATACACTTGGTAATATTAGTTTAAATGAAGAAGTGTTGCATGATTACACAAAAATACCATTAAGTACAAAAGATGGCGGGGAAGACCGTGCCCGTGCGGAAGCTTTAGGGGAGGCGTGGAATTCTGCTAGCATGAAACTAACGCCAGATTATAATACGCAGAGAAGTTTTATGAAATATTATACAGAATTTACAGGCCAGATTGCAAATGCAGGAAATATGTATGATAATATGATTAATTATCAAACCGATTTGACAAATGGGGTAAATGATGAACGTTTAAGTATAATGGGAGTTTCTGATAGCGAAGAATTAACAAACCTGATTAAATTCCAGGCAGCTTATAATGCCTCTTCAAGATATATTAATGTAATAGACGAGATGTTAGAGCATCTTGTAACAAGATTATAGGAAAGAAAGCGGTGAAAATATGCCATCTACATTTTTTGGTTTAACCATAGGCTCTAGTGGGCTAAATGCAGCAAATATTGCATTAAATACAACATCACACAATATTGCAAATATAGAAACAGACGGATATTCTAGGCAGCAAGTAGAAGCAACAGCAGATAATGCGCTACGTGTCTATTCGTCATACGGCATGGCAGGAAGCGGTGTTGCTGTTATTGATGTAAAACAGGTAAGGGACTCTTATTATGACTATAAATATTGGAATAATAATAAAATTACCGGTGAGTATACTGTAAAAAGGCAGTATGGCAAGGAAATAGAAGATTTATATTTTAACGAATTGACAGATGCAGGTTTTACGACTTATTATGGAAAGTTTTGTAATGCCCTAGATGCGTTTTCTTCCACGCCTTCTGAGCAGTCTATTCGAAACCAGGTAATTATGTCTGGGCAGTCTTTGGCAGATTATTTTAATAATGTTGCAGAGAATTTGGAACAATACCAGGATGAAGTAAATACAAATATTAAAATGGTAATAGACAGGGTAAATACTATTTCATCGAATATAGCCTCTTTAAATGGGCAGATTAGTGTATTGGAGATGAATGGCGGCACTGCCAACGATCTAAGGGATAAGAGGAATACCCTGGTAGATGAGCTTTCAGGTCTGGTGGGAGTTACTGTAAAAGAAACCGTTTCACCAACAGGAAGTTCGTATTATGATATTAAAATTAATAACCAAAGCTTAGTATATGGGACGAATTACCATACCCTTTCTGTACAGGCAAGAGAATCTAGTGAACGGCGCCATGGGACAGATTTATATGGGTTATATGATATTAAATGGGATACAGGATTAAATTTTGATAGTTATAATGAAAAGTTAAGTGGAGAATTAATGGGGTATTTACAGATTAGAGATGGTGATAACCTAGTAAAGCCAGATTTTCCACTAGATGCAAATGGAGATAAAATTGGGCAAGCTGTTGATTATAAGGGAATACCTTATTATATGGAACAGACAAATGCGTTCCTTTCAGAGTATACCAAACAGTTTAATACCATACATATGACTGCAGGCGGCCAAGATTTAAACGGGAATACAACAGAGGAAGTGCCATTTTTTACGATTAAAGATATGTCAGTAGATGAAATGAAGCAAAAAATGGACAATAATGAAGACGGTTTTGGAAAATATAAGACAACTGTAACAGTAACCTCTGCAGATGAAATAATGGCAAAAGATATTGAGAATTATAAAAGGGCGAATAATATTAAGCCAGGGGCAATGAGCGACCAAGATGTGAAAGATGCTATTATGAATAATGGCGGCACAGTGGAAAGATATGATATTGTTAGCTGTATTGCAGATAATGTAACAGCGGGCAATATTTGTGTAAACCCAGATTTAGTTTTGCATAATGATATGTTAAGCTCTGGGAAAAGTATTTATTCAAGTGGCGTGGATACACCAGATATTGCAGAAGCGTTAAAGGATTTACGTGCAAAAAAGACATTCCGTGGTGGTATGCCAGAGGAACAAATGCAGGCTCTAGTATCTGTATCTTCGGTTGACTCTACTGCTGCAAAGGGCATGATGGAAAACCATGAAAATATCGGGGATTCTATTATTAACCAACGGTTGTCTGTTATGGGTGTAGATAAAGAAGAAGAAGCAGTTGCATTAGTGAAATATCAACATGCGTTTGAGCTTGCTTCTAAGGTAATCAGCGTAATGAATGAATTATATGACAAACTGATTAACCAGACTGGCTTATAGGAGGGTTTTAAGTAATGAGAATAACAAATGGAATGATGATTAATAATACCTTATCCCATATTAACCAGAATAAGTTAAATGTAGATAAGTATAATACACAAGAAGCTACTGGGAAAAAAATCCAAAGGCCATCTGACGATCCGGTTATTGCGGTAAGGGCACTTCGTTTTCGGAGCCAGCTTGCAGAAATGGCACAATATTTGGAAAAAAATATACCAGATGCAGATGCGTGGCTAAAGTTGACAGAAGAAATATTAGATGGCGTAAGCGGCACCCTTTCGGATATGACAAAGTATATAAACCAAGGCTCCAATGATACAAACTTTTTAGATGACCGTGAGGCAATTGTTAAGACATTAAAGGGATTCCGTGACACTGTTTTTCATGATGCAAACCAAGATTATGGTGGAAGGAGAATTTTCTCCGGCTATAAGACAGATACTGATATGACGTTTTCCTCAACTGATAAAACAGTAAAATATAAAATAGAAGAGAATTTTACATTTTCGGATTTTGATACAATTAGTAAGGTGTTTGATGGTGTAGATGTAACAGCAGACCCTCTTGTAGAGATTGACGCAAAAGATATGCCAACAGATAAAACGGATATCCATAGAATCCGTTTAGCATATGATAAATTAACACCAAAGACAGCGGCAGGAAATACAGCAGGGGCAGCAGAGGCCCCAGTAGTGAAAATAGACGGTACTGCTACAGCAGTTAAGGTAATTTCCCCTGATACAAACGGGAATTATGTAGATGAAACAGGGGCGCAAGTAAACCCTTATAAGCCAGGGGATAATGAAATTTATTTTCTTGCAGATTCAGGGGAAATGATATTTGGCGTTACACAATATCAAAATATGAGAAATAAAGAGATTTCCGTAGAGTATTATAAAGAGGGTTTTGAAAAAGGAGATTTACGCCCAGAGCATTATTTTGACTGTACTAGGTATGAAGCAGACGGCACTACCATTGATGTAGAATTTGAATCCCACCAGCAAGATATTAATTATACAATTAACTTTAACCAGAGGCTAAAGGTTAATTCTGAGGGCAGGGATTTATTTAGCCATGCTGTGCTTAGGGATTTAGATGAAGTTATTAATGCGGTACAGGATTTGGATCTGATTAATGATAAAATAACACAAATTAAAAAAATGCAGGAAGATCCAGCATATAAAAACCAAGAGAAAGAGCTGGCATCTATGCTTAAAGCAGCACAGAAAGAATATGATTTACAGCAGGATATTGTACAGAAGCGTTTTGAAAAAAGTATTACTCTATATACAGAGCACCAGAGGAATGTGGATGCGGAAATAGCAGATATTGGAAGCCGCGACAGTAGGTGCCAGTTAAATAAGGCAAGGCTTACAGAACAAAAGACAACACTTGATGAATTAAAATCCAGCAATGAGGACATAAATTTGCCAGAGACCATTATAAACCTTTCTGCTGCTTCTATGGTATATGATGCTTCCTTATCAGCAGCAAGCAAAGTAATAACAAAGAGCCTGTTGGATTATTTATAAAAAGCCATTTATCGCAAGTGGATTGAAAAAAGGAGAGTACATGAAGCTACAGACAAGAATATTTGGCGAAATTGAAATTGATGAGAGCAAAAAGCTTATTTTTGAACAAGGTATTATAGGCTATCCTGATTTAAAAGAATTTTTCTTATTGTATGATATAGAAAAGGAATCAAAAACGGCAATTAGCTGGCTACAGTCAGCGAATGAGGAGTGTTTTGCTTTGCCAGTAATCGATCCGTTGCTGGTAAATGAAAAATATAATCCAGTTGTAGAGGATGAAGTTCTTGCTGCTTTAGGGAACATTGATGATGAGTTTGCTGTATTTACAACAATACGTGTACCTTCAGATATTACGCAGATGACAGTAAACTTGAAGGCGCCGATTATAATTAATGTAACAACTCAGAAGGGCTGTCAATTAATAGTAGAAGATAAGGCATATGCTATCCGTGTACCTGTATATGATATTTTGAAGGCTAAGAAGGAAGAGAAAGAGACAGAAAAATAGGCTGCATTTGCTGCAGCAGAAGCGAGGTTATTATGCTGGCATTATCAAGGAAAAAAGGAGAAGCCATTATTATAAATAATGATATTGAGATTACCGTATTAGAAATTAAGGGTGATCAAGTAAAAGTTGGTATTTCTGCCCCAAAGTCTGTTCCTGTTTACCGAAAAGAAGTTTATCTTCAGATACAGGCAGAAAATGAGGCAGTTGCAGATGGAGTGGATATAGCGAGGCTTAGGGATATAAAATTGTTGTAAAAATTTTTTCATAGGCTAAGTATACTATTAAAAAAATAGCAAGAGTTGTCGATATAAAGAAATAAAGGATATTTTAACACAATCACACGGAGGTGGATATCATGGGAGTGAATCAAATTTCAAATGCAGGCGTGGCTGCTGCAGCATATCAGGTACAGCAGACACAACAAGCGCAGCCTGCTTCTGACTCAAAAGTGATGGAACAGGCAACGGATGCCACAATGACAAATGCTGCTATATTAAAAAAGACAACAGTGACAAAACCACAGGATAAACAACGGCAGGCAGGGGATGAGCCTCATTCAGAGGAACAAGAGGACATGTCCCAGAAAAAGATTAAAAAGGCGATTGATACAATTAATAAGCAGCTTTCACATACGGAATGTCAATATGGGTTCCATGAAAAAACAAATCGTGTCACTATTAAGATAGTAGATAAAGACACAGATAAGATTATCAAGGAGTTTCCGCCAGAAGAAACTTTAGAGATGATTGCAAAGGCATGGGAACTTGCTGGTATTTTGGTTGATGAAAAGCTGTAATGGAGATAGGCGCACATATTACATAGAAATTATGTGCACTAGGAAAGGAGTAGTATGCCAATAAAATTATCAGGTATGGTGTCTGGGTTAGATACCGATGCCATTATTAAAGAACTGGTGGCATCCTATAATCAAAAAACAGAGAAATATGAAAAAGGCAAAACAAAATTAGAGTGGAAACAGGAAGCATGGAAAGAGCTAAATACAAAGATTTATGATTTATACAGTAAGACAATCAGCAATATGCGTTTTTCCAGTGCTTATAGTAAGAAAAAAACAAGTGTTTCTGATGAAACAAAGGCTTCTGTAGTAGCAGGCAATAGCTCTGTAAAAGGGACACAAACGTTGGAAGTAAAGAAACTGGCTGCATCTGGCTATCTGACTGGTTCAGAAATAAAGGGAGTCAATGATTTGTCTTCTGAGACAGCATTGCGGGAACTTGGGATTGCTTCTGAGACAGAATTTTATGTCCGGGTGGGCGAGAATGAAGAAAAAATTTCATTAGGGCCTGACACAACCATTGGTGATGTAGTAAAACAGCTTAAAAATGCTGGGGTTGACGCAAATTTTGATGAAACTAATAAGAGGTTTTTTATTAATTCTACGGATATAGGCGCTGCACGTGACTTTAAACTGACAGGGGATTGGAATACGCTTGGAAAATTAGGCCTTATGGAAGCTTCCAATTATGTTTATGGGTATGGCATTATGGCGGATGAGAACAGTGCGTTGAGTTCATTAGGAATTAGTAAAGGAGATTCTTTTACTGTCCAGGTGGGTGATGGGGAGAAAAAAACTATTACATTTGGCGAAAATGAAACAATGCAGGACTTATTGGATAAATTTAAAGCCATGGGAATTACTGCAACTATGAACGTGAATGGTGACACAGGTAATGGGTATCTAGAACTAACATCAGATACTTTTGAAGGAGGTAATAGAACAAAGATTGGCGAAGACATTAAGATTGGCGGGGATGAGCAGACCTTAATGCGTTTAGGCCTTTATAATTCAGAAGCAGTTAAGATTGATGGTGCTGATGCAGAAATTAGGCTAAATGGTGCAACCTTTACTTCTAATTCGAATAATTTCAGCATAAATGGCTTAACGATTACAGCAAAGGAAGTTACAACATCAGTAGTAAACCTGGTAACAGATACAGATGTGGATGCTGTATATAATAATATAAAAGACTTTTTTAAACAGTATAATGAAATTATCAATGAAATGGATTCTTTGTATAATGCAGATTCTGCAAAGGGATATGAACCTTTGACAGATGAGGAGAAGGAAGCGTTATCAGAGAAAGAAGTAGAAAAATGGGAAGAGAAAATTAAAAAATCCCTGCTTAGGAGAGATACTACTTTAAATAGTGTCGCTTCTATGTTAAAATCTACTATGTTAAGTACCTATGAGATCAATGGGAATACAATGAGCCTTGCTTCTTTAGGGATTAAAACAGGTAATTATTTTACCATGAAGGATAATGAAAAAAATGCCTTCCATATTGACGGGGATCCAGACGATTCAACAAGTGTGAATAATGATGATAAATTAAAGGCAGCAATAGCGGCAGATCCAGAATCTGTATCAGAATTCTTTACAAAACTTGCCAATGATCTTTATAGTAATCTTGGCGAACGTATGAAATCAACTACATTAAGCAGTGCGTTTACTGTATATAATGATAAGCAAATGAACACAGAAATGAGCCAATATGATGCCCAGATTAAAAAATGGGAAAAATATGTCTCAGATCAAGAAGAGTTCTGGTATAAGAAGTTTACTGCAATGGAGAAGGCATTAGCACAATTACAGTCTAGTACCTCAGCATTGTCTGGGTTATTGGGAGGCTGATAAAGGGAGGACAGCAACTATGGCGATGCCTACAGGGTATTCTGCATATCAGAACAATAAAATTATGACAGCAAGTCCGGCTGAACTTACATTAATGCTTTATGAAGGGGCAATTA
The DNA here is from genome assembly GCA_910577045.1 of uncultured Lachnospiraceae bacterium. GTDB lineage: Bacteria > Bacillota > Clostridia > Lachnospirales > Lachnospiraceae > RGIG8607. The sequence goes on along the minus strand of CAJTLB010000005.1, from coordinate 61,094 downwards.
AGTTCTGCAATATTGCAATTATGGGAATTGAGCAACATGATGTCCCAAAGGCGCATACCAATATTACAAAGGTAGAGGCAATTATTGAGGAGTTTCGTTCTACCTTGGATTTTAAATATCCAGTTGCAAAGGACTTTGATGAAGTATATAAGTATCTGTATGACAGGCTAGTAGAGGCAAATCTTAAAAAGGATAAAGAAATTTTAGAAGAGGTGCTAAAGCATCTGCGTACTATGAGGGATACTTGGAAGGAAGTAATGAAGCAGAGTAAGCATCCAGGTGTATAGGAAAATATGTGAGCAGCAAAACGTTCAGGTGTCTGCATAGAAATGAGGAATAAAATGCAATATAGTACAGATTATATTCAGGTATTGACGGACAGCCTGAGAAAGAAAATCAGCCTGTTGGATACCATTAGCCAAATAAATGGGGAACAGAAGCAGCTTGCAGCAGAAAAAAGGATGGATTTAGAGCTTTTTGAGGAGACCGTAAAGCGGAAATCAGACTGTATTGATGAATTAAATAAGTTAGATGACGGCTTCCAGCTTGTATACGACAGGGTGAAACCTGAACTTCAGGGGAATTCAGAGAAGTATAAAGCGGAAATCCGGGTATTAAAACAGCTTATTAGTGAAATTACAGAAAAAAGCATGGCAGTCCAGGCTGAGGAAGAAAGAAATAAACAAGCAGTTGCGGCACATTTTGCTACTTATAAGAAAGAAATTCGCCAGGTGAAAGCAAGCCGGAGTGCAACAACAAATTATTACAAAAGCATGAATAAATTGCAAAATGTAGAGCCAGTATTTATGGATAAAAAGAAATAAAGCTAAAAGAAGAATAAAATAAAAATGCTACCATTTACCTAGTAGAAAGATTCTATTAGGAAAAGGTGGCATTTTTATTTTTAGGGAACGTTTGCCAATATACCCATAAATGTTTTCTTTTTTGTTAAAATTAGCGATAGGAAAGTTTGAAAAAAAGACTGTGGAAGTGTAGGAAAATACATTATACTAGAAGAAAAGATATGTTTACAAGAAAAACAAAATAACAACAGAAAGGGGAATTGGAAATGAAAGAGGGCTTTGGACAAAAATATATTTATAATAATAAGGAAGAGCGTTATAAACGTTTAAACCATACAACGGAACGCATGGAGAAGTATTTATAGGATTGCGCCTTGTTTTTTACAGAAAGTCGGAGTATAATGCACATATGAGTGAAAGGCTGGAAAGCCAGAATTGAGGTAGGGATGAAAATTAAAGTTTCAAATTATATTGCGAAAAGGTTAGTTCAAGAGGGTATTTCCCACGTGTTTACGGTAACAGGCGGAGGAGCAATGCACTTAAATGATGGGCTTGGGCATGAGCCGGGTCTTACTTGTATTTATAACCATCATGAGCAGGCATGTGCGATTGCTGCAGAAAGTTATGCAAGGATCCATAATACAATTGCGGCTGTATGTGTTACAACAGGCCCTGGTGGGACAAATGCGATTACAGGTGTATTAGGGGGATATTTGGATTCGATCCCTATGTTAGTATTATCTGGCCAAGTAAGGTATGATACAACAGCTAGGAGCACAGGGTTAAAATTACGTGCCATGGGAGATCAGGAATTCGATATTACGCTAGCAGTTGGCTGTATGACAAAATATTGTGAAATGGTAATTGATCCTATGCGGATCCGTTATGCTTTGGAAAAAGCGTTGTATTTGGCGCAGACAGGAAGGCCGGGGCCATGCTGGTTAGATATTCCATTAAATGTACAAGGGGCTTATGTAGAGGAAGAGGAATTGGAAGGTTTTGATCCAGTGGAACTGGAAAAAGAAGTCCCTAGCGTTACAGAAGAAACGGTAAGCCAGGTGGTATCTATGTTAAAACAGGCGAAAAGGCCAGTTTTTTATGCTGGGAATGGGATTCGGATAGCTGGTGCACATAGTATATTTATGGAAGTAGTAGAAAAGTTAAATATACCAGTGGTAACTGGCTGGGATAGTATTGATGCAATTTATGATGCCCATCCACTTTATGTAGGCAGGGGCGGCATTATGGGAGACCGTGCCGGTAATTTTGCAGTCCAAAATAGTGATTGTGTTTTAGCTGTTGGAAACCGGTTAAGCATTAGGCAAGTGGGGTATAATTATACTACATGGGCAAGAGAGGCAAAAGTAATTATGGTGGATGCAGATGCAGAGGAGATGAAAAAGCCGACACTCCATGTAGATTTGCCTATCCACGCAGATGCAAAGGAATTTCTTGTTATGCTGTTAAATCAATGGGAGCCTTCCATGCAGTTTGCAGGCGAAGAATGGCTTACTATCTGTAGGAAATGGAAAAACCAATATCCTGTGGTACAAGAAAAGCATTATCAGGCAGAAGGGCAGGCAAATGTGTATGCCTTTATAAAAGAGCTAAGCAGCCGCTTATCAGATGGGCAGGTGACAGTGGTAGGGAATGGGTCTGCTTGTGTAGTAGGAAGCCATGGGTATGTGATAAAAAAAGGGCAAAGGTTTATTATTAATTCGGCAGTTGCTTCTATGGGCTATGACCTTCCAGCAGCAATTGGGGCCTGCGTTGGGGAATATGGGAACCAGGCTTTAAAGGGAGAAAATAAAAAACAGTGTAAAGATATTATATTGGTAACAGGAGACGGAAGTATCCAGATGAATTTACAAGAATTACAGACAATTATCCATCACCAGATGCCAATAAAAATATTTCTTATTAATAACCAAGGCTATCATTCTATCCGGCAGACGCAAAAGAACTTTTTTGGGGAGCCGCTTGTGGGGATTGGGTATGACAGTGGGGATTTGAGTTTCCCTAATATGGAAAAATTGGCTGCTGCATATGGTTATCCTTATGAGAAAATTGAAAAGAATGAGGAGTTGGCAGGGAAACTGGATAGGGTGTTAGCAGCAGGGGCGCCATTTATTTGTGAGGTTTTTGTAACTATGGATCAAAACTTTGAGCCAAAATCGGCGACAAAACGATTGCCAGATGGTACTTTAGTATCCCCGCCGTTAGAGGATTTAGCTCCATTTTTACCAGAAGAGGAGCTTAAGGAAAATATGTTTATTCCAGTAATAGGACATTAAAATATGAGAGAAATAAAAACAGCCGTTATTACAGGGGCTTCTGGGATGATTGGGATGGCATTGGCACAACTGCTGCTTTCACAGGGAATAAAAGTAGCAGTATGTGCCCGACCGGGTTCTTCCAGGGCAGAAAGGCTTTGTGTGTTACAAGGCCTTTATAAGGTTTGGGCAGATTTAGACCAATTAAAGGATAATAGGGTTTTTGAAGAAATTTATAAGAAGATTGGCAATGCAGATGCGTTTTTTCATTTTGGCTGGGCAGGGACTTTTGGAGAGGCAAGGAACCAGATGGTTTTGCAAAGTAAAAATATCCAATATACATTGGATGCGGTTTCATTGGCAAAAAAGTTAGGCTGCCAAGTGTTTCTGGGGGCAGGCTCCCAGGCAGAGTATGGAAGGGTACAAGAAGGCAAAAAGCTGCGGGCAGATACGCCGGTATTTCCTGAAAATGGGTATGGCATGGCAAAGCTGGCTGCAGGGCAGATGAGCCGTATTTACTGCCAAGAGCTTGGGATAGACCATATATGGATGCGGATTTTAAGTATATATGGGCCATGGGATACAGAAAAAACCATGGTAATGTCTGCGATAACAACATGGTTGCAAAAGGGGAGCCCATCTTTTTCCAAGGGTGGGCAGTTATGGGATTATTTGTATGTAAAAGATGCGGCGAGAGCGTTTTTTTTAGCAGCTAGGCAAGGGATAGACGGGAAAGTTTATCCATTAGGAAGCGGGCAGGCAAGGCCATTAAAAGAATATATAAAAATAATCCGGGATAATACAAATCCATTGGCAGGATTAGGGATAGGGAAGCTTCCTTATAACCAGAACCAAGTAATGTATTTATGTGCCGATATAGAAGAATTAACAAAAGATACTGGTTTTGTGCCAGAATATACCTTTGAAAAAGGAATTCAGGAAACAGTCGCATGGCAGATAGAGTCTGCCAAGTTGGATAGATAGGAGCAGAAATGAAGAAAATCAGTATAGTGATACCATGCTATAATGAGGAAGAGAATGTAATACCCATTAGTAATGCGGTAATAGCAGAGTTCCAGAAATCTCTTCCACAATATGATTATGAAATTGTTTTTATTGATAATGATTCACAGGATAAAACAAGAGAATTATTGCGGGAATTATGTGCAGGGAACCATAAAATAAAAGCAATTTTTAATGCAAAGAATTTTGGGCAGTTTAAATCTCCTTATTATGGGCTATTACAGGCAACAGGCGATTGTGCTATTTTATTGGTAGCTGATTTCCAAGACCCTGTGGAGATGATCCCTAGATTTGTGGCAGAATGGGAAAATGGATACAGGATTGTTTCTGGCATTAAAACCAGCAGTAAAGAAAATAAGGTAATGTATTTTTTAAGAAGCTGTTATTATAAGCTTATTAAAAGATTGTCAGATGTAGAACAGATTGAACATTTTACAGGTTTTGGGCTGTATGACAGAAGGTTTTTGGAAGTGTTAAGGCAGTTAGACGACCCTACGCCATTCCTTAGGGGAATTGTGGCAGAATTGGGCTTTAAAAGAAAGGATATCCCATATGAGCAGCCAAAACGCCGGGCAGGGAAAACCAGCAATAATTTTTACCGCTTGTATGATGCAGCAATGTTAAGCATTACTTCTTATACGAAAGCAGGGCTGCGATTGGCAACATTTTTTGGCTGTATTTGTTCTGCCATTAGTATGGTTATTGCGGTAGTATATTTGGTAATGAAATTAATTTACTGGGATTGGTTTTCAGCAGGGATGGCCCCTGTGTTAATAGGGATGTTTGTATTGGGATCGATACAGTTATTTTTTGTAGGGTTATTAGGAGAATATATTTTAACAATGAATTCCCGTATTATGAGAAGGCCATTAGTAGTGGAAGAGGAGAGAATTAACTTTGAAGAAGATAAAGGCACTTCTGCTCAATAAAATGGTATTAGACGGAATACTGTCCATTGGGGCAAAGGTGATATTTTTTCTAACCTTAAAGTTTCTAATAGAACCGTGGATGAATATGCGGATGGGCGATGCTGGATTTGGGAGGTATGTGTTAATATTAGGGTATATTAGTATCCTGGCATATAGCTTTGGGGAAGCATTAAACCATATCCGCGTATTAAACCAAGCAAATGACAAGGCGCGATCGGCACAATATCGGTTTATTGCTGGGATAGAAGCAGTTGTTACATTTTTGGCATTATTGGCGTATGCGTGGGCCGTGGAGAAGGAAACTATTTGGAATGGGGTTATGCTGGGGCTTGCTGGGGCATTTATGATGCTCCGGCTTTATTCGGAATGTATGTTTCGGATAGAGATAAATTATAAAAAAATATTACTTTCTTCTGTCTTTATGTCAGCAGGCTATCTGGCAGGCTATTTTTTCTTTTTTTATGGGGCACCTTGGTATATTATTTTAATACTAGGGGAGGCAGCAGCAGTTTTTTATGCAGGAGTAGCTGGAAAGGCATTTTATGCAGAGAAGGTTTTAGGAGAAAGGTTTTCTTGGACATTAAAAAATACATTGACCTTAACTTCTTCTTATTTAGTAAGTTATGCCTTAATTTATATGGATCGTTTTTTAGTGGCATTTTTATTGAATGACGAGTTGGTTAGTGTATATTATATTGCAACGACCTATGGGAAATGCGTAGCACTTGTGATTCCGCCAATTACAGCCGTTTTACTAAGTAATATATCAAAAGGGCTAATTTCGCTGGATAGGAAAATGGTAAACCGGGTGGTGGCGGGATCTGTGGGCGCCATACTTTTATTTTTTGTAGCAGGCCTAGTGGTTTCCAGGGTTATGGTATATATTTTATATCCTTCCTCCTATCAGGCTTGCCAGCCAATTATGGATATTGGGAATTTAGCACAGATTGTTTATTATAGCTGTAGTATTGTCAATATGTTAGCAATCCGCCTTTGCCCTATGAAACTTCAAGTAAAAGTAGAAGTCTGTTATGCGGTTTTATTTATAGCGGCTGCTTATTTAGGCGCAAAAAGTTTTGGTTTAATAGGTTTAGCAGCAGGGGCATTAGTGGCAAATAGCATACGTTTCCTTATGCTTGTGGTGCCTGTCTATAAGCAGGTATACAGGCGTGATATACATGTGGAATAACAAAATAATACCATTTAGAAAACTAGAGTATATGGCTGGAAAAACAGCCAGAAGGAGAGGGACAGATGAAAATAGCAGTAGCAGGGACAGGCTATGTAGGGCTAGTGACAGGGGTTTGCTTGGCAGAACATGGGCATATGGTTACTTGTGTAGATGTAGATGCAAAAAAAGTAGAGATTATGAAAAAAGGTATTTCTCCAATTTATGAGCCAGGGCTTGATGAGTTAATGGAAAAAAATATGGAGAGGTTAGTTTTTACTACGGATTACTATAATGCTTATAAAGATGCAGATGTTATTTTTATTGGGGTTGGGACGCCGGAGAAAAAGGATGGGTCTGCAAATTTAAGTTATGTATTTACAGTAGCAGGGCAAATTGCCCGTTCTGTAGAAAAAGACTGTGTGGTAGTGGTAAAATCAACTGTCCCAATTGGCACAAATGATAAGGTAGAAGCATATATCCATGCCAATATGGAGAATGAAGAAGTAACTGTCCATGTAGCTTCAAACCCAGAGTTTTTGGCACAAGGGACAGCAGTACAAGATACTATTCATGCTTCCCGTATTGTAATCGGGACAGAAAGTGAATTTGCCGCAGAACGGTTAAAAGAAGTGTACCAAGATTTTGATGCGCCAAAGGTTTTTACAAACCGGAAAAGTGCAGAAATGATAAAATATGCTTCCAATGATTTCCTTGCCCTTAAAATTTCTTATATTAATGAAATTGCAAACCTGTGTGAAATTGTAGGGGCGGATATTGGGGACGTAACAAAAGGAATGGGATACGATAAAAGGATAGGGGATCAATTTTTAAGTGCAGGGATTGGGTATGGCGGTTCTTGTTTCCCAAAGGATACAAAAGCGCTCCATTGGCTGGCAAACTTTAATGACTATGAGTTAAAGACAATTAAGGCAGCTATTGAAACAAATGAAAACCAGAAGTATAAGTTAATTAAAAAGGCACAAAAATATTATGAGAGTTTAGAAGGGCTTACCGTAGCAGTATTAGGGCTTACTTTTAAGCCAGGGACAGATGATTTAAGAGAAGCCCCATCTTTAGTAAGTATCCCAATTTTGTTAGATGAAAATTGTAAGATCAAGGCTTGGGACCCAGTAGGGGTTAATAATTATAAAAAGTTGTATCCAACAGAGATTTTTTATTGTGATACAATAGAAGAGGCATTAAGGGATGCAGATATTTGCTTTATTTTTACAGAATGGGAAGAAATAAAGAAACTTCCAGCTACTGTTTTTGAAATATATATGAAGAAACCGATTATTATTGATGGAAGGAATTGTTATGCGCTTTCTACTTTCCAAAATGTACAGGTAATTTATGATAGTATTGGCAGGCGCACCGTTAATTATTTAGATACTGCTAAAGCAAAGGGTTGAGAAATGATGAGATTGGCAGAAAAGCTGACAGTACAAACATTTATAAAAGGCTTTCAAACTCTTAAAAAAGAGGGGGTATCGGCTTTTTATACAAAATTAAAGGCAAGGCTTAGGCCGGCTGTCGATTACCATAAATGGCTGAAAGAGAATGGGCCTTCTAGGGAAGAGCTTATTAGGCAACAGGATGCGACATGGGAGACCATGCCGCTTTTCAGTGTGCTTGTCCCTCTTTACCATACGCCAGATCGGTTTTTAAGGGATATGATAGAGTCTGTAATAAGCCAGACTTATCATAATTGGGAACTTTGTTTGTCAGATGGCTCTGGGAAAGACAGTGGGCTGGAAAAGATTATAAAAGAATACCAGCAAAAGAACCCTAATATCCATTTTATTTCTTCAGATAAACCATTGCCAATCCCAGAAAATACAAACCAGGCAATGGGGCTTTCCTCTGGGGATTATTTGGTATTTATGGATCATGACGATTTATTAACAGAAAATGCGCTTTATGAAATGGCATCTGCCATTAAGCGGGAACAGCCAGATTTATTATACAGCGATGAGGATAAATTAGATTGGAAAACAGGAAAATTTTTTATGCCTCATTTTAAGCCAGACTTTAATATTGATTTATTAAGGAGTGTAAATTATATTTGCCATTTATGTGTAATAAAAAAAGAACTTGCTGAAAAAATAGGAGGTTTTTTACCACAGATGAATGGCGCACAGGATTATGATTATATTTTGCGTGCTGCCGAAAAGACAGAGAAGATTGTGCATATCCCTAAGATACTCTACCATTGGCGGTGCCATAGGGATTCTACTTCAGAGAACCCTGAAAGCAAACGGTATGCGTTTGAGGCAGGGAAAAGGGCTATTACAGAACATTACCAAAGGCTAGGCATACCAGCTTCTGTGGAAAATGGTGTTTCCCTTGGGATTTATAGGACAATTTACCATTGGGAAGAAGAACCTTTGGTTTCCGTGTTAATTCCAAATAAAGACCATATAGAAGATTTGGAAAAATGTTTGGCATCATTATTTGCTTCTTCTTACCAAAATTTTGAAGTGGTTATTATTGAAAATAATAGCGAAAAGGAAAGTACATTTGCTTATTATAAAGAATTAGAGAAGAAAGATAGCCGCGTACAAGTAGTAATTTGGAAAGAAAAAGGTGGGTTCCATTATTCAGCAATTAATAATTTTGGTGCTAGTTTTGCTAGAGGGGAATACCTGCTTTTATTAAATAACGATATTGAATTGATTGGCAGGGATTGTATAAAGGAATTGCTTGGCTATGCAATGCGCAAAGATGTTGGCGCAGTCGGCGCAAGGCTGTATTTTGGGGATAATACAATCCAACATGCAGGCGTGGTAATCGGGTTTGGCGGAATTGCAGGACATGCGTTTGTCAACCAGAAAAAGGAAGAATTGGGATATTTTGCCCGCGCTATGTGCCAGCAGGATTATAGTGCCGTAACAGCGGCGTGTATGATGACAAGGACAAAAGATTTCTTGAGCGTAGGCGGGCTTTCTATGGATTTGTCTGTCGCATTTAATGATATTGATTATTGTATGAAACTAAGAGAACGGGGCAAGCTGATTGTATATAATCCTTATGCAGAAGCTTACCATTATGAATCAAAATCAAGGGGCGCAGAAGATACGCCAGAGAAAAAGCTCCGTTTCCATAAAGAAATTTTAATATTTGGGGAGAAATGGAAGAAGACATTAGAGGATGGGGACCCATATTATAATCCTAACCTAACTTTAGATCGGGCTGATTTTTCCCTAAAAACAAAGAAAGAATGGAAACGGCCAAAGGGATATTATATAGATCTGGTAAGGAAAGAGGTAGAGAGGGAGACACACAGATGACAGAGGTGACAATAATTATTCCAAATTATAATGGGAAACATTTTTTAAAGCCTTGCTTAGATTCTATTAAAAAACAAAGTTATAAAGACTTTGTGACAATTGTAATTGACAATGGGTCTACAGATGGAAGCAGGGAAATAGTAGAACAAGAATATCCATGGGTAAAATTAGTAAAGCGGGAGAAAAATTATGGTTTTTGCAATGCAGTAAATATGGGGATACATTTATCTAAAACACCCTACGTGTTGTTACTGAATAATGATACAGAAGCGGACAAGGATTTTGTAAAAGAACTATATGCGATGATAAAGCAGGATAAACGTATTTTTTCAGTTAGCAGTAAAATGTTAAATTATAAAGAGAGAGAATTATTAGATGATGCCGGGGATATGTATTGTGTTTTAGGCTGGCCATTCCAAAGAGGCGTGGGGAGGAAAGCAAGTTATTATAAAAATGCTGCCCCTGTTTTTTCTTCTTGTGCAGGTGCGGCTATTTATAGATGCAGTATATTTGAGGAGATAGGATATTTTGACGAAAACCATTTTGCCTACCTAGAAGATATGGATATTGGATACCGGGCAAGGAAATATGGGTATCTAAATTATTTTTGCCCTACAGCAGAGGTGTACCATGTGGGAAGCGGGACAAGTGGATCAAAGTATAATGAATTTAAAGTAAGGCATTCTTCTAGGAATAGTGTGTATTTGAATTATAAAAATATGCCTGCATGGCAGTTAATCTTGAATTTTCCTGCACTATTGGCAGGATATTTTATAAAATGGCTGTTTTTTGTAAAAATAGGTTTTGGGAAAACTTATGTAAAAGGGATTGTGGAGGGATTTTGTACATTAGGTAAAGTAAAGAAAGTCCCATTCCAGAAAGGGCATATAAAAAATGATATTTGTTTGGAAATAGAATTAATTAGGAATATGTTTATTTATCTATATGAATTTGGGAAAAGAAAAATAGAAAGTTAAAAGTTAAGAAATTTTAAGAATTGAGACAGATTTTTTTTGGTTGTACTTTTATAGGGAAAGTTGTATGATAGTACGAAATAAGGGAAAGGAGCCGGGTGGAAAGCTTGATAAAGGATAATCAGAAATATTTTAATAGGTTCCATGTAGTAATGGATGCCTGTATTACGGCAGTTTCTTATCTGCTTGCCTATTATATTCGTCTGGAATCCGGGATTTTTCCAATTACAGAGGAGTCAGAACGCTTAAGTACAGCAGTTTATATGTTTCCACTGCTTTTAATTGTACCTGCTTATTTGTTTTTATATACAGCATTCCGTTTGTATACGCCTAAACGGGTACAAGGAAGGCGGCTGGAATTTTCTAATATTATTAAGGCAAATACAGTAGGTTTGTCTATTTTTATTGTAGTATTATATTTAATTGAACTTCCTGATTTTTCTAGATGGATGATAGCCATTTTTTATGCGATTAATATTATATTTGAAACACTAGGAAGAAATGCAATCCGTTATGTGCTCCGTTCTATGCGGGAAAGGGGCTTTAACCTAAAACATATTTTGCTGGTAGGCTACAGCCGTGCAGCAGAAGGATATATTGACCGTATTGAATCCAACCCACAATGGGGGTATGTCGTGCGGGGAATTTTAGATGATAAGGTAGAAGCAGGGACAGAATACAAAGGAATCCGGGTACTTGGCACAATTGATAATTTAATGGTAATTTTGCCAGAAAATAAATTAGATGAAATTGCTATTACGCTTAGTATTAATGAATATGCTAGGTTAGAAGAAATTGTGAATATGTGTGAAAAGTCTGGTGTACATACCAAGTTTATCCCAGACTATAACCATATTATACCAACAAAGCCATATACAGAAGATTTATTGGGGCTTCCAGTAATTAATATCCGCCATGTCCCATTAACCAATACAATCAATCAAATGCTAAAAAGGGCTATGGATATAGTAGGGGCAATTTTTTGCCTTATCTTATTTTCTCCAATTATGGTATGTGTTGCTTTTTTAATAAAACTTACATCGCCAGGCCCAATTATTTATTCCCAAGAGCGTGTAGGGCTGCATAATAGGCCGTTTAAAATGTATAAATTCCGTTCGATGGAAGTGAAAGAAGAAAAGAATGGATGGACAAAACAGAATGATCCACGTGTCACCCCAATAGGGAAGATTATACGAAAATTTAGTATTGATGAGATGCCGCAGTTTTATAATGTATTAATTGGAAATATGAGCCTAGTAGGGCCAAGGCCAGAGAGGCCCTTTTATGTGGAAAAATTCAGGGAAGAAATTCCAAGATATATGGTAAAACACCAAGTCCGCCCGGGAATGACCGGATGGGCACAGATTAATGGCTACCGCGGGGACACTTCTATCCGTAAAAGGATTGACTGCGATTTATATTATATTGAAAATTGGACAATGGGGTTAGATATAAAAATCTTATTTCTTACGTTATTTAAAGGGTTTATTAATAAAAATGCCTATTAGGAGGATTATATGGCTAAGAAAGAATACACTCAAGAACAAAAAAAGAAACGTGCCGCTAAAAGAAAGGCAAGAAGGCGGAAACGTAAAAGAATATTGTTAGTTTTTGAAGGGGTGCTTTTAGTTTTACTATTTGTTGCCGCTTATATGGCATTAAAATTTAGTAAATTAGATATTAGCCCTATTGATCCAGATAAGGAATTAATTTTTAATGAAGAAGTAAAAGAAAATGTGGTATTAAAGGAATATACAAATATTGCTTTATTTGGGATAGATTCCCGTGATGAAAGTTTAGGGGATGGGAACCGGAGCGACACAATGATGATTGCAAGTATTAACAATAAAACACACCAGGTTAAAATTGTCAGTGTATACCGGGATACTTTTTTATTAATCCCAAGAGAAGAAAATGCTTATTATGATAAATCCAATTTGGCATATTTTTATGGCGGCCCGAAAATGTCTATTAATTTAATGAATACAAACCTAGATTTGGATATTACGGATTATGTATCAGTAAATTTTTCAGCATTAATCGATACAATTGACACACTTGGCGGGATTGACATAGAAATTAATGAATATGAAAGGGAATATATTAATGGATATATGACAGAAACAAGTAAAATAACTGGAAAGAAGATTGTCCCATTATATGAAACAGGGCTGGTGCATCTAAATGGGCTACAAGCAACCTCATACTGCCGTATCCGCCAAACAAAAGGGGACGATTACCGAAGGACAGAACGGCAGCGTTTGGTGATTTCAAAAATTGTAGAAAAAGCTAAAAAAGCCGATTTATTTACATTAAATTCATTAATAGATAAGGTATTCCCTAATATTTCAACGAGTCTGGAAATTTCAGAAATCTATAGTTTAGCAAAAGATGTAGCAAAGTATGAATTGGCAGATAATACAGGTTTTCCTTTTGAATTGCAAAGTAAGGTAATGGGAAAGAAAGGGGACTGTGTAATACCATTGAATTTAGAGAAAAATGTAGCAGAACTTCACGCATGGCTGTTTGGGGCAGAAGAATATCAAGTATCTAGCAGCGTAAAAGCAATTAGTGAGAAAATAAAGGAAGAAACAGGGCTTACGGCTGGGGAGTAGCCGCAGGCTCCTGCGGCTGTACCCGTGTAACTACAGTTTCAATTACTTGTGTCTCACCTGTGTTAAATAATATCTTTAATTTAGAATTTAGAAAAGTAAACCCTTTTTCTTCAAAATAGGATTCTTCTGTAAAAGTCTCTACAATATAACGGGCAGAAGTACATTTAATGGATGCTACAGTGCCATTTGTTAAAGTAATTAAGGCATCAGGAAATTCTTGTTCTTCTGGCGCAACATCTGTAGAGATGGCATCTGTATTAGGTTCTGTAGCCTCTTGGTTGTCCACAATGGTAATTTTATTGGAGCTAATAATCGTGGTCCCTAAATAGTCGAAGGTATAATAAGCCTCGTATGTCCCTGGTGTATTGCTGTCCACGGAGGAAGAATCTACGTAAATCATAGATCGGCTGATTTCCATATTTTCGGCAGAACGGATTGCCCCAATAAAGTCAATTTCTTCCCCTACAGAAGAAGTAATATTATCAATAGAGACACGGATATTTGATGTAGTCTGCTGTGTAACCGTGGAGTTAGTAGAGGGCGGAAGAGTAGGGCGGTTATTGACGGCTGGTTTATCTTTTGCACAAGAAGTTAGTAAACAAATAACAGCCGTACCTAAAAGGATATATTTTAATTTTTTCATAATAGGACTCCTTTCCAGCTTAGTGTGATAAACGTTAAGCTGGTTCTATTTTACCGCAAGGAAGGGAAGCTTGCAAGAAATTCTTACTTAAGAAAGTTTAAATATTGTGCCTGAAAGAAGAAAGGAATAAAGAATGATTTATACAATAACATGGAACCCGTCTATTGATTATATCGTTTCAGTTAAGGAATTTAGGGTAGGAGAAGTAAATAGGGCTGTTTCAGAATCTATGTTTCCAGGAGGGAAGGGGCTTAATGTCTCTATGGTACTTAAAAACATGGGAGTGGATAATACAGCGTTAGGTTTTATTGCAGGATTTACAGGGAAGGAAATAGAGAGGCAGGTAAAACAGGCAGGGGTAAGGAGCGAGCTTATCCACGTCCCTTGTGGGTGTTCTAGGATTAACCTAAAATTAAAATCAAATCAAGAGACAGAAATAAACGGTTGTGGGCCAGAAATAAAAGAAAAAGAAATTAAGGAATTGTACCAAAAGCTAAACCAATTAAAAAAAGGTGACATTCTGGTATTAGCAGGAAGTATACCAAATTCTATGCCAATGGACAGTTATAAAAAAATAATAAAGCCATTGGCTGGAAAAGGAATTTTATTTGTAATTGACGCAGAAAAAGAGTTGTTATCCCAAACATTGGAGTTCCAGCCTTTTTTAGTAAAACCAAACCAATATGAATTAGGTGGGTTGTTCCATGTGGAATGTAGGACAAAACAAGAAGTAACCGCTTATGCACAAAAAGTAAGGGAAATGGGTGCTAGGAATATTTTAGTATCAATGGCTAGTGAAGGGGCTATTTTATTAACAGAGGAAGGAAATATTTATTATATGCCAGCACCAAAAGGAGAAGTGAAAAATAGTGTTGGCGCAGGGGATTCTATGGTTGCAGGATTTTTGGCAGGATGGGTAGAGAAAAAAGATTATTTTTATGCACTAAAAAAGGCAGTATCCGCCGGGAGTGCAACTGCATTTTCAGAATGGCTGGCGACAAAAGAGGAAATAGAAAAAATTTTGGGGCAAATAGGGTAGAAAGGAAATAAAGAACCAGCAAAAAAATTCCTGCTGGTTCTTTACAGTTATAATGAATGGATTACCATTTTTATTTCCCTTCTGCCATCTTTAATTGTGCAGTTACTAGCCCATAGTAAATGCCTTTTTTTTCTAAAAGTTCATTATGTGTCCCAATTTCAGCAATTCCATGTTTATCAATAACAACAAGCCGGTCGGCATTACGTAAGGTAGAAAGCCGGTGTGCAATAGCGAAGGTAGTCCTTCCTTTGATAAGGCGTTCTAGTGCCTGCTGGATTAAAAATTCACTTTCTGTGTCAAGGGCTGATGTGGCTTCATCTAAAATAAGCAAGCGTGGGTTATTTAAAATTGCCCTAGCAATGGCAATTCTCTGCCGTTCCCCACCAGATAAATTATAGCCATGTTCCCCTACATAAGTATTATATCCATCTGGGGTTTTACAAATAAAATCATGTGCATTGGCAGCTTTTGCAGCTTGGATTACTTCGGAAAGGGTGGCATTTTGTTTAGCAAAACGGATATTAGCCAGTATACTGCCAGAAAATAGGAAAGTCTCTTGAAGTACAACCCCAATTTGGGAGTGGAGGCTTTCGGATTTAATATCCCGTAAATCTACGCCATCTATTGTAATCCGCCCTTGGTCTACATCATATAAGCGCATAATTAAATTAATTAAGGTAGATTTGCCTGTGCCAGAAGAACCTACTAAGCCAATCATTTCGCCAGGTTTTACTTGAAAGTTAATATTTTCTAATACAGGTTCATAGGTGTGGTAGCCAAAGGATACATCTTCAAAAGTAAAAGCTCCGTCAATAGGGAAGGATTTACTGTCCTGTTGATCAATAATCATAGGTTGTTCGTCTAATATGTCGTAGATACGGTTAAGGCAAGTTACCATCTGCATCATTGCTTTAGGAAGGTTAGTCATCCAGTTTAATGGCCCAAATAGATAGCCACAGTAAGTAATAAATTGTACAAGCTGCCCTAGGGTCAAGTTCCCATGTAATACGTCTATGCCGCCAAAATATACAGCAATATAAGTGCCAGAACCTAAGAAAAAATTCATAATTGGGAAGAAAATAGCCCAAAAAGTTTCATTTGTTTTGCTGATTTTGGCATAGGCCGCTGTTTTCTTTTGGAAACGTTTTGCCTCTTCTTCTTCTTTTCCAAAAGATTTTACAATCCTCATGCCAGAAATAATATCTTGCAGGCTGCTGGCAAGCAAATCGTTTTGCCGCCGTTGCTTATTAAAGAGACGCCGCATATAATGCCAAAACATCCTGGTTGCAGCGAAAACCACTACAATAAATACCATAGATAATAATGTCATTTTCCAGCTAATTAACATCATCATAATTAGAGAAACAAACATGGTAAGCAAAGTAGAAAACATTTCCCCAAATACTTCCTCCATAAATTTACGGATATGGTTGGTGTCATTGGAGACGCGGTTCATTAGGTCGCCGGGCTTTCTGCTATTAATATAGGAAAGGGAAAGGGACTGTATTTTGTAGTATAATTTTTTCCGTAAAGATAAACTTAAAGCAGAACCAAGGGAAGCGCATTGCCAATAGCGGTATACTTCCAATAAGATACCAGCAACTAAAAGGAAAAGGTTAGCCCCAATAAATAGAAAAAGGTCGTTCCAAGAACCATTCCCAGTGGACATAGTATTGTCAATAAAATTACGTTGTACCATAGGGACTACTAGGTGTACAATAGCAATTAGCGCCATAAGCAAGGAGATAAATAAGAGTTTTCCTATATATCCGTCACATAGGGCTATAAATTTTTTAAAAATATCTGCCCTGCCTTCACAAAAAGGGCATTTACTGGTTCCTGGAAGGGCACGGCCACACTTTTCACAATATTTTTCAAATTCCCGGCTAACTACTACTTCAGCCTTATCGGCATCTATTCCTTTTTGCAAGGAATGAATAATGGTCTGTGCGCCGCGGACAACATAAGAGACCCGGATAATATGCCGCATAGAAAAGCGTGCCACACAAATACTATTTTCTGCAGTTTCTTTATTTTGGTTTGGGTTTTTTAAGGTGGCTGTAACAATACCACTGTTTACTTGGTGTTCGCATTTAATTTTTTCACAATCAGAAAGGAAAAAATCAGAGGTAATAGTTTCTTTTTCTAATACG
Source organism: uncultured Lachnospiraceae bacterium (assembly GCA_910577045.1). Taxonomy (GTDB): domain Bacteria; phylum Bacillota; class Clostridia; order Lachnospirales; family Lachnospiraceae; genus RGIG8607. Next base: position 44,181 of record CAJTLB010000005.1, on the reverse strand, counting down.
ACTAAACGCTTGGTAGTGACAATAAGGAAAGTAGTTTCTGCATAAGTTTCATGCGCCTGTTTTATTTGATTATCAAAAGTTAAGTCAATAGGGACACAGTAACGTATTGTTTCCCCATTATAAAGAGCCAAAGCTTTTTTCTGCGGCTCACTTAATGTATACAATAGTTTCATAAATTCCCCCGTTTTAAATAAATAAATCCAGTTTTTTCCGTTCCATTACACTAAGATGGTAAAAATCAGGAATTTCATATCGGTTCCCATCAATATCTGTTACCATTAGCCTAGAATCCGTAAGGTTAATAACAGCATCCCGGCTTACCTGGGTAGTAAAGCGGCAAGCCCCAAAAGTGGTTATTACATTCCAATAGGCAAAACCGTATTCGTCTTTAATGTCTAATACCTTAGTAATAACTGGCATAAAATATCGCAGTTTAATCTGTTCCCTTAACATTTCCTGCTGATCTTTAGGAAGGTTGGAAATCTTTTCTACAATGCCAATTTCTTTTGCCTTTTCATCGGATTCCCGGATAGAGATAAATTCCTCTGGGTTAGTAAGGGGAAAAGTAAGATATACCCCTACCCGCGCGTATTCTTTTTCTTTTGTTTTTAACCCGACAAAACCGCCGTCTGTCCGGTAGAATAAAGCGTTATCCCCCGTTAAAAAGTGCATTTCTAACAATTCGGCTGATTCTGCTTTTAATGCTTCTTCATCAAATTCGTGTAGATCTAGCAGATCAGGTTTGTGGTTATCTCCCGCCATAGTATTTCTCCTTTCATTCAATGCCTCGCATAGCTAAGGCTTTTGTTTGAAGTTCACTTAATTTATAATAGGTTCCTTTCTTTTCTAATAGTTCTTGGTGAGTCCCTGATTCAGTAAGCCTTCCATCATCTAATACAATAAGGTGTGTAGCGTTTCTTAAAGTAGAAAGCCGATGCGCAATGGAAAGGACAGTACGGCCTTTCTCTAAACGCTCTAATGACTTTTGGATAGCAAGTTCTGTTTCTGTATCTACGGCGGAAGTTGCTTCATCTAAAATTAAAATTTTTGGATCGGCTAAGATAGCCCTTGCAATAGAAATTCTCTGTTTTTCCCCACCAGAAAGAGAACGGCTGGAAGAACCTAAAAGCGTATTATACCCCATTGGCATTTTACAGATAAAATCATGCGCATTTGCCTGGATTGCAGCTTTTATAATTTCTTCTATAGTGGCATCCGGCCTGGCGTAAGCTATATTTTCTGCTACTGTGCCCATAAAGATATAGGTTTCTTGGGATACCATGGCTACATTTTTCCTAAGTTCCCGGAAGCCATATTGTTTTACATTAATGCCGTCTACTAGGATTTCCCCCTCCTGTACATCATACAGGCGGGAAATAAGGTTTACCAGCGTGGATTTACCAGCACCAGAACGGCCTACAATGCCAAATACCTCCCCAGCATTTACATGGAAACTAATATCTTTTAAAATAGGTTTATGTGCCTCATAGCCAAAAGTAACATTTTTAAGTTCAATTTCACCATGTAAAGTTTCTGGGCGTACAGGATTGGCGGCTTCTTTTACTTCTGGGACAGCATCAATAATTTCAAACATACGTTGTGCAGAGTTCATACAGTTCGTATACCAGCGGATAATACGGGACATAAATTCTAATGGCCCTTTTAATTGGCCGACATAGCCAGAAAAGGTTAAAACAAGGCCTAATTCGATATTGGAGCCGGCAATAAACATAGCGCCGCCAACTGCCCATACTAAGAAACTAATAATATTTTCTACGCTGGCATACAAAGCAAAAAAACGGTTGTCATAACGTGCAATATCCAGCTCAGATATTCTTACCCGTTTATTATTTTTAGAAAAACGGGTCATTTCTTGTTCCTGCTGGCCGAAAGCTTTTACGACACGGGCACCTACAATACTTTCATTCATCTGCCCCCTTAGGCTGCGGTTAGCGCGGTGGCGTTTACCATAATAATGCCATAGATGCGGCATCATCCGATAACTAATAATAACAAGGGCAGGCATTAACATAATGGATACAAATGCCAATAAAGGGTTTAGTAAAAACATAATAATACAAGTGGCAAGAAAGGTAGCAACATTAATAAAAAAATAGGGAAGGCCATCAATAAAAAAACTGGATATTTCTTCTGCATCATCGGAAACCCTGGTCATAAGCCCGCCTGTTTGCCGCCTGGCATAAAAACTAATAGAAAGTTTTCCCATAGAAGTAAATACTTGGCTTTTTAAGGTTGCTACTACTTCTGGCGCAATCTTTGCGGTTAGTACCCCTTGTAATATGCCAAGCGCCTGTATACTGATTTTCGTTATAACCATGGCAAATACTAATAAGGTTAAAGCAATTGTAAAACGGCCTGCCGGGATATGTAAAAAAGCTAAGAAAGATTCATCTTTTGCCAATATTTTATCATAAAGGATAGTGCCGCTTAAATAGGGCCAAATTAAGTTTAGCCCGGCTGTGCCAAGGTAACATAACACCATAAATATAAGATGTTTCCAATATGGCTTAAAGTAGGATAACATACGAAATAAAATTGATTTTTTATCCATACATTTTGGGCAGACTTTACGTTCTTGGTCAGGATAGATCATGCCACATTTGGGGCAACATTCTTTTCCTTTTTTTATATCTAAGTCTTCTTTACGGATTTCCTCCCCTTTTTCTAATTTTTGCTTTATCCGGCAAAGGCGCAAAAAAGATTCCATCCTAGTATTGGAAAAATGGCAGAGATTCCGTTCTAAGCCATTAATTTTAGCTAAAAGAATACCAGATGCTACTTGCCTAACCACTTCCATTTGCCCTACTTGGTTTAGCTCAAAAATTTGGATAGCAGGTTCGCCTTGTAAGGCGGGGTTAGGCTGCCAGCCGCCGTAACCGCCAAAATGATATTCTGCTTTTTCTATATAAGCATAGGCGGCAAGAATTAATTTTTCTTTGGTAAGTGCCACAATAGAATCTGCAAAACGATAATCTGAATCAAAATCTGCTGTGGTTGCAAAAATAATGTCTTTTTCAGTGATCCCATATTTTTGGATTACACTAATAAAATTACTTGGTAAATTCATTTCATCCCTCCATTTCAAACCCCCAAATTGCAAAGAAATAGCCCTCCTAAAGAAGGGCATAACCTTGAAAGCTATAATATCTCGGGAGACAATAAAAAACTCTTATTAAGTATAAGCCTATTAAATAAAAGTGTCAACTATTTTGAAATAGAAAAAAAACTTTTTTATGTTATAATAATTAAATAATATAATCCAATAAAGAAGACATAAAAATATATGGTTAAGAAAGGAAACCGGCAATGAATTATTACACATGTAAAGAATATTATGAAAAAAAATTTAATTTAGTAAAACGGGAGTTTTCGTTTTGTGCAAAAACAAAAGAAGAACATCAGCTATGGCAGCAAAAGGCAAAAAATAGGCTAATTAAGATAACAGGCATGGATCAATGTGTAAAAACAGAGCCTCAGGCAGAATGTCAATATTCTTTACAGCAAGAAGGCTATATAGAAGAATACTGGCTTATGCAGACAGAACCAGGAGTAATAATGCCGTTTTATTTTTTAAAGCCAGGGAATGGGAGTAGTAAAAATTGCCCTTTTGTCTTAAACCCACATGGGCATGGAGGCGGGAAAGAGAATACATTCCGTGCATGGTTTGCAGTGGAGCTTGCTAGAAGTGGGTACTGCGTGGCATGCCCCGATACTAGGGGAAGCGGGCAGCGCAGGGAACAGTGGCAGCAGGGAGAGGAAGAAGAAAAGAAGCGCATGAATTCTCATAGAGAAATCCAACAGATGATCCTTGGTTTTGGGCAGTGTATGGTAGGGCTTGCTGTATGGGATTTGATGTGCCTGTTAGATATTTTGTGCGAATGGGATTGTATTGATAAAAACCGTATTGCATGTGCAGGCATGAGTGGCGGCGGGCAACAGACTATATGGCTTGCAGCGTTGGATAATCGGGTGAAGGCGGCGATTACCAGTGGCTATTTTTATGGGTTCCAAGATTCTTTAGTTAGCCTTCCGGGAAATTGCGCTTGTAATTTTGTGCCAAATATGTGGCGCACAATGGATATGGGGGATATGGGCGCTTTAATTGCACCTAGGGCATTATTTATAGAGAGTGGAGAAAAGGATCATTTAGAAGGTGCTAGAGGGTTAGCCAATGTATATCCACAGGTGGAAATAGCAAGAAAAGCGTTTGCTTTATACCAGGAAGAAGAAAAATTAGTCCATTCTATCCATAATGGCGGGCATGAATGGAGAGGAGGTGGGATGTTAGATTTTTTGGAGAAAAATGTATAAATTTTGCTGGTATTTATAATAAGTGTATGCTATAATGGTACAATGTCAAGGTGAAAATGGAGATAGTACGTTTATAATAAGTCACCAGAGTTTAAGGAGGAAAATTAAAACAATGAGTTTACAGGTAGAAAATTTAGAAAAAAATATGGTAAAGCTCACGATTGAGGCTCCCGCAGAAGAATTTGAGAAAGCAATCCAAGAAGCATATTTAAAAAATAAAAGTAGGATCAATGTTCCAGGGTTTAGGAAAGGCAAGGTTCCACGCCCAATTATAGAAAAAATGTACGGGGCTGCTGTTTTTTATGAAGATGCAGCAAATTCGTTAATCCCTCATTTATATTCAGAGGCTGTAAAAGAGTGCGGAGAAGAAATTGTATCAGAACCTAAAATTGATGTAGTGCAGATTGAAAAGGACAAACCATTTATTTTTACAGCAGAGGTAGCAAAAAAACCAGAGGTAACGCTTGGTGAATATAAAGGCATTGAAGTAGAAAAACAAAATGTTGAAGTAACAGAAGAAGAAGTTACAGCAGAATTAGATAAAGTAAGGAACCAAAATGCAAGGACTATTACAATAGAGGACAGGCCAGTTGCAGAAGGTGATATGACAGTAATTGACTTTGAAGGTTTTGTGGATGGCGTAGCATTCGCGGGCGGAAAAGGTGAAAATTATGATCTGACAATTGGATCAGGGACATTTATCCCAGGGTTTGAAGATCAGGTAATAGGAGCAGAGATTGGAAAGGAAAAGGAAATTAATGTGACTTTCCCAGAAGATTACCATTCTGAGGATTTAAAAGGAAAGCCAGCTACTTTTAAGGTGACAGTAAAATCAATAAAGGTAAAGGAATTGCCAGAGGTAGATGACGATTTTGCCCAAGATGTATCAGATTTTAATACATTGGAGGAATACAAGGCAGATATTAAGTCAAAGCTTGTAGAGAAGAAGGAAAAAGAAGCTTCTACAAAGAAGGAAAATGAGGTAATTGATAAAGTTATTGAAAATGCACAAATGGAAATCCCTGATGCGATGATTGATTATCAAGTTAAACAGATGGCAGATGATTTTGCAAGAAGGATCCAACAGCAAGGGCTTTCTGTAGAGCAGTATTTCCAGTTTACTGGCATGAACGCAGAAAAGCTGTTTGAGCAAATGAGGCCAAATGCATTAAAGAGGATCCAGAGCAGGCTGGTACTAGAGGCAATTGCAAATATTGAGAAGTTTGAAGTAGCCGAAGAAGAACTAGAGAAAGAATTTGAGAAGATGGCTTCTATGTACCAAATGGAAGTAACAAAAGTAAAGGAAATTATGGGTGACAGCAGCAAGGAAGAGATGAAGAAGGATCTTGTTGTCCAGAAAGCAGTTGATTTTGTAGTGGCAGAAGCAGTTGAAAAATAAAGTGGAGGCGGGAGTATGAGTTTAATACCATATGTCATTGAACAGACAAGCAGAGGCGAACGTTCCTATGATATTTTTTCTAGGTTATTGAAGGATAGAATTATTTTTCTGGGGGAAGAAGTAAATGATACAACAGCAGGGCTAGTAGTAGCGCAGTTGTTGTTTTTGGAAGCGGAAGATCCAGCAAAAGATATACATTTTTATATTAACAGCCCAGGGGGATCTGTTACAGCAGGAATGGCTATTTATGATACAATGAATTTCGTAAAATGTGATGTGTCTACTACTTGCATTGGAATGGCAGCCAGCATGGGGGCTTTCCTTTTAGCGGGAGGAAAGAAAGGAAAGCGTTTTGCGCTTCCTAATGCAGAGATAATGATCCACCAGCCTTCTGGCGGGGCAAAAGGGCAGGCAACAGATATTAAAATTGTATCTGACCATATTATTAAGACTAGGAAGAAGTTAAATGAGATACTTGCAGCAAATACAGGGCAGCCGTTAGCTACAGTGGAAGTAGATACGGAACGGGACAATTATATGGATGCAGAGCAGGCAAAGGCTTATGGGCTGATTGATAATATTATTATAAGCAAATAGTATGGATTAGGCACAGCCGCCGCCCACGGACTATGGCGGCGGCTGTTTTGTCCTTATGAATATAGGAAAGGAGTGAAGGAAATGGCAGGAAGGATGGAAGATAAGAAGCTTCGCTGTTCCTTTTGCAATAAAACACAGGAACAAGTAAGAAAACTGATTGCCGGTCCAAATGGAGCATATATCTGTGATGAATGTGTAGATATTTGTTCAGAAATTATTGAAGATGAACTGGATGATACAGTGGTGGAAAGTCCTGAAATCAACCTGTTAAAGCCAAGAGAAATCAAGAAATTTTTAGATGAATATGTGGTTGGGCAGGAAGAGGCAAAAAAAGTATTGTCGGTTGCTGTATATAACCATTATAAAAGGGTTCTGTCAGGCCAGACATTAGATGTAGAGATCCAGAAAAGTAATATTTTAATGATTGGGCCTACTGGATGTGGAAAAACATTTTTAGCACAGACTTTGGCAAGGTTATTAAATGTCCCATTTGCAATAGCAGATGCAACTACATTAACAGAGGCAGGCTATGTAGGCGAAGATGTGGAAAATATTCTTTTAAAAGTAATCCAGGCAGCGGAAGGGGATATTGAACGGGCAGAATATGGCATTATTTATATTGATGAAATAGATAAAATTACTAAAAAATCAGAGAATGTGTCTATTACCCGTGATGTATCAGGAGAAGGCGTACAACAAGCACTTCTTAAAATTTTGGAAGGCACTTTGGCTTCTGTCCCACCACAGGGAGGAAGAAAGCATCCTCAACAGGAATTAATACCAATTGATACTACGAATATTTTATTTATTTGTGGAGGGGCTTTTGATGGGTTGGAAAAAATTATTGAATCGAGGATGGATCAAAAGTCCATTGGTTTTAATGTAGAGCAAGAGGTACGCAGGGAAAAGAAAATAGATGAACTTTTGCATAATGCGATGCCACAGGATTTGGTAAAGTTTGGCTTAATCCCAGAATTTGTAGGCCGTGTCCCTGTAACAGTCACATTAGATTTATTAGATGAGGAAGCATTAATCAGGATTTTAAAAGAGCCAAAAAATGCGATTATTAAACAGTATAAAAAGTTATTTGAATTAGATGAAGTAGAATTGGAATTTACAGATGAGGCAGTAGAACTAATAGCAAAGCAGGCGCTGGAGAGGAAAACAGGAGCAAGGGGACTTCGTGCTATTTTGGAAAAATCATTAATGAATGTAATGTTTGATATCCCGTCAGATGACAGTATTGGGCGCTGCATTATTACAAAAGAAGTAGTAGAAGGGAAGGCACAACCTGAGCTTGTTTATAGAGATGACAGAAGGAAAGCGGGACGTTCTATCCAAAATAAAGGAGTGAGTGAAACCGCATAGGCAGGAGCGAGATATATGAGAGAAGAATTACTGGCTTTGCCGGTAATTGCATTAAGAGGCATGACCATACTTCCGGGTATGGTGGTGCATTTTGATGTTAGCCGGGAGAAATCAGTCAATGCACTGGAACGGGCAATGGTCCTAGATCAAAAGATATTTCTAGTAACACAAAAGAATCCAGAGGAGGATAACCCTTCTCTGGACGATTTGTATCAGATGGGAGTCATTGCGCGGATTAAACAGTTAATTAAGCTATCCAATAATATTATACGGGTTCTAGTAGAAGGGCTAGAAAGGGCCATTTTAGAAGAATTGAAAGAAGAAGATAAATTTCTTTTAGGGGAAATTTCGATACCAAAGGCAGAGGGAGAGTTAGATGATACGGTAAGAGAAGCAATGCTTCGGGTAATCCGGGATTTATTGTTTCGGTATAGTAGTGTAAATACAAAATTAAACCGCGAAACCATTAAGCTTTTAGGTGAGACAAGGGATATAAGTTATTTATTGGATCAAATAGCCAACAATATGCCGTTGTCTTATGAAAAAAAGCAGCGTTTTTTAGAAGCTTCCGATCTAATGGAACGCTATGAAGAAATAGCAGTTGTTTTAAATAATGAAATTGAAGTGTTCCGTATCCGCAAAGAATTCCAAGAAGAAGTAAAAAAGAAAATTGATCAGAACCAGAAGGAATATATTTTGCGGGAGCAGATGAAGATTATCCGCAAAGAGTTAGGGGAAGAAGATTCCCTATCGGATGCAGATCATTATTTGGAAGAATTATCAAAATTAAAAGCAAGTAAAGAGGTAAAGGAGAAGATCCGTAAGGAAATTGAACGTTTCCGGGGCATGGCATCCAATAATTCAGAGTCTTCAGTAGCAAGGAATTATATTGAAACTCTGTTAGAAATGCCATGGAATAAGGTATCTAAAGATAAAAAGAATATTGATGAGGCTGAACGGATTTTAAATGAAGATCATTATGGGCTGGAAAAGGTAAAGGAAAGAATCCTAGAATTTTTGGCAGTCCGAGTATGGAATGAAAAAGGAGATAGCCCTATTATTTGTTTAGCAGGCCCGCCTGGCACAGGGAAAACTTCAATAGCAAGATCTGTGGCAAGGGCACTTGGCAAAGAATATATCCGAATTAGTTTAGGGGGTATCCGGGATGAAGCAGAAATCCGTGGGCATAGGCGGACTTATGTGGGCGCTATGCCAGGGCGGATTGCAACAGGGCTTAAAAATGCTGGTGTAAAAAACCCGCTTATGCTGTTAGATGAAATTGATAAAGTAAGCAGTGATTATAAGGGAGATACTTCCGCAGCATTATTGGAGGTATTGGATGCAGGGCAAAACTCAAAATTCCGTGATCATTATATTGAGATACCATTAGATTTGTCACAAGTACTTTTTATTACAACGGCAAATTCAGTACAAGATATACCAAGGCCGCTTTTAGACCGTATGGAAGTAATTGATATTTCAAGTTATACAGAAAATGAAAAGGTTCATATTGCGAAAGAACATTTAATAGAGAAGCAATTAAAAAAACATGGATTAACAAAAGAACAGGTAAGCTTTTCGAATAAAGCAGTAGAAAAGTTAATACATAGTTATACTAGAGAAGCAGGCGTAAGAGGGCTGGAACGTAAAATTGGGGAGATTTGTAGAAAGGCTGTAAGGGAGTTAATAAAGGATAAAAATGGAAAAATCCGTATTACGGAAGGCAGCCTAAAGAAATATCTTGGAAATGAGCTATATGTTTTTGATGTTGCAAATGAATCAGATGAGGTTGGTATTGTAAGAGGGCTTGCCTGGACTAGTGCTGGCGGGGATACCTTGCAGATAGAGGTAAATGTTATGCCTGGAAGGGGAGATATTAAGCTAACTGGAAAACTGGGTGATGTAATGAAAGAGTCTGCTCAGGCAGGGATTAGTTATATCCGTTCTGTAGCAGGGAAATATAATCTTGGAAAAGATTATTTTAAAAACCATGATATCCATATCCATATACCAGAAGGGGCTGTCCCAAAAGATGGGCCATCGGCAGGCATTACAATGGCAACGGCTATGTTATCTGCTATCGCGAAAAAGCCAGTACGTGCTGATATAGCTATGACAGGCGAGATTACATTAAGAGGCAGGGTATTGCCAATTGGCGGGTTAAAGGAAAAGATTTTGGCAGCTAAAATGGCGAATATAAAGACAGTTCTGGTGCCAGAGAAAAATCGCCGTGATGTAGCAGAGATTTCAGCAGAAATAGTGAAGGGAATTGAAATTGTTTATGTGGATACCATGGAGCAGGTACTTGCAAGGGCTATTAGATAAAGGGTTTTTAACAATGAACAGCAAGGATTCCCCTTTCTCTTAGGCAGGGGAGGAATTGTTTTGTTCTTAACTGCCACAAGTGGATTGAAACAAGGGAATGAGGGAAGAATGGTAATTAAAAGTGTAAACTTAGAAATCGTATGTGGAGTAACAAGCAAGCTGCCTGATACTGTATTGCCAGAAATTGCGTTTGCAGGAAAATCTAATGTTGGGAAGTCCTCGTTAATTAATGCTTTGATAAACCGCAAAGCATATGCAAGGACTTCATCGCAGCCAGGAAAGACGCAGACAATTAATTTCTATAATGTGAATGAATCTTTGTATTATGTAGATTTGCCGGGGTATGGGTATGCGAAAGTCCCTATAAAGGAACGGGAAAAATGGGGGAAAATGATTAATCAATATCTTCAGTCATCGAAACAATTAAAGGCAGTATTTTTGTTAATGGATATCCGCCATGAACCATCAGAAAATGATAAATTAATGTATGAATGGATTCTCCATAGCGGCTTTGAGCCAATTATTGTTGCTACCAAACTAGATAAAATTAAAAGAAGCCAGATACAAAAACAAGTAAAATTGATGAAGGAAACTTTAAAAGCAGAAAAAGGGATTAAAGTGATCCCTTTTTCTGCTGAAACAAAGCAGGGCAGAGAAGAAATCTGGCAGGTAATTGAAGAAGTGAGCAAGTAGGAAAGTAGATTGGAAATATTTGTTTTAACAATGAACAGCAAAGATTCCCATTTCTCTTAGGGAGGGGGAATTTCTTAACTGCCGCGAGTGGATTGAAACAATAGTAGAAGGAGATAAAAATGAAACAGATTGCAATTGTGACAGATAGTAATAGTGGTTTAACGCAGGAACAGGGAAAAAAATTTGGGATTTCGGTACTTCCTATGCCATTTTATATTAATGGAGAATTGTTTTATGAGGGCATTACTTTAACCCAAGAGGAGTTTTACCAAAAACTTTCTGAGGATGCAGATATATCAACTTCCCAGCCTTCACCTGCAGATGTAACAGCATTATGGGATAAGCTTCTGGAAGAATATAAAGAAATTGTGCATATCCCTATGTCCAGTGGGCTAAGTAGTTCCTGTGGGACGGCAATGATGTTAGCAGAGGATTATAATGGGAGGGTACAAGTAGTAAATAACCAAAGAATTTCTGTTACACAACGGCAGTCTGTATTAGATGCAAAGGAGCTTTCTGAACAGGGAAAAAGTGCATTAGAGATTAAGGAAATCTTAGAAGCATGTAAAATGGAATCTAGTATTTATATTACGTTAGAAACATTAAAATACCTGAAAAAAGGTGGAAGAATTACTCCAGCGGCTGCCGCACTTGGGACACTTTTAAATTTAAAGCCTGTGCTGCAGATCCAAGGAGAGAAATTAGATGCGTATGCAAAAGCAAGGGGAAAAAAGCAAGCTAAAAAAGTGATGATAGAAGCAATGAAACGAGATTTGGAAGTACGTTTTGCAGATGTAAAAAAACCGGAAGGGATGCATTTAGCAGCAGCATATGCAGGAAATAGGGAAGAAGCAGAACAGTGGAAGAAAGAGCTTGAAGAAGTGTTCTCAGGGTACCATATCCATATGGACCCATTATCCCTAAGTGTGTCATGCCATATTGGGCCAGGTGCATTGGCAGTAACATGCAGTAAAGTAGTTAGTGTAAAATAAGGATACTAAAATTTACTAAAAGAATAAATGCAAATTTAGCTATAATTAAACTTGAAAATTTGTATTATAGAGTTATAATGATGGTAAAAATAAAAACGCAAGAGAAAGGATTATGGAAATGAAAGGCTTAAATAACAAGTGGATGCGTGCAGCAGTTCCGGCGTTGTTGCTCCACTGTAGTATTGGGACAGTATATTGTTGGTCATTAGTAAAGGGGGATATTGCTGCTTATATTGGGCGTTCAAATGGAGAAGTAGAATGGGCATTTAGCTTGGCTATCTTTTTCCTTGGGATGTCAGCAGCATTTGCGGGAGATATTGTAGAACGGGATATTAGGAAATCTTCTTTAATAGCAGCGATTTTCTTTGCAGCAGGATTAGTAGTAACAGGTATTTCGATTAAAATGAAATCATTAATAGGTATTTATCTGGGATATGGCGTTATTATGGGAATTGGCCTTGGGATAGGCTATCTTTCCCCAGTAAAAACATTAATGCTTTGGTTTGAAGATCAAAAAGGTTTGGCTACAGGCCTTGCCGTAGCAGGTTTTGGGCTTGCAAAAGTAATTGCCAGCCCAGTTATGACATTTTTACAGAATATGGTTGGCTTAAGTAATATGTTTTATATTTTAGCAGGTATTTATTTTGTAATGATGATAGGAGGGCACCTGCTTTTAAGAAAACCAGAAGGCTGGGCAGAAAACCATGGTAAGTCTGACTTTAAGTCTAGTTCTATGTTTAAAGATGTTACGTTTATTGGCATTTGGTTAATGGTATATATTAATATTAGCTGTGGGCTTGCTTTGATTTCACAGGAAAAGGATATTATGAAGGCAGTAGGGCTTTCTGTTACTACAATTGGAGTAATTTCTTCCGTAACAGCAATCTTTAATGCAGGCGGGCGTTTAGGGTATTCTGCACTTTCAGATAAATTTAAAAACAGGGATATGATATATAAAATTTTATTTATTTTGTCTATTGCAGTTACAGGCGTTGCCGTATTAACACAGGCAATTAACCATGCAATTGTACCAATTGTTATTATATTACTTTGTGTGATTAATTCTACATATGGTGGTGGGTTTAGTAATCTGCCAACTGTGCTTTCTGAGCATTTTGGCATGAAAAATATTAGTAAGATTCATGGCCTTGGGTTGTCTGCATGGGCAATGGCAGGTTTAACCGGAAACCAAGTGAGTAATTTAATTGTATCAAAAACAGGTTCTTATACAAATGTGCTTTATGTGACATTAGCTTTTTATGTAATTGCATTAGTAATTAGCTTTGTAATGGTGCGTCCAGCTGTAAAGGAAAAATAAGAGGAAGAAAAAATGGCACAAATGGATCTAAAAATAAAAAGAGTATGTGAATATGAAGGCTCTAGCCTGTGGGGAATGAATGGAGGTCAGCCAGAAAGCCCAGATGGGAAATGGCTAGTATATGGGCGGAAGCCAGATTTGGCAGATAGAGAAAAAGCAGAACTCCAAATATGGGTTTGTGATAGGGAGACATTAGGAAACCAGAAAAAAATTTTTACTGTAAGGTGTGGGAACCATAACGGGGCATCGGCTACATTTGTGGATAATGAGCATATTGTATTCCGGGATAGCATAAATAAAATGTCTGCGTTTCGGATTGTAAATATTTATACTGGTGAAGTAAAATATGGGCCGATTTTTGGGAAAGAAAGCCATTGTGCCGAGAATGGGTATTATCCGTTTTCTATATCAGAAGCTTTTTTAGGCAAGAATCCATCTTATCCAGAAATAGATGTCTGCGGCATTTATTTATTGGAATTAAAAACAGGAAAAATCCGCAGGGTAGCGGATAAGGAAACCGTATATAATATGGTGGTGGAGCATGGCTGTATCCCAAACGAATATACTACGTCTATGAGCCATGTACAGTTAAATCCTTCTGCCACAAGGGTTATGATGCGTTTAAGCGTAGAAAACTGCCCTATTTTTGGCGCGTTAGGCTGTATAGATATAGAGACAGGAAAAACACATGTAGTAAAAGACAAGCCTGTCCATCAGCTTTGGTTTGATAATGATACCTATATGGCAACTAGGCAATACCATAATGGAGAGAAGATTGAAATGGAAAGCAGCCGGATACAGCGTTTTACTGTAGATGGAGAATGTTTAGAAACATTGGGAGGCATAGGAAACCATATAGATGGCTCGCCAAATAGAGAATGGTATGTAGGAGATCGGGCATATCCAGGTTATCCAGCAGATATTTTCTTGTATAAAAGAGGGGAAATAGAACCAGTAGCTATATTTGGCGGACAAAATTTCCAAGAATGTGTATGGAATTTGAAAGTACATCCAAACCCTACTTTTTCTAGGGATGGAAATAGAATGTATTTTAATTATCCTATTAGTAATAACAGGACAGAAGCATGTTTTGTAGAAATAGGAGAGATTGTTAGGTTTTATTAATTTACAATAAATAATAGAACGTAAAAGGGGCTGCACAAAATAGTGAATTCTTATATGTATAGTATAAATAATATTATATATTAAAAGAATTTTATTTTGTGGCAGTCTCTTTTTATAACAGCTACTTATATAACCTATTTATTTGTATCAGTTTTAGCTTTATATAACAGATATTAATCATGAATCTGTTTCCCTGTATGATCCATATGAAAATTTTCTTTATAAATTAGTTCAGAGATAGGGACGATTTCATATCCAGCTTCTTTTAGGCGTGTAAGCATAGTATCAAGGGCTTGTGCTGTATATTTGGCTCCGTTGTGGCAAAGGATAATCGCCCCATTGCCTAGGTTTTTGTGTTCACAAACGGTTTTAATAATACTGTCAATCCCATAATTTTTCCAGTCTAGGCTGTCTACAGACCATTGAATGGTATAATAATTGAGGGAAGAGGCGGTTTTAATTAAGTCGTTGTCATAATCACCATAGGGAGGACGGAAAAGGAACATTTCTTTTCCTGTTAATTCTTTTACTTTATTGTGTACGCTCATTAGCTCTTCTTCGATCTCTGAATTGGTAAGTTTACTCATTTCTTTATGGTTTTCACTGTGGTTTCCAAGGTCATGCCCCGCTGAAGCAATCGCTTTTACATCTTCTGGGTAACTTTCTACCCAGCCGCCAGTCATAAAAAAAGTAACATGGACATTGTGTTTTTCTAAAATAGATAAGATCGTTGCCGTATCTTCATTACCCCATGCAGCATCAAAGGAAAGGGCAATTTTATTTTCTGTTGTGTCTACACTATAAATGGGAAGCTCTCGGTTTCCAACGGTATAGTTTACAGGCAGTATTTCTGCAGAAGCAAGGGCACTAATGCCTGCAAGCAGGCAAAGAAGCACAAGGGCAGGCATCAGGCGGTATGACAATATGTATTTTTTGATAAAAGCTAGCATAATAACCTCGCAACAATTCTGTTGCTAGAGTATATGCAAGTAATAGGAAAAATGTGCATTAATCTAGTTGTTCATGAAAATCTTTACAATAGTTGGGCCTATGGAGATCAACCGTCAGTGTAATATCATTTTCTGTGTATATTTTATCAAGCTCCTCCATGCCATATTTTAGTTTGTACTCAATTTCCTCTTTATATGCTGGAATTACATAGAGGAAATTAATCTTTGTCCCATCTTTTGTGGTAAAACCTTCTAACTTTCCACCGAATTGAGATAATACGATGCCACCCATAGAAGTGCCAGGGGTAAGAGGGGCGTAGTCTGGGCCGTTTGGTATCGTATGCCCATAGGCAAACCAAGTATTATAGGCATGAGGAAACCTTGCTAAATATTTTAATATATTAATAATCCAGTATTCAGACTCTGGCAGATCAGAAGAAACTTGGGCACCACTGCCTGGATTCCAATTGGAAGGCATAAAGGTATAGAGTTCTGCATATTTTAAATCTTCCCTATCAGATAGTTCCTCTGGCATAGTCATTGGCAGATCGCTCATGCCTGTTGTATAAACAAAATAGAAATTTTGTTCTTCGGTGGGACGAAGGATATGGACATCAATATGTACAAAATCGGATATAATTTCATGGAAAACATATTCTTCCCTGTCTTGAAAAACAGAAGAAAAATATTCGGTAATTTCCCTTAAATAAACAGGTTCAGAAGCTGGCGGGCCCAATTCATCATCTTCTTTATCTTCGTACCGGTAAATGGCCGATCCGCCTTCTGAAACACTTTCTGGTTTTTGCGCTGTTTTCTTAAATTTGTCTAATAACCCCATAAAATCCTCCTTATATATTTTGATAATTTGATTATAGTATGATAGATAGGGAAAGTCAAAGTTAAATTAAAAGAACAGGATAACCGCATAAAATAAATATTTTATAAAATCAAATAATATATATAAAATTTTTCATTTTTAAGAACGGTATATTCCTGGTATAATCTTTAGTAAAGATTATACCAGGAGGAAAATTATGGCACGTAAATCAGGAAAAATTGGGGATATACAGGAAACATTAAAAGATTACAACATTGGTATGAGAGATATTGGAAACAATGATGTTTTTATACATAGTCTTTCAAAAGAAGCAGCAAAAGTACCAGATTACAGGCATCCATCTTATGTAAAACACAAACTGCAGGATATTCTTTCCATATGTATCCTGGGGTTTCTTGCAGACTGCAATGAATGGGAAGAAATAGCAGATTTCGCACTCCAGAAAGAAAAGTGGCTTAAAAAATACCTGGAACTTCCTAATGGTGTACCATCTTCTGATACTATAAGGATAGTGGCAGGGAACATTGATGCAACATATTTTTACCAGGCTGTTGTACAATCACTTGAAGGACTGGTGAATGATGTACATACTGCTGTTAAAGGACAGGATAATGAAGTGGAAATCCTTTCAATGGATGGAAAGGAAAGCAGGGGGTCAAAAAGAGCAGACAGTAATAATGGTAATATAAAGTCACTGCATACACTAAATTTATATTCATCAGGCTGTGGTTTTTGTATAGGACAGGAATTTATAAAAGAAAAAACAAATGAAATCCCAGCAGGGCCGGTATTGCTTGGAAAAATGGATTTAAAAGGAAAGGTTGTAACATGGGATGCCCTTAATACCCAGAAAGAAACAGTGGAAGCAGTTATACGTGGGAAAGGGGACTATGTGGCGGCATTAAAAGGAAACCATCCTTTGTTTTATAAAGAACTGCAGGAATATTTTTCAGAAGAAATACTGCAGGAACTAAAAAAAGAGCCAGGGCATTATAAAAAAACAACAGAAAAAGAACATGGAGGTATCGTAACAAGGGAATATTACCAGACTGGTGAAACTGGGTGGTATGAAGACAAAAAGAAATGGAAAGGGCTGGCAACATTTGGAATGGTAAAAAAGAAACTGGAAAAGCCAGATGGTAAAACAATAGAAGAAAGAAGATATTATATAAGCAGTCTGCGAGTGGATGTGGAACTGTTTTCAAAAGCAGCAAGGGGACACTGGGGAGTGGAGAACCAGCTCCACTGGCATCTGGATTTTACATTTAAGGATGATTACAATACAACATCAGAAAAAACATGTGCTAAAAACATGCAGATGTTAAAGAAGATAGCACTGGCAATACTGCGTATTGTACAAAGTTTGTACAGCCAGAGCCTTAAAAGGATAAGGAAAACAGTAGCAAGGGATTGTGAAAAAGAATTAGAAAATATATTATCAGCATTATCAGCAGATGCAATAAAGGCAGCATTATATAAAACATCAAACTAAAAAAATAGATTATAAAAACCCTTTATTGGTAATAACTTTTTATGCGGTTATCCTGTTAAAAGAAGCTAAATTCTTGCATGATTGTTTGAAAAGTGCTATACTATATGATTAGTAAAAATAGGAATAAAACAAGTGCCATAATGGAAGGAGAAGGCTATGACAAAAATAAATGTAATTTCTGGTTTTTTAGGGGCAGGAAAAACAACTTTAATAAAGAAGTTATTAGCTGAAGTTTTTTCAGGACAGAAAGTAGTCCTGATTGAAAATGAATTTGGTGAAATTGGGATTGATGGAGGTTTTTTAAAAGAAGCAGGCGTACAGATTACAGAGATGAATTCTGGTTGTATTTGCTGTTCTTTGGTAGGGGATTTTGGGAAGGCATTAAAAGAAGTATTAGAAAAGTTTGCGCCAGACCGGATTATTATTGAACCATCAGGTGTTGGCAAGCTATCTGACGTAATGAGGGCAGTAGGCGGGGTAGCAGAACATGCTGACGTAGAATTAGATGGCTCTATTACTGTGGCAGATGCGACAAAATGTAAGATTTATATTAAGAATTTTGGGGAATTTTTTAATAACCAGATTGAATATGCAGATACTATTGTATTAAGCCGTACACAAAATATAAAGGAAGATAGACTGGAAGCTGCTGTAAAATTGCTACAAGAACATAATAGTAAAGCTGCAATTATAACAACACCATGGGATGAGTTAGCTGGAAATATAATTTTAGAAGCAATGAACGGAAGAAATTCTTTAGCAGAAGAATTGTTAAAGGAGCAGGAAGAACACAGCCATTATCATGAAGGACATGGACATCATGAAGAACACAGCCATTATCATGAAGGACATGGACATCATGAAGAGTGCGGGCATCATGAGGAACATAATCATCACGAAGAGTGTGGGCATCATGAGGAACATAATCATCATGAAGAGTGTGGGCACCATGAGGAGCATAGTCATCATGAAGAGCATGATCATCACCATGAGGGTGAGTGTGGGCATAATCACCACCATCATGCAGATGAGGTGTTTACAAGCTGGGGAAAGGAAACCCCTCACAAGTATGATAAAGAAGATTTAAAACAAATAATGGAAGCATTAGCAAATGGAAATGAGTATGGCACAATCCTGCGTGCAAAGGGGATTGTAGCAGGGACAGATGGTTCTTGGATACAGTTTGATTTGGTTCCTGGGGAATATGAGATCCGAAATGGAAGCCCAGATTATACAGGAAGGCTTTGCGTAATTGGATCAGAACTGAAAGTGGAAGAACTGGAAAGAATATTCCATTTAGTATAAAATAAAGCTAGAATTAGGCTGTTATAGAAAGGATGGAATAGAATATGGAAATACCTGTTTATTTATTTACAGGCTTCCTGGACAGTGGAAAAACGTCTTTTATTCAGGATACAATTAGTGATCCTGATTTTCTTGCAGATGAAAAAACTCTTTTAATTGCTTGTGAGGAAGGGGAATGTGAATATGATGGAAGGGAACTTTTAAAACAAGGTATCCTTTTAGAATCTGTAGAGGATGAAGAGGATTTTACGTCAGAATTTTTATTAGAGTGCCAGAAGAAATATATGCCAGAAAAAGTATTAATTGAATATAATGGTATGTGGCGCATGGAGAAAATTTATGGTATGAAAATGCCAAAAAATTGGGAAATTGTACAAGTGATTACTACCGTAAATTCAGCTACATTCCAACTTTATTTGAATAATATGCGTTCTTTGGTTATGGAACAGTTCCAGGATACCGATTTAGTTATTTTCAACCGGTGTGATGAAAATACACCATTAGCTTCTTATAGAAGGAGTGTAAAAGCAATTAACCCAAGGGCACAAGTTTATATGGAAAATGCAGATGGCAGTGAGCCATCTGCAGAAGATGCTTTGCCTTTTGATATTTCACAAGATCAAATTGAATTAGAGGATATGGATTTTGGGGTTTGGTATGTAGATGTAATGGATTCCCCACAAAAATATAATGGGAAGACAATCCATATGAGGGTGCAAGTATACAAAAATTCTAGGTTGCCATCAAATGCGTTTGTGCCAGGCAGGTTTGCTATGACTTGCTGTGAAGATGATATCCGGTTTATTGGCCCATTATGTATGGCATCTCCTGCTATAGAGCCTAAGATAAAACGTTTGAAAAAAAGCCAATGGATTTATTTAACAGCAAAAATAAAATTAGAGTATGCCCCACTATATAAAGGGGAGGGGCCTGTGTTGTATGCTGAAAAAATTGAGCCAGCAGAAGAGGCAGAGGAGAAAATTGTATATTTTAATTAATATTGGTAAGGCGGAGTAAGTACTTGTGAAGCCTGTTGTATGGGTTGTGGGTTTTTTGCAGAAGTAGGTGCTGGCCCAGTGGATGATCGGACAATAAGTGTTGCCCGTAAAAGGATAGAGCCAATAGCAACTTGGTTTAATAAACAGGATAAAGCATAAAAGCCGCATTTCCCAAGCGCAATCCTATCCTGCCTAATAGTAGTTAAAGGCGGGGTAGTATAGGCTGTCATTGGCAGGTCGTCAAAGCCAATAATACTAATATCCCCAGGAATACTAATATCCCGGTCGTCACATTCTGTAATAGCAGAGATAGCCCGTACATCATGGGAAAAAAGTATGGCAGTTACTCCTTGGTTTAATAATTTAGGAATATAAGTCCTTGTAGATTCTGCCACATAATAGCCAAGGCCAATATAATTTTCATTCATTTCTAAATCATATTTATCTAAAGCATTAAGATAGGCGTTGTATCTGGCTTTTAGAATATAGGAATCTAAAGGCCCAGATATTAAGCCAATTTTTTTATGCCCTAATTTAACAAGATGTTTGACTGCAAGTTCAAATCCTTCTTGGCTGTCGCATCCAATCGATGCGATATTTGGGTTGCCTTTAATATAATTGTCATAAAGGACAGTAGGGACCCTAGAAGATTGGAATTCTTTCATCCATGGGTCAAGAAGAGAAAAACCAAGTATAAAGGCAGCACAATATCCCTGCTGCATCATAAATACCCCATAAGGAGTTAATTTTTGGAAATCAATAGTAACAGGAATAATATCAACAGTCCAGCCTTCTGGTTCAGCCATTTGTTTAAAACCAAGGACAATATCATGGCCAAAATGGTTAGGAGTGCGAAAATCCATATTTTCAATTAATATACATAATTTATTTTCTTTTTTTTGAAGACGTTTATTTACGTATCCAAGCTCAACAGCAGTTGCAAGGATTCTTTTCTTCATTTCTTCACTAATATCAGTTGCATTATTCAGCCCCTTAGAAACAGTGCTTTTAGAGATACCAAGCCTTGCGGCGATGTCATTAATCGTAGCCATATAGCAGCCCCCTAAAGGTAAATTTTTGTTAAAAATAACGATAAATTTTATATAAGCAACCTAATTATAACAAGTTTTAACCAAAAAAACAAGGCGGCTTACTAAACTTTGTGCTTTAACTGTACTAGAAAATCAATACAATATTTATTGTAATATAGTGAAAATCAATGTTTTGAAAAAAGAAGGGAACGAAACTATACAGATATAAATTTCGAAAATAGAAATTATAAAAAGTTTAGAATTACTATACAAATTATACAAATATATGCTTATATACACAACTATACTGTCAATGTGCACAAAAATACTCTTGAAAATATAAAATTTTTATGATAATATGTTTTTAAACAAAACTTGACGAAACTTTTTAATCTAAGGAGGCATGTATCATGAAAAAATTTTTTGTGACATTACTAGCAGCAGCGGTAGCTGTAACATCTTTGGCTGGCTGTGGAGGCGGTTCTGCCCCAACCCAGGGGACTACTGCACCAAAAGAAGTACAAGAGGTTACATTAAAGGTATGGTGTCCTCAGAATCAGGTGGATACAGGAATTATGGCGCAACAACAAGCAGCATTTGCTTCAGAACATCCAGAATATAATATTAAATGGGTAACAGAAGTAGTAGGGGAAGATAAGTGCCAGGAATCAGTATTAAAAGATGTAGGAGAAGCAGCAGATGTCTTTATGTTTGCTAGTGACCAACTTCCATCTTTGGTAGAGGCTGGTGCGGTTGCAAGGCTTGGCGGGGCGACAGAGGCTATGGTAAAAGAGACAAATGCAGATTCTGTTATTGCAACAGTTACAGTAGATGATGCTATTTATGGAATACCATTTACACATAATACATTTTTTATGTTTTATGACAAGACCTTATTAAATGAATCTGACATTGTATCCTTGGAAAAGATTATGGCGAAAGAAACAGCCGATAATGTATATAATTTTTATTTTGAATCAGCAGGTGGATGGAAATTAGGTGCCTATTATTATGGAGCAGGATTAAGTATTTTTGGGCCAGATGGAAGTGACTTAGAAGCAGGAGTAGACTGGAATAATGCAACAGGCGTTGCTGTAACAAATTACTTAATTGACTTAATACATAACCCAAAATGTGCATATGATGGAGAAATTTCTGTTTCTGAGCTTGCAGGCGACCATAGGATTGGCGCATGGTTTGATGGTTCTTGGAATTATGATTTATATAAAGGGATTTTAGGTGACGATCTTGGGCTTGCTGTAATACCTACTTTTAACCCAGATGGGACGGATTACCAGCTTCTTGGGTTTTATGGCTCTAAATGTATTGGCGTAAATGCAAAATCTAGCAATATGGCAGCAGCAGTTGCATTTGCTGCATATCTTGGAAATGAAGAAAACCAAATTTTAAGATATGAGTTATCTGCCCAAATTCCTGCGAATGTAGTGGCTAGTGAAAGTGAAAAAGTAAAGGCAGATCCTTTGGCAAGTGTAGTTATAAAAGAAGCAAATACGGCAAGTGTTGCGCAGCCTGCAAATTCTGTGTTTAGTGCAAGGTATTGGACTTATGCAAATGCAATTCCTACAGAAATTAGGAGTAAGGAAATTACAAAGGAAAATGTACAGCAAAAACTGGATGCATTTGTGGACGCAATGACAAAGTAAGGTGTTTCTGGGAGGTTTTTTATGGGGAAGAAAAACAAAAATGCCAAGCCTGTTTCTAACAGGCTTGGGGATACTAGCGTTATGCAGGTATTCCAAGAAGGAAACAGCATAACAAAGTTGTCTTTTATTGTATTTGGATTGGGAAACCTTATTAATAAGCAACTAGTTAGAGGTTTTATTTTTTTAGCAATCGAAATTAGTTATTTGGTTTATTTGCTTTCTTTTGGAATAAAATCAATTGGGAATTTTATTACTTTGGGGACAGTAGAGCAGGGGCAGGTATATAATGAGGCACTTGGGATTTATGAATATTCCGCAGGAGATGATTCTATGCTATGCCTGCTCTATGGAGTTATTACATTAGTATTGACAGCAGCAATTATTTTTGTTGCATGTATGTCTGCAAAGAGTGCATATTGCACACAGAAACGGAAAGAGAGAGGATGGAATATCCCTTCTTTTAAAGATGATATCCGTTCTCTAAAAGAAGAAAACTTACATGCTTTTCTCTTATCTTTTCCAATATTAGGAATTATTTGTTTTACAATAGTCCCGTTAATTTTTATGATTTTAATTGCATTTACCAGTTACGATCATGAACATCAGCCACCGGGAAATTTGTTTTCATGGGTTGGGCTTAAGAATTTTACAGAAATGTTTTTGCAAGGCAGTAAGTTAGCGGCAACTTTTTGGCCAGTTTTAACATGGACCTTGGTGTGGGCGGTTGTAGCAACAGTAAGTTGTTATATATTAGGGCTGTTGCTGGCAATCTTAATTAACCGTAAGGGAACAAGGGCAAAAGGATTTTGGAGATTTATGTTTGTATTGTCTGTAGCAGTCCCACAGTTTGTTACTTTACTTAGCATGCGGACTATTTTTAATGCAAATGGGCCTGTCAATGTTATTTTAAGGGAGATAGGGCTGTTAGGCGCAACAGAGTCTATCCCGTTTTTTACAAATTCTTTATATGCAAAAATTACAATTATTTGTATTAATATTTGGATAGGCGTTCCATTTACGATGTTGTCTACAACAGGGATTTTACAAAATATTCCCGCGGAATTATATGAGGCTGCTAAAATAGACGGGGCAAATTCTTCTACGATTTTCTGGAAGATTACTCTTCCTTATATGCTTTTTGTAATGACGCCAAACTTGATTACATCCTTTACTGGGAATATCAATAACTTTAATGTAATCTTCCTGTTATCAGGAGGAGGCCCAGATTCTTTGGATTACTATTATGCAGGAAAAACGGATTTGCTTGTCACTTGGCTATACCGGCTGACTATTACGCAGAAAGATTATAACTTGGGCGCTGTTATTGGTATATTAGTATTTATTATTCTGGCTGTTGTATCACTGACAACGTACCGCCGTACAGGATCTTATAAAGATGAGGGGGCGTTCCAATAATGAAAACAAAGAAATTAATTACAAATACAGCGTGTCATATTTTATTAGCTATTCTTAGCGTGGTTTGGGTGTTGCCAATTTTTTATGTTATTTTAACCTCATTCCGAAAGGAAGGAGGCTCATACAAAAGCTATATATGGCCAAGAGGATTTACTTTAGATAATTATATCAATTTATTTAGTGGCAACAACAGTATTAATTTTAGCAGATGGTTTACAAATACATTAGTAATTGCAATTTTTAGTACCATTTTGTCTGCATTTTTTGTATTATGTGTTTCTTATGTAATGAGCCGCCTGCGTTTTAAAATGCGGAAAAATTTTATGAATATTGCTTTAATATTGGGGATGTTCCCTGGGTTTATGTCTATGATAGCTGTATATTATATTTTAAAAGGGCTAGGCCTTTTAAGTACAGGTGTTTTAAAGCAAATATCTTTGGTATTAGTATATTCTGGCGGGGCAGGCTTGGGGTTTTATATGGCTAAGGGATTTTTTGATACAATTCCAAAGAGTATTGATGAAGCTGCCTATATTGATGGTGCTACGAAATGGGATACTTTTATCCGTATTACGATTCCTTTGTCAAAGCCGATTATTACCTATACATTGATTACCACTTTTATGGGGCCATGGGTAGATTATATTTTTGCTAAAGTGATTATGGGGAATGATACTGCTTACTATACGATAGCAATAGGGCTGTGGACAATGTTGGAACAGGAATTTGTAGAATATTATTATACTCAGTTTTATGCTGGTTGTGTAATTATATCGATACCAATAGCAATTTTATTCCTTATGACGCAGAAATGTTATGTAGAAGGTGTTTCGGGTGCAGTAAAGGGGTAATAGAATAAAATACTTCTGGGGTGGTTGATTTTGAAGAATGACATGACTTTTTTCACCAGTAAAGAATTTGAAGATAAATTCCGTTATAACGGGGATGACTTGGGTGTATTATGCACTAAAACTAAAACAGTATTTAAGGTGTGGAGTCCTTTTGCAGAACGCATTGAGCTGTGCCTTTATAAGACTGGCACATCAAAGGAGTGGCAAAGGAAAGAAATGCAGCCAGAAGAAAAGGGTGTATGGAAGCAAGAATATCCAGAAAGCTTACATGGGATGTATTATGATTTTCTTGTATGGAGCCAAGGAAAGGCAGTACGGACTGCAGACCCCTATGCCATTGGCTGTAGCTGCAATGGGGATAGGAGCATGGTTGTGGATTTAAAACTTACGAATCCGCCAGGGTTTGAAGAGGATACCCCGCCACAAAAGGAAAAAGAGCAAATTATTTATGAGCTCCATATTAAGGACTTTTCTTTTGATAAAGAAAGTGGGATTCCTGAAAAATACCGTGGAAAGTATAAAGCATTTACTGTTTTTAATACAAATGGTTCCTATCTTACCTGCATGAGTTATTTAAAGGAACTAGGTATTACACATGTGCATTTGCTGCCATTTTTCGATTATGGTTCAGTAAATGAGTCAGGAGATGAGAAACAGTATAATTGGGGCTACGATCCTTTGAATTTTAATGTGCCAGAAGGCTCTTATGCCACAGATACAGTAGATGGGACAGTTAGAATCCGGGAATGTAAGGAAATGATCCAGGCGATGCACAAAAATGGGATACGTGTGGTTATGGATGTGGTATATAACCATACATATCGACATGATTCTTTTTTGCAAAGAATGGTACCAGGCTATTATTACCGTTATATGGAGGATGGAAGTCTGTCCAATGGGTCTGCCTGCGGCAATGATATTGCGGCGGGCAGGGCAATGGTAGATAATTATATTTTACATTCTGTGCTATATTGGGCGAGGGAATATCATATTGATGGATTCCGCTTTGATTTAATGGGGCTTTTAACAGTAGAATTAATGAACCAAATACGGCGCAGTTTAGATAAAGAATTTGGCATTGGTGAAAAAATAATGTATGGGGAGCCATGGAGGGCAGATGAATCTCCAATGGAGGACGGGACCATAGCAGCATTAAAAGAAAATGCCTGTTATCTAGATGAAGGGATTGGCATTTTTAGTGATGATACCAGGGATGCGATTAAGGGCCATGTATTTTATGAGGAAGAGCCAGGTTTTGTCAACGGAGGGATTGGCTTAGAACCTTTGATTCTCCATGCAGTAACAGGTTGGAAAGACGGCGGGTCTATATTTTGCCCAAAGAGCTGTGCACAGATTATGAATTATGTTTCTGCACATGATAATTTTACTCTTTGGGATAAATTGGTTTTATCTATGTATAAAAATAATGATTTTAAGACAAAATACCCAGACGTCCTCGCTGCTAATAAGTTAGCTGCCTTTATCTATTTTACTAGCCAAGGGAATTTGTTTTTACAGGCTGGCGAGGAATTTGGCAGGACAAAGTTTGGGGAAGGGAATAGTTATTGTTCTGCCCCAGAAATCAATATGCTCCAGTGGCATCAGACAATAGAATTTGCAGATTTAGTAGAATATTATAAAGGATTAATCCGGCTTAGGAAAAAGCTTCCGGGGTTGTATGATAAGTCTGCTTTAGCAGTTAGCCGTATTATAGAAAAAGATATACATAAAGATGGAGTGGTTTCTTTCCAATTAGACAATAGGTCAGATAATGAGAACGATAGATGGGATCGATTATTGATAGTTTATAATGCTGCCAAGGAAGACTATATGGTTACTGTGCCAAAAGGAAAATGGGAGGTATTGGCAGACGGCAGCCAAACAAATATTTGTAAGGCGGTAGATAAAGAGATACAAGCAAAGGCGCAAAGTGGCATGTTGCTTGGGAGAAAGGTGGAATAGATATGAAAAGAGGTAGCGGCATATTGCTTCCTGTGGCCAGCCTTCCTTCAAAATATGGGATTGGCTGTTTTTCGAAAGAAGCATATCAATTTATAGATTGGCTAAAAAAAGCGGGGCAGAGTTATTGGCAGATTCTGCCCCTTTCTCCTACTGGTTATGGGGATTCCCCATACCAGTCCTTTTCTTCTTTTGCAGGAAACCCATATTTTATTGATTTAGAAGCATTAATAGAGGAGGGCGTCTTAACAGGAGAGGAATGTGGGATATGTGATTTTGGTGATAAATTAGAAGAAGTAGATTATGAAAAGCTTTATCGTAACCGTTTTTCTCTTCTTCGTTTGGCATATGAACGCAGTGATATTTCTAAAAATCCAGATTTTATCCAATATGTGCAGGAAAATGCTTTTTGGCTAGAAGATTATGCTTTGTTTATGGCGGTAAAACAACGGTTTGACGGCGTGGCATGGACAGAATGGGCAGAGGATATCAGGAAAAGATGGGGATTTGCATTGGATTATTATAGGAGAGAGTGTTACTTTGATATTGAATTTTATAAATATATCCAATTTCAGTTTTACCTACAATGGCAAAAGCTAAAAATATATGCGAATAAAAATGGGATACAGATTATAGGGGATATTCCAATTTATGTGGCATTTGATTCAGCAGATGCGTGGGCAAAACCGGAAATGTTCCAATTTAATGAAGAAAATTTGCCAATTGCCGTGGCAGGATGCCCGCCAGATGCTTTTTCAGCTACAGGGCAGTTATGGGGAAATCCTTTGTATAAATGGGATTACCAC
The DNA here is from genome assembly GCA_910577045.1 of uncultured Lachnospiraceae bacterium. Lineage (GTDB taxonomy): Bacteria > Bacillota > Clostridia > Lachnospirales > Lachnospiraceae > RGIG8607. The sequence continues at coordinate 16,722 of CAJTLB010000005.1, read as the reverse complement.
AAGAAGATGGATTATGGATGGTGGTGCCAAAGAATGGATTATTGTTTCCACATGTATGATGTGGTAAGGATTGATCATTTTAGAGGTTTTGATGAATATTATAGTATCCCATATAAAGATACTACCGCAGAAAATGGACATTGGGAAAAGGGGCCAGGTTTGGATTTGTTTTTAACATTAAAAAAGTATCTTGGAGAAAAAGAAATTATTGCGGAGGATCTTGGCCTTCAGACTCCTTCTGTGGCACAATTATTAAAAGATACGGGATATCCTGGAATGAAAGTTCTGGAATTTGCTTTTGATCCAGAGGAAGATACAGGGTACTTGCCTCATTGTTATGATAAAAATTGTGTAGTTTATACAGGAACCCATGATAATGAAACATTGGTACAGTGGTACCAGAAATTAGATGAAAAAAGCCGGGCATTTGCAGAAGCGTATATGGCAAATGAAAGGACGCCAGAAAAAGAGAAATATTGGGATTTTATACGAATGGCAATGATGAGCACAGCAAATACTTGCATTATTCCTTTACAAGATTATCTAGGTTTAGATAAGGAAGCTAGAATTAATAAACCCTCTACTTTAGGTGGAAATTGGGTATGGAGAGTAAAGGAGACAGTATTTCCTGCTGGCATAACACAGAAAATTTATCAATTAACAAAAATTAGCGGAAGATTAAGTAAAAATAATTAGAGGGCAAATAATGAGATTTTGTTATGGAAAACAGGATTGGCGGACATTAGAAAGAGGAGAAGAAAATTGCTATTTGATGACAAATGGGTTAGGTGGGTTTTCATCTCTTACAATAATAGGCTCTTGCAGCAGGAATGACCATGCCGTATTAATGGCATGTGTGGATTCGCCTAATCATCGTTATAATATGATTCACAGGCTAGAAGAAATTTTACATATAGGTAAGAGAGAGTACGTGATTTCTAGCCAGAATAAGAAAGAAAAAGAATTACGGGAAGAAGGGTATTATTTCCAAAGTAACTTTGTATATCAGGATATGCCAGTGTGGACTTATTTGACAGAAGGCATAGAAATTGTAAAGACTCTGGCATTAGAGCCAGAAAGAAATACAATAGGGATTTCTTATGAAATTAGGAACTGTTCTACAGAAGATGTAGAATTAGAAGTGATCCCGCATCTCCAATTTGTACCGAAGGGGAATCAGTTGCCAAAAGATCAAGTATTTGTTATAGAAGGGAAGAAAATCTGTTCTAATGGCCAACAGCTTTATACCCAGACAAATGGGTTATTTTTAGAACAGCCAGTTAAGTATTGTGAGGATCAGTTTTATGCTTATGATGCCTGTGATGGGAGAAGAGAAACGGGAAGGACGGCAATAAACCATCGGGTTGTATTTTCTGTTTTGGCGGGAAAAGCAGATACGCTTACTATGGTATATGGGACAGGACCCAATATTTCCTCTATGGAAAAAATAGTGGAGGAAGTAAAAGAATATAGGGGTTGTTTAAAAAAGCAGGCAGGCTTCCAAGATAAAATAGCGCAAACTTTGTCAGTAAATGCAAATCAGTTCCTTTCTTTCCGTTCTTCTACAAAAGGGCAGACTATATTGGCAGGGTTCCCTTTCTTTGAAGATTGGGGAAGGGATACCATGATAGCAATACATGGATGTTGCCTAGCTGTACACCAATATCAGGCAGCAGAAAGTATATTAAAAACGTTTATGTCTTATTGTAAAAAGGGCCTTATGCCAAACTTGTTCCCAGAGGGCGCAGAACAGCCAGGGTATAATACAGTAGATGCTTCTTTATTGTTTATTTTAGCAGTTTATGAATACTATCGGAAAACAAACAATATAGAGTTTGTCCAGAGCGCGTATAAAGTGATGGCAGAAATTGTAGAATACTATGAAAAAGGGACTGATTATGGAATCCGAATGGATACAGATGGGCTAATTATGGCAGGAAAAGAATATGACCAGGTAACATGGATGGATGTAAGGGTAGGGGATATTTTACCCACGCCAAGGCATGGAAAACCAGTAGAAATTAATGCTTATTGGTATAATGTATTATGTATTATGGAGCAATTCCATTTTCTTTGCCCAGAAGATACAAAGGATTATAAAAAAATGGCAGGCCAGGTAAAGAAAAGTTTCCAAAAATTTTGGAATCCAGAGACGGGCTGTTTAAAAGACGTTTTATCAGACCAAAAAGAAAAAATCCAAACGGATTCTCAAATCCGTTGTAATCAAATTTGGGCGGTATCATTACCTTTTTCTGTACTTGCCCCTGAATATGAAAGGCAAGTGGTAGATATAGTGTTCCGAAAATTATATACTCCTTATGGGTTAAGGACATTAGCACCAGAAGATAAGGAATTTTGCCCTTTTTATGGCGGGGCACAATTAGAAAGAGATTTGGCTTATCATCAAGGGACTGTATGGGTATTCCCATTAGGGGGATATTATTTAGCATATTTAAAGGTAAATAAATATTCTAAGGAAGCGAAAAATTATGTTTTCAAGCAATTAGAAAATCTGGAGCCTGCATTAAGGGAAGGCTGCATTGGCCAGTTACCAGAAATTTATGATGGTAAGAACCCAACAAATTCTAAAGGCTGTTTTGCCCAAGCATGGAGTGTAGGTGAGATTCTTAGAGTATATGATGCCCTTCGGATGACAGGAGCAGAGTAAAGAGATGTATCAAAATTATATTTTTGATTTTTATGGGACTCTGGCAAATATACAAACAGATGAAGAAAGCCCTTATCTATGGAAAAAATTAAGTGAGATTTATACGGCTTTAGGGGCTTGTTACCAGCCAGAGGAATTAAAACAAGAATTCCGAAGGCTGGAACAAGAAGAAGTTGCTAAGCTTGTAGAAAAATATGCAGAAGCAGACTTGAAAAAGGTATTTGCTTTGTTGTATCATAAGAAGGGCGCGTTATGTGATGTGTCTTTGGCAAAAACTACTGCCGTGGTGTTCCGCGCTTTAAGCCGGGAATATTTGCGGTTATATTGTGGCGTAGAGGAGTTGTTACAAGAATTGAAGAAGCATGGAAAGGGAATATACCTTTTGTCGAATGCCCAGGCAGATTTTACTAGGCCAGAGATTCAAATGCTGGGATTAGAAAATTGGTTCCATGGAATATGCCTGTCTTCTGAACAAAAGTGTAAAAAGCCATCCCCAGCTTTTTTTCAAAGTTTACTTGTAAATTTTGATTTAGAACCTTCTACTTGTATTATGATAGGAAATGATGAGGTAACAGATATTGTGGGTGCGCAGCAAGTAGGTATGGATTCTTTATATATCCATAGTAATCTTTCACCAGAATGGAAGGGAATAGGGAATCCTACATATTTGGTAATGGATGGGAATATTAGGAAAATCAAGGATCTAATTATAAGTAAATAGGAAAAGAAAATATCTATTTGATAAGGAGAAAAATAATGAGGTTAGGAAAATTAACAGGATATCAGATGGATCAACAAAGGATAAAATTGGATTTTGAAGGCCAGGAGGCCTGTATAGAAATAATAACGCCTTTTATTATTCATGTATTTGGCGGAGAGATTTCCAGTAAAAAATCTTCCAAAGCAATAGAAGGGGATAAAATGATCCCTGTAAAAATACAGATAGAGGAAAAGCCAGATGGGTTGTGGATAGATACCAAAGAGGCATTTGTTAGGGTTAGTGATGGATTTTATATAGATATTTTTGATAAAAAGAAAATTATTGTTTGTGAAGATTACAGGGGAGAACGAGAACCGCTTCAACGAGTGAGCGAAGAGGCGAATAAGCTTTTGGAAAGCGAAGGGCATACTGCTTATAGAGAGAAAGAAAAGGCGTTTGAGATCTTAAAATGTATGGATGGGACAGAACATTTTTATGGATTGGGAGATAAGACAGGGTTCTTAGATAAACGTTATTATGAATATGAAATGTGGAATACAGATAATCCAGATCCCCATGTGGATTGTTTTAAGGCACTTTATAAAACCATCCCATTTTTTATTACTAGGACGGATACTCATGTATATGGTATTTTTCTGGACAATACTTATAAGAGTTATTTTAATATGGGGCAGGAATCAGAAGAATATTATTGGTTTGGTGCAGAAGAGGGGAATCTGGATTATTATTATATTGCCGGTTTATCTATACCAGAAGTATTAGAGCGTTATACTAGCCTAACAGGCACTTGCCCGCTTCCACAAAAATGGACACTTGGCTATCATCAGTCCAGATGGGGATATGTAACACAAGAGGATATAGAGGAAGTAGCTTTTTTACTGAGAAAATATGATATTCCTTGTGATGCAATCCATTTTGACATTGACTATATGCAGGATTATAAAGTGTTTACTTGGAACCAAGGACGGTATCATAATAATGCGGAAGCATTTTTACAAAGTTTGTCAGAAAGAGGTTTTAAGCCAGTGGTAATTAATGACCCTGGCGTAAAAAAAGAAAAGGGTTATGAGATATATGAAGAAGGAGTAACAAAAGGGTTTTTTGTAAAAACGCCAGAAGGGGAAGTCTATATCAATGAAGTATGGCCTGGAGAAGCTGCGTTTCCTGATTTTGGGAACCCATCTGTTAGGGAGTGGTGGGGTGACAAACAAAAATTTCTCTTGGAAAAAGGTGTTAGGGGAGTTTGGAATGATATGAATGAACCAGCAAGTTTTAAAGGCCCTTTACCAAATGATGTAGTATTTACAGATGAGGGACAACAGAGCACCCATAAAGAGATGCACAATGTCTATGGCCATTTAATGGCAAAGGCTGCTTATAATGGGCTGAAAAAATGGGATGGGCGCAGGCCATTTGTAATTACAAGGGCATGTTATGCAGGCAGCCAAAAGTATACAACGGCATGGACTGGGGATAATACAAGCCTTTGGTCGCATATTCAGATGGTAATTCCCCAGCTTTGTAATTTAGGGTTGTCTGGTATGCCATTTGTGGGAACAGATATAGGAGGTTTTGGTGCAGATACAACACCAGAATTATTAGCTAGATGGATACAGGTGGGTTGTTTTTCTCCTTTATTTCGGAATCATTCTGCTGCTGGTACTAGAAGGCAGGAACCATGGTATTTTGGGGAAAAAGTAATAGAGATTTACCGAAAATATGTAAAGCTTCGTTACCAGTGGATACCATATTTTTATGATTTATTTTATCAAGAAGAGCAAACGGGGGCACCTATTATGCGTCCTTTGGTATTCCATTATGAAAGAGATTGTGTTGCAAGGGCTTGTAATGATGAATTTATGGTGGGGAGCCAGATTTTAGTAGCACCTGTAGTACAACAGGGCATGGAAAAACGGATGGTTTATTTGCCAGAAGGTATTTGGTATGATTATTGGACACAAGAGAAAATAGAAGGGCCAGTTTGGCTTATAAGAGAGGCACCTTTAGAGGTTTGCCCTATTTATATAAAGGCTGGAAGTATCATTCCTGTAATGGAACCACAATCCTATATAGGTGAGAAGCCACAGGATACATTGCTGCTAGACGTATATCCAGGCGAAGGAATGTGGGATCATTATCTAGATAATGGAGAAGATTTTGCATATAGGGATGGTTTTTATCATCAATATCAGTTTGCTGTAAAAGAAGATGGGACAGTAAACGGCAAAATAATCCATGCTGGTTATGAAAAGCCTTATAAAAAAATATTAGTAAAGTGTTTTGGAGAAAAACAGTGGAGAGAACTGGTTCTATAGTTAATGGTGATGCCCGCCATGGTGTGGCTGGCTATAATAATCATTAGTATTTGGTGATTCATAACGGGAAAGAAGGCTGCGGAGCTGATGCATAGTCATGCTTTGGCAGTCTTCTAATGTAATAGAGGGATCATAAGCAGATAAGTATAAATATATCTGATATTTCCCAATAGACATGCCACATTGATGGGCAGCATGTGCAGATGCCATATCAGCACTATGGCAAGTTCCATGATATTGGTTAGAAACAGGGCTATTTTCTAAATCTTTTAATAGTTTTTCTGCTTCTGGTGAGGCTACTGTAAAGGTAAGGGTAGCATCATTATTAAGGTATTTTTGCATAGCATCACTTTCTACTAATAATTCTACTGCTTTAAGGTATTTTTTTCCAGTTAAATGAAGTTGTTTTACAATATGTTCTCCATCTGGGTTTTGCCCTTTTGCATCAATTACGTAATTAAAACGATTTAAGGTAAATTCAATGGATGGATTAATATCTACACTTAAGTAAGAAATAGGAGTGTTCCAAAAACGCCATCCAAAGCTTGTGCAAAGAAAAAGAAACGCACAAGCAGCGACTAAAATACGGGCGATATGTGGTTTTTTCGAAGTGCCATTTTCTATTTTTTGCAATAAAAAAGAATAGGTAGATGCCTTCATCTGGCCTGTTGCATGAATCTGATCAAAGCTTTCCCGAATTTTATTTTTCAATGTTGTCACCACCTAATATTTGTTTTAATTGTTCTCGTCCTCTTGATAAAAGGGAATATATGGTATTTTCTTTTTTATTTAAGAGTTTTCCGATTTCTTTGGCAGTATACCCTTCGTAATAATGTAAATAAATAACAACCCTATAATTTTTTTGCAAGGAAAGCACAGCTTCTAATACATCTAAATATTCTGGTGAAATATTAGGCCTTTCTTCTAAAAGTAAATCAAGGGGGACAGTCTGATGGCGGAATAGGCTTTTTAAATAATCTTTGCAAGAATTTAGAGTAACTCGAATAAACCATGCTTTTTCATGCTCTGTATTTTCAAAAACATCAGAACGAAGGACATATTTAAGCAATACTTCTTGCAATACATCCTCCGTATCTGCATGATTTTTTAAATGCAGGAGGCAAATCCTGCGAATCATGTCTGAATATAAATCAATAGCACGTTTGGCCTCCTGCTCACTACGCATAGAATCCCCCTCTTAGTTGCTATTAACGGCAATGGCGCCCCCTGCCGTGATGGCCACCTGTGTAAACAGGGACTTGTTGGGTGGAAACCTGTACAACAGGGCAATGATCACAAATACCATCACCATTGTCATCATAGAAATAATCACAGATACCATCACCATTGCTGTCACAATAAGAGTCACAAATGCTATCTCCATTTGCATCTGCACAATAGTAATGTGCATCATATGAACTATATCCGTTATGGCAATGTGCAAGTATTGGAGAAGCTGAGGCACACATACCTAACAGAGTGAAACATAAACAACCAGTTAATAAAATTTTTTTCATGGGAATTTTCCTCCTGTTAATTAGTATTCTTACTTATAATACGACACAAAAGAAAGAATCCTTGCACCAATAAAAAAATTTATCAACTTTTTTATTTTAAAAATTTTATTAACCTTTTATTTTTTGCTTTGGGCAAGTTTTCCTGTAGAAGTAAGGCTTATAAAAAACAGGATAATGCTTGCGAATAAAAAGATAAAATAAACAGTACCAATTGGAGTAGAAGATTTTACACCATTTATGTCAGCAAATAATCTATTATTGGAAAAATATGCAGTAACCATTTTTCCTTGTAGATGCTCGTAAATACTATGGGCATTTTCTAGTTTATAAGATTTTCCATTATAATCTACAGTAACATTGTAAGTAGTGTACCTTGTACCTGTACTTCTGTTTATTACTTGCTTGGTTTCTGAACTTAGGACTTTTACTTGTACTTCCTCGTATTTTGGATTACTTTTATTAACAGCAAACCATAATGTAACAGTTGTTATAAAGCAAATGAGAAAAGTCCCCCACAAGATAAAAATTTGTTTTTTCATTGGTTTTCTCCTTTATATATCCGAAGATAAAGATTTTTTTTGGAAAATAAAAAGATAATTATATTATAATGCAAAAATAAGAATAAAGAAAGTAAATATAAAAGAAAAATAAATTTTTGTGATAGGGAAAAGGATTGACAAAATAAAGAGAATAAGATATATTTATCTATGGGTATAATATCATAACCATAGAATTTAACCTCAATGATTTTTGCTGTATAAAATAAAATAATAGGAGGAATAATTATGTATTTAAAGGAAAAATATCCAATTCTTACAAAACAAGCATGTGAAAAAATTATTGATGAAACGATACAAGAAATTGATACAGGAATACCATCTGATTTTTCTTTTCAGGCAATTATTAGGGAAGGAAGGAAACCTGCACTTGCAGCACGTATGACATCAAAGGTGTTAGTTTTTCAACGGGCAAGGTTGGGGCAAGATGGTTTAATATCTATAGAAGGGACACAAAGATATTCTGGGCAAAATATTGCAGACATTTTTGTTAATTCTGTAAGGACCAGTTCTTACACCTTTTATCCAATTACTGGGACACTTCCAACACAAGGTGGGTTAGAGCAGTTAATTCTTTTTGTAAAAGGTAAGGACAAGTATGAACCATATGCTCGGTTTAATATTACAGATATTAAATATATAACTGCCATAACAAATAGTATGGCATCAACTTTAGTAGATGTTACTCCTATTTTTAATATGCACTATACATCAGTTTTAAAAATTGAAAATGTAGTTACAAATAATTTACCCCAGAATTATTTAGGCAACGCCAGTGCAGAAGGAATCTATCAAAAAGCTTTTAAGGGAGCAGCACCTGTTATTGTTTGTATTTAGTGGATTTTAATATAGATTTTTGGTAGATAGGTAACGTAATGATAGGGATTAAGGGGTATTATATAATATTAAAGAAAAAAGAGAATGAAAGAAGAACAGCTGCAAAATAGTAAATTCTTATGATTATAGTATAGGTAATATAAAATAGTTTATATATGTAGAAAAATAATATTTTGCAACTGTTCCTTTGTGGTTTATCATTATGCAATTTGGGCAAGCCGTTCTTTGATTTTTCTAACTTCATCTTCCAGGTAGCTCATACGGATTAATAAAAGCTCTTTTTCATTTTCTACTTTTAAAGCTTCATCGAGTTTTCGTGCTAAGTCTGTATGTCCTTCTGCTATAATCTTAATATTCTTGTCAGTAACATTTTCAAGATGTACAGAAATATCAGAAACTTTTTGCTGCAAATCACAAATATCAGCCTTCATAGCTATAATATCTTCTTTTGTAGAGGCAATATCGGCCTTCATAGCTATAATATCTTCTTTTGTAGAGGCAATATCGGCTTTCATAGCTATAATATCTTCTTTTGTAGAGGCAATATCAGCCTTCATAGATATAACATCTTCTTTTGTAGAGGCAATATCAGCCTTCATAGATATAATATCTTTTTTCATAGATATGATATCTTCTTTTATAGGTTGTAGTTCAGTTTTTAGTTTAGCATCTAATAATTGAGAAATTGCTAATAAGTCCTCCTTGGTTAATGCCATTTTTTCACACTCCTTTTATAACCCTCTCCATAGTGTTTGTATTATAACATATTGGCCTCAAAAAGTCTATGCAAATGATACTGTGAAAGTGAATAAGAATTACTTGATTTTTTGATGGAAGCGTATTATACTAAGGAGTATAAAAATAAGAAAATTCTTCGGGGCAGGGTGAAATTCCCGATTGGCGGTATAGTCCGCAAGCGTAGGGACGCATGATTTGGTGACTCTTATAAGAGAGATCTGGTAAGCTAGAATTCCAAAACCAACAGTATAGTCTGATAGGAGAAGAAGGCAGTTTTTTTGCGTACATAATAGGCCAATAACACCCCGGATGGATTCTTTCATCCGGGATTTTTTTGGTTCCCGGGATTTTCTTCTAAAAGGAAAAGGAGAAAAGAACATGGTAGAAAACATTAAGAAACAGGTATTTAGTGTAAGAGGTTTGGTAGAAATAGGGATGCTGTCAGCATTAGCATTTGTGTTAATGATGTTCTCGTTTCCCCTTCCATTTGCCCCCAGTTTTTATAAGCTGGATTTTAGTGAGCTTCCGGTTATCATTGGGGCTTTTGCCATTCATCCATTTGCAGGGGTAATGATTGAATTTATTAAAATGCTTTTAAATCTTCTAATTGATGGAAGCCAAACGGCAGGGGTAGGGGAGATGGCAAATTTTTGCATTGGTTGCTTTTTTGTTTTGCCAGCTTCTTTGGGTTATCATTATAAAAAGAATAAAAAGAATGCTATTATTGGGTTGGCTAGTGGAATTGTATTAATGACAATAGCAGGATGCTTTTTTAATGCTTATGTATTGCTTCCAGCATATTCTGTGGCATTTCATATGGAGATAGAAAAATTGGTTGCAATGGGGACGGCTATTAATCCGGCGATTAATAGTCTTTGGGCATTTGTATTATTTGCCGTTGCGCCATTTAATTTGTTAAAAGGAACCATTATATCCGTTATAACGATTTTGATTTACAAGAGAATTAGTATTATCCTAAAAGGAAAAATTTAAGAAAAGGAGCCTGGCTTGCTTTTTGGCCCAATATGTTATATAATCGGGATAATATGGATAAGTGAGGTTTCAACTATGGAGAAAGAGACAAAAGAAATTCAAGCATCAGTCACTATAACAGCAAAAGATTTATTTTTCTTTATGCTTCAGCATACTTACCGTTCAGTAGGGGGTGCCTTAAGCCTGTTGTTTTCCATAGGGGCATTTTTTCTGCTTCTTCGTGCTTTTACAACAGTAGAACTGCCTTATAAGGTTATTTTAATTATTTCATCTTTGTTATTTACCGTTATTAATCCATTTTTGTTATATTTGCGTTCTGTTAAGCAGGTAAAAAGAAAAGAAGGCTTTTGTAAGCCAATTTTATATACTTTTACAAAAAAAGGATTTACAATGCAGCAAGGAAAAGAGCAGGCAACAGCACTTTGGAGTGATTTGTGGAAGATCCGCAATGGGAAAAAGTATCTTTTTTTGTATGGGAATACAATACGTGCCAATATTATCCCAAAAAACCAACTAAATGGACAGCAAGAAGAGATTTCTAAGTTTATTAGGGAAGGCAGGAAGAGTGGGAAAAAGATATGAAAAAAATAGAAACAAATAGCCCAGAAGAAACCTTCCAGATAGGGGAACAAATAGGAAAGGAAGCACTGCAAGGGCAGGTTTACTGTATAAATGGAGATTTAGGCGTTGGAAAAACAGTGTTTACGCAGGGATTTGCAAGAGGGCTTAGTATTACAGATGCAGTAAATAGCCCAACTTTTACAATTATACAAGAATACACAGATGGCAGGCTGCCACTCTATCATTTTGATGTATACCGTATTGGGGATATAGAAGAGATGGAAGAGATAGGGTATGAAGAGTATTTTTTTGGAGAAGGGATTTGTTTAATAGAATGGGCGGCATTGATTCAAGAATTAATTCCCCAAAATGCGATTTGGATAACGATAAAAAAGAATTTGGAAAAAGGGTTGGATTATAGAGAAATAGTTGTGGAAGGAAATAATTTATGAGAATATTGGCATTAGATTCATCGTCCTTGGTAGCATCGGCAGCGATTGTAGAAGATGATATTTTAATGGCGGAATACACTATTAATTATAAAAAAACACATTCACAGACACTTCTGCCAATGGTTGACGAGATAGTGAAAATGACAGAGTTAGATTTGCATACAATTGATGCAATAGCTATATCTAGGGGGCCAGGCTCCTTTACAGGCCTTCGGATTGGCTCAGCAACAGTAAAAGGGCTTGGACTGGTACTAGAAAAACCAATTGTGGCAGTTCCTACCACCGCAATGATGGCATTTAATTTTTGGGGAAGCCAGGATAAGTTAATTGTTCCTATTTTGGATGCTAGGAGAAATCAGGTTTATGCAGGAGTATATTGTTTCCAAGATAAAGGGATGGACACTGTTTTGGAAGATAGTGTAATGGAAATAGAAAAGCTGGTTTTTTATGTGGATAAAGAAGCACAAGGAAAAAAAGTTATTTTTTTAGGGGATGGCGTCCCAGTATATAAAGAGAAAATAAAAGAGACTATTATCTCGCCATATCAATTTGCACCAGCGCATATGAATAGACAAAGGGCGGGGAGCCTTGGGGTGCTGGCGCAATATTATTATAGAGAGGGCAAGATAGAAAGCGCGGCAGACCATAAGCCAGAATATTTACGGATGTCCCAAGCAGAACGAGAACGTAAAGAAAAGGAAGCAAAACAATGATAGTACGTTTGATGAAGGACGAAGATACCAAACAAGTGGAAAAAATTGAGATAAAAACGTTTTCAAGGCCCTGGTCCAGGCAGGGCTTTTTAGATGCAATGAGAAATAAAGACACAATTTATTTGGTAGCAGAAGAAAAGAATGAAATTCTTGGATATTTAGGGCTGTGGAAATCTATGGAAGAAGCCGATATTACTAATGTAGCAGTAAAAGAAAATGCAAGAAGGAAGGGAGTAGCAGGACTTCTTTTACAAGAGGCGAAGCAGATTGCTTTAAAGGAAGGAGTTATGGCATTTACCTTAGAGGTTCGTGTTAGTAACCAAGCGGCTATCCGGCTCTATGAAAAGCATGGGTTCCATTCAGTTGGAAGGCGCCCGGGGTTTTATGAAGACCCAAAAGAAGATGCCCTTATTATGTGGGATAACCTATAAATTACCATTGTAAATTGGGTGGGGCCTTCTGTATAATAGAATTGCCTGCATATTTCTATTTGGATGGTTAAGAACAGAAGAATAAGAAGTATAGCAGAGGCCGACAGGCTATGGAGGGAACCATGCGGAAATATCAAAGGGGCAGAGATAAGAAGTTAATAGAAATTGTCTGTAATTGTTGTGGGAAAAAGCTTACTTTTACAGATGGCATACTGACGGAAGATGTATGTAAAATCAATGTCGAATGGGGATATTTCTCAAAAAAGGATGGGGAAATTCATTCTTTAGATTTATGTGAGGAATGTTATGACAAAATCATACAAGATTTCGCAGTTCCTCCGGAAATAGAGTCACGGATAGAAATTTTTTAGGAAATAATTGCCTAAAGCTTTTATTATGTGCTAAAATATAAGTAAGGAAAGATAACTGCAAAGGTTTATGTCACCGGGAAAAGGGCACTTTTAGTGCAACTGCTAAGGAGAACAGAATGTTAGATGTATGTTTATTGGGAACAGGCGGAATGATGCCATTGCCCTATCGATGGCTTACAGCCATGATGGCAAGATATAATGGAAGTACTATTTTAATTGACTGCGGAGAGGGAACCCAAATTGCTGTAAAGGAAAAAGGATGGAGCTTCAAGCCAATTGATGTAATATGCTTTACCCATTATCATGCGGATCATATCAGCGGATTGCCGGGATTGCTTTTAACCATGGGAAATGCAGAGCGCACAGAGCCGTTGACTTTAATAGGACCCAGAGGATTGGAACGGGTGGTTTCGGCGCTGCGTATGATAGCGCCGGAGCTTCCTTTTTCCATTGAGTATGTGGAATTAAGTGAGCCAAAGGAGACAATTGAAAGAGAAGGGTACCGGATTGAAGCGTTCCGTGTCAACCATAATGTGGTTTGTTATGGCTATACAATACAGATTGACCGAATTGGAAAATTCCAAGTAGAAAAAGCGTTAGAGTATGGAGTTCCAAAAACACAATGGAATAAGTTACAAAAAGGGGAAACGGTTTATGTAGAAGGTACACAAGTTACGCCTGATATGGTGCTTGGCCCAAGAAGGAAAGGGATTAAGATAACTTATTGCACAGATACTAGGCCAGTACCAGTTATTGTAGAAGCCGCCAAAAACGCAGATCTTTTTATTTGTGAAGGCATGTATGGGGAGCCAGGAAAAGAAGCAAAGGCAAAAGAATATAAGCATATGACCTTTTATGAAGCTGCTAATCTTGCAAAAGAGGCAAATCCAGGGCAGTTGTGGCTAACACATTATAGTCCATCGTTAATGTGGCCAGAGGAATATTTAAAAGCAGTTCAGGCAATATTTCCGAGGGCAGAGGTATGTAAGGATGGAAAAACTATTGAGCTGGATTTTCCAGAAAATAAGTAAAAGTCCGCATAGGGTTGCGGCAGAATCGAGGCTTATATGAAGAAATTTCGTGTATCAATTAGTATTCTTTTGGTTGTTGTATTTGGCTTAGGGTATTATTTTTATTTATCATATCGAGATGCGCCCACCCCGGCAGAAAGCCAGTCAGAAGTCTCTGAAATTGGGAAACTAATGGCGAAGGATCTAGATGCAGATTATCCTAATACACCAAGAAAGGTAATTGATCTTTATAGCCAGATTACAAAAAGTCTTTACATAAAAGATTTGTCAGAAGAAGATTTGAAAAAACTTTGTAATCAATCTAGGAAACTGTTTGATGTAGAACTTTTAAATGCAAATCCAGAAGACGAGTTTTTGGAGAATACAAAAAAAGAAATTAAAGAGTATAATGATAAAAAACGGGTTATTACTAGCTATGTATTGGAAGATAGTGATAGTGTAGATTATTATACAGAAGATGGGCAAGAATATGCGGCTATATCCGTGAAGTATTTTTTAAATGATAAGAATGGCTATGGGAAAACCTATGAAGATTTTTTGTTGAGAAAGGATGAAAAAGGTAGGTGGAAGATTTTAGGATGGCAAATTACACCTGCGAATGAGGAAGAAGATGAGTAAGGAAGTTTTAATATTAGCAATAGAGAGTTCTTGTGATGAGACTGCGGCTGCTGTAGTAAGAAATGGCAGGGAAGTTTTATCAAATATAATTTCGTCTCAAATTGCACTTCATACCTTATATGGTGGCGTAGTGCCAGAGATTGCATCTAGAAAACATATTGAAAAATGCAATCAGGTAATTGAAGAGGCTTTAAAACAGGCAAATGTATCATTTGCAGATATTACAGCAATAGGAGTGACCTATGGCCCTGGGCTAGTAGGTGCACTCCTTGTTGGTGTGTCAGAAGCGAAAGCAATTGCATATGCTGCTAGGCTGCCTTTAATTGGCATCCATCATATTGAAGGCCATATTTGTGCTAATTTTATAGAAAATAAAGAATTAGAGCCTCCTTTTATATGCTTGGTAGTATCTGGAGGGCATACACATTTAGTAGTTGTACGTGATTATGGAGTATATCAAATTATTGGAAAAACAAGGGATGATGCAGCAGGAGAAGCTTTTGATAAAGTAGCAAGGGCAATTGGGCTTGGCTATCCTGGCGGCCCTAAAATAGATAAGTTAGCGAAAGAAGGAAATGCGAATGCAATTGAGTTCCCAAGGGCACATATAGAAGGTTCGCCATATGATTTTAGTTTTAGTGGAGTAAAATCGGCAGTATTAAATCATCTAAATATTTGCAAAATGAAAGGGGCAGAAATAAATACAGCAGATATAGCAGCATCTTTCCAGGCATCTATTATTGAAGTATTAGTGAGTAGGGCAGTTCAGGCAGCAAAAGAGTATAAATTAGATAAGATTGCGATTGCAGGGGGAGTCGCATCAAATTCTGGGCTTCGCGAAGCTATGAAACAAATATGCCAACAGGAAGGAATTGCTTTTTATTATCCATCACCAATTTATTGTACGGATAATGCAGCTATGATAGGAGTAGCGGCATATTATGAGTATCAAAAGGGAACTCGTCATGGTTGGGACTTAAATGCGGTTCCTAATCTGAAATTAGGGGAACGATAATGGGGAAGATTGCAGCAATTATTTTAGCAGCAGGGCAAGGGAAACGGATGAAAAGTAAAATACAAAAACAATATCTGCTGTTAAAGGAAAAACCAGTGCTTTATTATTCTATTCGGGCATTTGAACAAAGTAGTGTAGATACTATTGTTTTAGTAACAGGCAAGGAAGAGATGCTGTATTGTAAAGAAGAAATTATAAAACGTTATAATTTCCAGAAAATTGATTATATTACAGAGGGCGGGAGAGAACGTTGCCATTCGGTATATAAAGGGTTACAAGCGTTGCCAAAAGATATAGAATATGTTTTAATTCATGATGGTGCAAGGCCGTTTGTTACAAAACAGATGATTGAAGGTACAATAACAGCAGTAAAAGAATACAAAGCTTGTGTAGTTGGGATGCCAGTAAAAGATACTATAAAAATTACAAATACAGATCAATTTTCGATACAGACCCCAGAACGGCAATATGTATGGGCAGTACAGACCCCACAGGCATTTTCTTTTGAATTAGTTTGGAAAGCATATTCTATGTTAATGGAAAAAGAAATACTTGTAACAGATGATGCAATGGTAGTAGAGACTTTTTTACATTATCCAGTGAAATTAATAGAAGGTTCTTATAAAAACATAAAAATTACTACACCAGAAGATTTAATAGTTGCACATGCGCTTTTTACAGAATAAGGAATAAACAAGATAAAAAATTTAAAAAAACTGGTTGACAGATATATGGACCAGTGCTATACTAATTTTTGCACTGACTAGAGTATAGAATCTAGTATAGCAAGTAATATGGAGAGGTGTCCGAGAGGTTTAAGGAGCTGGTCTTGAAAACCAGTGATTCCGAAAGGAACCGTGGGTTCGAATCCCACCCTCTCCGTTTCATAGAGTTAAATGTCAAAATCAACTTATGGAGAAGTACCCAAGAGGTTGAAGGGGCTCCCCTGGAAAGGGAGTAGGTCGTTAATAGCGGCGCGTGGGTTCAAATCCCACCTTCTCCGTTTGCGATTGGCTGATTCGCAAATATGCTTGAAAAAATAAAAAATACCTTGACAAAAGAGCATGGTAGTGATAAACTAATCAAGCTAGAAAAAACAGCCCAGAACCTTGATAATTGAACAGCATAGAAAAAACCAACCTTGAAAGTTCGAAGAGAGAAATTCAAGAACCAAAACCAAGTAA
>CAJTLB010000004.1 GCA_910577045.1 uncultured Lachnospiraceae bacterium | reverse complement strand
AGAAAGAGGAAAACAGAAAAGCACAGGATAAGCCAGCAGCAAAACCGTCTTTAAAAGCCCGCCTTGCAGAGAAAAAGGCGCAGGTGGCAGGTCAGGGCAGGGAGCAGGAAGAAAACATAAAAAATAAGCAGAGGGAGATGTAAGGATATGAATCACAATTTTACCGTGGAAGAAAGCAATTTGATTAGCATATTTGCAGATGAAAGCAGAAGCAAGGTCATAGAGGGTATAGAAAGTGCTTTGAAGCATCTTGATGATCAGGATATGGAAGAATTATGTCATAAGGTGATTAAAAAGCTGCGGGAAATGACGGATGAAGAATTTTTAGGATATGTATTTATAATGGAAGAATAATCTGGTGAAAAGGCAGGACATAGCAATATTGTCTATGTTCCTGCCTTTTTTATGTGGGATTTTATATGAGAAAAAACATCATGGTTCGCTTGTTAAAATCTGACTTTTTAATTGTTGGAGGAAAGCACTGGAGGTTCTCGAAAGAACCTGATATTTTTTCCAAACAATACAACATTGAAATTGGTGACACAAATATAGGGGAGTTGTCTGACAGGATAATCAGAAAACTGCGGAATAGGTTAGATGAAAAATGTATGTCACTTGAATGTTTCTACTTTTTTGTTATCAATGACAATATTGTGAAAGATGTTTTTTGTTACCATAAATTTACTCCTTCTGTATTTTTAATGTTATTATACTTAGATGGTAGAAAAATAATAATGGGAATTCTGTGAATAATTTAATTTGTCGAAAATAGTAGAAAAATAATGGACATTCTATGAATATTGGTATATACTAACTTAAGATTATTGTGGGCATAAATGTATTTATGTAGCGAAAAGTGGTTTTGAGGGATTTGTTATAGGTTTGTGAGGAACAAATTATGAATGGTTATCTAAAAATTCGAGAAGTCGCGGAGAAGTGAGAGATAAGTGAAAGAAGAATTGATGCATCTTGTTTAGGAGGGGGATTAGAAGAGGCTATCAAATTTGGAAATACATGAGCTATATTTGATGATCTCGAAAACCAGATGATGAGAGAATTAAATCAGGAGAATATGTAAAAAACGAAAAGTGCTAAGGAGGATTCAAAATGGGCTTAGGTAAGGAAATTTCACAATTTACTCAGGTGCTTCAATTTGAAGGACCAATTGATTCTTTGGTGTGGAAGAATCCAATAGAAAATTTTAATACTACATCAGTTTTAGTGGTTGATGAGACACATGAAGCGTTGTTAGTTGTAAATGGAAATGCATGTGACTTGTTTGGACCAGGTCGGCATGTCCTTGAGACACCAAATATTCCACTTGTAAAGAGAATAATGAATATTCCTACAGATGGACAGACATCATTCCCTTGTAAAGTATTTTTCATTAATAAAGTTCATCAGATGGATTTGACTTGGGGAATTCCAGGCGAAATTACATTGAATGATCCTGTTTATGATATTTTCCTTCATGTTGGAATGTGTGGTAATATGAACTTTTTAGTAAACGATTCTAGAAAGTTTATGCTTAAGATGGTTGGCTTTAGAGATGTTTTTGATGCAGAAGGAATGGTTTCTAAATTCAGAGGTATTATTAAGCAATATGTAAAATCTTATATTTCTAAGATTATGAATGTTGGAAAAGTAAGTTATTTCGACATGAACGAGAATCTCTTTGAAATATCAGAGGTGGTTAGAGAGCAATTAAGACCACTTTTTGAAGATTATGGTATTGAAGTCCTTCAGTTTAATATAGAGTCAATTACAGTTCCTGATGAAGATTTTGATGCAGTCAGGAAGGCTAAGGAAGCTCGTGCTTCACGTATTATACAGGGATATACTTGGCAAGAAGAAAGACAAATGGATATTGCTCAGACATTTGCTGGTAATGAAGGTACTATGGGTAATATCGGAAGTGCTGTAGGTGGATTTATGATGGGAGGAGCTTTTGGAGGAAGTGTAGCAGATATTGCAAGAAATGCATTAAATCCTGAAAATATTCCTACACAGAATCCTCCTAGAGATCTAAAAAATGCATCTTCACCTGTTGATGATAGAAGACCAAAACCTTTTGATGTTGCTGGGTTTATGAATGGATATGGAAAACCTGTAGAAAAGGGAGAGTTTATACAAGAGTCTGTTGGAGGTAAATTTTGTATGAATTGTGGTTATCTATTAAATCCGGGAGCTAAATTCTGTGAGAATTGTGGAACAAAGAAAGAACAAAAGAGTAATGTATGTAGTTCATGTGGTTATGAATTCACTAATAATGCAAATTTTTGCCCAAATTGTGGAACTAAGAGAGGATAGGGAGTAGAAGATGGAACAGAAAAAGAAAAATAGATTAATGTTGGCTTTAATTTATTTAGTTGTTTTTGTAGCTTATAATTTTGTAGTTTTTCTTGTTTTCAAGAATTTCAATGAGGTATTCTGGATTAGCTATGGTTTTATGATAGTTGCATATCTGATTCATATTGGATGTGCATTTAGCATTACGAAAAGTACAAATGTAAAGGCATTATTTTTTGGAATACCACTGGGGGCATTTTCTATTTATTTTGTACTTGCAGAATTGTTTACTAGTTTTGTGTTTATGGTTTTTAAGACAAATGCAAGTGTTAAGGTTACGATTGTTATTCAGGTATTGTTATTATGTGTATTTGCAGTTGTTGCAATTATTTCTATTATGACAAGAGATACTGTATATAATGTAGAACAAAAAATAAAAGAGCATGTCAACTTTATTAAAGGTATTAATGTTGATGTTGAGATGTTGATGCAGAGATGTACGAATCCAGAAACAACAGGGGCTTTGAAAAAGCTTTCAGAGACAATTAAGTATTCTGATCCTATGACAAATAGCGTTGTAGCTACTCAAGAGCAGATGATTATGCAGTATATGGCTGAATTAAGAACGGTTTTTGATTCTGGAGATATAAATTCAGTTAAAGAGCTTTGTTCTAAGATTGAGTTGCTTTTTGTGGAAAGAAATAAGAAGTTAATGATTTCAAAATAAGGAGAGAAGATTCGATGGCAGTTAATTTCATTGCTAGAAAATGTGCTTGTGGTGGAAAGCTTGAATTTAACCCTCAAAAGAAGATTTGGATATGTAAGTACTGTGGAACTATTGTAGAAAGAGAAGCAACATTTGACAAAGTGCAGGTTGATGGTATAGAGGGAATTAGTGATGTTGTTAGGCAAACACTTATGGATGTTGCCAATAATAAGATGGATAGTGCAAGCCATAATTTGGAAGATTGTGAACGTAAAAATCACAAACACGTAGGAACACTGCTTGCTCACATTAGTTATAATTTATCAATGATATCTTGTGCCAAATTGCAGGATGAAGCTAGAGGATATTTAGATAAAGTAAAAGTATATGCGAAGAGATTCCAGACAGAGTTCCCTGTAATAGCTGAAGATGAGATTAATTTATATGAAGCTTTTGGAGAAGGCGTTGCTGATATATATGCAAATCTTTTAGTTGTATTTGATACATTGAATGATTCGAGCAGAATAGGGTATATTTCAAACAAATTGCACACTGGGGAGATTTTTTCAGAGTATGCAAATAAGAATCTGTTGAAAATTGCACTTAAGAGACAAAATTTTGAT
This sequence comes from uncultured Lachnospiraceae bacterium, assembly GCA_910577045.1. Classification (GTDB taxonomy): domain Bacteria; phylum Bacillota; class Clostridia; order Lachnospirales; family Lachnospiraceae; genus RGIG8607. The sequence continues at coordinate 226,508 of CAJTLB010000004.1, read as the reverse complement.
ATCGTAGAAGCAATTGTAAACAATACAAATCATATTGATAAAAAGTATAGCTTACAGGAAATCTTAATGAATTATCCAATGCAGGAGAAAAAAGCAAGTATTGTTGATAAGTTGTTTTCTGTGCAAACTGCTGAAGCGTTGGGCAAAGGTTTCTTTGAACAATATTTTAGAAATAGTTCTGATTCTATAGAAATGAAGACGGCTATCATTTCGAGATTGTCATCGACGAATTTAAGGTGTAATGTAGAGGCAATAGTAAAAGCTGTTCATAATCAAATGGATAACTATGATCACTCTACAGCTGTTTTTTCTGCATTATATGAAATCAAAATTAGTGATCAGGAAACAGAGGCGTTACTAGTTTTCTGTTTGATGGTAAATAAGAAATATTATGTTCTCAAGGCATTTTTAGATGTATTGTCTAAGAAATCAGTTTTCGTACAACTCAGTTCAAAAACAGTAATTTCTTTTTTGGATAATACTTCGTTAGGAACAACTGAAAAAAGAGACATCGTTAAAAAGATGTTTGAATTTGAGATAGATGCAAAATCCAAAGATGCAATTTATAATTATTATCTTAACAATAACTCGGATGAAAAGGAAGTCCGTTTAGAGATATTAAAAGAACTTTTGAAAGAGGGAGAGTCTATATCAAATAGTACGATAAAAAATTATGTTGTAAAGACATCAAGGGATGAAGAAAACAAATTAGAGATTATCAATTTAATTTTTGAAACAGGCATAAATAAGACTTATCTTAGAGACTTGTTGTCAGAGTATTTAATGTCTACTTGTGATGAAAAGTCAATCAAGGATGAGATTTTAGAATTATTAATAAATACTGGCTTCAAGATTGATTCTAATGTCTTTACACAATATGTTGTGAATAGTTCTGATACAATAGATACAAAAATCGCCAAAGTTAAAAAATTAATACAGAACGGAACACAGGTAAAGACGGATTGTTTGGAAAACTATATTATGTCAGTGGGTAAAACGAATGTGTTTTCCGAGGAGCTGTTCAATTTATTGTCAAAAAATACATTTACCATATCAGCTAATGTATATGCAAAATTTTTGTTAGAATGTGCAGATATAGATAAAACTAGACATAACAATAAAATTTTGTCTTTGATTACATCGGATTTGAATACATTTCATGTAAGCTTTAGACATTTGGGTAATTCTATGACAGGGAATGTTCTTCAGGCTTATGTGCTCCGTACTAAGGACAGCTATGATGTGGTAAAAGCAATAGTAAGTGAATTGTTAAATCTAAAGATAAAGCTTAACTCAGAAATTACAGTAGGCAGTAGGATGACAAAGTTTAAGAAATATGTTGCAGATAATAAAGCATTTTTGTCACCGCTTACACTTCAAATATGTGAAGAAAATAGAATGTTTTCGCTGTTTTAAAGAGAAAGGAGGTATTGCATGGGAAAAATTTTTGCCCTTCCTAACGGAATGAATGTAGGAGTAAGCATTGCAGAAATAAGAATGATTCCATATTTTGCTTTGATTGACAATAATTTGGATAAGGCAAATTATTCTAATCATGTTTTCTTTTCTCAATTATTGAATAATTTCCATAGAAAAAGCTCAGATGGCATGACCTCCTTTGAAATCATGTTTTCGTCTTCAAAGGTCATTAACCAAACATATAATGCACAGGTTAAGATGCATTTGGTTATCAGACAAATGGGAACAAATGTTCCTGAAATAAATGCCATTCTTGATTCATATGAAAATAGCTTAAAGAATGAATTTACAGATAATTTCTTTAATATTTTTTTTGCTAAGACAGAGGATACATATGAGAATTATTGTATAATGCTTCAAAACATTGATACTACAACTGTTTCTAGCATATCAAAAAAAGAAGATGAAATTGTATCAGCTTTGTCTCAAAATGGTTATATTTATGAGACATTTATACCAACTCCGGCAGAAAATGTGAATATATCAAGTGTGAGTAATGTATTGTCACAGTATCCTAATTGTGCAGTTATTATGCAATTAATACCAACATATTTTAATCAAGGCGAATTATTGACAATTGAACAGATTAATAAATCTTTACAGTATTATGCTGCAACGATGATGCGTCAGATGATGGTGCGACCAGATCAGACATTTCAGAACATACAAAATGTTTATCAAACGTATCAGGCACAATCTAAAGAAGATTTGTTTTATTATAATTTCATTGTATGTTCGCCAGAATATTGTTCGCATGATATATGTGGTAAAGTGGTTGATGCTTTAGAGGACGCAACCAAATCGAGTGGCAGTAGTTATGAAACAGTAAGATTGAGAATAACAGGAATAGATTTAACAGAAGCTCTTCCTGTTTCTCCTTGGCAAATATCTAATACTTTAATATATGAAGATAGAAATCCTGTTTTTTGGAGAAACAACAATAGACCAGAGGCATTAATAAGATTAAAACAGTTGATGACTGCTCATGAAGCTAGAGCAGTATTTAAATTTCCAATTGATGATGGTAAGACAATTGGCATTGAAAGTAAGAAAGTTTTACTTAATAGAGAAAGACTAAACGACAGTATTATTTCTGAAGGGAATTTTAAAGTGGGTTTAATAAAAAATGCTGCAAGAAATGGTTTTGATGATGGGGCACATGCAGGAATACCACTTAATCAATTTACTAAGCATGGACTAATTGTTGGTATGCCTGGATCCGGAAAAACCAATTTTTCTTTAGGGTTATTGCTTCAGTTTTGGAAGGACTTCCATATTCCTTTTTTGGCAATTGAACCAACAAAAACAGAATATAGATCATTGATAGATACAATTCCGGAATTGCAGATATTTACCCCTGGAAAAAATAATGTTTCCCCATTTGTTATAAATCCATTTATTCCACCTATAGGTGTTACTGTAGAAAATTATACTCCAAGTTTGGCGGCAGCATTTAAAGCAGCATTTTCAATGCCTAATCCGTTGCCAGATATTTTTTTGGGTGCTGTAAATGATTGTTATACAGAATACGGATGGAAGAAGAGTAGTACTATAGATGATCCTGATATTGAACTGTTTGGTATGTATGAGTTTATCAAGGTTTTCAAAAAAACAATAGAACATTCCAATTACAAAGGAGAGACAAAAGCGAATATAGAAAGTGCTGGTATTGTTAGACTTATAAGTCTTATAGAGCAAAATAGCAATATTTATGACACAATACATACCATTCCAATAGAGGATTTATTGCATCATCCAACAGTTTTGGAGTTGAATGCGATTAACAATAAGGAACAAAAGTCGCTGATAATGGCGTTAATGCTTATTTTATTTTGCGTTTATACAAAAAATAATGTTTCAGGAGATGAAAAATTAAAGAATGTCTTATTAATTGATGAAGCACATGTTTTATTGGGACAAAAATCAAGTGGTTCTGAAGGGGCAGATTCACAAGTATCTACAGTTGAAACATTGGAGGATTTGATAAAAGAAATCCGTTCATATGGTACAAGTATTATTATTGCTGATCAATCTCCTACATCAGTGGGAAAAGAAATAGTAGCGAATACTGATGTAAAAATAATGTTTAAACTTGTAGAAAAAGATAACAAAGATGCTGTAAGAACAGCAACCAATATGAGTGATCTGAATTACGAATTGCTAGGTAGGCTGGGAGTTGGAGAAGCACTTCTTCATTTTGGTAAACTTGATAATCATCTTCAAATTAGTACATACAATGTTCATGATAAGGCGAATATTAGAACTGTGATTTTTGACGATGATGTGAGACAAAAGATTCATTATTGGGATGAACATCAAGATTTATTAATGGCACATAGAGAATGCCCATATAATCATTGCTGTGTTGGAAAATGTGATCAGGGTGTAAGAATAAATGCAGATTTTGCAGCAACAAAGCTTGCTAATAAGCGACTATATGCCATAACAGATAAGGAAGCTTTTCTAAAATATTTAGTAACAATGAATACTGATATTAAAACTATTGCAGATAAATCAAGTTCAATTACATTTACAAAGAAATTCTTGAATTGTACGAAGATTAAGTTTTTACGTAAGGCAATGATGAAGAAGGATTTTGGAATATCTAATGACGAATATGAGAAAATATTAAGTCATCCAAAATTTTTGATAAAATAAAAACACAAAAGAAAGGGTTTGAATATGGATAAATTTGAAATTGATAATTCGTTAGAGAGTTCATTTTCAGATGATAGTTTGCTTGAATCGTTTGAATCGTCAGGAGATGCCTTTGATGCAATGGATTCTGTTGAAGTTCCTGTGATAGAAGAAGTGTCATTTGATAATGTTGAAAGTGGAAATATTGAAGGCTATTTATATGATAATACTGAGCATTTAAATACTGAAGTAAATGACATCATGAATGAAGTGAAGGTGGAAGAATTAGCATTTGATGAGGACATAGAACAAATAGATAATATTCCCCTAGATTTGGAGAGTCAGATTAAGAATGCAACAAGTGTTGAAGAATTGAGACAGATACGAAATCAGATTTTGCAAAAGGGTTTGCCTAAACAAGATATATCTGGAGATAAGGAATTTACAGCAGAAGAGTATGTTGAAGATTCTCCGAAGATTTTGACTAGAAAGATAACACCTGAAATTATAGAAAGTAGAAATGCAGACACAGAAGAAGTATTAGATGATTATAGAGAAAATCTTAGAAAATATGGTGTAGATGAGGATTCAATAGAACAGTTTGTTTCTCAAGAAAGAGACAAGATAAATGCTGAATATGAGTCGTTGGATAGAGGTGATTTGAACCCAAGCTATTATGAGTCTCCAATTGATTGGAAAGGTGTTGCATCTAGATTAAAGAAGGTGGACTAGAAGATACAAATGCTAAGGGAAATATTGATTCTACTGATACAGAAATAGAATCGATGACCGATTCATCTAAGATAGATTATGATGCTATTGAGAGAAAATTATCTCAGTATTCAAAGCATACGGAGATTGCTGATGAGTTTGCTAATTGGATAGTAATTGGACAATATGTTGGAGACGGAATTCAAGTTGAAGGATATACAGCAAAACAATTATCAGAACTTTCGGAATATTTAGTTGGGGAAGGTTCATTTTCAATGTTAATTATATTACGTGAAAAACTTGAAAAGGAAAAAAAGAAAATACAAGAAGGCTTTAAAATTGAGTAAAGGGGGCTTGACAAAATGACAGAAGAAGAAGCAAGAGCTGAACGAGAGGAAGCGGAACGACTACTTGCAGAAATTAGAAGGCTTCAGAATCAGATTGAAAAAGCTATTATAGAGAATCAAAATCTTCAGGCTGAATTGGCATCATTAATAGAAAATGTTGAAATAGTTACTGAAAATGCTGCAGCTATGGATATTGAAGTCAATAAATCTATGGAGTATGTAAAGGGACATATTCAGGAAGCAGATGTTAGTACAAAAGAATTGTCTGATTTGATTAATGATCTTACCAATTCATATTTTACTTTTAAGAATTTAAGTACAGCATCAAAAAATGTCACACAGTTTACAGATGAGTATTACACAAGATTTAAGTTTTTCAATGAACTTAGAAGAATAACATTGGGATATGTAATTGGTTTAGATGCTTATATTTGTTCAGACCAAACTATGAGAAAAAAGGTAGAAGAGGCATATCTTCAAAATAGCGAATATTGGCTTGCATACGCAATAATGGCTGTTATGTTTTGGGCTAGCAATGAGGAAGAAGCAGCAAAGAGAGCAATGTCAAAAGCGTTGACTATGGACTATTTTAGTACATCGTTGTTCTTTTTACTTATCAATCTGCGTTTTACACGTGTTGATGCAGCAAAGAAGTGGTATCTTTCTTATTTAGACAGGGTAGATATGGAGAACCTAGGTGAAGAGTGGCAGTACTTACTTCAGGCATACTTATCAGGTGTTTTTGGAGTTGACAAGGAATTTAATCATCTTGTTCATGAATGTTTTACCAATATGCTTGAGCGAATGGAAAGTATGCATCCGAACTATGGTAATAGGGTTTTAGAAAAAACATTAACTTTTTCTGATTCATATATCTATATTACCAAAAATGAATTTGAAACATTACGTAGACATTCATCAGATTATGACGAACTCAAAAGACTTTTATCTGCAGCCGAAAAGAATGAAGAATTAGCAATTCATTTTAGAAATATAGTAGAAGATAATACCCAGGTTGAGCCTAATATGTTTCAGAGAATTGAAAATATATTATATGATTTGATAAATGCGTATGATAAAGATGAATTAGTTGTTATTAAGAATAAACGATACAATGAAATGATTCTTAAATCCAAGGGTGATTTAAGAATGGCGCAGCAGTTCTTTAATAATGAGTTTCCATCAGATTCTGATGCAAAAAAATTAGAAGATTTACTGTTTACATGGGCGTTTGAGGAAGATGTTAATAGAGTTGATATAACTGTAAAGAAGTTTTCTATATTGTATCTGAAAAAATGGATTGCAAAAGGTTTTCAGACATATGCTGACAACTATCGAAAAAAAGAAAAAGAAAAAATTAAGATTGAAATAGATAGTTGGCAAGGCGAGTGTGATGAAAATTCATTTGATAGTGCGCAGGCTGAACTTCAAAAACATTACAATAAAAATAGAGTCTGGAACACGATAAAAGATAAATATATACTTATCTTTATTGGAATGACCATTGCATCTTTGGTGACGTTAGGAATTACTATAATCAAGTTTAATAAGATTTCGTTGGTAATAGGAATTTTGCTAGGAGTAGTCAGCGGATTTTTACTTTGGCGTAGAATTTCTGATATGCAGATTATTCTAAGGGCAAGGCGAGAAAAGGGATATGCATTGTTGAAGAAAGCTCTTGAGGAATTAAAAAGCTGGAGAACATTGTATAAGGAAGCCGATAAAAAAAATATAGACCTTGTAAATGTATTTGAAAATTTAGAAATATAGCAAAGGAGAAGATAGGGCATGGCGAGTTCATCTTATAATGCAGTCAGTAATTTAAATGAAACTATTGCCTCATTTAAATCAAAAGTAGATGTAAAAATTGAATCTGTGAATACATCTACAGCAAATATCAAAACAACTACGAACAAAATATATGATAGTGTTAATCGGTTCAAAGAGAACATGGTCCAAAATGAGGAGAAACAGTTAGCACATGAGAATATATTAAGAATTGATCAGATCTTAAAAGAACAGTTTGGAGATCATGAAGCTATTCGAAAAACTGTTATGGGTGTTGTTAAGGATTTTGATATTAATCTAGTTCGAAATGAGTCAATTCAGGAAATATCAGAAGAATTATGGATTACAAGCTCTAGATATTGGCTTTCATATGCATTGATGGCTATCACAGCATGGATTAATGACTATAGGGAAGTCGCAAATAATTCATTATCAGAGTGTTTTAGGAGAGATCCAGTAAAGGCATCGCTATTCTTCTGTTTATTTAACCTTCGTTTTGGAAGAAATGATGTGGCTAAGAAGTGGTTCTTTGAGTATTTAAAAACAATTGATCCCACTAAAGTTCAGCAAGAGTCAGCAGTATTATTACAAGCGTACTTAAATGGTTTATTTGGAACAGATAAAGAACTTGAGCATAATGTTAATAATGTTATTAAGAGTTGGATTTCTGAATTGAATGCTCATCAGGAAATGGCGGATGAATTAACAGCCTCGTATCAAAAGTATATTCAGTTGTTGCCTGCTTCGAAACAGTGTGACTATAGAACTTTATCAGCAACATGTAGTAATTATGAGAAAATAAAAAAATCATATGCTAATGTTTCAAAATATGAAAAATTAATTGCTGAGATTGAGGCGATGGATGTTGAACTTCAAGAACAGACAGAAGCAAATTATAAGAATCGTGTTGATGCAATTCTTATGGCTTTAATCTCAAATTACGATCAAGAAGAATTGGAATTAAAAAATCAGCAGCAATACTTCAACTTTATTATTGAAAATAATGGTGTTGTGGAAGCTGCAGAACGACAGTACCAAGAGTATCAGGCAGTTCAGGAAGAAAGCTTTAATATTGGTAAGCAAATGGTTAGATGGGCTATTTATGATGATGCAGATCAAACAAACGTACAAGTAAAGAAATTTGGTTTGCAGAATACTAGAGAATGGTTTGTATCAGCAATTCAGAATTGGGCATTGATGTTGCAAGAAACACAACCTTTAGATTATCCTTTGTCAATAGATATGTGGAGTTCTGTATCTAATGGACAAGATCAGAATGATCAGGTTGAAAATATGAAGCACTATTATAACAATAATAAATTCCAGCTTATGTATGTTAATACACCAAATATAGCAGTAATAATTATTTTTGTTTTATCGATTGGATTGGCTTTTGTTACACCATATTCATTAGTTGCTACTGCAGTAGCTTTTGGATTTTTGTTATTTAGAGTTATTAAAGCAAATAAGGATTATCCTGCGCGAGTAAATGCTTCTCTTGAATTATTAAATCAAAGTATGGCAGAACTTGCAGATTACAAACAATTTTATGTAAGCTCAAGTGAGAAGAAAGATGTTTTATTAAGTAAAGTAGAATATTTATAAGATGCGATTGAAAGGAGAAACAATATGGATAACGAAATGAATTTAGAGTTAGGTGAGATGCTTGAGCAGAGAATTCAGGAGAATTTTAGTTCAAATGAAAGTAATACATATGATGTTTCAGATGAGAGACTTAAGGAGATGAATAAAAAACTTCCAAACTGGAGTCTTGAGCCTCCATTCAGCTTTTTGAAATAAGTTATGGATAATGTGAAATATATTTCATATGAAGATTGGATTTCTTTAATCTCTGGCGTGATGACAAAAGGATTGGCTTGTGAAGAACTTAATGAATTAAAAGAGGTATATCCTTATTCTTTTGGTAATTCATATGACATGATGATATATAACCAGTTAGCAAAGCTTGAGGAATATATGCTTAGGGAATCAGTTGGTAGACTTCAAAAACAAATGACATTATGCTTAGAAGAGATGGATTTAGAAATTGCAGAAGTGGCATTTTCGAGATTTAGAAAGCATTACATAAACTGTATGTTCTTTTTACAGATTCCGGATTATTCGAAATCTGTAAAAAGTAAAATATCGGAGGAAATTATAAGAAATTTAAAATTTTTTATAGAATCATTTATAAAATATCTAAAAAGGATAGAATATGCAGATAATAGTGTATTCATACAGGACTACGTTTATATTTGTAAAAAGAATTTGAAAAAAATAAAAAATATGTATTAGAGGTGTTGATATGTCCAATTTTGTTGAGGCAAAAAAAGAATTAATTAATTACATATATGCACGAACACCACTTGTCATTATTCATTCAGATGAGAGAGAACGTGTTGAAAGGATGCTGAATGAAATTTCAAGTGAGAGTCAAATCAGTATGCTTTATTATACTGATGCAAAACAGGTAAAATGTCTCGGTGTAAAGGGCGACAGCATTGATACAGAGGATGAGCCATTAGGATACTTCCTTAAACAACTAAAAAAGCAGAGAAGCTTAAATATAGTTTTGGGAGATGTGCGTAGAATTTCGGACGATAATACATATTCACGCGAATTAATGAATATACTATATATAGCGAAGGAAAATAATGGAGTTGTTGTTTTAATAACTACTGATCAGGCATGGAGTCGAATTTCAGCCTTTGGAATGCTTATATCGCTGGATTTACCTGATGGTAATGAGCGAATTAGCCAGATACGGAAATTTATTAAAATGTATTCTGGAAGATTTACAATTGATTGGCAAGAGCAGGATATTATATATGCTGCTGCATTGTTAAGGGGTTTTTCTGAAATTCAGATAGAAAATATGCTAGCTTCGGAAATTATAGGAAATCAGGGTTTACGAAGGGATAAGATTTATAGGTTTGCATCGCAAAAGAAACGTTTGTATCCAAAGATAGGAGCAGTTCAACACATAAATGTAAATAAAATGTATAAAGTCTCGGGTATGGACAGGCTAAAAAGATGGCTTGATGAGAAAAAGAGAATTTTCTTTTTACCAGAGGAGCAGCTGGCTGAGTATGAGCTCAGCGCACCGAAGGGAATTTTACTTGTGGGGGTTCCAGGATGCGGAAAATCATTAACCGCAAAGTTGGTTGCACAAGAATGGGAACTTCCGCTATTTAGATTTGATATAGGTTCTGTCTTTGATAAATGGGTAGGAGAAAGTGAAAAAAAGATGAGAGAAGCCCTTCAATTCATTGAAAACATATCTCCATGTGTGCTTTGGATAGATGAAATTGAGAAGGTGCTTTCAACAACGGATTCCGGAAATGAAACAGGAAAAAGAGTGTTAGGAGAATTCCTTTTTTGGATTCAAGAGTCATCGAATAAGGTTTTTATAGTGGCAACCGCAAATAATGTAAAAGCTTTGCCATATGAGTTATATAGAAAAGGACGCTTTTCAGAAGTGTTTTATGCGGGTCTTCCTAATGCAAGAGAAAGAAGAAGTGTTCTTGAACAGTATATAACAGGATCGTTAAAATGTTCACCATCTGATGAGTTGCTTGAGAAGTTGGTCGATATGACAGATCGATATTCATATGCAGATATTGAAACTGCAATTAAAGAAGTAGCACAACAAATGCTTATTCAAGAAGAAAATACAATCGATGCAAGATTGCTGGTTAAATCAATTGAATCAATTATTCCCATTTCTATTATTAATAATGAACTTGTTTCAGAAATTGAAGAATGGGGAAAAAAACGAGCAATTAATGTATCCATTTAGAAAGGGAGGCGAAAAAATTGGGCAATTATGAATTAAGAGCTGAAATAAGTAGACTTGAATCTGAACTTAGAAGCATTGAACGAGAGAATAATGCATTGAGATCAGAGATTAGTTCTACTGTTAATAGTGTTAATCAAGCAGAAAGGAATTTGGCTGATTACAATCAGCATATAAGAAACACCTTAGATAATGCTAATGGGACTATTAACAGTTCTATAAATTGCGCTTTAGATGCCTATGAACTTCAAGGACAAATCAACAAGCTTTATGTTCGTTATAAAAATGTAGAGTTGGCAAACAAAAGAATACGAGCACTTAATAATAAGAAGTATTATGATTTTAACAATTTCAGAACAGTTAGAAAGATTGTTCAAGGAATGATGGACAACCTTGATTTGAATATGGTTAGCGATGCAATTATTTATAAATCTATTGAAAGGCAGCATTTGAAGACACCAGATTTCTGGCTCACACCAGCATTATTAAGTGTTATGGCTTGGAAAAATGATGACAAACCGTTGGCAGATAGAGCTATTGCGGAAGCTGTAAAATTAGATATGAAGAATTCTTGTATGTTCTATATGATATTTAATATGAGAATGGGGCGAGATAGTGCTGTAGTAAAATGGTTTTTAGAGTATCAAAAATGTGAACTCAAGGGTAGTGATGAAAATACATTCCTTATGTTGTTTTCGTTAATTAGTAAAACACTTTCAGATACTGTAGATGATGAGACTGCCCAATTAATTTCTGATTATATTCATAGACTAATTGTAGAATGTGCAAAAAAAGAGGGATACAGTGAAGAGGAGGTTGTTGGACTGATTCGTTCAAAAATGACTTCATTACTTAAGCCTGAGTCATATGATCTACCTACTTTGGCAAAATATTGTAAGGATTATAGTAGCATGAATAGAATGTCTAATTATGCTAATAACAATTATAATATTCTTGAATTTATTATGAAAATAAAGAATGTTCCAACAGTTGAAAGAAATACTTATTTGAAGGAATATCTGAACGAACTGTTAGCTAAGCCAAATGATGTTGAAATTGAAACATACAATGAAATTGAATACAATGAACTTGTTATTCGATTAAGTGGTGATGTTGAGCTGGCAAAAGAAAAATTTGATGCGGAGTTGTTGAGAAGAGAATCAGAGTTAAATATTATTTCAAGTATTATTGGCTGGATTTATGATTTTGGAAACGATGATGTTAATGGTCAGATGCGTTTGAATATGTTCACTCTTGTGAAAACCTTGCAGGAGAAAGCTGCAGATTTATATTTCAAAAATTATCGTTCTATGTATAAAGATATTCATCATGTGCAGATTCTCGATTATAGTACAGATGTGAATTTTACTCAAGAAGCTGCTGAAAATAGAAAAGTTGAATCGTTTTATCAGGATCAACAACAAGGGGAATTGGCTGCTGTTAAGAACTTGATTGCATATATAGCTTTTGGTGTTGCTGCTGCGTGTGGCATAGCCTCTCCCTTCTTAAATTTATTTTTATTGGTGGGCACTGGTATTGGTGTTATAGCTGGAGCTGGTATTTTTATTGCTAATAATTTTAAGAAGAAAAATATTGTGCTTAGAATTCAGAAACAAAAATCGAATGTTTTAGAGATTCTACATAAGATGTATGTTGAATATGAACAGTTTAAAGGAATCTATAAGGAGAGAGATGCAATTTCTGAGAGAATAATGAAGGAATTTGCAAACCTTTAATGTGTTTTGAGGTGAGAGAAAAATGTCTAAGGTGAGGCTTTGCTCTAAATATAAAAAAATAGAAAATCAATCTATGTATTTTTACATAGAGTGCAGATAGAAAATTGAAGCACAAAAAATATAGAATGATTATAAATCAGTAAAGTCAATTGAAAAAAGTGAATTACATATCACTGAAAAAGTAACTTCAATTGATAAAATTGATTTCACAAGAGACAAAATGGCTGATATTATTTGGATAATCAATCTGCTAAAAGAGAGGATGTAAGGGAAAGCTCAGATAGGAGCGGAGGAAACTATAGAGAGCTATTACTCTGTTCGATGTGTGAAAATCACTTTACAGTAAAGAATTATATAGTTTATAATGAGAAAAAAGATTCTTAGGCTTTTAAGGAACAAATGGTTGTTGAAGATGAAATGGAGATTATGGGCTTGTAAATGATGCTATGAAGTGGCTGACAGAGAAATTTTTTGAGGATATAAAATAATGTAAAAACAACTCCAGAAGAAGAGCACACTTCAAAAGTTGTTTTTTCTATTTAGTTGTAACACATGTATTTTAATCCTACAAAATTTTTAATATGATTCTCTTGTAATATGCCTTTTTTTCTGTCATAATAAAAGAAAATACAAAACATATTAGAGGAGGAGAACACAATGGGAAATATTTGCGTAATCACAGGCGGCGGGAGTGGTATGGGGCTTGAAGTTGCTAAGATTGTTGGAAAGGATATGAAAGTGATCCTTACGGGCCGGACTGTGGCGAAACTAGATAATGCAATAAAAGAATTAAACGCATTGGGCATTGAGGCAGAGGCATATCCTTGTGATGTTAGCGATCAAGGATCGGTAGATAAGTTGGCTGCTTATGCTGCTGGGCAGGGCATAGTTAAGGTATTAATCCACGCAGCGGGTGTTTCTCCCCATATGGCTAGTGCAGAACAAATTTTTGCAATTAATGCGGTAGGCACTATTTATGTAGATAAGGCATTTGCAAAGGTTATGGAAGCAGGCAGTGTTATTTTAAATGTGAGTTCTATGTCTGCCTATATGTTACCTGCTGACAGGGTGCCAAAGCAGGTTTATAAATTAGCGTTGGGGGATACAGAAGCGTTTTTGGATGGGGCAAAGCAAATATTGGGTGCGGTGCCAGAACAACAACGCAATGGCACAGCATACACAATTTCTAAGAATTTTGTAGTGTGGTATACAGAAAGACAAGCTCTTGCCTATGGAAAGAAGGGGATTCGTGTAGTGTCTATTTCTCCTGGTACTTTTGCTACACCAATGGGTGAAATTGAGGGTGAAGAGGCAGCAAGCTTTGCGAAGTGCGGGGCTTTAGGCCGTGTAGGAGATCCAGTTGAAATTGCTAATATGATGGCATTTATGGTTTCGGACGCTGCTAGTTACTTAACTGGCGTGGATATTCTTTATGATGGTGGGACGATTGCTTCGCTTAATGCTAGGAAAGAAGATGCAAATTAAAAAAGTATTTATAACAAAAGTCGTACAATAGTACGGCTTTTGTTGCAAAATAAATAATAAAGTTGTAAAATATGATGGAATATGTTGCCTATTAATAGGGAAATAAAATGAAAAAGGAGAAAAAATGGATGTTAGTGTGAGGAAATGGTATATAACATTCGGGAGGAGAAGAAAATGGGACTTGTGAAAAAACCGGTAAAAGGCATGAAAGATATTTTACCAAAGGAAATGCAGATTCGGGATTATGTAATTAATATAATAAAAGAAACATATGCAGCCTTTGGCTTTACGTCAATAGAGACTCCTTGTGTGGAGCATATTGAAAATTTAACCAGTAAGCAGGGTGGGGATAATGAGAAGTTAATTTATAAGATTATGAAACGGGGGGAAAAGTTAAATTTAGAGGCGGCCCAAACAGAAAATGATTTATCAGACAGCGGGCTCCGTTATGATTTAACAGTGCCATTAGTACGGTTCTATTCCAACAATATGAATAGCTTGCCATCTCCATTTAAGGCGTTGCAGATAGGAAGTGTATGGAGGGCAGACCAGCCGCAAAGAGGACGTTACCGCCAGTTTAGCCAGTGTGATATTGATATTTTTGGGGAACCGTCTAATTTAGCAGAGATCGAGTTAATTTTAGCTACTACGACAACGCTTGGAAAACTTGGGTTTGAGGAGTTTGAGATTCGGATTAATGAAAGAAGGATACTAAAAGCAATGGCAGCTTATAGTGGCTTTCCAGAAGAATCTTATGAAAAAGTTTTTATTATTTTGGATAAAATGGATAAGATAGGGTTCCAAGGCGTAGAACAGGAGCTTTTAGAAAGTGGTTTTGCAAAGGAAAATGTGGAAAAATATTTAGGGCTTTTTTGCGAAATGGAAAAGCAAGAAAATGGGTTAGCCTTTTTGGCAGAGAAAATAGGAAGTTATTTGGAACAAGAGGTATATCAAAACCTTCAGGAAATTATAGAAAGCGTCAGTGAAACAAAAACTGCTAAATTCCAGGTGGTCTTTGATCCAACGTTGGTACGGGGAATGTCTTATTATACAGGGACAATCTTTGAGATTTCCATTCCACAGTTTGGTGCAAGCTGTGGCGGCGGCGGGCGTTATGATAAAATGGTTGGGAAATTTACAGGGGCTGATACTCCTGCATGTGGATTTTCTATAGGGTTTGAGCGTATTATCTTACTATTAATGGAACAGGGGTTTGAAATTCCATCCCAAAAGAAGAAAATTGCTTTTTTAATAGAAAAAGGAATTAGTGGCGAAAACTTATGTAAAGTAATAAAGGAAGCACAGAATACGCGTGCTAGTGGTGAACAGGTATTAGTAGTAAGGATGAATAAAAATAAAAAATTCCAGAAAGAACAATTAATACAAGAAGGGTATACAGAATTTAAAGAATTTTATAAAAATGCCTAGAAAGGGAGGAAAAAATGGCAGAGTCAATGAAAGGCTTAAAAAGGACACACCGTTGTACAGAGGTGTCAAAAGAAAATATAGGAGAAACCGTTACAATAATGGGCTGGGTACAAAGAAGGAGGAACCTAGGCCATATGATTTTTGTATTGGTCAGGGACCGTTCTGGGCTTTTACAGGTGATTTTTGATGGGAATGAAATTGAGGAAGAATTATTTACTAAGGCGGGGACACTCCGAAATGAATTTGTAGTTGCAATTGTAGGGAAGGTAGAAGCACGTTCTGAGGATATTAACCCAAATATGAAAACAGGGGAGATCGAGATCCGTGCAGAGCAGCTCCGTATTTTATCAGAATCACAGACCCCGCCTTTCCCAATAGAGGAAAATTCTCAGACAAAAGAGGAGATTCGCCTAAAATACCGTTATTTGGATTTACGGAGACCAGACTTACAAAAGAATTTAATAATGAGAAGCCAAATTGCTACATTAGCAAGGGCGTTTTTGGCAGAAGAAGGTTTTTTGGAGATTGAAACCCCAACACTTTGTAAAAGTACGCCAGAAGGTGCAAGGGATTATTTAGTACCAAGCCGTGTACATCCGGGGAATTTTTATGCTTTGCCACAATCTCCCCAATTATTTAAACAATTATTGATGTGTTCTGGATATGATCGGTATTTCCAGCTTGCCAGATGCTATAGGGACGAGGATTTACGTGCAGACAGGCAGCCAGAATTTACACAAATAGACATGGAATTGTCATTTGTAGATGTAGATGATGTGATTGATGTAAATGAAAGGCTGCTTGCTAAATTGTTCCGGGAAGTATTAGGAGTAGAGATCCCGCTTCCAATCCCACGGATGACATGGCAGGAGGCAATGGACCGTTTTGGGTCAGATAAGCCAGATATCCGTTTTGGGATGGAATTAAAAGATATTTCAGATTTGGTTAAGGACTGTGGGTTTGGCGTATTTACCGGGGCATTGGAGAATGGCGGGACAGTAAGGGGCATTAATGCAAATGGGCAAGGAGCTATGCCAAGGAAAAAGATTGATGCACTAGTAGAATTTGCAAAAGGATATGGGGCAAAAGGGTTAGCTTATTTAAGTATTGGGGAAGATGGTTCTTATAAATCTTCATTTGCTAAATTTATGGCAGAGGAGGAGCTTTCTGCTATTGTAGAAAGGTTGGAAGGGAAACCAGGAGATTTACTTTTCTTTGCAGCAGATAAAACAAATATTGTCTATGCAGTACTTGGCGCACTTCGTTTAGAACTTGCTAAACAAATGGGGTTGTTAAAAAAAGAAGAATATAAATTTTTATGGGTAGTAGAATTCCCTCTTTTGGAGTTTTCCGAAGAGGAGAACCGTTATGTAGCAATGCACCATCCATTTACTATGCCTATGGATGAGGATATTCCTCTTTTAGATACAGATCCAGGCAAAGTGCGGGCAAAGGCGTATGATATTACTTTAAATGGCACAGAGCTTGGCGGGGGAAGTGTCCGTATTTACCAGGGTGAAATACAAGAAAAGATGTTTGAGATACTTGGATTTTCTAAAGAAAGTGCATACCAGCAGTTTGGGTTTTTGCTGAATGCGTTTGAATATGGCGTGCCACCACATGCAGGGCTTGCTTATGGGTTTGATAGGTTGGTGATGTTAATGGCTAAACAGGATAATATCCGTGATGTTATTGCATTTCCAAAGGTGAAAGATGCTTCTTGCTTAATGTCAGAGGCACCTAATGTAGTCGATAAAAAACAGTTGGAGGAGTTGAAAATTACACTGGCTTAAGAGGGGGACGCCACTTAAAGCCTACTGAAAAATGGGCTCAGCTCCAGAATGGGTAATTTCTAAATGCTTCGGATAGGGTTATTTGTCTGAAACGCAAACAGAGCCTATGCGGCGTCCTTGCCGCAGAGGCTCTTTTGGCTTACATCCTGTATGCCAATTGCTGGTTTGTGGCCCCGAAGCATTAAGAATTTACACCATTCTCTCGAATGAGTCCATTTTTCAGTAGGTTTTAAGTGGCTGTGAACGGAAGTGGCTAGTGGTGGAATGGAATGGTTATATAGCTGGGGTTGGGATAGTGTGATTTTGGAGTGGGATGGGTGATGAGGAAGGTATAAGGGAGTGAGGAATGGTATGAGGTATGGAAGTGTGGGAGAGGGGAATGGTATGAGGTATGGAAGTGTGGGAGAGGGGAACGGTATGAGGTATGGAAATGAGGGAGGTGTGGGAAAGGGAAGGGTATGAGGGAGTAGGGGTTAGGGAGGTATTGGGAAGATGAGGGGATGGGGATTGGAAAAAAAAGGGTTGGGGGCTTGACGAAATGGGGGAAGCTTGGTATAGTATATATCAGTGATGGGGAGACCACTTGCAGGGAAGCAGAGGCTGTTTTGCTGTAATGTGGTTTCTTATTGTGTAGAGGATTATTGTGCTAGAGGTGTAAGGTGTGAATGGGGTAATTGGAAGGTGGAAGTGTTGGCTGGTTACAATGCTTACGTTGGTTTGGATGGGGGTTATTTTTTATTTTTCGGCTCAGCCTGCAGTGCAGTCGGCGGGTTTGAGTGGAGGGATTTTTGATAGGATTCAAAGTTTTGTGGAAGATATTCCGGTGATGGGGTATTGGTTTGCGGGTGGATTTACGGAGCATTTGCTTCGTAAGGGGGCTCATATGGCGGAGTTTGCGGTTCTGGGAATGTTGCTTTTGCTTTGTATGAGGGAGTATTTGTCAGGAGCTTGGAAAAAATTTCGTTTGCCTTTGGCTTTAATTGTTGGTATTCTGTATGCAGGCTTGGATGAGTTCCATCAGAGGTTTGTGCCAGGAAGAAGTGGCGAATTAAGGGATGTTTTAATAGATAGTGTTGGAGTTTGTATTGGAGTTGTTGCGATTTCTGTTATTTTAGCTTGTATTAATAGGAAAAAAGAGGTATACTAAGGAAGATATTAAAAAGTGAGGGATAATGGGCTATGGGTAAAAGGATACATGATTATAGGCTTCTGTTTCGAAGGGTGTTTCTAGTATCCTATGATGTGGTTGCAATTCTGGTTGCTAGTGCATTGGCGCTTTTGCTGCGGTTTGAGTTTAGTTATTCTCAGATTGATGCAAAGTATATTGAGATGATATGGACGTATTTTCCTGTCAATATACTTACAACAGTGGTAGTTTTTTATTTTTTCCAGCTTTATCATAGTTTATGGGCGTTTGCAGGTGTTACGGAAATGCAGAATGTGATTGCTTCTTGTATGCTTACGTCATTTTTGCAGATGGTGGGGATGAAGTTAATGAATTTGAACCCACCTAGGAGTTTTTATTTTTTGTATGGGATGATTTTCATTTTGTTGATTATGCTGAGCCGGTTTATTTATCGGTTTATGCGTATGATGCGCCGGAAGAAAAGGCTGGCGGTGGAAGGTATCCATACGATGATTATTGGGGCTGGGGAAGCTGGGAATATGATTATTAAGGAGATTATGACCAGTGAGCATCTTAATTTAAAGGTTTCTTGTGTGGTGGATGATGACCCGGAGAAGATAGGGCGTTATATTCATGGGGTGAAGGTAGTTGGCGATAGGACAAAAATTTTAAGGTACGTGGAAAGTCTGTCAATTGACCAGATTATTATTGCTATGCCAGCGGTAAAGAAAAGTGAAATAAAGGAGATTATTGATATTTGTAAGGAAACTTCTTGTGAGCTTAAGATTTTGCCTGGTATTTATCAGTTTATGACGGGTGAAGTTAGTGTAAGTAAGCTGCGGAAGGTGGAAATAGAGGATTTGCTTGGGCGTGACCAGGTTTCTGTTAATCTTGGCCAAGTAATGGGGTATGTGAAGGATAAGGTAGTGTTGGTGACGGGAGGGGGAGGCTCGATTGGGAGTGAGCTTTGCCGCCAGGTTGCTGCGCATAGCCCAAAACAATTGATTATTGTGGATATTTATGAAAATAATGCTTATGATATTCAACAAGAGCTGGTTGAGAAGTACCCTGAGTTGGATTTGGTGGTTTTAATTGCGTCTGTGCGTAATTCGGCTAGGATGAATGCGATATTTGAAACATATCATCCGAATTTGGTGTACCATGCAGCGGCGCATAAGCATGTGCCGTTAATGGAGGATAGCCCGAATGAAGCAATTAAAAATAATGTTTTTGGTACTTGGAAAACGGTAGTGGCGGCAGACCGCTACCAAGTGGACAAGTTTGTATTAATTTCTACGGATAAAGCGGTTAATCCTACGAATATTATGGGGGCTTCGAAACGTATTTGTGAAATGATAGTGCAAACGTATAACAGGCATTCTGATACGGAGTTTGTGGCTGTCCGTTTTGGGAATGTATTGGGAAGTAATGGCAGTGTAATCCCTCTTTTTAAGAAACAGATTGAAATGGGAGGCCCTGTAAAGGTAACGCATCCAGATATTATCCGGTATTTTATGACAATTCCAGAAGCAGTATCATTAGTATTGGAGGCAGGGGCTAAGGCACATGGAGGGGAAATTTTTGTGCTGGATATGGGAGAACCTGTAAAGATCTTGGATTTGGCAAAGAATTTAATCCGTCTGTCGGGTTTGACCCCAGATGAGGATATTAAAATAGAGTTTACTGGGTTAAGACCGGGAGAAAAGTTGTATGAAGAACTTTTAATGGATGAAGAGGGGCTTCAAGATACAGAAAATAAAATGATCCATATTGGGAAACCAATTGAGCTGGATGAGGATAAGTTTTTTATTCAGCTAGAGCATTTAAAGCAGGTTGTGGAACAGGAACCAGATGAGATTAGGAAATTTATCCAAGAAATTGTTCCTACTTACCATCCAAAGAGCTTGGAATAAAAATGTTAGTTTGGAATAAAAATAAGAAAATAAAAGGATAACAGAAAGAAGAGAAGGAGACAAGGGAACAAATGGAACAGCAGACGTATGAGAGAGAGATTGATTTAATCCAGTTAATTAAGGCAATGCTTAAGAAGTTCTGGATTATGGTTGCAGCAGGGGTAGTAGGGGCCGTTTTATTAGGGGCTTATAAGGTGGTTCCAATGGTGAGGAACTTAAACAGCCCAGAAGTACTTGAAAAACAAGAAGAAAAATATCAGGATGATTTGGAAGCATATGAAAAGAAATTAGAGCAATTTGATAAAGAAATAGAAAATCTAAATACTAGTATTGAACGGCAGAATGAATATAATGAGAAATCTGTAAAAATGGAAATGAACCCATTTGATGTACAGATTGGCACAGTGCAGTATTATATTAATACTAATTATCAGATCCGCCCTGAAAGTGTTTACCAAAACCCAGATGCAACAAAGAGTGTATTAAATTCATATGCTGCTATGACAACAAATGGCATTATGTTTAACTATTTGCAAGATAAAATGAAGGATAAAATGGAGCTTCGTTATTTGCAAGAATTAGTAAATGTTACCGTGGATTATAATAATTATATGATTACCATTCGTGTTACCCATAAGTCTGAAGAAGAGTGTAAAGAATTATTGCGTTTATTGAAAAATTGTTTTACAGAGTATAAAAGGACAGTAGAACAATATGTTACCTCCCATGATATGGAGTTAATAGCAGAAGAAATTTATAGTAGTGTGGATTTAAGTTTGGAAGAGATGCAGAAAACAAACCAGGAAAAGGTTGTTGATTTAACAGAATCTCTTAAAACAAAGGAAGAGGAAAAAGAAGATTTAAAAGAGCCTAAAAAGGCAGAAAGTTCTATAGGAAGTGTAGTAAAGAGTGGCATAAAGTATATTTTGGTTGGTGGAGTGCTTGGTGGTTTCCTTGCGGCAGCAGTAATATTCTTTTTCATTTTGTTGGATACAACGATTAAGGATGAAAAGGATGTGGCATTTTACCTTGGTCTTCCAGTACTTGGGGATATTCCAGTAATACGGGGAGAAGAAAAGAGTGTAAAAGAGGGCAGAAAGAATAAGAAGGCCAGATTAAGCCAGTATGAAATAAGGTCATAGGAGGAAATCATGGAGAAGATTACAATAAAGCAAGCAAAAGAGCTGGATCATAAAACATTTGAGTCATTCCGTGTATTGCGGACAAATTTAGAGCATGTAAAGAAGGATGGGAATGTTATTGTATTTACCAGTGTTATGGGTAAAGAGGGAAAATCATTTGTAGCATTTCAAACAGCATGTGCTATGGCGGCTGCAGGCAAATCATGTGTATATGTGAATGGAAATCTAAGGAAGGTAAATTCTTCTGATATTTATGAGGTTTCTAATGTAAAGAATACGTTGATGGATTGTTTAAATGGAAAAGTGGATGCAGGCTCTATTGTGTATGAGACAAATATAGGAAATTTATACCTAGTAGAATCTGGGGCTGTAGGGCCATGCAGCCATGCTTCAGAATTATTATCAGGGCCTGCATACCAAAATGTAATTAATACTTTACGGGAGAAGTATAGCTGTGTTATAATAGACACGCCTGCAGTTGGTGAGGTAGCAGATGGTTTAGTAGCGGCCCAAGCAGCAGATGGAGTAGTACTTGTTATGGAACCAGAAGTAGTGCCATATGAAAAAGCCCAAAAAGTAAAGAGCCAGTTAGAGCTAAATGGCTGCCATATATTGGGTGTGGTATTGAATAAGTAATAAGTAAAAGAATATAGCATAAAAATATAGGAAAGAGATCTTCATTTGAACAATGAAGATTTTCTTTCAAGATATAAATTAGACGAGTTATTATAAAAAATACTCAAGAGGGCAGAAAGATGGATTTTGAAAAGTTTACAAGTAAAATATGGTTATCAAGTCCTACCATGCACGGAGAAGAACAACAGTTTGTAAAAAAAGCATTTGACAGTAATTGGGTTTCTACAGTTGGTGAAAATTTAACCTGTTTGGAAAAAGACATTTGTGAGTTTGTAGGCTGTAAATATGCAGTAGCATTATCCTCTGGTACAGCAGCTTTACATCTGGCAGTAAAGCTTGCTGGAATTAAACAAGGGGATAGGGTATTTTGCTCAGATATGACATTTGCTGCAACAGTAAACCCAGTTGTTTATGAAAAAGGTGTTCCTGTTTTTATAGATGAGGAATATAATACTTGGAATATGGATCCAGAAGCGTTAAAAAAAGCGTTTAAACAATATCCAGATACAAAGGCTGTTATTGTGGCAAATCTATATGGGACACCGGCAAAATTAGATGAAATCCAGGAGATATGCAATCAAAATGATGCTATTTTAATAGAAGATGCGGCTGAATCATTGGGTGCTACTTTTCGTGGAATCCAAACAGGGACTTTTGGGAAATATAATGCAATAAGTTTTAATGGAAATAAGATTATAACAACTTCTGGTGGGGGCGTGCTTTTAACAAATGAAGAGGAAGCAGCAGATAAGGTTAGGTTCTGGTCTACCCAAGCAAGAGAAAAAGCACCATGGTATCAACACGAGGAAATTGGTTATAATTATCGTTTATCAAATGTCCTAGCTGGCATAGGCAGGGGACAGATGATCCATCTGGAAGAGCATAAAACTTTAAAAAGAGATATTTATTTTAGATATAAAGAAGGGCTGAAAGATTTACCGCTTCAGATGAACCCATATTTATCTTATAGTGAACCAAATTTTTGGTTAAGTTGTATTCTGATAGATCCAGGATGTCCTGTAACGCCAGAAATTATTCGTGAAAAATTGGCAGAATATAATGTAGAATCTAGGCCAATTTGGAAACCAATGCACTTACAGCCTGTTTACCAAGATCATGCTTTTGTGGCTAGTAAGGAGGACGCGGATGTTGGGGCAGATATATTTACAAGAGGCTTATGTTTGCCGAGTGATATTAAGATGACAAAAGAAATACAGGATGTGGTAATAGCACTAATAAAAAGTTGTTTTTTATTAGAGAAGGAAAAGAACAAATGATGGATACAAGAAAAAATTTTTTGATTCAATGGATTCGTTATATTAAGTTTGGTTTACAGTATTATATATTAGAAAAACCAAGAGGCTTAGATTTTACAATGAGAGACAAGAGTGTGATAAACCAAGAAAAAGGATTTCATGGATATAATAAAACGAATGAAAACCATTTGCGTGATATATTTTCTTGTTTACCATTTGAGGAAGGATTAAGTCTGATTGATATTGGTTGCGGAAAAGGAGCAGTTTTAAAAGAGGGAATAAAATATTCCTTTAAAAAATTAGGTGGGATTGAGGTAAGTGAAGAACTTGTAACAATTGCAAAGAAGAATTTTGAACGACTGCATATAGCAGATAAAGTTGAGTGTTTGTTGGCAGATGCTACGAATTATCAGGGATATGATCAATACAACGTATTTTATTTTTATAATCCTTTTGGTAAGGAAATATTAGAGAAAGTATTGGATAAGATAGAAAGTGGAATACAAAAAAAGAAAACAGAGAAGCAAGGAATGACATATTATCTAATTTATTACCATCCATTGTATCCAGAAGTAGTGGAAAAGTATCAATGGAAGTTAAAGAAAGAGCTATTAGATAAATTAAGACAATATAAAACGTATATTTATGAGAGGAAAGAATGAATTTATATAAAAATTATATAAAGCGCATAATGGATATAATGTTTTCATTGATATCGCTCTTTATTTTGTCGCCAGTTATGTTATTGGTTGCATTATTGATAAGGATAAAACTAGGAAGTCCTATTTTATTTTTTCAAGAGAGACCAGGAAAAGATGAAAAAATATTTCGGTTGTATAAATTTCGGTCTATGTCAGAAGAGAAGGATGAAAATGGGAACTATTTGCCAGATGAAAAACGGTTAACTACTTTTGGAAAATTAATTCGTAGAACAAGTTTAGATGAGTTGCCAGAGTTGTTTAATATCTTAAAAGGAGATATGAGTATAGTGGGGCCAAGACCATTACTTGTAGAATATTTGCCTTATTATACCAAAATAGAGGGAAAAAGGCATCAGGTACGACCAGGACTTACTGGATTAGCACAAGTGGAAGGAAGAAATTATTTGTCTTGGGATGAGAGATTAAAAAAAGATGTTGTGTATGTAGAGCAAATGAGTTTTTTATTAGACTGTAAGATTATAATAAAAACATTTATAAGTGTAATAGGACAAAAAGGAGTTGCAGAAGACACAAGGAATATAGAAGGAAATTTGGCAAAGATTCGAAGTGAACAATATAAAAAAGAAGAAAAAGGAGTATAAAACAGATGCAAAATATCAATATACTGCTATTAAGTGTGGGAACAAGAAATAAAATTGTAGAGTATTTTAGGGAGACACTGAATGGAAAAGGAAAAGTGATAGTAGCAGATTGTAGTATTCTGGCTCCTGCATTATATGCAGCGGATAAGTTTTATATTGTTCCAAGGCTTGGAGAAGAAGGATATATAGAAACTATTATGGAAATCTGTAAAAAAGAAAATATAGTAGGAGTATTGTCATTAATTGATCCAGAACTTGCTGTATTAGCAGAATATGAAAAGAAGTTAGGGGATATAGGGGTTAAAGTAATTGGTTCTTCTTATTCTGTGTGTGAATTAGCATTAGATAAATGGAAGATGTATAGTTGGTTAAAAGAACATCAATATTGTTGTGCAGAAACATATTTAAATATTAGCAGTTTTCGAGAAAATCTTTTACAAGATAGATGTAAATTCCCAGTATTTGTAAAACCAAGGAAAGGAAGCGCTTCTCTAGGAATTTCTTGTGTAAATTCGATAGAAATGTTAGAAGTATTGTTATCAAAAAATGAAGAAATTATTATACAAGAATATTTGAAAGGACAAGAAATAGGAGCAGATTGTTATATTGATTTAAATAGTGGAAAGGTAATTTCTATTTTCTTAAAGAAAAAACTTGCTATGCGGGCTGGAGAAACAGATAAAGCAGTATCTTTTTGTGATAGCAAGTTATATCAAATAATAGAAACTTTTGTAACAGAAATGGGATATAAAGGTGTTATTGATATCGATTTGTTTGAAATAGATGGGAAATATTATATTTCAGAAGTCAATCCGCGATTTGGCGGAGGATATCCACATGCGTATGAAAGTGGAGTAAATTTTATGGAATTTATTGTTAAAAATCTGGAAGGAAACACAAATGAGGTGCAAGTAGGAAAATATCAAGAAAATATCATTATGATGAAATATAATGAGGTGAAGATAATAAAAGAGTAGATGGAGTATATAAACATGATATTTGTTTTCAAAGGAATCCATTTAGTAAAAAGAATATAAAAGCATATAAAGAATTGTCTGCTTTGGTAAAAGAAATATCTTTTAAGTATAAGGTTTTTACTATTTATATGGCGCATGGGTTTCATTTTTATGATGTATATTATTTAAATGCTTATGTAAAAGCCTTTCAGTTAATAGGGGATACCATATCTTTTTTGTTATAAAGGGAAAAAACTAGGGTAATTAATGTATTTGGAAGTCGGTTATAGAGTTTATTTGCTAGTAGTAAAAAAGAAAGGATATTTAATATATAAATGAAAATACTTATTTTAAGTAATATAGGTACAGGATTATACTCCTTTAGGTTTGAATTGATAAACAGATTACTGGAAGAAAATGAGGTAATAGTGTCATTTCCAGCAGACAATAAATATGATAATAAATTTATAAAGATGGGTTGTAAATTTATTGATATAAATGTAAGACGTAGATCGATAAATCCATCTCAGGATATAGTTTTATTTTTTAATTATTTCAAACACATAAAAAGAGAAAAACCAGAGGTGGTTTTAACATATACAGTTAAACCTAATATATATGGTGGAATGGTTTGTAGGATGTGCCATATCCCATATCTAGTAAATATTACGGGTTTAGGGAGTGCAGCTGGAGCAGGAGGACTTTTGGGAAAAGTGGTAATGGCACTATATAAAATTGGCATTAAAGGTGCAAAATGTGTTTTCTTTCAAAATGAAAAGAATATGAAATTATTTTTAAAAGAAGGAATGTTGCATAATAATTACCTATTAATTCCAGGATCAGGGGTAAATTTAGAGCATTTTTTATTACAAGAATACCCACATGGAGAAACCATTGAGTTTGTATTTATATCACGGATTATGAAGGAAAAAGGAATAGAACAATACTTGGATGCAGCAAAATTTATTAGAAAAAAATATCCTTATACTAGGTTCCATATCTGTGGTTCCTATGAAGAAGATTACAAATATAAGCTAGAAGAGTATCAAAAACATGAAATTATTATTTATCATGGTTTAGTGGAAGATATGCGTGAAATATTAAAAAAAGTCCATTGTACCATACATCCAAGTTATTATGCAGAAGGAATGTCAAATGTACTTTTAGAAAGTGCAGCAAGTGGCAGGGCAATTATTACTACGGATAAAAGTGGATGCCGTGAGACAATAAAAAATGGTATAACAGGGTATTTAGTAAAAGAAAAAGATAGTATGGATTTAATTGAAAAAATAGAGAAATTTTTGACGCTTACATGGGAAGAGAAAAGAAAGATGGGGTTAGAAGGAAGAGAACATGTAAAGAAGAACTTTGATAGAAATATAGTAGTAAACGCATATGTGAATCAGATAAAATTAATTAAAGATAGGAAAAGAGCTAATGAATGTAAAAAGGAAAATTAAACTATTTATATTGAAGTTATTTAGCTGGGTTCCTGATAAAATTATGTTAAAAATCCAGTATAGGATTAAAACAGGACAATATTTGAATTTAGAAAATCCAAAACGCTATACAGAAAAATTACAATGGTACAAGCTTTATTATAAAGATGATAAAATGGCACAATGTGCAGACAAGTATTTTGTAAGAAAATATGTAAAGGAAAAAGGATATGGAGATAATCTAATTAAATTATTAGGTGTATATGATAAATTTGATGATATAAATTTTTCTAGGCTGCCAAATAAATTTGTATTAAAAAGTTCGAATGGCGGTGGGGGAAATGCAGTATATATTCGAAATATAAATATTAAGATAAATGCAGATGAAATTAAAAAATTGAAAAAGTATACAAAAAATTGGTTAAAAAAACATAATATAGATGCTGGAAGAGAATGGGTATATTGTGTAGAAAAACCAAGGATTGTTATTGAAGAATTATTAGAAACAAAAGAATTACATGGGCTTTGTGATTATAAATTTTATTGTTTTAATGGAGAAATTTTTGTTATAAATTATATTTATGACAGAAAGTTGGGGAAGCAAGCAAAATTTATAATATGTAATGAGAATTTGGAACCATTACCATATTATCGTAAAGATGAATTACGCGGTGATATTATACCAGAAAAACCAAAGAATTTTGAAAAGATGAAAGAAATGGCAAAAATTTTAGCTCAAGATTTTCCGCATGCAAGGATTGATTTGTATAATATTGATGGAAAAATATATTTTGGTGAAATTACGTTTTTTGATGGCAGTGGGTATATGACATATGAGCCAGATAAATTTGATTATATATTAGGAGAAAAATTTATATTGCCCTTATTAAGAAAGGAATAATATATGAAGATAGCTTTTCTTGGAGATATCGCTTTAATCGGTAAATATAATTTGAATAATAACCCTAATGTTAGAGATGAAATAGAATATTTGAAAAAAATATTAAAAAACTACGATTATAGGATTGCTAATTTGGAATCTCCATTGACAGAAAGAAAAAGTACATTTGTATGTAAATCTATGCACTTAAAGTCTTCAGTAGTTAATGTAGGGGTGTTAAAATATCTAGGAATAGATGCAGTAACTTTGGCAAATAATCATATTATGGATTTTGGGAGAAAAGGTTTAGAAGAAACGATAAATGTCTTAGAAAATGCAAAAATAAAGTGGTATGGAATAGATGGAAAGGAATTATTGATAGAAAAACAGGGACAAAAAATAAGTTTTTCAGGTTTTTGCTGTTATAGTACAAATGGGACAGGTTATTGTAAGACAAATAATGGAAAGGGCATTAATCTTTTAACAGAAGAAAGTGTATTTTGTCAACTGAAAAAAGATGAAAAAAGAAATGCTTTTTCTGTTTTATCGATACATTGGGGAATGGAACATACCAATTATCCAGCATATGAACATATTTGTCTGGTAAAGAAAATTGCCATGAAAAAACCAGTAATTATTCATGGACATCACCCACATGTCATTCAGGGGATTTCTAATATTAATAATTCATTAATTATGTATAGCCAAGGAAATGCTTTGTTTGATGATTGTAAATCAATAAATGGTAAATTTGAAGTGGCGTTAAATGAGAATAACAGAAAATCTTTTGTAATGGAAGTTACAATTGATCATAATAAAATACAAGATTATAAAGAAATAGGGTTTTATATGGGCGATATAGAAATAGAACCTTATAATATTCAAGAAGAGTTATTAGAGGCATCTAAAAAGATACAAGATATAAAAAATATTGGACAATATGAAAGATTACGTAAAGAGCAGTTTCAAAAGGTTATTAATGAGAAATTTGGAAAGCATAATATTCAATGGTTAATAAGTAAAATGAATTACTATGCAATAGGGGCCAAAATACAAACTTATTTCCGAGAAAGAATGTATAAAAAAGAAGTAAAAAAGTTTATTAGAAAGTGAGAGTATGAGATGTGTGTTTCAGTTGCTATTACAACATATAATGGTTCAAAATATATTGAAGAATTATTGTATTCTATTTATTGCCAGGATAGGAAACCAGATGAGGTAGTAATAGCAGATGATTGTTCTACAGATAACACATATTCTATAGTGCAAAAGTTTATTCATGAAAAAGGGTTAGAGAAAACTTGGACTGTGTATCAAAATAATAAAAATTATGGATTTGTAGATAATTTCTTCTCTTGTATAAAAAGGACAAATGGAAAGATAATTTTTATGTGTGACCAAGATGATATATGGTTAAATAACAAAATAAGTAGTATGGCAGAGATACTAGAAAACAATAATCAAATAAAAGCATTAATTTGTAAAGAAAAAAGAATAGATGAACAAGGAAAGGTTGCTCAAAAACCGGTAAAAGAAACAGGGAAAATATCACAAATAAGTTTTGATAAAGAGGTACGGACATGCTTAGGAGCAGGGCATTTATTGGCACTTAAACGAGAATTATTTAACGATTATGTAGAAGATGTAAAAAGTTCGGGATTAACATTTGATGTTCCTTTTTGTTTAATAGCAGCGGCGCAGGGGGCATTGTACCAGATAGATAGTAATCTTGTAAAGCGGAGAATCCATAGTAATAATACTTCGGGTATTTCAAAGAATAAGTATGGGGTTCTTAGTGATAAAAATAGATATATAGAAGGAAGAAAGTGTAGGTTAGCTTATTTTCAATATATTATAAAGAATTTGGAAAGTAGTATTTCGAAAGAAGATAAAAAGAAATTGAAAGTAGCGATAGAAATTTTGCAATATTCTGTTTATGGATTAGAACACAAAAAATTGGTACCTTTATTAAGAGAACTTTTGTGTAGAAACCAATTTATAAATAAGAAGGTTTCTCTTGCGAACCTATATATGTGTTATAAATAGCGGAATGGAGAATAAATGAAATATTTAATCGGTATAGTGTTATATAATCCAGAAATAAAAAATCTTTATTTTAACCTACAAAATTGGGAAAATAATAAAATAGTTTTGATAGATAATTCTTCTAAAAATATTCAAGAAATAGAAGAGGCTATCACAAAAAAAGATAATGTGATATTAATAAAAAATTCCATTAATATGGGAATTGCGCAGGCTTTAAACCAGATAATGGAATATGCCGTAGAAAATAGTTTTCAATGGGTATTGACACTAGATCAAGATTCAAAATTCCACAAAGAAGGGATACAGATATATTTAAAAAATATATCAAAAGAAATTGCTATAATAACATGTAGGGTTCAAAATATTAATACTACAATATCTGAGGAATATATTGTTGAGAAGGAATATGTAGATGATTGTATTACGTCTGGTTCTTTCCATAATGTGGAAATATGGCAAAAATTAAAAGGGTTTGATGAATGGCTATTTATTGATTATGTAGATTTTGAGTATTGTATTAGAGTAAAAAAACAAAATTATAAAATATTAAAATGTAATTCTGTTTTAATGCAGCATAGTTTAGGAAAATTGGAAATAAAAAGTATCCTAGGGAAAAAAATATATATTACAAACCATTCTCCATTACGATGCTATTATTTACTAAGGAACCTTATTTATACTTATCGGAAGCATAAAGAGATATCGAACCATCAGAATATATATATTAGGATAATAAAACAGTATATAAAAATTCTAGTTTTTGAAAAGGATAAAATGAAAAAATGTAAGGCAATGAACAAGGGTATTTTTGATGGTATGCGAAAGGAGATATACAAATGTCATGTGCAGTAACATTTGTTTTACAGATATATAATTATATTTTAGGAGTTAATAAGAAATATAATAAGTATATATTTTTATTGGGGATAAGTTTATTGACATTTTGGTTTATGTTTGCAGAACGAGCTGACTTTGAAAATTATAAGAATGTATATTTATTAGCAATGAGTAATAGATTCAATATATTTTCCAGGACAGAATTTGGCTTTTATATGATATTCAAGATATTGGGTACCATTACAGGGAGTTTTTCAGCCTCATTATTAATTATTAATATAATATGTTGGTTATTAAGATATTTGGCGATAAAAGAGTTAAATACCAATTATGGAATATTATTTTTTGTTTACTTATTTTTTCCAGCTTTTAGTGATCTTTTTGAAATTCGGTTTTGGATTGGGAGTAGTATTGTGATATTTGCTTTTTCTAGACTTTTACATAAAAGATATATTTCTTTTATTATAAGTATATTAATTGCAACAACTATCCATGTTTCTTCTATTATTTATTTACCTTTTATTATAGTAAGAAAGTTAAAATTATCAAGAAGGAATACAACTTTTTTATTATTAATAACAGTTGCAGTTAGTTTTGTAATACGGCTGGATTTTTTATTGGATCAATTATATTTTATTATACCTAGTAAAGCCCATTATATTATAGAAATTGCACGAAATGCGGGTATAGGCTGGATTGGTTCATGGGGAATACAACTGGTTACTTTTTGGGGAGTGTATTATCTGTGGAAGAAGGCGCCTAAAGAGAAAATGGTAAAAGTAGAAAGAAATTTTATTGATTTTGTTTGTAAAATAAATATGTGTATGGTGATTATTTTAATTTTATTTATGTTAAATAAATTATTTTACCGTGTTTATAAGCCTGTTTTCTTTCTGGATATAGTTATGCTGGGGTCTATTATAAAATATCTTAATAAAAAGGAAAGGACTAAAATAATAATTATATTTACAGGAATAGCAATTATAAATTGTCTATGGCATATACCATTTAATTCTGTTATATATCGTATTATATCATCATTTTAAAGGGGAAAAATATGGTATCTATTGTAGTTCCAGTATATAATTCAGAAAAATTTTTATTTGAATGTGTGCAATCTATAGTAAGACAAAGTTATCAAAATATAGAAATTATTTTAGTAGATGATGGCTCTACTGATAAAAGTGGGATAATATGTGATAGGTTAGCAATAAAAGATAATAGAATTAAGGTGATTCATCAAGAAAATTCAGGAGCAGGTGCTGCTAGGAATACAGGGATTAAACAGGCTAGGGGAGAATATATACAATTTGTAGATAGTGATGATATACTTTCGCCTGAAATAACAGAAACATTAATAAAAGGGATAAAACAAATAAAGAATGGGATGGCTGTTTGTAGTATAGATATGCAGACTGCATATCAAAAGGAAGAATGGAAAAAAGTGCAGCCATATCAAGTTGATGGCCCTCTTAGTATAAAAGACTATTTATATCAATTGTCTAAATATAAATCAGGGGTCTTTTTTGGTTCACCAGATAATAAGCTATATATTACAGAAATTATAAAGGCAAATGGTATTTATTTTGAGGAGCACGAAAAGGTAGGAGAAGATTTTGTTTTTAATATGAGATATCTAATATATATAGAGGAAATATATATATCTTCTAAGTGTTTATATCATTATAGGTATAATGTATCTTCTTTGTCAAACCAAAGTTATAATACACAAAAAATATGGGAACGTCAGAAAATAATGTATGAAAGTTTTCTATATATTATGGTGAAAAATGGAGGATATCAAAGGAATCAGAAAGAAGTTGTAGGATTTTTAATGAGTGCAATAAAAACCGTGTTTGTTAATATAGGAGTTAGTAATAGTACATTTATTCAAGAGATAAAACAAATAAAAGAAATTATTAATGATAAAATATGTAATGATATTATTTTTTGTAATAAATGGAAGAAAAAGGAATGGTTAATATGGTACTGTATAAAAAGGGGATATATTCTTATATTATGGGTTATATGTAAGTTAGGGGGAAAGAATAAACATGCCTTTTTTAAAAATAAATAAAAAACGAATATTTCTTGTTTTAGAAATATTTTTAGTTTTTTTTATAGCTATTTATGGATATATTCGTTATACAAATTATGTTAAAAAGTATATGAATATAGAGAACTTTATAAATTTTGTTATAGTATTGATTATATTTGCAGTTATAAGTATAGGAATATTTTTATTAAAAAATAATTCTATTGAAAAATGTTTTTTATTTATTTATTTTGTATTAGGGATTATTTATATGATTATATTACCTTTTTTAAGGGTTCATGATGAGGGAGCACATTTTATAAGAGCATATGAAATAAGCCAGGGATATTTATTAACAGAGTCTACTGAATATGGAGTGGGGAGAGAATTACCAAAAGAAATAGCAGAAATTGAATATGGAAATATAAAAGTGTCAATGAAAAATATTATGGATGATTTTAAAATGGAATTATCTGATAAGGTATTTATTCCTTTTCCAACTTCTGCAATAGTTGCACCTACAAATTATATTCCACAGGCAATAGGAATAAAAATAGCAAATCTTTTTACAAAGAAATTAGTTTTGATTGCATATGTAGGACGGCTATTAAATTTTTTAACAACAATGTTAATATTTTGGATAGCAATAAAATACATCCCATATGGTAAAAAAGTTATTTTATTATTGGCGTTGCTTCCACGAAATTTACATGAAGCAATTTCTTTAGCTCCAGATGGAATTATTACAGCAGTATTTTGCGCATTTGTAGCATTTGTATACTATTTAAGGTATGAATATTCAGGTAAAATGAAATGGAAACATTATTTATGTTTATATTTGTTTGTTGTTTTTATTAGTCTTTGCAAGTTTGTTTATGTCCCGTTACTAATATTATTATTTTTAATTCCTATAAACAGATTTAATAAAACTAAGTATTTTTTTATGGTTGTAAGTGGAATAGTATTAATGTGTATTTTGTGTTTTGGTTGGGCATATATCTGTAATTTATATGGTTTAAATTTTGGAAATAGTGTGGATGCAGAAAAACAGGTACAATATATCTTGCATAATCCATTTAAATTTATAGAAATATTGTTTAGAACAATAACTATAAGGTGGAATTGGTATATACAAACAATGCTTGGTAATTGGTTAGGATGGCTGAATATAGGAATGAATGAAAAGATAATTTCTATATCAGGCTGGATACTTATTTATAATACTGGCAAAATGATTTTTAAATTTGAGAGGAGGAAAATTCAATTAAGTATTATATTAGCAGTATTTATTTCAATAGTATTAATTTTTACTAGTTTATATATTACATGTACAGAAGTAGAGAATACAATAGTGAGGGGAGTGCAAGGAAGGTATTTTATGCCACTCTTAGCTCCGTTATTGTTTTCAATTGTCCCTAAGGGTAAATATATTAATGATGAAGGTTCTTGTTGTGATTATAGTATTCTATTAATGTATACTATTAATATGTATATTATAATAAAATTATTATTTGTTTGTTATAGATAAAAGATAAAAGGTACATTATGTATGAAAAAAAGATAAAAATTTTGATAATTATACCTGCTTATAATGAAGAAAAAAATATAGAGAGAGTAATTAATCTGTTGAAAAAAAAGGTTCCGCAGTATGATTATATTATTATTAATGATGGATCATGTGATAAAACGGAAGAAATTTGTAATATGAATTTATACAATTATATTAATTTACCTATTAATTTGGGATTGGGAGGAGCATTTCAAACAGGGATAAAATATGCTTTAAATAATTGTTATGATGCTTGTTTGCAATTTGATGCAGATGGACAGCATAAACCAGAGTATATTGATGTAATGATTAATAAAATGGTAGCCGAAAAATGTGATATTGTAATTGGAGTCAGAAATAAAGGAACTATGAAAGGAATTCGAAAAATAGGAAGTTATATGTTAAGTTATTTAATTGAAAGGGTTACAGGAGTAAAACTATCAGATCCTACATCAGGAATGAGACTATATAATTATAAGGCTATGAAAGAAATAGGAAATTCTGTAAATTTGGCGCCAGAACCAGATGCTCTTGTATATTTTTTAAATAAGGGTTTTTATATTAGTGAAGTTAATATAAAAATGGAAGAAAGGATATTTGGAAAAAGTTATTTGAGTGGAATAAAATCTTTTGAATATATGTTACAGATGTTTATATCAATAATCTTTTTAAAAATATTTAGAAGGTAGTTGGCAATGTACGAAATGTCATATGTATTAAGAATAATTTTATTGATAGTATCTATTTTATCTATTGTTTTTGTGTTAAAGAAAATAGCTATAGAAAATATAAAAATTGCCGAAGCAATATATTGGATATTGTTTTTTGGGGTAATTATATTTTTAAGTATATTTCCTCAAGTGGCAGTTTATTTTGCTGAAATATTACAGATAGAGTCTACAGCAAATTTTGTTTTTTTGTTTTTTTTATTTTTGTTAATAATAAAGATATTTTTGTTGTCAATAAAATGTTCACAGTTAGAAAATAAATTGATGGTGTTGACACAATATTTGGCAATACATGAAAAAATGGGCAAGGGGGGGGGAAAGGTAATTAGTTTGAGAATTTAAAACTAAGATGTATGAGACAAATATGGAAAATGAAAAGGAATTCTGGGAAAAATATTGGACTAAAGAAAAAAGAAATTTTGCCAAAGTAGAAAAATTTATATTTTCAGAAATTATTGAGAAGCATATACCTGAACTTAAAGAAAAAAACTGTGAAAAAGAATATTTTGAAGTAGGGTGTGCTCCAGGAAATATAATGGTATTTTTTAATAAAGTATATGGTTATCAAGTATCTGGTTGTGATTTTATAAATTGTAAGATAATTGAAAAGAATATAAAAAAAGCTGGAGTGGAACAGGTTCAACTGTATGAAGAAGATTTTAGAAAAATGGATTTAGATAAAAAATATAATATAGTAGCTTCATATGGATTCGTTGAGCATTTTCAAAATTATAGTGATATACTTAGTAAACATAAAAAATTAGTTGCAGAAGATGGATATATAATTATAGAATTACCTAATATTAGGAAATTTAATTATATATTATATAAGGTTTTTGCTCCTGAACTTTTGAATATTCATAATTTAAAAGTAATGGATATAAATGTATTAAGAAAAGAAATAGAGGATAATGAATTTCAAATAATCTATGATAATTATTATTTATCAAATATATTTATGGCGAATAGAGACAATGAATTGATAAATAAGAAAAAAGTGATGAAGTATATTTTTTTGTTTATTAGAAAATTATTTGAGTTATTACATTGTGTTAATATTCCAAATAAATATTTTTCACCATATATTATATGCATTGCAAAAAGAAAGAAAGGTAGAGAGTAATAATATGCCAAAGGTTTCTGTAATAATGTCTGTATATAATACAAAAAAGGAATATTTATGTAAGGCAATAGAGAGTATATTAAACCAGACATTTAAAGATTTTGAATTTATAATAGTGAATGATGCTTCAACAGATGAGACATCAAAAATATTAGAAATTTATAAAGATAAACGTATTATAAGAGTAGATAACGATAGTAATTTAGGATTAACAGTATCTTTAAATAAAGCTTTAAAAATAGCTAATGGGGAATATATAGTTAGAATGGATGCTGATGATATTTCCCATATAGATAGAATTAAGATGCAATATGAATATATGGAAAAAAATAAATCAATAGTGGTATTGGGAACTTATGCAAAACAGTTAGGGACTGAAAGAATATTAATGCCTATTAAATGTATGGATCATGAACATCGGCGAGTGAAGATGATTTTTCGGAATAGTGGTGTAATCCATCCTACAGCAATGATACGAAAAAGTTTTTTGGAAAAATATAATTTATGCTATGATGAAAATATAAAAAAGGGGCAAGATTATGCGTTATGGGCAGAAGTAGTAAAATATGGGAAAATAGCAAATATTGAAACGCCATTATTAGAATATCGTGTCCATAAAGAACAAATATCTATTAAATGTAAAGAAGAACAAGACAGGTACGCATATCAAGTTAAAGTAAAACAGATAAGAGCAGCGAAAATGCCTTTAACAAAAGAAGAAATAAAACAATTTCTTGCAATAGAAGAAAAGGAAAAATCTAATTTTAAACAGTTATTAGAAATTATTAATAAGGTTATAAAATGGAATAAAAAAGTAACTTATTACGATCAGAGATATTTAGAAAAAGAATTATTGACTTTATGGATAGTTAAAGTATTGAGGAGAATAAAATGTAGTAGAGATTTTTCAGGTTTTTTATATTTATATACGTATACAATATTTAGGCCGGACAGACTAAAATATTTTATATTCTCTCTTAAAAATCACGAAATATAAAGGAGATTTTTATGGGAATTATCACAAAAATAAGGAAGGTATTTTTTAATCCTTTTATTGTAATAGAATATATTTTTTCAAAGGGATTTTTTAATTTTTTGTCTGATAAACAATATATTAAACTAAAATATAAGTGTAAAACAGGAAAAAATCTTAATTTAAAGCATATGGAGACATTTAATGAAAAGTTACAATGGTTAAAGCTATATGATAGGAATCCTCTTTATACAAAGTTAGTAAACAAATATGAAGTAAGAGAATATATAAAGGAAAAAATAGGAGAAGAGTATTTGATTCCAATTATTGGATGCTGGGATTCTCCTGAACAGATTGATTTTAAAAAATTACCTGAACAGTTTGTGCTGAAAAGTACACATGATTCTGGTGGAGTTTATATAGTGGATAAAAATAGTAGGAATATATCTGGACAGGCAAAAAATTTTTTTAATAAAAGATTAAGGACAAATTATTATAAAATAAGTAGGGAATGGCCATATAAATATTGTAAAAGAATGATAATAGCGGAAAAGAAAATGACAGATGAATCAGGGAATGAATTAAAGGATTATAAGTTATTTTGTTTTAATGGGCAAGTGAAATTAATCCAAGTAGACTTTGATCGGTTCCATAATCATAGACGTAATTTATATACTTGTAATTGGGAATATATTAATGAGAGTATTGAATATCCAAATGATAATAAAGTTCAAATAGAAAAACCAGTTGTCTTAGAAGAAATGTTAAATATAGCATCCAAACTTTCAGTTGGTTTACCCCATGTTCGTGTAGATTTATATGTTATTCGGGAAAGAATTTATTTTGGAGAATTAACATTTTATCATGGAAGTGGATATGAGAAGTTTTCATCAAAGGTAATGGAGAAAAGGTTAGGGGATTGTATTAATTTAGATTTAGCTTATAGTGTAAGATAATTTTAATGTAATAAGGTGGAAATAACATGAAAATTATAATTGCTGGAGATTTAGTACCAACGCAATCAAATATAAAATGGTTTATGGAAGGAAATATTTTACAGTTAATGGGTGACGAATTAGTAAAAGTATGGAAAGGCGCAGATATACGATTATTTAATTTAGAAGCGCCAATAACAGGATATGAGAAAAAAATTCGGAAATCGGGTCCTAATATAAAAATAGATACTAGGGCTATAAACGGCATAAAAGCATTAGAACCAACATTAATTACACTTGCAAATAATCATATTATGGATTATGGGGTGCAAGGATTAAAGGATACAGTTTCTTTGTTATCTAAATCTAATATACCATATTTAGGTGTTGGAAAAAATATATATGAGGCGAAAAAACCTGTAATAATAGAGAAGGAAATAAAAATAGGAGTTTACGTATGTGTGGAAAATGAATTTGCAAGTGCTAGTGAAGAATGTGCAGGTGCTAATCCAGTAGATTATTTAGCAATGTTTGATGATATAAAGCATTTGAGAGAAAAATGTAATTATTTAATTGTGTTGTATCATGGTGGTAAGGAATATTATCGTTATCCAAGTCCTATGTTACAACGGGTTTGTCACAAAATGGTGGATAGTGGTGCAAATTTAGTTGTATGCCAGCATACACATTGTATTGGCTGTGAAGAAAATTATTGTGAAAGTAAGATTATATATGGACAAGGAAATTTTGTGTTTGATGGCGGAGAAGATGAATTCTGGAATGAAGGAATGTTGATTGAAATAGATTTATTGGAAACAAAGGAGGAAGTTACGTATTATCCATTTGAAAAGAATCGGGGTGTGATACGTTTAGCAGGAAAAGAAAAAAAAGAAGAAATATTATCTAAATATAAAGAAAGGACAAAGAAAATTACAGATATAAAATTTTTAAAAGAGACTTATAATGAATTTGCAAAGGAAAAAAGTATTAGTTATATGCGTACAATTCATGGATATAACTGGAGAGCACAGTTAAAGAATAAACTTTTAGGTAAAAATGTAGATGTTGGATATTCTGATGAGGAATATTTGGCAATACAAAATATTATAGAATGTGAAGCACATAGAGAACTGTTTTTACAATATTTGAAAGAGAGGAAATAGCTGATGGTTATTGTTAAAATATTAGGAGGGTTAGGAAATCAGTTATTTCAATATGCTTTATATAGAAATTTGCAAGAAATGGAAAAAGAAGTGTATTTAGATATATCTGTACTGGATACAGACGAATATAGAAAGAAGAATAATATTACATTATTCCCTAAAATTAATATACAACAACCAGATATGGAGACTTGTAAAAGGCTTTCTGATTCATCTAACCAGATTATCTCAAGAATTAGAAGGAAAATATTTGGAAAAAGGCAAACATACTTTACAGAGGATTATAATTTACATTTTCAAAAAGAAATATTGTCAAAGGATAATATATATCTTGTTGGTTGCTGGCAAAGTGAATTATATTTTCAACAGATTAGAGAAAAGTTATTAGAAGAATTGATTTTTCCAAAAAATATTGGAAGTAAAAATGAAAAACTTTTGTTAGAAATAGGTGATAATTCAGCTAGTATCCATATTAGGAGAGGGGATTACCTACAAGGAAGGGCAAAACAATTATATGGTGGAATTTGTACAGATAAATATTATGATAATGCTATTTCATATATAAGAAATAAATATGGTAATGTACATTTTTTTATTTTTACTAATGATGTGGATTGGGTAAGGCAGAAATACAAAGGAGATGATATGACAATAGTGGATTGGAATCAAGGTAGAGATGACTACTTGGATATGTATCTTATGACAAAATGTCATTATAATATAATTGCGAATAGTAGTTTTAGTTGGTGGGGAGCATGGTTGAATCAGTATAAAGATAAAGAGGTTATTAGTCCAAATATTTGGTTTAATCCAGAGTATCATAAAGCACCCCATATTATATGTAAAGATTGGACAAGATTGGAAGGATAATTAATTTAGAATGGAGAAGAAAATGAAAATTGCTATACTTCCATGGAGTGAATGGGCCTTGAATAACAGAATGTTTCAAATATCAGAAACAGGATCAGGTGAAGATATTTATACAAGAGTATGGAAAGAAATGAGAGAATGGTTTTTAAAACATGGATATCAAATGGAAACCATTGATAGATATGATAATTGGAAGAAAATTGATTATATTATTATTCATAATGGAATACATCAAAAATATACCAGAAAATTTTTAATGAAAGGACTAGAAAATAAATTAATATATCGGGCTTGTGAACCAGAAGTTGTAAATCATATGCATAGTAAAGAGAATGTAAGAAAATTATTGCGGTATTATAAATATATTATTACTTGGAATGAAGAGCTTGTTGATAATAAAAGAATTTTTTTAATGAATACATTACCCTATGTTTTTAAAAATTGTTTTGGAGATATTCCATTTTGTAATAAAAAGTTACTGGTTGCTATTTATTCAAACAAAACAAGTTTGAATAAAAATGAGTTATATAGCGAGAGGAAGAAAATATTTAAGTTTTTTGAAAGTATAGAAAATGAGTTTGATTTATATGGTTATGGGTGGAAAAAAGAGGAATATCATCATTATAAAGGAATAGTAGATAATAAAAATGAAGTGTATCATAAATATAAATTTGCTTTAGCATTTGAAAATATCAAAGATACTATTGGAGGTGTGTCAGAGAAAATCTACGATTGTATTTGTGCAGGGATTGTACCAATTTATTATGGAAGTAAAAACATAAGGGAATATGTACCAGAAGATGTGTTTATTGATTATCGTAGATTTAAGAGCATAGATGAAATGTATTATTTTTTAAAAAATATGGATGAAGAAACATATTTAAAATATATTGAAGCGGCAAGAAAATATTTAGAATCAGATTTGATAAAAAAGGTTGGAGTAGAAGGTTTTTGTAAAGAGTTAGAAAGTTTGATGCAAGCCAATCCTGCTTCTGATATAAAGTGTAGCTTATATAATAAGATTTTGTATTGTATAAATACTATATTGAAAGAAAAGGAACTGAGTTTTAAGCGAAAGCTGGTGAAAATAAGAAATTACGTTAAAAAAATTGGCTAAATATTTATTTCGTAATAGATATATTCGATGTTTACATTCGGCAAGAAAAATTTTGTTGGAATATGGTGGAAAGAAAGTTCTAATAACAGATAATACAAGAGAAGATGATATAGGAAGTTTTACTGTATGGGGAGATTATTGTAATGCAGATAAAAAATTGTTATATTAGGAAACAGTACATCAGATGTAACATTTGCATTTTGTAAATCATGGGGAGAATATCTGTATGAAAGATTAAAAACAAATAGTATGAATATATCAATTTTATGTGGAGGAATGATAAAAGTAA
The DNA here is from genome assembly GCA_910577045.1 of uncultured Lachnospiraceae bacterium. Classification (GTDB taxonomy): domain Bacteria; phylum Bacillota; class Clostridia; order Lachnospirales; family Lachnospiraceae; genus RGIG8607. The sequence continues at coordinate 184,992 of CAJTLB010000004.1, read as the reverse complement.
ATTCTTCACAGGAGTTGTTAAAATTAATAAGAGATGTAATTCCACAGAAACCAGATATTGTTATTAATGTAAGTGGGGTATGCAATATAAAGGTTAATTATCAGAAACAATTAGTAGATAAACATCCTTATATTTGAAAATATCAGAAAAACATTATTCGGGGGGTGGATGAAGAATAAAATAAGAAAAGTTGGTTATGGACTGGAAAATAAAAAGTCTTATGCTGAATGGTGGAGAGACGATATGAGAATGATGTATGCAGTATGTACTGAATTTGGTATAAAATATTGGGCTATTCTACAACCAAATATGTATATGGAGATTATAAGATAACAGGTTTAGAGTATACATCAAAAGATAAAGAATATCCACATAAAATTAGAAAATGGTACGAGGAAGTAAAGAAACTTATTGAGGATAAAAAATATATAATTGATTTTACAAATATTTATAATGGCCATAAAAATATTTATTGGGATACATGCCATATATATAAAAATGGGAATAGAATTATGGCAGAATCTGTATATCAGTTAATTAAAGATGTTTTATAAAATATTTGATATAATATGAGGTTAAATTATGAAAAATATAAAAAAATGGATTAAGAAATATCCAGTTTTGTATAAGCCTATAAAGTGTGTATATTATATAACACCAACATATAGGAGAAAAAAGAGGGAAATAAAAGAAAGGCTTAAGAATATTTGTGAAGATTATACTAAAATAGGTAGAAATTCTTATGTGGAAGCAAGCTATTTTAGCTATTATAGTGGATGTAACAGAAATTGTAGTATATCTTCAACATTTATAGGAAGATATGTTAATATTGGGCCCAATGTAACTATAGGAGCCAGAAATCATATTTACCAAAATTTTACTAATTGTGATTTTATCTATTCTAATGAAGAATTTGTAAGAGAATATGATTTATTTAAAGATGATAATGGAAATAGATTAAAAAAATATGGAGTAAAAATTGGGCATGATGTATGGATTGGAGAAAGAGCAGTGATTAATAATAGAGTAGAAATAGGAAATGGCGCTATAGTTGCTGCAGGCAGCGTGGTTACAAAATCAGTACCTGCTTATGCCATTGTGGGGGGGGTACCAGCTAAAATAATTGGTTGGCGTTTTAGTCAGGAGATAATTAGAAAATTAGAAGAGATAAAATGGTATTTATGGGATTTTGAGAAGGTTAAGGAAAATACAGAGTATCTACAGACATTAGTGGGATTTAATATGGATAAATACTGGAAAAATTTTATGAATAAGCGTCAAATACTGGGGTAGAAAATGAAAAGTTTTTGGAGGGCATACTATTATGAATAGAGATATTGGTTCAGATAATTATAATATAATTAAAGAATTTTGGAAAAATAGTGTAAATATCAAAATTCGTGAAAATAGTACAGCCAAGAATAATAGATGTGTTATTTATGCATCATCTAATGGAATTTGGAATCCAAATACAATAGATGAATTTAATAAAAGTATTATAAAAGAGGATAGATATGAATGGGAAACTTTCGGGGGGGGGGAATTACAGAAAAAAGAAATATTTATAAGAGATATTTTAAAAGAATGGTATGTAAATGGTGTGAGTAATTCTTTAAATAGTATAGATAAATTAGTTGATTTTTTAAAAAAAGAAACAAAGGGATATCAGGTTGTAACTGTTGGTAATTCAGCTGGAGGATATATAGCGGCTGTTTTAGGGATTATTTTATCAGCAGAATATATACTGGATTTTTCAGGACAGAACAATATCTGGCAATATGTATTTAAAGATATAGAATATCCAGAATTGTATATTGCCAAAGAAATAGAGAGTAAATGTAAATATTTTAATATAGTACCTATGATAAAAGAGTCTAATATACCAATATTTTATTTTTTTGCAGCAAGTTGTGAACAGGATATAATGCAGTATTCTTTAATTCGGGAATTTAATAATGTACATACTTTTGCTTTTCGTACAAAACAGCATGGGGTAAGTGTATATCCCTTTAACCTTCCTGTTATAATAAATATGAAAAAAGAACAATTATTACATTTGAAAAAAAATGATGCTTATTCACAAAGGGAATTTGCATATATCACAATGAAACATACAATATTTTGGGTAAATTATATTAAGTATTGGATAAGAAAAATACCAATAATATTGAAGCGAATGTTAAAAGTTAAAATAAAAAAAGTATTATCTCTAATAAGAAAAAAGGAATAATATATTTACAATAGAAAGGTGGGTTATTATGGGAAAAATTATACAACTGCTAAGAGAAAAAAATTATAAAAGAATTAGAAAATTGCAAGAGAAAGATAATTTATTAGATGCTACTTGTATTATACGGCCATATGTATCAATTCGTAATTCAAAAGTTGAATATTATGCTGGTATAAATCAACGCAGTATTATATCATATACATCTATTGGAAATTATACACAGTTAGCAAGTGAAGTTAGGACAGCTCCACGTGATCATATTTATACTAATTTTATGATAGGAGATTGGATATATCAAAAGAATGAACATGCTATAGAAATGGATATAGAAGGATTTGATAAATATTGGGTAAAAATAGGATCAGATGTATGGGTTAATAATATTGTCAAGGGTAGAAATTGGAAATGGAGCTATAATCGCGGCAGGTAGTGTAGTTACAAAGTCAATACCTTGCCTATGCCATTGTGGGGGGGGTACCAGCTAAGTTCATAAAATGGAGATTTGATATGGAAACTATAAAAAATTTAGAAGAAGTTAAATGGTATAATTGGGATATCCAAAAAGTGATTGAAAATAAACAGTATTTGGAAAATATAGTTGGGTTTAATATGGATTTGTACAAGAAAAAATTATTAGAGAAAAGAACTATGATAAAGATAGAGGGATAATTATAATGTTAAAAGTGGTTATGCAGTTAAACCGACTGCTGGAAACAAAGCAAAAAATTTATTTTGTTATTAGTTTTATTTTGGTCTTTATTGGCTCGTTTATGGAAATGATAGGAATATCCTTAATTATTCCTTTTGTATCAGCAATTGTTGCGCCAAAAGAATTGCTAAGTATGGATTACGTACAATTTTTAACAAAAATATTTAATTTTATTACAGAAGAAAATATAGTTACTTGTTTAGCTATAGCATTAATTATTATTTATATTATTAAAAATATTTATTTAGGGATAGTGTATTATTTTCAATATAAATTAATTTATAGTTATTATAGTAATTTGAGTTGTAGAATATTAAAAAAGTACTTGTATAAACCATATGAAGAACAATTAAATGACAAGACAGGGGAGATGATACGAAAAATTAATACAGACACTTCTTATGTGGCAAATGTCCTTGTACAGTTGATGACGTTTATGTCAAATATAATTTTAACAATCTTATTAGTATTTGTTGCATTTTTTTTAAATTGGCAGATGACATTGTTAGCAGCTATTGTATTGTCTTTATTATTAATGACTAGCAGGAATATTATTTCTACTAGAATGAAGAGGATTGGAAAGAAATTACAACAATGTACCGCAGAGATGTTGAAATGGATTACACAGTCTGTCTCAGGAAATAAAGAGATAAAAATAGCACAAAAAGAAGAATTCTTTTTAAAAGAATTTGAAAAAAATTCTATAGAAGGGTATAAAGTATTAACAAAAAATGGGATTTATTCTAGAATACCGTCTCTTGCAAATGAAACGGTTTGTATAGGAGGTATTTTATTGGTATTACTAATTTACCAGTTGATGGGAATGGATTTGCAGTCTATAGTTCCAACTTTAGCTGCATTTGCAATGGTTATTGTAAAATTATTGCCAACAATGAATAGTTGTAATTCTGCATATAACGCTGTAATGTATTATTCTCCTTCTTTAGATGTTGTGATGAGAGAGTGTGAAAATATAGGGAAGTGGGATATAATAAAAGAAAAAAAAGAAGAGAAAATAGAATTTGGGCAGTTATGTTTAGAAAATATTACGTATTCATATCCTAATACAGAAGAAGTAATTTTGCAAAATGCTAATATGAAAATTAGTGCAGGAGAAATGGTAGGGATTGTAGGAAAGTCTGGCGCAGGTAAAACAACATTGGTTGACTTAATCCTTGGCTTATTAAAGCCCCAGCAAGGGATAATTACCTTAAATAAGGAAAGTATAATAAACCATTATTTTGCTTGGTTAAATATGGTCCAATATATACCACAAAGTATTTTTATGCTAGATGATAGTATTCGTGCAAATGTTGCTTTTGGAGTAGCAAGAGATAAAATAGATGATACAAAAGTGTATCAAGCATTAAAAGAAGCTATGCTTTATGAATTTGTAAAAGGATTGGCAGATGGGTTAGAAACAAATATAGGAGAAAGAGGTACTCGTTTGTCAGGAGGACAAAGGCAAAGAATAGGGATTGCTAGGGCTCTATATTGCAATCCACAGGTTCTAGTATTTGATGAAGCAACGTCAGCTTTGGATAATGAAACAGAAGCTGCTATTATGGAGTCCATTAATTATCTTCATGGTAAAAAAACGATGATAATTATAGCCCATAGGCTGGAAACAATAAAAAACTGCGATAAAGTATATAGGGTAGAAAATAGAAAAATTAATTTGGAATAAATAAGTGGAGTAAAGGAGAAAAAGAATGAAAAAAGCATTAATTACGGGGGTTAATGGACAAGATGGTTCTTATCTTTCAGAATTTCTTATTGAAAAAGGATATGAAGTACATGGAATTGTAAGACGTTCTTCTATTGATAGGAAAGATAGAATTGAAACTTTAATAAGTAATCCCCAATTTTATATTCATTATGGGGATATGACAGATTCATTAAGTTTGCTTAAAATTATAAAAGAAGTTTGTCCAGATGAGATATATAATTTAGCAGCCCAAAGCCATGTACAAGTTTCATTTGATGTACCAGAATATACTGCAGATGCAGATGCGGTAGGGACTTTGAGAGTATTAGAAGCAGTAAGGACACTTGGAATGGAACATAGTTGTAAAATATATCATGCTTCAACTTCAGAATTGTTTGGAAAGGTACAAGAAGTACCTCAAAGGGAAACAACACCATTTTATCCATATTCTCCATATGCAGTGGCAAAACAGTATGCGTTTTGGATTATTAAAAATTATCGGGAAGCATATGGGATGTTTGCTGTAAATGGAATTTTGTTTAACCATGAATCAGAAAGACGTGGAGAAACATTTGTAACTAGGAAGATTACTTTAGCAGCAGCAAGGATAGCAGCAGGATTACAGGATAAACTATATTTAGGGAATCTAGATGCTCTGCGTGATTGGGGTTATGCGAAAGATTATGTGGAGTGCATGTGGCTAATGTTACAGCAAGATTTACCAGAAGATTTTGTTATAGCTACTGGGGAGCAATATTCCGTAAGAGATTTTTGCAATATTGCATTTAACTATGCTGGAATAGAACTAAAATGGACAGGTAAGGGGATTGAAGAAAAGGGAATAAATAAAGAAACAGGAAAAATACTAATTGAAGTATCAAAAGAATTTTTTAGGCCAACTGATGTAGTTACTTTATTAGGAGATCCCACAAAGGCGAAACAAACTTTAGGATGGAATCCAAGAAAAACATCATTTGAACAGTTGGTGAAAATTATGATGGAACATGATATGAAAATGGTAGAAAGAGAGAGATAAAAATGATTTTAGTTACAGGGGCAACTGGATTTTTAGGAAAAAGAGTTTGTAGAAAATTGGATTTATTAGAGCAAGAATATGTTAAAACCTCCTTAAGTTTGGGGACAGATTTAAGAGATCAAGAACAAACTTTCAAATTATTCGAAAAAGTAAAGCCCGATTATGTATTACATTGTGCATCATATGTAGGAGGTATTCAGTTTGGATTAAAACATACGGGAGAAATGTATTATAATGGATTGTTAATGCAAGTAAATCTGTTAGAAGCTTGTAGGCAATATTGTGTAAAAAGGCTAGTAAACCCTATTTCTAATTGCGCATATCCGGGCAAGGCAACTTTATTTAAAGAAGATGAATTTTGGGATGGGCCACTACATGATTCTGTGCTTGTGTATGGTATGGTTCGTAAAATGTCATATATTGGTGCACTTGCCTATCAGAAACAATATGGCCTTGATGTTATAAATTTAATACTTTCTAATATGTATGGTCCAGAGGATCATTTTGAGGCAGAGCGTTCACATGCCTTAGGGGCACTGATTATGAAATTTGTAGATGCAAACGAGAATAATAAGCCAGAAGTAATTGTTTGGGGAACAGGAAAACCTGTGCGGGAATGGCTTCATGTAGATGATGGTGCAACAGCTATGATTAAAGCAATGGATATTATGCCTTATATTGATCCGATTAATATAGGGATTGCAAAAGGAATTAGTATAAAAGATATGGCTGAATTAATAAAACAAATTGTAGGTTATAAAGGAAAATTAGTTTTCGATCCAACTAAGCTAGATGGTGCGCCATATAAAACAGTAGATGGGACATTAGGTGAGAAACTATTGGGTTGGAAGCCTTCTATTGAGTTTGAACAAGGAGTTAGGGAAACAATTCAATGGTATATAGAGAATAAATAGGAGGCTAAAAATGAGAGAAGTAAAAAAAGATGGAATAGTATTAGCTAGGCATATTTTACAAGAAGATATACAAGACGGCCTAAATTTCTTTTCACAAGATGAAGAATTTATACAAGTAGGGGCATGGGCATATAAGGAAGGGAAAGAATTATTGGCACATATACATAATGAAGTGCCAAGAACAGTGACTAGGACTTGTGAGGCTTTATATATAGTAAATGGGGCTTTAGAAGCAACCATATATGATTTAGAGGAAAAGAAAGTAGAGACATTTGTAGTAAACAAAGGAGAAATACTGATTTTATTAGAATGTGGGCATGGATATAGGATTTTGGAAGAGAATACGAAGGTTTTAGAAATAAAAAATGGGCCATATTTAGGCGCAGAGGTAGATCGTTATAGAATCGAATAAGGAGGAGAAAAATATGGGATTTATAGCGCAGATGGAACCATCTTTTGACGAAAAAGAAAGACAAGCTATGGATGAATATATGTCAGCAGGTGGTTGGCTAATGGAATTTAAAAAAACAAGAGAGTTTGAAGAAATGATAACTAAATATACAGATGCTAAGTATTGTTCCATTATGCCAAATGGGACAGTTAGTTTATCGGTAGCTTTATTAGCATGTGGTGTAGGAGTAGGAGACGAGGTGATTGTGCCTGATTATACAATGGTAGCAACACCAAATTCTGCTGAATTGATTGGGGCAAAAGCTGTATTTGTAGATATTGACAGAAATAATTTATGTATGGATTTTGAAAAAATGAAAGAAGCTATAACAGCCAAAACAAAAGCGGTTATGTTAGTGTCTATTAATGGGCGTTTCCCAGAAAAAATAGAAGAATTTGTGTCTTTTTGTAAAGAAAAAGGGTTATGGTTAATTGAAGATGCAGCACAATCATTAGGTAGTAGATGTAATGGAAAACATTTAGGAACCTTTGGTGATATAGGTAGTTTCTCTTTTTCTGTCCCTAAAATTATAACTACAGGACAAGGCGGGGCATTAATTACAAATAATGAAGAGCTTTTTGAGAAAATAAAAAAGATTAGGGATTTTGGGAGAGAAAAGAGTGGAAGTGATCATTATTTAGTAAAGGGATGGAATTTTAAATTTACAGATATACAGTCTGTAATAGGAATTGAACAGATGAAAAAATTGCCAGAACGCGTAATACGTAAAAAAGAAATGGCGGATATTTATAATAAGAATCTTCAGGATATTCCCGGGGTGGAATTAATTCCTACTGATTTAACGCAGACATCACCATGGTTTTTTGATATTTTATGCGAAAATAGAAGCGAATTAATAATATATTTAAAAGAAAATGGAATTGGATCAAGAGAGTTTTATCCACCACTTCATGCTGAACCCGCATATGGTTATAGTGGGTATTATCCTGTAACGGAAGAAATTTCTGCAAAAGGTTTATGGTTGCCATCGACAATAACTTTAGCCGATAATCAAATTAGGTTTATCTGTGAGTGTATTAGAAAGTTTTATAAATTATGAGGGTAAAATGGAAAATTTATTTTTTGATAAGAAAGAACTAAAGTATTGTGGTGAGAATGTGATTATTGGAAAGACAGTGAGGATTAGAAAACCACAGGAAGTTATAATAGGTGATAATGTTATAATTGATGATTTCACATATATTCCATGTGCTTTAGAAATAGGATGTTATACTCATATAGGAGCAAACTGTTCTTTTATTGGTGGTGCAGGTAAAGTAAAGATTGGTTCTTTTGTAAATATTGCACCTTCTTGCCAGATTGTTACAGCGTCTAATGATTATTATGGAGGGGAATTAGTTGGTCCTGCTATCCCTAAAAAATTTTCTGGAGAAGCAATTGTAGAGCCCATAGAAATAGGGGATTTTGTACTTTTAGCGTGTAATACTACAATTTTACCAGGATCTATTTTGCCAGAAGGTATGGCAACAGGAGCTTTTACATTAGTTAAAAAACAAGAATATAAAGAGTGGAGTCTGTATGTTGGGATTCCATGCAAATATATGAGTAAAAGAGATGGGGTAAAAATAAAGGAAAGTGCACAACATATATTTAATGAAAAAGATTTGTAGATATTTTTTATAACTCAGAAAGTAAATAAGAACTTTGATAATTATGTATCTTACAGTTGGTATTCTCTGGTGTAAGATATATAATTATTTAATATTGGGGGATTTTGGATGTAATATAGTTGTTCTCTCAAAGTTATAATACATAATATACGCTTACATTAAAAATAGACGAGTTATTATAAAAAATACAGGAGAAACGTAAAAATGAATATTATTTTATTATCTGGCGGTTCAGGAAAGCGTTTATGGCCACTTTCCAATGAGGTACGTTCGAAACAGTTTATTAAAATTTTTAAATCAGAAGAAGGGTATGATTCTATGGTACAACGTATGTACCATCAAATTCAAAAAGTAGATCCTAATGCTTCTATTACTGTAGCTGCACCAAAAACACAAGTATCAGCACTTCATAATCAATTGGGCGATAAAATAGGTATTTCTGTAGAACCTTGTAGAAGAGATACTTTTCCAGCAATTGTGCTTGCTACGGCATATTTGCGTGATGTACAGGGCATATCAGAGGAGGATGTGGTAGTGGTATGCCCTGTGGATCCATACGTAGATGATGAGTATTTTAAAGCATTAAATGATTTAGGGGAAATTGCGCTTAAAGGGGAAGCGAACCTAGTATTAATGGGAATGGAGCCAACATATCCAAGTGAAAAATATGGGTATATTTTAACAACAGATAATCAAAAGGTTAGTACAGTAAAGGAATTTAAGGAGAAACCTGATAAAGCAGGGGCAAAGGATTATATAGCACAAGGCGCTTTATGGAATGGGGGTGTATTTGCTTATAAATTAAAGTATGTGTTAGATAAAGCACAGGAACAAATTGAGTTTATGGATTATGATGATTTATATGCAAAATATGAAGAATTGGATAAAATTAGTTTTGATTATGCTGTGGTAGAAAAAGAGGAAAAAATTCAAGTTTTACGGTTTGCTGGCCGTTGGAAGGATTTAGGGACATGGAATACTTTAACAGAAGCTATGGAAGAAGATACAATTGGAAATGTAATAATGAATGATACCTGCGAAAATACACATGTTATTAATGAATTAGATGTCCCTATTCTTTGTATGGGAATGAAAAACGTAGTAGTTTCAGCGAGCCCAGAAGGAATTTTAGTTTCAGATAAAGAGCAATCTAGTTATATTAAACCTTTTGTGGATAAATTGGATAATCAAGTAATGTTTGCAGAAAAATCATGGGGAAACTATAAAGTTTTAGATGTGTCAGATCAAAGTATGACAATTAAAATTGTTTTAAATAAAGGGCATTATATGAATTATCATAGCCATGATAGAAGAGACGAAATATGGACAGTAATATCTGGGGAAGGAAGGACAATTGTAGATGGCATGGAACAACATATTTCTGCTGGCGATGTAGTAACGATGCAGGCAGGATGCCGCCATACAATTATTGCGGATACAGAACTACATGTAATTGAGATACAGCTTGGTAAGGAGATTAGTGTAGATGATAAACATAAATTCGAATTGGAAAGATAAAGAAATAGGGCAGCCTTTTTTGTTGGAACCTATAGGAAAAGATTATTTATGGGGAGGAAGACGTTTAAAGGATGACTTTTCTAAACAAATAGAAATGGTTCCTTTGGCAGAAACTTGGGAGTGTTCTACGCATCCAGATGGGGTTAGTAAAATATCTAGTGGAAAAAATAAAGGAAAAACTTTAGTTGAGGTTTTAAAGGAACATCCAGAATATATAGGAAAATATGCAAATAAAAAGGGCCAAATTCCTATTTTAATTAAATTAATTGACGCAGCACAAGATTTATCGGTACAAGTCCATCCAGATGATAAGTATGCTAAGGAAAAAGAAAATGGTTCTTTTGGAAAAAGCGAAATGTGGTATGTTTTAGATGCAAAAAAAAATGCGGAAATTATCTATGGGTTTCGCCATAATATAGATGAAAAAAAATTAAGGAATAGTATAGTAAAAGGAATAATAGATAAGCATTTACAACATGTAAAAATAAAAAAAGATGACATATTTTATGTAGAGCCAGGAACTGTGCATGGGATAGGGGCAGGTGCCTTAATTGCAGAAATCCAAGAAAATTCGAATTTGACATATCGTTTATATGATTATAATCGTGTAGATAAAAAGGGAAATAAAAGGGAACTGCATATTGAGAAGGCAATGGATGTGATTAATTTAAATGCCATGCCAGAACCAAGGCAACCAATGCGTATGTTAAAGTACCAACCAGGTTGTGCAATGGAGTTGCTTTGCAGATGTAAATATTTTCAGGTAGAACGGATGTTAATCAATACCGAACGGTGCCGTTCTATGGCAGAAGTAAAGGGAATTTCTTTATCATTTCAAGTATTATTGTGTACAGAGGGATGTGGAACAGTATTTACTGATAAAATATCATTTTGCTTTTTTAAAGGAGATTGTATTTTTGTTCCAGCAGGAAGCGGAGTGTTAAAGTTACATGGAAAAGCACAGTTATTAAAAATAATGTGTTGATATAGGGTGTGATTTAGAAAGGGATAGTAATGGTTGTATTAAAAGGTAAGGATATAAGGGATATAGATATTTTAAATAATTATGAACGTTGGATCAAGTTTATTAATAAAGACGAAGATGTAAAACAGGAATTAAAAGAATTAGCAGATAGTTCAGATAAACTTTATGATGCTTTTTATAAAAATCTTTCTTTTGGGACAGGAGGGTTAAGAGGCATTATTGGGGCTGGGACAAACCGTATGAATATATATACAGTTGGAAAGGCTTCACAGGGTTTGTCAAATTATATAAATAAAAATTTTCAAAAAGAAAAAAGAAAGATTGCAGTTAGCTATGATTCTAGGGAAAAGTCAGAATTATTTGCAAAAACAGCTTGCTGTATTTTTGCAGCAAATGGAATAAAAGCAGAAATTTATAAAGAATTAATGCCAACGCCATGTCTTTCTTATGCAGTTCGGAAACTTGGATGTGCAGCAGGCATTATGATTACTGCATCCCATAATCCAGCAGAATATAATGGCTATAAAGTATATGGGGCAGATGGGTGCCAAATTACTACAGATGCAGCAGAGAAAATATTAGTAGAAATAGAACAATTAGATATTTTTAAGGATATACAAGAAATAGATTTCCAAGAAGGAATATTACAAGGAAAAATTTGTTATATAGAAAACCATGTATATGATTCTTATATAGAAGAAGTGAAACAACAATCTTTAGTAAAAGGAAATCTTAAAATAAACCGGGATATAACAATTGTATATACGCCATTAAATGGGACAGGCTTAAAACCCATATTAAGAGTGTTAAAGGAAAGTGGATATAAAAAAATTTATGTAGTAGAAGAACAGAAAAACCCAGATGGAAGGTTCCCAACTTGTCCATATCCCAATCCAGAAAATAAAGAGGCAATGGGATTAGGATTAAAGATGGCAAAGGAAAAACAGGCAGATCTATTGCTTGCTACAGATCCAGATTGTGATAGAGTGGGGATTGCGGTACAAAGGAATGAAGAGGACTATGTGTTGTTATCTGGAAATGAGACAGGCTTATTACTTTTTGATTATATTTGCTCTCGTAGAAGAGAGAATGGGTTTATGCCTGATAATCCAGTTATGGTAAAAACAATTGTAACAACAGATATGGCAGAACAAATAGCAGAAAATTATGGGGTACAGACAATAAATGTACTCACAGGATTTAAGTTTATTGGAGAACAAATTGGGAAGCTGGAAGAAAAAGGAAAGGTAGATTCTTATATTTTTGGCTTTGAAGAAAGTTATGGGTATTTAAGTGGCAGTTATGTTAGGGATAAGGATGCAGTGAATGCTTCTTTTCTTATTTGTGAAATGTATGCGTATTATAAGGCTAATGGGATTAATTTGCTAGATAAGCTAGAAGAGCTATATTTACGTTATGGTTTTTGTCTGAATACACTTTATTCATATGAGTGCAAAGGGGCAGCAGGATTTGAGAAGATGCAAGAAATTATGGAAGAGATGAGGGTAGGGGTAGGGATATTTGGAACAAAACAAGTAAAAGAGTGCTTGGATTATAAGAATGGGTTAGGTGGATTGCCAAAGTCAGATGTGCTGAAGTTTATATTAGAGGATAATTGTTCTGTGGTTATTAGGCCGTCTGGGACAGAACCAAAGCTTAAAGTATATGTTTCTGTTAGTGCATTAGATCGCGCAAAGGCAGAAGAAGAAACAAAAAAAATAGAAAAAAGTTTAAAGGAGTATATAATATGCAAATAATTCATTGTCCATATAGAATCTGCCCATTGGGTGCACATGTAGATCATCAATATGGGATTGTTACAGGTTTTGCTTTAGACCATGGCGTAACATTAGAGTATGAACCAACGCAAGATGGTACAATTTATGTTACCAGTAAAAATTATGTAGGAATAGTAAATTGTACTCTTACAGATTTACCAGAACGGAAAATGTATTGGGGAGATTTTCTAATTGGGGCTGTACACACACTTTCTAGAAAGTACCAGCTTGAGTTTGGGATAAAAGGTGAAATAACAGGAAGCCTGCCAACGGGAGGTTTATCATCTTCAGCAGCGGTGATTATTACGTATTTATCTGCTCTTTGTAGGGCTAATGCAATTCATTTAACGGAAGCAGAATTAATTAAACACGCTATTTGGGAGGAACGAAATTATATTGGTGTAAATGTAGGGAAATTAGATCAAAGCTGTGAGGTGTATTCTAGGAAAGAACATTTATTGTATTTAGATACATTAGATGATTCTTGCGAATTAATACCTATTTCTTCTAATATGCCAGAATTTGAAATAGCAGTAATTTTTTCTGGGCTAGAAAGAAGCCTTGCAGGTTCTGCTTATAATATGCGTGTAGATGAGTGCCGTGCGGCCGCATATGCGTTAAAAGCTTTTAGCCATATGGAGTACGGAAAGTATCAAGATACGTATTTAAGAGATGTCCCAGAAGGAATTTATGATGAATATAAAAATAAACTTCCAGAAAGTTGGTATAAAAGGGCGAGGCATTTTTATACAGAAATGCAAAGGGTAAAGTTGGGGAAAAAAGCTTGGAAACAAGGTGATATAGAGAAATTTGGCAGGTTAATTACAGAATCAGGAGAAAGTTCTATTCATTATTACCAGACAGGATCCGATCAACTCCATTATTTGCAAGAGTTAATAAAAGGTACAAAGGGAATTTATGGAGGACGTTTTTCAGGGGCTGGATTTAATGGGAGCAGTATGGCAATTATTAATCCTGAATATAAAGAAGAAATAGAAGAAACTATTAAAAAATGTTATTTGAAACAATATCCAGAATTAAAGGATAGTTTTAAAATAACTTTTTGCCAAACAGCAGATGGGGTAGACTTGGTTTAAAACATCTATTCCTATAAAGTTAAAGTACGCAAAAGAGGCGTAGAAATGAGGATAAAATGAAATGCTTAATACTTGCAGCAGGATATGCAACAAGAATGTATCCGCTTACTAAAGATTTTCCAAAGCCGCTTCTTCCTGTTAAAGAAAAGGCTATATTAGAGTATTTGCTTGAAGATTTGGAAGAAAATTGTAATATAAAAGAATATTTTATTGTAACGAACCATAGGTTTATCCTACAATTTGAAGAATGGAAAGAATCGCTTGCCTATAAGGATAAAGTGGTACTTTTTGATGACGGAAGCACAGAAAATGAAAATCGCTTAGGTGCAGTGAAAGACATAGAATTTGTAATAAAACAAGCAGAAATAAAAGATGATTTATTGATACTTGCAGGAGATAATCTGCTAGATTTTTCTTTAAAGGTTTTTGTGGAAGAATTTTGTAAAACAAAACATAATATGGTTATGTGCCATAAAGAAGAAAATATAGAAAAACTAAGAAAAACAGGAGTAGCTGAACTATCAGATACAGGGTTGATTCTTAATATGGAAGAAAAACCAATAGTTCCAAAAGGAACATATGCAATTCCTCCCTTTTATATATTTACCCAAAAGATACTTCCTACTATACAAGAAGGGATAAATATGGGTTGCCCATCAGATTCGCCAGGCGGGTTTTTATCGTGGCTTTGTAAGAGGGAGGAGGTTTATGCTATGAAAATGCCTGGAAAGCGTTATGATATTGGAAGTTTAGAAAGTTATGAAACAGTATGTAAAGGCTTAGAACAGTTTTAGGTTAATGTAAGTTAGATAAGGAGTTGACATATCTGTAATGGAACAAAAGATATATGGATATATAAGAGTAAGTACCAAGGAACAAAATGAAGACAGGCAAATATTTGCTATGAGGGAGGCTGGAGTTCCATCAGATAGTATTTTTACAGATAAGCAATCAGGAAAAGATTTTATTAGGCCAGCATACCAGCGTTTGATGTCAATTTTGGATAAAAAATCTGTAATCTATATTAAATCCATTGACAGGCTTGGGAGGAATTATGAGGAGATTATTGAGCAATGGCGTTTTATTACAAAAGAAAAGCAAGCAGATATTGTAGTAATTGATATGCCACTTTTAGATACAAGGCGTGGGAAAGATTTAATGGGTACTTTTTTAAGTGATATTGTATTGCAGGTATTGAGTTTTGTAGCAGAGAATGAAAGGCAAATTATACGCCAAAGGCAGGCAGAGGGAATTGTAGCAGCTAGGGAGAAAGGAATCCGTTTTGGAAGGCCAGAGATACCTGTACCCGAAAATTTTCAAGCTATATGTATTAAGTGGAAGAATAAAGAACTTACAATGAGGGAAGCTGCAATGTTGTGTGGGCTGGCAGAGAGTACATTTTATGATAAGGCACATCCAGTATTATAGTATACAACTACTTTTGTAGTATTTACGAAAGGGAATGGTTCAATAGTTTTTTGTTAAAATAGGCCTCCTATAATTTTATTTTTATTATGGGAAGCCTTATAAGTTTTTGGAAAAAGCATTTACAGGTTTTTATAGCTGGTACTAGACAGGAGTTTTTGTCTTATGGTTTGTGCTTTCTTACAGTTTGGCCCAATAAGGTTTTCAGTCATTTGAAGGGCTGTTGCGTATTCTTCAAGAGCTTTTTGATACATTTCTTTGGATAAGGCGTTATGGACATCTGCTAGATATTGTTGGTTATCAATAGTATCAACTGCTATTGCGCCCCGCATATTTATATTGGACTCTAATGCTTTTGTTAAATATTCTTCTGATTTTAGCCAGTTTTCTATAGCAAGTTTGCTGTTTCCTTGTTCTTTTTCTTGTAAACCAAGATAATAGTAGCACATTCCTTGGTCGCAATAAGCATAGGCGAGACCAGAAAGATTGAAGGGTTGAAATTTTAATAGAGAATTTTCGTATATTTTGCTATATTCTAGAGCTTTTTTATATTCTTTGTATACTTGGTACATACGTCCCATTTCCATATAAGTTTCACCAATTGTGGATTCTGCTTCATTTAATGTATAATGTTTAGGATCAATTAATCTAGTTTTTGCTTTTCCACATTTTATATCAGTTTTAATTCGATAGCGCATTTCAAGTGCTATTTCAAAGTATTCTTTTGCCTTTTTTAAATCTTGTTCATATTCCCATGTATAACAACGTGCAACTTTTTCATATGCCATGGCAAAGTCTTCCCTATCCTCATTTCCAGTAAGCTGCATACAATATAGTGCTTGTTTATACCATGGAATAGAAGAAAGAAGGTCCCCGCTATTAAAATAAGCACCACCTAAACTTTTAGCAATTACTCCTGTAATATTGCTATTTTCTCCATATTCCTTTAAACAGGAATTATAAAGGATATGGAAATAATGAATGGAATCATCAAATTTTCCTATTTGCCAGAGAAAACCAATAATAGGCTCAAAAATTTGGATTTCCTTGCCATTTGGCTCAAAAAGACTTAAGATTTCTAGAATATTATTGGTTATAGGTATATTCTCCTGATAATTCCTCATCCATGCACCACAACAAAAATCAGCAATATTCTCTAAAAAAATACGGCAATTTTCTATAGAAGGATGTAATTCAGAATATACAACTTCTTTTACCAAAGGATGTAAAGAAAGAAGTTGGTTATTTTCTGTCCGTATCCAACTATTATGGATTAATGGGTGTATTACCTCATATGATGGAAGTTCTGCCCATTCTTTAAAGTGAGTAGCTTGTATTCCTTGGATACCCATAAGGGATAAATACATCATAATTTGTTTTTCTTTTTCATTTAAGTTGCTTAAGTTAAAAAGAGAACGTATATGCTCAAAAGCTGGTTTTTGTCCATTTTTACCTATAATATTTTCTGTTGCCACAGTAGGTAGTAGCCGTTTTTTTAATAGTTCTAACATAGTTTTAGGAGTTAAAAAACTAGCGACCATTTGTTTTGCAATTAATTCGATAGCATATGTGTGGTATCCTACAAATTCAAATATTTCGTTTAAATAGGAGAGCTCTTCTTCTTTTATATCCATACTTGTATTTTTTATAAAGATTTTACGCAAGTCTTCTATATTATTAATATTTTCTACAGGAATAGTTTTGTATTCTGGATGGGGATAACGTGTTGTAAAAAGAATACAATAGTTTCCTTTTAAGAAATCTGTTAAGTCGGGGTCTTCTTTGACATCGAAATTATCTATAATAAGCAATGTTTTTTCATTGCTTAGATTTTGTAATATATGGAGCTTACGCTGGAAAAATTCATTGTCATTTTCATTTGGGGCCTGCATTAAATTCTCAATTTGGATAGCATTTGGGTTACATATAAGTTCCTTTAAGCTAGAAGTATAGCTGGTAAATATAATATGGTTATAGGAGCCCTGATATTTTAAGGCATAATTTTTGGCTAATTCGCTTTTTCCAATTCCACCAATGCCTTGTAGAAACAAAGTACGGGTCCCACTTTGGAAAGTAGTATGAATTTTTTCTATTTCCTGATCACGCCCAAAGAAGACCTCTCTTATTTTGGGTAAATGGTTAATTAAACGATAAGATGCCAAAGGGTTAGATATGTGTCCTTTATGTAAATCTTCACTTAGTTTTGTAAAAAATATATCAAAAGCTTCTTGGTGCATATGGTAAGGATACCAAATGGGCTGTATATTAAGGTTTCCAACAATATTCTGATAGCGTTCTTTTAATTTTTTTATAAGTTTATTATTATCTTTTAGAAGAGGTTTTAGGTTATTGTCTGGATTTTTTGTTTCTTTGGGGAGTTCAATAAATGCAAATAGTTGGCAGTTTAAAGCACAGCTTTTAATTACTGTGCAGGTACGGTCAGATTCTAAACTACATCCAAGGAAAAGAAGAGGGCTGCGTTCAATAATTTTTTGTAAGAATTTCGGCATTTCTTTAGTAAAATCTGGATGTTCTGTATTATTCCCATAAGAGGCATTATAGGATTCCTCAGTAAAAATAAGGTGTTCTATATCTTTTATATCACCGTGCATTTTTATAAGAAGAGGACTATTTTGTTGTAAAGATTCTTTTATTTTGCCACTTTGGAAGTCATCAGATGGAATAACCATGTCAGGCAATTTGGTGTTGGTTAGATGGAATATAAATTCAATTGCCCGATCAAAGTTTGTGGTGATAATAGGGCCTGTAAAGAGAACAGGTATTTTTTTTAGATATTCTGGAAAGTTAGAAATTTTTTCTTCTAATAAAGAACTGCGAAAAATTTGCTTAAGTAGATGTGTCATTCCATTGTGGGTAAGTTCTTTTTCTAATAAAGATGCTGCTTTTTCATATTGGGAATCTTTAAGTAAAGAAGAGATTTCTTCTGTTAAACCATAGTTTTTGGCTTGCTGTTCTAACATTTCTTTCCAGAGAGGGTATGCCCAGTGGGATAGCCCCGCCCCAATAACAGGAGTGATATTTTTGGTTTGGGCAAAAGTTAAGAGTTTGTTATAAGTGATTTGGTTATTATCTTCTTCACTTATATAGTAAGAATCCATTAATTCTTGAAAAGTCATTTATGCTCCTCCTTATTATTTACTATTTTAGTTATTAGTATAAACTATATTGATACATTTGTCAAATACTAGAATATCATTAGGAATAGAAGATGTAGAAATATGTTCGCTGTTCCATTTGTTGTATTTTTTGGTGGAAATAATGGTGCGCCAGACTGAATTGAAATAGTTTCTCCAAGCAGTCGAAAAATAGATTATTATAAAAAGTTATTGAGGTATCATATAGCAGGACTAAGGGAACATTGGGGGTGATCTAGAGAAACAATGGTAACAGTTTATAATTTTGAATTGAAACAATAGTAGTTAAAGAAATAGTAAAATAATACTAGATACATGCTGAAAGGTATGTGCTTTTTATTATTGTTTATATCAAAAATAGAATAGGAAGTAAGCGGAAACTAGGTTAGGAATACTAGTACTTTTTTACATTTTTATGAAATTTGCTAATAATAGTGGAAAAATTGACCGAAATAAATTATAATAGAGAAAGTGAGTTTGTATGTTTAGAGGGTTGGCATACAAAATGGACAATACATAATCTGTAGAGGGATCTCAGGTAAAGTGAAGATAGAAAGGAATAATCAGGAGGTTAGACGGATGAAAAGATTGCGGTTAAAGAGGTTTTGGGTGGTTTTAGTAATTTTTGCTATGTTGACACCACTTTTAAGTGGAACAATGAAGAAAACAGATGCAGCTAATGTTACATCACCACAAGAAACAGAAACAACTACAAGAGAGCCATTAACAGGACAAATGAAAATTTGGTTTAGAACAGGACGAGATGATGGGGGGAATGAAGGAGCTGGTGATATAGATTTTTCTGATCCAGATGGTTTTTCTCCTGTACAGTGGAATATGGTAGTAAAAGATGATGGTGGATTTCAAACAGTAAACTCAGGTTATGTAGAAGCATTTTTATCTATAAATGGTAAAGTAGAAGGAGACTGGAACAGTATATGTGATAGAGTTAAATGGGACTATAACATAGAAGAGAAAACAGATGCGGATAAGGTTATAGAAGTATCTCCAATAAGAAATTCAACGGATGGAGTAAAAAAGCTTGCATTTACAGTTAATGCAGCTGGTATTATTGCAGTCAATATAACCGCAACTGGTTATAATGAAGTAACAAGTGGAGGAACACAAGTTTTTTTAGAAGATGGTGATACTAAGTATTATGAAGAATCTACACAATTAAGATTAAGTAGGAGGATTTATATAGGAAGTCCACTCATGTTATATGATGGTGTGCAATCTAGTGCACAAAATTATTTAGCTTTGAAAACTGGTGATTTAGGTAGTGATGAATCAATAGCTTTAGATCAAGAAGGTGTAGTGTATGCAAATAATGCAGATATATCTTCTTGTAAGATATTTTGGTTTTATGCAGATGCGGAAACAGATGATCAGATAGAGCTTCAGCCTCCAGTCGGTGAAAAAGGTGCAGCTATTCCAAAAGATACAGATTTGCCTCGGTCTTCTAAAATTGTTTCTGTAGGGGAGCCTGGTGCTGTAGAAACAACATGGAATGGAGTTTCTGTTATGCCATATAAAATAAGCGTACCAGGAAAAAAAGGTGGATTTGTACGTTTAATAGCACGTATTTATTTAAATGGTGATTCTAGAAGTGAGTTTTACATAGAAAAAACGTTTGATGTAATGGTGGCGGCTGAAATAAAAAAAGGTTCAGATACTTTAAAGGAAATGGAATTAGAATATGGGCAGAATTATACATTTACAGAAATTTCAAATGATGCTGGTAATTCTTTATCGTGGAAAGCATTTGAAACATATGATACAGTAGTTGATGGAAACGAAGTGTTAATACTTGGGAGAGATACAGGAATTCAGGCAAATAATTATGGAGTTGTAGATCTAGAAGCAGTATCTATACATGAAGGATATGAAGAGTTTAGAAATTATGAAGATATAATGAAAGATATAGTAAAAGTTACTGTTAATCCGGCATTGTTAAAGGGTATTGGCAATAGGCAAAAAGTTGGAGATTTAGAAGTAATTAATGTTGGAGGTAGTATTACACTATCCACTAATGTAGTAAGTAATGGTTCAAAATCATATCGATATGAATGGATATATGAGGATGGCAGTTCAAGTGGAACAAATTTGACAGCAAGTAATGGTGGCTTTAAAAATGAGGTGTTTGAAGCAGAAGGGCAATCAATAGTTAACGCTAATAATTATTCCTATTTAAAGATTACTGGTAAAAAGAGTACTACAAATGATATTAAAGTAGTATGTAAAGTATATGAAGGAACAAGTACAGTCCCTTTTTTTGAAAAGCCAGTCAACATTCGTATTTTAGATACAATGAGTTTAAATGTAACAAAGAAAACAATTGTAGTAGGGGGAAGTTTTACATTAAGTGCAAATACTACTGTTAATAATGGGACTAATGTAATATGGACAGTAGAAGATGGAGGAGAAGAATTTATTTCTCATGAAGATGGTGAGAATTCTACAGTTATTACTGGTTTAAAACCAAGTGGCAGGTTTATAAAGATAACAGGAACAAAAGAAATTAATGGAACAACTGTAAGTGCAACTTGTGAAGTTGAAGTTATACCAGGTATTAAGGGAGCAGAGATTCAAGCGGATCCAGATTCAATTATACCAGTTGGTGGGATGACAGATTTAACATTAATTTTGGATTCAGAGGGAACTAATTTTTCAGAAGATGAAATTAAATGGGTTCTTAAGAATAAAGATGGTGTAATAGCAGATGAAATTATTGAGTTAGAAACAGTTTCAGGCAATATTTTAAAAGCAAAAGTGAAAGGTTTAAACGTTGGAGAAGCTTATGTAGCTGTAGTAACAAATGATACAGCACAAGTAGAAATTGCTGTTATTACAATACGTGTAGTCTCTGAAGTTACTGGTATTAAAATTAAAGGCGAGAAAGTAAAAATAGAAGGGGAAAATAAGGTTGTAAAAGATTATTTAGATGAAGAAGGAAATGGAACATGTGAATTAAGTTATACCTTGGAACCAGAAGGTTTTGTAGATGAAGAAGTATCTGTTGTTTGGACTTCTTCAAATCCAAATATTGCAAGTGTTGATTCTGAAACAGGTGTTGTAACTTATCATGCTACAGGTACAGCAATTATTACAGCTAGTGTAGGAGGAAATCCTTTAATAAATGATACTTGTATTATTACTATAGAAAAGCCTGTATTGACTCTTGAATTAAATTTAAAAGATGCAAAAATAAAAGTAGGTGAAACGCTTCAATTGATTGCTGATGTGCAGCCAATTGATGCTACAGACCGTTCTATAAGATGGGAAACATCAGATGAATCAATAGCTAGTGTTGATAATTTTGGGTTAGTAACTGGTATTGCAGCAGGAAGTGTAACGATTACAGCAATTACCTCAAATGGTATAAGAGAAAGTTGTGTTGTTACTGTATTGGTACCTTCTGAAAGAATAGAATTAAATTATTATAATATCACTGTAAAAAAAGGTACTATTTTTTATTTAAGTGCAAAAGTTCTTCCAGTTGAAGCAAATGATAGAAGTGTAACATATACTTCTTCAGATGAAAGTATTGTTACAGTAGATGAAGATGGTACAGTAACAGCACTTAAAGTGGGAGTAGCAGAAATTACTGTTACAAGTAACGACAATCCAGAACTAACCGAGATTTGTACGGTAAATGTTATTGAGTCTGTTTCTGGCTTAACCTTAAATTCCCGTGAAATTACGATTGACGTAGGGGAGCAGTATTTATTAAAAGCAACTGTACGCCCAAGTGATTCTTTAAACCAAGAGGTTACTTTTGAATCGGCAGACCCATCCATTGCAACTGTGGATGAAAATGGTTTAATCACTGGTGTTAAGGGGGGCGTTACCATTATTATGGTACGGACAGTAGAACGAGGGCTAATGGCAACGTGTACTGTTACTGTACAAGAGGATATTGAATCGATTACCTTTGTTGAAACAGAGATATATCTTGCAAAGGGAGCAAATAAAAAGATAGGAGTTACGATTGTACCAGCATCAGCAACACAAAAGAAGCTGTTATGGAAATCAAGTGATGAGTCAATTGTTATTGTAGATGCAGATGGGAATATCCATGGCGTAAATCTTGGTACAGCCACTATTACAGCGACAGCACGGGATGAAGGGAAAGTATTTGCAACTTGTAAGGTAACGGTTATTGATCCAATGACAAAACTGACATTAAACCAGAGTATTATCCGTATTATGCAGAGGGATACGTATCAATTAACCTATACAGTAGAGCCTTCTTATGCTTCTGTACAACGTGTAAATTGGACGACATCAAATGCCGCTGTGGCTAGGGTGGATAGCCTTGGGCTGGTGACAGGCGTGGCAGAAGGTGAAGCAACGATCCGTGCTACCGCGTCAGACGGGAGTGGGGTATATGCAGAGTGTACGGTTATTGTAACGCCGATTATACTTACTACTAGTGTGCAGGTAAATACTCCAGAGACGACAATGGTATTAGGAGATACAAGGACTTTGTCAGCAAGGACGCAGCCAAGGAATACAACAGAGACTATCCGTTGGATATCCAGTGATTCTTCTGTTGTTACCATTGATAATAATGGGAATGCGAGGGCAGTAGGCCCAGGTGTTTGCCAGATTATTGCTGTTTCCAGTGTAAGCGGGATAGAGGGGACTTCTACGATAACAGTGCTCGGGCTAAATGCCAATACTGTTACTTTGGAACAGTATGATACTTTTGATTTACAACTGTCTGGCGTAGATGCTGGGGTAACATGGTTCTCTAGGAATAAACGTGTTGCTACTGTAACGAGAAGAGGCGTAGTAACAGGGCGTAGGGAAGGTACAACAGAAGTTGTGGCAAGAGTAAATGGAAAGTTGGTTTCTTGTGAAGTGAATGTAGAAAAGCTAAGAAAATAGTTAGGAAAAGAATATAAATAAAATAGGGTTATATAAAGGAAGCCTTCTGTTTTTCAGCCATAAGTGGATAGAATAAGCAGGGGGCTTTCTTGTTTTATAAAGAATATAGCTTTATTTTTAGAATGGAGGGCATATGTGGGTTTTATATGCAGTTGGTTCTGCAGTATTTGCAGGCATTACGTCAATTCTGGCTAAAATGGGGTTACAGAAAGTAGATTCGTATGTGGCAACTGCGCTACGTACTATAGTGGTGCTTGTGTCTGCATGGATTATGGCGGCATTGTCAGGTGCCCTTCCAACGATTGGCAATATTCAAAAGCAGACCTATGTAATGTTGGTTTTATCAGGTGTTACAACAGGGGCATCATGGCTTTGTTATTTCCGTGCCTTGCAGCTAGGTGATGTAAATAAGGTGGTTTCTATAGATAAGTCTAGCATTATCCTTACAATGTTAATGGCATTTTTATTTTTAAAAGAACCAGTTTCTTTTCCAAAGTTAGTAGGGTTAGTTTTAATTGGTGCAGGGACTTATCTTATGATACAGAAAAAGCAGAGTGACATTCAAAAGAGTTCTAACAGTTATTTTATTTATGCGGCATTATCTGCTATTTTTGCAGCACTTACTTCTATTTTAGGCAAGCTTGGGATGCAAAAGATTGATTCTAATTTGGGGACAGCTATTCGGACAATTGTAGTGTTAATAATGGCATGGCTTATAGTATTTTTATTGGGGAAAGCAGGAGAAGTAAAAAAGATTGACAGAAAAAGTTGGAATTATTTGATTTTATCGGGGCTTGCTACAGGGGCATCATGGCTTTGTTATTACCGCGCGCTAAAAGAAGGGCCAGCAAGTATAGTGGCCCCTATTGATAAGTTAAGTATTTTAGTTTCAGTGGGTTTTGCTGTTGTAGTATTAAAAGAAGAACTTTCGAAAAAAGCAATGCTTGGTTTGATAATCCTTACAAGCGGCACATTACTGATGTTATTGTAAGATGAAATATTTTATAATTTTTGTAGAAATAATCCCTGGTATATTGTAGCTATTAGAAATGGCTGAAAACAATATAACAGGGATTTTCTATATTTGGCTATTTTTTAGTCTGGCGTTGGGAAAGCATTTTGGAAAGCTTTCGGATAGTTTCTACACGGCTTTTATCCTGCTCGGACATATTTGCGGTGAGGACTGAAATAATAACATCTGTTTCATCGTCATTAAAGGACATTCCCATAGAGCTTGCTTTGGAAGAAGCTGCAATAAAGAAAGGGATTAATTCTTCCTTTGATTTGGAATTTGCCTGTCCGAGAAGCTGATTTAATAAAAGAAGTTTTTGAGGATTAATATCTTTAAAGGCAGGATTATTCATCCAGCTATTATCCAAGTGAGATAGCACCTCCTTTCTTTGGGATCGTTTGTTATTTTGCAGGAGAGAGCAAGGAAGAATAGGTATCTAACATATTTTTCTGCTCAGGGGAAAGCATATTTTTTAAAGTCTCTATAGGGTTAGAGGCTTCCCCGCCTGCACGGTCTTTGTCACCAGGAGAAGCTTCTCCAGGGAAGAGTTCTCGGTAAGTATTGTACATGCGGAAGGCACTGAAAAAGTTCATAAATAAATCCAGTAATTCCCGTTCACTGTCATTACAATATTTCTTAATAGCATTTAGTAGTTCGGTACTATTTCTTTTGTTTTCTGAAATAGAACATATGCCAACCGTATGGCTTTCTGCCCTCCTAAGAAGCTGCATGGTATTGGAAAGCTCTAGGCTTTTCGTGTAAAGCGAAAGTATTTGCTGTCCATAGGCAGGCATATAAGGGATGGCGGCTTTTAGCATTTGCAGGTGATTATCACATATTAAGTCGTCAAAATCAGTCATTTCTTTTGAAGTGTCCATAATTTGGGTTCCTTTCTTTATTCTTCATTATTATATGAAAGAAAGTAAAGAAGTATGATACAGGAAAGAAAGAGCAGACATATACTGGAAGTAAAAGTATTTTAGGAGGATAAAACAGTGAAACGCCGGCTTTATGTAGATGGAAATACTGTTTATGGAATAGACGAAGAATGTATTAAGAAAAAACAGGGGATGGGTGGGAAAGAACAAGAAAATTATCTTGCCTTATTGCTTTGTGCTTCTTTAAGAAATGAAAGAGAAGAAATACAAAATCGGCAAGTATATAAATCAGACATATAAAAATGACCCGGCAATGCCGGGCCATTTGACTTAGTAAGTACTAAATCGTTTTTGGGGAAATTAGCAGATAGAGCCACATCCGCCGCCGAAGCCACCACACAGAAGCAACAGGATAAGAATAAGGCATCCGCAATCACCAAAACCGTTGGAGCCACAAGAGCCGCCACAAGAACCACCACAAGAGCCGCCCCAGCCACCACAGCAGCTAAGGATTAGAATAAGGAACAAAAGGTTACAGCTATTGTTTCCTCCTTCACATCCACATCCACAACTTCCTCCACAATTTGTTGCTGCTAAATCACTCATTTTTAATTCCTCCATACATTTGATTTACAGTTTATAATATGTAGTTATACTTGTCTGGTTTCCTCAAAAATAAAAGAAATTTTTGAAGGCTTGTTTGTTTAGAAGTTCTTTGTTATAATTTCAAAGATAAAAGATAAAAGATAAAAGATAAAAGATAAAAGATAAAAGATAAAAGAAGCATATTTGTAAAATTAAGAGAATATAAACTTTTGTATTGAGATTTTTTGAAATAGGCTATATAATGAATCTGTAGGTATATGGAGTAGCTTGAAAGGACTAAGATAGAATGAAATTTACAAAAATGCATGGCATTGGAAATGACTATGTATATATAAATTGTTTTAGGGAGCGTGTCGAGAATCCAGAAGAGTTATCAATCCGGGTAAGTGACAGGCATTTTGGCATTGGTTCTGACGGGCTTATTTTAATTAAACCGTCTAAAGTTGCGGATTGTGAAATGGCAATGTATAACGCAGATGGTTCCCGTTCAGAGATGTGCGGGAATGGAATCCGTTGTGTTGGCAAATATGTGTATGAAAATGGCATTGTAAAGAAAAAGACAGTTACAGTAGAAACTTTGGCAGGGATAAAAACATTGGATCTTTTAGTAGATAAGGCTTCTGGCAAGGTGGATATGGTAACAGTGAATATGGGTAAGCCAATTTTTGTGCCAGGGCAGATTCCAGTATTATTGGAAGAGAATCCGGTAAAGGCGGTTCCAATTATAATCGATCAAAAAGAATATCAAGTGACTTGCTTATCTATGGGGAACCCCCATGCAGTAGTGTTTACAGAGAATATTAAGGAATTGGATTTAGAGAGCCTTGGGCCCAAATTTGAAAATTATAAAAAATTCCCAAATCGGATTAATACAGAATTTGTAGAAAAAAAGGATAATGCCCATTTAAAAATGCGGGTATGGGAACGGGGAAGTGGGGAGACACTTGCCTGTGGCACAGGTGCGTGTGCCAGCGTGGTAGCAGCGATTATAAATGGATATACAGGACGGAAAGTGGAAATAGAGCTTTTAGGGGGAAAACTGGGTATTTTTTGGAATCCAGGGGATAATTGTGTCTATATGACAGGGCCAGCAGAAACGGTATTTACAGGAGAATTATTCTAAAGATACAAGGGAATGTATAAAATAACAGAAAACACAGAATGAATTTAGAAGAAGGATAGAAAATTACTATGAGAAAGAAAAGATATAGTTCTAGATATAGAAGAAATAGAAACCGTAAGATAATGATTGGCGTTGTTTGTGCTGTAGTAGTATTGGCAGGAACAGGGATAGGCGTAGGATATTATTTGAAAGAAGCACAACCAGCTATTAATGAAAATATACCGATTGGTATAGGAATGACAGAAGCACCAACGGAGAAAATTACAGAAACAACAGAGCCAGAAACAACTACAGAAATAGTAACAGAACCTGTTACAGAAAAAGAAACAGAACCAGAGACGGGGACAGTTCATTCAGGGAATCTACCACCATCAACAGATTATTTTATTATTTCCGAAAATGCAGATGAATTTTTTAAAAAATCTGTGTTTATTGGGGATTCTGTAATGATGGGATTTCGGAATTATATTATGGGCCAGCCACAGGGATTTTTAGGTAGCCCAGAGTTTTTGGTATCTGGCAGTTTTTCAGTTAGAATGGCATTAAATACGATTAGTAAAGATACCATCCATCCAGTTTATCAAGGAGAACAACATTATATTTGGGATTCCATAAAGATGATGGGGGCAGAAAAAGTGTTTCTTTTTTTTGGCTTGAACGACATTGATATGGAAGGGGTAGATGGCACCTGTGAAAATTATTTGTCTGTAATTGAGAAAATTAGGGAGGCTAATCCAACTGTAAAAATCTATGTAATTAGTACAACAAATATGCTGACAGGGAGTGAAAGAGGAGGTTTAAATAATGATAATATTCGTTTGTTAAATACAAAGATGAAGGAACAATGTGATGCTGGGGTGGCAGAATATATAGATATTACCAGTTTCTTAATAGGTGAAGATGGAGGGTTAAAACCAGAGTTATGTAGTGATGCGTATGTACACCAAACATATGCTTCTTATGAAATATGGACGAAAGTACTCCGTAATTATGCAAGTGGCGGGTTTTATAAATTGAAATTGGAACCTGAGACAGAATCACTTGACCTAGAAGGACAGACAAGTGAGGGTACAAGTGAAACTGGGGCAAATGAAACAGAAGAAACAAAAGATTCAGAAACAGGAACAAAGCCAACAGAAAAAGAGGCGTAAAGGGACAAGGGAACATTAGGATTATAGGATTAAGACTGTAATATAAAAGGAGATTGCGAATGAATAAAATAGGTAGAAAAATACTGATTACTATAGGGATAGTGGGCCTTTTGCTGGCAGGGTGCTCGTCAAAGGGGAATAACCAAATGTCCACTGTGCCAGGCGAGGAACAAATAACAAAAGAAGAAAAAGCCCTTACAGAAATATATGATGAAATAACAGAAAATGTAGAATTGCCTAAAATGGTGGTTTTAAATGATAACTATATTGCTAATTATTTTGCAATAGAGTTATCTGGCTTGGAGGAGTATGTTTTTACAAATGCAGAAGAAGTTATTTATGCGGATACCATAATTATAATTAAGGCAAAGCCAGATACAGATAAAGAGGCATTACAAGAAGCTTTAGAAACAATGATAGAACATAAGAAGGCAGAATTAGAGAATTATTTGCCAGAACAATTTAAAATAGTGGAGAAAAGTAAAGTACAGGTATCAGGGGATTATATTTATTTAGTAATCTCTGAGAAGGAAGCAGATATTAAAGCAATTATCGAAAAATATGTAAAATAGGAAAAGGGGATTGGCATGGTTTTTAGTAGTATACCATTTTTATGCTTCTTTTTCCCAGTATTTTTAGTTTTATATTATCTTTTTCCGAAAAAAGCAAAAAATTATATCCTGCTTCTTTTTAGCCTGGCTTTTTATGCCTGGGGAGAGCCAGTGTATATCCTTCTAATGCTTTTTGCATCATTTGTAGACTATGGGAATGGCCTGCTTATGACAAAGTTTGGGACAAAAAAAAGCAAAAGGAGGATATTTTTGTGGATTTCGGTAGGAATTAATTTATCTATGCTGGGATTCTTTAAGTATGCAGATTTTGTAGTCTATACCATAAACCAATTAAGTGGTTTATCTTTGCCGGCCCCTGGTGTTGGGCTGCCGATAGGAATTAGTTTTTTTACATTCCAGACAATGAGTTATAGTATTGATTTGTACAGGAAAGAAGTAAAGCCAGAGAAAAATTATTTGACGTACTTAACTTATGTATCAATGTTCCCACAGTTAATTGCCGGCCCTATTGTAAGGTTTTCCACAGTACAGCAGGAACTCCATAGTAGGGCAATTGACAGGGAAGGGTTTTATAATGGCGGTATCCGCTTTTTACAGGGATTATTTAAAAAAGTTTTAATCGCCAATAATATGGGGGCTATGTGGGAGCTTATCCGTGCGCTTCCTTTAACAGAAGTTTCTGTTGCTACAGCTTGGCTTGGTGCATTGGCATTTACTTTACAGCTCTATTTTGATTTTAGTGCGTATAGTGATATGGCAATTGGAATGGGGCGTATGCTTGGCTTCCACTATTTAGAAAACTTTAATTATCCGTTATATGCAGTATCCATTACAGATTTTTGGAGAAGATGGCATATTTCCCTGTCTACATGGTTCCGGGATTATATTTATATTCCTTTGGGCGGAAACCGGGCAGGCGTATGGAAGCATTTAAGGAATATTGCAGTAGTATGGTTTTTAACTGGGCTGTGGCATGGGGCAGCATGGAATTTTGTTTTATGGGGCTTATATTATGGGATATTGCTTGCATTAGAAAAATATGTATGGGGAAAATATCTTACAAAATTGCCAGTTCTATTCCAGCATTTGTATGCAATAATCATTGTGGTATTTGGGTTTACGATTTTTGTTTTTGATGATATGGCACAATTGGGAAATTATATACAGCTTATGGTAAAAACAGCGGATCATTTTTGGGTTGGGAATGAGTTTTTCTATTATTTAAAAAGTAATGGGGTTTTGCTTGGCATTGCTCTTTTACTCTCTATGCCAGTTTACCCGTGGCTTAAGGGAAATTTAAGCAAATTAAAAAAGCCAGTAGCAAGGCTTGTGCCAAAAGTTTCTGTAATGGTGTATCTACTTTTATTTTTGTTGACAATAGCATATTTAGTAGGGGATACTTATAATCCATTTTTATATTTCCGTTTTTAGGATAGAATTGAGGATAGGTATGAGAGATTGGGAAATAAGCAGGAAGTTTACGGTTATATTTGTATGTGTTATAGTGGTAGCACTATCTGTGCTGTTTTGCATAGGGAAGAAAAAAGAATTTTCAGAGCAAGAAAACCGTTTTCTTTCTTCCTTTCCAGAATTTACATGGGAAAGATTGGCAGAAGGGGAATATACGTCTGAAATAGGGGACTATTTGGCAGACCACTTCCCGTTCCGGGATTTTTTTGTGGGAGTAAAAACGGGTTTTGAAAAAGCAATTGGAAAAAAAGAAGTAAATAATGTTTATTTGGCAGAAGATGGGTATTTAATAGAAAAATATAAGGAACCAGAAAATACGGAACGGATTATCCGTACATTCCGTAATCTTAAAGAAAAGGTAGAGGCGAATGTATATTTAATGTTAGTACCAACAGCATCTGTAATTTATAGTGAAAAGCTCCCAAAGGGCGCACCAATAAAAAGCCAGGTAGATACAATGTCAAAAATTTATGAAGAGTCTGGCTGTATTCCAATTCAGGTATTGGATGCACTCAAGCTTATGAGAAATGAAGAAAAACCTTTATTTTACCATACAGATCATCACTGGACAACCCATGGTGCTTATTTGGCCTACCAAGAATTTTGTGCTAAATTGGGGTTTGAGCCAGTGGCAGGTTTGGAAGAAAAAGTGGTGTCTGAGGACTTTAAAGGGACTATTTATTCAAAAGTAAATGACTATACCCGTAAGGGGGATCAGATTGTTATTTTTGAAAACCCTATGCAACAACTTACTGTATATTATACAGATACTGGGGAGACAACAGATTCGTTATATAATTATGAGTATCTGGGAAAAAAGGATCAATATTCCTTCTTTTTAAATAATATCCATCCATTGGTAGAAATTACTAACCAGGCAGCCAGTTTAGATAGGGAGCTGGTTCTGATTAAGGATAGTTATGCAAATTGTATGGTGCCATTTTTGGTAAATCATTATAAGAAAATTTATGTAGTGGACACAAGGTATTATAAAGAGTCTGTGAGTGAGCTGATTAACCAAAATCTTGCTAATACAGATGTATTGCTGCTTTATAATATGAATACAATGGATACGGATCTTGGGATTGGCGGAATTTATTGACGAATTTAAGAATCAATGATAGAATAGTATGGAATTAAGGTGCTTTACTCCTTTAAAGCGCTTTAGTATTATTGGTTTGGAGGGCTGCCGTAAAAGAAACGGCAGGAAGGAGGATATTATGAGAAAGAAAATGCTTGCTGTAATGATGGCAGCAGTTATGGCAATGGGTGCTTTAACTAGCTGCGGCGGTAAAGAAAAAACATTGAATATTGGCGTAGTACAACTTACAGAACATCCAGCTTTGGATGCAGCTTATCAGGGGTTTGTGGACGGGCTTGCAGAAGCAGGCTATAAGGATGGGGAAAATATTAAGATTGATTATAATAATGCGCAAAATGATCAGTCTAATTGTACCACTATTGCAGAAAAACTGGTAAATAATAAAAGTGATTTAATTTTTGCCATTGCAACGCCGGCTGCGCAGGCGTGTGCTGCCCAAACTACAACAATCCCTATTCTAGTAACAGCCGTTACAGATCCAGCGACTTCTGGTTTAGTAGAATCAAATGATGCGCCTGGCGGGAATGTGACAGGGACTTCTGACTTAAACCCAGTGGTAGAACAGATTGGGTTATTGAAGAAACTTCTTCCAGAGGCAAAAACAGTTGGCGTGTTATATTGTTCTGCAGAAGATAATTCTATTTTCCAAGCAAATATTGCAAAAGCAGAAATTGAGGCAGCTGGCCTTACCTATGTAGAAGCTACTGTTTCTAATACAAATGAAATTGTTTCTGTAGTAGAGTCACTGGTAAGTAAGGTAGATGTTATTTATACCCCAACCGACAATATGATGGCAGAGGGTATGGCAGCAGTAACTTCTGTAGCAACAGAACATGGGATTCCTTGTATTGTAGGGGAAGAGGGAATGGTAGATAATGGCGGCCTTGCTACTTATGGGTTAAATTATTATAACCTTGGGAAGCAGACGGCAGTTATGGCAGTTTCTATTTTAAAGGGAGAGAAAAAGCCAGCAGATATGCCAATTGAATATCTGACAAGTTATGAATTAAAGATTAACGAGGATACAGCAAAAGCTCTGAACATTCAAATTCCTGCTGATTTAAAATAGTCTGGCACAAAGATAATTTGCTGTTGCATAAAAAGAAAAAAAGGTTTTATGCGACAGCATTTTTTTGATAAAATAAAAAAAGTAGATTGCAAAAAGTTACTTGGATAGTATAATTGAAGGAGAGAAAATAATATGGAGGGCATATTACTGGCAACGCAGGGTGCGATTGTACAGGGGATTTTATGGGGAATTATGGTTTTGGGAGTCTATATTACATTTCGTGTATTAGACTTTGCTGATATGACTGTGGATGGAAGTTTTGCATTAGGCGGTGCTGTATGCGCAACCATGATAACGAAAGGAATAAATCCATTTCTGGCTATAATAGTAGCTATTTTCTTTGGGGTACTTGCTGGGTATATTACTGGATTTTTACATACAGTGTTTCAGATACCAGGGATTCTGGCTGGTATTTTAACACAAATATCTTTATATTCCATTAATTTAAGGATTATGGGACGTTCAAATCTGCCTTTATTAAAAGTGGATACGATGTTTGATATAGTAAAAAAAGGAATTGCCAATTTAACGGGGATTACGCTGTCTTCTGTACATACCGCTTTGTTAATAGGAGTTATTTTAGCAATATTGGTTATTAGTTTATTATATTGGTTTTTTGGGACAGAAATTGGCTGTGCAATCCGGGCAACTGGGAATAATGAATATATGGTAAGGGCATTGGGGCAAAATACCAATATGACTAAAGTATTTGCTTTAATGATTTCTAATGGCTTAATTGGTTTATCAGGGGCGTTAGTCGCTATGTACCAGGGATTTGGCGATGTAAGCATGGGGACAGGCGCTATTGTAATTGGGTTAGCTTCTATTGTTATTGGAGAAGTTTTATTTAAACGGTTTAAGTCTTTTTTTGGAAAATTTATGTCAGTAGTACTTGGTGCTATTATTTACCGTATTATTGTGGCATATGTGCTGCAGATGGGATTGACAGCAAGCGATTTAAAACTTTTAACAGCGATTGTAGTGGCAGTTGCATTGGCGCTTCCTGTGCTTGCCAAGTATCGGAAGGGATGGTAAGGAGTATGCTGGAACTTAGGAATGTGTATAAAACCTTTAATATTGGGACAATTAATGAAAAAAAGGCACTTCAGGATTTAAACCTTCGTTTATACCCAAAAGATTTTGTTACAGTAATTGGTGGAAATGGAGCAGGGAAATCTACAATGTTAAATATGATAGCTGGGGTATATCCAATTGACAGTGGGCAGATTATTATAGATGGCACAGATATGACAAATAAGCCAGAATATAAAAGGGCTTACTTATTAGGAAGAGTATTCCAAGACCCTATGAGGGGAACAGCAGGGGGCATGGAAATACAAGAAAACTTAGCTATGGCATACCGTAGGGGGAAAAGAAGAGGGCTAAGCTGGGGAATTAAGGCTTCGGAAAAAGAGATTTATAAAGAAGCGTTAAAAATGCTGGATTTAGGCTTGGAAAACCGTATGACAACAAAAGTAGGCTTATTGTCTGGCGGGCAGCGCCAAGCACTCACTCTATTAATGGCTACCTTACAAAAGCCGCAGCTTTTACTATTAGATGAACATACAGCAGCCTTAGATCCAAAGACAGCAAAAAAAGTTTTAGATTTAACAGAACATTTAGTAGAGAGCCAAGAACTTACTGCCCTTATGGTAACACATAATATGAAGGATGCAATCCATATTGGCAACCGCTTAATTATGATGTATGATGGGCATGTAATTTATGACGTGTCAGGAGAGGAGAAAAAGAATCTTAAGGTAGATGATTTGCTCCAAAAGTTTGTGACAGCAAGTGGGGAAGAGTTTGCAAATGACCGTATGATGCTTGCATAGGTAAGTATAAAAAGGCATCTTTTACAAAAGAACATAGCTGCGCCTCGTAAGCAGGAATGCCCGGGGCGCTTAACTTTGTACGGAAGCAAATAACGAATGTTTGTTTTGGGTATTGTATAAAAAAAGAAAAAAATTAAGAAGGGGTTGAAATACATGGTTAAAAAAGAAGCATATAATGCAGGTAGTATTACTGTGTTGGAGGGATTGGAGGCTGTAAGGAAACGGCCAGGCATGTACATAGGCAGCGTATCTACAAAAGGTTTAAATCATTTAATTTACGAGATTGTGGATAATGCGGTCGATGAGCATTTGAATGGATATTGTGATTCCATATGGGTGGTTTTGGAGAAAGATGGTTCCGCAACCATTAAGGACAATGGGAGAGGCGTGCCAGTGGATATGCATCCAAAAGGCCTGCCGGCAGCGCGTATTGTTTATACAACACTTCATGCAGGAGGGAAATTTGGCGATGGCGCTTATAAAACCTCTGGGGGGCTGCATGGGGTAGGTTCTTCTGTAGTAAATGCTTTATCTGCTTATATGGATATTAAAATATCAAAGGATGGAGGAATCCACCACGACCGTTATGAAAGGGGGAATCCAGTAGTAGAGTTGGAAAATGGGTTACTTCCTATTATTGGTAAGACAAGGTCAACAGGGACGGTAGTAAATTTTCTTCCAGATGAGGAGATTTTTGAAAAAATCCGTTTTAAGGCGGATGCTGTGAAAAACCGTATGCACGAAACTGCATATTTAAACCCAGAATTAACGATTTATTTTGAAAATAAGCGGGCAGGTGAAGAAGAAAGTGTCGTGTTCCATGAAAAAGAAGGAATACGTGGATTTGTAAAGGCATTAAATGAAGGGAAAGAAACAGTAACAGATATTATTTCGTTCCAAGGGGAAACAGAGGGCATTATTGTAGAAGCGGCTTTCCAGTATATTAATGAATTCCAAGAGAATATTTTGGGATTTTGTAATAATATTTATACACAGGAAGGCGGTACCCATATTACAGGATTTAAAACAATATGTACTTCCATTATTAATAGTTATGCAAGGGAGTTAGGCATTTTAAAAGAAAAAGATGCTAATTTTACAGGCACAGATGTAAGGAATGGAATGACAGCCGTTATTTCGATTAAGCATCCTGATCCGCGGTTTGAAGGGCAGACAAAGACAAAACTGGATAACCCAGATGCGAATAAAGCAACTTCGCAAGTAACAAATGAAGAATTAGTACGATATTTTGACCGTAATTTAGATATGCTAAAAAGTGTAATTTCTTGTGCAGAAAAATCGGCAAAAATACGGAAAGCAGAAGAAAAAGCAAAGACAAATTTATTAGTAAAACCTAAATTTTCTTTTGATTCAAATGGAAAGTTGGCAAATTGTGAAAGCAGAGATCCATCAAAATGTGAAATATTTATTGTAGAAGGGGATTCTGCTGGCGGTTCTGCAAAAACTGCCAGAAACCGGCAGTATCAGGCAATTCTGCCAATTAGGGGAAAAATATTAAATGTAGAAAAGGCCACTATGGATAAAGTACTTGCCAACGCTGAAATCCAGACAATGATTAACGCGTTTGGCTGTGGGTTTTCAGAAGGGTATGGAAATGACTTTGATATTACAAAGTTACGTTATAATAAAATTATTATTATGGCAGATGCCGATGTAGACGGGGCACATATTTCTACGCTTCTACTTACGTTATTTTATCGTTTTATGCCAGAATTGATTTATGAAGGCCATGTTTATATTGCAATGCCGCCATTATATAAAACCCAGCCAGCAAGAGGGGCAGCGGAGTATTTATATGATGATAAAGCATTAGAAAAATATCGGAAAACGCATAAAAATTTTACGTTGCAGCGTTATAAGGGCTTGGGGGAAATGGATGCACAACAACTCTGGGAGACAACATTAGATCCAGAAACAAGGATGTTAAAAAGGGTAGAAATAGAAGATGGAAAGTTAGCATCAGATATTACTACTGTTTTAATGGGGACAGATGTTGCACTTAGAAGAGGGTTTATTTATGAACATGCAAATGAAGCAGAAATTGATGCTTAAATGGAAATAGGGGATTTAACAATTAACAGAAAGGATCGGGATATGGCGGAACAAATTATTACAACAGAGTACGCAGAGGTTATGCAGAAAAGCTTTGTAGATTATGCAATGAGTGTAATTACAGCAAGGGCAATACCAGATGTTAGGGATGGATTAAAGCCAGTACAAAGGAGGGTGCTGTATTCTATGTATGAGCTTGGGCTCCAGTATGACAAGCCACATAGAAAGTCAGCAAGGATTGTAGGAGATACTATGGGTAAATACCATCCCCATGGCGACAGCTCTATTTATGAAGCATTAGTAGTAATGGAGCAGGACTTTAAAAAAGGGATGGCATTGGTAGATGGGCATGGTAATTTTGGTTCTATAGAAGGGGATGGGGCTGCTGCCATGCGTTATACAGAGGCGCGCTTAAAGAAATTTACACAAGAAGTATATTTAAAAGATTTGGATAAAAATATTATTAATTTTCTTCCAAACTTTGATGAAACAGAAAAAGAGCCAGAGGTACTCCCAGTACGTGTGCCGAATTTATTAGTAAATGGGGCAGATGGAATTGCAGTAGGCATGACTACTTCTATCCCTCCACATAACTTAAATGAAGTAATTTTAGCGATAGAGGCATATTTAGATAACAATGATATTTCAGTAAAAGAGTTAATGAAATATGTAAAAGGGCCTGATTTCCCTACTGGCGGCATTGTAATTAACCAAAAAGAATTACAGGAAATTTATGAAACCGGAAGTGGGAAAATCAAAGTCCGTGGCAAGGTAGAATTAGAACATGGTCAGAAACGGGGAGATAAGGACAGGCTTGTAATTACAGAAATCCCATATACATTAATTGGCTCTAATTTAGGAAAGTTTTTGTCTGATGTAGCAACACTTGTAGAAACAAAAAAAACAACAGATATTGTGGATATTTCCAATGAAAGCTCAAAAGAAGGGCTTCGGATTGTATTAGAAATCCGAAAAAATGCAGATGTAGACAAGCTTTTAAATTTATTGTATAAAAAAACAAAGCTGGAAGATACTTTTGGCGTAAATATGCTTGCTATTGTAGACGGAAAGCCAGAAAGGTTAAGCCTTAAGGATATTATTGTACATCATGTGGATTTCCAGATTGAATTAGCTTCTAGGAAATATAAATATTTGTTGGAAAGAGAACTAGAGAAAAAAGAAGTCCGGGAAGGTTTAATACGGGCATATGATATTTTAGATTTAATTATAGAAATAATCCGGGGCAGTAAGTCTTTAAAAGAAGTAAAGGCATGTTTAACCACTGGGGCTACGGCAGGGATTCAATTTAAAACAAAAACAGCAGAAAAACAGGCAAAAAAACTGGATTTTACAGAAAGGCAGGCTGCCGCTATTTTAGAATTGCGCCTGCAGAAATTAATAGGGTTAGAATTAGAAGCACTGCAGAAAGAGTATGCGGGTATTTTAAAGAATATAGCCAATTACCAAGATATTTTAGAAAACCATGCTTCTATGATTAAAGTGATTAAAAAAGATTTAGAGGCTATCCGCAAAGAGTTTGCTTTGGAACGGAAAACGATAATTGAGGATGGAAAAGAGGCTGTATATGAGGAAGAGGCGTTAGTAGAACAAGAGGTGGTTTTTACTATGGATCGGTTTGGATATGCAAAGACTCTGGATGTTTCTATATATGAAAGAAACCAAGAAACAGTAGATAATGAGAGCAAGTATGTATTCCGCTGTATGAATACGGATCGGATTTGTTTATTTACAGATACAGGCGTATTGCATCAGGTAAAAATATTAGATATTCCAGCAGGGAAATTGAGGGACAAGGGGCAGCCTATTGATAATCTAGGTAATTATTCTAGTTCAGGGGAACGGATAGCTGGCATAATGCCATCTGGCTGGCTAAAAGGGAAGAAACTTTTCTTTGTAACAGAACAGGGTATGGTAAAACAAGTAGATGCAGCAGAATTTGATGTAATACGTAAGACGGTAGTAGCTACGAAACTGGCTGAGAATGATTTGGTGGTTTCTGTAATGGTGATAGAGGATTGTAAAGAAGTAGTATTACAGACACAGGAAGGAATGTTTTTGCGGTTTGCATTAGAAGAAGTGCCAGAAAAGAAAAAAGGCGCTGTGGGAGTAAGAGGGATAAATTTAAGTGCCAAGGATAAGGTGGAGAATTGCTATTTACTTTGTGGAGAGGAAGAAACGATTCCTTATAAGGGGAAGGAAGTCTTATTGGCGAAAATAAAACAGACAGGTAGGGATACAAAAGGGGGGAAGGTGAGAATCTAAAAACACCAGTGAGAAGGGGAGGGGACGCAGGGAGCCGATAGCCAATGCAATGG
Organism: uncultured Lachnospiraceae bacterium; assembly: GCA_910577045.1. GTDB lineage: Bacteria > Bacillota > Clostridia > Lachnospirales > Lachnospiraceae > RGIG8607. The sequence goes on along the minus strand of CAJTLB010000004.1, from coordinate 146,235 downwards.
CTTCGCTCAAGAATGGGTAATTTCTAAATGCTTTGGATAGGGTATCAGTTTGGAACGCAACCAGAGCCTATGCGGCGTCCTGCCGCAGAGGCTCTTTAAACGGACGTCCTGTCCGTTTATTGCTGTTTAATTAGAAAGCATTAAGAAATTTACACCATTCTTTCGAATAAGCCATTGCATTGGCTATCGGCTCCCTGCTGTGTTTCTAAGTGGCTGGGAAGGGGTTTTTAGTTCTTGGGGAAGGGAAATAGAGTGGTATTTTATAGAGTTAAAGGAGGATTTACTCTTTTTTTAGAGGATGTGAAAGGCCCTCCAGACGAAAGAAAGGAGGGCGATAAGATGGGGTTACATATTTGGACTTGTTCCAGTTTTGTATATTCGTTGTTGCCTTTATAGGATTGTGTTATACAATCTTCAAGGAAAGAAAATAGCTATCAACTACGTCAATAGTTGACGATTTACCTTTACAATATAAATTGTAGAGGTAAAGTAAAAATTATGTGTTGGGGTAAAACCGCTTCTATGGTTTTTCCTTTTCTATGTCGAATATAGCATATCTAATAACAAGATTCAAGTGAAATATACAACTGTTTTTCGTTGCTTTTTGATAGTTTAAAAAGTATAATAACAAAATAAGGAAAGTATTAATATAGCTAGGATTACTTCTTGTTTTAATTAAAAATGAAAGGAAAGATAATTTGGAAGAATTAATTCAGTTAAAATCTTTTCCAGTTCAAACTACTCTAAATATCTTACTGAAAGATAAAACGACTAAAAAAAATATTATTTGGGCAACGAAAAGTTATGAGAGTTTTGGTGTCCAATATTCTGATGATAGGCAAATAACTGTAGAGGCAATAATAGGGCTTAATTCTATTATAATACAGCCTAGGATTATGAAAGCTATGGAACAACAGCATGAACGTACAAAGAACCGTGCTGAAGTATTTACTCCATCTTGGATATGCAATCAGATGAATAATTATTGTGATGAGGAATGGTTTGGCAGGAAAGATGTGTTTAATATTGAAAAAGAAAAATTATGGGAATCAACAACTGAAAATATTACGTTTCCTGAGAAAAAAACTTGGAAACAATATGTTGATTCTAGGCGATTAGAAATAACTTGTGGAGAAGCACCTTTTATTGTTTCAAGGTATGATGCAGCTACAGGTGAATTTATAGAAATAGAAAATAGGATAGGGATTCTTGATCGTAAATTTAGGGTAATAAATGAAAATACTGATGATGAAACAGAATGGATGGATTGGATTATTAGGGCTTATCAAAGTGTTTATGGTTATGAGTTTCAAGGTGATAATCTTTTAATTGCTAGAATTAATCTTCTTATGTCGTTTGTTGATTATTTGAATTATAAATGGAATAGAGAACCTACAGCTTTTGAATTGAAGAAAATAGCAAATATTATAGCTTGGAATTTATGGCAAATGGATGGCTTAACAGGTGCAGTTCCATTAGGAGTTCCAGAGGAAGACACATATCAATATTCTTTATTTGATTTTATAGATGGAATAGGAAATATGAAAGAAGAAAAGACAGAAACAATATCACCAAAGTGCAGAATATATGATTGGAGAACATCACATTCTGTTCTTTTTGAGTCACTAAAAAAGGAGAAATAAGAAATGAAATTTGATTATGTAATTGGAAATCCACCATATCAAGAAGATAGGTTAGGGGACAATAAAGGGTATGCTCCTCCTGTGTATCATAGGTTTTTAGAAGAATCTTATAAAGTCGGCAGAAAAGTCGAAATGATTCATCCAGCGAGATTTTTATTTAATGCAGGTAGTACACCTAAACAATGGAATGAAAAGATGTTAAATGATCCACATTTGAAAATTTTAGATTACGAACAGGATAGTAGTAAGATATTTAGTAATACAGAAATTAAAGGTGGTGTAGTGATTACATATCATGATGAAGAACAAGATTATGGAGCTGTTGAGATATTTACAGCATATCCAGAACTAAATTCTATTTTAAAGAAATCGAAAGCACATCCTATGTTTTTAAAGTTTAGTGATATTGTTGTTACTCGTACTGCGTATAGATTAACTTCTAAGATGCATGAAGAACATCCAGAGGCAATCTTACAATTAAGTGCAGGGCATGCTTATGATATGTCTACAAATATTTTTGAACGGCTTCCTCAAATATTTTTTGATGAAAAGCCACAAGATGGCTTTGAGTATATTAGTATTTTAGGAAGAGAAAAAAATCAACGGTTATACAAATATATTAGAAGAGATTATGTTAATGATGTTGTGAATATGAATAAATATAAAATTTTGTTAGCAAAATCTAATGGAGCTGGAACACTTGGAGAAGTTTTTTCTGAGCCATTAATTGCTAAACCAATGACTGGTTCTACTGAAACTTTTATAAGTATTGGATGTTTCTCTACTGAAGATGAAGCAAATGCTGCTTTAAAATATATTAAAACAAAATACGCAAGAATTTTGTTGGGTACATTGAAAATTACTCAGGATATTGCGCCTGATAAATGGGCAAATGTTCCACTTCAAGATTTTTCAAATAAATCTGATATTGACTGGAACAAAACGATTCATGAGATTGATTTACAATTATATAAGAAATATAGTCTGAATGAGGAGGAGATTAAGTTTATAGAAAATACAGCAAAGGAGATGGATTAATGTCCAAGGTTAATATACAAACTACAAGCCGTATTATTCCTATGATTTATGCTTATTCTACACCAGAAGTTCCAAAGCATGATGGCTGGGTAAAAATTGGTTATACAGAACAAGATGTAGATAAGAGAATAAGACAACAAACACATACGGCTGGTCTTAAATATAATAAAGAATGGCAAGGAACAGCAATTTTTGATGATGGTTCAGGGGAAGTATTCCATGATACAGATTTTCATGTATACCTTAGTAAATTAGGGATTGAACGAGAAGAAGGACATGAATGGTTTCATATAGATGGAGTAGCATCAAAAGGACATTTTAGAGATTTTAAAGAAAATAGGGGAATTCTAGATGGTAGTAACAGAGAAGTAATTTCGTATATTTTGAGAAATGAACAGAATAAGGCTGTAGAGCAAACGATAGAGTATTTTAAGAGTAATGGTTCAGGCGAGTTTTTGTGGAATGCAAAGCCTCGTTTTGGAAAGACCTTATCTGTATATGATTTTTGTAAACGAATTGATGCACATAATATTTTGATAGTTACAAATAGACCCGCTATAGCAAATTCTTGGTATTCGGATTATGAGAAATTTTTAGGAAAAGCATCTGGATACTTATTTGTGAGTTCTACCGATTCACTTAAAGGGAAAAAATATGTAATAACAAGAGAAGAATATAGTAAAATTGCGGCAAGGGCAGATGATATATCAGGTTGTATAGAATTTGTAAGTTTACAAGATTTAAAAGGCTCCATTTATTTTGGCGGCCAGTATGATAAACTTGTAGAGATAAGTGATGATCCAAAAAAAGGGCAAACATGGGATGTTCTTATTATTGATGAAGCACATGAAGGAGTAGATACATATAAAACAGATGTAGCTTTTGATCATATTAGACGTAAATTTACCTTGCATTTATCTGGTACTCCTTTTAAAGCACTTGCCAATGATAAATTTCCAGAAAAAGCTATTTTTAACTGGACATATGCTGATGAACAAAAAGCAAAAGAAAGTTGGGATAAAGAAGCAGAAAATCCATATAGCAGCCTTCCTAATCTCAATCTCTTTACATATCAAATGTCTGAAATAGTAAAAGAAGAATTAGAACAAGGAATAGAAATTCAGGGAGAAACAGAGGAATATGCTTTTGATTTGAATGAGTTTTTTAAAGCAAAACCAAATGGAAAGTTTGAATATGAAAGTTCTGTGGATAAATTTTTAGATGCCCTGACAAAACAAGAGAAGTTTCCTTTTTCAACGAAAGAATTAAGAAACGAATTAAGACATACATTTTGACTTTTAGATCGTGTTGATAGTGCAAAGGCTCTTGCAAAGAAATTAAAGGAACATGAAGTTTTTAAAAATTATGAAATTGTTCTTGCCGCAGGAGATGGAAAAATAGATAACCAAGATGAAACAAAAAAATCATTTGATAAGGTAAAAAAAGCTATTGTAGAAAAGGAAAAAACAATTACTATATCTGTAGGACAACTTACAACAGGTGTTACTATTCCAGAATGGACAGCTGTTCTTATGCTTAGTAATGTAAAAAGTCCATCTTTGTACATGCAGGCAGCTTTTCGTGCGCAAAATCCTTATTCTTTTTCAAAAGCAGGAAAATTTTATCGTAAAGAAAATGCATATGTATTTGATTTTGATCCAGCAAGGACTCTGGTTATTTTTGAGGAATTTGCTAATGATTTATCCTCAGAGACATCTGATGGAAAAGGGAATTCTGACAAAAGAAAAGAGAATGTTAGGACACTTCTTAATTTCTTTCCTGTAATTGGAGAAGATGAAAATGGGGAAATGATAGAACTTGATGCAGAACAAGTATTATCTATTCCTAGAAAAATTCGTTCAAAAGAAGTTGTTAAACGTGGATTTATGAGTGATTTTCTTTTCCAGAATATTTCTAATGTGTTCCATGCGCCTATAGAAGTTATAGAAATGATAAAGAACTTTACTGCTGTACATAAGCCCAAAAAGGGAATAGAAATAACAAGAGATACAGAGGAAAAATTATCATTAGATAAAAATGGAGAAGTTTTTCTATCGGATTCTTATGTAATAGGAAAATCAACAGAAATTTTTGGTGAAAAGATTTTTGAAGATGTTCCAAATAAACTGAAAGAAACCATAAATTCCATTCAGACATCAGAAAAAAAACCAGAAGAAGATGCACTTGATATATTAAAAGATATTTTTCACAAAGAAGCTGTTAATATTGTGATGGAAACAGCTCAAAATGAATATGGAGCTGATTTCTGTAAAGGAGATAAAAATAGGCTTGAACGTAAATTGAAAAACGATTCTGATCGTATGATAAATAAGGCTTATGGAGAATATACTATTACTGAAAATATATTAGAAAAAGAATACGAAGAACATTTAGAAGCATGTAAAACAGAAGAAGAAATTGTAGCAGTAAACCAGGAATATAAGGAAAGGCAAGAAAAAAATCTTAAAACTTTTAAAGAAACGTTATCAAATTCTGTTGATAATTTTGTAGAATCAGCAGGTCAAGAGATTGTAAGGACTGTTGAAACACAAAAGAAAGAGCAAGAGAAAAAAGGAATCGAAGATTCTGTGAAAGATCATCTCCGAGGTTTTTCAAGAACAATACCATCTTTTTTGATGGCTTATGGGGATGAAACAGTTACACTTGCAAATTTTGATAAAGTGATTCCAGATGAAGTATTTAAAGAAGTTACAAGTATTTCTTTAGATGATTTTATATTTCTCCGTGATGGTGGGGAATATACAGATCAAGAAACAGGAGAGAAAAAATATTTTGAAGGAAAGCTTTTTGATCCTGTAGTATTTGATGATTCTGTAAAAGAGTTTTTGTATTTAAAAATGAAGCTGGCAAATTATTTTGAGGAAACAAATAAAGAAGATATTTTTGATTATATTCCTCCACAAAAAACAAATCAGATTTTTACACCTAAATTGCTTGTAAAAAAAATGGTTGATATGTTAGAGGCAGAAAATCCGGGATGTTTTGATAAAGATGACCAAACTTTTATAGATTTATATATGAAGTCTGGCTTATATATTGCTGAAATTGTGAAGCGTCTATATCAGAGCGATGGCATGAAAAAGAAACATCCCAATGATAAAGAAAGATTGGAACATATTTTTAAAGAACAAGTTTATGGACTTGCTCCTACAAAAATTATATATAAAATTGCTACTAATTTTATTCTCGGATTTAATAGAGATATTGCCAATATAGAGCATAATTTTAAACAAGCAGATGCGCTTGAACCAGCCAAAGAAGGACAGTTAAGCCAGTTCCTAGATAAACTTTATAGAATTGACAAATAAATATCACACAACCAAAAACAGTTACAATAAAAGTATATAATAACATAACCAAAACACAAAAAAATTACATAATTTGTTTGATACGAATAAAAAAGCAGAACCACCAACTACCAGCAGAGAGAGTGTCCTATTGGTTTTTGCGACTGTGGAAGAAATATGCAGTTTTTTAGTGTTCTGTAAGGCATATAGCAATGAACGGACAGGATGTCCGTTCAAGGAGCCTCTGTGGCAGGATGCCGCATAGGCTCCGGTTGCGGGAAAGATAGAAAACCATAGACAGAACACTTAGAAACTGCTATTTCTGGAACCGGAGCAAAAACCAATAGGACACTCTCTTTGCGTTCCCTTTTTATTCTAATTACATACATAAAACCAAGTAATAATATGGTATAAAAAATTTCTCCATTATTCTAAAAAATGGTATTGCAGTACTAAGGTTTACAAGGATAGGGCAGAAAATTAGGCTTCCAAAGGTAAAAAATGGAATACTGGCAGCAAGGATTTCTGGCTTTTTAATAAAAAAAAGAAGAAATTGTATAAAAAGCAAAATAAGAAGCCCATAAATTCCTAATATAACTAATTCTTTCCCCCAATTTTTTATTTCTCCTGTTAAAAGTAGGCTTAGGAAGGAAGAAAGTGCCATAAATATAAGAGGGATTAGTATAGTGGCGATATTGGATACAGGGAGTTTGTTTTTTTTATCAGATAAGCTTGTAATGCCGCCAGATAATCCGCTAATAAATAAAAGGATAGCGATAAAACCTCGTACTGGCATGGTAATTGTAGATGGGGGAGTTTTTGTAGGGCTGTTAGCGGATAATGTATTTAGGTATTGATAGTCTATGGAAAATACTTTGTTACTTGTTTTATAATTTTCATAAAGAACAGAGAAGTCTTGTAAAGCTTTCTGCTGGGCAGAAGAAAAAATGCCAGCTTCTTTCATATAGTCTAGGGCAATATCGTTTCCAATTTCATAAAATAGCACAGCGAATATAGTTTCTCTTGATAATTCTGCCATTAGGGTAGAGGGGGAACGGTAACAGGTAATGCAATTTTTGTAATTGTTTTTCAGTAGTTTGGCGTGTAAATCAGATGGAAAGATATAAGCACAATCAATTTGGTTACTCGCTACTTGGTTTAACATCGTGTTTTTGTCAGAATAGATTTGAAAGGTGTAGCTGCCGTTTGTATTGGTTTTGGAAAGTGTAGAAAAAATATTGTCTATCAATGCTGCATCTGATGAAGTTAAGGCAGTACCTGTTTCTTTTTCTTTGTATAGTCCAATACTTAAGGAAGGGCTGGGAGCTTGGCTTAGATAAGCAGCAATAAGGCTGATAACAGGAAGAAGGAAACAGAAAAGAAGAAAGGAAGGCTGTAGTAATTGTCTTTTACATAGTAAAAAGAATCGCGTCATAGTAAGGCTCCTTTTTGGTTTTTGTATAGGAATGTGGATAATAATAGGAAAAGTATCCCTATTAATATTCCCTGTAATGCGGAAAGAAGGGAAAAGGTATGAGTTAGTAATTCTTGGAATAGTTTTATAAAAAGGGCAGATGGCAGGAAGTGCCCAAGCTGCCTAAGTGGTTCTGGCAAAAAGACCGAAGGGATAAATGCGCCTGATAAAAAAAGGAATAAAATAGATAAAAATGCACTTAATGTACTGTAATTTCCTGGCTGGGGGCAAATGGCGGAAAGAAGTAATAAAAAGGATTGTATAGTAAAAGTATAAATGAAAAATCCGCCTAAGGAAGCAATAGGCAATAGTTTGGCAAATACTAATATAGGAAAGAAGAGTAAAACATAAATTCCTGTAATGGCAAGTAATTTAGATAATAACAGGAAGAAGAAAGAAAGGCCTTGCCGGTTTAGCAATAGCAGAAGTTCTTTTGATTCCGCACGGAAATAGTGGTATTGGCTAATTCCTGTTAGTAAGGATAAAAGGACAACACCAGAACAAATATAGTAGTTAGCAAGGGATAGGGAGCCTGTGGCTGAAATTGTTTTTGTTTGGAAAACTTTATTGCGGTTTAGGGGGTAAGAAAGATAGCGTTTATTTAATTCTTCTTGTACTTTGGCAAGGGATTCCCATTTTTCATAGGAAATAAGAGTGTCTTCTGCTGCATAGATTCCAGCTTGCGCAGTACTTAAATAGGAGACGCCAGCATTGGCAAGGGTACAAAATAAGATGGATTCTAGGGAATTTTCCTTTGGCAATAGTAATGTGGCAGCAGAATTTGTACCATTTAAAATATGTTCTATAAAATTATCTGGGACTAAGATAATGGCATAAACATTTTTTGATTTTAATAAAGAAATAGCATGTTCTTTATCTGTTTGGGTAAAGGAGCATATATCTTTTACACTATGTTCGAGAAAAGTAAATGCCATTTGGGCATAGGTATCATGTTCAGGCAGGACTAGGGCAATAGGCAGTTTTATGGAGTCAGGTTTTTTTAGGATTTCGGTGCCTGCAAAATAGATGCCGCCAGCAAGGAAAAGGGATGCAAATAAAGTAAAAAATAACTTGGGGAATAAAAGGAAAGCAGACTTAAATTGTAGCCATAAAAAGAGGAAAGGTGTTTTTTTCATTGTAATTATCGCATCCTTTCTGTTAAAATAGCAGGTGTTATGGTATTGGCATCAAGAGGGGATAAGGAGCCGTTTTCTAGTAAAAATAAATGGCTGCATAGTTCTATTTCCGATTGTTCATGGCTGGTAAGGATTACAGTGCCTCCATGTTTTCTATAGAAAGAAAGATAGTTTTTAATATCTTCTTTACATACAAAATCTAGGGAGGCACCTGGTTCATCTAGGATTAAGATAGGTGGATGGCAGGCTAGGGCACAGGCAATTGCAAGCCGTCTTTTCATTCCGCCAGATAGATGTTTTACTTTGGTTTTTTTACAAGAAGTTAAGCCAAATATATGGGGGATTCCGTTTTCTAAATCTTCTTTTAATGGAACCACAGAATCGGCATAGAAGTAGCGTAGGTTGTCCAGTACCGTTAAGGATAGGAATAATGGGTTTTCTTGTGGGACGTATCCAACAGATAAATGGAAGTCCTGTTTTTTTTCTATTTTTTTGCCAAGATAAGAAATAGTGCCAGTATCAGCTTTTAAGCAGCCAGATAGGATTGCTAAAAGAGTGGATTTGCCACAGCCATTTGCGCCTAGGATTCCAATACATTCTCCTTGGCATGCTTGAAGGGAAATAGAAGATAGTACTTTTTTCTTCCCATAAGATTTTGAAAGATTAGATACTTCTATAATATAAGTAGGGATTGGTTCCATATAAGCCTCACGATTCTTTGATATATTGTAAACTGAGGTAAGTGTAACATATAGAGAAGAAAAGGACAAGACTGGAAAGTTATCTCATCCGGAAAGTTACTATAGAATTTTATAGGGGGATTAGGTATAATAGTTAGTAATACAATTAGGAAGCGTGAGAAACAGATGAGGAAAATATGGAAGAAAACATGGAAGATAATGGTGCCATTGCTATTGTGCCTTGCTTCTGTTGGGATTTTGGAACTTACTTTAAGGAAGCCAGAGATTGCAGAGCATATTTTTGCAAGGGGAATTTATAAGTACTATGCTATTATTTGGAGTAGTATTACACAATGGGTCCCATTTTCTTTAATGGAACTTGGTATTGTTTTATCCCCGGCATTAGCAGTATTTTTGGTGATATGGGTAATAACCCATAGAAAAAAGTGGAAAACATACATAATAATGGCATTATGGGCAGTAAGTATTGTATTTTTCTGGCTAACTTGTGTTTGTAATGTAAATTATAACCGCTATTCGATTGCTAAGGTAAGTGGGCTTACCATTAAGAATTATGGGAGAGAGGAATTATTAAAACTTTGCCTGAAACTTTCTGAGGATGCAAATAGGTTGCGGGCACAGCTTACAAATGAAGATATAGATGGTGCTATGCAGCTTTTAGATGCTTCTATTGTAGAGATGTCTAAGACAGCACGGGCTGCATATCAAGAATTAAATAAGGAGTATCCTGTATTTGATTATCGGACCGCAAATACAAAACCGATCTTTTTTTCTCATTTTATGTCTTATACCGATTTAGTAGGGATATATTGCCCTATGACAATGGAAACAAATGTAAATATAGATGTGGCAGATTATTCCATTCCTTCTACTATGTGCCATGAGCTGGCGCATTTCTTTGGGTTTATGAGGGAAGATGAGGCTAATTTTATTGGGTACCTAGCTTGTATTCATTCTGATTCAGTGGAATTTCAATATAGTGGTACATTGTTAGCTTTAATCCATGCAGGGAACCAATTGTCAGATGTGGATATGGATGCATACGGAAGGCTATGGGAGACTTATAGTGAAGGGGTGGTAAGAGATTTAAAACAAAATTCGGAATATTGGAAACAGTTTAAAGAGACTACGGTTAGTGAAGTTTCTACTGCAATGAATGATGTATATTTAAAGGCAAACCACCAAGTAGATGGCGTACAAAGCTATGGGAGGATGGTAGACTTGCTTTTGGCATATTATCGGGCGTATTTTGTAGATGAAGAAGTGAAAGAGCAACTTTTAGAATAGAATATTCAAAAATGAATTATGTATATGATTGGTGGAAAATGGTGGTTTTTATATTTTAAAGGGGTGATAGCATTTGGACTGTCACCCCCATGGCTATCTATCATCAAAATTAGATGAGCTGTCGACTTATGAAAACATTACACTGTTAAATAGATTTTCCTAATTCTTCCGCTTCATTAAGCTGCCATGCTTTACTTAAAATCGCTCCTGTGTCCATGTTTCCTCCTGCATATATAATGCCTATATTTTTCCAGCCTAAGTGAGAGGTTAAGCCCTCATAAAAAGCCCTGACAGGGGCAAAATTGCTTTCAGTGTCGCCTTCGGCCGCCATAAGTAAAATGCAATCCTTTTTGGGATTGTCATAGTTGGGTGTCATTTCTGCTACAGCAAACAGGCGGTCAAAAGCACATTTTAATTGCCCACTGATTCCCCAGTAATACATAGGGGAGGCCAGTACCACAATATCGGCTTGCATATATACAGGATAGATTTTTGACATATCATCTTTTTGGACACAAGGACATTTTTCATCTTTTCCGCCATTACAACAGCCTAAACAGCCGTGGATATTCATTTTTTGCAAATCAAAGCAAATTACTTCATGCCCAGCTGCTTGTGATCCTTTCGTAAAACTTTTAATTAGTTCTTTTGTGTTCCCATTACTACGGGGGCTTCCGTTCAAGATACAAATTTTTTTGCTCATATACTGTATACCTCCAAAGATTATGCTATAATTATAGCAGTACATACAAATAAAATAAAGTACGCACATTTAAGTTAGATACTAACCTAAAGGAGAGTGTAAGTATATATGATTAAAGATTATATTGACAAATCTAATTTTGAGGATACTGGATTCAGTTATACTTTATCACTGATTAGTGGAAAATACAAAATGGTAATCTTGTATTGTCTGATGGAGTTTAAAGTTGTTCGATATAACGAATTGAAACGCTATATAAAATCAATTTCACATAAAACGCTTAGTAATTCTTTAAAGGAATTGGAAAAAGATAGCCTTGTTATCCGTAATGAATACCTTCAAATTCCTCCAAAAGTAGAATATAGTTTATCTTCAAAAGGACAATCTCTTATGGAAATATTAGATCAATTATGTATATGGGGTGAAAAGTATAAAGATTTCTCCTAAATATCATGTAGGAATGAGAGAAGTAGGAATGAGAGAAATTTCTTTAGTATGTAATAATTAGCATAATAAAATATATAAAAGTTTAAATTATTGAGTTGTTTCAATAAAATTAGAAATTAATACATGAAGATTGGCTTGGGATAGAGTTATTATTTGATAATAGTAAAAGCTTGAAAAAATTTAAAGATTTAGTATAATGGAGAATAAATAAGGGGGAATGGAGAATAAATAAGGGGGAAACAGGATGGAATTGGATTTACAGATATTGGATATGGAAGGGGCAAGACCAGAACATTCTACTGTTATTGTAAATTTTGTAGCTACGGTTAGAGAACAATTAATGAATAGTGCTTGTTATGTATTTTCAGATAATGTGCAATATAAGTGGCGTACAAAAGAAGGTATGTTTGATAAATTATTTGCAGAAGTAGACTTGGAATATTAGGGATATTAATAAAGGGAGGCGAAGGAATTTTGGAAAAAGAAAAGGAAGTAGTAGAAAAGTTATTCCGCCAATGTGCAGAGAGGGGCTGGATAAAGGAATTAATCCCTTCTTCTATTACCTTGGAGGAAATTGAAAAATTTGAAAAAGAGCATGAAGTAATATTGCCATCTTTTTTTAAGGCATTTTTAATGGCATACCAGTTGCCTTGTGAAGACTTTGAGATTTGTGGGATTGCGGAACATGTAGATGAAATAAGCCCATTATGGCTACTGTTATATAATATTTCTAGTATGGATAAATTAAGTGAAAGAATAAAGATATTTCAAGAGGATTCAGAAGAGCTTTGTAATATAAAGGCTGAAAATTGTAAGAAGTTAATTTTAATTGGTGACTGGGGTGCTGGATGGGGTCCGCTTTGTATAGATTTAGCGAAGGATGAAGCATTAGTAGATAAAGAAAAAGAAGATACTTGGACTTTAGTATGGTTTGACCACGAGGAATTTGACTGGAAGGATTATTATGAGATAGACGAGGAAGGATGGCTTCATGGAAGCCCGGCGGCTCCAAATTTAGAAACGCTTTTAGAGTGGTATTTTGGCGGGTCGTTAGAAGCAGAATTTGAGGAAGAAAACCAAGTAAAGGTAAGTTATGAACGGTTAAATAATTATGATTTTTGTTCTTCTTATTGGGAAGATAAATGGAAATAGCAGGTTAGGGCTGTTAGGAAATAGAATCATTTCTTAACAGCCCAACTTTTTTGTTCTAACAGGCATGTCTTATCCATATACTGTAGAAAAGAATCTTGCGTTTTAGAAAAGAGTTTGGTTTAGATGTTTTAGAAATAAATAGAAATGGAGAGTGGCATGGAACAAAAGGAAGAAGAATTGTTTAAAATATTTGCAGCACCAATTAGGAGGCTGTTAGAAAAGGGCATTGTAGAGTATGACAAGCTCCAAGAGATACGTCTTAGGGTGCAGGCGCCTTTATTAATACGCTATGGGAATAGGGAGTATTATATTGACCGAGATGGGGCTATCCAAAAAGAAAAGGAAAATGCTTATATTGTCTCTAAGCCAGATATTAAAGAAACAGTAGAATATATTAGTAATTATTCTCTTTATGCGTATGAAGAGGAAATACGGCAAGGGTTTATTACTGTCCAAGGAGGGCACCGGGTTGGGATGGCAGGGAAGGTAATTATGGAAAAGGACGGGGTAAAAAGTATGAAATACATATCATTTATTAATATTCGCTTGTCCCACCAGATTAAGGGTTGTGCAGATATTTTGCTGCCTTTTGTAACAGATGGCATGGAAGTGCGGCATACGCTGATTATATCTCCGCCGCGGTGTGGAAAAACAACACTATTAAGGGATTTAATCCGCCAGCTTTCAGATGGGGGCAGTACCCATAGAGGAGTGACAGTGGGCGTAGTAGACGAGCGTTCAGAAATCGGGGCTTGTTATATGGGGACTCCACAGAATGATCTGGGAATCCGTACAGATGTATTAGACTGCTGCCCAAAAGCCAATGGAATGATAATGCTAATCCGTACTATGGCGCCAGAAGTAATTGCAGTAGATGAAATTGGTGGAAGGCAGGATATGGAAGCAATTGAATATGTTCGGAATTGTGGGTGTAAATTAATAGCGACAGTGCATGGCAGTTCCATAGATGATATACGGGCAAAGCCATTATTACGTAAATTAGTCCAGGAACGTGCTTTTGAACGGTATGTAGTACTAGGGGATACCAAGCAGGCAGGTAAGGTGACAGAAGTTTTTGATGCACAAGGGAACCCTTTATATAGTGATAAAATGCAGACAGCTTAATTTATTTTATAAATTATGGATAAGGCGGCAAATAAAGATAGATAGGAAGGGCAGGGATAAGGATATGCTGTTTATCAGGGCCTTTGGTGTTGGCTTAATTTTATTTTCCAGTACAGCAATTGGGCTCTTGTGCGCAAACCGCTTAAAAGAACAAATAGAAGAACTGGAAACGATTAAAAAGTTACTGCTTATGCTGCGGGGAGAGATTAAATATAGCCATTCTACCCTTTCAGAAGCGTTTGGCTCTATCGGGAAAAGGATAAAGGGGCCTTATGGGGAATTACTTTTTAAAGTAGCAGGACAAATGGACTCTATGAAAGGACAAACTTTGGCACAAATATGGGAAGCATGTGTGGCAGAGTATTTAAAAGAAAGTGCCCTTTTAAAAGAAGAAAAAGAAAAATGGGTCCATTTTGGGAGTCAGCTTGGATATTTGGATAAAGAAATGCAGGTTAGTACAATAGAATTATATTTAGAACAAGTACAAGAAGAAATAAAAAATGCGCAAGAAAATTTTAAACGGAATGGGAAACTTTATCGGATGATGGGGGTAATGGCAGGGATTTTTTTGGTAATTTTAATGCTGTAAAAGGGCAGGCATAAGTAGGGTATTGGTGCGGAGGATATAAGTATGACAGTAAATCTGATATTTAAGATAGCAGCAGTAGGAATTTTGGTATCAGTAATAGGACAGGTCCTAAAACACAGCGGAAGGGAAGAACATGCGTTTTTAACTAGCCTTGCCGGGCTTATCTTAGTGCTGTTTTGGATTGTGCCATATATCTATGATTTATTTGAAACAATAAAAACATTATTTTCATTATAAGGAAAAAGAATATGATATCAGTAGCAATTCTTGGGATTACAGCAATGCTTTTGGCGGTACAGCTTAAAAATATGAAAAGCGAATTGGGGATTTATATTGCACTAGCAGCTACCATTATTATTTTTTCATATGGAATGGATAAGCTTGGGGTGGTTTTGGAAATGGTGGATAGGCTTACGAGTTATATTCATATTCCATCTGCTTATATAGGGATTTTAATGAAAATGGTGGGGATTACTTATATCTGTGAGTTTGCTTCTGCTTTGTGCAAAGATGGCGGTTATCAGTCTATTGCGGCACAATTGGAAACATTTGGGAAGATTTCCATACTTGCAGTAAGTACGCCAGTTATTTTATCTTTATTTGAAACCATAGAAAGTCTTTTGGGGTAACAAGATGAAGGCAAGGCAAACATTTTTTTTGGCTGTGCTTGTATTATTACTATTACCAGTATGGGAACCTGTATATGCGGCAGATATTGGCATGGGAAATTTAGATGAATTTGATTTTTCTGGTTTACAAGAGGTAATTGATGGAATATTTACAAAAGAAAAACCAAATTTTGGAGAATTGGTGCAAGAATTGTTGAAAGGAAATACAGAGGTTTCTATAAAAAGATTATTTTCTTCTTTTTGGCAGGTTTGCATAGGGGAAATTACAGCAGGAAAAAGGGCAATGCTTGTTATATTGGGAATTGGCATTATGGCAGCGGTCTTCCATAATCTTTCCTTAGCGTTTGAAAATAGGCAAATAGCCGATACCGGATATTTTATTACATATTTAGCATTTTTAAGTATTACAGCCCTTTCTTTTATGGAAGCTTGCCAAATAGCAGAAACAATGCTTTTTCAGTTGGAATTGTTTATGAAGGCAATGATTCCTGCCTTTTTTTTGGCAGTTAGCTTGTCAGCAGGAAGTATAAGCGCAATTGGGTTTTATAAAGTGATGTTAATATTAATAAGCCTTGCAGACAGTATGTTATTAAAAATGATTCTGCCTGTTATTAAGTTAAGTACGGTTTTAATGTTAATCAATTATATTACAAAAGAAGATATGTTATCAAGGTTGTCAAAAATTTTCCAGACAATAGTATCTTGGAGCCTAAAAGGTATGCTTACAATAACAATTGGAATGAATACAATGCAAGGGCTGGTGTTGCCATCTATTGATCATATGAAACTTTCCTTGCTCCAAAAAACAGTATCTGTGCTTCCTGGAATTGGGAATAGTGCAGAGGCAGTAGCTGGCCTAATGGCTCAGTCTTCCCAAATGATAAAGAATGGAATTGGGACGGCTGCATTTTTTATAATTGCAGTAATGGTAGTAGTACCTATGGCGAAATTGGGGATTTTGGTTCTTATGTACCAGATAAGCTGTGCCATGTTGCAGCCTATATCGGACAAGCGTATGGTAAAGGCACTTTCTGCAGTAGGTGATGGGAGCCGGTATTTATTACAGCTTGTTGCTACGGCAGGAATTCTTTATATGGTGACAATTGCTATTGTCTGTGTTATGACATAAGGAGTGTGAGCAATGGAAGGCCTGGTAACTTGGGTAAAGGGCATTGTTGGCTACAGTATATTGGTAGCGGTTCTTACAGAGCTTCTGCCCTCAAAATTTAGCAAATATATTAAATTGTATATGGGGCTTTTATTTATCTTACTTTTCTTGTCTCCTGTTATGGACCTCTTTCATTTAGAAGAGAGGATGGAGGATTTTTTTGATAAAGAAAATTTGAAAATTGATTTAGAAGATAAAAGTTTTGAATTAGAATTAAAACAGAAGGACGTATATGAGGGAATAAAAGAGGAGTATACAAAACAGCTTTCTGGGGAGCTTTCCGAGTTTTTGCAAGGGTATGGCTATCAATTACAATCGGTGGATATTTCTTGGAATGAAGATACAAAGGCAGCTACGTTTGGAGAAGTGAAAAAAGCTACATTATCTGTTATCCCTATAGGAGAAAAGGATTCGGATATCCATGTGGATAAAGTCCAAGTAGAGGTATTTCATAGGCAGGAAGAAAATTTGGAGGAAAAAGCTTTGAAAAATGAGCTGGCCAACTTCTATAATATAGAAGAGGATAATATAAATGTTAGTATACAGGGAGGTGGAAAAAAATGAAACCTTCCCTGTTATCTATAAAAAAAATAGGGCTGAATAAACTGTTGCTGGTATTGCTTTTTGGCGTTGCGCTTTTGGTAATTGCAATACCAACGGAAGGAAAAAGCAAGGAAAATAAGGAAGAAAAGCAGGAAGAAGTGCTTGCAGTAACAGAAGAAACCTATGAGGAGCTGCTGGAAAAAAGATTGACTGAAGTACTTTCTTGTGTAGAAGGGGTAGGAAAAACAAAGGTTATGATAACGATGAAAGCAACTGGGGAGAAAATTATTTTAAAAGAAACACCATATACAAGGAGTGAGACATTAGAAATTGACAGTGAGGGAGGGAGCCGGGATGTAAAAGAACTGTCACAGTCAGACACGGCTGTGTACATAGAGGGAAGCGATGGAAGTAAAGTGCCATATGTAGTACAGGAGACAAAGCCTCAGATAGAAGGGGTTATTGTAATTGCAGAAGGTGGCGGGGATATTTATACCATAAAAGAAATTATTGAGGCTGTATCGGCATTATTTGATGTACCAAGCCATAAAATTAAAGTGATGAAAATGAAGGAGGGAGCATCTTGAAACAGCTCGTTAAAAAGAATCAGTTTATTATTACAGCTCTGGCAATTATGATTGCGATTGCTGGATATTTGAGTTTAGCGCAGAAATCTGGCAAAGATAATGAATATCTGGCAGTAGGAAGCAATATGGAGCAAGATAACAATATTAGCCTAAATGATATATCAGAGGAAGATATTCTAGCAGAGAATATGGCTTTAAAAGAGGCGCAAAATACAGAGGAAACAACAGCGTCAGGGAATGAAGAGGAAAGCAAAGAAGACGTATTAATGGAAATTGACAGTTTGGATGTGGATTTAGAAAATACAGGGATTACAGATAATCCTGGAGATGCTGTTTTAACTAGCGGTACAAATAGTTTAGCAATGATTACAGAAATTAAGTTAAATAGGGAACAAGTTAGGGCAGCAAATAAAGAAACATTAATGGGGATTATTGATAATGCGAATATTACGGATGACCAGAAACAAAATGCGATTAGTGAGCTTTTAGAAAGCACAAGTATTAGTGAGAAAGAGGCAGCAGCCGAAATGCTTTTAGCAGCAAAGGGATTTTCTGACGTAGTAGTAAGCATTACGGAAGATTCTGTAGATGTAGTGGTAAGCCAAAGTAATTTATCGGATGCGGAACGTGCCCAGATTGAGGATATTGTAAAGAGAAAAACAGAAGTTTCCGCAGAAAAGATTGTAATTACTCCGATTTTAGATACAAAATAGTTTGCAAAAAATACATAACTTGGTTATAATAGGAGTAATATGATGTAGGAGGTTATAACCGTGGAACAGGGTAATAGAATATACGAAAATAATAAAATTGGGGAAGTACAGATTGCAGATGAGGTTGTAGCGATTATTGCAGGGCTTGCAGCTACAGAAGTAGAAGGGGTTTCTGCTATGGCAGGCAATATTACTAATGAGCTGGTTGGCAAGCTTGGCATGAAGAACCTTTCTAAAGGGGTCCATGTGGAAGTATTGGAAGGGGCGGTTTCTGTGGAATTGGCGCTTCATATGCAGTATGGCTATAATATACCAACAGTTTCGGCTAAGGTACAAGATAAAGTAAAATCGGCTATCGAAAATATGACAGGGCTTTCTGTATCAGATGTAAATATTAGGATTGCCGGCGTGGACATTGAAAAGAGTAAGTAGGATAACAGACAAAGGGAAGGAGTCTTACAGAAAGACTCCTTTTTGTAATGGAATATAAACTTATAAAGAGGTAACTATGACAAGAAGAAGTTTAAGAGAATATACATTTTTTTTATTATTTCAAAAGGATTTTTATCCACCAGAAGAACTGGAAGCACAGATAGAGCTGTATTTTTCCTTGCCAGGCAATGAAAATTTAAGCAAAGAAGAGAAGAAAGAAATTAAAGCACGTGTAATAAGTGCGGCAAAAAAAGCAGAGGAATTTGACCAGAAAATTGATGAAGTGGCAGAAGGCTGGAAATCAAACCGTATGGGAAGGGTAGATTTAACAATTTTGCGCCTTGCCCTTTTTGAACTTTTGTATGATGAGGAAGTACCACAAGGAGTAGCCATTAATGAGGCAGTAGAGCTTGCAAAGAAATTCGGCGGAGATGATTCCCCTGCTTTTGTAAATGGCATATTGGCAAAATTTGCACAGCCGCAGGGAGGCTGATATGGCAGTTTATTCTGTATCACAGGTAAATTCTTATATTAAAAATATGTTTACACAGGATTTTATGCTTGCGCGGATTTCTATTAGGGGAGAGGTGTCAAATTGTAAATATCATTCTTCTGGCCATATTTATTTTACACTGAAAGATGAAAAAGCAGCTATTGCTTGTGTAATGTTTGCTGGGAATAGGAAAGGGCTTTCTTTTACTTTAAAGGAAGGGCAGAAGGTAGAGGCAGAAGGCAGTATTAGTGTTTATGAACAGAATGGAAGTTATCAGTTATATGCAAGAAAGATTACTTTAGATGGGGCTGGGGAGTTATACAAACAGTACGAAAATTTAAAAACAAGGTTAGAAGAAATGGGGATGTTTGCAGAAGAATATAAAAAGCCGATTCCCCAATATGCCATGAAAATTGGGATTATAACTGCACAGACAGGGGCAGCAGTCCGCGATATTATTACTGTGGCAAAACGAAGGAACCCTTATGTAAAACTTACCCTATATTCGGCATTCGTACAAGGGGAAGGTGCAAAGGAAAGTATAGTACAAGGAATTAAGGCACTCGACCAATTGGGGCTGGATATATTAATTGTAGGGCGTGGTGGTGGTTCTATAGAAGACTTATGGGCGTTTAATGAAGAATGTGTAGCAAGGGCTATCTTTGAGTGCAATACTCCTGTGATTTCGGCAGTAGGGCATGAAGTGGATGTAACAATAGCAGATTATGTAGCAGACTTGCGTGCACCTACTCCATCTGCGGCAGCAGAATTGGCAGTTTTTGATTTACGTGCATTGGAAGAAAAATTGGGACAGTATAACAGGAGGTTTTTGGGTTTAATGGAGCAAAAACTAGGAGAAAACCGTACTAGGTTAAAACAACAAGAATTACAACTTCAGGTTTTAAGCCCAGGACAAAAATTACTTGAAAAACGGCAGAGGCTTCTTTCTCTTGCAGACAGGCTAGAATATAATATAGATAAAGTATTGTCACAAAGAAAACACCATCTTGCCCTATACGCACAAAAGCTTCAAGGGCTATCCCCCTTCATTAGCTTGGAACGAGGCTATGCCTATGTGCAGGATAAAGATGGGGCATCTGTCCGTTCTGTAAAACAGATAAAAATAGGAGAGGAAATCCAAGTACAGTTTTTAGATGGACAAGCAAAGGCAAAAATTACAGAATTGTTGGAATAATGAAATTATTAGAACAATGGAATTGCTAAAACAATGGAATTGTTAGTGCAATAAAACTGTTAGTGCAATGGAATTGTTGATGTAGAGGTTAAGATGAGAAAAAAGAAAGAGGAAGAAAAGAAGGAAGGGCTAGAGGAATTATTCTCCCATATAGACGAGGTGCTTGCCCGTATGGAGGAAGAGAATATTAGCTTAGATGATGCGTTTACATTGTACCAGGAAGGGATTTCTTTAGTAAAACAATGTAATGAAAGAATCGATTATGTGGAACAGGAAATTAGGATACTAAATAAGTCAGGCGAGGAAGCGGAGAAAGATGAGTTTTGAAGATAATCTTGAGAAACGGACAAAAGAGGTTGAATCCATTCTTATATCATATCTTCCAGAAAAGAGAGGATTCCAGAAAACAGTAATAGAGGCAGTACAGTATAGTCTTTTAGCAGGGGGGAAACGCCTTCGACCTATGTTGCTTTTAGAAACATACCATTTCTTTGGGGGAAATGGGAAAATAGTAGAGCCATTTATGGCAGCAATAGAAATGATACACACATATTCGCTGGTTCATGATGATTTGCCTGCAATGGATAATGATGAATTTCGTAGGGGAAAACGGACGACACATGTTGAGTTTGGACATGCAATGGGGATTTTGGCGGGTGATGCACTATTAAATTATGCGTTTGAAACAATGGCAAAGGCAGTAGATATAGCAAAGCAGGGGCCAAAGGAACAATATAGTATTTGCTTAGAGAAAATCCTTGTTGTACAAAGATTAATTGCAGAAAAAGCAGGTATTTATGGTATGGTGGGCGGACAATCGGTAGATGTGGAAGCCACAGAAAAACAAGAACCGTTGACACAGGAAAAATTAAATTTTATTTACCATTTAAAAACAGGGGCTTTAATAGAGGCTTCTATGATGGCTGGTGCAGTGCTTGCTGGCGCATCAGAAAAAGAGGTACAAAAAATAGAAGATATTGCAAGTAAAATAGGGCTTGCTTTTCAAATACAAGACGATATTCTGGATGTCACTAGTACTACACAGATATTAGGAAAACCAGTATTTAGTGATGAGAAAAACCAGAAGACAACATATGTGACATGGAAAGGATTAGAAGAATGTAGGCGGTTAGTAGCATATAATTCAGAGGAAGCAAATCGAGGCTTAAAAGCACTTTCAAAGGAGAATAGCTGCTATGATGGTTTTCTGTTAGAGCTTATTAACTGGCTGATATACAGGGAGAAATAATAGATGCTTTTAGATTTGATTAATCAGGCAAATGATATAAAAAAATTGTCCGAAGAGGATTATACAGCATTAGCACAGGAAATCCGTGATTTTTTAATCCATAAAATTAGTGTGTCAGGCGGCCATTTAGCGTCTAATTTAGGAGTAGTAGAACTTACTATGGCAATGCATTTGGTATTAAATTTGCCAGAGGATAAAATTATCTGGGATGTAGGGCATCAGTCTTATACACACAAATTATTGACAGGGCGGAGAGATGGTTTTGATGAGCTGCGCCGTTATGGAGGCATTAGTGGGTTCCCAAAACGCAGGGAAAGCAATTGTGATGCTTTTGATACAGGGCATAGTTCCACATCAATATCAGCAGGGCTTGGGTATGTGGAAGCAAACCGTATCCAAGGAAAGGAAAATACCATTATTTCTGTAATTGGAGATGGGGCATTAACTGGTGGCATGGCATATGAGGCATTAAATAATGCCTCCCAGTGTAAGCGGAATTTTATTATTATTTTAAACGATAATGAAATGTCTATTTCTAGGAATGTAGGCGGGATGTCTAGTTATTTAGACAGCTTACGGACAGGGGAAATCTATAATGAATTAAAATCGGGCGTGATGAATGGGTTAAAAAGGATTCCTGTATATGGGGATCGGATGATAGAAAGAATCCGTAAAACAAAAAGTGGGATCAAACAATTATTAATACCAGGAATGTTATTTGAGGACATGGGCATTACGTATTTAGGCCCAGTAGATGGGCATGATATTACAAAGCTTACAAAGGTCTTAAAAGAGGCAAAAAAGCTGGATCATGCTGTGTTAGTACATGTCTTGACAAAGAAAGGAAAAGGATATTTACCAGCCGAAAAGCATCCGTCCCGCTTCCATGGCGTAGATCCATTTTCAGTCGAAACAGGGCTTCCATTAAAAAAGAAAACAGAACCAAATTATACAGATATTTTTGCCTCTGCCATTGTGCGGTTAGGGGAGAAATATAAGGAATTAGTAGCAATTACTGCTGCCATGCCAGATGGGACAGGCTTAAAAAAATTCCGGGAGAAATACCCAAATAGGTTTTTTGACGTGGGCATTGCAGAAGAACATGCAGTCACTTTTGCAGCGGGCATGGCAGCGGCAGGCATGAAACCGGTAGTAGCAATATATTCTTCCTTTTTGCAGCGTGCGTATGACCAGATTATCCATGATGTCTGTATCCAAAATCTTCCTGTATTGTTTGCCGTAGATCGGTCAGGCGTTGTGGGAAGCGATGGAGAAACCCACCAAGGAATTTTTGATTTATCTTATTTGTCCAATATCCCCAATATGAATATTTTTGCCCCTATGAACCGATATGAGCTAACAGATGTGCTTAAATTTGCAATGGAATTTAACGCCCCCCTTGCTATCCGTTATCCTAGGGGGACAGCATGGGATGGGCTTAAAGAAATGAGGTCGGTTATTGAGTTTGGCAAAAGCCAGGTTCTTTATAAGGAACGCAGTATTGTATTATTAGCGGTGGGAAGTATGGTAAGGACTGCATTAGAAGTACGGGAACGGTTAAAGGCAGCAGGGTATTGTGTAACATTAGTAAATGTACGTTTTGTATTGCCTGTAGATCAAGGATGTTTAGATGAATTATCAAAAGACCACGAGTTATTTGTTACTATGGAAGAAAATGTATTGAATGGCGGTTATGGCATAAAAGTAACAAGATATGTAGAAGAGAATGAGCTTCCTGTCCGGGTAATGAATGTAGCATTGCCAAATGTATATATGGAACATGGGAATGTAGATTTGTTAAAAAAAGAAGCAGGGATTGACGCAATGTCAATAGAGAACAAAATTAAGAAATATTTAGAAGAAAAGAACGGAAGCCAGAAGGGATTGGCATAAAGAATGGAGAAAAGTAAATGAAAGAACGCCTGGATGTGCTTCTGGTAAAAAGAAATTTAGTAGAGTCTAGGGAAAAGGCAAAAACAGTTATTTTATCAGGAAGTGTGTTTGTAGATGGAAAAAAGGAAGAGAAAGCAAAAACAAAAGTAGAAGAGATGGCTTCTATAGAGATCCGGGGGAATACACTTCGTTATGTAAGCCGTGGAGGTTTAAAATTAGAAAAAGCGGTAGAGGAGTTTAGGTTAGATCTTTCGAATAAAGCTTGTATGGATGTAGGTGCTTCTACAGGAGGGTTTACTGACTGTATGCTCCAAAATGGGGCAGCTAAAGTATATGCTGTTGATGTAGGGCATGGGCAGCTTGCAGAGAAGCTTTTAATGGATAAGCGGGTAATTTGTATGGAAAAAACAAATATCCGTTATCTAACAGAAAAAGAAATAAAAGAAAAAATAGATTTTGTGTCTATTGATGTATCTTTTATTTCTCTTACAAAAGTGCTTCTGCCAGTAAAAACATTATTAGCAGAAACAGCGCAGGCTGTATGTTTAATTAAGCCGCAGTTTGAAGCAGGAAAAGCACAGGTAGGGAAAAAAGGAGTAGTCCGGGAGCCAATTATCCACAAAAAAGTGATTTTTGAGGTTATGCAGTATGCGAAAGAAATTGGGTTTGGTTTACTTCATTTGGATTTTTCTCCAGTAAAAGGGCCAGAGGGGAATATTGAATATCTTTTGCATATAGAAAACCAAATAGATAGAGGAATAATACTGCCTGGAATACAAATAGAAGAGGTTGTAAAAAAGGCACATCAAGCCCTAAATTAAGGGAAGTTTTGTGCGGCAAAATGAGGGGGACAATGGAGAAATACTGCATTATTGCCAATGTGGAAAAGGATAAGGATTTTCTTGTAAGTAAGGAAATTAAAGCGTATTTGGAAGCTTATGGGAAATCTTGTAAAATACTGGATCGCAGTAACCAGGATATAGAACAAAAAAATAAAGTTTATCGATATACAGATCCTGTGCAAATTGAAGAGGATACAGAGTGTATATTGGTGCTTGGTGGTGATGGGACATTAATCCAAGCTGCAAGGGACTTATCAGGAAAAGATATTCCGTTATTAGGGGTCAATTTAGGGACTCTTGGCTATCTTGCGGGTGTAGAAAAACAACATATATTGTCTGCTTTGGATCAATTAATGGAAGATAAATACACATTAGAACAACGCATGATGTTGGAAGGGACATTAATGCGGAATGGGACAGTAATAAAAAAAGATGTGGCGTTAAATGATATTGTAATTAGCAGGAGTGGGGTACTTAGGGTAATTGATTTTAAATTGTATGTAAATGGGGAGTTTTTAAGCTTATACGCGGCAGATGGAATGATTATCTCTACGCCAACAGGTTCAACTGCTTATAATATGTCGGCAGGCGGGCCAATTATTTCACCTAATGCGGAACTTCTTTTAATTACTCCAATCTGCCCGCATACCATTAATAATAGAAGTATTATTTTGTCAGCAGAAGATAAAATAACAATAGAATTGTGTAAGGATAGGAGTGGACATAAGGAAGAACGCATGGTTTCTTTTGATGGGGATAATTCACAAAAGGCATATGAGCAGGATAGTATTGAAATTTGCCGTTCTACGAAATATGCCCGTATTATTAAATTAAATAAAATAAGCTTTTTAGAAATATTAAGGAAGAAAATGAGTGGAAATGTATAGGGGAGGAAAATGGATGAAAGTAGCCAGGCAAGGTAAAATCATTGAGTTAATTAATAAATATGATATTGAAACACAGGAAGAGCTCGCAGACAGGCTGACATTGGAAGGGTTCCATGTAACACAGGCAACAGTTTCTAGGGATATACGGGAGATGAAGCTGACAAAGATGAGCTTTGATGATGGCAGGCAGAAGTATATTTTGGTACAAGGCTCTGACGGGGAAATGAACGATAAATATTTACGCGTATTACGGGAGGGGTTTGTATCAATTGACAGGGCAGAAAATATTTTGGTAATTAAAACAGTGTCTGGTATGGCAATGGCAGTTGCTGCGGCGTTAGATTCTATGCAATGGAAGGAAGTGGTTGGCTGTATCGCTGGAGATGACACTATAATGGCAGCGATCCGCACAAAGGATGATACACTTCATGTAATGGATAGAATAAGAAGATTAATGATTCAAAAGTAAAATGGCTGAATTGTAACAAATATTCTGGGAGAGAGCAGGAAGGGAGTTACTTATGTTACGAGGTCTATATGTAAAGAACCTGGCATTAATTGATGAAACCGGAGTGGAATTTAAAAAAGGATTAAATATTTTAACTGGGGAGACTGGGGCTGGAAAGTCTCTATTGTTAGGATCAGTAAATCTAGCACTAGGAAAGAAAGCAGATAAAGATATTATTCGGAAAGATGAAGAATATGCCTTAGTAGAGCTGTTGTTTTATGTGGAAAATAAGACAATTTTACAGAAGTTGAAAGAAATGGATGTAATTTTTGAGTCAGAAGGAGAAGTACTGATTTCTAGGAAACTGTTACAAGGAAGAAGTATTAGTAAAGTAAATGGAGAAACAGTATCGGCTGCGGAATTAAAGCAGATTACAGGGCTTTTGTTAGACATCCACGGGCAGCATGAGCATCAATCATTATTAGATAAAGCAAAACATTTGGAAATTGTAGATGAATTTGCGGGAAAAACTTTAGAAAAGGCAAAAATAAAGCTAGAAGCTTCTTATGAAGAATATATAAAAGGCAAAAACCGTTTAAAGGAATTTTCTCTTGATGAAGAACAGCGGTTAAGGGAATGTTCGTTCTTAGAATTTGAGATCCAAGAAATTGAAGAAGCAAAATTAGAAGAAGCCGAAGAAGAAACGTTAATGGCATGGTTTAAAAAAGCCTCAAATAGTAAACGGATTATGGAAGCAGTTAGCCATGTGCATGAGTATATTAGCAGTGACAGAGCATCCAGTGCTGGAGAACAGATTGGCCATGCTGTTAGGGAATTAACGGCTGTATCGGAATATGATGAAGCAATTTCGGGTATTCTAAACCAATTAGAAGATATTGATTCTATGTTAAGTGATACTTCTAGGGAATTATCTGTTTATATGCAGGATTTGGAATTTGATGGGGAGGAGTTCCAAAAGACGCAAGAACGGCTAAATGTAATCCATCATTTAGAAGAGAAATATGGTGCTACAATTCCAGATGTGCTTGCATATTGCCAAGAAAAAGAAGAACGGTTAAAGTTCCTTAAGGATTATGAAGAAGAAAAAGAGCAGGCAGAACAAGCATTAAAAGAACAAGAAAAAGAAGTGATAAGCTTTTGCCTTGAAGTATCTGAAATACGGAAACAGGCAGCAAAAAATTTAGAAGAAAAGATTAAGCAGGCACTTTCTGAATTAAATTTTTTGCAAGTCCAGTTTGAGATTTCATTTGAACAATTGGAAAGGCCAACAAAAAATGGTTATGATAGTATAGAATTTTTAATTTCCACAAATCCGGGTGAGTCTATAAAACCACTTGGGAAAATTGCATCAGGTGGTGAATTATCTCGTATAATGCTTGCTATTAAAACAATCCTTTCAGGAGAAGAAGGGGTGGAAACATTAATTTTTGATGAAATTGATACAGGGATTAGTGGGATAACAGCACAAATGGTAGCAGGAAAATTAACACAGATTGCAAAATCTTGCCAAGTTCTTTGCATTACGCATTTAGCACAGATTGCCTGTATGGCAGATAGCCATTATTTAATTGAAAAAAGAGTGGTTGATGATAGGACAGTTACTAAAATTAGGGAACTTGGAGAAGAAGAAAGCATAGAAGAGCTGGCAAGAATTGTCGGCGGGGCACAAATTACAGATACTGTTTTAAACAGTGCCAGAGAAATGAAGGAATTGGCAAAAAGAACAAAATAATACTAGTGTGAATTTCATTTTTCCTCACATACTAAAAAGGACATTCAGGATGGATAAAACATCTTTAATGTCCTTTCATTATTATGGGTATACTATATGTTAGATGGGCCATCAGATGGCAGAATGGAGGAAGGATGAAAGCAAAACTGTGGTACAGGAGAATTCTGTGCATTATAGCCATTATAGCAGCTTTGTATACTGGTTATGTAATATATTCTTATATTAATCATGCAATACCAGATAAAATACATGTTGTTGTCCATGAACAGGAAGAGTTTAATTTCCATCTTCCACTTTCTGCTGAAATAACCTGTGAAGATAAACAGGTATCCTTCAGTGGGAAGTCCAATATTCCGCAAAGTGCAATTACTTTGGATTTGAGGGATTCCTTTACAATGCAGTCCTCTGATATGGGTACACATGTAATATCCATGAAATTGTTTGGGATATTTCCTATTAAGGATATTGAGGTATCTGTAATAGAGGAAACACAAGTGATCCCTTGTGGGTTTCCAGTGGGCATTTATTTGGAAACGGATGGGATATTAGTAATTGGTACAGCAAGGGTGGTAGATGATTCTGGGAATATTGTGGAACCAGCATATGCACTATTAAAGTCAGGGGATTATATTGAAGAAGTAAATGGGATAGCCATTACATCAAAGAATGATTTAATCCACACAGTAGCTTCCTCAAATGGAGAGGATATTCTTTTAACAGTAAGAAGAAATGGGGAACGGATGCGGGTAGCAGTTTCTCCTGTAAAGACAGGAGAAGGTGATTATAAACTGGGTATCTGGGTAAGAGATGATGCACAAGGGATTGGCACGCTTACTTTTGTAACAACAGATGGGAAGTTTGGCGGATTAGGGCATGGAGTCAGTGACGTAGATACAGGAGTAATACTGGACAGTTCAGAAGGAAAACTTTATGAGGCAAAAATACTTTCCATTATTAAAGGGGAAGCTGGTTCCCCAGGCGGTTTGTCAGGAATTATTAATTATCAGGAGGGCGCGGTATTAGGGAAAATAGAAGAAAATACAGCACAAGGGATTTTTGGCACAGCAGATACAGATTTACTGTCAATGGCAGGTTATGAATGTATGGATATTGGTTTGCGCCAGGAAGTAAAAATGGGGCCGGCATATGTCCGCTGCAAAGTTGATGGGACTATGAAGGATTATGAAATCCGAATTGTAAAAATAGACCATTCCCCAGATAACTTAAATAAAGGGATGGAAATTCGGATTATAGATGAAGAATTACTTGCAAAAACCAATGGGATTGTACAAGGAATGAGTGGATCACCTATTATTCAAGATGGAAAATTAATAGGTGCTGTTACACATGTGTTTGTACAAGATTCTACTAGGGGATATGGGATTTTTATTGAAAATATGTTATCACATTAATGACAAAAAGAACAGAATAAAAAGAAGGATTTTTAAGAGCCTGCTCTCAAAAGTCTTTCTTTTTAAGTTTGATAAAACAGTCTGAAAAAGAAATTTTTAAAATATTATTAAAAAGGGTTGGCAAAAGGGAAACGGGCACAGACCCATGGAGAGTGGAGTATTTATATGTAAAGGAAGGGCAAATAGCTTATTTTCAAGCCATTTGCCCATTATTATCATAGAAGATTCCATATTTATAGACTTTTCTTTATAGTCTTGTCTTTTATTTAACTTGCCTATTTAAGATGTATTTATTATCACTGTTCTATATCTGTTTATGTTATTATTTTGTTAATAAATTGATTTTTCGTTATGCCAACTGCATAATTTTAGCTTCAAGTTCTTTTAATTCGTCCATTGATAAAGATGGTACATAAGATGCAATTTTTTCAAGTGATATTTCGCCATCTTTAATCATTCTTTCTGCTGTTTCTCTAGCTTCCTCATGTCTCTCACTTTTGATAAAGGATTTTATAATTTGTTCTTCATCAAATAAACTCATCATAATTGTTACAACCTCCTTTTCTCTTTGTGCTAAATATTCTTTTAAAACATTTCTGTCCTTGCATATACGGATTGTTTCTGTAATTGCCTTCCGGGTCATTCCATGTTGTTTTGTCTGTTCGTTAAAAACTTTACAGAAAATAATATATTGATTAATGATGTTGTCTTTATTGCTTTCATAGATAACCTTTGCTTTTACTTCAATATCAATTTCAGCACCCTCAAAAAATTCTTTTGACAGAGATATTGTATTGGGTTTTTGTCCTTTATTTCCTGTGAAAATAACATAAAGTTCAGGCTTTGGCATTTTCACTTTCTTGCTTTTGTAATAGTTTTGGCTGGTGCGCTGAAAATATTCATTGTCCATGTAGATTGTGCTTCTACGAGGATCATTAATTTATTATTGACAATAAAGCCTAAATCATTATACAAATTGTCAGTCAGCACATTTTCTATTGTTATATCAGTTAGGGAGCTTTCTGTCGCTGTGGTGTCCTCTGGGTGGAGTGTTTGATACAGTTTTAATAGATTACTCTTATTTTGAAAAAGGTCAAGGAATACACTGTTTTTTGTGGTACGTTTTGCTATGATCTTCTGTGTCTGCTTTATATCGGAGAACGTTAGCTCTTTCTGCACATGTATCACCTCAATTTCTAAAAATCTGTGGCAAAAGATATGATATAATTTACTCTTACTACATTTTAATTATACAAAAAAACCCCTATTTTTACAATAAAATTCATATTAAATTTCTTTCCCCTGATATTCTCTTTTTTGCTTTGGCAAGCATAGTTTGAAGCTTCTCATGCTCAAAGGTCATACTTGATATTCTGGTATTGATAAAATGGCATGTGTCTGTAAAATTATTTTTTTGTATAATGTTCTACTATTGTTTTTTGGACGTGTTTTATAATTCCTTTTATAAAGAAAAGTATATAAAAACTGATTATCTGGTATTTTATTGGAATATCGCCTTATTTCCTTATCTATGAAGTTGTGAATTATAATAGAGGCAGGAAAATATGTGAGGAGGTATTTTAGTTGTCAGAAATTTATGGTTATGTGCGTGTTAGCACAAGGGAGCAAAATGAGGACAGGCAGATGATTGCCATGAAGGAAAGGGGCGTGGAGAAAAAACAAATTTACATAGACAAGGAATCGGGAAAGAACTTTAACCGCACTATGTATAAAAAACTAATAAAAAGGTTGAAAATCAATGATTTATTATATGTGGAAAGTATAGACAGGCTTGGAAGGAATTATGAAGAGATTTTAGAACAATGGCGGATTTTAACAAAAGAAAAGAAAGTAGATATTGTAGTGTTAGATATGCCTCTTTTAGATACTAGAAGAGGAAAAGATTTAATGGGGACTTTTTTAAGTGATATAGTGCTCCAAGTATTATCATTTGTAGCAGAAAATGAGCGAAAAAATATAAAACAGAGACAAAGGGAAGGCATTGAAGCTGCTAAGAACCGTGGGGTACAATTTGGAAGGCCAATAAAGCCGTTACCAGAAAATTTTATTCAAGTCTATGGAAGATGGCAAGCAGGGGAAATTATAGGAGAAGAAGCAGCAGAATTATGTAGTATGCCATTGTCTACGTTTTATCATAAAGCAAGAAAAGTAAAAAAATGGTATACCACTTTATAAATGTAAAAAATAATTTCAAATAATAATCAGGGAAATTCTTGTACTTTAAGGTATATGGGGATTTCCTTGCAGTTTTGTTTTTATAAATGTTGTTTTTAGAAAAATAAGGCAATAAACCTATTATTTTATTAGAAAATAAGAAAGTAACTATAAATACAAGATGTCATTCTCAAAAAGTATACTTTTTTGGAATAAAATTCCTATGTCAAAATTACCAGAAAAGTTGTTATATCTGTATTGATTTTGTAGCAACTTTGTGGTAAATTAGTTAGGTAGTCATAAAAAAATGTCATTCCAAAAAAGTATACTTTTTGAGAATAAAGTATACAAATTGACTTTATAACCAATAAGGAAGGGGATATGCAGAAGGACACAATATGCAAGACAGTTCGGCAATACAATAAAGAGCCTATTTCAGAAGAGGATATGAAAAAACTTCAAGAGATAGCAGATGACTACAGTAAGGTGAAAAATTATGTTTACCAGCGGTATGGTGGAATAGGTGCTTTATCAAAGCTTTATCCGGGGTACACCATACAGAATGAAATGACAGCAAGCGGGTTAAGGGAGCAGTTAGATCTTCCTTCCGTGTATTTTTATTTAGCAGTATTTGATGCTATTAAAGATATTAAAAGCCAGTGGACCAAAACAAAAGCAAAAGTGCTGGCCCGTATTAATAAAAATGAGGGATTTAACGAAAAAGAGAAACATTATTTACGGTTTTTATTAAAAACGGATAAGGCAATGGATGCTATTTTACAATATGGCATAGTAATATTGCCAGAAAGTTTACAAAAACAGTATTATTCATTGCTAGGAAAAGTAGATAGTAAGAAATTAGACCAATATTTACGCAGGCAAATAAGATGGGTTCATCTTAAGCCGCATACAGGACGGGCAGAAGGGTTTTCAATAGGCGAACGGGCATACCGTTATGCAGACGGCGGAATTTATCTTTCTATAAAAGAAAAACGAAAACGAATTTTTGTAGCACTTACAGATAAGAACCAATATAACCGGCAGTTATATGTGAAATTATATCCTAAACAACATCGGATAGAATTAAAAGTCCCAATTGATGTAAAAGTAAAAAAGAATCCATATTATAATAATGAGCTTGGAGTAGCTATTGGTATGGTTTCTATGCTAACGACAGATAAGGGGCATGTGTATGGGGAGAAGTTAGGGGAATATCAAAAAGGTTTTTCAGAATGGGTACAAGTCCAGACCAGCCGTTATTATCCAAATAGGGAAACAGGGACAGAACGAAAAAAATATCAGGCAAAGAAACATCGGATAGAAGAGCAGATCCACAGTTATATTAACCAAGAATTAAATTGTTTTTTAAGGAAAGAACAACCAAAGAAAATCTATATGGCAAAATTGCCAAAAGCGAATGTATCTGGTTCTATAAAACAAGTTAATTTTTCTGTAACGATGTGGCAAAGAGGATATATTCGGAAACGGTTAAGGCAAAAATGTGAGGAACAATCCATTCAGATAGTAGAAGTGTTTGGAAAAGGTATTAGTAAAGAATGTAGTAAGTGTGGTAAAGAAGGAAAGAAAAAAGAAGGAAAGTTTATATGTCCTTTCTGTGGGCATTGCATAGCAGAAAAAACAAATACAGCTTGTAATGCAAAGAAACGAGGAGAAGAAGGGCAGATAGTAAAATAAGAAAAGCGATCATAGGAACAACGAATTAGATAAATTTTAGAGAAAACTAAAATTTTACCTAACAAAAGTTAGGACTAAGAGGGAGTTCATGATATAGAAAAAGAAAGAACGGCATTAGAAGGCAGGGAGTTGTAAAAACAAACTGTGTATTGGGTATGCCAAGACTCTGTGAACAAGTAAAAGAGAATCCAGTTGCTTGATGTAACAGGGAGCGAAGCAGAGAGAAACCTGCATCATTTACGGATAAATATCCGAAATGACCAATGTGTCTTATTTTAATAAAAAGAGATAAATGAGAGATAATATTTTTTGATAAAGTAGGAATAAAAGAGTTGTTTGTGTATGTACTTTATTATTTACTATTTTAATTTATTAATAAAATGCGTAGGTAGGTTATGGAAGAGAATCAGAAAATAAAAATAGGAATAATAGGGACAGGAAGGATTGCTAAAAGGTTTCTTCCTGAACTACAAACGGTAAATGGCATGGAATTAACTGGGGTATACACTCCACATATAGAAAGCGGACAAGCATTTGCAGACCAATATCAAATTCCATATTGGGAAACAAAAGAGGAATTCTTTTCTAAAGTAGATGCCATTTATATTGCTTCCCCCCATAAAACACATATCCCTTATGTAATGGAAGCCCTTTTGGCTGGAAAACATGTCTTATGTGAAAAACCAATGGCATTACAAGAAGAAGACGCAGCCAGGGCAATCGCTTTGGCAAAAGAAAAACATCTGGTATTACTAGAAGGCATTAAAACTGCTTACACACCAGGCTACCAGAAAATACTGGAGCTGATACATAGTGGAGTCATTGGTAAGGTAGGAGAGGTGGAAGCCTGCTTTACAAAGCTGGAACAAAAGGATAGAAGGGAACTAACTGACTTAGAAACAGGAGGCAGTTTGTTAGAGCTGGGGACATATCCCCTCCTCCCTATTTTAGATATTCTAGGGGAAGGATATACAGAACTAAGGTTTCGGCAGATTCTGGCAGAAAATAGGTTAGATTTGTATACCAAAGTATCTTTCTCTTATCCAAATGCTATGGCAGAAGCGAAGGTAGGGCTTGGGTATAAGTCAGAAGGGGAACTGGTAATCACAGGGGAGAAGGGATATTTACGAGTGGAAGCCCCTTGGTGGAAATCAGAGAGAATTCATGTTTGTTTTGAGGATAGGAGCCAAAACCAGAGCTATCAAGAAGTATTCCTTGGAGATGGGCTACGGTATGAGATTACCTTTTTCCGGGATATGATACAAGAGTTACAAAAGAAAAAAGAGGGAATTGGGATAGAAGAGAATAGGAAAAGACTTTTTACAGCGTATCAAAAAGCAGGCAGGAGGAGTATCCAGTCTGCGAAAGTAATCGGACAGTTTTTACAGGAAAAATACAAAAGTAAAGTATAGGAAAAGGGATAGATAAAATCTAGGGTATCCCTAAAAGGGATAAAGAAGAAGGGAAATAAGGCAAATGAAGAAGGTTATCACATATGGTTCCTTTGACCTCTTCCATGAGGGGCATTATAACTTATTGAAACGTGCCAAGGAGCTTGGCGATTACCTCATAGTGGGGATTACCACGGAACAGTTTGACGAATCAAGGGGGAAGTTAAATATTGTAGATTCCTTGATTGACCGGATTGAACATGTGAAAGAAACAGGGTTTGCAGACCTGATTATTATAGAGGACCATATTGGGCAGAAGGTAGAGGATATCCAGAAGTATGGGGTGGATATTTTTACCCTTGGCTCCGATTGGGAAGGGAAGTATGACTATTTAAAGGAATTGTGTGAAGTGGTGTACTTAGAAAGGACAAAGAATGTCTCTAGTACGATGTTAAGGAGGGAGAAATACCCCTTAATCCGGCTAGGAATGATAGGGACAGGAAGGATTGCTGCTAGGTTTGCACCAGAGACGCATTTTGTGAGTGGGATTGTGTTAAATAGTGTCTATAACCCTTATCGGAAACAGGCAGAGAAGTTTGCGACAAGGTATGGGCTGGAGTTATATAGTGGGGAGATTACGGAGTTTTTAGAACCGATTGATGCGGTTTATATTGCCTCCCCCCATGAGACACACTATGGATATGCGAAACAGGCATTATTAATGGGGAAACATGTATTATGTGAAAAGCCAATGACCTTAAAGGAAGAGGAAGCAAGGGAATTGTTCCGGATTGCGGAAGAAAGGAACTGTGTGTTATTGGAAGCCATAAAGACCGCATTTTGCCCAGGGTTCCAGAGGTTATTAAGTATTGCAAAGAGTGGGAGTATTGGGCAGATCTGTGATGTAGAAGCGTGTTTTACAAGATTAACAGGGGAGAATACAAGGGAGAGGACGGATAAGGCATATGGGGGAAGCTTTTTGGAGTTTGGGAGCCAGACGTTACTACCAATATTTAAGTTAATGGGGACAGAGTATAAGGAAATCCGGTTTGACAGTATTTGTGATAAAAATGGGATAGATTTATATACAAAGGCATATTTGTCGTATGAAAATGGAATGGCATTATCAAAGAGTGGGGTGGCAGTAAAGTCCGAAGGGCAGTTATTGATTTCAGGGACAAAGGGGTATATTTTAGCAGAATCGCCTTGGTGGCTGACGAGGTCCTTTGAGGTAAGGTATGAGGACCCAAATAAGAAAGATACTTATACAGCGAAGTTCTTAGGAGATGGGTTAAGGTATGAGATTAGTGATTTTGTGAATATGATCCATGCAGGGGAATATAAGAGTTATAAGTTTACAGAAGAAGAAGCGATTGCGATGGCGGGAGTGATGGAGAAGTTTTTACAAAAGAGAAAACAAAGTGTAAAGGAAAATATGTAAGGAGAAAAAATGGACTATTATATTCATATTAAAAAAGTAATCGAAGAGCAGATTTTGGAAGGAAATAAAGAATTTATTATCTTTCCATATGGGGAACAAGGGTATCTGACAAAGAAGATTTTAAATGAGAGTTATGGGATACAGGAGAAATATATAATAGATAATCATTTGTCAAAATTTAATCCAGAAATTAAAGATGTGGCTTTTTTATCTATGATAGATTGTAGGAAGTATAAGGTATTAATAACAAGTGATAATAAAGATATTTATGAGGAAATAAGAGAAATAATTAAACAATATATGCCGGAAGAAAATATTATTGATTTGTTTTCAAAGGAAAGAATAGAAAAAAGAGGACCAAAGAAGACAGAAGTTGGGAAGTATAGTTATGGTCCATTATGTGATCATTGGTTAGTAGAATCTGTTGGGGCATTTTGCTGTTTTGGTCCTGAGACAGAAGTAGTAGGAAACCATGCTATGAACTATATATCTATGCATCCATTTCTATATGATGGGATAGATAAAGAAAATGGATGTATAAAGGGAGAAGAATGGTATTTAATTGATAAAGAAGATGAGAAAAGGGTGTTATTAGCTCCTTCCTATTTTCCAGGTGTGAATCCTAGGGGAAAAAGAGATAGGTTTAGAAGAATTACAATAGGGAATGATGTGTGGTTAGGAAGAAGAGTTATTGTTACAAATGGTTCTAATATAGGGAATGGCGTGATAGCAGGAGCAGGAGCTGTGATTACAAAGAATGTACCTGATTATGCGGTTGTGGGGGGTACCAGCTAGAATTATCCGTTACCGTTATACACCAGAACAGATAAAGGCATTGAACCAAATTGCTTGGTGGGATTGGCCAGATGAGAAGATACGAGAGTATTATAATGATTTTTATTTAAGCGTAGAAGAGTTTATTAAAAAACATAATATAAATTAAAAAGAAAGAAGACTAAATAAGCATGGAAATATGGGCACATAGGGGATGTAGTCAAAGGTATCCAGAAAATACGATACTTTCATTTACAAAAGCAGCAGATTTAAAAGATTTAACAGGGATTGAATTGGATATTCAGTTATCAAAGGATAGGCAAATAGTAGTAATTCACGATGAAAGGGTAGATCGGACTACAGATGGGATAGGAGAAGTAGGGCAATATACTCTTTCAGAATTAAAAAAATTAAATATAAATACAGGAAATAAGAAAAAAGAGAAAATCCCAACAATAGAAGAAGTAATAGATTTATTAGAGGAAAGAATAAAAGAAGGTTTTTTATTAAATATAGAGTTAAAAAATAGTAATCTTCCATATGAGGGAATGGAAGAAAAAATAGTTGATTTATTACATAAAAGAGGTATTCAGAAAAGTGTTGTGTATTCTTCATTTAGCGCAGTATCATTGGAGAAAATAAGAAAATTAGATAGTACAGCAGAGATTGGAATTCTGGATAGGAAAGTATCTGATTGTTTATATAAATTAAAAGGAGGATGTGGTGCAAGCGTATTACATCCGTATTGGCAAGGAATGGATTTACCTGTAGAAAGAATTCAAGAGTATACAGTAAGAGCATGGCTGTCTGGACATTTGTACCCAGAAAAGCCAACCGGTACAAGGCTTAATTTGAAATTTTTAGAAAAGCAGGGAATTACAGGTGTGTTTTTAAATGAGCCTGAAGTATATATAGAGTAAGAAAATATTATAGTGAAAAAATAGATTGAGGTTATTAATATGAGTATCTATAAAAAACAACAATATCAAATGTCAGAAGAAGAATTAAAAAAAGTCCAACAGATTCAACAAGAGTTAATTCAAGAGGTAAAGAGGATTTGTGAGAAAGTGGGAATTCATTATAATATGGTTGGTGGGACTATGTTAGGGGCAATCCGGCATAAAGGGTATATACCATGGGATGATGATGCAGATATAGGATTTTTAAGGTCTGAATATGAAAAGTTCCGTAAGGCATGTAGAACGGAATTAAATCATGAAAAGTATTATTTCCAAGATTTAAGGGATACAAAAGGGTATCGTTGGGGATATGGAAAATTGCGTAGAAAAAATACAGAGTTTATTAGGTTAGATCAGGAATTTATGCCATATGAACAAGGGGTTTCTATAGATATTATGCCATTTGATAATGTTCCTGATGGCTGGTTAGCAAGAAGATGGCATTTTTTTTGTTGTTTTGTTTATAGAAAATTATTTTGGTCAGAAGTAGGAAGTAGAACAGAAGAAAACAGGTTGATACAAATTATATATAAAATAATGAGTAAAATACCAATGGAATTGATTTTAAAAAGTTATCAAAAGTTTATTGATAAAGGCAGAAAGAAAAAAACACATTTGGTTCGTATTTTAACTTTTCCAACACCAAAAGGAGTGTATGGTTATAAAAGAGAGTGGTATACCGATTTAGTAAAATATCCGTTTGAAGATATGGTATTGCCAGGAGCAAAAGATTATAATGGATATCTTTATATAAAATATGGGGATTATATGGAAATGCCACCAATAGAAAAACGAAAGATACATCCGGTTTCTAAATTAAAACTACTGGAGGAATAATAAAAGTTGGAAGAGAAAAGAAAATATAAAATTGGATATACAGATGGTGTATATGATTTATTTCATGTTGGCCATCTGAATATGATACAAACAGCAAAGCAGAATTGTGAGTATTTAATTGTGGGTGTACATGCAGATGATGTGGTAAAGGAATATAAACATCATAAGCCTATTATTAACGAAAAGGAAAGAAAAAGGATTATAGAATCGATTAAAGGAGTAGACCAAGTAGAAATTAATCGTTTTCGGGACAAGCTAAAGTTATGGGA
The DNA here is from genome assembly GCA_910577045.1 of uncultured Lachnospiraceae bacterium. Classification (GTDB taxonomy): domain Bacteria; phylum Bacillota; class Clostridia; order Lachnospirales; family Lachnospiraceae; genus RGIG8607. Next base: position 107,847 of record CAJTLB010000004.1, on the reverse strand, counting down.
ATTGTACCATTTTGATGTAATCTTTATTGGTGATGACTGGAAAGGGACAGAACGTTGGAATTATTTTGAAAAAGTGCTTGCCGAAAAAAAGGTAGATGTTGTGTATGTCCCATACACAAAAGGAATTTCTACTACAGAAATTCGAGAAAAAATTATGCTTGGAGATGGATTATGAGTAGAGTGAGAATAGCGATTACAATGGGTGATCCAGCAGGGGTTGGAGCAGAAATTATAGTAAAAGCGTTAAATTATAAAGAGGTATATCAAAATTGTATTCCAGTGGTAATAGGAGATTATGCCGTTTTAGAAGATGCAGTAAAGTTTTGTAATTTGAAAATAAAATTAAGGAAGATATTAGATGTTGCAGAAGCGAAAGGTGAATATGGATATATTGATTATATAAATATAGATAAAGTACATAGTGGAGAGTGGGAGTATAAAAAAAATAGTGCAATATGTGGAGAAGCTTCTTTTCAATATGTGATATATGGGATAAAACAAGCGTTAGCTAGAAAGGTACAGGCAGTTGTAACAGCCCCTATTAATAAGAAGTCACTTCATATGGCAGGATATCCATATAGTGGGCATACAGAAATTTTTGCAGAATATACCAAAACAAAAGATTTTGCAATGCTGCTTGCAAGTAAATCTCTGCATGTAATTCATGTATCAGCACACGTTTCTTTAAGAGAAGCATGTGACCATGTAAAGAAGGAACGTATTTTAAAGGTAATTCAATTAGCAGACAAAGGAATGAAGGAGTTGGGATATAAAACTCCTAAAATTGGGGTAGCAGGGTTGAACCCACATTGTTCTGAAAATGGATTATTTGGAAAAGAGGAAGAAGAGGAGATAATTCCTGCTATTAAAGAGGCAGAAGCAATGGGGATTTGTGTAAAAGGCCCTGAACCACCAGATACTGTTTTTGTAAAATGCCAAGCAGGGCAGTATGACATTATTGTAGCTATGTACCATGACCAAGGACATATTCCTTTAAAACTTAGCGGGTTTAAATATAATTTGCAAGAGGATAAATATGAGTCTTTAAGTGGGATAAATTGTACAATTGGATTACCAATTGTTAGGACTTCTGTAGATCATGGGACAGCATTTGGAAAAGCAGGAGAAGGCAGGGCGAATGAAGAGAGTATGTTAGATGCTATTTATGCTGGAATCCAAATGGCAAAATATAGAATGTAAAGAAAGTATAATGGAATGGTTTTTATATTCAAATAATGAGGAAATATTATGAAAAAAATAAAAAGCTTTACAAAAGATAATTATAATAAAGAGGAACCTATTATTATATATGGGGCAAGCGTATATGGAGAGATTGCTTATTATGCGTTAAAGGAAATGGGGATATTGCCAGATTATTATTGTGATCAGGCAAAAGAAAAACAATTTTATTTTGATATTCCAGTAATACGGCTTGAAAATTTAAAAAAAATGCCAAAGGCAAATGTAATTATTGCTTCTGCGGATTATTATAATGAAATTGCTTATTCTTTAGAAGAAGTAAATGTAGAAGTATTTCATATGAAGGAATTGTTAAATAGTAATATCCCTGAAGAAAAACTTTCAAACCGTGCTAAAGAAATGTATGCAAATAGGCAACATTATATGGATATAGTACATAATAGAGAATCTAATAATGATTTAGTTTTAAATAGGGTTCAATTTGTAGTATCAGAAAGATGCTCTTTGAAATGTAGGGATTGCACACATTTAATGCAGTATTATCGTTCGCCAAAGGATATTATTTTAGAGGAATATAGAGAAGCGTTTGATTTATTATTAGATACCGTTTCTACAATTGCAGAAATTCGGATTCTTGGTGGAGAACCTTTTATGAATAAGGATATGTATAAGGTAATTGATTGGTATCATGATAGGGAGAATATTCAGAGTATATCTGTATATACAAATGGAACAATTATCCCAAACGAAACAATATTGAAATCATTACAGAAAAAGAAAGTAAAAGTCCATATTTCAAATTATGGAATTAACAGAGAAAAAGTAGGAGCTTTAGTAGATGTTTTAAAAAGATATAATATTGTATTTTTTGAACGGAAATATGATGCTTGGCAAGATGCTGGAAACCTTGATTTTAGGGGATATAGCATAGATTATATGAAGCAGATATTTTCTCATTGTTTTGAACGGAACTGTCTTACTTTTTTAAAAGGGCAGTTACATAGATGCCCACGATCAGCCCATGCAATGAATATAGGGGCAATGGAAATAGAAAAAAAAGATTTTGTAGATTTGTTACATTGGAAAGAAGATAAAAGAAAACTGGCAGAGGAAATAAAAAATTTATTAAAGAAAGAGTATATAGAGGCATGTAATTATTGTGATGGCCCTAATAACCATATGCAAAGTATTCAGCCAGCAATACAAATAAAAGAACCATTGGTATATAGGAAAATAGGAGAATAAAATATATTTTAATATTTAATTAAAAGATTAATGGGGTAAAATCAATGGAACATGAGGAAATAGAAAAGTATATAGGGTATCCTGAGATGACAATAGTAGATTCTATGAGAAAAATAGATATTACTGGTAGTGGGATATTATTTATTGTTGATCCACAAAGACGATTAATTGGTGCTCTTACAGATGGAGATATTCGTAGATGGTTAATTAAAACAGGTGACTTAAATATAAATGTATCTGAAATTATGCAGAAAAATCCATATTTTTTAATAGGGATAGATAGGGAACAAGCATTGAAAATTATGATAGAAAAGAGGATGCGGGCATTACCTATAATTGATGAAGAGCATCAGGTAATAGATATTGTGTTTAATACTTATAATAGTGATCATAATGTATATAGTATATCACAGAGATTAAAGGATATTCCTGTTGTTATTATGGCAGGTGGAAAAGGGACACGCCTATTGCCATATACTCATGTACTTCCTAAACCATTGATTCCAATTGGGGATAAGCCTATATTAGAGAGGATTATTGATCAATTTTGTAGATATGGTTGTAGAAATTTTTATCTTATTTTAAATTATAAGAAAAATATGATTAAAGCTTATTTTAATGAACTGAATTATAAATATCACTTGGAATATATTGATGAAGAAAAGCCATTAGGGACAGGCGGAGGATTAGCATTATTAAAAAATAAAATAAATGGCCCATTTATTTTATCAAATTGTGATATTTTAGTAAAAGAAAATTTTTCTGATATTTTTGAGCACCATATAAAAAGTGGGAATAGGATTACAATGATATGTTCTTTAAAAAATTTTAAGATCCCATATGGAATTGTCCATACAGGATCAAATGGGACAGTTACATTAATGGAAGAAAAACCAACAATATCATTTTTTGCCAATACAGGATGCTATATTATTGATTCAGAAATTTTAAATATGGTGCCAGATAATAACAAAATTGAATTTCCAGAGGTAATTGATAATTATAGGAAAAAGGGAAATTCAGTAGGGGTATATCCAATTAGTGAAGCATCATGGTTAGATATGGGACAAATAGATGAATTGGAAAAAATGAGGAAAAGTTTTGAAGGAATGTAGAAAATGAAGAAAATGATTCTAATAGGATATGGTGGGCATGCAGAAAGTGTAGCAGATAGTATCAGGCAAGAGGGGGAATACGATATTATAGGCTATACAGATGTAAAAAAGGCAAAGGAAACAATAGCATATCCATATTTGGGAGAAGATAATGTTCTATATAATATGTATCATAAGGGAGTTAATAATGCAGTAATTTGTATTGGGTATTTAGGTAAAACAAATATTAGGGATATATTGTATAAAAAAGTGAAAGATATTGGGTTTCAGTTACCAGTAATTGTAGATAGAACAGCGGTTCTTGCGGATAATGTTTTTATTGGCGAAGGGACTTATATAGGAAAAGGGGCTATTATTAATGCTAAAAGTAAAGTTGGGAAAATGTGTATTATTAATTCTGGGGCTGTAATTGAGCATGAAAGTAAGATAGGAGATTTTACCCATGTTTCTGTAAAAGCAGTACTATGTGGAAATGTAATAGTTGGAGATCATACTTTTATAGGTGCGAATACTACAATTATTCAAGGGTTAGAAATTGGTGGATATAGCAATATTGGGGCAGGAAGTATTATCTTAAGAGATGTTCCAAAAGAAATGAAGTTATATGGGGTTTGGGGCAATAAGCAAGCAGAAGGAATAGTTAGGAATTAATAAAAATGAAAGTAGTATTTGGAAGTGTGGTATATAATCAAGCAAAAAAATATTTACCAGAATTTTTTATTTCTATAGAAAAGATGATAAATAAAGAGTTTTCTGTAACATTGATAAATGATGATATAAATCCGTTTGAATTAGAAGAGATGCTATCTAGTTATAGTTTTCAGGTTAAAGTGATTAAAATGGAAAACAAGACTCCTATCCAATTAAGGATAGAGTTATTAAGAAGAGCAAAATTAGAAGAGACAGATTTACTAATTCTTGGTGATTGTGATGATACTTTTTCTAATACACGTATAGGAAATACGATACAAACATATATCAATTATCCAGGAGCAGCTTTTTTTTATAATCAATTAATTAATAATTGCAATATAGAATTAATGCCAATATTTCCAGAGCATATATATAGTTTTAAAGAAATTGGGCAATATAATTTTTTAGGGTTGTCTAATACCGCCTTGAATATGAAAAAAATAAGTATAGGATTTATTAATTCTTTGGAAGAATTTTGTTATGAAATTTTTGACTGGTATTTGTTTTCTAGGTTATTGTTAGAAGGGATGTTTGGAAAAAAAGTAAAAGAATGTTATACAATTTATCGATTACATGAAAATAATATAGTAGGAATACAAGAATTTAATGGAGATAATATAAAGCACGAAATCGAAGTAAAACAAAAGCATTATGAAAGTTTAAAAAAATATGATTCTTATTATAAAATAAAATATGAACAATATAAAAACCAAAAAGAATATCAATATTTGGATAAAGAAAAAAAATATTTTTGGTGGAATTTAATTACAGTTAGTAATGAAAAAGTATAAAAATAGATAAAATAGTTATTTGATGTGGAGGCTAAAATGGTAATGAAAGAAACAGAACATGAAAGTTTTTGGAAAGGTAATTTTGGTGATGAATATACAGATAGGAACCGCTGTGGCGAGATGATGATAGCATGTAGAGTAGGGAATTTGGCGAAGTGTTTATCTAGGGCAGATTATATTCATAGCTCTTTAGAAGTAGGGAGCAATATTGGATATAATGAAATTGCATTACAGAAATTGTACCCTACAATATGTATGGATGTAGTAGAAATAAATGAGAAAGCAGCAAAAGAATGTTCTTTAATACAAAATGTAAATGTACATAATACATCCATATATAATTTTGAGGCAGATAAACAATATGATTTAACATTTGTAAATGGAGTTTTGATTTATATTGATTCTGATAAATTGGAAAAAGTATATGAAAAATTATATTCTTATAGTAGAAAATATATATTAATAATAGAATATTATAATCCTGTTCCAGTAGAAGTCAATTATAGGGGCTATAATGGACAATTATGTAAAAGAGATTTTGCAGGAGAAATGTTGGAAAAATATAAGGATTTGGAACTATTAGATTATGGTTTTATTTATCATAAAGATAAAGCTTTTCCTATGGATGATTTTAATTGGTTTTTATTACTAAAGAAATAAGGAGTGAGTATGGTTGGATAAATTTAATAATATTATTTCCATGGGCTGTGCATGTGGGGTAGCTAGCTCGATAAAGAAATATGGATTAAGAAATTTTTCTGGCCATTTGATTGGTGTGTTTCTAACTTGGAGGGTATATTACATTTTATAGAAACTGGTTTTATAGATTTTTTAGAAGAAAGAAATATAAAAGAGGTAGAGCATATACCAACAGAATTTTATGATGCAAAATATAATTTTTATTTTGCAAATGATGCAATATCTAAAATTATTATAGAATATAAGCCAGATGCAAATATTATTTCTTTAGATCAAATAATATAAAATTAGACAAAATGGATGGGATAGTATATGTTAGCAATTATACCAGCAAGAGGCGGTTCGAAGGGATTGCCTGGAAAAAATATAAAATATTTATTGGACAAGCCGTTAATCGCATATACAATTGAGGCTGCATGTACTGCAAATGTGCTAGATAGGATAGTTGTAAGTACAGATAGTAAAGAGATTGCTGAGATTGCAAAAAAGTATGGGGCAGAAGTTCCTTTTTTAAGAAAAAAAGAATTAGCAACTGATAATGCGTCAGCAATAGATGTATATTTAGATGTAATAGAATATTTGGGAGAAGGTTATAAAAAGGAGCCCTTTATGGTATTGTTGCCAACGGCCCCATTACGGACATCTTACCATATAGAAGAGGCATATTCTTTGTTTATAAAAGAAAAAGCTAAAACATTGATATCTGTAGTAGAAGCTGATATTCCAATTAGTTGGTATTTGTCTATAAATAAGGAAGGTTTTTTATCCCCAGCAGGATATGGGTTAAAAAATGGAAATGTACATAATCGGCAGGAAAATAATATAGAGTATATACCTAATGGTGCTATATATATTTTAAATTATAATTTATTACAAAAAAAACGGACATATTATTGTGAGCGAACTGTTCCATATATTATGGATAGAAGAGAATCCATTGATATTGATACATTGGAGGATTTTGAGTATGCAGAATTTATATTGCAAAAAAAGAACATGGGAACAAATCTTATTGAATAAAAGGCTTTTTTTAAATAACGAAGATTGCAAAGAATTATTTTTGGACAAAGAAATATTTGTATTTGGTGCTGGAGTAGATGCTGAACAGTTTGAAAAAGATTTATCAGGAGATGTAAATATTATAGCATATATTGATAATAATAGGGTTGGGAAAAATAATTATTTTTGTGGTAAGCGTATTATAAGTTTGGATAATTGTTTAAGTGAAAAAAGAAAAAAGCAGCCTATAGTTGTTACAAGTTATCGTTATGCGCTAGAAATTTGTAACCAGTTATTAGAAATGGATTTATTACCTGGCAAGGATTTTTTTGTTTGGGATGAAATGTGTTTATTTCATTTAGATACCAACACAAAAGAGTATATTGAATTTCTTCATACTGTTTGGGGGAAATATAGAAAAAATAATGCACAAAATAAAATTTTGGTAGCATTTGATAATAGGCATGATTTAATGTCAACAATATATGCTTATTGTTCGAATTATTTTGCAGAAAAATATAATGCTGCAATATATGCTTATTTTAGGTATGGTTCAGATTATTCTAATGCTTCTAGGGTAATTTATGATATATATAAAGCGTTTAATGTGAATGCCCTAATAGATACCAAACTAAAGGAAAATCAGAAAAATGAAGCAGAGGAAATACTTAACTCTATATGGGATGGTATTTCAACATGGGAAGATTGGAAAAGTATAAAAATATATGGGATTAATTTTGGTACTACGATAATCCGTGATTTATTGCGGGGGTATATACCTAATTTTAATGTAAAAGATAAAAGTATGTATTTATTTTTACAAAAATCAGTTTCTACAATAGTATTCTGGTATCATTATATTTATGAAAATGATATAAAGGTTGTATTACTTGCAGATGGGGTTTCTTGGGATGGGTATATTAGGGATATAGCAATTACTAAAGGAATACCAACATATGCAGTAGGTTATAAAATGGCAAAAGTTACAATAGATTTTTGTGATAGGCCATCTTATCCTTATTTTAAAGAAATGTGGAACCAATTGACAGAAGAGGAACAAGTATATGGGATAGAATGGGCAAAGGATCATATTAATAAAAGGCTACAAGGAAGTATAGAGGAGGTTTTTTATACAAATAAAAATAATTTTACTTTTGCAGAGAAAATAAAAGAAGAAAGAGTATTAGAAGAGAACAATAAAATAAAAATTATAATATGTCCACATATATTTGAAGAGGACTGTTATTGGTGTGGAGAACAAATATTTGATAATAATTATTTTTCATGGTTGTGCCATTTAGGAGAACTTTCAGAAAAAACACCTAATTATGATTGGTATTTAAAGATGCATCCTTTTGCCCAAAGAAGGGATATGATAATTATTGATATGTTATTAAAGAAATATACAAAAATTAAAAAAATTCCTTCAGATATTTCTCCAATTCAATTAAAAAAAGAAGGTGCAGATTTTGCATTAACTGTTTATGGGACAATAGGCCATGAATATCCAGAAATTGGAATACAAGTCATTAATGCAGGAATTAATCCACATTGTTCTTTTGACTTTAATTGGAATCCAAAGACAAAAGAAGAATATGATGACTTAATTTTAAATTTAGGTAATTTGGATAAAAAAAGTGATGAAGAAGGATTATATCAATTTTATAGTTTAAATTATTTGTTTTATAATTGGGAATATATACCGTACCGAAGTATATTTTTTGATGATCCATTCTTAGCAATGGATGGTTTAGAATTAAAAGCTAATGGAAAAAAGTTGGGTACATGGAAATATAAAGAATATATAAAAGAATGGAATGAAGAAAAGCATAAAAAGATTTTATTGCAATTGGAAGATGTGTTTCAAAAATTAGATAAATGGGAACCAAATATATTATATAAAAAAGAAGAAAGAATAGGTGAAATATAGTGAAAGTATTATCTGTGATATGGAAGATACCAGATGATAGATTAGAAGGTTTTGCAGATGGGGCAAATGGATTAATTGTTGTAAGAGATTTATGTGAGTATATTGGAAGAAAAATAGAATCTTATTTGTTGTTAGGAAAAGAATATTTGCCTGCTATGAAAATAGGAAATATTCATATTGTAGATTCTAAAAGTGTAGCAGATAAATACATAAATAAATCCCATTTGGAAATTATGATATTAGCTTTTAAAAAAGCATTAGATAATATAAATGCAGATATAGTACATATCCATGATTGTGGAGATTTTTGTAGAGCATGTATAAAGATATGTATAGAAAGGAAAATCCCATATGTTTTTACGGCCCATGCATTTATAGGTAAAGAACAAAAATTATCTAATGTAAATGACAGAGATATTATTTGGCAAAAAGAAATATATACTATACCTAATATAAATATTGTTGCAGTAGGAAAAGGGCTTGCAGGTAAAATTTTTACAGAATATTCTAATTTGAATCCTGAACAAATTAAAGTAATACAGAATGGTACTGATTTTAAGGCAGATATAATAAAAAAAGAATTAAAAGCAGAATTAAAATTAAATGGAAAGAAACTTTTAATATGTCCTGGCACATTGACAATGCGAAAAAACCAATTGCAGATTGTAAGGGCATTTAAGATTTTACCACAAGAAGTGAAAGAAAAAATAGGAGTTGTATTTTGTGGTAATGATAGAATAAATGGTATGTTACAAACAGAAATAAAAAATGCAGGATTAGAAAATTCTATAAAATATGTTGGTGTATTAAGTAGTTTACAAATGAAAGAATATTATTCTATTTCTGATGGGTTTATTATGGCAAGTATTACAGAGGGATTAAGTATCGCCGCATTAGAGGCAATTACATATGGTTTACCACTAATAATGTTTTCAGATGTGGAATGTGCTGTGGATTTTGATAATAATTATATCTCTTGTTTTGCAAAAGAAAGGACAGATAAAGCCCTTGCAGATGCTATTGAAAGATGGGCATACAAAGATTGGAATAGAGATTTTATCTTAGAATATGCAAAATATTTTTCCATGGAAAGAGTTGCAGATGAGTATATGGAATATTATAGAAATATATTAAATAGGAAAGGATAAAAATATGTTTATTTATTCAGATATGCTTAAAGATTATATAAAACCCTATGTGATAGCAGAAATTGGTGCAAACCATAATGGAGATATAGAATTAGCTAAAAAAATAATAGATAAAGCTGTAGATTGCGGCGCAGACTGTGTTAAATTTCAATCATGGTCAAAAGAATCTATTTTTTCAAAAAAAACATATAATGATAATTATTTTTTAAAAGATGATTATAGAAATAGAACAGATTATACTTTAGAACAAATTGTAGATAAATATCATTTAAGTATTGAAAATCATAAGGAATTAAAAAGGTATTGTGAAAAAAAAGGAATAGATTTTAATTCTACTCCATTTTCAAATAGGGAAGTTGACTTATTAGTAGATGAATTGGAAGTACCTTTTTTAAAGATTGCTTCAATGGACTTAAATAATATTCCATTTTTAAAATATGTGGCAAAAAAGAAAAAGCCGATTGTTATTAGTACAGGGTTATGTGGTTTAACAGAAATAAATAATGCTGTTGAATGTTTGGAACAAGAAGGCTGTAGAGAAATAGTGTTGTTACATTGTGTTTCTATTTATCCTCCAAAAGAGGAAGAAGTAAATCTAAATAATATAGATATGCTTAGAGAAACTTATGGTTATCCAGTAGGTTATTCTGATCATACAATAGGCATTGTTGCGCCAATTATGTCTATAGCTAAAAAGGTAAAAATAATAGAGAAACATTTTACATTAGATAAAAATATGGTTGGCTGGGATCATAAAATTTCAGCAGATTCTTCGGAACTAAAGGCTATTTGTGATGCTACTAGTATAGGTTATAAAATGCTTGGGAATTATAGGCGGCGTGTATATGAAACCACAGAGAGAAGGGAAGCTTTTCAAAGGAGTATTGTTGCTGCAAAAGAAATTAAGAAGGGCGATATAATTCAAATAGAAGATTTAGATTATAAACGGCCTGGTTCTGGTATTTCACCCCAATATTATGAATTTGTGGTTGGAAAAACAGCAAAAAGAGATATAGGATATGATGAGATTATACAATTACAAGATTTTTAGATAAAGGTGGGGATATGATTGAGTAAAGATGTATATATTGTACATTGTATTGATACAGAAGGGCCTCTTTATGAATCGATAGATGCTTCATTTAAAAGGCTGAAAGAAATATTTGGTGTAGATTTAGCAGCTTCTAAAGAAAATTTAAAAAGGCTTCAAAATAAAGAAATTGATTTAAATGGAGTAGAAGATTTGGTTGCGGACGCATTTGCAGAAAAACGTATCCAAACATTAGGGACTTGGGATCAAATTGATAATATATTAGATGAATTAATGTCCAAAGAATTTCGCGAAAGATTATTAGATTCTGATGGGAATGGATGGGTATATAATTGGTTTTGTTTAGACCATGTAGGATTTACTGGAAATAATCCTAGGCGAAGGGATGCAGGATTTGGGAATGTGTATACGCATTATTATTCTAAATTATATGAAAATAAGAGTGAAAAAATAGATTTATTACAATTTCATTATCATCCGTTACCATTTAATGGGGCGTATAATTATGCAGGTACAGCATATGTAAATTCTAATAATATTTTCCAAATTTTAGCAAGAAGGATTATTGACAATCATTCATTCCCGGCTGCTTATCGTGCTGGAATGGAAGCAGAACGGCCAGATGCACATTGGTTTTTGGAACAATGGATTCCGTTTGATTATTCTTGTAATTCTTATTATAAAATGAATGAAGAAAGACAGCCAGATCTAAGAGAAGGCAGATATGGAGATTGGAGGAGGGCTACAAAAAAATGGCACCCATATCATCCAAGTTATGAAGATTACCAGCTTCCCGGAAGTTGCCATAGATGGATAACAAGGTGTTTAAGTTTAGATTCTAGATTAGTGAAATTAGGGTTAGAGGATGTGAGGCAAGCTTTTATACAAGCAGAAGAAGGGCCAACAATATTATCCTTTTCGAATCATGATTTTCGGGATATGAGGGAAGAAATAGAATATGTGCGGCTTTTGATCCAGAGAGTATCAAAAGAGTATCCTGACGTTAAGTTTCATTTTTCTAATGCAGTTACTGCTATGCAAAAAGCGGAGAATTTATTACCGGAAAGTGTTGGTTTAGAAATAAGGCCATGTATAGATGAAGAACATGATTCAGCAATATTTTATATAAAGGCAAAGAACCATATATTTGGGACACAACCGTTTTTTGCTTTTAAGACAATATCAGGCCAATATATGTGGGATAATTTAGACTATGGAGAGTCTTTAAATATGTGGTCATATGTATTTGATGATAAAACGTTAAATATTAGTGCAATACAACAAGTTGCTGTTGCAGCAAATTCTCCTAGTGGTGTTACAGAAATTTTAATATATCATGTAAAAACAGGATGTATAGAAAAATATTATCCTGGGAAATAGCTAAGTAAAGGAAAAAAGTATGAAAAATGTATTGGTTACAGGTGCAGGTGGATTTATTGGAAGCCATTTATTAGAATTATTGGTTAAATCGGATTATAAGGTAAAAGCATTTGTACATTATAATTCTCTTGGGACATATGGCTGGATAGATACACTGCCTAAAAAGATAAAGAATGAAATTGAAGTTTTCTATGGTGATATTCGTGATCCAAATGGAGTGAGGGAGGCGGTTAAAAATGTAGAAGGAATTTTTCATTTAGCAGCATTAATTGCTATTCCATTTAGTTATCATTCACCAGATTCTTATGTAGAAACAAATATAAAGGGAACATTGAATATTTTGCAAGCAGCCAGATATTCAAATGTTTCAAAGATTTTAATTACATCAACATCTGAAGTATACGGGACAGCCAAATATGTCCCTATTGATGAAGAGCATCCATATCAAGGGCAATCACCTTATTCCGCAACAAAAATTGCTGCTGACAGATTATCAGAAAGTTTTTATCGTAGTTTTAATATGCCAATTTCTATTGTAAGACCATTTAATACCTATGGGCCAAGACAATCGGCTAGGGCGGTTATTCCAACTATTATTGGACAATTACTTGCAGGTAATACGGAGGTTAAATTAGGTTCCCTAACTCCAACTAGAGATTTTAATTATGTTTTGGATACAGTAAATGGGTTTAAAGAAATCTATGAGTCAGTACATACAATTGGTGAAGAAATTAATATTGCAACTATGAAAGAAATTTCTATAGGAACATTAGCAAATGAAATTATAAAACAAATAAATACTTCTGCAAGGATTGTGTGTGATGAAGAGCGATTAAGACCAGATAAAAGTGAGGTAAACCGGTTAATGGGGAACAATGAAAAAATAAAAAGACTAACAAATTGGGTACCACAGTATTCTTTAGAAAAAGGGATTCAAGAAACGATTAGTTGGTTATCTAATAACCTGGCTTATTATAAGACAAATATTTATAATATTTAGAAAGTGATAAAATAAATGAAAAAATTTATACCATTATCTGTACCTAACTTTAATGGAAATGAGAAAAAATATGTATTAGAAACTATTGATACAGAATGGGTTTCTACATCAGGAAAACAAATTGGACAATTTGAAAATAAGATAGCAGACTATGTTGGGGCAGCAGGAGCTGTTGCATGCCAAAGTGGGACAGCAGGAATTCATTTAGCTATGCTTAGTTTAGGAATAGGGAAAGAAGATATTGTATTGGTTCCTACTTTAACATTTATTGCTGCAGTGAATCCTGTAAAATATGTTGGTGCTACACCTATCTTTTTTGATTGTGATGAATTTTTAACAATAGATGTTTCTAAAGTGGAAAAATTTTGTGAAGAAGAGTGCCAAGTCTTGGAAGATAAATTAATACATAAAGAGACAAATAAATGTATTAGGGCAATAATAGTAGTGCATGTATTTGGGAATCTTGCAGATATGTATGAAATTATGAGAATTGCTGAGAAATATCATATAAAAGTAGTAGAAGATGCAACGGAAGCATTAGGTTCATATTATACAGAAGGAGTTTATAAGGGAAAGTATGCAGGAACAATTGGGGACATAGGAGTATATTCTTTTAATGGAAATAAGATTATAACAACTGGTGGTGGAGGAATGATTGTTTCTAATAATGCTTTATTATTAGATAGATGTAAACATTTATCTACACAGGCAAAGTCAGATATGGTGTATTTTGATCATGATGAAATAGGGTATAATTATCGAATGACAAATTTACAGGCAGCTTTAGGATTAGCACAATTGGAACAATTAGAAGAGTTTATTGAAAAGAAAAAAAATAATTATGAATTATATAATAGGCTTGGAATTAACTTAAAACCATTTCGTGGAAATATTAGGCCAAACTATTGGTTTTATTCATATCAGTCAAAAGATAGGGATAAATTAATTCAATATTTAACAGAACATCAAATTCAATCTAGGCCAATATGGAAATTAATACATACATTAGGACCTTATAAAAATGAATCCAAATATAATATTGTACAAGCTTATTATTTTTATAATTTGATAGTAAACATACCTTGCAGCAGCCAGCTATGTGATGAGGAGGTAAAGTATGTTTCAAAGTGTATTTATGAGTTTAATAGCTTTGTATAAAATATATAGTAAAAATGATTGTGTTGGATAATAGTTTTATTAAGGATTCATAGATATAAAGGAGAGAATAAAAATTGTTATCTATAATTGTGCCAGTTTATAATGTAGAAGAGTATTTAGAACAATGTATAGTAAGTATTTTATCTCAACCGTTAAAAAATTTGGAAGTTATATTAGTAGATGATGGATCAAGTGATGCTAGTGGGGAGATTTGTGATAAGTATGCGATAATCGATAAAAGAATAAAAGTCTGCCATCAAGAAAATAAAGGGCTTTTATACGCAAGATATAAAGGATTAGAGTTAAGCTCGTTTAAATATGTAACTTTTGTAGATGCAGATGATTTTTTAATAAAGGATTCATATATTAAAGCAGTAGATATAATGAAAAAAGATGTTGATTTAATCTGCTTTGGCATTACTAGGTATTATAATGAATCTTACTGTGTGAAACAATATAGTTCTTATCAAGAAGGATTTTATAATAAAGAAAAAATAGAAGAAATAATATATCCAAATATGATATGGGATAATATAAGAGGAGGTCCGGGCTTGGATCCTTCTCTTTGTATTAAGATATTTAAAAAAGAATTTTTGATAAGGGCATTTGCGTTATTATCTAATAAAAGCTTTTATTATGGAGAAGATGCAGCGATTATTTATCCATTAATAAAAATGATAAATTCTTTAGAAATAGTTAAATTTTCCTTTTATAACCATAGAAAAAGAAAAACAAATGATATACCTTCTTATATAGTAGAAGAAGGATTTTTTGAAAAATTATACATATGGTATTGCCATATGAAAGAACAATTTGTTGAAGATAAGATTTTGATGAAACAAGTAGATCAATATTATATTTATTCTGTGAATTTAAAACAAAGGGTATATGGAAATTTAAGTAGAAAAATTGAATATCTATTTCCTTTTGATAAGATAAAAAAAGGAGATAAGATTATTTTATATGGTGCAGGCGTTATTGGACAATCTTATTATACACAGATTATGAAAATAGCATATTGTGAATTAATATTATGGGTAGATAAGGCGTATAAAGAGTATAAAGATAGAAATATAGTGGGCATAGAAAGCATAGTAGGAGCTGAGTTTGATAAAATAGTAGTTGCAATAAAAAGTGATATTACATCTAAGAATGTTATGCGTGAATTAATGAAAATGGGGATAAAAAAAGATAAAGTAGTATTATTAAACGAAGAAAAGGAAGAGAATGACGAATGTTAAAGGTGTGCTCAAAAAATAAATTTATAGAAAATATGGTAAATATAAAACAGATTATATGTTTTGGTGCAGGAAAACGTATAGAAGTTTTGAAGAGTTTTATCAAAGGACAGATATAAGGAATATATGCTAATTTTAATACAGTTAGAATAAGATAAAAATTAATGGATATAGATTGCTATTATTCATTTTAAATACTATAAGGATAAGGTATTGCTTGTGAGAAAGGAAGGGTTTTTATATGATATGGAAGAATAAAATACATGAGTTAGATAAAGTAGCAGATAAGTTGGCAGAAAGGTTTGATAAGCCATTAAAAATATATATCTTTGGTGCAGGAAAGCTAGGGAATACCCTTGCTATTACATTACAGTTTTATGGTTGCTTAAAGGGATTTATAGATAATGATATAGTGAAACAGCAACAAGGTTTCCAAGGACAAAAAGTATATTCTGTGGAAGAGTATATAAAGAACCATAATGGGTTAATAGTGATTGCAGCATCAAAGAAAAATGCTCTTGCAATAGAAAAACAGATTCAATCTTTACAACTAATATATAAAGAAGATTATTTTTTTTATGAGGAGTTTTATAATCAAATATTGCCAATTTTGTCTGTTTATTTTTTTCATAAATCTTATGTATCTTTAGCACAGATTACCGTAACAGAACGGTGTTCTTTAAAATGCAAAAAGTGTGCCCATGGGTGTTATGCAGTGGGAAATACGGCAAAGGATTTAACATTACAACAGGTATATAAAAGTGCAGATTCCTTCTTTGCAAAAGTAGATGTTATCAAGGAATTTGTATTAATAGGAGGGGAACCATTATTATATAAAGAATTGGCACAAGCAATTTGTTATATAGGAGAAAAGTATCGGAAGCAAATGGCAATTTATTGCATTACGACAAATGGAACCATTCTTCCAAAAAAGGAAGTATTAGAAGCTTGCCAAAAATATAATGTCCTGTTTCGTATTTCGAA
The DNA here is from genome assembly GCA_910577045.1 of uncultured Lachnospiraceae bacterium. Classification (GTDB taxonomy): domain Bacteria; phylum Bacillota; class Clostridia; order Lachnospirales; family Lachnospiraceae; genus RGIG8607. Next base: position 91,216 of record CAJTLB010000004.1, on the reverse strand, counting down.
TTATGCGAAGCAAATTCCTAGGTTAAAAATATCTCATCAACATTTGATAGATAGGTTAGATAAATATGGGATTTCTTATGTTTTGGGAAATGAAGAAACGGAATGGTTTGATTATGGATTTGAAGAGGGAAGTCGAGAAAGAGAAAGTAAGGAGTTAATAGAGGTTTTTGATCGGTGCCATACACCTTGTAGAGAAGTAAGAGAAAACAGGTTTTATTATTGTGTTATGGCAAGAAGTGTATCTGAAAATTTAAGTATAAATGTAGGCGAAACCGATTATTTAGATTTGGAGCAACTGGAAGGAGAAGAAGGGAAGAAAGAATTATTGGAGTTTACTATGGGATATTCAGAAAAAGGCTATTTGGATATGTGTAACTATTGTAGTGGAAAAGATGCAGGTATTATACCAGCAGCGGAGCAGGTAGAGAAGGATGTTAGATAGTTTAATTCTATATGGGGCAGGTAGACGTTGTAGAACATTGTGTAAGATGTTACAAGAGACACCAATACAAAAGGTTGTGATTGTAGATTCTTCTTCTGATAAGTGGGGAAGCCATATAGAAGGATATCCAATAAAACCACCAATATCTATGAAAGAGTACCCAAATGCAAATTTGTGTATTACTATAGCAGACAAAGATAAGATAGGACAAGTAAGGAAAGAAATAGAAAAAACGCAACCAGGGCAGTTAAAAAAGGAAATCAGTTATTGTAAATTACTATTAGAATTACTGAAAGAGAATGTAATAATAAAAAAGAAAATTTTAGGGCAAAAGGAAAAAAAAGAGAAAGAAATTAATATTATATTTGATTGTGTAAATGGGCTTGGTTTAGGGGGAGTAGAGACGTGGACCATGAGTCTTTGTGAAGCTATGATAAAAGCAGGAAAAGAAAATATATTTATTGTTTCTGATGCGGGAAAGTATCAAGTGCCCCATAGTATAGCAAGCCATATTTTATATACAGAGATTGATCATAAAGAATATCTTTCGATAGAGTCTGTGAAAAATGTGGTGGATGTATTACGAAAAAAGCTGCCTTGCAAAGTGATAACTTGTATGCCAGATGAGGTAATGGTAGCTGCTTATATATTAAAATATTATTATCCAGATATGGTGGAGGTGATATCTGTGATACATAATAGTGGGGAACATCTTTATAATGGATATATGGGGTTTAGGGAGTGTACCGATTTGTATATTGCAGTAAGTAGGGATATAAGAGAAGAAATGATAAAGAAAGGGGTTTCTCCTGATAGAATAGAATCTATGACTTGCCCATTTGTATGTGAAGAGACATTAAAGCGGAGTTATACAGAAAAGGGACAGGAGCCAATCCGAATAGGATATGCAGGGCGTATGGATGGCATGGAACATTCCCAGAAAAGAATGGATTTATTGCTAAAACTGATTATGCAATTAGAAGAGAAAGAAATTTTATTTGAAATGGAATTAGCAGGGGATGGGTCAGTAAAAGAAGAGATGGAAATAGAAATAAAAGCGCATAAACTTACAAAAAAAGTAAGGTTTTTAGGCAAATTACCACATGAGGAAATTCCTGCCTTTTGGAAATGCCAGGATATTTGTATAAACTTAGCAGATTATGAAGGAAGAAGTATTAGTATTATGGAAGCGATGGGAAACGGGGCAATACCAGTAGTAACCGATACTTCAGGGGTAAAAGAAGATATTGAAAATGGGATAAATGGCTATATTGTACCATTAGGTGATTACCAGGCTGCAGCAGAAAGAATAGAATATCTTGCAAAAAACAGGCAGCAGTTACGCCAGATGGGGGAATTGGCACATCAAGTAATGTATCCAAAGAGCCAGATGGGAACCCATTTGAAATTTTGGGAGAGTATACTGAATTATGGTGGATAAAGAAAAAGAAGCAATTTATTCTCGGTTCCAGGAATATCAAAAAAAGAAAATATTAATTTATGGGACAGGGAAGATAGCGGAAAAAATAATAGAGGCATTAGAGGGATTTTTGATTGTTGGGGTGGTAGACCGTACTAGAAGTTATGGAGAATTTAAAAAGAAGCCTATCTTATTGTGGGAGGATGTAAAGAAAGATACTGCAGAAGTGTTGATCCTTGCAGCTTCCCAGAAGCATTATGAAACAATATTCCGCCGGCTTCAAGAAAAGTGCATGGTATGTCACCTGATTGTACTGGGATGTGCAGGAGAGGATTTGAGGGAATATTTTGGCTATGAAATAGATAGGGAGTTATTACGGCAATATTGTGGAAAAAGTATAGAGGGGTTAAAAGCAGAAATTCAGAATTATGATGTTATCAGTTTTGAATTATTTGATACCTTGGTTATGAGAAAAACACTGGAACCATGCGATGTATTTGATTTAGTAGAAGAAAAAATAAAAAAGGAAGGCATTATCATTGATTCTTTTAAGAAAATACGGATGGAAGCGGAACGGCTTAGCGATGGAGGTTCTATAAAAGAGATATATACTATTTTACAAGAAATGTTAGGATTAGAAAAAAATCAAATAGAAATTATAATGGAAGTGGAAGTACAATGTGAAAAAGAATTGATGGTGCCACGTTATGATATGGCAGAAGTGATGGCATATGCTTACCAACAAGGGAAAATTGTATATATCATTTCAAATTCATATATGCCTAGGAGAACATTAGAAGATATATTAGAACAATTAGGAGTAAGAGGATTCCACCAATTCTATTTGTCTTATGAAGAAAAGGAGAAAAGGAAAGGGAGTTTCGTTGAGGTATGTCATAGTAAGATAGGGGAAGATAAAAAATGGCTTCATATTGGCTGTGACGAAGAGATAGAAAAAGAAAAATTATATAACATGGAAATATATCAGGTAAAAAGTGCATTAGATTTATTGAGAATATCTAATTTACATAATATTTTAGGCTATCTATGTAATATAAATGAGAAGAATGTAATTGGTCTATTAATATCTGAATTATTCAACAGTCCTTTTTCACTTTATGGTACTTTTGGCATAGTTCAGCTTAAGAAATTAAAAGAGGTAGGAGCGATTTTTTTTGCACCATTGGTAATCCAATATTTAATGGAACTTTTTGAGTATGTAAATAAGTTTCCAGAATATGACAAAGTGCTGTTTGCAGCAAGAGATGGATATTTATTACATAAATTATATGAACAGTTTAGAGAGAAAAAAGAGGAAGGGAAGAAGTTGCCAAAGGCAGTTTATTTTTTTACCTCTCGTAAATTAGCATTACAGGCAACAATGGGCCGTTCTGATATTATACAAATTTTAAAGGAATATTTATCAGTAGTTACATTAGAAGAACTTTTAAAAAATGTAGTTGGATTGGAAGAGATAAGCCAAGTAAAAGGAAAAGAAACAATTGATTTTTATAAAAATAAGATGGTACAGAGGGCAGAAGAGATAGAAAAAAACTATAATGTCTATTTGGAAAACAAGCAAATAGATAAAAAAGGAAAATATTTATTTTGTGAGCTGGATTCCCAAGGGACAACACAATATGCGTTAAACCATTTATTTGAAGTGCCATTAGATGGATTCTATTTTATAAGGTATTATACCAACCTTATCTATGATTTATCAATCTATAGTATCTTTGAAATAGAGAAATATGCAGCTAGGTTAAATAGTATTAATATGTTTTCTGGTTTTTTAGAGGCAATTCTTACCGATAAGACTCCTTCTATAAAAAGTATAGATAAAAATGGGCTTCCTATTTATGAAAAAGAAAGCCGAAGTAAGGAAGAGATAGAAGTAATGGAAGAGGTGCAAGCAGGGATAGAAATATTTTTTGAAGAATTTATGGAAAAATTGTATTTGCCGGGAAAAACTATTTCTGCAAAATTGGCAGAAACATTGTTTAGTTATTTCCCCAAATTAAAGTACCAGGAAGAGTGCATAAAACTAAGTAATATGGCATTATATGATAATTTATTAGGTGATAGTTATTCAATTCAGACGAATAAAAAAAGAGGTACAGATAGGAAGGAAGAAATCGATAAGAATTAAAAAAGCTATATGAAGATTTATCTGGCAGATATTTAGATATGTTTAGTAATTAAATTGGAGAAAAGAAACCTTCATTTTATCTATAGAACTAATAAAAGTAGGATTTTGCAGAAATAAAATATAAAGAGGATTAGCAATAATGGAACAAGGAAAAAAAGAAAGTTTTAAAGAATTGGAAGATAAAAGAATATTACTTTATGGGACAGGAAAAAATGCAGAATGGATGGTAGGGCAGCTAGCAGGGGAAACGATTGTTGGTGTGATAGATAGAATAAAGGCGCATGGCGACTTTATGGGGATTCCTATTTTATTATTAGAGGAGATAGAAGAAGGGACAGCAGATGTCATAGTAATAGCTGCTAGTAAAAAGTATTATAGAGAAATATATGATAGGATTATCGATCGGTGTATCGCATGTAATATAAGGATATTGAATATGGAAGGAAAAGAGTTAATTACAGAATTTGGAGTCCCTTATATCCATATGAAGTCAGTCCAATACTATCAAAGGAATGAAGATGAGTTAAAAGAATTGATTTGCCAATATGAAGCAATTAGTTTTGATTTATTTGATACATTAATTATGAGAAAAGTATTAGAACCTACTGATTTATTTGATAAATTGGAGGAGGTAATTGCAAAACAGGGGATTTTTATTCAGGGTTTTAAGAAGATACGGCAAGAGGCAGAATGGGATTCCAGTGGAGGAAATATTTTTCAGATTTACGAAATACTACAAGAAAAAACGGGAATTAGTACAGCACAAAGAGATCGGATACTAGAAGAAGAAATTAACTTGGAAAAGAGGTATTTGATAAAAAGAGAAAAAATGGTTCATGTAATGGAGTATGCCATAGCACAGGGGAAAGAAGTGGCAATTATTTCGGATATGTACTTACCCTCAGAAATAATAACGGATATTTTGAATTCTTTGGGAATAAAGGGATATACAAAATTATATGTGTCATGCGACTATGGCGTTTCCAAATGTAATGGGCTTTATTATAAATATATGGAGGAAATAGGAAATAAAAAAGGATTACATATTGGGGATAATGAAGCAGCAGATATTTATGCAGCAAGAGAAGCAGGGTTAGAAACTTATAGAATAAAAAGTGCTTTGGATATGATGAAAAGGTCTAGTTTACGGAAGGCACTTGTTTATGCTAAGAATTGGAATGAAAAAGGGTTAATAGGATTGTTGATTTCAAAAGTGTTTAATGATCCTTTTGTTTTATATGGAACATCTGGGGTGGTTAAAGTAGCCTGTTTAAAAATGATAGGGAAATTGTTTGTAGCACCTCTGGTGATTTTATATATGGTAGAGTTAATGAAAAAGGTATCCAAAGAAACTTATGCTGGTATTTTATTTCCTACGCGGGATGGGTATTTATTAAAAAAAATCTATGATCAATGGTGTGAAACATATGTATCAGATAAAAAAAGAATTCCCTCTTATTATTTTGCAGCTTCTAGAAAATTATGTTTAAGGGCTATTGTAGATAGGCAAGTCTCTATTTTAAAAGAATACGATGAAGGGGACTGCCAGAAAGCTTTACAAAAAATAATTGGGATCCAGGAAGCTGAAATATATGATAAGAATATTTATCATTCAAAAGAGGAATATTATGAAACTTACGCCAATATTGTAAAAGAAAAAGCACAACAAACAAGAAAAAATTATAAAAAATATATAGAACAATGTGGAATTGTATTGGAACAGAAGTATTTATTTTGTGAGTTAAACTCACAAGGAACTGTGCATTATGCCTTGAACCAGATTTTTAAAGAGCCATTAGAGGGGTTTTATTTGTGTAAGAATATTTGGAATAGAAATAAAGAGCTGTCTATAGATGCCATCTATTTTAATAATAGAAAGGAAAGGAGCATTGTGGCAGAAAAAACAAATTTTTTAGAAACGATTTTAACATCAAAAGAAGCTTCCATATGTGATATGGCTGGGGATGGAAAAGCAGTTTTATCGGAAGAAAGAAGGACGAAACAAGAATTAAGTGCATTAGATATAATACAAGAAGGGATTATGGAGGCTTTTTTTGAATTTATGGAGGAAATCTATATAGAAGGGATAGAAATAAATAAAAAATTGCCAGAGCAGTTGTTGGAGTTAAGTGATAATGTAGAATATGAGGGCGAATGTAATATATTTTACAATAAAAAACTATATGAAGATTTGTCTGGCAAATATATAGAAATTTTTAATATATAAGGTTATATTTACCAGAAAGGCAAAAAATGGCATATGGTGTTTTAGTGGGAGAGAATGGATAGGAAATGAAAAAAAAAATTATTTTTGGAGTAGGGACAATTGGCAAATGGATCGTATCTGTTTGGTTGAAAATAGGGATGCGTTTGGATTATCTGGCAGATAATAACCCTGATTTATGGAATACGAGTTATAAAGGAATATCTATTGTATCTTTAGAGCAAATAAAGAAGCTGGATGCAGTAGAAATTATGGTTGCCTGTAAAAAATATAAGGAAATCAGGGAACAATTGATAAAAGAGGGAATTTCAGATCAGTGTATTTTTGAGTGCTATACTATGGAAGGATTCCAGGAACAAATTAAAAAAAATTATGTGATTAAAGAGACAAAAGAACAACGTATCTTATTTGATTTAGAAAATGGGTTAGTACTTGGCGGGGTAGAGCTTTGGGTATTCCAGATGGCAAAAGAATTTCAGGAGAAGGGATATTCTATTAAATATCTTACAACGAATATTAATCCGCCTACCGTTTCAGCAGGTCAGATAGATACCATTATGTTGGATTATCAAGAAGAAAAAAGATATAAGGAGAGGACATGGGACTGTGTAATAGAAATTATAAAATATTTACCATGTACCATAGTATGTAATTTCCCCTTTCAAATTTTGGAAGCCGCTTGTATCGTAAAAGAAATGTATCCAGAACGAATAAAAGTGATTGCAGTAGTACATAGTGATGATGCGGTCTATTATAACGCCTATGAAAAAAATAAGAAAAGTATCGATGAAGTGTTTGTGGTAAGTAAGAAAATTGAGGATACTATATTAGAAAGAGGATTTTGTAAAGACAAGGTACATAAAATTCAATGGGAAATTCCATGTAAGGAAAAACTGGAACGAGCCTATTTGAGAAAAGGAGAGCCAATACAGATAGGGTATGCTGGACGGATTACAATAGAACAAAAACGGGTGGATCGTTTTATACCATTGGCATTATCCTTAAAGGAAAAAAAGATACCATTTTTTATAGAACTGGCTGGAGTTGGCAATTATGAAGACGAATTACAAAAGGAAATAAAGAAAAATAAGTTAGAAGAAGTGATCCATCTGGCAGGGTATATTCCAAGGGAAAAGATACCAGAGTTTTGGGAAAGGCAGGACATTATGGTAAGCTGTTCTGATATAGAAGGGCATAGTATTTCCCAAGAAGAAGCAATGGCTTCTGGTGCAGTCCCAGTGGTTTTTGATACTTCTGGTGCAAGGGATAATGTAGAAGATGGGTATCATGGCTATATTTTACCCATTGGTGATATCCATGGTATGGCAGATAAAATAGAGAGCTTGTATCAGGATAAAGAATTATTAGAGAAAATGGGAAACCATTCTTATCTGTCTATAAAAGAAAAAAAGAACCAGCCAGATGTTATAAAGGAATGGGAACAGTGGCTTTGGAAAACAGAATAGGCAAGCAGGGAGGAAAATAATGGCGGAGATTACGATATTAGTGCCAGTATATAATGTAGAGCCTTATCTTAGAAGGTGTTTGGATAGTATTCTAAACCAGACATTTTCAGACTTGGAAATTTTATGTTTGGATGATGGATCAACCGATCAATCTGGTAAAATCTTAGAGGAATATGCCAAAAAAGATTCCCGGATTTATGTAATTCATAAAGAAAATACGGGATATGGAAGTACGATGAACCTAGGGATCCGTATGGCACATGGAACCTATATAGGGATTGTAGAAAGCGATGATGTAATAGAAAAAGAGATGTATGAGGTAATGTACCAAGCCGCAGAGGAACATAAGGCAGATATGGTAAAAACAGATTTCTATAAACTCTGGGATCATGAAGATGGGACAGAATGGCTGGAGTATACTTGTTTAAGTGAAAATAAAAATCTATACCATAGGGTGATACAACCAGTAAAAGAGATAGAAGCATTTTTCTTAGAAAAGTTTACATGGAATACTTTATATAACCGAGAATTTTTATTAAAAAACCAAATCCAATACCAAGAAACCCCAGGGGCATCCTATCAAGATAATGGGTTTTGGTTTCAAACCATGTATTGTGCAAAAAGAGTGTTTGTGTTAGAACAGGCATTTTATAAATATAAACAAGATAATCCAAACTCTTCCTTCCATAGTAAGCAAAAAGCATATGCCATGAAGGAAGAGTATGATTATATCCATGCGTTTTTAAAAAAGCAACAAGAAAAAGACAAAAGCTTCTACCAAATATGTTTTCATTTTCGGCTCTGTGGGTATCTGTTTACTTTAGAACGTATTGCAGATGAAGTAAAGATGGAGTTTGCCAAAGAGATAGGAAAGGAATGTGAGTGGTATGAGAAAGAAAAGGAATCCTGTTATCAATGGCTGTCAGAAAGAGAGAGGGAAATAATAAGACAGTTAAAGCAATCTCCAGAAGCATATATAGAGGAATGGCTGAAGGAACGAGAAAAAATACGGGAATCATTAAATGGATTTTCTCATGTAATTATTTATGGAGCAGGAAAGATAGGAAAGGCATTATATTGGAAACTGTTTTCTATCCGGGAAAAGGAGAGACAAGTAGATTTTGCAGTTACCACTTTAAAGGAAAGGAAAGAGTATTTTTATGGGCATACCATAAAAGAACTTTCTGATTATGTAGAAGAAAGGGAGAATTGTTTAGTAATTATAGCGGTTAGCAGGAAAACAGAAGCCTTTACAGATATGGTAAGATATGCTAAGAAGCTGGGATTTAAAAATAGAAAAATGTATGATGAGATTGGGTAAGGAAGCATAAGGAAGAGAATATAAAATAAAAGGAAATGAGGGATACCACATGTATAGTTTTGATGTATTTGATACACTCATTACTAGGGCAACAGCAACTCCAAAGGGAGTTTATGCCTTGATGCAGCATATATTGAAGGAAGAAAAGCAGAATGATTTTAACACTTATGTCAAAACTAATTTTTTTTCTCTCCGTATTGGTGCAGAACAAGTGGCAAGAAATACCTATTGTATTGATGGAATCGAAGAGGTGACATTAGAACAGATTTATGAGGTCCTGGTAAGAGAACACCTGATTACAAAGGAACAGGCAAAGTATTTGTGTAGGCTGGAACAGGAACAGGAGCTGGCAGTAGTCCATGGGATTCCATGTAATATAGAAAAGGTAAAAAAGTTAGTGGCAAAAGGGGAACAAGTCATTCTAATTTCTGATATGTATTTGGATGCAAAAACAATCCATGCGATGTTGACAAAAGTAGATACTATTTTTTCTTCTCTTTCTCTTTATGTTTCTTCTGAAAAAGAAAAAAAAGGAAAATGGACAGGAAATCTATTTTGTTATATTAAGGGACAAGAGAACGTATCCTATCAAGAGTGGCATCATTGTGGGGATAACAAGGATTTTGATTATAGAATACCAAAAGGACTTGGTATTTTATGTGAACTATATAAACCAGAAGAACTGCTGGAAGTGGAAGAGGAATATATAAGGAATAATGAAGCAGAGGCATACATACAGCTTTCCATAGGATGTGCTAGGTTAGCACGTATGTATGGAAGAAAAAATCGTGCATATCGTATGGGAAGCAGTTTGGGAGGAAGTATTTTGTATCCCTATGTAAATTGGTTGTTAGAAGATGCAAGGAAAAGAGGAATTCAACACCTGTATTTTGTGGCAAGAGACGGTTATATTTTGAAAGAATTGGCAGATATTCTGATTGGTTTTAGAAAGCTGGAAATAAAGACATCTTATTTATATGGTTCCCGTCTGGCGTGGCGGATTCCAGAAGGAAAGGACTGGAAGGAAGAACAGATGGCAATTTATTGGAGTTCATTTGGCTTTATGATAAAAAATGCTTCCGATTTTGCAGAGTTTCTTCAGATAACAGAGGAAAATTTGCTGCCATACCTGCCAAAAGGGTTGAGACAGCCAGATAAAATATGGACCTCATCTACAGTAGAAACGATCTTAGAGCATTTGTTATTGGATATAGATTTTTCTACCCTTCTTTATCAGAATTATCAAGAAAAAAAGAAATGGGTGATTGCTTATATAAAACAAGAAATAGATATAAAAGAATCCTTTGCCTTTGTCGATTTGGCAGGGACTGGGTTTACACAGGAATGTTTGGTGAAAATGATGAGGGAGTATTATAATGGGGAGGCGCAGAATTACTTTTATCGCAGAGATAACGTAAGGGGAGTGGAATGTAAGAATTATGTGTTTTATCCATATTATGTATCCTATTATGTGTTATTAGAAATGATGTGCAGGGCACCCCATGGGCAAACAATAGGATACCAAAAGAATCCAGAAGGAAGAATCGAACCAATCTTGTCTATGGTAGATGGGGAAGCAATAAAAGAACATGGTGTGCCAGAGTTTATACAAGGGGCAAAAGAATTTACGGCTTTATATGAGGAAACATTGAAAAATTATCAAGACTTAGTGTTAGAAAACAGCCAGATTCAGTTTTATTTAGACTATATTTATGATAGGCCAAATCAAGAGACATTAGAATATTTTGCAGAAATTCCCAATATGCTGACAGGAAGAGAAAAACGGATACGAAAGTTTGCTCCAAAACTGACTAATAGAGAAATATGCCATTTGTTTTTGCTGCAAGATAAACCAGTGGAACAGGAATATTATGGTTCTGATTTAAGGTATTCCCTGTTACGCTGTAGTAAGAGGCAGAAAAAACAGATTACGAGGTATCAGGCGATGAATAGTAGGTGGTATGGAAAAGTAAGAAAGGAACTTTATTTTTATTTTCATAGAAAAGAACGAAAAATAAAGAGAATAACCTTATTGGATTTTCTTGATCATAGGGTAGTGGTTTATGGGGCAGGAAAAAAAGGGAGGGTATTTTATCAACAAGTAACAGGGAAGGTAAAAGTAAATGGAAGGAAATATTGTTCAGAAGTGGTATTGTGGATTGATCAAAATGTAGAACAGTATCAAAAAGAAGGGCTTCCAGTGGTGGGGGTAGAACGGGTAAGAAGTGCAGCATATGATCAGCTGGTGATCGCCATTGCGAAAAAAGAAACAGCAGAAAAAGTGAAACAAATGTTACTTACCTATGGCGTGCCAGAGGAAAAGATATTTTGGGTGTATGACTGCTAAGGAAAAGAGTGGTAGGTAGAAAAGGAAGGCAGGAAAATAAAGTATGAGAAAGCAGATGAAACAACAAATGGAAGAAGTAAGGAATTCCTTACAAGAGTTATGTCAAATAATCATAGAGAAAATAAAAAAAGAAGAGAGGAATTCGATTTTTCCTTTTTTACAAGAATGCCAGCAACTAGCCGTAGAATGGGGAGAGAGTATTGAAAACATCGAAGGGACAGGGACAGAAGTTGTTGGGGTATTAGAAGCATTTTGTGAGTATCTATATGAGGTGGCACAAGGGGTGGAAGAAGAAACGATTTCTATACCACAGACTGAAAAAGGATTCCAAGACTACTTGGCACAAATAGGACAAGGCCTCCACCATCTGCCTATTACCTATGAATTCTTATTCTTACCTTATAAAGCTTCTATGTGGGATTGTATGGAAAGTGTGTATATAGCTGCAAACAAAGCCCCTTATTGTAAGGCAGTCGTTATGCCAATCCCTTATTATGATATACAAGAAAATGGGACAAGAAAGATTCCGCGATATGAAGGAAGGCTGTTCCCAAAGGAAATCGAAATTACAGATTACCGGGAATATAAGATAGAAGAACATCTGCCAGATGCGATTTTTATCCATAATCCTTATGATGAGATAAACCTAGTCACCAGTGTGTTCCCAGCATACTATGCGAAGAACTTAAAACCATATACTAGTCTATTAGTCTATATCCCTTATTATGTGACAGGGGGGATGGTGCCAGAAGGACATCGGTTCTTACCAGTTCATTTACATATGGATAAAATGGTAATCCAGTCCCCGAAAGAAGAACGTTTTTTTTCACAGGAGCTATTCCAAGGAAAATTGCTTCCATTCGGTTCCCCTAAGTTTGATAAGGTAGTGGCATATGAAAGAGAGAAGCCAGAGATACCAGAGGAATGGAAGGAAAAAATAGAAGGAAAGAAGGTATTTTTTTATAATACCAGCCTTTCTAGTCTATTGGGAGATTGTGAAATAGCATTGAAAAAGATGGAACATGTGATTTCATGTTTTGAAGGGAGAGAAGATGTGGTATTGTTATGGAGGCCCCACCCATTAAGTGAATCCACTTTAAAAGCAATGAGGCCTGCTGCCTATCAGAAGTACCAGAGGATACAGGAGAGGTTTTTAAGAGAGAAAAGAGGGATTTTAGATAAAACAACAGATGCGTCAAGGACAATTGCTTGGTGTGATGCCTATATAGGGGAAGCAAGCTCTTCAGTAGTACATCTATTTGGTGTAACAGGAAAGCCGTTGTTTTTTACGAATAATGATATAATGAAGAAATTAACAATTCAAGAAAAGGTAGAACCATTTTTTGGAAATATGGTAGAATGTGGGGGAAGTTATTGGATATGTTTATCAAAATTTAATATGCTATGCCGTTTAGATCCAGAAACTGATAAAATCTATATAGTAGATCGGATACCAGGAGTTCCTTTGTTGAGGGCAGGGGTATCATCTCTTTATGCTTATAAAAGTAAGTTAATCTTAACACCAAGTGGTATGGATCGGATCGTAGAATATGAGGTAAAAACAGGAAAATTTTCAGAATATCCCCTTTCTAACCCACGGCATGTAGGGAATATGGGAGGAGTAATAGAATGGGGAGAAGATTACTTTATTTTACCAAACCAGTATGAAGCAGTAATCCAATATAGTGCAAAGGAAAAAAGATATCTATTCCATAAGGGTTTAGTTGATATCATAAAAGAGTTAGGGCAAGAATATCAGCAAAGGCGGCCTTATTTTGGCGGTTGTTATATGGATATAGAGAAGGGGATCGTCTATTTATCGTTAGCAAGGTTCCATGGAGTACTGGAATGGGATTTAAAGAAAATGTATTGCCAGTTACATGTAGTAGGGGGAGAAGAAGAAACCTATGGGCCTTTGGTAAAAATAAAAGATCAATTTTTAATCCGCAGGTATGAAGGAATGGGATTTGTATGTTGGAATCCAAAGACAGGGGAAACAAAGGAGATAATGCCTAACTTACCAGAAGATTTTGTCGTCTATCGAAACCCAATGGGAGAGTTATATCCCTTTGGAGGGTTTTATGAGGCGAAGGATCATTTGTTGTTACTGCCGCAGATGGGGAACCAGCTAATGGAAGTGGATAAGGAAACCTTAGAAATAAAGAAGTTCCCAGTGGATATCTCCAGCCATTTTAAAGAACCGCAGACAGGGATATTTGATAACCGATGGACAGGAATTAAGAATGTGTTGTGTTTTGATATGGAGAAGGCAAGGAAGTATGAGCTAACGAAGTTATGGATCGTGACCTCTTGTGATGGCTGTTTATTGGATATTGATTTAGGGACAAAGACTTATCAAGAGAGGAAGTTAAAGCTAGATAAAGAAGGATTAGAGAAATTTATTACTTTAGACCAGTGTTTTGAGGAATGGAGTATTGATATTCCGTATGCTTGTGCAGAGAATAGTTATATTTCGATCCCCGATTTTATAGATGGAGTGGTAAAGGATCAATTAGGAAATAGTAGAGAAATCCAGTTAAACGCGTATACAAAGGTAGCAGAAAACCTCGATGGGACTTGTGGGGAGAAGGTATTTAAAGAAATTTATAAAGAATTAGAGAGTAAAGGAAATAATATAAAAACAAGTTGAAAAGATATAGAGAAATATTATAATAAAAAGGTATTTATATGTTAAAGGAATTAAGATGTACCTGTGAAAATATTTTATTTGTTTTGCAAATAATAGTAATTGGGAAGTGATTGAAGTGGCACAAGCCTATCCATACCAGTACAAAGGGAAACAGACCACGAAACAAGAGAAATGTAAGGCTTCTATGCCATTAGATAAGGCTAGGGTCTGGTTAGATTTTAATGAATGTTGTGCTTATGATAAAGAAGGGGAGCCTACCATATATTTATTTTCCCAAGCAGATATTGTAAATGATTCTTACGGGAATAATGTAGAATTATATGAAGGAATGGAAGTATCTGTATTTGATAATGATTTTGATACACAGAATAAACCAGATGCAATGTTAGCAGAAGGTATTGTTATTAGAAATATATTTGATTTTTATCCAGAGGTAAAATGGTTAATTAGGTTAGTAAAAAGCAAAGTAGATAATAAAAGTAAAGATAAATATGTATACTGGATGTCTGATTTGCTTTAGTCTTTTATATATAAGTGAAGTAAATTGTAATAATAAATGTAAGTAGGAAAATAGCAGATAAGAAGTTATTTTCCTACTATTTTTATAATAAGAGAGTAGGATATTAGTTTGAAAATCTATTTTAATAAATAAAATAAGAATATAACATACACCATAAATAGAATATGCCTTATATTGACAGAGAATAAAAAACCATGTTAAAATAACGAAAAATAAAAGGGGAACAAGGAATTATGACAACCATTAAAGAATACTTAAAACAACATAGGCTTCTTTCTGATGGGGCTTTTGGTACATATTATGCACAATGTTTTAAAGGGCAAGAGGATGCGGCTGAGTGGGCAAATGTGGAAAATCCAGCTTTGGTAAAGCAAATCCATAAAGAATATATTCAGGCAGGGGCTAGGTTAATACGTACTAATACATTTGCAGCGAATCAAGCAATGCTTTTGTGCACTAGAAAAGAGCAAAAGGAGATTTTGCAAAAAGGATATTTTCTTGCAAAAGAGGCAGTAGAGGAATCTGGGAAAGAAGTCTTTATTGCAGCAGATATAGGGCCAATTCCTGAAAACTTATCTGCGGGACATAAGGAAGTATTAGAAGAATATGTTTTTATATATGATACACTCATAGAATGTGGTGCAGAAATTATTTTATTTGAGACATTTCCTGATTTTATTTATATTGATGCGCTTATTATGTACCAAAAGGAAAAACAGCAAAAAAATGTCAATAACAAGAATAACCTGCCATTTCTTATGGCACAATTTTGTTTAAACCGTTATGGATATTCTAGGACAGGCATAAGTGCTACGCGCCTTGTAGAACAAGCGATGCAGATGGAGGAAATAGGGGCAGTTGGGTTTAATTGTGGAATTGGTTCTGGGCATATGCTGGAAGTTTATAAAAAACTTAATATAAGTGGGGAAAAATATTTTATGGCAATGCCAAATTCCAGTTATCCACAGCTTTTGCAAGACAGGGCTGTATATTTGGATAATAGCCAGTATTTTGCAGAACGGATTAAAGATATAGCCGATCTTGGCGTAGATATTATAGGGGGATGCTGTGGCACAACTCCTGAATATATTAAAAAGGCAGCTGCTATTGTTGAGGATTCCCCTGTTATCCATATAGATAATTATAAAATAAAAGAAAAAAGCAATAAAACAATTTCTGTTAAAGAAAATTTATTTTTACAAAAAATAAAAAAAGGGAAAAAAGTAATTGCTGTGGAATTAGATCCGCCTTATGATGAGAAGTTTGAAAAAATTATGGGATGTGCAAATATACTAAAAGCAGAAGGTGTGGATATGCTGACCTTTGCAGATTCACCGATGGCAAAACCAAGGATGGATTCGATACTTACTAGTATTAAAGTAAGGACAGAAGTAGATATCCCTGTAATGCCACATATTAGCTGTAGGGATAAAAATATGATTGCCATGCGGGCAGGGCTTTTAGGGGCATATGCGAATGGAATCCGAAATTTGTTATTAGTAACAGGAGATCCCATTCCAGGAAGTGACCGTACACAAGTAACAAGTGTATTTGATTTTAATTCTATCCGTTTAATGGAATTTATTAAAGAAATGAATGAGGAACACTGGCAACGAGAGCCATTGTGTTATGGTGGGGCATTAAATCATGCCCGTGCCAATATAGAAATAGAAATAGAACGGATGAGGAAAAAAATAGCAGCAGGCGCTTCTTATTTTTTAACACAGCCTATTTTTTCTATGGAAGATATAGAACGGATTCGTTATATCAAAGGAAAAATAGATACAAAAATATTATGTGGAATTATGCCATTAGTAAATTATAGGAATGCTGTATTTATTCAAAATGAAATAACGGGTATCCATGTGCCAGATAGTGTAGTAAAGGCTTTTTCTCCAGAAATGACAAGAGAAGAAGGAGAAAAAGCAGGAGTTAAAATTGCAGTACAAACCATGAAAGAGTTATTTGATGTGGCGGATGGATATTATTTTATGCTTCCATTTAATAGAGTAAAATTGGTTTCTATGTGTTTAGGGCAGATAAGGGAGGAATAAAAATGAACCAAAAAGAATTTCAAGAATTTGTACAAAATAAGATTATTTATTTAGATGGTGCTACGGGGACAAACTTACAAAAAGCAGGGATGCCAGTCGGGGTATGCCCAGAAGAATGGATTTTAAACCATAAACAAGTAATGCTGGAGTTACAAAAAGCATATGTGGACGCAGGGACTACTATTTTATATGCACCTACTTTTACAGGGAACCGGATTAAATTAAAGGAATACGGCTTAGAGAATAGGCTGGAATATATCAATAAAGAACTGGTGCTTTTATCAAAAGAAGCAGCAGAAGGAAAAGCTTTGGTGGCAGGGGATATTACGATGACGGGGGAGCAGTTGTATCCCATTGGCACATTAATGTTTGAAGAACTGGTTGATATTTATAAGGAGCAAGTCCGTTGCCTTGCCAAAGCAGGGGTTGATTTAATTGTGGCAGAAACATTAATGAGCCTGCAAGAGGCAAGGGCAGCCGTATTAGCAGTAAAGGAAGTATCCGATCTTCCTATTATGGTGACATTGACCTTTAAGGAAGATGGGCTTACCCTATATGGCACAGACCCAAGGACAGCCGTAATGGTATTGCAAAGCTTGGGGGCCGATGCAATAGGCATGAATTGTTCTTCAGGGCCAGATACAATGGTAGAATTAATGGAGGATATGAAAACGTATGCAGTAGTGCCGTTAATTGCTAAGCCAAATGCAGGGCTGCCAGTGTGTGCTTCTGATGGGAGCACTATATATGATATGGATCCAGATACTTTTGCTGCTTTTATGGTACAGTTAGTAGAAGCGGGGGCTTCCATAATTGGCGGATGTTGTGGGACAACGCCAGAATATATCCGAAAAACAAAAGAATATACACAAAAACTTCCTGCCCCATCTATTGCTTGTAAACAAAAAAGAGTGCTCTGTTCAGAACGAAGAAGTATAGAAATTGATTTAGATGGAAGGTTTTTAATAGTAGGGGAACGGATTAACCCTACAGGAAAAAAGCTTTTGCAGGAACAGTTAAGGCAGGGAAGAATGGAATTGGTAGCAGATATGGCATTAGAGCAAGAAGAAAAAGGTGCCTCTATCTTAGATATCAATATGGGCATGAATGGCATTCATGAAAAAGAGATGATGATAAAAGCAATTTATGAGGTATCTAGGACAGTTAGCTTGCCGCTTTGTATTGATTCTAGCCATGTGGATATTATAGAGGAAGCACTTCGGGTTTATCCAGGCAGGGCGTTGATAAATTCTATTTCTTTAGAAAAGGAAAAATGTGACCGTTTGCTTTCCGTAGCAAAAAAATATGGGGCAATGTTTATTCTGCTGCCACTTTCTGATAAAGGGCTTCCAGAAAATTTAGAAGAAAAAAAGGAAATTATCCATACTATTATAGAAAAAGCAGCACAGCAGGGAATTACAAAAGATAGGATAGTAGTAGATGGCCTTGTGGCAACAATTGGCGCAAATCCTAATGCGGCAAAAGAGACATTAGAGACAATCCGCTATTGTAAAGAAGAATTAGGGGTAGCAACAATTACTGGGCTTTCTAATATTTCTTTTGGCCTGCCAGATAGGGCTTCGATTAATACAGCTTTCCTTACAATGGCAATCCAGGCAGGGCTTACAATGGCAATTGCCAATCCTTCCCAAGATTTATTAGTAAAAGCTGCTTTTGCATCAGATTTATTATTAAATAAAAAAGGCGCAGATATTCGTTATATTAATAAAATAAATAGTTTAGCAGATTCTACAGAAAAACAAGTAACACAGAAAAAAGAGCAAATTGTGCAGCCAGAGATCTATGAAGATGTAATGAAAGGTAGGAAAGAGATTATTGTAGAACATGCCAAAGAATTAATTGAAAAAGGGCAGGCAGCAGGAGATATTATTAATCATCTTTTAATTCCAGCTATTAATGAAGTGGGGAGATTGTTTGATAAAAAGTTATATTTTTTGCCCCAGCTAATTGCATCAGCAGAAGCAATGAAATGTGCAATCGAATATTTAGAACCATTGTTGGAAAAAAGAAAAGACGGAAAAGAATTGCCAACCATTGTTTTTGCTACAGTACAGGGAGATATCCATGATATTGGGAAAAATTTGGTGGTGTTAATGTTAAAAAATTATGGGTATCATATGATAGATTTAGGGAAAGATGTGCCAAAAGAAAAAATTGTAGAAACTGCCATAAAAGAAAATGCGGCAATTATTGGGTTATCTGCATTAATGACAACAACTATGATGGAAATGAAGAATGTAGTAGAATATGCGAAAGAAAAAGGATGTAAGGCGAAAATTATAATTGGCGGGGCTGTTATTACAGAGAGCTTTGCAAAGGAAATTGGGGCAGATGGATATTCAAAAGATGCAGCAGATGCAGTAAAATTGGTAGAAAGGTTATTATAGACTGGCATAAGGGATAAAGAAAAACAGAAGGCTTAGTATTGACAAATTCTCGAAATATTACTATAATAACTTCTAGCAACTAAAGGATTAAAGCGTGAAAAGGGGTATTATAAATATGAGCAAAGTTGTGTTATCTATTCTGGTTGAGAATACTTCCGGCGTTTTAAGTCGGGTATCGGGACTTTTTAGCAGGAGAGGCTATAATATTGATAGTTTAACAGTAGGCGTAACAGAAGATCCGAAATTCTCCCGTATGACAGTGGTTGCTTCTGGTGATGATGAAATTTTGGAGCAGATTCAAAAGCAGGTGGGCAAGCTGGTTGATGTAAAGAAGATTGAAGTATTAAAAGATGGCGAATCTGTTTGCCGAGAATTAGTCTTAGTAAAAGTAGGTGCCAAGGCAGAACAAAGGCAGCAGGTAATCTCTGTTGCGGATATTTTCCGTGCTAAAATTGTAGATGTTTCACCTGATTCCTTAATGGTAGAATTAACAGGGAACCAGACTAAATTAGATGCGTTTATTAGTCTATTAGAAGGATTTGAAATTCGTGAATTAGTAAGGACTGGTATTACAGGGCTGATTAGGGGAGCTTGCGAACGCAATGTTTGCGAGCCACAACGTTAGGTTATACATTTTTGCATAACGCAATTTTTACATAATAAATTTGTGGAGGAGAAATAGAAATGGCAAAGATTTATTATCAGGAAGATTGTAATCTTTCTTTATTAGAGGGAAAAACAATCGCAGTTATTGGCTATGGTAGCCAGGGACATGCTCATGCACTTAATGCAAAAGAGTCTGGATGCAATGTAATTATTGGTCTATACGAAGGAAGCAAGTCATGGGCAAGGGCAGAAGCACAGGGGTTTGAAGTATATACAGCAGCAGAGGCTGCAAAGCGTGCGGATATTATTATGGTTCTTATCAATGATGAGAAACAGGCAAAGATGTATAAGGAATCAATTGAGCCAAACCTTGAGCCAGGGAATATGTTAATGTTTGCACATGGGTTTGCAATCCATTTTGGGCAGATTGTACCACCAAAGGATGTAGATGTGACTATGATTGCACCAAAGGGCCCAGGGCATACAGTAAGAAGCCAGTATCAAGAAGGAAAGGGAGTGCCTTGTTTAATTGCTGTCCATCAAGATGCTACTGGAAAGGCATATGATCTTGCATTAGCATATGCGTTAGCAATTGGCGGTGCTAGGGCAGGTGTCCTTCAGACTACGTTCCGTGAAGAGACAGAGACAGACCTGTTTGGAGAGCAGGCAGTTTTATGTGGCGGGGTATGTGCATTAATGCAGGCAGGCTTTGAGACTTTGGTAGAAGCAGGGTATGAGCCAGAAAGCGCATATTTTGAGTGTATCCATGAAATGAAGTTAATTGTAGACTTAATTTTCCAAAGCGGATTTGCAGGAATGAGGTATTCTATTTCAAATACAGCAGAGTTTGGTGATTATATTACAGGCCCTAAGATTATTACAGAGGATACCAAAAAGGCAATGAAGCAGGTATTGACAGATATTCAAGATGGTACATTTGCAAAGAACTGGTTATTAGAGAACCAGATTAATGCACCTCATTTCCAAGCAATGAGAAGAAGGGCTGCACAGCATCCTTCCGAAGTAGTAGGTGCAGAGCTTCGTAAATTGTATAGTTGGAATAATGAAAATAAATTATTGGATAATTAATTTTTATTAATTAAAAAATTTGATAAATAGAGGAAGCTGCATAAAATAGTGTAGCTTCCTCTTTTTCGTATATTCTGGAAGCATATAGATTCTTAAAAAATAGGTGAGTTTCTTAAAATGGTTTTATTTGGGAAATTACACAGTGATAGTTTGTGTGAATCGATCATAGAAATAGACATGGTTAGAAAGACGTTCCATAGGACTTACTTCTTTTTGGTTTACATCATTTACCATAAATTCTAAACTTGCTTTTGATAATATGCCATTTGCTGGCACTAGGATAAGTTCATGGATACTGCTTGGGATAATATAGAAATTTTCATTTTGGGAACAAGCAAAATCCCATATGACATCCTTATACAAAAGGACAGATGCACCATTTAAGTTGCTTTGGTTGGTAAATACGTACATAGGGATGGAAGAAGAAGGAAGGCTTTGGAGTAATTCTTGCTCTTCTTCTATAGTAGTGTCTAAAAAGGAATAAATCAGTTCATCCATATGCCTGATTTTAGCAGGTAAAAGGATAGGGGTATTATATGTAGCATATTGATGTAATAGCTCTGGTTTTATATCCCAAATATCCAAATGTTCGTTCCTTACCATAATACAAGCATTCCCTTGTTGATCAGAATAAAGCAAAATATAGTATACAATAGCTAAATCCAGAAATTGCTGATAAGGGATATTTTTAAGTAACGGTTGGTTTTGTTCATAATTAACCAGGCGATAGACTATTTTATCCTTCATAAGGTTAAAATTTTTAAATTCTGAAATAGAAAAAGAAAACGCTGTATGGGGATGAAGGAAATTAGAATATAAGTTATCTAAAAGTTCTTCTAGGGAAGAGCCGCCCATATATTCTTCATAGTAGTCATTAAGATATAAAGTTGGAGAAATTGTTTGATTTTTCTTTAAAACAGAGATGCCATCTAGTTCCGTATTATTATTTTTTAATACTCGATGGACAATAATGGATGTGCCTGGTTCAAAATAAGAAATGAGATGTTCCTTGATATAGTCAATAAATTCTTCGTATTTCAATAACAATCCTTTCCGAATCTATTTTGCTTCTGAAAAATATGGCGAGAAGCCTGAACAAAAGATATTTACTTAATAGAATATACGAATATAACATATAATAACATACATTGGAAAGAATTGCAATGGTTTTAGAGTTGCTTTTTTTATTTATTTTTGTTAAAATAAAATGTACTCTTTTGTTATGGTTTTAGAATAAGAAAGGATATTAATTAAAATATGGAAGATAAGATAAAAGAAGAAGGAAGGGAAAGTAAGTTTTACGGCAAAATGACAGGGATTGCAGTTTTATTTACAGTAGCTGCAGTTCTTTGTGTATGGTGGTTTAGTAAGCCAGAGATGGCGGCTGCCAATTTACCAATTGAAACAGAAAGTATTTTAGAAACTGAATCAAAAACAGAAATGGTAGAAACAGAAACAAGGGCTTCTTCTTTAAAAAAAGATGCTTATCCAGAGATTCAGGTATTGATGGAACGATATTTTGAAGCAAAGATGAATTGTGATGTAGAAGCTTTAAAACAAATAGTAAATCCTTTAAACGGATATACAGTAGAAGGGTTGGAGAATGATTTGGGTATCCCAGAATCTGAATCATTTAGAAGGGTAGAAAATTACCAGAATATTACATGTTATACAAAACCAGGGCTTTTACCAGATACATATATTGTCTGGGTATATTATGAAACCAAGTATGTCAATGTAGAAACGGCGGCACCATGTATGTTTAAGGTATATATCTGTACAGATGAAATGGGTGTTTATATTTATAATGGTGCAATTGAGGGTGAAATTAGTAATTATCTGGATGAGGCTTCAAGGGATGATGATGTGGCTGCATTAGTGAGCTCTGTAAACCAGCAGCTTACAGAGGCTTGCAACCAAGATGAAAATTTAAAGCATATCTATGATATTTTGTGGGGCGTAGCAGACCCAACAGAGCCAGCACCACAAGAGACAGAGACACAACCAGCAGAATAAAATGGTAAGTAAACAGAAAAAATGGCTGCTAAGGAGAAAAAAGTGGAAGTAGAGCATAAGCCAATTCGGCTAAATAAATATTTAAGTGAGGCAGGCTTCTGTTCCCGTAGGGAAGCTGACCGCATAATAGAACAGGGCAGGATTATGGTAGATGGGGAGTGTGCTATGCCAGGCTTGAAAATTCTGCCTTCCCAACGGATTATAGTAGATGGGAAACCGATTATAAAAGAAGAAGAAAAAATTATTTTAGCGGTAAATAAACCGATTGGTGTTGTTTGTACTACTACCAATCGGTTTAAAGAAGAAAATATTGTAGATTTTGTTAATTATCCAAAAAGAATATATCCAATTGGCCGTCTGGACAAAAATTCAGAAGGCCTTATTTTGATGACAAACCAAGGGGAGTTGGGCAATAAGATATTAAAAGCTTCCAATTATCATGAAAAGGAATATATTGTTACTGTAAATAAGCCTATTACGCCAGAATTTTTGGAAAAAATGCAAAATGGGGTACCTATTTTGGATACTATAACAAGGCCATGTAAAATAAAGAAAAAAGGAAAAAAAATATTTTCTATTATATTGACCCAAGGCTTAAATAGGCAAATACGCCGTATGTGTGAATCTCTTGGCTATAGAGTGGAAACGCTAAAAAGAATAAGGATTATGAATATTTCTTTGGGGGATTTGCCAGTAGGTACTTATCGCCCACTTACAGAAGAAGAAGTAAGAATATTAGGGATGCTAACGGAAAAAAGAATACAAAAGAGTGAAAAAGATATAAAAAAAGAAAAATAGATAGAGCTTATGGGTAGGTATAGGTTCTAGGAAAGGGTATGGGAAAGAGTATGAATAGTAAAGAAGCAAAAAAAAGGGTAAAAGAACTCCGTACACAGATTGAATATCATAATAATCTGTATTATAATGAGGATTCACCAGAAATCAGTGATTATGAGTATGATCTTTTAACTAGGGAATTAAAAGCATTAGAACAAGAATTCCCAGAACTTATTACTAAAAATTCACCGACACAGAAAGTAGGCGGGAAGGCAAAAAGAGAGGCAGGCGTATTAATTGAACATGATGTGCCGATGCTTTCTTTACAAGATGTATTTTCAGAGGAGGAAGTATTAGAATTTGTCGGAAAAATGAGGAAAGAGCTTGAGAATCCAAAATTTACGGTAGAAATGAAGATTGATGGCCTGTCTATGGCGTTACGTTATGAAGATGGAGAACTTAAGCATGGAATTACAAGGGGAGATGGGTTAATTGGGGAAGATGTTACAGAAAATGCTAGGGTGATTCAGAATGTAAAGACAAGTTTAGAGGAAAAATTGTCTTATCTGGAAGTCCGTGGGGAAGTCTATATGGCAAAAGCAGATTTTGAACATACGAATGAAATACAGGAATTAATGAATAAAAAAACATTTGCAAACCCAAGGAATTGTGCAGCAGGCACGTTGCGGCAGTTAGATGCAGACATAGTAAAAGAGAGAGGGCTTTCTATCTTTGTATTTAATGTACAAGCAGTAAATGGGAAAGAATTTGACAGCCATTCCCAGTCTTTGGAGTGGTTAAAGAAACAAGGGCTTCCCGTTGTAGATTATAGGGTCTGCGAAACAGAGGAAGAAGTATGGGAAGCGATTTGCCAAATTGGGGATATGAGAGGAAAACTTCCATATGATATTGATGGTGCAGTGGTAAAGGTAGATGAGTTAAAGGATAGGGAACTGCTTGGAAATACCTCGAAAGTGCCAAAATGGGCAGTGGCATATAAATACCCGCCAGAAGAAAAAGAAACAAAGTTACTAGATATTGAACTTTCTGTTGGAAGGACAGGGAGGATTACGCCTACGGCTATTTTTGAACCAGTGCGTTTATGTGGCACAAAAGTAGAAAGGGCTACCCTCCATAACCAGGACTTTATTGACGACTTGGATATTTGTATTGGAGATACAATTGTTGTATATAAATCAGGGGAAATTATCCCAAAGGTAAGGAAAGTCATTAAAGAAAAACGGCCAGAGGGGGCTGCCCGCTACCAGATTGCACCCGTTTGCCCCGTGTGTGGGGCAAAGGCAGTACGGGAAGAAAATACAGCAGATATCCGTTGCAGTGGGGCAAATTGCCCAGCACAGTTAATCCAGCATATTATTAACTTTGTTGGGAGAGATGCCATGGATATCAAAGGGTTTGGTGCTGCTTATGTAGAAGGGCTGATTGAAGAAGGGTATTTGCATACCATAGCAGATATTTATACATTGAAAGACCATAAAGAAGAATTAGTAGAAAAAGGCATTATTGGAAAAGAAAAAAATACAGCAAAACTTTTGGATATGATAGAAAATTCAAAAGAAAATGAGCCATACCGGCTTTTAACTGGGCTTGGCATAAGGAATATTGGAAAGTCTGCGGCAAAGGATTTAATGAGTTATTTTAAAAGCATAGATGCACTAATGGCAGCATCTTTAGAGGAATTAGTGGCAGTCCCTGATATTGGGGAAGTGACTTCGGAAGGATTATACCAGTATTTTAGAGAACCAGAAAATGTAGAGATTTTAAATAAATTAAGAGAAGCTGGAGTACGTATGGAGGCAGCAGAGGATACAAAAGGAGAAAAATTGGCAGGGCTCACCTTTGTTGTAACAGGTACGCTTCCAACTATGGGAAGAAGCGAAGCACAAGAGTTAATAGAGAAAAATGGAGGAAAAGTATCAGGAAGCGTTTCTAAGAAAACAAGTTATGTGCTGGCTGGGGAGGCAGCGGGGAGTAAATTGGCAAAAGCACAAGAACTTGGGGTGCCTGTTTTAACAGAGGAAGAATTTTTAAAAATGTTAGAGTAAGGCAGGAGGTTAGCGGTGGTTTATTTTATAGCTGATACGCATTTTTCAGAGAAGGCTATCATGCAATATGAAAACAGGCCTTTTGAAAGTATAGAAGAAATGGATAAGGAAATGGTTTCTCGCTGGAACCATATTGTAAAAAAAGAGGATTCTGTCTATCTGCTTGGGGATCTAGGGGCAGATGGGAAAGAAGCCTCTGTGCTTAGCCAGTTAAATGGGGACAAATATTTAGTAAAAGGGAATCATGATACAAAGAGTAACCAGTATTACCGGGATGCAGGGTTTTGCGAAGTATATGATTTCCCTATTATCTTTAAAGATTTTTGGATTTTATCCCATCAGCCGCTTTATGTGAATACAAATATGCCATATGCAAACTTATTTGGGCATGTACATGGTTCGCCTATTTTTTCAACGTTTAGTAAACAACATTATTGTGTATCTGTAGAAAGGATACAATATACCCCTATATCGTTTGAAGAAATTGTAATAACAATTAAGTCAGGTGGATAGATTGGAGCTTAGAAAATAAGTTATCCGCTTTTTCCCGATCTTTTAAACTATCAAACCAACGTTTTGGGATAGAAGAAAAACCAAATAGAATACCAGCAAGCCCTCCTGTAACACAGGCAGTAGTATCTGTGTCATTCCCTAACATAATCGCATGTTTTACGGCATCTTCATAGTCGGCAGCATCTCCCAAAATCATAAAGGTGCTGCGCAGGCAGTCGATAACATAGCCAGTCCCAGAACCAATAAAAGGAAGATCAGGCTGTATGCTCCATTCCAATTCTTGTTCATATTCGGGCATATCCTGGTAAATTTCCCGGAGAGTATGGATTGCCTTTAAAAGCGCAGAAGGAAAATCCATGCCATATAACAGAAAACGGGCAATAAGGCAATATAAGGCACAGCAAACTTGGTTACAGGGATGCCCATGGGTAATTAGGCATTGTTTATGTGCATCCAATACCAGCTCCTTGTCTGTGCCAAAATGATAGAGGGCAAGGGGAAGCGTGCGCATAAGGGCACCATTTCCTTTGCCATCTGGTTTTAATAAGCCACATTTTTCAGGAGAAAGGCCTGTTTTGTATGCGGATAATGCCAACCCGGTCTGGAAACCAACATCAAATACAACATTATCTACTGCCCATAATCCTTGTTCATACCATGCTAAGAGCCGATTAGAGAAATCATGCAAAGAAAAAGAGCCGCATGTTAGAAGGCTGTCTAACAGGCAGAGGGCTTGTGCGCCGTCATCAGACCATGTCCCAGCATCTACCTGGTAGGATTTTGAAAAGCCAGGTGGAGGAACCATTTCTATATTTTGGTAAGGGGGGATTTCTTTTGCTTGATGGAATTCATAAGGGACGCCAAGTGCATCACCAACTAAAAGGCCATAGAACCCACCTGCAAGTTTATTTTGAGAGATCATAAGAGACTCCTTTCTATAAAAACTTGGTTTTAGTAGGGAATTATATAATTATTTTAACATAGGTTATAATAAAATTCTATAGTATAAGAGATAGATATTATAGGATATGGAAAGAGATATAGTTATCCAAAAAATAAATAAAGTTTTTAGGTGCATCTCCAGAAGGTAGTATATATTATTTTTGGAGGTGCATTTATTTTAGGAATAGGTTATTAAAGTAGATAAAAACAAAAAAGTGCTTGACATATTATCAAAATGATATTATCATAATAATAACAAGTTTGATAATATCATTTTGATAATATCAAGAATAGAATAAAAGAAAGGAAGAAAAAATGAAAGATTATGTAATGTCATCAGAAGAAAGGGAATATTTAGCAGCTTATAATATTTCTAATTATGATAGGCCATCTATTGCGGCAGATATGGCAGTTTTTTCGATTATGGAACAGAGAGAAGAGAGTATAGAAAATTATAGGAAAGACCCGGAGAAGGTATTAAAACTTTTGCTAATTCGGAGGGCGGCATTCCCTTATAGGAATTATTGGGCATTGCCAGGCGGGTTTTGTAGGAAAGGAGAAAGTGTATTAGAAACAGCTAGGAGGGAATTAGAAGAAGAAACAGGGGTAGCAGATGCCTATTTAAGGTTATTTGATATTTTTAGTGAAAAGGATAGAGATCCTAGGGGTTGGATTATTTCACAGGCATTTTTAGCATTAATAGAAGGGGGAAAGTATAAAGTCCATGAAGGAACGGATGCATGGGAAGCAAAGTGGTTCCAGGTTACAGTAAAGAAGGAAGAGATCAGTAAAGAAATAAAAGGAGAAAAAGCAGTGATAGAAAATAATTATTTTCTTTGCTTGGAATGTGCAGAAAGAGAGGAATTAAAACTCACAGCGAAAATCAAAGAGTGTAAGAGTTTCCACCATTATCATGAAACTGTAAGTTACCATATAAGTAATACAGATGGGATTGCGTTTGACCATGCAAAAATTATTCTTTGTGCATGGCTGACTTTACAAAAAGAAACAGGTGATACGGGAAAAATTATATTTGATTTAATGCCAGAGGCATTTACTATGGCAGAGCTTCAAAAAGCATATGAAATTGTGCAGGGGAAACCGTTAATTGTAGCAAATTTCCGCAGGAAAATGGCGGAATATGTAGTGGAAACAAAAGAAGTTTCTGAAGGGGCAGGGCATAGGCCAGCAAAATTATTTAAAAGGAATATAGAGGCATTTTATAAATAAAAGGAGGGAAAAAGAATGAAGGCAAGGTATACAGACATTGTGAATGTAAATGTAATTGGGAAGGCTGAAAATCCCATAAATGTAAATGAAATTTTAAAAATGGCAGACAAGGAAGCATTTATACCTTCAAGACAAAATAAAGAAAGAGTATTATTTTTGGGAATTGATATTCAGCAAGATTTTATGGAGAATGGCGCGCTTGGCGTACCAGGGGCTTGTAAGGATGTAGAAAGGATAACCCAATTTATTTATAATAATATGGATAAAATTTCCAATATTGCAGTATCTATAGATACTCATACGCCGCACCAGATTTTCCATCCATGTTGGTGGATAGATGAAAATGGAAATTATCCAGAGCCATATACACTTATTACATTAGCAGATTTAGACTCAGGAAAATGGAAGGCAGTCATTAACCCAATTGCATCTAGGGATTACATTGAACATTTAGAGCAAGATAGGAAAAAGACCTTGTGTATCTGGCCTTATCATTGTATCCAAGGCACAACAGGGAATGCGTTAGAAAATCAATTTGCCAATATGGTATATTTTCATTCCGTTGCAAAAAAAGCAGTGGTACAGCGGTTAGTAAAAGGGCAGGATCCATTGTCGGAAATGTATGGGGTAATTCGACCAGAGTATGACACAAAAGGATTTATTAATTTGGAGTTTTTAAATAAATTAGAAAAATTTGATAAGATAATCATAGCTGGAGAAGCAAAATCCCACTGTGTATTAGAAAGTATAAAACAGATTGTAGAATATTATAAATCAAGGCCAGAAATTACAAAAAAGATTTATATTTTAGAGGATTGTATGTCATCTATTCCAGGTTTTGAAACAATAACAGAACAGGCGTTTTTAGAATTTAAGCAAAGATACCAAGTAAATATTGTAAAAAGTACAGAGATAACTTTATAGGGGTAAAAGGAGGGATTTGTAATGGCAGCATGGAATAATGAGGTGGAAATAGATGGGTTAGAGGAAATTGAAATAGAAAATACTTCTGTAGAAGAAATAGATGGGGAAAATATTAATTTAATGTTTTTAGGAATTGACCAATCAGGGTCTATGGGAACTTATACAAAAGATATGGTGAAAAGTTTATGTGATTTTAAAGAGGCGCTGCTGGCTTCGGATGAGGAGGAAGAAATACTAGCCGCTAGGGCAAATTTTGAAGAACATATTGAAATTGGCGGATATAAAAGAATTCGTGAATTTAATACGGACTTTCAGGCAGGCGGCTGTACTGCTATGTATGATGCAATTATAAAAGGGACAAAAAAATTAAAGGAATATAGGAAATACCTCAAGGATCAGGGAGTAAGGGTGAAAGCGGTATTTGCTTTATTTAGTGATGGCAAGGATAATGCTTCAATTAGTAGTTTTGGGGATGCAAAGGATGCAATAGGGTTTTTAAATAAAGAGGAAATTACAACAGCTTTTATTAGCTTTGGAGGAGAAGCATTGGACGAGGCAAAACAGTTAGGGTTTCGGAATATTTTGGATATAACTAGTTCGGCAGAAGAACTTCGCAAGGCATTTGAGTGCTTGTCAAAATCTGTAATTGAAAGTAGTAAATCCATATTGGCAGACGAAGATGATTTCTTTCAGGTTTAATATTTAGCAGAAGCAATAAAGGAAAAGTTAGGAAGAGGATAAAGGATATATAGATAGGGGAAAAGAAGAATGGTAGTAAATAAAATTGGTATGGCTCATTTAGAAATAGGGAAAAATTGCCAGGATTATGGGGTAGAGACAGAAAGGACAAAGATTGTATGTGATGGCTGTTCTGCGGGAAAACATACGGAAGTAGGGGCAAAGGCGTATTGTTATTTAGCAAGCAGAGGATTAGGCACCAAACAAATTTTTAAACAATTAGTTCCTATTTTTGGCCATACCAATGCCTCTATAAAAAATTTCCTTTGTTTTACTATTTTAAAAGTAACAGAAACAGAAAAGACATTCCAATTTTCTTGTTATGGAGATGGCTATGTCATTGTATTAGATAAAGAAGGAACAATTTCTTTTGAAGAATTTACAGATGGGGAGTATCCGGGATATTATGCGTATTATTATTGCAGCAAAGATTCTTTAAATAAGTATAAAGAAGGGGTAAAGCCAAAGATAAAAATATATGAAAAAGCGTTATACCAAAAGGTTGGAGTTGCTTCAGATGGAATCCGTTATATTTTAAGAGAAGAAAAATTGAAACAGGAATTGATAGAATTATTAAAATTACAAAATATAGGGAAAATAAAGCGTTTTATAAATAGGAACCAGAAATATTGTAAAGATGATATTACAATTGTGTTCTAATTTAGTTAGGGGTGGATTTAGTGAGTATCCAGTTTGATATAGGAAAAGAAATTCCGCTTACAGAAGGAGGGGAAGGAATTATTTATGAATATAAGGAAAAGATTATAAAAGTATATAAACCAGGAATTGATAAAAATAAAAAACAAAGGAAAATACAATTATTGATGAAAAAGGCACTTCCAAAAGAAGTAGTTTGCCCTTTGGAACTTGTTGTAGATAAAAAGGGAGAATTTATTGGTTATAGTATGGATAAAGTGGAAGGTGAAGAAATACGGAAGCTGGCTAATAAAAAATTTACAACCGTTAATAATATTACCACAAAGGATATTATACAAATATTGGTAAAAGTACAAACGATATTGGAACAATTACATAAAGATCAAATTTATATTGGGGATCTAAATGACAGAAATATTTTATTTGATAAGGATAACAATATTTATTGGATTGACTGTGACAGTTGGAGTATTGAAACAGAGAATTGCCAAATGGCAATGGTGTTGTTTTGTGATCCAAGACTTCAGTCAAATAATTTTAACCAAGAGACGGATATATATGCGTTTTATATATTGGCATGGAAATTATTAACTAGGATGCATCCATTTGGCGGGACAATGGTACCTGATATGAATATAGTAGAACGGATGAAAAAAGGGATTTCTGTAATTGGCCATACAGGGATTATCATACCAAAAGTAGTAAAATCGTGGAAAATATTTTCGCCAAATTATGTGGAACGATCCAAACGGATTTTTGAATTGGGAGAACGAAAGTTTGGAAGAGAATTAGAAGAAATGGCAGAAAATTTAAAGTATTGTAAGAAAGATAAAGAATATTATTATGGAAACTATACATCTTGCCCATTGTGCAATCAGTATGCGCAGATACAGAAAAAACCAATTATAAAAGAAGAAAGCAATGGGTTATATTGTATGCCTCTTTTCCAGAAAGAAAATATTAAAGTAATGGTAAATGAATTTTCTTATTTAGATAAAGAAGGATATATTATTGATATTAGAAATAAGAAAAAGGTAAAATACCAGTATGGCATAAAATATTATTTTACAGAAAAAGGGTATCAGATAGAAGAGAAAAAAGGCAATATTATAATTTATTCTAATCGAATTTATCAAGTAGAAAAAAAGTATAAAAGTGATATTATAGTGGAAGAGAACCATATTTATTATATTTCTAGGCAACATACTTTTATGGATATTACAGTGTTAGAAAGTGGCAATAGTATAAAACCTGTTTGCAAATGTAGTAACCGGGCATATTTTAAAGTGGAAAGTGGGCAATACTGTATTGTAAATATTTGCCATGGAAGATTGGTATTTCATAGAAATGGAAGAAATACAGAATTAGAATATCAAGATAGGATACAAAATTGTGGTATCCATTATGATAATTTAACAAGAAAATGGTTAATTATTTTGGAAAATGAGAGAGGCAGCTTTTTAACCTGTATTTTAGGGGAAAATGGCATTGAATATCAAGATAATCAAATTTCTTATAGTTGTAATCTGGAACATATCTGTATAAGTGCTTCTATTCTTTATATTCCATTAGAGGGGAAAATACGGGGATATTCGTATCAAAAATCTACTTATAAAGACTTTATCTGTGAGATTATAGTAGAAAGTAGTAAGTTAATGAAGCAGAAAAACAAGTTTTTAGTTATAAATGAAGAAAATGTGTACCAGGTAGGGAAATAAATAAACCAAATAAAAATAATACTTGTTTTTTATGTCTATATATGATAGACTATAGTTGTCTATTATATATAGACATAAATGTAATAAGCAAATGGCAGAAAGGAGGCATATGGTGGAGGAATATAGTTTAGGGAATATTGAAAGCCGGTTTGCAGATATTATTTGGGAACATGCCCCATTATCGACTAATGAATTAATAAAGCTCTGTGAGAAAGTACTTGGCTGGAAAAGGACAACTACATATACTGTTTTAAAAAAGTTAAGCAAAAGGGGGATATTTCAGAATCAAAATGGGACAATAACCGTTTTAATTTCAAAAGAAGAATTTTATGCTAGGCAGAGTGAATCTTATATTGAACGGTCTTTTGGTGGTTCGCTGCCTAGTTTCTTAGCAGCATTTACGTCAAGAAAAGCATTGAGCAAAGAAGAAATTCAAGAGATCCAAGATATTATTAACCGGAAAAAATAGAAAGGAGGATATTAGTGGAAGCAGTATTTCTTCAATTACTTGGTATGAGTTATCAGGCAGGAGTTGTGGTTTGCTTTATTTTATTAACAAGATGGGTATTTCAGTTATGTAAAGTTCCAAAGAAATATTCCTATTTTATCTGGGCAATTCCTTATATTCGTTTTTTATGCCCTTTCTCTTTAGAAAGTATATTTAGCGTTTTCCCCAAAAAGCAACAGTTATTCCAACAAAATCCGATAGGGCAGGTTGCTTCTCAAAATCTAAAAAATTCTGGTCTTTCTTTTATTGATTTTTCTTTTTTGGCACCTGCGCCAGAAAATAGCGTAGATCCTATTCAGGCACTAATAGTTCTTGGAAGCTATATATGGCTGGCTGGAGTGGTTTTATTGGTTTTGTATAGTTTGTTCTCCCTGGTAAAATTAAAACGTAAATTGCAGGTACAAATAGGGCTTAAGGATAATATTTATTTAACAGATGGGATAGATATGCCATTTGTTATGGGAATTATAAAACAAAAGATATACCTTCCTTCTAGTATTACAAAAGAGGAAATGGAATATGTGATTTTACATGAGCAGGTCCATATAAAACGGAAAGATGCGGCAATAAAAGGGATTACATTTTTTGTTACAATACTTCATTGGTTTAATCCTTTGGCATGGGTAGCATTTTTTTGTATGGAAAGTGATATGGAGATGTCTTGCGATGAAGCGGTAATGTGGCAACTGGGAGAAGATTGCTGTACTGTTTATGCACAAACACTTCTTTCAATGTCAACAGGTAAAAAAGAAAATAGGGGGATACCATTGGCATTTGGGGAAGGGAATGTAAAAGGCAGGATAAAAAATATTATGCAGTATAAAAAACCGTTATTTTTTACAGGAATATTTGCAGGTATTCTTATTGTAACATTATTTTTAGGATTATTAACAAATCCAGTAACAACAGATATTTCTGAAGAAACAAATACAGAAAAAGAAAAGGAAAGTGTAATCTTGCAGGAAACTACAAAAGAAATTACTGTGTTAGGGCAGGAAGAATTACCAATAGAAATAGAAATTACAATGCCACAAATAATGCCTGATATGATAGTAGGTGCAGATGGGGTATATTTAGATTACGCGCAAAATGAGATAATTATTTTCCATGATTATTTTGGGCTATTTATATATGCGAAGCAGATAAATGGGGTTATTCCAGTTAGTATGTCTATGCCAGAGAATATTTGGCAGTCTTTGGAGTATGGGATAGTAGGGGCCGTTGATTTAAAAGCAATTGGATGTCATTATACGCAAGGGGATAATTATTGTGAAGTCCATGTATCTGTAGATGGCAGCATGGTATATTTACATCCAATAAACCAAGAAGAAATGTATGTATATGATGTATATAATAAAAAGTTAATCAAACAGAAGTATTCTTTGGATGGAATAGAACTTTTTGATTCTTATGTCAGCCTAGAAGAGATGGAAATAGTAAATGAAAGAATATGTTCCGCAAATGGAATTTTTTTTGAAAATGGTGAAGAGCCTTATTATGGATATTTGATAGGAGATGGGACAATAGGTTCTTTATTATATTTAGAAGGAGATATGTTAGTTCCATTATTTGTTGTACCAGTTCCAGAAAATCCAGTAAGACCACTTTCATAACAAAAGGAATTTGTAAAAGTTGGTATTGACAATCTTTCTGAAAGCTTTTATAATAATACTAAATTTCACATACAGAGGCGTTGACAGGGAGGAGTACATAGTATTCTACAAGCCTAGAGAGAAGATGGCAGGTGTAAATCTTCGTGAGGAAAGTATGGAAGTAGCCCTTGAGCTTCAGAGCTGAACAGAAATGTATATTCTAATTAAGCATTGACGGATTTCCACCGTTATAGGGAAGCGGTATCGGAGCAATCCCGTACCGGGTAAGTGCAGGAAACTGAATTTAGGTGGTACCACGGACAGAAAAGTTCGCCCTAAGTTATCCATAAGGATGGCTTAGGGTATTTTTATTCATGGAAGATAAGAAAGGGGAAAAGGAATGAATTATAAGGTAGCAGTAATTTCCGGCGATGGTATTGGGCCTGAAATCGTTAGGGAAGCAAAAAAGGTACTAGATGCAGTGGCGGAGAAATATGGGCACAGCTTCCAGTATAAAGAGGTATTAATGGGAGGGGCTTCTATTGATGTGCATGGCGTGCCGCTTACAGAAGAAGCAATTACAGCATGTAAAAATGCAGATGCTGTGTTAATGGGTTCGATTGGCGGCAATACCAGCACTTCTCCATGGTATCAGCTCCCGCCAGAAAAAAGGCCGGAAGCAGGCTTATTAAAACTCCGTAAGTCATTAAATTTATTTGCTAATGTAAGGCCAGCATTGTTATACCAAGAATTAAAGGCAGCCTGCCCATTAAAAGACGAAGTAATTGGGAATGGTTTTGATTTGGTAATTATGAGGGAGTTGACAGGTGGCCTTTACTTTGGGGAGCGAAAGACAATAGAAGAAAATGGTATCCGAAAGGCATGTGATACGTTGACATATGATGAAACAGAAATTAGGAGAGTTGCTAAAAGGGCATTTGACATTGCAAGGAAAAGAAGGAAAAAAGTAACAAGCGTGGATAAAGCAAATGTATTAGATTCTTCGCGGCTTTGGAGAAAAGTGGTGGAAGAAGTAGCAAAGGATTACCCAGAGGTTACTTTGGAACATATGTTAGTGGATAATTGTGCTATGCAGCTTGTAAAAGACCCAGCACAATTTGACGTGGTTTTAACAGAAAATATGTTTGGCGATATTTTATCCGATGAAGCTAGTATGATTACCGGATCAATAGGGATGCTTGCTTCTGCCAGTTTAAATAATACAAAGTTTGGCTTATATGAGCCAAGTGGTGGCTCTGCACCAGATATTGCAGGGAAAAATATTGCAAACCCTATTGCCACAATTTTATCGGCAGCTATGATGCTTCGCTTTTCCTTTGATTTAGATAAAGAGGCAGATGCTATAGAGGCAGCAGTACAAAAGGTATTGACAGAAGGCTATCGGACAGGGGATATTATGTCTGATGGATGTAAACAGGTAAATACAGATGAAATGGGCGATTGTATCGCCGCACGTATATAGTAGGAAAGAGTAAAAGGTTTGTGTCCGCGCTGTATCCGCAAACTGGCAAGTGTTTAAAAAGCAGCGCAGAAATGAGGTTAAGTATATGAGAAGTGATTCCGTAACAAAAGGTATGCAGCAAGCACCACATCGTTCGTTATTTAATGCACTAGGGCTTACAGAAGAGGAATTAAGCAGGCCATTAGTTGGGATAGCAAGCTCTTATAATGAGATTGTCCCAGGGCATATGAATTTAGATAAAATTGTAAATGCAGTAAAAACAGGAGTATCAATGGCAGGGGGGACTCCTATTGTATTTCCAGCAATCGCTGTATGTGATGGGATTGCCATGGGCCATGTAGGGATGAAATATTCTTTGGTAACAAGGGATTTAATTGCAGATTCTACAGAAGCAATGGCAATGGCGCACGCATTTGATGCTTTGGTAATGGTGCCAAACTGTGATAAAAATGTGCCAGGGCTTTTAATGGCTGCTGCCAGGCTAAATATCCCAACGGTATTTGTAAGCGGGGGCCCTATGTTAGCCGGCCGTGTAAAGGGAGAGAAAAGGAGCCTTTCTTCTATGTTTGAGGCGGTTGGTTCCTATGCAGCAGGCACCATGACAGAAGAAGATGTGGCAGAATTTGAAAATAAAGTATGCCCTACTTGTGGTTCTTGTTCTGGCATGTATACGGCAAATAGTATGAATTGTTTAACAGAAGTGCTTGGCATGGGCTTAAAAGGGAATGGTACAATCCCAGCCGTATATTCAGAAAGGATAAAACTTGCAAAACATGCAGGTATGCAGGTAATGGAAATGATAAAGAAAAATATCCGTCCAAGGGATATTATGACAAAAGAAGCATTCCTTAATGCACTTACAATGGATATGGCATTGGGCTGCTCGACAAATAGTATGTTACACCTTCCAGCAATTGCACATGAGGCTGGTGTGGAATTAGATATGGAAATTGCAAACCAGATTAGTGCAAAAACACCAAACTTATGCCATTTAGCACCTGCTGGCCCTACTTATATGGAAGATTTGAACGAGGCTGGCGGCATTTATGCCGTTATGAAAGAAATTAGCAAAAAAGGATTGTTAAATTTAGATTGTATTACAGTAACTGGAAAAACAGTGGGAGAAAATATTAAAAATGCAGTAAACTTAAATAAAGAAGTAATCCGGCCAATAGAAAACCCATATAGTGAAACAGGCGGGATTGCAGTATTAAAAGGAAATTTAGCACCTGATACGGGTGTAGTAAAACGTTCTGCGGTTGTGCCAGAAATGATGGTGCATGAAGGCCCTGCAAGAGTCTTTGATTGTGAAGAAGATGCAATAGAGGCAATTAAAGGCGGGAAAATTGTAGCAGGCGATGTAGTGGTAATCCGTTATGAAGGGCCAAAAGGAGGCCCAGGCATGAGGGAAATGTTAAATCCTACTTCTGCCATAGCAGGCATGGGACTTGGTTCCAGCGTAGCATTAATTACAGATGGACGTTTTTCAGGTGCTTCTAGGGGTGCTTCTATCGGTCATGTATCACCAGAGGCAGCGGTTGGCGGCCCAATTGCATTAGTAGAAGAAGGCGACATAATTAAGATAAATATACCAGAGAATAAGTTAGAGCTGGCAGTATCCGAGGAAGAGTTACAAAAAAGAAAGGAAGCATGGCAGCCAAGACAACCAAAGATTACAACAGGCTATTTAGCAAGATATGCTTCTATGGTGACAAGTGGGAACCGTGGGGCAATCTTGGAATTATAGAAAGTGAGGAAGAATATGCAGTTAAATGGTTCAGAAATTATAGTAGAATGTTTAAAGGAGCAAGGGGTAGACACTGTATTTGGCTATCCAGGGGGTGCTATTTTAAATGTATATGATGCGTTATATAAACATTCTGACGAAATTACCCATATTTTAACTTCCCATGAACAAGGTGCATCCCATGCAGCAGATGGGTATGCAAGGGCAACAGGGAAAGTAGGAGTATGTTTTGCCACATCTGGCCCAGGGGCAACTAATTTAGTAACAGGGATTGCAACTGCCTATATGGATTCTATCCCAGTTGTTGCTATTACCTGTAATGTTACAGTGCCTCTTTTAGGGCGGGATAGTTTCCAGGAGGTAGATATTGCTGGCATTACTATGCCAATTACCAAACATAATTTTATTGTAAAAAAGGTAGAAGACTTAGCGGATACAATCCGCTGGGCTTTTGAAATAGCCAGAAGCGGCAGGCCGGGGCCTGTATTAGTCGATATTACAAAAGATGCAACTGCAAATACAACTGACTATGAAAAGCAAGTGCCAGTTTTCAATAAAGTAGGCCAAGAAATTTCAGAGGAAGAACTAGAAAAGGCAATAGCCATGATACAAGAAGCAAAGAAACCATATGTATTTGTAGGAGGAGGTGCTGTTGCTTCAGAAGCCCATAAAGAATTAACAGAATTTGTCCATAAAATCCATGCGCCTATTACAGATTCCCTAATGGGAAAAGGGGCTTTTAATGGAGAAGATCCTTTATATACAGGTATGCTTGGCATGCACGGGACAAAAACGTCTAATTTTGGGGTAACAGAATGTGATTTATTAATTGTAGTAGGTGCTAGGTTTAGCGACCGTGTAACAGGAAATGCAAGTAAGTTTGCAAGTAATGCAAAAATCCTTCAAATAGATATTGATCCAGCAGAAATTAATAAAAATATAAAAACACATGCTTCTATTATTGGGGATATTAAAGCTGTATTAACAAAGTTAAACCAAAAATTACCACAATTAGGTCATAAAGAATGGGTAGATTATATAGAAGGATTAAAAGAAAAACATAAAATGACCTACCATAAAGATAGTTTAACAGGCCCATTTATTGTAGAAAAAATCTATGAAGTAACAAAAGGAGATGCCATTATTGCTACAGAAGTAGGGCAACATCAAATGTGGGCAGCTCAGTATTATAAATATAAAGAGCCAAGGATGCTTTTAACTTCTGGCGGGCTTGGCACAATGGGATATGGCCTAGGGGCAGCATTAGGCGCCAAAATGGGCCGTAAAGATAAAACAGTTATTAATATAGCTGGGGATGGCTGTTTCCGTATGAATATGAATGAAATTGCTACAGCAGTACGGCACAATATTCCAATTATCCAAGTGGTAATTAATAACCATGTACTGGGAATGGTACGGCAGTGGCAGACCCTGTTTTATGGTAAACGTTATTCTTCAACAGTATTAAATGATGCAGTTGATTTTGTAAAATTGTCCGAAGCAATGGGGGCAAAAGCATATAAAGTTACTAAAAAAGAAGAATTTGAGCCTATTTTAAAAGAGGCGATTGCATTGAATGTACCAGTGGTAATCGATTGCCAGATAGATAGTGATGATAAAGTTTGGCCAATGGTAGCACCAGGGGCGGCAATAGCAGAAGCTTTTAGTGAGGAGGATTTATAGAGGGAGGGACGCCAATAAAAGCCTACTGGCAGTATGGCTCATTGAGAAAATGGAGTAATTTCTAAATGCTTCGAATAGTATGTTTATATGAAACGCAACCAGAGCCTATGCGGCGTCCTTGCCGCAGAGGCTCTTTTGGCGGACGTCCTGTCCGCCAATTGCTGTTTTTTGCCCGAAGCATTAAGAACTTACGCCATTTTCTCAATGAGCCATACTGCCAGTAGGCTTTTATTGGCTGTGGCCTCTATATGGTGGGGATTTTGGTTTGGATAGGTAAGGGGTTCTGGAATATGTATGGTATTTTTGGTTAATAAGAGAAATTGTAATAGATTGGATTGTTGGGACACCGCTTTGTTAGGAGGGGAGTGGTGTCTTTTTTTGTGTGGAATTGGGAGGTATAGGGAGGTAAGTGTTGGGATTTGGTTTTGGGTTTTGGGGAGGTGTGGGATTGACAAAAGGATAACGTGGTGTTATACTTTTATTGTCGACATGATGTTATACATTAAGGAGGGGAATACTATGATACAGCAGATATCAGATGCGGAACTTGAAATTATGAAGATTGTATGGGGGAACCCAGAGGAGGTGACGTTATTTTCTTATATTATGGATGGGTTGGCAGATAGGGGGAAGCCATGCCAGAAGAATACTTTGATTGTGTTGTTGTCGCGGTTGATGAATAAGGGTTTTTTGAGTGCTAAGAAGATTGGGAGGCGGAATGAATATATGGCACTTGTTTCGGAAATGGAATATCAGACAGCACAGACGAAAAATTTTTTGGATAAGATTTATGAGGGGAATGTGAAAGGCCTGGTTTCTAATTTGATTTTTGGGGATTTGCTGGAAGAGGGGGAATATGAGGAATTGAAAAGGCTGCTGGAAGAAGGGAAAGAGAAACGATGAACATAGTTTTTAAAATTTTCTTTTCGATGTCTTTTTCTGGTGGGGTGCTTATTTTGGTTTTGTTTTTGGGGAAAGGATTTTTAAAAGATACGGTTAGCCGGCAATGGCAGTATTATATTTGGCTTGTTGTTATTTTGCGGCTTTTGTTTCCTTTTGGATCAGAAGTAAGCCTGCTTGGAAAGGTTTACCAGGCTGCCGATCAGGTAATTACCCATGTTGTACCTTTGCCACAAGAACCACCGATGTTAAATACTTTGGGAGATAAGTTTGTTCCTGCTGTAGAAATGGAGTTAGGCGATGAAAATGTAAATAGGTTAGATGATGTGATAATAGCTTATTCATTTCAGGATGTTGGAGTGTTACTAATGAATTATATTTGGTTGGTTTGGCTGGTGGTTGCGTTGGGGCTTTTGATTCGGAAAATAACAATTTATCAGGGCTTTATATGGTATATGAATGCAGGGATGTCCCAGGTTTCTGACATTAAAATTTTAGATCAGCTTTCTATTGTTATGGGGCAGTTAGGCATTAAAAAACCGATAGAATTATGTGTGAATCCGTTAGTTTCTTCTCCTTTGTTGATAGGTTTTTTTCATCCATGTATTGTGCTGCCAAGCACAAATATTTCTGAAAAGGATTTTTTATATATTACCTTACATGAGTTAATACATTATAAGCGGCGTGATATGTTTTTTAAGTGGCTTGTACAGATTACGGCCTGCCTGCATTGGTTTAATCCCTTGGCACATCTTATGGTACGGGAAATTACTAAAGCTTGTGAATTTTCCTGTGATGAAGCTGTCCTTATTAAAATAGGGTGCGATAGTGCCAAAGATTATGGGAAAACACTGCTTGATGCTATGGCAATGGTTGGGAAATACAAGGAAAACCTTGGGGCTGTTACTTTAAACGAAAATAAACAATTATTGAAAGAAAGGCTAGGTGCAATTATGAATTTTAAGAAAAAACCAAAAGTAATTCAACTTTTGACAGGTATACTGACATTATGCCTAATATTTGGGGCTTTTTTTGTTGGCGTTTATCCTACTGCTGCTGCATCCAATCAACTACCCAGTAATTCTCTAGTATCTGGGGACAAAAATTCCACACAGAAAGAAACAAGCGCATATAACAAAGATTATGTTTCCCAGGCAGAGCGTTATTATAAGGCAGACAGCTTGCCTTTATTTAAAATAGTTTTCTCCCAACTAGATGAAGAAGAGCAAGGCAAATGGCTGGACAGGATTTACAAAGATCAAAAAATTGCCTTTATGGGAGATGTTGTCAATCTACTGGACGAAGATTGCTCTCAAATCCAACGTTTGGCAAAAACTGCCTATAAAGATGGCGATATCGCATTTTTTTCCGTTCTAGCCATGCGCATGAGCGAGGACACATTAAAATACTGGCTAGGTCAGGCTTTGGAGGATGAGGACTGGGTTTTTCAATCAATTCTTTTTAATAAACTAAATCAAGACAATAAATTTAATGAACTGCAAGAGAAACAAGAAAAAGAATGGGAAGCAGCACATATAGAGAAATATCGTGCAGCAGGCATTACAATAGACGGCAAAAATTATTACTACCAAGGAAAACTGGTCCATATTTTTCTAGACATTAGGCAGACTAACAAATCCTTTTATACATTAGATATAAACCCAAAAGGAACTATCAATATCAAAATTGTCCGCAATGAAAATAATGAAATCACAGGCGTTGCCTATATGACCGAGGAAGAAGTAATAGAATTGTTTGACGATAAAAATGACCCAGACAATGAACATAACATAGAAACCATTCCCATTAATGTGGAAACCATAGCCGCTGGAGAAACCATATATCTAGGAGAATACACTTTATCCGAAGGAAACAAAATCTATTATGACATCTTTGCAGAAACAGGAAACGGAATGAAAGTTTTCTTCACAAAAGACGGACAAAACGATACTTCCTATTGGTCTGTACACAACCTGCGCCAACAAGAGGAACCATTAAAATGCACTACAAACATAACCGTTGATTCAACAAAAGAAGGAAACTATCAACTATTCCTCAAAGCCACAGACAACACCCTAAAAAATATAAAAGGCACCATCATAATCCAATTACAATAACAAACCAAACAAAACAAAACAAAACAAAACAAAACAAAACAAAACAAAACAAAACACTATTTCTTTCTCCAATCCACACAGAATACAAAGGGTAGAAAACTTGATACACAGCAGAAGGCGCTTTTGGGGTAGGGTGGCGACTACGGAGGGAAGACGGGGTTCTTAAGGGTTCTTTTTGAGGTACAGGAATAAACGGACAGGACGTCCGTTTAAAGAACCTCTGCGGCATGGACGCCGCATAGGTTCTGGTTCCGTATCATACAGAATACATAGCCAAGAACCATTTAGAACCCCATCTTACCGAAGTGGAGCCAAACTATCCCAAAAGCACCTTCTGCGTCCCTTCCACAATTCCCCTATCCCTTTATATTTCCCTGTCTCCAACTTTTTTTATGCTATCACTTGACTATACAGTGATAAAGCGTTAAAATGTTTCATAAAGTCTGTACTTTTTCTATATGATTTATAGAAAGAAAGAAATAAACAAGCAAGTACGCTAAGGAGGATTTGAAAATGGGGAGAGTGTATAATTTTTCAGCAGGTCCGGCTGTATTGCCGGAAGAGGTGTTAAAGGAAGCAGCAGCAGAGATGTTAGATTATAATGGAACAGGTATGTCTGTTATGGAAATGAGCCATCGTTCTAAGGCATATCAAGAAATTATTGATACAGCAGAGGCCGATTTAAGGGAATTAATGAATATCCCAGACAATTATAAGGTTCTCTTTTTGCAAGGTGGGGCTTCGCAGCAATTTGCTATGATACCTATGAATCTGATGAAAAATAAAAAGGCAGATTATATTGTAACAGGACAGTGGGCAAAGAAGGCTTACCAAGAGGCAAAATTATTTGGGGATGCAAGGGCGGTAGCTTCTTCAGAGGATAAGACATATTCTTATATACCAGATTGCTCTGATTTGGATATTTCAGAAGATGCAGATTATGTCTATATTTGTGAGAATAATACTATTTATGGGACAAAATATAAGACTCTGCCAAATACAAAGGGGAAGACATTAGTTGCAGACGTATCTTCTTGTTTCTTATCTGAACCAGTGGATGTTACAAAGTATGGTGTGATTTATGGCGGCGTACAAAAGAATATTGGGCCTGCAGGTGTGGTTATTGTAATTATACGGGAAGATTTGATTACAGAAGAC
This sequence comes from uncultured Lachnospiraceae bacterium, assembly GCA_910577045.1. Lineage (GTDB taxonomy): Bacteria > Bacillota > Clostridia > Lachnospirales > Lachnospiraceae > RGIG8607. Next base: position 47,751 of record CAJTLB010000004.1, on the reverse strand, counting down.
GTGCTTCCTGGCACTCCAACAATGTTACGTTATAAGACCCATGCAGATAATGGATCAATGTACAATACGCCACCAGCATATGGCATTTATATTTGCGGCAAGGTATTTAAGTGGATTAAGAAAATGGGCGGCTTACAGAAGATGAAAGAGTTAAATGAGAAGAAGGCAAAGATTCTTTATGATTATCTGGATCAGAGTAAGTTATTTAAAGGGACAGTTGTAGCAAAAGATCGTTCTTTAATGAATGTGCCATTTGTAACAGGAAGTGAAGAATTAGATGCAAAGTTTGTAAAAGAAGCAAAAGCAGCCGGTTTTGAAAATTTAAAAGGGCATAGGACTGTAGGAGGCATGAGGGCAAGTATTTATAATGCAATGCCAATAGAAGGAGTAGAGGCACTGGTTCAGTTTATGAAGAAATTTGAGGAGGAAAATGCGTAATGTATCAGGTTCATTGTTTAAATAAAATTTCTAAAGTCGGCCTTGCACATTTAACAGATCAATATGAGTGCAATGATAATTTTGATGCAGCAGATGCAGTATTAGTAAGAAGTGCGGCAATGCACGATATGGAAATGAAGGAAAATTTGCTTGCAATAGCGAGGGCAGGTGCAGGAGTAAATAATATTCCATTAGAAAAATGTGCAGAAAAAGGAATTGTGGTATTTAATACGCCAGGGGCTAATGCCAATGCAGTAAAGGAATTGGTAATTGCTGGAATGTTATTAGCTTCCCGTGATATTATTGGCGGCATAGAGTGGGTAAAGGAAAATAAGGCAGAAGAGACAATAGCAAAAATGGTAGAGAAAGAAAAGTCTAAGTTTGCAGGCTGTGAGCTATTGGGTAAGAAGCTTGGCGTAATTGGGCTTGGCGCGATTGGTGCAAAAATTGCAAATACAGCGGTAAGCCTTGGAATGGAGGTATATGGTTATGATCCATATATTTCTGTAGAGGCTGCATGGAGTTTGTCTAGGGAAGTGCAGCATATTAAAAATGTAGAAAAAATTTATACAGATTGTGATTATATTACAATCCATGTACCAGCACTAGATAATACAAAAGGCATGATTAACCAGGATACTATCGCTTTAATGAAGGATGGGGTAGTCGTGTTAAACTTTTCAAGAGATGTGTTAGTAAATGATGCTGCTATGGCAGAGGCGTTAAAATCTGGCAAGGTAAAAAGGTATGTAACAGATTTCCCAAATCCAGCATCAGCCAATATGGAACATGTAATTGCAATTCCTCATCTTGGGGCTTCTACAGAGGAAGCAGAGGATAACTGTGCAGTTATGGCGGTAAACCAGGTAATGGATTATCTGGAAAATGGGAATATTAAGAATTCTGTTAATTTCCCTGCATGTGATATGGGCGTATGTTCAAAAGCAGGACGTATTGCTATCCATCATAGAAATGTGCCAAATATGCTGGCAAAGTTTACAGGGGCATGTTCTGCAGAAAATATTAATATTTCTGATATGATAAATAAAAGTATGGGAGAGTATTCTTATACATTGATGGATATTGATTCTCCTGCTACAGAAGCGTTTGTTAAGGTAATTAGTGAGATTCCAGAAGTATTAAAGGTGCGTATAGTAAAATAGCTGCTTCTATAATATAAAATACAGGAGGAAAATATGGCAATCGTAAAACCATTCCAGTGTATTAGACCAGATGTAAAAGTAGCAGATAGAGTAGCTGCTTTGCCGTATGATGTCTATAACCGGAAAGAAGCATGTATAGAAGTAGAGAAGGAGCCATTATCCTTTTTAAAAATTGACCGTGCAGAGACACAATTTGATGACAGTGTAGATACTTATGATCCATGTGTATATCAGAAGGCAAGAGAATTATTGGATGGAATGATTTCTGATGGGACGTTTGTAACAGATAATCAGGAATGTTATTATATTTATGAACTTATTATGGGAGGACGTGCACAAACAGGGATTGTGGCATGTGCATCGATTGATGACTACCAGAATAATGTAATTAAAAAGCATGAGAAGACCCGTGCAGATAAAGAAGAAGACCGTATCCGGCATGTGGATGCCTGTAATGCACAGACAGGGCCAATTTTTCTGGCATATCGTTCTAAACAGGTGATTAATGATATTGTGACAAAGACAAAAAAGGAAGAACCACTTTACCAGTTTATGGCATCAGATGGAGTCAGCCATGTAGTTTGGAGGATTGCAGGAGAGGAAGAGATTGCAGCACTTTTGCAGGCATTTGCGGAAATTGATAGTATTTATATTGCAGATGGACATCACCGCGCAGCATCTGCTGTCCGGGTAGGGCTTATGCGCAGGGAAGCAAATCCGGGTTATACAGGAAAAGAAGAATTTAATTATTTTCTTTCTGTGTTGTTCCCTGATGAACAATTAATGATTATGGATTATAACCGTGTGGTAAAGGATTTGAATGGGCATACAAAAGAAGAATTTCTCCAATTAGTAGAGGAATCTTTTGAAGTAGAGAAAATGGGGAAAGAGGCTTATCAGCCTAAAAAGGCCCATGAAGCAGGTATGTATTTAGATGGGGTTTGGTATCGGATCACAGCAAAGCCAATGATCTATAGTGATGATCCGGTAGAAGGGTTAGATGTATCTTTATTACAAAAATATCTTTTAACTCCAATTTTGGGGATTGGCGATCCAAAAACAGATAAAAGAATTGATTTTGTTGGAGGAATCCGGGGACTTTCAGAACTGGAAAGAAGAGTGAAAGAAGATATGGAAGTAGCATTCGCTATGTACCCAACTTCGATTGGACAATTATTCCAAGTAGCAGATGCCGGGCTTTTAATGCCGCCAAAATCAACTTGGTTTGAACCTAAGTTAAGAAGCGGGTTGTTTATACATAAGTTAAGTTAATTGAGGAAGTAAATAAAAGAGAGAGCAAGAAAAGGAAGAGTTTCGTTTCTTGTTGAGAGTATAAGAAAAATCCGAGGTTTTTGCCTCGGATTTTTCTTATAGAAAAGCTAACTGGTTGTTTGGGACTTTTTAGCTTTTTTAATCCTTAAATAATGGTTTTCAATTTCAAAATCAAGCAATTTGTTTTTACACAATTTGGATGGAAGATTTGTTACAGTAGTATTTAATATGAACTTAGAATTATTAGATATTTATTATGTTATAGGTTCTTTAAGGCTAATCAATAAAAGCAATAATATAAGCACACAAGAATTCATTGAAAATATGAATATAAATATAATTTTAAATGAAAACAATAATAAACTTCATTCTTTGTATTTAGAAAAATATAAAGAAGATAAAATACTGATAGGGCAAAAATAAACACACCAAATTTCTAATATAATAATACCTATCCATGTAGGGCTGTTTGCCTGAAATACTCCAAGCATAGGCATAATGAGGCAGGATATAAAAAATACTCCATGCACCATAAGCAGATGCTTTAACCATTTGTTTGTTTTTGTATATGTAGGAATGGTTAATCCTGCGAAAAAAGTAGACAATGCCATAAGGGCATAACCTAATAAATCATAATGAAACATTAGGCTGCATTGTTGAAAATCAAGAAGTATGATAGCCTGTGGGGTTAATTCATTTAACCGGACAGTAGTTAGCTGCGCAAAGTAAACTAATAAAATAATAGTCGCATATATAGAAGCAAATGCTACCGAAATACAGCCTGCTAATTTATATTTCTGTTCAGCAACATAAGCATAACAACATGTCATCACCACAAAACTAAAAGCAATAAACATGGAAGAAAAATAGCTGCCATAATTAAAACGAAATAGCATTGATATGGAAAAACTAATAATGGCAACTAGGTTAATAACAGAACTATATATCCCTATTTTCCTATTCATAAATCTGGACTGTCCCTTCAAAAAGAATATTTAATGTACACTGTGACTGCAATGTTTTTGGCATTGCTGCCTTATTATTCAGTCGTATTATATGGAACAGAGTTCGAAAAGTCAATAGATTTCCAGAAATTTTAATCAATGTTTATTTTCACTTTTTTTAAAAATAACATAGTGGTAAGCTTGACAAATGCTAGAAACTGCTATATGATTTAAAATTGAAACTGAATTTCAATTTTAAATAAAAATACAATAAAACTAGGAATGGGATGGAATGAAACAAAAACAATTTTTTTTAATAGGGTTAGTCTTTAGTTTTATATTATGTTTGACAGCATGTGGGAAAACAGGAAAGTATAAAAACTTAGATCCAAATAAGGTGACAATAATAGCAACTTTGTTCCCACAATATGATTTTGCAAGGCAGATTGCAGGGGAATATGCAAATGTGGTGCTTTTATTGCCGCCTGGCATGGAAAGCCATTCTTATGATCCCTCTCCGGCAGATATTATTGCGATCCAGAATGCAGATATTTTTTTGTATACGGGTGAATCTATGGAAAATTGGGCAGCAGATATAATGGAAGGGATAGAAGGATCTGTCCAAGTAGTAGATTTGTCCTATCATATTCCTTTAGGGAAAGAAGAAGAGATAGAAGCAGAGTATGAAAGTACGCACTATGAAAATACCAAAGAGCATCAACATACTCATACAGGCCATACTCATATTTATGATCCTCATATTTGGACAAATCCAGTTTATGCAAAAATTATGGCAGAAGATATAGCAAATGCTTTAATAGAAAGTGATCCAGCACATGCGGCAGAATACCAAGAAAATGCAAAAGCATATATAGCAGAATTAAAAAACTTAGATCAGGAGATCCGGGATACTGTTGCAAATGCAAAGTATAAAGAAGTGTTTTTTGGTGGAAGGTTTGCCATGTATTATTTTACAAAGGAGTATGGGCTTTCTTATGAGGCTGTATATGATTCTTGTTCTTCTGAAACAGAGCCAAGTGTGCGTGCAGTAATCCATATGGTAGAGGAAATAGAGGAAAAGGAAATACCAGTTATTTATTATGAAGAGCTTGTAGATCCAAGGATTGCTAGGACAATAGCAGAAGAAACAGGCTGCCAGATGCTTCTTTGGCATTCTTGCCATAGTGTTTCGAAAAAAGAATTAGAAGAAGGGATTACGTATTTAGATTTAATGGAACAGAATGTAAAGCATTTAAAAATAGGGTTAGGAGTTGGTGGCTGATTTATGGAAAAAAAAGATATATTGCAATTATCAGTGGAACAGGTGTCCATTGCCTACGAAAAAACAATGGTAATAAAGAATCTTTCTTTTTTTGTAGAAGAAGGGGATTATCTTTGTATTGTAGGGGAAAACGGCTCTGGAAAGAGCAGTTTAATAAAAGGGATTTTGGGCTTAGTCCCGTTAAAAGAAGGAAAAGTAACATTTTTAAAAGAAGGGTTAAGTTCCCATATTGGTTATTTGCCACAACAGACAAAACAACAAAAGGATTTCCCAGCATCGGTAATGGAAGTGGTTCTTTCAGGCTGTTTAAACAGAAAAGGGTGGAGGCCTTTTTATTCGAAGCAAGAAAAAGAAATGGCATCTTATCATTTAAAACGTCTTAGCATAGAAGAATTAAAAAAGAAGCCTTATCGTATGCTTTCTGGAGGGCAGCAGCAAAGAGTACTTTTAGCTAGGGCATTATGCGCAACAGATAAACTCCTTTTTTTGGATGAACCGATTAGTGGATTAGATCCAGTGGCAATCGCAGAATTTTATCAATTAATTGAAAGGTTAAATAAAGAAAATAGTATTTCTGTGGTTATGGTGTCCCATGATGTAAAGGAAGCTTTAAAAGCAGCAAATAAGGTACTCCATATTTCAAAAGAAGAGTATTTTTTTGGGACAAAGGAAGAATATTTACAAAGTGGCATAGGGATAGAGTTTTTGTATGCAAATGGAGGAAAAGAAAAATGACAGAGCTAATTTATATGTTTTCTTATCAATTTATGCTAAGGGCATTTGTAATTGGTGGTTTGGTTTCCTTGTGTGCTGCACTTCTTGGCGTGACATTAGTATTAAAACATTATTCAATGATTGGAGATGGGTTATCCCATGTAGGTTTTGGTGCCTTATCAGTGGCTATGGTAATGAATATGGCCCCATTAGTAATTGCAGTCCCAGTTGTAATTTTTGCTGCATTTTTTTTATTGCGTATTAGTGAAAGTACAAAATTAAAAGGAGATGCAGCAATTGGATTAATTTCTAGCAGTGCCATTGCAATTGGAGTTACAGTGACGTCACTTTCTGGAGGGATGAATAGCGATGTGTACAGCTATATGTTTGGAAGCATTCTATCCATGAATGAAAGAGATGTAATATTAAGTGTAGGATTATCCATTGCTGTATTATTTGTATTTATTTTTTGTTACCATACGATCTTTGCTATTACGTTTGACGAGGGGTTTGCAAAAGCAAATGGGACAAAAACAGGGGTTTATAATGTTCTTTTAGCTATTTTAACTGCTGTTACAATTGTAGTAGGGATGAGGATTATGGGGACAATGTTAATTTCAGGGTTAATTATTTTCCCAGCCTTAAGTTCTATGCGGTTATTCCAGAATTTTAAAAGTGTTATAATAAGTTCTGTAGTATTGTCTTTATGCTGTTTTTTTGCAGGGATGGTTCTTTCGTATTTATTTGCCTTGCCAACAGGGGCAAGTATTGTATTAGCTAACCTTTTTGTATTTTTATGTATGGCATGCCTTGGTAAATGTTTAGGAGTGGAATAATACAGTTTTTTTGCTGTTTAAAACAGTAAAAATATCTGTGGTAAAGCAGGGGAAGATATATTAAAATAAAAGACATAGCTGTGTAACTATTAAGATAAGTAGCCGTAAGGAAACGGCAGAATCGAGGGAAAAATGGAATATAGAAGTATGGATAAATTGGGTGTAAAACCTTCTATGCTGGGATTTGGCTGTATGCGTTTCCCACAAAAAGAAGATGGCAGTATTGATGAAGTAGAATCAGAAAAAATGCTGGATAAAGCAATAGAGGCTGGCGTTACTTATATTGATACGGCATATCCCTACCATAATGGGGAAAGTGAACCATTTGTGGGGCGTGTATTAAAAAAGTATAAAAGAGATAGCTTTTATTTGGCTACAAAACTTCCGATTTGGAAAGTAGAGACAATGGAAGATGTAAAGGCTACTTTTGAGGAACAGCTTAACCGGCTTCAAGTGGATTATGTAGATTTTTATTTACTCCACGCATTAAGTAAAGAAAGATGGGAAAAGATTTTAAAACTTGGAGTGTTAGATTTTTGCAAAGAAATGAAGGAACAAGGGAAATTAAAGTATATTGGGTTTTCCTTCCATGATTCGTATGAGGTATTTGAAGAAATCTTGACTTCTTGGGATTGGGATTTTTGCCAGATTCAATATAATTATATGGATACTGAGCATCAGGCAGGGGACAGAGGGTATGCGCTTGCTGAAAAATTGGGGGTTCCTATGGTAATAATGGAACCAATTAAGGGCGGATCGCTGGCAGTCCTTCCAGAAGATATTGCTGCTATGTATAAAGAGGCAGATCAAGAGGCAAGTATTTCTTCTTGGGCACTTCGATGGGTAGGGACACATAGTAATGTAAAAGTAATTTTAAGTGGAATGTCTACATATAGCCAAGTTTTAGATAATTTAAAAACATTTGAAACCTTTAAGCCGTTAAACCAAGAAGAACAAGCACTGGTAGAGAAAGTGGCAGCTACAATTAGAAGCCGGGTAAAGAATGGCTGCACAGGATGCAGGTATTGTATGCCATGTCCGTTTGGAATAGATATTCCAAAGAATTTTGCAATTTGGAACCAGGAAGCTATGTATGGGAACCCTGCTGCCGCTAAGAGAAAGTATGAGAGAGAATTAGCAGAAAGCGCACGCGCTGATCAGTGTAGGAAATGTGGGGCATGCGAAAAAGAATGTCCACAGGCAATTTCAATAAGGGAAGATCTTGTGCGGGTAAAAGAAGATTTTGCAAAGATGCAATAGTAATCAGTTATACAAAAAAGGTGCATGGTTTACAGTTTGTTGTTCCATGCACTTTTCATTGAGCCAAATCTATACTTAAGTATATTTCTTAAATTCTGTGGATTCACAATCAGGATGAGGTTTAAATTTATGGATTAATAATCCGGTTGTATGGAGGGCATGAAGAAGTTCCTTTTGTTCTTCTTCTGTTAAGTTTTCTACACTCTGGGAAAGATAATGAATAAGTTGGGAGCGAAGGTTTTCTAAATACTCAACGCCTTCTTTTGTACAACAAATATGGATAATACGCCGATCGGATTGATCGGGTTCCCTAGATACAAGCCCTTGTTTTACAAGCCCATTAATAGCAGCGGTAAGCTGGGATTTTGAAATTTTTTTGTATTTAGCAAGTGTAGACATATTTTGCGGCCCATAATGTTGTAACAGTAATAGTAACTGCATCTGTACGCCAGATACCGTATTTTTAGCACATAATTGTGCTGGCCGTGCAACTTTTCCTTCAAATTCTACCATAAAATACATTAATTCGGTAATACTTACAGAAGCCTTACATTCTTTGGGAGAAGTAGGGACAGACCATGCAGTAAGCCAAATACAACTTTTATTAAATAAGACGGAGAAAGGAAATGAAAAGCTGTATAATACAATATTAGAGACTTTACATAAATTAAGAGGAAAACGATAGAAATTTAATTATAATATGGATAAAGAAAAAATCCTTGTTAGCTGTTAACAAGGGTTTTTTGCTTTTTTAATAGAAAGTCGACAATAGTTGTATTTCCAAGCGTTTTATGTTAGAATAAGAAAAATAATACATGGGAGGCAGGAACATGAGGATACTGATTAAGGGTGGCAGAGTGTTAGACCCTTCTCAGAAAATGGACAAAGTAATGGATATTCTTCTGGAAGATGGAAAGGTAAGTAGAATTTCTGAAGAGATTAATGAAACAGCAGACCGTATTGTAAATGCCCTGGGTTGTTATGTAATGCCAGGGCTAATTGATATGCACGTCCATTTAAGGGAACCAGGATTTGAACATAAGGAAACAATCCATACAGGTGGTATGGCTGCGGCAAAAGGCGGTTTTACAACTATATGCCCTATGCCCAATACAAAGCCTGCCACTGATACTCCAGAACGTGTAAAATTTGTAGTAGACAAGGCAAAAAAAGAGTCTCCTGTCCATGTGCTTCCTGTTGGGGCAGTTACGCTTGGGCAGCAGGGGGAAGAAGTAACGGATATTGCTGGAATGGCATTAGCAGGGGCAATTGCAATTAGCGAGGATGGAAAATCAGTAATGAATTCCTTGTTATATAGGGAGGCAATGAAAGAGGCAGCAAAGAACCATCTTTTAGTTATGGCGCATTGCGAGGATAAAAATTTGGTAGGAAAAGGTGCTTTAAACGCTGGGGAGAAAGCGAAAGAAAATGGAGTAGAAGGCATTACCAATGCAGTAGAGGATGTAATTGTGGCAAGGGATATTTTACTTGCAAAAGAAACAGGTGCCCATTTACATTTGTGCCATTGTTCCACTAGGGATAGTGCGCGGATGTTAAAGGAAGCAAAGGAAGAAGGACTGTTTATTACTGGGGAGGTGTGCCCACACCATTTTGCTTTAACAGAAGAGGATATTGTGCCAGGGGATACCAATTATAAAATGAATCCGCCGCTTCGGGCAAAAGAGGATGTAGAGGCATTAAAAGAAGGGCTTAGAGATGGCATTTTTGATGTGATCTCTACAGACCACGCCCCACACCATGCAGAAGAAAAGAAAGCTTCCATGGCAGAAGCCCCTTTTGGCATTGTAGGTTCTGAAACAGCGGTAGCTTTAACGATAACTTGTTTAGTGGGGGAAGGGTATTTGACACCATATCAAATGGCAGAAAAGATGAGTACAAACCCAGCGAGGATTTTAGGGATTGATAGAGGAAGCCTAAAACCGGGGAAGGCAGCAGATGTGACCATTATTGATCCGTCAAAAGAATATCAAATTGATGTTGATACATTTGTTTCCAAAGGGAAAAATTCCCCATTCCATGGGAAAACAGTAAAGGGTAGAGTAGAAATGACAATAGTGGATGGGAATATTGTTTACGAAGAAAAAGAATAGAGCAATAGGAGGAAGGTATGATTAATCAGTTAATAGCAAATATTAAAAAAACAAATGCGCCAATTGTAGTTGGATTAGATCCAATGCTTTCTTATATCCCAAAAGGGATAGTAGAGAAAGCATTAAAAGAATATGGGGAAACTTTAGAGGCGGCTGCACAAGCAGTATGGGAGTATAATAAAGGGATAATAGATGCTACGGCAGATTTAATCCCAGCAGTAAAACCGCAAATTGCAATGTATGAGCAGTTTGGGATAGAAGGGCTTAAAGTATTTAAAAAGACAATAGATTACGCAAAAGAAAAGGGGCTTGTAGTAATTGGGGATATAAAAAGAGGAGATATTGGTTCCACTTCTGCTGCCTATGCTGCTGCCCATTTAGGAAAAATTACCATAGGGACAAAAAGTTATACTCCTTTTGGAGAAGATTTTGCCACAGTAAACCCATATTTGGGCTCTGATGGGATTCAGCCGTTTTTAGAGGTTTGTAAACAAGAAAAGAAGGGAATCTTTGTACTGGTAAAAACATCAAATCCTTCCAGCGGCGAATTTCAAGACAGGTTAATTGAGAATAGGCCACTCTATGAAGTAGTAGGGGAGCAAGTAGCAAAATGGGGAGAAACTTGTATGGGAGATTCTTATAGTTATGTAGGTGCTGTTGTAGGGGGAACTTATCCTGAAATGGGAAAGATACTTCGTAAACTTATGCCAAAAGCATATATTTTAGTTCCAGGTTATGGGGCACAAGGAGGCAAGGCAGAAGATTTAATCCATTATTTTAATGAAGATGGGCTAGGGGCTATTGTAAATTCTTCCCGCGGGATTATTGCCGCTTATAAAAATGAAAAATATGTTTCTTTTGGCGAAGAGCATTATGCAGACGCGGCAAGGCAGGCAGTTTTAGATATGGTAGCAGATATTAACCAAGTATTAGAAAGATAACCAATAGGTAGAGGGAGGATACAATGGCAGAGAAATGGAAAGAACAAGCTACAATTGTCCGCCAGGATGAAATAGCAATAGATATTTACAGTATATGGTTCCAGACAAAGCAAATCGCACAAATGGCAAAGCCAGGCCAGTTTATAAATATTTATTCAAAAGAAGGCTCTAGGCTGCTTCCAAGGCCAATTAGTATTTGTGAAATAAATAAAAAGAAGGGGCAAGTCCGTGTGGTATACCGCGTGGCAGGGAAGGGGACAGAAGAGTTTTCCCATTATCATGCTGGGACAGTGTTAGATATTATAGGGCCCCTTGGGAATGGATATACCTTAAAAGAAAAAAAAGCATTTTTAGTTGGTGGTGGAATAGGGATTCCGCCTCTTTTGGAATTAGCAAAGCAGTTAAAATGTGAAAAACAGATTGTGGTGGGTTTCCGTGGAGAAACTTTTTTAACAGAAGAGTTGGCAAAATATGGGGCACTATCTATAGCAACAGAAGATGGCAGGGCTGGCACAAAAGGGACTGTATTAGATGCTATAAAAGAGAAACATTTAACGGCGGATATAATCTATGCTTGTGGGCCTACGCCAATGTTACGTGCTATAAAGGAATACGCAATGGAACATGGCATAGAGGCACAGATTTCATTAGAAGAAAAGATGGCATGTGGGATTGGTGCTTGCTTGGCATGTGTCTGCCAGTCTAAGGATATTGATGAACACAGTAATGTAAAAAATAAAAGGGTATGTAAAGATGGACCAGTATTTGATGCACAGGAGGTGGAGCTGTAATGAATACAAAAGTAACAATAGCAGGAGTAGAACTTCAAAACCCAGTGATGACAGCTTCAGGGACTTTTGGGTCTGGTGCAGAATATAGTGAGTTTATTGACTTAAATGCCCTTGGTGCAGTAGTGACAAAAGGAGTTTCTAATGTGCCATGGCAGGGGAATAAAACCCCACGTATCGCAGAAACCTATGGCGGCATGTTAAATGCAATTGGCCTCCAAAATCCGGGTGTGGATATAATGATAAAAAGAGATATTCCATTTTTGCGCCAGTATAATACAAAAATTATTGTAAATGTATGTGGAAAATCAGAGCAGGATTATTGCGAGGTAGTAGAACAGCTGTCAGAAGAGCCAGTAGATATGCTAGAAATTAATATTTCTTGCCCTAATGTAAAAGAGGGGGGCATAGCATTTGGGCAAGATCCAAAAGCAGTGGAAAGTATTACAAAAGCAGTAAAAAAATATGCGAAGCAGCCTGTTATTATGAAATTAAGCCCAAATGTTACTAGTATAGTAGATATGGCAAAAGCAGCAGAAGCAGGCGGGGCAGATGCACTATCACTTATTAATACCCTTACAGGAATGAAGATTGATATACATAAAAGGGATTTTGCACTTGCTAACCAGACAGGAGGGTTATCTGGCCCGGCAATTAAACCAGTGGCAGTCCGTATGGTATATCAAGCAGCACATGCAGTAAAGCTTCCTATTATTGGGATGGGCGGAATTTCAAACTGGGAAGATGCGGTTGAATTTTTGTTGGCAGGTGCAACAGCAATTTCTGTTGGTACAGCAAATTTTTATAACCCTACTGCAACAATAGAAATTGTAAAAGGAATTGAAGCATATTTAGAAAAGTATGGTTATACAGATATAAAGGAAATTATTGGCATGGTATAAACGAAGCGTTATTGTAAAATCTTAGTGGAAATTAAAAAACCACTCCGAAAAAGTATACTTTTTCGGAGTGGTTTTTTCTTATGCTATTTTACCATATTTTTAGGATTTTGCAAGGGGTTTTTACATATTTTCTATGCAAGTTGCACAAAGGATTCTGTATTCTCAAAAAGTATACTTTTTGAGAACACATTATTATCTAGGATGGGGTTTAAATCAGGGCAGATTTTTTGGATTTATCCTGCAGGCACAGTACCGCCTGGAAGAAATTCTTCCAAAGAAGCCAGAAGGCAGTTGTACTGGGAGTTATAAAAGAAAAGGAAAGATATTATGTATGAGTTAGTAAAAAGAAGTCTGGATGTGATATTGTCTTTTATAGGGCTGCTGTTTTTGTCTCCGTTACTGCTTTTGCTGGCTTTGGGGATTAAGCTGGAATCGAATGGGCCAATATTATTTTGCCAGAAAAGGATTGGGAGATATAAAAAGGAATTTTATATTTTAAAGTTTCGCACTATGAGAACCGATGCGCCAAAAGACATGCCAACACATTTGTTAGAAAATCCAGAAATTTACATAACTAGGATAGGAAAAATATTAAGGAAAACATCATTAGATGAGCTTCCCCAGCTTTTTAATATTTTAAAAGGTGATATGAGCCTTGTTGGGCCAAGGCCAGCTTTGTGGAATCAGCAGGATTTAATTAGGGAAAGAGATAAATATGGGGCAAACAATTTACCTGTTGGATTAACAGGCTGGGCACAGATTAATGGCAGGGATGAGCTTCCTATAGAGGAAAAGGCAAGATTGGATGGGGAATATGTACAGCGCAGAGGATTTTGGTTTGATTGTTGTTGTTGTTTTGCAACAATAGGCATGGTATTGCAACAGAAAGGCATAGCAGAAGGTAAAGCAGGGGCAGAACAAGTAAAGAAAGGCAGAAAGAAATTCTAATTTTGTTATAAGAAAATATGAGAAAAAATATACAAGAAACGATGAAAAAAGTATTGATTACAGGAGCAAACAGTTACATAGGGGAGTCTTTTGCATGGTATGTAAAGGAAAGGTACCCAGAAGAAATAGAAATTAATGTGCTAGATATGAGAGAGGAAACTTGGAGGAAAAAGGACTTTTCAGGTTATAATACTGTGTTTCATGTGGCGGGGATTGCCCATGCAGATAGCGGGATAGTATCAAAAGAAAAAGAAGGCCTTTATTATAAAGTAAACCGGGATTTGGCAATAGAAGCGGCAAAAAAGGCAAAAAAAGAAGGGGTAAGGCAGTTTATTTTTATGAGTTCTATGCTTGTCTATGGAAGTACAGAATATATTACAAAAGAAACCAAGCCAAATCCTGTTACTTGTTATGGAAACAGTAAATGGCAGGCAGAAACAGCTATAAGGAAATTGGAAGAACCAGGATTTTTTGTGGCAATCCTTAGGGCTCCTATGATATATGGGAAAGGCTGTAAGGGAAATTATCCTGTATTAGCAAAAATGGCAGGGAGGCTACCTGTATTTCCCAATATTAATAATAAACGTTCTTTATTATATATTGAACATTTATGTGAATTATTATATTTGCTGATAAAAAATAAGGAAAGGGGTATTTTTTGCCCCCAAAACAGGGAACAAGTAAGTACCAGCGAAATAGTGAGAGCCGTGGCACAAGCAAATGGACATGCTATTTGGATTACTTCCCTTCTTTCTCCAGTAGCAGTATTAGGGAAATATATGCCAGGAAGCATAGGTGTATTGTGCAAAAAGGCATTTAGAAGTAGTTATTATGAGTTGGGGATTAGTAATTATAAAGAGGAATATAGAATATATAAGTGGGAGGATACCATAATCCAAACAGAACAGGGAACAGGCAGATAAAATGAAAATATTAATTGTTTCACAGTATTTTTATCCAGAAACATTCCGGGTAAATATATTGGCAAAGGTTTTAGCAGCAAAGGGACATACGGTTAAAGTGCTTACAGGATACCCGCAGTACCCGCAGGGGAAACTGTATAAGGGGTATGGATTTCACCTTCCATATCAAAAAGAATGGAATCAGGTTTATATAGAACGGCTCAAGGTTCTTCCAAGAGGAAAAACATGTGTTGGTATGCTACTTAATTGTATTAGTTTTGTATGGGAAGGGAAAAAATGGGTGAAACAATGCAGGGAAAAATTTGATGCAGTATATGTGTTTGAGGTATCTCCCGTAACAGTAGGGCTTCCTGCCATAGAGTATAAAAGGAAATTTGGGACGCCAGTTTATTTTAATGTGCAGGATTTATGGCCGGAAAATGTCGAAGAAGTTTTAGGAATAAAAAACAGGATAGTATTAAATTGGATTCATTATATTGTGGATAAGATTTATAAGGAAAGTGATTATATTTTATGCGCTTCGCAGGGGTTTGTAAAGCAAATTGCAAAACGTAGGATTGGGGAAGAAAAACTGTTGTATTGGCCGCAGTTTTGTGAGAAACCAGATTATAACAAGTTAAAAAAGCCAACGTTATTTCAGGAAGAAGAGGAATGTAAACTGGTGTTTGCTGGAAATATAGGGGAAGCGCAGGGGTTGGATTTATTAGTGGAAGCAGTAGAAAGATTAAAGGAAGAGAAGATAAAAATTTATCTGGTGGGAGATGGAAGAGCTAGGAAAAAATTGGAACAATTAATAGAAAAAAAGGGATTGCAAAAGAAAATTATTTTTGTAGGGAGAGTATCTGAAAAAGAGGCAGATGCTTATATTAGGAATGCAGATGGGGGATATCTATCTTTTAAAAATACGCCATTATTTGATCTTACAATTCCAGCAAAATTGCAAAGTTATTTGGCATGTGGGATTCCTGTTTTAGCGGCGGCAGGAGGTGAAAGTGCAAGAATTGTGAAAGAGGCAGCATGTGGATTAGTGGCAGATAGAAGTGCAGAAGGGGTAGAGAAAATGATAAAGGAGTTTCTTAGGATGCCCTTGGAAAAAAAAGAACATATGAAGAAACAGGCAGAGTCATATTTTGAGGAGAATTTTGAGATGGGCCGGTTAATTGCAGAACTGGAAGAGATTATGGAATTAAAAAATAAGGAGCAGAGAGAAAATTCTGCTTTTATAATTGGGAAAAGAAAATGAAAGTATTAATTATCAACGTAGTATGCGGCATCCTCAGTACAGGAAGAATATGTACTGATTTGGCAGTAGAAATGGAAAAACAAGGACATACCATAAAAATTGCATATGGAAGGGGAAATGTGCCAGAAGAATTTCAAAAGTATACCATTTGTATTGGGAACCAAGCAGATGTATTATTTCATGTAATAAAAGCCAGGACACAAGATGCGATGGGGGTTGGCAGTAAGAGGGCAACAAAGAGGTTTATTGAATGGATAAAAAGATATAATCCAGACATTATACATCTGCATAATATACATGGGTATTATATTCATATAGGTATATTATTTGATTATTTAAGGAGTGCTAAAAAACGGGTTATATGGACATTACATGACTGCTGGGCCTTTACAGGGCATAGTGCCTATTGTGAAGAAGCCGGATGTAAACGGTGGAAAGAAGGCTGTTATAAATGCCCAAAACAGAAGGAATATCCAAAGTCTTACCTAGAACGGTCAAAACAGAATTGGCTTTATAAAAAAAGATGTTTTACAGGAATAGAACAAATGGAAGTAGTAGTACCTTCCCAGTGGCTTGCTAATTTAGTAAAAGAATCTTTTTTAGGAAAATATCAAATTCAGGTAATTCATAATGGGATAGATACAAGGAAGTTTTATGCAATAGAAAGTGAGTTTAGGAAAAAGTACCATATAGAAGAGAAAAGGATTCTGCTTGGAGTAGCGAGTACATGGAGTAAATTAAAAGGTTATAATGATTTTATAGAACTTTCTAAGAGGTTAGATCAGGATTTTAAGATTGTATTGGTAGGAATGGATAGAAGAAAATCTCTTCCAGAAAATATAATAGGGATAAAAAGGACAGAAAATATAAAAGAATTGGCAGGTATTTATAGCAGTGCAGATATATTTTTAAATTTAACATATGTAGACACATATCCAACAGTAAACTTGGAAGCTCTTGCGTGTGGGGTGCCAATTATTTCTTATGATACTGGCGGAAGCGCAGAAATAGTCCATGATTTTGGTGGTATAGTAGTAAAAAAAGGAGATATGGAAGCGCTAGTGGAATGTATTAAAAAGTACAAAACAGGAGAAATAACAGTGGCCTTGAAACAAAACAGGACAGAAATAATAAATAAAATTGATAAAACGGTTTTTATAAGAAAGATGATAAAACTTTATCAGAAAGGAACAGTAAAAGAGGAACGGGATAATGGAGGGAATAGGGTATGTTTCTAATTGTGATTCCAGCATATAAACCTGTAGAAAAGCTGCTGCAAATTATTGATGATATACAAACGACAATGGAAACACAGATTATTGTAGTGTTGGATGGGGAAGCAGATAAAGAAATTGATGCAGCATTAAGAAAAAAAGAAGTAATAGTTTTAAAACATGCCATAAATTTAGGAAAGGGAAGGGCACTTAAAACAGCGTTTAATTATATATTGAGTTTTTGTATCGGGGGGGGTACGAGGCCGTTGTTACTGTAGATGCAGATGGGCAGCATACTATAAAATCGATACAGAATTGTATGGATCATTATTTAAAATGGAAAAGAAAGAAAAAAGAGAAAAAAGTAGTATTATTGGGAGCTAGAAATTTTGGAAAAGAAAAAAATATACCTTTGCGAAGTAAAATAGGAAATCAAATAACAAGAATGGTATTTTCTTTTTTGTGTGGATTAGATATATCTGATACACAAACAGGACTGAGAGTAATCGATATGCAGCTTTTACCAGTATTAATGACAATTTGCGGAGAACGGTATGAGTATGAAACAAATATGTTGTTGGAATTAAATACTATGCCAGAGGTAGTAGTATGCCAAACGGAAATTGAAACTATTTATTTGGATGGAAATTCTTCTTCTCACTTTAACCCGTTAAAAGATTCTCTTGCTATTTATAAAAGAATCTTATTATATTCGTTGTCCTCAATCTTATCTGTAATAGTAGATTATGGGATATTGTTTCTTTTATATCCTTATATTTCTAATATTATGTTGCTTACTTATTTAGGAAGATCTGGGGCAGCTATATTAAATTATACATTAAATAAAAAAATGGTATTTGAATATCAAGGCTGTTATACCCATACATTTTTGAAATATATTATATTACTTTTTGTAAGTGGGACAATTTCTGGTATAGGAATATATATATTACATATTTATTTTCAGTGGAATTTAAAAGTCTGTAAGCCAGTGATAGAAGTTTTATTGTATTTTGCAAATTATTATATTCAAAAAAGATATATTTTTATAAATAGGAGAGAAGAATGAAACAGCAGAAGACTACAACAGACTGGACAGGTTATTATCAGAAAAAAAGGAGTATATGGTCAGTTATTACCCAAACAGTAACATGGAGGATTTTGTTATCTTTAGTAAAAAAATATAATACAAAAAAGAAAAATTATGTGGTGGAGCTTGGCGGAGGAAATAGTGATTTTGCTAAAAAGTTTTATCAGGCGAAGCTTGTGAAAAAGTATGTGATAGTGGACAATAATCAATTAGCGTGTGATTTAGCAAAAGTAAAATTAAATTCATATCCTAATTTGCTGGTGTATAAAAAGGACTTAATAGAAGAAAGAGAGGAAGGAATTGGGATAACAAAAGGGGATATTGTATATAGTACAGGATTAATAGAGCATTTTTCAAAGGAAAATAGAAGAAAAATAATACAGAGGCATTTTGAATGGTGCAAGAAGGGAGGAATTGTTTTAATTACATTTCCAACACCTACATTACAATATAAAATATTTAGAAAGACAATGGAATGGATAGGGGTATGGCAGTTTTGGGATGAAAAACCATTATATGCGGATGAAATAATGGATGTATTAAAAGAAAATGGAATAATATTAAAAATATATGTAAATTATTGGCTTCCCTTGACCCAGACAGTTGTAGTAGTAAGAAATATATAAGAAAAAATAAGCAGAATTTAGGTAAGTATATAAAGCGGGTGTGTTAAGGAATAGATAGGAGCAGGAATGAGGACATTATTTATATTTGGCATATTAGTTTGCAGTTCGGGAATGATAGCGGTTAAATTCCAGCGCAGAATAGAAGAAACATTGCCAACAGCAATATTTTTGCAGATATTTTTAATTTATATAGCAGGGCTTTTTACAGGAAATTTGTTATTGGGCGTATATATTTCAGTAGCGGGCTGCCTGTTATCAGGAATCTATCTGATAGGGAAGGTATGCCAAAATAATACAGAGGTAAGAAAATATTGTTTAACACCAGGAATTTTGGTGTTTTTATTGTATTTTTTATGGATATGGTGGATTAACCGGTACAGGCTTTGTTCAAGCTGGGATGAATTTTCTCATTGGGGCCTAGTAGTAAAAAATATGGATATTTTCCATAAATTTGGGACTTATAAAGAGGCTACAGTTCAGTTCCGCGGATATCCGCCTGCAGCCTGTATATGGCAGTATTATATAGAACAATTATACGGCGGGTTTACAGACGGGCATATGTATCAGGCAATGGGATGGCTGGTATTATCATTATTTCTTCCTGTGTTAAAAAACTGCAGTTGGAGAAAGCTGGGGTATGGGGTTATTATATTTGGGTTTATGGTAGTAATGCCATTTATTTTCTTTAGATCATATATTGTGCTTTTGTATGTGGATGCTTTATTGGGAATTTGTTTTGGCTATATTATGTTATGCAGCCTTCTAAATGAACATTTGGATTTATTTCAAATAGGGAGTATGGCAGCAGCGTTATTTATCTTATGCTTAATAAAAGCGTCTGGTTTATTCCTTGCTGTTATTATTTTGGCGGCAATTATTATAAAAGATGTAAAAATTTATTGGAAAGAAAGAGAGAATAGAAAAAAGTGTATTTTGTCATGGGGATGTTATATCTTTTCAATAGCCGCCAGTAAATGGTCATGGAATCTTCATTTATTATATTCAAAATCAAAAGAAGCATGGGATATAAGCCCTATTACGATTCAGAATATAATTTCATTAATGAAAAAAGAAGGAAAAGAATATCAATATACGACTATCCATAATTTTTTATCTGCTTTGTCAGATAAAGAATTTAGTGCTTATATTTTTAATATGAATGTAATTGCATGGCTAATAGTAATGATAATATTATTTTTGGCAGTGCGGGCATGGATTGGAGAAAATAAAAAATATAATATATATGTTAAGGCAAGTATTTGGGGAGGGGTATTATATGCCTTTGGATTGTTAGTATTATATGTGTTTACATATTCAGAGTATGAAGCAACCAATCTCGCTTCTTTTGAACGGTATTTATCAACTTATTTTGTAGGGATAGGGTATTTGGTTATGGCAGTATTTTTTAATACTTGGTTTGAAAAACCAGATAAAAAATATATTGTGCTAACTGCCAGTATTTTGTTTTTATTTTTGCCTGTAAAAGAAGTGTTTAAAGTTACTATATGTAATGAGGTACAGGTACAAAATACACAAAACGCAAGAAAACAGTATAGCCAGTTTGAGAAATATATGGCGCAACTGGACTATAAAAAGGATAAGATTCAGTTTATATCCCAAAATACAACAGGGTTTGATTACTGGAACCTGCGTTATTTGTCTATTCCAGTCCAGTCAGGAGGAGGCTGGTCGATAGGAGAACCTTATTCGGCGAATGATTTATGGACTGTAAAATGTACAGTGGAAACATGGCTGGCTGGATTGGAAAGCGGTGGTTATACTTATGTATATTTATATAAAATTGATAAGCCATTTATAGACCAGTTTTCTGAAGCGTTTGAAGAAAAAGACAAGATACAGGCAGGAAATTTATACCAGTTTGTTAAAGAGGAAGATAAGCAGTATCTTAAGAAAGTAGAATAATAAAAATAGAAAGGGATAAGATATCGGCGGTGGCAGGATAATGAAGATATTATTTCTTACAAATATACCTTCT
The DNA here is from genome assembly GCA_910577045.1 of uncultured Lachnospiraceae bacterium. GTDB lineage: Bacteria > Bacillota > Clostridia > Lachnospirales > Lachnospiraceae > RGIG8607. Next base: position 27,060 of record CAJTLB010000004.1, on the reverse strand, counting down.
CCATACCGGGTGAAATTTTTTAATGAATTAGGTAAAAAGTGTGATTTAACGGTATTATATGAGCGAAAGCAGGCTGAAAACCGAGATAAAAGCTGGAATAATTATTGTGCCTGTAATTATAAAGAAATTTTTTTAAAGGGAAAAATAGTTGGAGAAGAGGGTGCCATATGCGTGGAAGTGTTGAGATATTTAAAAAAGAGAAAATATACGCATATTATTATATGTGGATATGGGACACCTACAAGTAAACTAGCTATTTTGTGGTTAAAAATACATTATATTCCATTTATTATGAATGTAGATGGAGGGCTGATTAAAGAAGAAAAAAGGATCAAGTATATGGTGAAACGTTTTTTTATCCAAAGTGCCGTGCTGTGGTTTTCAACAGGAGAAAAAACAACAGAATTTCTAGTACATTATGGAGCCGATAAAAAAAGATGTTATAAATATCTATTTTCTTCTTTTATGAAAGGTGAAATATTGGATAAAGTAGTTTCAGAAGAAGAAAAGCTAGTGTTAAAAGAAAATTTACATATAAAAGAGAAGAAAATGGTTTTATCAGTCGGACAGTTTATATATAGGAAGGGTTTTGATATTTTACTTCGTATAGCAAAAGATTTTCCAGAAAATACAGCAACAGTGATTATCGGGGGAGAGCCGACAAAAGAATATTTATCTATTGTAGAGAAATATAAGCTGAAACATATTTATTTTATTGGATTTAAAGAAAAAGAAGAACTAGCAAAATACTATATGGCGGCCGATGTGTTTGTATTTCCAACCCGTGAAGATATATGGGGGCTTGTGATTAATGAAGCAATGTCATATGGGCTTCCAGTAATTGTTTCCAAGCAGTGTGTTGCTGGGGCAGAATTAATAGAATCTGGAAGGTGTGGGTACCAGATAACATTAGAAAACCAGAGATTATTATTAGAAAAAACAAAGGAATTATTATTAGATAATAGGTTAAGAAGAAAAATGGCGGAGGAAAGCTTGAAAAAAATTAAAAATTATTCTATAGAAAACATGGCAGAAGATTATATAAAGATTTTAACAGATTATATAAAATAAAAGGATACGATTATAATGAGGAAAATTGATTTAGAAGAAATGAAAGCATTACAACTGCAAATTTTAAAAGAAGTTACAGAGTTTTGCGGAAAAAATAAAATAAATTATTGGCTGGATTGTGGCACTTTGTTAGGGGCGATACGCCATAAGGGATATATTCCGTGGGATGATGATATTGATATAGGAATGTTAAGGGAAGACTATAATAAGTTTATGAAGTTGTTTAATAAGGAAAGTAAACGGTATAAGTTTTATTCTGCCGAAAATAATAGTGAATTCCATTATTTATTTGGAAAAGTTTTGGACAGCTACACGGTATTATATGAAGATAAGTATAAATTAGCTGTTAATATTGATGTTTTTGTATATGACAATGTGCCAGATAATAAACAAGCAATTAGAAAAATGTATAAAAATATATATGGAAAATGTTTTGGTATCCGTTATTCTTGGAATGGAATTCAGAATAAGAGAAAAAGGAAATTAGCACATGGAATATCTTTGGCATTAAGGGCAGTACCTGCTAGTTATCTTAGGAAAAAAGCTATTGAGAACTTAAAAAGATATCAATATGTTCCTACTAAATTAGTAGGGAACTTTACAAGCCAAACAGAAATGGTATGTAGTAAAGAGGTATTTCAGGAATTTATTGAGGTAGAATTTGAAGGAGGTTATTATAAGGCGCCAATAGGATATGATGCATGGCTTAGGGCATTTTATAATGATTATATGAAGCTGCCGCCATTAGAGGAGCGAGTGCCAAAACATAAAACAGAAGCATACTGGATCGGCAAAGAAGGAAAAAATAATGATTTATAGTATAAAACATAAAATATATATTTATTTACTGAAAAACAAGAAACTAAATGGAAGGTTTTATAAAATCTTAAATTCTTTAAATATGTTTTGTTTTCATTATAAAAGAGGCAGCGAAAGGAAGAAATTTGGACAGCAAAATCCAGATAAGACATTTTATATTATAAGGCCGAATGGAATACAAGCTGGCCTTATGTCTTTATATTGGAAAGCAATAGAAGATTGTGATTATGCGTTAGGAAAAGGATATTATCCTATTATTGATATGAAGAATTATAAAACTCAATATTATTTAGGAAAAAATGAAAATATTTGGGATATATTTTTTTTGCAGCCTACAAGCTATTCACTGGAAGAAGTATATAAAAGTAAAAATGTAATTGTGCAGGGAGAGTTTGAAACAAAAGAAGTAAAAGAAATAAAAGAGAGGAAAGACAATATTGGGATTTATAAATACAAATATGATGAAAACAGCAATAAAAGAAAAAGAATGTTTATAAAAAAATATCTTGATATAAACGACAATATAAAAAATATGGCAGAAGAGTACGGGAAAGATATATGTAGTTTAAGCTGTATTGGAGTTTTTTTAAGAGGGACAGATTATACAAATATAAAACCTAAAAATCATTATATCCAGCCAGAGATAGAAGCAGTTATAGAGAAAATTGATGAATTTCTAGAAAAATATAAAGTAGACAAAATATTTTTAGTGACAGAAGATTTTGCAATAAAAGAGAAATTTACAAAATATTATAAAAAGAAAATGTATCCTGATATTGGGAAAACAATTAAAAATTATGATAATAGAGATTTTTTATTTCAGTATATTCCAGAAAAAGAAAAAATTGATAATGCTAAACTATATTTAGTAAAATTACTTCTTTTAGCAAAATGTGATTATTTTATAACATCTATAACCAACGGTTCTATTTTTTCTTTAGCATATAGTGAAGGGTTTAAGGATTGTTTTATTTTTAATTTGGGAGTATATAAATAGGTTTAAGGAGATGGCATGAGATTTAGAAAGTCCTTAAAAAATCTAATTGCAGGATGGGCGGGCCAATTTTTTATAATAATAATGAATTTAATCTCCAAAAGGGTATTCGTCAATGTATTAGGAGAGGAATATTTAGGTATAGGAGGCCTGTTTTCAAATCTTTTATCGGTTTTGTCACTTGCAGAATTAGGGATAAGCGCATGTATTAATTACAGTTTATATAAACCGTTAGCTGAAAAGAATAAAGAAGAAATAAAAAGCATTATGTATTTTTACAAGAGGGTATACAAAGTAATTGGTTTATGTATTTTGGCAGTAGGAATATTTATTATACCAGTATTAAAGTATTTGGTTCCAGAAATTGTAAATTACCAATACATATATGTATATTATATACTTTTTCTTTTAAATACGGCTGCAACATATTTCTATTCTTATAAAGGGACATTAGTTATTGCAGATCAAAAGCGTTATATACAGATTTTAAACCATTATGGTTTTAGTGTATGTTTAATAATAATACAGGTTTTTTCTTTACTTATAACAAGAAATTATATTTTATATTTATTGCTGCAGGCCTTATTTTCTATAGCGGAAAATATGCTGCTGTCCTACTTAGTGGATAAGCAATATCCTTTCTTAAGAGAAAGAAAGATAAAACAAATGGAAAAGAATATTTTATATGAGATTAAAAGAAATACCATTGCGTTAATGTTCCATAAAATAGGGAATGTGTTGGTTACGGCAACAGATAATATTGTAGTTTCAAGATGCTTAAGTTTGGCAGTCGCAGGTACGTATTCTTCTTATATGTATGTAGTAAATTCTGTGGGGCAAGTGTTCCAGCAATTGTTTTCTGCTATTCAAGCAAGTATTGGCAATATGGGAGTGAAAGCGGAGGAAGAAATACAGGAAAGAATTTATTTTAATGTATTTTTTGCAGGTTATGTTTTGTTCTCATTGGGAACAGTATGTTTTTCTGCTTGTTTAGCTCCTTTTGTAAAAGTGTGGATGGGAGAAAGATTTGGATTAGAAGATAGTATTATTTTCTTTATTGTTATTTCGTTTTATATTAATGGGTTAAGGCATGTAAACTTGGTATTTTTACATGGATATGGTTTATTTTGGAAAATGCGCTGGAATACATTTTTAGAAGGTATATTAAATCTTTGTTTATCGTTGCTTTTAGTAAAAGATATGGGGTTAAGCGGAGTGGTTTTAGGGACTATAATAAGTTCTGTGGTAAGCGGCTGGATTATAGAACCATACATATTATGTACTTATATAATACATATCCGTTATGTATTATATTGGATAGTATACATGAAATTTTTTCTGTCTACTATTTTTATGAGTGGGATAAGTTATATAATAATAGGTTTTTTAGGACTTCTGCCTGGATGGAAGGCCCTGTTAATAAGATTAGTAATAAGTCTTTTCATATATATAATAGGTTTGTGGCTGTTTTGGAGGAAGGATAAAAATTATCTGGAGTTGAAGGAGCGTTTTATAGATTTGCTAAAGGGGATAAAGAAAAGGACGGGGAGGATGTAGGAAAAAATGATTTCAATTATAACAGTAGTAAATAATAATACTGTTCTAAAAAATGGGTTAGACAAAAGCCTTGCACAACAGACTTTCTCCAATTTTGAATTAATTAAAATTAATAATGAGGCAGGAGAGTATAAAAGTATGGTGGAAGCCTTAGAACAAGGAATTTCGCAGGCAAATGGAGAATGGATATATTTTATTCATCCAGATATTGCTTTTTTAACTCAATATGAATTAGAAAAAATGCGCCATACCATAGAGGAAGTAGAAAATTTAGAAAGTAATATAAAAATAATAGGAGTAGCTGGTGCTACGGAAGGAAGAGAAAGAAAGTTAATTTCTGCTATAGTACATGGGAAAAACCAAAGCAGAGTGGGAGAGTGGGGGGGGGAAAAATGAGAAAAGTATAAAATATATTCCAGTGCAGACCATAGATTCTTGTTGTTATGCAATAAGAAAGGAAACAATAGAAAAATATGGATTTTGGAAAAAACGAAAAGGATTTCATATGTATATAGAAGAATTGTGCCTTCGGGTCAGGGAAACAGGAGGGATAGCAGTTGTAATTCCGGTAAACTTGTGGCATTTCTCAGAAGGCAACTCTTTAGATTATTCCTATTATTTATCTGTAAAAACAGTGGCATATAAATATAAAAGCCTAGATTATATCAATACTACCAGTTTCCAGTGGAAAAATACAAAATTATTGCCGCTTATTTTAAATTTTTATGCCGTTCGGAATTATATACACCATAAAATCTTTATAATAAAAAGAGTACAGAAGGAGGAAACAGTATGAATGAATCACATTATAACGAAGCTTATTTTCAATGGCAGCATAAAGCGGGGGAATTTGGCGGAAAAGCGGATTTATTTAAATTTAAAGGACATGTGAAACCAGATAGTGATATTTTGGAATTTGGGTGCGGGGGGGGTACTTGTTAAAAAATATTTCTACTTCTGGTAAAAAAATAGGGATTGAGATTAATCCATCTGCCAGGGAAATAGCAGAAGAAAATGGAATTGTTTGTTTTAGTGATATAAAAAAGATAGAAAATAATAGCATAGATATTATAATTAGCAACCATGCGTTAGAACATGTAGAAAATCCAATTATTATAATTGCAGAATTTAAACGTGTGCTGCGTAAGAATGGCAAAATAGTCCTTGCTGTGCCGCATGAAGTTTCTGGCAAGGTAAAGAAGAAGGATATTAATATGCACTTATATACTTGGTCTCCGCAGAATTTATATAATTTAATGACAGTATGCGGCATAGAAATGGTTAGCTGCAAAAGACTATGCCATGCTTGGATGCCTTATTATATAACTATACAAAGAATAACCGGTTGGAATATATTCCATAAATCATGTAGGCTATATGCCAGGATAACAAAGAAATACCAAACCGTTGCAATTGGTATTATAAAATAGATATGGGGGAAAGTAAATGAGTGCAATAGGGATAATGGGGTTATTTATTATATTATTTTGGTTAGCTTCCTTAGAAATTGTAAGGAAGCGCCGTTCAGCTTCTATTATTGTTATTTTTGTAGTTGCTCTTTTTTGCTTTCTTATTGAAAAACGTGGAGATAATGTACCAGATACAATTGCCTATAGAAACTTATTTGTATCCTTAAAAACAGATTCTTTTATTTTATTTAAAGAGAGAAAGAATTATTTAATGGAATGGGGATTTTTGATTTTTTGCCAGATAATAAAAATGCTGTTTGGAGAAGGGGTAAGTGCTTTATGGATAGGGGCTGCATTGTGCAGTACAGGATTTTCTTATATGGCCGTAATAGAGCTAGAAAAAGGGGAAATTATAAGCGGAAGAAAAAAGAATATGAATTTTCTTCCCTGCCTTTTTTTCTTATGTTATATTTCTTACTTTGGCTTGTTTTATAATGCAATTGTGGTACGTACAGGAATTGCTCTTTCTTTAGCTTTTTTATCGGCGGCTTTTATAAATAATAGAAAGTGGAAGCGAGGAATTATTATTTTTATTTGTGCTTCTTTATTTCATCGTTCGGTATTTATATTGCTTCCTGCTTTTGTATTTTTACTTGCAGATATTAAAATAAAACGCAGTATGTACCAGATTTTATGGTGTATATATTTTGTATTATTTGCTGTTAATATTGGGTATTTGCTTTTACAGCTTATGTTAAAGGTAATGTTATTTATTGGAAATACTTTTTCGTTTATGGAACATTTTTTATATTATAAAGATGATATTGTGCCGGAAGGGCTGTACAGTAAAAAAAATATATTATTTTTATTTATGGGATTGTTTTTTTCATTTGGAGATTTAAAAAGTAAGACGTACCGAAAATGTTTAAATATATATTATATAGGGTTGGGAGTATTATTATTTTTAGGAAATTGGTTAATAGGATATAGAATTATTGATTTATATCTTTTCTTTAGTATCCCATTGTTGTATTTGTTTTTTAAAAATATAAATTTAAAGAAACAAAAGGGGGATATTTTGGTATTTTATGGATTTATTGTTATGGAACTAATTGCCGTATTACGGGTAATTGGCTTAAATTGAAAATAGGCGTAAACGATAATAAAATGTAAAAAGAAAGGGTGTTACAGGTGTTAGAAATGAGGGAGGCATTAAAGAGAAAACAAGTAATTGGCATAGTGGGCGGCATGGGATCTTATGCTACTTTGAATTTTTTTTCAAGATTGTTAGCATATTTCCCAGCGGAAAGAGAATGGGACAGGCCAAGGATAATTATTGATAATTATTGTACAATGCCTTCAAGAGTAAGGGCGATTATATATAAGGAAAAATATAAGGAAGTCTATATGGCATTAGCAAATTCTATAAAATTATTAATAGACGGCGGAGCTACCGATATTGTATTAGTATGTAATACGGCACATTGTTTTTTAAAAGATATTTTTAAGTTATACCCGGAATATAAAAACTATGTAATTGATATAATTGCGTTGTGTGCCCGTGAACTCAATCGGGGGGGGTGGAAGGAAATATATCTAATTGCAACAGAAGGGACTGTACAGACAAATATTTATACAGAAGCCTTGCAAAGATATGGAATTCAGGCAATTTTGCCTTCTAAAAAGGAACAGGCGGAAATCCGAAAATACATTGAAGCAGTAAAACAAAATAAAATTACGCAAGAAATAAAAATGGATTTTGCTCAATTTATTTATGAAATAGAATGTAAGCAGATTTTACTTGGATGTACAGAAATACCAGTTTTATGCCAGAGTATGGACAAGATTATAAATAAGACAATTATTGATCCGTTAGAATATGTATGTAAGGAATTAAAAATAAGAGGAAAAAGGTATTAGAACGTAAAGAGTATGAAAGGAATGTACAAATGAGTAATTTTATTTTTTTATTTGACTTGGATTCTACAATAACCAAACAGGAAATATTGCCAACGGTTGCTGGGAAAGTGGGTATGTATCAATCCATGTATACATTAACAGAGAATGCTATGAGTGGAAAAGTACCTTTTCAGCAAAGTTTTCTGCAAAGAGTGGAATTATTAAAATATATGCCTGTCAGCCAAATTAGAAGTATGGTAGCGGAGATTGAATTAAACCAGAAAATAATACAATTTATTAGGAACAATAAGGAAAGATGTTATATTGTAACAGGAAATTTAGACATTTGGATTGAAGAATTAATAGAAAATTTGGGAATGGAAAAGAATACATATTCTTCTAAGGCACTTGTAAAAAATGATTATATCCAAGAAGTGGTTAGTGTAATAGATAAAAATGCAGTAATCAGCCAAATAGTGATGCCTTTTGTAGCTATTGGCGATGGAAATAATGACGCAGAAATGATCGATGCGGCAGAAATTGGCATTGGCTATGGCGGGGTTCGGGAAATTTCCCCTTCTGTGCTTGCCTGTGCAAGCCATATAGTATATCGGGAGGAAACATTAGTGGAATTTTTGAAAAAACTGGTTTAAAAGGAGAACAATATGTTATTTTCAAGAACGATAATTATTAGTTGTGCTGGTATGGGAAATAGGCTTGGATTAGGAACAACAAAAGCTTTGGTAGAAGTAGAAGGAAAGCCATTGATTGTACGGCAGTTAGAACTGCTTGATAAAGAAAAGGATATTCGGATTGTGGTGGGGTATCAGGCAGAACAAGTAGTAGAAGTAGTAAGAAAATACAGACAGGATATTTTGTTTGTATTTAACCATAATTACCGGAAAACGGGAACAGGGGCAAGTGTTGCACTTGCATCAAAATATGCGAATCCATATATTTTAGCATTAGACGGAGATATCTTAATTCATCCAGAGGATATAGAAAAGGTACTAACTTGTAGGACGGAGTTTGTAAGCGGGGATATGATTAAGTCAGAAGAACCATGGATGATTCAAACATATCAAGATTTAAGCGGGGAATATGTCAGTGCATTTTCAAAAGAAAAAGGAAATTATGAATGGAATGGCATTGCACAGATGGAAAGTTATAAAATGCAAAAAGGGACAGGACATGTGTTCCAGCAAATTGAACCATACTTACCGATTCCTTTTTTGAAAGTAAGAACACAAGAAATTGATACGATTTTTGATTATGAACATGCGGTACAGTGGGTAAGAAATGGATTTGATAAGGAAAAGAAGTAGAGGGATTGGAATATGTTTGAAGAAAAAATATTATTAATTACTGGCGGCACAGGTTCTTTTGGCAATGCTATCTTACATAGATTTTTAACTACAAATATTAAAGAAATCCGAATTTTTTCCCGTGATGAAAAAAAACAAGACGATATGCGGCATAGGTATCAGACATATTTCCCTGATTATGCTGATAAAATAAAGTTTTACATAGGGGATATCCGTTCTGTAGATTCCATTCATTCTGCAATAGCCGATGTAGATTATATATTTCATGCGGCGGCTTTAAAACAGGTCCCATCTTGTGAATTTTTCCCGGTAGAAGCAGTAAAAACGAATATTCTTGGAACGGAAAATCTATTAAATGCAGCTGTAAAAGCCGGTGTTAAGGCTGTTATTTGCCTTTCTACTGATAAAGCAGCATATCCTGTTAATGCAATGGGGACAAGTAAGGCTATGATGGAAAAGGTAATTGTAGCAAAGGCAAGAATGGTAAATCCAGAAAAAACAAAAATCTGCTGCACACGTTATGGAAATGTAATGTGCAGCCGTGGTTCTGTAATACCACTTTGGATAGAACAAATAAAAGCAGGAAGCCCTATTACTATTACAGAACCAACAATGACCCGGTTTATTATGTCATTGGAGGAGGCTGTGGATTTAGTATTATTTGCCTTTTCACATGGAGTAAGTGGAGATGTGTTAGTCCAGAAAGCACCTGCCTGTACGATTCAAGTATTATTGCAGGCAGTATGTGAACTGTTTCATGTCCAGAGAGAAAGTAAGGTAATCGGTATCCGTCATGGAGAAAAAATGTATGAAACTTTACTTACTAATGAAGAGTGTGCCCATGCTATAGATTTAGGGAATTTTTATCGTGTGCCATGTGACAAACGGAATTTGAATTATGATAAATATTTTAAAAATGGTGATATAAAAAGAAATTTGTTATCAGAATTTAATTCCAATAATACCCGTTTGCTGCATGTAAAAGAGGTAAAAGAAAAACTAATGAAGCTGGATTATATAAAAGATGAGTTAGCTAAATGGGAGGCTAGGCAATGAAAGTGTTGATTACGGGAGCAAAAGGATTTGTAGGAAAAAATTTATCTGCTGCCTTGCGCTATGGAAAAAAAGAAATAGAACTTTATGAATTTGACAAGGAAAATAGTTTAGAAGAGTTAAAGGAGTATTGTAAAAAAGCAGATTTTATATATCATTTTGCGGGAGTCAACCGTCCAAAGGAAATAGAGGAGTATCAGGAAGGAAATGTGGAGTTTTCAAAAAAAATGCTGCAAATTCTTTTGGAATGTGGAAATATTTGCCCCATAGTATTATCTAGTTCTGTCCAGGCTTCTTTAACAGGCCGTTATAAAAATTCCGAGTATGGAAAGACAAAGCTTGTGAGCGAGGAGTTATTTTTGCAATATGGAAAAATAACAGGGGCAAATGTTATGATTTATCGTTTTCCAAACTTGTTTGGAAAATGGTGTAAGCCAGAGTATAATTCTGTGGTAGCGACTTTTTGCTATAATATGGCAAATAACCTGCCTATTCAGATAAATGACAGAGATACAAAATTAGAATTGGCATATATTGATGATGTGATAAAGGAGCTTTTGGATGCTTTAGATGGCAGGGGCCATAATTGTATTCCTATTACTCATATAATAACTTTGGGAGAATTGGCAGATATGTTAAAGAAATTTAAACAACAGCCAGAAACTCTTATTTTGCCAGAAATGCCGCCGGAATCCTTCCAAAAAAAGTTGTATTCGGTATATCTTTCTTATCTTCCGCGTAAGGCAGCTATTGTTTCTCTTTTGGAAAATAAAGATGAGAGGGGAAGTTTTACAGAACTGTTAAAAACAAAAAACTGTGGGCAGGTATCTGTAAATATTTCCAAGCCTGGTGTGACGAAAGGACAACATTGGCATCATAGTAAATGGGAAGTATTTATTGTAGTGTCGGGACATGCACGGATACAAGAACGGAAAATTGGGACAGAGGAAGTTTGGGAGTACGAGGTTTCCGGTGAAAAGCTTCAGGCAGTTTATCTTTTGCCTGGCTATACACACAATATTACAAATTTAAGTAATACGCAGGATTTGGTGACATTGATGTGGGCAAATGAAGTATTTGATAAAGAAAACCCAGATACATACAGAGAAGAAGTATAGTAGGAAGGAAAATAGAAAATGGAACCATTAACTATTATGACAATTATTGGTACAAGGCCGGAGATTATCCGTTTGTCTGCCATAATAAAAAAATGTGATAAATATTTTAAGCAAATTTTGGTTCATACGGGGCAAAATTATGATTATGAATTAAATCAGATTTTTTTTGAAGAATTAGGGATACGGAAACCAGATTATTACTTAGAAATAGCTGGGGGAGATTTAGGAGAAAATATTGGCAATATTATTACAAAATCCTACAAGCTGATGGTGGAGAAAAAACCAGATGCACTGTTATTGCTGGGTGATACCAATTCCTGTTTAAGTGCGATTGCTGCAAAAAGGCTCCATATCCCGATTTTCCATATGGAGGCAGGAAACCGATGTTTTGATGAATGTTTGCCTGAGGAAACAAATAGAAAAATTGTAGATCATATAGCAGATGTGAATTTATGTTATTCCGAACATGCCAGGCATTATCTTTATGAAGAAGGAGTTGCAAAGGAAAGGACATATGTTATTGGTTCTCCTATGGCAGAGGTGTTGAAAGAAAACCTAAGCAACATTCAAGATAGTGCAATTTTACAAAAATGGAATCTAAAAAAAGGAGAATATATCCTTCTTTCTGCACATAGAGAAGAAAATATAGATAGAGAAGAAAATTTTTTTCATTTAATGAAAAGTGTCAACCTTATGGCAGAGACATACCAAATACCAATTTTGTATTCCTGCCATCCAAGAAGTGCAAAATGGATAAAAGAAAGAGGGTTCCAATTTAATAAATGGGTGATACAAAGTAAGCCGCTGGGTTTCTATGACTATAATTATTTACAGGCTAATGCGTATGCTGTGGTATCAGACTCAGGGACTTTGCCAGAAGAAAGCAGTTTCTTTTTATCTGTTGGGATGCCATTTCCTGCAGTTTGTATTCGGACATCTACAGAACGGCCAGAGGCAATGGAAGAAGGAAATTTTATATTGGCGGGAATTACAGAGAAACAAGTGTTACAGGCAGTAAGAATGGCAGTAAAAATGAATCAAGAAAAAGAATATGGGAATCCTGTATCGTATTATCTGGATGAAAATGTATCTGTAAAAGTGATAAAGATAATACAAAGCTATACTAGCATAGTAGACAGGGTAGTGTGGAAAAAATTTTTATAGTAAAATAAAAAAGTTTAGAGAGGGATGTAGAAAGCATGGCTTTGCAGCATCCCTTCTAAAAATGTATAGTTAGTTATTTTAACGTATTTTGCTGGTTATGATATTCCGTTAAAAGTTTTTGGATTTTATCCGTTGGGTCCATTACATTTGCGATACTGATATCATGGTTTAAAGAATCAATAATCATAGCTAGAAAACGGCTCATGTCAGCTTCTATATAATAAGGCCGTGAAAGAAGCTCTTTTGTCCGGTAAGTAAGGTTTGTTGTCACTACATAGCTAATATAATGTTTGTTATAATATTCATCAAACATATCTAACCCTTCGGTAAATAAGCCAAAAGTAGCACAGACAAAAATACGGTTAGCCTTTCTGCTTTTTAGTTCCTTGGCAACCTCTAAAATGCTTTCTCCGGTAGAAATCATATCATCTACAATAATCACATCTTTACCTTCTACATCAGTGCCCAAAAATTCATGTGCTGCAATAGGGTTCCTTCCATTTTCAATTTTAGAATAATCCCTTCTTTTATAAAACATGCCCATATCTACCCCAATTACATTGGCAAAATAAACAGCACGGTTCATGCCGCCCTCGTCAGGGCTAATAACCATCATATGGCTGCTGTCAATGATTAGGTTTTTTTCAGCCTGTAGGATTGCTTTAATAAATTGATAAGGAGGAGTAAAATTATCGAAACCGTGGAGAGGGATAGCATTGACTACCCTAGGGTCATGGGCATCAAAAGTAATAATATTAGAAACTCCCATTTTTACTAATTCTTCTAAGGCAAGGGCACAATCTAATGACTCTCTTTTTGTGCGTTTGTGCTGCCTGCTTTCATATAAAAATGGCATAATAACAGTAACGCGGTGTGCTGCTGCCGTTGCAGCCGCAATAATACGTTTTAAATCTTGGTAATGGTCATCTGGTGACATATGGTTTTCTTGGCCACAGACAGTATAAGTCAGGCTATAATTTCCAACGTCAACCATAATAAATAAATCAACACCACGGACACTTTCGTTTATTTGGCCCTTTGCCTCTCCTGTCCCAAATCGGATACAGCTTGTTTTAATTAAAAAAGAATCGTCAAAGTATCCATTAAAATGTAACTCAGAAGCAACACCAACCGTACGTGCCTTACGGAAACTAACAAGGTGTTCATTTACTTTTTTGGCAAGCTCTGTACAACTTTCCAGTGCAGCAATTTTTAAAGGGGCAACCGGAAGGGTAGTTTCAAACAGTTCGTTTCCAGACATGGAATTTCCTCCGCTAGTTTTAGATTTATATTTGTGCCGATCCATAACGTGGTCGCCACTTCAATATGTCTCCATTATTACATTGGAAGTTTATTTCGTCAAGTACTTTTGTTGAAATGCAAAAAGGAATGTGCTAGAATTGTGGTAAGTAAAAGAAAAGAGGGCAGAGGCTGTTTATGAAAGAAAAAGGACATCGGATAACCAAGGTTTTGCCTGGTTCCATAGCAGAAGAATTAGAGATTGCTGTTGATGATATTTTGTTAGAAATTAACGGCAAGGAAGTAGTAGATATTTTCGATTACCGGTATTTTATGGATGATACGTATGTAGAAGTTTTAATTAGGAAGCCAAATGGGGAAGAAATAGAATGGGATATTGACAAAGAATACCAAGAAGACTTAGGGATTGAGTTTGAAAATGGCTTAATGGATAAATATCGTTCTTGTAAAAATAAGTGTATGTTTTGTTTTATTGACCAGATGCCAAAAGGAATGAGGGAGACGCTGTATTTTAAAGATGATGATGCTAGGCTTTCTTTCCTCCAGGGAAATTATATTACGCTTACTAATATGAAAGAAAAAGATATAGAAAGGATTATTTTTTATCATTTAACTCCTATTAATATTTCTGTCCATACAACGAACCCAGAGCTTCGATGTAAAATGCTCCATAACCGGTTTGCAGGGGAAGCATTAAAACAGATAGACAAGCTTTATAAAGCAGAAATTACAATGAATGGGCAGATTGTATTGTGCAAAGGGGTGAATGATGGGAAGGAACTGGAACGGACTATCAGGGAACTGTCTGCCTATCTTCCTTATATGCAGAGCGTTTCTGTAGTCCCTGTAGGGCTTACAAAGCATCGGGAGGGGCTGTATCCATTAGAGCCATTTTCCAAGGAAGATGCAAAAGAAGTGTTATCCTTAATCCATCATTGGCAGAATAAATTATACCAGAAGTATGGGAACCATTTTATCCATGCAGGGGATGAATGGTATATTCTCGCCGGGTACCATGTGCCAAAGGAAGAACGATATGACGGATATTGCCAGTTAGAAAATGGGGTAGGCATGATACGGTTGTTCCAAAATGAATGGAAGGAAGCATTAGCAGAAAAAAAAGGGGATAATAGAAAAATTTCTATTTCTATGGCAACTGGGAAATTAGCATATCCTTATATAAGACAAGCACTTTTAAAGGTCGCAGAAAAATTTCCAAATGTAACAGTCAGGTTATACCAGATAACAAATGAGTTTTTTGGAGAACATATTACAGTGGCAGGGCTTATTACAGGGCAGGATTTAATAAAGCAACTTACAGGGCAAGAATTAGGCGAAATATTGCTTCTCCCTGCTGCCATGTTTCGAAGCGGGGAACAGGTTTTTTTAGATGATATTACCAAGGAAGAACTGGAAAAAGCTTTACAAGTGAAGGTAAATATTGTAAAATCAAGCGGACAGGATTTCCTAAGTGCCGTGCTTATGGAGGAGCCAGTTGCAGAAAAATCAAGAGAGGGAGGTAAATATGAGTTATGAAAAAGCCAATTGTAGCCATTGTTGGGCGTCCAAATGTGGGGAAATCTACTTTATTTAATGCGCTCGCAGGTGAAAGGATCTCTATAGTAAAGGATACGCCGGGTGTTACTAGGGATCGGATTTATGCGGATGTTACATGGTTAAATTACTCATTTACTATGATAGATACAGGCGGTATTGAACCAGATTCAAAGGATATTATTCTTTCCCAGATGAGGGAGCAGGCGCAGATTGCCATTGATACAGCAGATGTTATTGTATTTTTGACAGACGTGCGCCAGGGGTTGGTAGATTCGGATGCAAAAGTGGCAGATATGCTGCGCCGATCGAAAAAGCCAGTTGTTTTAGTAGTCAATAAAGTGGATAGTTTTGAGAAATACCAAGCAGATACGTATGAATTTTATAATCTTGGGATAGGGGAGCCATTTGCTATTTCGGCAGCTTCCCGCTTAGGCTTAGGGGAAATGTTAGATGAAGTAGTGAAATATTTTCCACAAGAAGAGTTAGAAGAAGAATCAGAAGAAAAGCCACGCATCGCTATTGTTGGGAAGCCAAATGTAGGGAAATCTTCTATTATTAACCGGATTATTGGGGAAAACCGAGTGATTGTTTCAGATATTGCGGGAACAACAAGAGATGCGGTAGATACGCCAGTAGTAAGAGACGGGAAAGAGTATATTTTTATTGATACGGCTGGGCTGCGTAGAAAAAGCAAAGTAAAAGAAGAATTAGAGCGTTTTAGTATTATCCGTACTGTTTCAGCAGTAGAACGCGCAGATGTGGTAGTAGTAGTGATTGATGCCACAGAAGGAGTGACGGAGCAGGATGCCAAAATTGCCGGGATTGCACATGAAAGAGGCAAGGGAATTATTGTTGCAGTAAATAAATGGGATGCCATTGAGAAAACAGATAAAACTATTTATGAACATAGGGATCGCATGAAAGAAGTATTATCGTTTATTCCTTATGCAGAATATCTTTTTATTTCGGCAAAAAGCGGGCAGCGTGTAGAAAAATTATTTGAGACCATTGATGTAGTAATACAAAACCATAGCCTTCGCATTGCGACAGGTGTGTTAAATGAGATTTTAATGGAAGCTTTAGCAATGCAGCAGCCGCCTTCTGACAAAGGAAGGCGTTTAAGGATTTATTATATGACGCAGGTTTCTGTAAAACCGCCAACTTTTGTTCTTTTTGTGAATGATAAGGAACTTATGCACTATTCTTATAGCAGATATTTAGAAAACCGGATAAGGGATTCTTTTGGGTTTAAAGGAACCCCGATTAAGTTTATTATAAGGGAACGAAAGGAACAAAATTAGTATGGAACGGATTATCTGTATTGTAATAGGCTATATATTTGGGTTATTCCAGACTGGATATCTATATGGCAGGCTTCATCATGTAGATATCCGGCAATATGGAAGTGGGAATGCAGGAACGACAAACGCGCTCCGTGTGCTTGGAAAAAAAGCAGGGATTATTACCTATATAGGGGATTGCTTAAAAGCAGTAGTAGCTGGCTTTGTAATACGGCTTCTTTTTAAAGAAGGGCATAGTGAGATAATAAAGCTCCTTGTAATGTATGGGGGGCTTGGGGTTGTTTTAGGGCATAATTATCCGTTTTATTTACATTTTAAAGGGGGAAAGGGGATTGCTGCTACCTCTGGCATGGTGCTTGCTTTTGATTGGAGGCTAGCCCTTTGTATTTGTGCCGTTTTTATTTTAGTAGTTGTGGTCTCCCGATATGTGTCATTAGCTTCTTTAATTATGATGGTAGTTTTTATGGCCCTTTTAATCCTTGGTGGGCAGACAGGGCAATATGGCTTAAGCCCTAACGGCTTATATGAGGTCTATCTAATCGGTGGCGCGATGACATTGCTTGCTTTTTATAAACATAAGGCGAATATAATAAGGCTATTACAAGGGACAGAAAGTAAGCTAGGGGAGAAAAAGGCTGGGAATATGGAAGGAGGAAAATAATGGCAAATATCGGGATTATTGGTGCAGGGAGCTGGGGGACAGCTTTGGCTGTATTATTGGGTAATAATGGGCATACGATTACGCTTTGGTCTGCTTTGGAAAGAGAAGTTTCTGCTTTGTCAAAGAACCGGGAATTGCCTAGTATCCCTGGGATACAAATATCAGATAGTACAATAGTAACAGGCAAATTATCAGATGCAATCAAAAACCAAGACGCGTTGGTGTTAGCCGTAGCTTCTTCTTATACTAGGGAAACTGCCCATAAAATGGCAGAATATCTTGTGCCAGGGCAAGTGGTAGTAAACGTAGGGAAAGGAATTGAAGAAAAGACTTTATATGTATTAAGCCAAGTGATTGAGGAAGAATTGCCGCAGGCAGATGTAGCCGTTATGTCTGGCCCAAGCCATGCGGAAGAAGTAGGGAAAGGGATTCCAACGACCTGCGTGGTAGGGGCACATTCAAAAAAAACGGCAGAATATGTGCAAAATTTATTTATGAGCCCCGTATTCCGTGTGTACACAAGCCCAGATATGTTAGGGATTGAGCTGGGGGCGGCCCTAAAAAATGTGATTGCTTTGGCAGCAGGCATTGCAGATGGTCTTGGCTATGGGGACAATACAAAAGCAGCATTAATTACAAGAGGGATTGCAGAGATTGCAAGGCTTGGCATGAAAATGGGCGGGATGCTCCAAACATTTTCCGGGTTATCCGGGATTGGGGATTTAATTGTTACCTGCGCAAGTATGCACAGCCGGAACCGCAGGGCTGGTATCCTTATTGGGCAGGGTTATACCATGGACGAGGCAATGGCAGAAGTAAAAATGGTAGTAGAAGGTGTTTATTCTGCAAAAGCAGCTTTGGCATTAGCAAGAAAATATCAAGTAGAAATGCCAATTGTGGAACAGGTAAACCAAGTGCTTTTTGAAGGGAAGGAGCCAGCAGAGGCAGTAACAGAACTTATGTTGCGGGACAAGACAATTGAACATTCTGATTTGCCGTGGGAAGTATAAAAAATATGGAATTTTTAGGGAAAAATAAAGAGATGGGGCCTATGAATATGGATGGGTTATTGTATAGTGCCTTGGCAGCAGGAGATTTGCCAGCAGCATGGTTAATTACAAGGCATTTAGTAGAAAGGGCGAAAACAGAGCAGTTTTCTTATGCCACAGAATTTAATTGTGGGCTTTGCTTTTATCAATTAGAAGAGTATGAAAAGGCACTTTCGAAGTTAAAGCGTGCAGAGCAATTAGTCAGTAATGAGCCTGATTTTGATATAACAGAAAGGAAATTATTATTACAAGCATTATCAAAAAAAGGAAAAATGGCGGTATTTTTGCCGCTTAACCCTGAAAGTAGTCCTAAGCGGTATGCTTTAATACGGATAAGATGGCTGATGGCACTTAGCCTTATTGATTTAGGACGTAAACAGGAAGCGGCGCCTATCATCCGCTTTTTGTCGCAATACAATATTGAAGTATAAAGGGGGAAAGGAATATGCAGCTTGATAATATGCTTTTACAGGCCTGCAAAAATAACCAGAAAAGTGTAGTGCAGACTTTTTTAAAACGTGGCGGCATAGATGTAAATAAACGTGATGAATCAGGAAATACGCCGCTTATCTATGTTTGCCTAAAAAATGCGCGGGATTTGGTAAAATTATTGATTGATAATGGGGCGGACGTAAACCTCGGCAATCAAAGGAACCGTATGCCGCTTCATTTTGCGGCAGAAACAGGAAATGCAGAAATTATAAGCCTGCTTGTGGAGGCAGGGGCCGATGTGAATAGCACAGATAGCAATGGGGTTACGCCGCTTATGTTAATGGCACAGAATGGAAAAACAGATGCAGCAATTAAATTTATTAAAAACCAAGAGGTAGATATAAAAATAAAAGACAATGATAACCGTATGGCAATTGATTATGCAACTTCTTGTGGGTTAAGGGAGCTTGTAAAGGCACTTTCACAGGAAGAAGAACATACAGATGCTTACGGGAATACTACACTCCACCATGCTTGCTGGAATAATCAAGGCGAGGTAGTAAAAGTCTTATTAGAAAAAGATAAAGATAGTGTAAATAAATTAAATGATGATGGAGAATCGCCGCTTATTTTAGCTGTAAAACGATCCAATTTAGTAATTGCAGAATTGTTGATTGCCGCAGGTGCAAAGACAGACTGTGCTGATATGAATGGGGTTATGCCATTACATATCGCAGCAAATAATGGGGATTTGTTTGTAGGGAAGGCATTACTTGCAGCGGGTGCAAGCATTAATATCAAGACTACAGATGGGCAAACCCCTCTTATCCTTGCGACAAGGAACAGTAAAAATGATTTTACAGCAATGTTAATTGAAAAAGGGGCAGATGTAAATGCCGTGGATAATGAACAGCATAGTGCATTATATTATGCTTCAGAAGCAGGGTTTACTGAAATTGTAGAGCAATTACTTCTGGCTGGTGCAGAAAATTAAAAGGAACATTGTTGTAGGGATTTATGTGTATAAACAAGAAAAAAAGAATAAAGTTTGGCTTCATGCAAAGCCAGTATAAGCGACACTTGCATGGAGTCAATATTAGTCGCTAACATATATTGCTGGTTTTGCTGCTTGAATAAATCAATCAAAGAGGAAGCCACATATGAAATATATTAATGCAAATGAAATTCTCCTTATAAGGTTGGTTGAAGAATTGCAAAAGTATATGCAGGCGGGTTATATTCCTGCAAAAACAGAACAACATAAATCTTGGGGAGAATTATCTGGCTACCGAAAAGATATACCATTAGGAAAATAATATATTAAAAATAATGATAGAAAGCTGTTAAAATGGTAGCTACTCATAAAACAGTATCAACCAACAAACTGAAATAGGGTAGCTGTCATACAGGGTACAGAAAAAGGCGAGTGAGAAACAAAGCGTTTCTTGCCCGCTTTTTTCATGCCCCTTGTTACGCAGTAGGGGCTGAAAAAGCATTGATACAGGCGGCTTTGCTACTGCCTACCTGTCAAAACGGAATTGCAGGATAGCTTTGATAAGCTGTGCTTTCAGACTGTCTTGAATATCATCATTGATATGTCCCCCGATAGGTAGACAGGTATTTGATATATCCGGCATAGTGCCGCAATACCGCGTCTATGGCTTCTGGTTCTCCAGTGACAGCTTTTTCAATGACTTCAAAGGGTATCAGCTTCTTGCTCCTCATGTTCTGATTTCAACCATTCCTTTCTCAACTGCTTTAATGCCGCGTGTTTCCAGTAATTCGCTGTGCTTCTGCTCCGCCCGTACTCGTTCCCGACTTCTGTATCAGTGTAACCGAGGAAGAAATACATCAGCAGGACAGCGCGCCGCTGTTCTGGCAATCTGGCTAATGCGTCGGCTAACCGTTTGCTTGCCACAACAATTTTCTGCCCTTTTACAATAAAAATAGTTGGAATGTCGTATTGCTTAAAGTAATTATCTGTTGTGAACGGTTCAAAGGGTGTTTCGGACATCAGATAGTCAAGCGATACTTCCCGCTTCTGCTTCCGTCCAAAATCGCGGTATGCGCTGATTGCCGCGTTACAGAGAACAGTTCTGCAAAAGGCAGCAAAGGCATATTCGATATGCTCCATGAATTGTTCAGAATACCTCATTTTCTCATCACCCACTTTTTTCCCAGTAGAGGGCTATTACAACAAACGCCCATGCGACATAAAGCCACATGAGTGTTTGGGTAATACATGATTATCAGGTTCCTGAAGCCGTTCCAGTAATATGAATTATTAAGACATACTAAATGAATAGATAATTCATATTGGCGGGCAGACGGATACAATGCCTTGTATTGGATTTTTTTAACAAATTATACTTAAAAAATAAAAAGGACATGGCGACACCTCCTCGATACCGTCATATCCTTAGAAAAGTTATTGATAGATTAATTTCGTTGTTTTACATAGCCCGATAGCAAGTATAAGAGTCAAGATTTCTGCCACAAATGGCGCAATCCAAATAGTGTCGCTTCCAAAAAGTATAGGAATACAGAAAATGGCAAGTGCTTTCAGCACAATACCTCTGCTAATTGCTATGGCATTTGCCGATCCTGTTCTTTTAGTCGAAAACAGAAATGCTGTGTAAATAAGGTTCAGTGCCATAGGGATAAAGGACAGGCTAAATAATGGCAAAGCTACCGAAGCTGTTTGTATAAGGTCGGGGTCCTGATTAAATATGCAAATTACGGGCTTATCAAAAATAAATAATGCTCCGTATATTAAAATTGACAAAATGCTGTTAATGATAATTCCGCAACGGAAATACCAGTTTATTTCCGCTGTATCCTGCTTGCCGTAACAATGCCCCCAAAGAGGCTGTAAACCTTGCGCTACACCAGAAAGGATAGCGTTTGCAAGAGAGTAAATAAAACTCAAAACGCTAAAGGTAGATACGCCAATATCCCCTATTAGGCTTGCTAACATAAGATTATAGCAAAGTGCGGTAACAGGTGTTGTGAGTTGCGTAACGGCTTCTGGCACACCACGCTTGCATATTTTTTTCATCAGTGAAAAATCAATTTTGAATGGCTTAATCCGCAGTTCGCCCTTTTTTCGCACGAAATGGGAAAGCAGGACAAGGACGGAAAGAACTTGCCCCAAACCGGACGCAACTGCCGCGCCAATCACACCCATATCTAATGGGAAGATAAACAGCCAATCCCAAAAGATATTTGCTGCTGCACCTACGCACATTCCCGCAAAGGAAAGCGCAGGTGATCCATCATTTCTGATAAAAACAGAAAGACAGGTACTCATGAGCATAGGAATGGAAAAAGCAGAATAATAAAACAAATAATCTGCTGACATTTTCCGCATTTCTTCACTTAGTTTTCCTGCACCGCTTAAATCAACAATTTGCTGAGAAAATGCCATACCCACAACCATAAGCAATATGGAAAGCAGAACAGTTAAAGAAAATGCCATCATAAAAGCATGATTTGCACCGTCTTTATCTCCCCGCCCCATTCTGATAGCAACAACGGTTGCGCCGCCCATAGGGAACATGGCTGCGATAGCAACAACAAAAGTGATAAACGGAACACCAATATTGACAGCCCCCAACGCAGCCGAGCCGACACCTTGTCCAACAAAGATTCCGTCCACAACGTTGTAAAGATAAGTTACAAATAATCCACCCAATGCAGGGAAGATGTAAGCAAATAATGATTTTGTTTTTGTGTTCATCAAGATACCTCCCATAAAGGAAGCGGGATAAAGCCCTTTCAGCTTTATCCCGCTACATAAAACAAGAAGTGGGATAAAGCTCCAAATGGTCTTATCCCACTTCAACAATCTTATTTGATTGCAAGTCCTCTGACAAGCAAAAATATTGTAACATGGAAGCTATTCAAAGTCAACAGAATTGATGATAGCAGATTTTTCAAAGATAGTTGCAGAAAACTTTCGAAAATGAAGCAAATTGCTTTTTATGCCATTTGGGGAGAGATAGAAATAAAAAAGCTAAATTTTTTCTTAAATCTTTGGCAAAATCGCCATGCGCGGTGTAGTAGGTAGTGAAAGAAAAAATAGAGGGTTTGGGAAACTTCCCAACAAGCAAAATGCAACGCATTTTCGGAAAAGGGTACTCTTTTCCTATTTATCTATGACTCCATAGCCTGTTATGCACATTTCCATGATGCAAGGGAAAGATTTAAGATAGGATTGATATGATTGATTCAGTATGATTATACTTAGTATAGTTAATATCAGTATTGTTACATTCCGGTTTTCGGAATTGCAGAAGTACAAGAATTGGACTTCAAGAACTCCGATTATCGGAACTCAAGAGGTCAAGAAGATAAACTTCAAGAGTTCTGATTTTCGGAATACAGTAAAAATAATGTAATATAAATGTCTTATGTTTCTGCTTTCAATTGTTGCAGAAATGCACTGGAAGCTCTCGAAAGAACCTGATATTTCTTCCAAACAATGCAAAGCTCTGCCTCCAATGTAGGGGAAAGCGGCTTAAAACATAAATTGCTGTCCCCGGTCGTGTTAATGATCCTGTCCAGTGCGATCACATATCCAAAACCCTTTTTGACAAACTGTGCGGCGTTGTAAATCAAATCATAGGTTGCAACAATATGTTCCGGCGCTCCTATGGGGCAAAGCTGACAGAACTGCACCTGGATGACTGGACGATAGCCAAGCTGCTCGGACACAAAGGGGTCAGCGCAGTACAGCATTACCGGCGGATGGGAAACCAGATGCTGGCTGACGAGACACGCAGGGCAAGGGAGGAACAGACCCGGATACTGCTTGCAAGCCTGGAAGGTTGGGAGGAAGAATATGAGCAAATACGATAAGATGATCGAATTGAACAGGGAGAGGAGCGTGGAAAAGGTCGCCGCGGCAAAGGCGGCCATCCGGAAAATGGCGGAGGACGGGGAGCGGATCTCCGTGCCAAGGCTCATGAAGATGACAGGGCTTTCAAGGGGCTTTTTCTACAAGAATCCGGAGGTGCGGTCAGAGATTGACCGGGCTATGGAGCAGCAGGCCGGGACAGCCGACCCCCGCAGGGGCATCCTTGACAAAGCGATGGACGGCAGGATCGAGCTGCTGCAGCAACAGGTTGCGAAACTCAAGCAGGAAAATGAAATGCTGCAAAAGGAGAACCAGAAGCTAAGGAAGGCCCTGAATAAGCAGGATAAGAACATAATAAGAAATCTGTAATCTGAAAAATGTACATAGGACCGGCGGAAAAACCCCTGCCGGTTCTTTGCAGTTACAGCTTTGGCACTCTAATATTTTTTGTTATAGAATTAAGTATCATTATGTAAGAAAAAATGGTATAATTAACCAATCCTTTATTGTACAAGAGAAAAAACTGATATCAACAGGAGATATACTTTATTATGGAAAGCGGTTAGCTATCTGTGAGTACAATTTATTTGGAGGTAAATGATATGATGCGCCCAGAATATGATGGTGTAAAATTTTATAGTGTTTATGATTGGTGTATTAAAGAACATTTGGCAAAGGCAGATGTTATTCTTGAATCATATGATGAAAATAAAAAGTATATTGATGTCAATGAAGTAATTGAATTATATAACATTCAAAAATTGATTAATAGTGGAGTCAATCTTGAAGAATGGGATGAGGAAAAAATTGCTCATTATAAGAAATTGTGTGGTTCTTTCATGAAAGTTTTCGGAAAGTTCTTTGGGCAAATAGATGATACGAATTTCAAGCAGATTTGTCAATCTGTTTGTATTGGGTATGTAGAAGATTTTTGGAAACTGTTTGTGAAATTTAAAGCTTTTAAAAATGTTTCTGGTCAAATGTTTGCTGATTATTTAAGTGAACCAGAAACGACACTTTATATGTTGTTACAACAGGAGGAATTGGTCAAATTTTATGATAAAGAATTGGCAGAAATATTGCGCATTTCTGAACAAACCCCACGGTTGATTATTGATAAGTTCTTAAAAAAACACAACCAGGAATGTTCGTATAATTTTCCAAAAGAATTGTCTCCATCAGAATATGAGGGGATTTTGCAGAAATATGTTAAGTTGGATACAGCAAATTTGAATGACCTTCAACTACTGGCACATTCACAAAGTTCAAAAGAATGCCCGATTAGTGATAAATTGAGATTAGCTGCGAAAAGGGAATGTGATACTTATTGGGAAAACCGTCCCTTTATAGGGGTGCAGATAGGGTATGGAGTGGGTGTGGAATTTGCAGACGTACCAGAGATAAAAAGTGCCAAAAGATTAGAGAATAACACTTATCAGGTTACTTATGACATTAAGTGGCTGCTCGACAATTTAGATTATCCTACAATTTTAAATAATTTTCGCTATGTTTTCGAGCAATTTGATGATTGTTGGAGAAGCGCTTTGGTATCAGTAAAATCACAATTGGGAGTTTTTGAAAGAGTCCTTTCGACAAGGGGAATTAAGGAATATGTAAAGGGGAATCTTTTTAATATAGGGGAAAATATTTCAACAATGCAGGTAAAAGGATGTTATGATATATTGAAACATAACGGGGTGAGGTTAGAAGATGTTTTGAAATGGTTCTTTGAGGAATATCTTCCGCAAGAATTTGGTGCAAATGGTTTTCGGTTTAATCCTCCATCGGAAGGTACAACGCTAGTAGAAAAATGCCGAACCATAGCTTCAGAAATGGACGGAGTGCTTAAACAGTTTCGTATGTATGTGCAAGACGGGGAAATTGATCGGGAATTATTTGAAATGTCTTCAGAGCATATTATTTTTTCCAGTCTATCAGGTTTTGTAAAAGAAAAATATGCTTATGGAAATAGTAGTGATATTCAAAGGGAGCAGTTTTTGTTGTTTTCTGATCAGAGCCTTTTAGGTTATATAGAAAAAACTCAAAATAGGTATAACCGCTTTTTTGACCTAATGATGCATGAAAATGTAAGTTTTTCGGACTTTAGGGAACATCAGCAAGAAAATGTTCAATGGCTTATTGAGCATGATATAGTTAAGGAAAATTCAGATGGTTATTTGGAATTGAATATTTCCAAGGTTTTTATCTTAAAAGATTTATATGAGCATGATGTGATTTGTCCTCAGTATTTTGATGGCGAATTAAAGAATATAATTGATGAGTGGTGTAGGAATGGTGATTTAAGATTGGCAGATAGCCTTTTTTCTGAGCCAGAGCAGGATTATCTTAACTATGAATTGAACAAGTCCTCTTATAGTAATGGTCTTGACTTGCGTAATAAATATGCACACAGCACTTATCCAGTAGACGAAAAAGTACAGTTTATGGACTATATAATACTATTAAAAATAATGATTCTTGTGATTACAAAAATTAATGAAGAATTTTGTTTGAGGGAACAGATTGAAGTAACAAGTGAAAAATAGAATATGAAACAAGTTCTTAACAAAACGTACATAGAACCAGCGGAAAAATCACTGCTGGTTCTTTGCAGTTGCAACCTTTCCATTCATACTGATAAACTTTTTGAGACTTCCACTTTAAGGTGGGAGTTTTATAATGGGAAAAGAGAGGTCTCTGCAGTTTTCATGCCTTTGAGGTATAAGCGATTATACAACATAAGTATTTGCGAAAGAGGATGGCAGAAAGTAAAATGAAAATAAGAAAAATGGCGAAAAAGCTATACAAATGTCAGGTAAAAAGAAAAACAATACACACTTTTGTATAGCGTTAAAGCCAGTGTTTACAAGGGATTGCAGAGGCGGGCTACATTTTATTATCCGATTTGGCACGGTCAGGCTCCCCGTATTATTAGTACATTTTTAGAAAGTTATGATTTTCCCGGAAAAATGATAGTGCCGTTCTGCACTTCCCATAGCAGCGGGATTGGTTCCAGTGCAAGTAATCTTCATTCCCTTTGTGCAGAGTCTGTGGAGTGGAGGAATGGAAAAAGATTTGAATCAGGAGTTTCAAAAGAAAGCGTTCAGAAATGGATTGAGGAAATTGGGATTAAGTAAAAAGTTTAAAAGATAAATAATTGGCTTGATACTGCTAGAGGTGTATTGTGGGGCAATAGAAAGTGCCTTATGGTGCATCTCTTTTTCAATAAAAAGCATATAAAATGAAACAGTTTTAATGAATTTCTTCTTCATTGTTTGGGAAGCAACTTATATAAAAATTGATTTATATTTTGCATCATGCTCCATCTTGGAGAAGGTTTTTCGAGTAAAAATTATTTTAAAATAATTTGTGGATTTTGCTACATGAGGGGGTTAGGGCACGACAAACGCATGAGTAAATAAATTGTAAACAATCCCATTTTTGTGTAAAATAAAAGAAAAAGGGGATTGTTATATGGAAGAATTATTACAATGGTTGGAATATATAGATGATATTCGCCAAAAACGAAAAGT
>CAJTLB010000003.1 GCA_910577045.1 uncultured Lachnospiraceae bacterium | reverse complement strand
ACAAAAGGCCAATGACCAAAGATGGGTTCTTCAAGAAATATGAGTATGTATATGATGAGTATTATGATTGTTATATCTGTCCGGGCGATCAGGTTCTGACATACCATACAACAAACAGGGACGGATACAGGGAGTATAAAAGTTGCGGAGCAGTCTGTGCACAATGCCCGTATCTTTCACAGTGTACTGAGAGCAGGGATCATGTAAAAACCGTAACCCGCCATATATGGGAGCCATATATGGAAATCTGCGAAGACATCCGTCAGACATTGGGAATGAAGGAGCTATACGCGAAGAGAAAAGAAACCATAGAAAGACTCTTTGGAAGTGCAAAGGAGAATCATGGTTTTCGATATACGCAGATGTACGGAAAAACCCGGATGGAAATGAAGGTCGGGTTTACATTTGCGTGTATGAATTTGAAAAAGTTAGCAAAGATAAAGTCAAAACGGGGATTGCTGGAAGTGAGAAAACCACACAAAATTTCTATTTTGAACGCAATTCGTTTGATAAAAGAAAAATGGCTCTGGGTTATAAATCTCAGAGCCACTTTGTCTACAGTCTGAAATGGCTATGCGTTTCCGCATAGCCATTTGTGTAGTAACTCCATTAGAGTTGCTAACGCTTTTAGCAGTCCACTTTGCGGTAGGACTCACCACTAATATTATAATACCATATTTTTAAAAATAGTCAACATTTTCTGAAGTTTTTTGGTATTCTGTAATCAAATCAATTGTAACAGAATCGAATATTTCAACCTGCAAGCGAAAATATTCGCCATTTTAAGTGAATACAAAATCCCTAGTTTTTGATATAATTATAAAAATATGAGAAAACCTATAAGACATCTCGTAATTTAGAAGGTTTTAGAGATGAATAAAATATTATTGCGCATTGCCAACTTGCGTAAAAAAGCAAAAGTAACACAGCAGGAACTGGCAGACAGCATAGGTGTATCATTTCAAACGATCAGCAAATGGGAAACCGGAGTCAATTTGCCGGATATCACCATTCTTCCATTACTGACAGAGTATTTTAAAGTATTGACAGATCAGTTATTAGGCTTAAAACCGCTTGACGGTGAGACATATATTCCTGAAAAAACAGCAACAAAAGATTTTTGGAACCAAAAGCTGGAATACCTTTTAAGGACGCGAAAAAGTTATTGGAACGATGATTATACGCGCTTTCTTATTTCACAGGTTTGGAAAATTGATAAACCGATTTCTGTATTGGACTGCGAATGTGAATATGGATTTTTAGGGCTGTTGTTGCTTCCGTATCTGCCCGAGGGAAACACTTATACCAGAATTGATTTTGCAGAAGATTTGATCAAAAAGGGAAAAGTTCTTTTTGAAAGTTAAAAATTGAAGGCGGACTTCTTGTGTGAAAATGTTTTTAATTATTCTGTCGAAAACCAGTATGATTTCGTAGTATGTCAGGCTGTTCTTAGGCATTTGGACAATCCGTCCGCTTTTATACAGAAGATGATTCATTTTGCAAAACCGGATGGATATATTGTATGCATAGATGCAAACAGAGAATTTGAGTGCTGCGGGCTTTATATTGACGGCATGGATTATCAGAAGCTATGCAGGCATGAAGGGTTGGAGAAAAAGTGGCAAACTAAACTCGCAATGCAGGGGCGTGATTATGCGGTTGCCATCAGAACTGCACATATGATGCAAAAGCTGGGACTTGTCAACATAGACGTAAGAACGAACGATAAGGTAGAGTTTATTACTACACAATATGCAGATTATGAGGAAACTAAAAATGATTTTATCGCATATAACGATTGGGCCTCTGGCATCCATGATGAGCAAAAGGAAAGGCTGATTCTCCATTTATTAACCCATGGTTTATCCCGCAAGGAAGCCGAAGATTATTGCAGCCGGAATATTAAAATTGCGGATTTCTTTGCAGAGAACCCGACTGCCGGATACACTTTTGTGAAATTGTCTGCCGGACGCTCGCAAAAAAACTGGACGGATTTGAGGGTTTTCATTTCCACCAGCTCCGTCATACTTACACAAGCAACCTGCTGTCAAACGGCGCAGCGCCGAAAGACGTGCAGGAACTCTTAGGACACTCTGACGTAAGTACTACAATGAATGTGTATGCCCATGCCACAAGGGAGGCAAAGCGGACTTCCGCAAGGCTGTTGGATAAAGTGGCAGGCAATGATTAGATACATTCAGAAAAAACTTTCCCTTGTAAACTGCCCATAAGGGCAAAAACAAGGGAAAATACATATCAATTCACTGTATGAGGCTTGAAAAGCCTTGAAAAATAGGGAAAGTTCAAAATTTTCATCTGCAAATTCCGACTTTGTTGTTATGTTTAGTTTAGCACATTTATAGAACATCTACAAGATTCCGCGTATGAAAAAGCAAAAAGAATGAATTCTTCTTATCTTTTTAATGTAATGTTAATAGTTATATTTAAACAAAAAAATTCAAAGCATTTTGATTTTTCCTTCTAATGCCTTGAATTCCCTACTATTTTATAATTCCTACTTTATTTTTTCACTTACTCCAATCTAATATCTACCATACTCTTACTTTTGTGGTTCTAATAAAGTTACATATTTTTCTGTATCCTTTTTTAAATCTGCTAATGTAATAGAGGCAAGTTCTTTTTCCATTGCGTTCTGTACACGGAGTAATTTATCATCCAAAATATAATGAATATTTTTACCTACTGGGCAATCTATATTTGGGTTTTCATGAAAATGAAATAAATCCCCATTTTCAATACATTCCACAGCACGATATATATCTAAAAAACTAATTTCCTCTAATGGCTTTGAAACGGTAGTCCCACCAGTTCCCCTTGCAACTTCAATTAGACCTGCCCCCTTTAACTGCCCTAAAATTTTTCTAATAATAACTGGGTTCACATTTGTACTTCCTGCCAGAAAATCACTTGTTACTTTATATTTTTTTCCAAAAGTATCAATACAAGCAAAAATATGGACTGCCAGTGTAAATCGACTTGAAATTTGCATATTGTTTCCCACCTTTCGCTTTTATTTTATCCTGCTTTTATTGTAATGTCAATAATCGCAATATTTTGCTATCCTAATAAAAGCCAAACAAACTCGTTATTACTGGTTTAACCCCATTTTTATAAGAAATTCAAATATATCAGAAAATTCTGTAGCACATATTGTATTTTCATCATGATTATAAAAAACAATAGCGTCCTTACATTTTCCACATTCAATGCAAAGCGCATAATAATCGCCACATTCATTATCAGCAATAAAAAGTAATTTGCCTAGTACTTTTTTATTGTGGTTAGCAAGGTAAAAATAACTGTTTTTATCTAAAGAATAGATATTTGCATACCCAAAATAACCGCCGCCATAATGTAACAAAAACTGTATGTATTTTTCTGGTAATTGAATTTTATATTCTTTTTGAAAACTATAGATTTCTTCTACGCTAGGAATAGCGTCATAATCCAATCCAAAAAGTACAGCGTGTTTTTCTTTTGCTTTTTCAACTATACTCCTAAAGATCTCAAAATCCATACACCCTAATTTCTCCAATTCCAACTTATCACTTTATCTCTACATTTTAACGTTCAAAAATATATTTTCTTAATTCCCTGTCTTTGCCCTGATATTTATCAATGCCTTTAAAAATTAATTTAAAACCATTCTTTTCTAAAACTTTATGTGAAGCAATATTTTCTTCCAAAACTATGCCATATATTCTATTAATTTGAAGCATATCCATTACTACTGGTAAAAATACTTTTACCGCCTCTGTAGCAAATCCGTTGCCTGTATAGCTTTTTGCTATATGGTACCCAATTTCAAACTCTCCTTCTAATGGACATATCCAATGTTTATATTTTCATTTGTAATAATTGGATATACAAATGGCCCATTGGAAGTAGAATATGATTCAATTAGCCATTTTAAAGTTTTCTTAGCATCTTGTATATTTTCACATACCTCATCTGGCACGAAACGCCTATTATCAGCATCTACAGAATTTTTTTGATAATCACTGCACATATCCATAGTTAATTCTGTTATTATAAACCTTTTTGATTTTATATACATAACCCACATTCCTCCATGTTTCATTTATATTTGCTTTAGTAACTGCTCCATATTTTCTTTGCGCAGAATGGTAATTTCTAGATCTACCTCAAAATATTCACTCAAATATATTGTAAACATATCATTAAATTCTTTTCAGGCTATCCTCCCACAAACTGTATTCAATTATAACACTTCTAAACTTTATTTACAGCCCTGTTCTGATATACTAAAATATAAAATTTGATTCAAATAAGATATAATAAAATGTCTATTAATGAAATAACTATAAACATGATTTATTTTTTCCTTTTTAATTAAATTTTTGTATTAAAAAAGTGTCAAAAGTCTGACACTTTATCAAATCATAAAATATTACTAAAGAATATTGTTTGTAATACCTAATACCTCCTCAATCCCCAGTTTCATAATGGGAGGATTTTCTGCAATAGATTTTATGATCAGTTCATAAATATCATATTCCTGTCTATTTGGTAGCCTGAAATGTACTCCGGCTCTTATCGCCCATTATATCACATTTTTAACAAATTTAAATCTTTTTATTACTTTTTAATTCATTTTAATTGATTTATAAACCAATATAAAGAATTTATAGCCCCATGTTGAAGGGAAATACAATTTCAACTTTGTGGGTAAAATCAATTTCCCTTTTACCACATAACTAAAATGGAAAGACACATAGAAATTTGAAAAGACGGTACAGCTCTTATAATCGAAGCTATACCGCCTTATCTAAAATCACTTTCTTGTCTCACTATAAAGCAAACACTTTTGAAGGCTTTCTAAAAGGCGCAGACCGGATTTGAACCGGTGGATACTGGTGTTGCAGACCATTGCCTTACCACTTGGCTACTGCGCCAAATATTTTATTATCCTATACTAAAATAATCATTCTACTTGGACTTGCTACCATTTCATGTTATAATTATAATATCGAACAGAAAGGAGCACTTTTATGACACGAATTAAAAATATTAAAAAATGTACAGATAACCGTTTCTTAAATTTCTATGAACTTTCTGCTGAAAGAAGAAATGGAAAGGTATATCCCTATTATATGTCGTCACGTGCAAAAGATACCAAAGATCTAAAAATTAATACGCAAATTAATTCTCCTGATGGTGTTATTATTTATTCCCTCTATGGCGAACAACAGGATAGGGTCGTGTTAGTAAAACAATACCGCTATCCTATTGACAATTATATTTATGAATTCCCTGCCGGGCTTGTAGAACCAGGTGAAGATATGGCCGCTGCTGCTATCCGGGAAATGTATGAGGAAACTGGCTTAACCCTTACTCCTCTTTCTGTCCCAGAAGGTTATACCAAACCATGCTTTACTACTATTGGCATGACTGATGAAAGCTGTGGGACAATCTTTGGCTATGCTTCCGGCTCACCCACTAATAGCCACCAAGAAGCCTCGGAAGATATCCAAATCGTACTTGCTGACAGGGAAGAATGTAAACGCATCCTTAAGGAAGAACATATTGCCATCAAATGTGCCTACATGCTAATGCACTTTATCCACGATACCATAGACCCCTTTGGCTTTTTAAAATTATAAATTTGGATACACTACGTTATAAAAACTTTCATAAATATATTTAATATCTTTAGCGCGCTCTTCCGCCATATTTGTAGTAGTAATTAATATAAATTTTTTATCTAGGAAACAGACAGCAAGCTGGCCTCCTAACCCAAAGAAAGAAAAACCTCCACCTCTGTTTCCCCATACTTGATAACCATAGCCAAATTGTTCATCATATGCCTCTTTGTGTGCCGTAGAAACCTGCACACGGAGCATATCCTTTAAGTAATCTGCTGGGATTAGCTGTTTTCCATGATATATGCCGCCATCCATACATAATTGGGCTACTGCCGCCAAATCGCGGCTTGTACAATAAAGCCCATCTCCCCCTCTTATTACGCCTGCATCATCCCTTAGCCATTCTCTGCTAGTAAACCCGATTTCATCTAATACTCTTTCTCTTAAAAACTGGAACATATCCTTGCCCGCAAGCCTCCCTACTAAAGCACAAAGCACATGGGTAGCCGAAGTATCATAAGAAAATATTGTCCCTGGTGCATAGTCTGGCTCTACATGGAAAAAGGACTCTACCCAATCCCCCTGATATTTTTTATAAGTAGTACTTTTATGCGCTGTAGACATTGTAAGTAAATGCCGAACCTGCATAGCACTAATAAAAGGATGTACCTTTTCTGGCATTTTATCTGGAAAATAATCACAAACCTTATCTTCAAGCCTTAGTTTCTTATCCCCAACCAATAACCCTATTGCTATTGCTGTAAAACTTTTTCCAACAGAATACATCCGATGGTTTTTATTTTTATTATATGGTTCCCAGTATTTCTCAAAACATAGATCCCCATTGCGAAGAAACAACACACTATCCATGCCTGCACCACTTTTTTCTAATTCTAATAAAAACTCCTCCGCAATTTTATTAGAAAGGCCTGCCTCTTCCAAACTAATCTCTTTAAAATCCATAGTAATCCCTACCTCTTTCTTTATCCCTTTTCCTATTGTCCTCTATCTTATTCTTTTATAATTGCACTTCCACCATTTTGCTTGCATGTCCCTCACTGCCATTTTCAAATACGGCCGTTACATAATACTGCCAGCAAAAACCAGTTTCTGCTGTAAAAGGAAGTGTAGCAAATAATTCTTTTTCTTCTTTTGTCACTGTCTTTACAACCTCAAATGTTAATTCTTCTTTCTTCTTTGCATATACATAGTATGCCGTAGCTTTATCTACTGGATTCCAATTTAATAAAAAGCTCCCTTGCCCATTTTCAATAGAAACCTCCTGAAGTACAAAACCTGTTACCATATCAGCAGGTTTTTCTTGATTATTTTTAGAACCTCCTATATTCCTTTTTGGCTTCTCTAATTTATCCTTTGGCACTGCCAAGGCTTTTAATTTATCCAGGCTGTGATCTTTTGTATATTCTTGTATCATTTTAACCACCATATTTGCATAAACTCTTGCACCATACTCCTGTAAATGTGCCTTATCTGAAACCCCTGCTGCATAAGCACCATCTGGATATTCCCCTTCTTCTACCCACAAATAAATATGTTTACTTTCTTCTGCCCCAATTTCATTTAAGTATGCTGTGCTTTTTGCCCCCAAATCTAAAAGCGGCAATCCTTGCTCTTTCGCTATTTCTATCATTTTCTCACGATATGGCTGGAAACTTATATGGAATTCTTCTCCTTCCCCACAATTCCTCATTGCCACTGGTGTTACTAGGACACATTGTGCCCCTCTTCTTTTACAGCCATCAATATATCTCTGTATAAAATAAGGAAACTCTTCTGGCGCAATATAACGGTTAGGGCGGATTGCCGTGGCATCATTATGGGCAAATTGGACAAACATATAGTCCCCCGGGCATATTTCCTCTAAAACCTGATCTAACTTTCCTTCATCATAAAATGACCTTGCACTCCTTCCACCAATTGAACGGTTTTCAATTACTAAATTTGGCATCTCATATACTTTCGCTAAAGAGTAGCTACAATGCTCACTGCGATACATCTTACATTTTTCTGCGTCTTGAAAAAACTCGTATAATACCTGCCCCCATCCTGTCTGTGGATAAAACCTTTTCTCATATGACTGTACTGTTGAATCGGACACTAAATAAACCCTTGGTTTTTCCCTGGCTTCCTTTTCTTTTTCAGGTGTTACCGCAATATCCTTAATATATACTTCCCCTGAAACAATATTGTTGTCTATTTCTTGCAATGCCCCAGTAACAAAGGTTAAACTAACTGTTCCGTCTATAATACAAGCAACCATAGATACTTTTTTTTCTTCTCCTGGCGATACAGTAATAGCTTCTTCTTTTACAACTCCATTGATACGGGTATGGCAAGTATATGGTTCTTCTTTAGGATTTATAAAAATTACATCTATTTTATAATTACTTCCTGAAAGCTCTGCTACTAGCTTTGTTGTTTCTTCATAATAATAAATTCCATAACCAGTCTCTTCAATTTCTTTCCATACCTGGCTTTTTATCACCCATATAGTATTCTCTTCTCTAAAAAAAGTATCCCCTAACTGCTCTTTAGCTTTGCGTGGGTAATACACCCCATTTTGCCACCCTTCTGCTGGGTTACTATAAAATACATCCTTATGCTGAAACTCAATCTTCATACTTTCCCTCTTTTCCATATCTTATTCTTTTTGCACCATAGTGCTCAACTATTTTTTATTATATCTCATGTAACATATTGGGTCAATGAACATATACTATAAAAGTGGAATCTATTAAATTCCATTTTACTATACTTTCCTTAGTATAAGAACTATTAATGCAATTTACTTGAATTTTTGACAAAAATTTGGTACACTATCTAATGTACTTGATTGTGGTGTTCGCACTATACATGATGGTATAATTTATTAAAGTTAATAAGAATATCCCTCCACTGATTCAAGGTGTTCGCACTATTTGTTGATTTGGCTGGGATATTTTTATTTGTATTTTACTAAATCCTAATTCTACAAAAAAATTAACTTGAAAAAAGCAATTCATTTGATACAATAAATATAGAAAGATGAGGTGATATAAATGGGCATATCTATAAAATATATACAAAAAACTCATTTTAATAAAGAGAAAATTAAATATATCCTTATTTTCACTGTTATTTGTATTTTATCTTTTTTATATTTATTCTCCTCATTCCGAAAAGGGATTTGGTATAAAGGATATTTTCTTTACCAAATAAAAGAAAATGAATGGAGTGGGACAGTCTTTCAGGAAACCTTACATTTAACTAGAATCCCATCTGACCATACTATCCATCTTTATTTCACATGGGGAGATAAATCAGAAACTTATTCGGTTTCCTATCAAGAATTGGGCACAGCTCCTTTCCCCATTACGATTTACAAATCAGAAGAGCCTATTTTTAACGGGTACTATGATTCTTTTCATCATTTATTAAATAATGATGGCACTCTTTTCTTTGAAATTGAGGTTAATGCACACTATAGCAACCCTTTTGGAAATACTGACTGGCAGCCTTCAGAAACCTTTATTGCCCGTCTTGCCTTTGAGGACAATACCTCTTTGCGTGGAAACCTTAATATAGTACTTATAGTTTTCTTATGTGCCATTATTTTATTATTAGACATTAAATTTCCTAAATTGTTTTTCTACTTAAGCCATGGCCTATATGTAAACGATCCAGAACCTTCTTCTTTTTATACTACTGGACAAATGATATCTAGGTTTATTCTTGGATTTGCTATTCTTATTTTAATAATTGCTACTTTTTATAATGTCTAAAAAAAGTGCCAGGAAATAATTTTATTCTCTGGCACTCTTTTTATAGTTATGTTCCACTCTTCTTTATAACTTTATGCAATATTTTTAAACTGGGCTTGGTACAGCCCATAATAGGCACCTTTCTGTGCCATAAGCTGCTCATGGTTGCCTTCTTCACAGATTTTCCCATGGTTAATTACAAAAATACGATCTGCCTTTTT
This sequence comes from uncultured Lachnospiraceae bacterium, assembly GCA_910577045.1. Lineage (GTDB taxonomy): Bacteria > Bacillota > Clostridia > Lachnospirales > Lachnospiraceae > RGIG8607. Next base: position 245,399 of record CAJTLB010000003.1, on the reverse strand, counting down.
AATTGTTGATAAACGATGGGCAATTACAAAGGAAGTCCTTCCTTTTAACAATGTTTCTATCCCTTGCTGCACTAATATTTCTGTATGGGTATCAATGCTGGATGTTGCTTCATCTAATATTAAAATTCCCGGCTTTGAAATCATAGTCCTTGCAAATGCAAGAAGCTGCCTCTGCCCTATAGAAAGCCTTGCCCCACGTTCACTGATTACTGTGTCATAGCCCTTTTCCAGCTTCATAATAAATTCATGGGCATTTACTGCCTTCGCTGCCTCTACCATCTCCTCATCTGTGGCATTTAGCCTGCCATATTTAATATTTTCACGGATTGTGCCAGAAAATAGGAAATTATCTTGCGTCATAATTCCCATTTGTTTACGCAGGCTGTGAATGGATACATTCTTTAAGCTGTGCCCATCTACATAAATATCCCCTTTTGTAATATCATAAAAGCGGCTAATTAAATTAACAATTGTGGTTTTCCCAGCACCTGTAGGCCCTACTAACGCAATTGTTTCACCAGGCTTTACCTTAAAACTTACTTGGTCTAACACCATCGTTTCTGGCTCATCCGAATAGGCAAAGGATACCTTGTCAAATACCACCTCACCCTGGATTTCTGGTAATTCATATACATCTGCTTTATCCGCAATCTCAGGCTGCGTATCCATAATATCAAAAATTCGCTCTGCCGCTGAAATATTAGTAACAATTTTATTATAGAAATTGGCAAGGTTCCTTATTGGTGTCCAAAACATAGACAAATAAGTAGAAAATGCAATAAATGTACCAACTCCTATTTCTCCAGGCCCTATTAATTTAATTCCAATAAAATATAATAAAAACCCTCCTACTCCCCATGTAATCTCAATTAATGGGCCAAATGCGTCTGCAAAGGTAACTGCGCTAACAAAAGCATTTCTATGTTCTTTTAATAATACATCAAATGTATTGTCTGATTCTTTTTCTGCTGTAAAACTTTGTATAATGCGTATCCCAGATAAATCTTCATGGATAAAAGCATTAATATTTGAATTTTTCTTCCTATAGACCTGCCATCTCCTATGGCTAAAAGTCTGTATAATATACATCCCTACCGCTAAAAAAGGCAGAGTAATAATGGCAGCCATTGCCATTTTAGCATTTTTCACCAGCATAATTGCTGCTACTGCAATTACTGTAAGAAAATCTGGTATTAACTTAGTCACACTATCAGAAAGTACTTCCTTTAATGAATTTACATCGCCAATTACTCTTGCTAAAATCTTTCCTGTAGGGCGGCTGTCAAAAAAACTAAAACTTAACTTCTGGATATGTACATATAGCTCATTCCGTATTGTCAACAAAACCTGGTTTGACATTTTTGCCATAATATACATCCTTAGCTTTACACCGATTACATAAATAACATTCAAAACAACTGCTGCAACTCCTAAATAAATTAGCCCTTCCATATCACGGTCTGCAATATGGACATCGATTGCACGCTCAATAATAAGCGGGTTTAACATGCTAATTGTTATTGTCACAGCCATAATAATAAATACTATAATAATCTGCTTTGTATACGCTAATAGATAACGGTATAGCCTAAAAAGGGTATCTTTTTTTAAGACTTCTTTTTGATATTCGTCTTCTTTAAACGTATTTACGGACATAATAATTCCTCCCTTCTTATACTTCTTCTAAATTATACTGATGTAGCAACTGACATTGCATTGTGGTAATCCCCATATTGTGCTTCATAAGTCTTATAATATAACCCTTTTTTTGCAAGCAGCTCCGCATGGGTTCCCCTTTCTGCAATTTTCCCATTTTCTAGGATAATAATTTCATCTGCATTTTTTACTGTTGAAATCCGATGGGCAATTACCATTTTTGCTACATTTTTTTGTTTGGAAAGCTCTTGCCAAATTTCATATTCTGTTTCCATATCAAGCGCAGAAGTAGAATCATCTAAAATCAAAATAGGTGCCTGCTTTGCTAATGCCCTTGCAATGCTAATCCTTTGCTTCTGCCCGCCAGACAGGCCCACGCCACGCTCTCCAATAATAGTATCATACTGGTTACTCATCCGTTCAATAAAATCCTGTGCACTAGCTGCCCTTACTGCATTCCTAATTGTTTCCTGTTGCATGGAATCACGTTTTCCAAGGCTTACATTATCAGTAATCGTATCCGAAAACAAAAATACATCCTGCATAACCACTGCTGTGCTCCGTCTTACATCTGACAAAGCAAGCTTTTTCAGATCTACGCCATCTAACGTAATCCTGCCTTTTGTCACATCATAAAACCGTTCTGTCAAATTTACAATGGAACTTTTCCCTGAACCTGTCATTCCCATAATGCCAATTGTTTTTCCGGGTTCCAGCACAAAATCAATATTCTCTAAAATCTGTGTGTTATCCAAAGAAAAACTTACATGTTCAAATTCTAGGCGTCCTTTTATTGTGTCTAAATGGACAGGTTGTTCTTCTTCCTTAATTTCTGGCTCTTCTAATAAAATTTTATTAATTTTTTTATTAGATGCAATTGCAGAGGCAAAATCATTACTAAGCCAGCCTAAAATCTCCATAGGCCATATAATATTATTAGCATATTCACTAAACGCCCCTAAATCCCCTAAAGAAATCTGGTTGCGGATTACTAAAATCCCGCCTGCTACAATTACCAAAAGCAACATAAGCTTTGCTAAAAAAGAAATATTAGGATCATATTTAATCAAAATCTTTGCCTGCCTCATATTTAAGTCGTAATACTTTTTATTATGTTTGGCGAACTTATCTATCTCATAATCCTCCCTAGCAAATGCTTTTACGGTACGAACACCTGCTAAATTTTCCTGTGCTACTGTATTTAATTCTGCATTTTGTTCACTAATTGCATCATATACATCGGAAAGCTGGTTTTCCATTTTTACCGCAATATATCCTACCATTGGCATAACTGCAAGCGGTATAAGCATTAATAACGGGCTAATCTGAAACATGCAGACCAATACACAAGTAATATGTATAATTCCCTCAATAATTAACATTCCAACAAAACCAATAGAGTTCCATACTCTATCTACATCATCTTTGACACGTGCCATTAATTCTCCTGTATTATTTTTATCAAAATACCGGATCGACAACCTTTGGATATGCCTAAATAAATTCCCCCTCATATCACTCGCTATATTTACACTTGCCATATCAAAGATAAATTCTTTACTATATTGGAATATTGCCCTTCCAAGCCCAATGCCAAGTAAAGACAATAAAAAACCTGTAAGCAGCTCCATCTGCCCACCTACAATTACCTTATCAATAATATTCCTTGTTACCATTGGGGCACACATATCCAGCGTTATACTAATTACCATAGAAACCATGGCAATCAGGTACAAATACCAATTCCGCAGAATATATGCACCAATTGGATTTTTCTTCATAACATCCTCCTTTTCTCCCTCAAATTCCGATCTAACATACATTTCCTTTACTTGCTGCACTGTGCAGTTGTCAGCTTGGCTGATATTTCCCTTGGTGCATTCTTTTCTCTACTTGCACGCCGGGCACCTGTCAGCTTTGCTGACATTTTTCTTTAAGTGCACATGTGCATAAAAAAACAGAGAACCACACCAAACGACGGTTCTCTGTTTTTTAATAAAGATAGTACTATACTACTCTGTCTTTACTAGATTGGAGATCTGAGGCAGGCTGCTTGAGCTACATTGTTATTCAGTTTCTTTATAAATGGTCTGTTTGTTCTCATAATTCCTACCTCCATTTCGTAAAATTATCTGTTTTCTGACCGAAGAAAACAGCACATGCTTCTATCATAACTACAATATAATTATTTGTCAACACTATTTTACTAATGTCCTGCCTTATTGTAAAAAAGTAATTTCTTTTATTTAGAAAGGCCCTCTATGTATTTTGCTTCTTGTATCCTCATATGTTTTTCTTTTGATAAATCTATATCAAATAATGGCATTGGCTTATCCATACGATCACGTACCATACGGACTACTGGGCGGTATGGGTATTCTGAATTTTGACATTTTACAATTCCTGTTGTCCCGTCTGATAACTTTACCATTGTCCCATTTGGATAAATAGCAAGGCATTTAATAAACATTGCTAATAAATCGGCATCTAGCCTTCCAGCCGCCTCCTCTTTTAACATAGCAACTGCTTCATAAATACTTTTCTTTTTATGATAACAACGTTCTGATACCAGTGCATCATAAATATCCACAATAGCTGCAATCCGAACAAATTCATGCAGTTCGTCTCCCCTTAAACGGTTTGGATACCCAGAACCATCCAATCTTTCATGATGGCTCAACGCCACAATCCTAGAAAGTTCTGTTAAGGTATCATTCTTTCTTAATACATCATACCCTAACTTAGTATGCGTTTTAATATGTTCATATTCTTCTTTTGTCAAACGTCCTGGTTTATACAATATTCTTTGGTCAACCATTGTTTTTCCAATATCATGCAGCAACATACCCATTGCTAATTTTTTAGCCCTTACTTTTGGGTAATCCAATTGTTTCGCTATCAATAAAGAATAAATAGCAACATTAATAGAATGGTTAAATGTACTATCATCCGAAGTCCCTATCTCATTCATACTTACCAGTACACCTGGATTTTTCAATATCTCTTCTAAAATCTCATCTGCACTTTCTGAAAGCATACTCGTCTGCAAGATTCCCTGCCCTGATAGCTGGTTCATTGTAGAAAATAAAACTTGCTTACAATGCAGCCTTGTTTCTTGGCTAACAGTATCCTCTACAATAATATCCTCACTAATAGAATCTGTTACATACAAATGAGTAATTCCAAGCCTCGAAAGGCTTGTCACATACCGTTCTAGTTGTCCTGTCCCTACCTTTAAAAGTAAATTATTTAGGTGATAGACCGGTTTTCCTAATACCATATCAGGTGTTAAAAGTTCTAATGCCACTTTTCTCATATCTACCAGCTCCTATTTTTTTATTATATTTATCCATTTCTTAATTATAATGATCTACTTTCCAAATATTGCAATAACTCTAATGGGCTGTCAATTAATACTTTTGCCCCATGTTCTAAAAGAAGTTTTTTTGTACGGAATCCCCATGTTACTAGCACACTATCTAAATGGCAATTTTCTGCCGTTTTTATATCGACCTCAGAATCCCCCACATATAATGTTGTGCCTTTGTCTCCTTTTAATTCCCTTATAGCCCTTATTACATTGTCTGGTGCCGGTTTTTTTTGGAAACCTTCTTTATCCCCAACCGCCGCCGATATATAGCCTGGAAAATAATTTTTACACAAATCCTTTACTGTTTCTTCCCCTTTATTTGACACTACGCCCACCAAAATTCCTTTTTTTTGCAGCTCCTTTAATAATTCTGGAATCCCTTTATAAGGGCATGTCTTAATTTGAGAATGTCTAAAATAATAATCACTATATTCCTTTAGACAATCTCGTACCTCTTTTTCTTGGCATCCTTTTGGCAAGGAACACTGGATTAAATGAAAAGCCCCATTTCCTACAAAAGTCCTAATTTCCTCTAAATTCCTAACAGGATAATTATGCCTTTTTAATATTTCATTTACAGAATCCTTTAAATCCTCCAAACTATTTAGCAGAGTCCCATCTAAGTCAAATAATATTGTTTGATATCTTTTCATGATACCCTGCCTCCCGCCGCAATTATTTTTTCTGCCAAATCATTTAGATATACCCACCGTTCCATTTTTTCCTCCAAAAGCCTTTCTGTTTCTTCCTTTTCCTTTACTAACCTATTCAGCTTCCCATAATCTGTAGCAGAATTTTCCATTTCTTGGTCTATCCTAGAAATTTTATCTTCTAATTCAGCTACCTCATTTTCTATTGTATCATACTCTCGTTTTTCTTGATACGTGAATTTAGGCTTATCTGTATTTTTTACTTTCCAATCTTGTTTGGAAGGTTCCTTTTCTGTTAATTCCTTCTTTTTCTCTCCCGCCTTATCTTTATAATCCGTAAAATTCCCCTCATATTGCTTTATTATCCCATTTCCTTCAAATGAAAAAATACGGTTTGCCAGCTTATCTAAAAAATATCTATCATGGGATACTGCTATTACAATCCCTTGGAATGCTTGTAAATATTCCTCTAAAATAGCAAGGGTTGTGATATCCAAGTCATTAGTAGGCTCATCTAAAATTAATATATTAGGGGCTTCCATTAATATCCTTAACAAATACAGCCGCCGCTTTTCTCCGCCGGACAATTTTTGGATTAAAGAATATTGTAACGCCCCTGTAAATAAAAATCTCTCTAACATCTGCGAAGCTGTTACCATTCCCTCATCTGTCTTTATATATTCTGCTACCCCACATATATAATCTATAACACGCTCTTCTTCAGCCATATACTCATTTTCTTGCGAAAAATACCCTATTTTCACTGTCTGCCCAACAGTAACTGTCCCACTATCTGGCGGAATTACGCCTGTTATTATTTTAAGCAAAGTACTCTTCCCACAACCATTTTCTCCTATAATCCCAATTCGATCACCAGGAAGAAAAATATAAGTAAAATCAGAAATTAAATTTTTGTCTCCAAAGCTTTTTGATATACTCTCTAACTCTATTGTAGTTTTTCCCAGCCTGGACGAAAGAGATGTTATTTCTACTGTTTCATCTGTTATAGGCTTTTCTCTATCCCTTAATTCTTCAAACCGTTGAATATGTGCCTTTTGTTTCGTAGAACGTGCCTTCGCGCCTCTTTTCATCCATTCCAGCTCTACGCGGTAAAGGCTTTTATTCTTCCTTTCCGTAGCTTGTGCCATTTCTTCCCTTAACGCCTTCATCTCTATAAACTTAGAATAATTTGCCTCATAACTATAGAGTTTCCCCTTATCCAGTTCCACTATCTGGTTCGTTACTTTATCTAGAAAATACCTATCATGTGTTACCATAACCAATGCCCCTTGATATTTCCGTAAATACTCCTCTAACCATTCTGCCATCTGGCTATCTAAATGGTTGGTTGGCTCATCTAGCACTAAAATATCTGCTGGCGTAAGCAAGGTACGCACTAATGCCGCCCTCTTCTTCTGCCCGCCTGACAGATGTATTGGCAGTTCTTCACAATTGGCTATCCCCAGCTTTGCTAACATTGCACGGGCTTCTCCTTCTATATTCCGATAGGATTCTTTTGCTTTTTTTCCCAATATTATATTCTCTAATATACTAATACCCTCATTAAAAGCTGGCGTCTGCGGCAAATATACAACCTCTACTGCTTTCCCTGTAGTAATTGTCCCTTCATCTGCCTCTTCCAGCCCCGCCATAATCTTTAATAAAGTAGATTTTCCTGTACCGTTAATCCCTAAAACACCAATTCTATCCTTATCTTGAATTCCTAAATTTACATGATCAAGCAAAAGCTTGTCCGTATAACTTTTGCTTACATTCTCCATAGTAAATACATTCATAACTTATTTATTCCTCCAAGCTCTTTTATAGGTTTCCCAAATTTCACTCTGTTCCATTTAGGCAAAAAATAATTTTACACTTCCATGCCCATTTTTACTTCGTTCCTTTCTTTATAAAAATAAATGGGTTTGTGCTCAACTATTTTTCATTATACACAATAAGATGTTTAAAGGAAAGAGAAATCGTATGGTTTATATAGATCTCTAAATGCAGAAAAGTACCATTTTATATCAAATATATTTTCAAGAATCCCTTGGAAAAAACAACAAGGCAGGAAACATTTCCCTGCCTTGCCATTTAATCAAAAAATATAATCTGTAATACAATCATACCACTGAACATAAGTTGTACCATTTATTGTAAGCCTATCATTCTCAGACAACTGTTCACTTCATTGCTCCAACTCTTTTAATATCTCCTTTGGCTGCCAGATTGGGTCATTGACTTTACAATTACTATAGTAAGATAACCACTTTCCTCATCTAATTCTTCTGCACTATAATAGTGCTTTTCGTTTGGCAGCCCACAATTACTAACTGCATATACATTATTTTCTTTTAAGGCTAATAACTCTTTTTTTAATTCAGCAAGGCGTTTCCCTGATTTCATATAAACCTTTGTCCCTGTAAGTAAAAAGGATTCTTTTATATTATAAGACGCTGGTATAATATGGATCTCCTGGTTATTTTCACCCAAAGATATCCCCAATGCTGCCGCTGCCGCACAAAAAGATGGGACTCCGCTAATTGTTTCAAAGGCGAAATTATCTTGTTCCATACGTTTTCTAATATAACTGTATGTAGAATAAATAGAAGGATCTCCAATTGTAAGGAACCCTACCTTTTTCCCTATTAACAATAAATCCTTTATTTTTTTATAAATTGTATCTTGGGCCTTTTTTAGTAGTTCTTTATCTCGGACCATAGGGAAAGGCAGGCAAATTATTTCTTTTTGTTCTATTTCTGGCCACACTTCTTTTACAGAAAGATAGGCATAACATTCCTCTTTTGGTTCTGCTGGAAGCATAATACTATCGCTCTCCTGTATCCTTTTTAATGCCTTCAAAGTAATTAACTCTGGTTCCCCTGGCCCTACTCCAATGCCATATAAAATTCCTTCTTTCATTCCCCTAAATTCTCCTCTTCTTTGTTATAATTCTGGCAAACCCTTATTTTTCCTTATCCAAAATAATAATGAATTCCGCCTTTTTCATCTATTGTACTTCCTGTCTTTACTTGGAATACTTGTGCGATCGCCCCGCTTTCCCATATCTGCCCTGGTATTCCCTGCATAATTAATTTTCCATCTTTTAAAAGTAATACCCAGTCTGCTAAACGTAAGGCATAATCAATATCATGTAAAACAGCCACAATCGTTTTTCCCAATTCTTTCTGCCTTTTTATTAACTCAAATAATTCTGCTTGATATTGAATATCCAAATAAGTAGTTGGCTCATCTAATAAAAGTATTTCTGCCTGCCCTGCCAATGCCATTGCAAGATATGCTTTCTGCCTTTGCCCGCCAGATAACTCGTTTAACCGCTTATGTTTAAACATTTGTATCCCAACCTGCTCCATTGCTTTTTCACAATACTGATAATCTTCTTGGCTATAATGCCTTGGATAAGAAAGATGCGGGAACCTCCCATGCAAGACTAAGCGTTCTATATATAAAGAAGAATCTGGATGGTTTTGTGCCAAATAAAATACTTGCCTAGCAAATTCTTTTTCTGTATAAGTTTCCTTTTTTTTGTCCCACAGATATATTTCCCCGCCCATATTTTTACAAAGCCCAGCTATACTTTTTAAAAGCGTGCTTTTTCCACTCCCATTTGGGCCAAGCACTACTGTAATTTTTCCCTGTGGAATCGATAAACTAATATTAGAAAGTACCTGTTCTTTTCCATAACCTGCTATTAATTGATTGAAACATATTGCCACTTTCTCCTGCATATAACTCTCCTTTTATTTTCCCCTAGAACGAAATAAAATCCATAAGAAAAATGGTGCACCAAGTAAAGAAAGGATAATCCCAACTGGGATCTCATAGGGTGCAAATAAAGTACGTGATATGGTATCACATATGGTAAGTATCAAAGCCCCTAATAATATAGAGGCTAACAGATAATCCCGGACTTCTTCTCCTGCTATGCGCCTTGCTATATGTGGCACTAAAAGCCCTATAAACCCAAGAAGCCCTGAAAAACTTACCGAAGCCCCCGCTGTTATTGCGGCAAGTAATAAAAAAAAGAAACGGTAATATCCTACGGGAAGCCCCAATGTATGCGCTGTTTCCTCCCCTAGGCTAAACACTTCCAATTCATTATAAAAAAACATTAATAAAAAAACTACTAAAAAAACTACAATTCCTGCTGTTTTTAATACATTTATATTAATGCTAGATAACCCGCCAATCTTAAACGCATTAGAAGCCAATAAAGACTCTTCATTTAATGTATAAATAGCATCGGTTGCCCCATTTAAAAAACTATTAATTGCCACTCCAGACAATACCAAAGTTATTTTTGATGCCCCTGTTTTTTTTCCAATATAATATACTAACATTACGGTTAAAAATGCCCCTATAAAAGCAGCAAAGGGTAACACAGAATAAGCTGTTGGGAACATTACCCCACATAATACTACAAAAAACCCTGCGCCTGCATTAACTCCAATAATATTAGGGCCTGCAAGAGGGTTATTTAAAATAATTTGTATTATGGCCCCTGAAGCCGCAAGGCCCATCCCTGCAATTACAGCACCTGCTACACGGGGCAGCCGGACATACAGCATAATTCTTCCTGCCTTTGTTAATTCTCCGCCTTGCAACAATTTTATAATATCTGTTATTGTCACTGATGCTGCCCCACAAAATAGACTAATTATTACAGAAATGAAAGCCAAAACAAATAATCCTATAATAATATATCTATTTTTCTTATTTTTCCCCATACAAAATATCTGCTAACTTTTGATAGCTTTCTCCCCATCGGTTATTTGGTTTATTATGGAATAATTCTTGCTCTAAAACATAATATTGGTTCTTTTGGATTGCACTCAATCCCTGCCAAGCGGGATTTGATGTAAGAAGTTCATCTACCATGGCAAGTGCCGCTTCTTCTGAACTTCCCATAGTAGTGACAAAAATATATTCTGGATCTGCTTCTAAAATTGCTTCCATACCAAGATTTTCTAAAAGTCCCTGATCATTATCTGCAATATTTATACAGCCCAGTTGAGAAAGCATTTGCCCTGTCATTGTATCGCTTCCTTTTGCCTTAACCCCTGTTGAATATGCCCTAAGGAGCAATATAGTAGGGTTGCTGCCGTCTGCCCGTTTTACTTGCTCGGCAATTATACTTTCTGGTTCACCTACATTTTCTTGATATAACTCCTTATTCCCTGTTATATCAGTTAAAATCTCCATCATTCCCTTATAATCTTCAAATGTTTCAATATCAAAATATACCGCTGCCACTCCTGCCTGCTCAAGAGTATCATATAATTTTACTTGGTTTACAATAGCAGAAGACATAATTACCAAATCAAAATCTTCTGCAAGCAATGTTTCTGCAGATGGGTTTTTTAATGATCCCAAATCAACAATATTCGTTGACGACTCCAAAATTTCTGTTGCATCTTCTGTAGTTGCTGCTAAGTTTCCTCCAGCAAGTAACCATGCCTGAGCAAGGCTCTCTGACATTACAGCCGTTTTTTCTACATTGCCTATTTGTACCGTATGCCCTAACGCATCTGTAAATGTTATTCCTTGTGTTTCTGCCATATTTTCTTTTCTAGCACAACCAGTTAGCAATAATAGAATCCCTATACCACAAAAAATCTTCTTCCAGCTTTTACACCTAGCCATATTATCCTTACTCCTACTTTTCTCTTATTTACTCTTTTCTTTAATAACAAAATTGATTTTATAAGATTATACCATAATTTTCTTCTAATATTTGTTTTAAATGCTGAATATATATTTTTCTAATCCCAGGATACTCTCCAAGCCCCTTTAATACTACTTTTGTCTGATATCCTTCTTTACAGAGATATGTTTGGAAGGAATCCTTTTCGCCTGCCATATCCTTATTGGCATGTTCTCCTGCCACTAACATAAATGGCACCAATATTATTTGCCTTGGCTTTGGCCCCTGTTTTATTTGCCCTAACACCTGATCTATTGTAACGCTTCCTTCCACTGTTGCTACATATCCTTTTTTTCCAGTTACTTCTTCCCAAGTTTCTTCTAATATCTTATAACTACAATCGGCTTGGTGGGATGTCCCATGGCCCATAAAAACCACCATATCTTCTTGCCCTATTTCCAGCTCTTCCCATACTGCGCATACCGCTTCTTTATAATCCCCCTTATCCCCAAGAAGCACCTGCGCCATATGGATCTCTTCAAATCTTTCCTTCTGCCCTTGTAAAATCTGCCTTAACCGATTATTCTCTATTCCATCAATAATATGTGTTGGCAATACATATAAATGTGTAATGCCCTGTTTTTGTAAACTGTCTAACGCCTCTAAAATACCAGGGACAAGCTCATTATCCCTGGCACTTAAAATTTTTCTAATTTTTTCACTAGAAAAAGATTGATACACAAGATAATCTGGAAAATGCTCTTTTACACAATCTACAATCCGATTAATATTTTTCTCCCTTGTTTCTTTATATGTAGTCCCGAAACTTACTATTAAAATTCCCTTTTTCATCACTTTTAAACCTTTTCCAATTTTTTTCTTTCTACAAACCTTCCCATGCAAAAGGCAATTATGCCCACTCCAATTGCTGTTTGTAAACAAAAGAAAAGACTTTCTACTTCCCCTGGCAATTCCCCATGAATTATTGTTTCTAAGACTGGGGCTGCCCATGGTTCGTAACCCCCCGTAATTTCCTCTACCATTATGCTACCAGCATCATCTGATCCGCCAAACTCAGCGCCCTTTAACGCAAATAAAGGAATAAATGTAATACATGCTGCAAGTACCAATAAAATAAAAACTACTTTTTTCTCCTTTTTCATTCTTACCCTCATTTCTGTGCTACTTTTTATGCACTCTTCCCTCTATTCTGGCACCTTTTTATTAAATCCTGCCAACATCAATTCTGGCTTTGCATATGTTTCCAATGCCATCATAATTAAAACCGTTAATATCCCTTCTAATACAGCTAAAGGTAATTGTGTTGGTGCAAATACCCCTAAAAACTTACCAATAGAAGCTAATACGCCACCTTTCATTGATGGATATGCTATTGCAAGCTGGACGCTGGTAATACAATAGGTAAACAGATCGCCTAAACATGCTGCTAAAAATACACTAACCCGCCGGTTTATTTTTAATTTTTGGCATAATTTATAAATACCAAAGCTTAAAAGCGGCCCTGCTATCGCCATAGAAAATGTATTTGCCCCTAATGTCGTCAGCCCGCCATGGGCTAATAAAATCGCCTGAAAAACTAATACAATAATTCCCAATATACTTACAGCCATTGGGCCAAATAAAATTGCGCCAAGCCCTGTCCCTGTCATATGAGAACAACTGCCTGTTACAGATGGGATTTTTAAAGAAGAAATTACAAATATAAACGCTCCAGCCATTGCATATAACGTAATATTTCTTTTATTTTCTTTTAACTTTCTTTTTATGTTCAAATATCCCATTACTAAAAATGGAAAGCACAAAATGCCCCATGCAATACAATATCCTGGCGAAAGATACCCTTCCATAATGTGCATGGCATTTACTGTAGGCATTATAGAAAATAACAAACATACTACTATCAATACTGCCATGTTTTTTTGCTTCTTTTTTAACATAACATCCTCCTTCTGTGCTTATACACACTATATTATTTATAAAAGCAAAGCTTCTAGTTCTACCAAGGTTTTTGGCATAATTCCACTAGCAAGCTTACCCTTCCGTTTTAAAAGTTCATATATTTCTAAAATAATCGGCTTTTTTAAATGGTTTTTTTGCAGTAATTCTTGGTTAGAAAAAATATCATTTGAATTTCCATCTGCTAATAACTGCCCTTCTGCAAACACTAATATACGTTCTGCAAACCGATATGCAAAATCAACATTATGCGTAGACACCAAAACGGTTTTTCCCTCTTTTGATAAACGCATGGCAACCTGTTCAAACATATCTACATTTACTGGATCTAATGAAGCAGTTGGCTCATCAAACACAATAATTTCTGGCATCATTGCCAAGATATCTGCTATTGTAACCCTTTTCTTTTCCCCGCCGCTTAAATAATGTGGCGGCCTGTCTCCCCACTCTTCTATGCCCATTTCACGCATAGCCCCTATTGTCTGTTCTTCCACTTTTTTTATAGAAAGCCCTTGGTTTATAGGCCCAAATGCTACTTCTGACTTTACCGTAGAACCAATAATCTGGTTATCTGCCTCTTGGAACACAATCCCAATATGTTCCGCCAAAATTTTCCTATTTTTCTTCCCAATCTCTTCTCCCCGATAGAAAATCTTGCCTTCCTGTGGCACCCGCACCCCATTAATCGTTAAAAAAAACGTAGATTTACCAGCACCATTTGCCCCCAATACAGCAATTTTTTCACCTTTATCAATAGAAAGGCTTACATCTTTTAAAGCAGGTTTCCCCTGTTCGTAAAAAAAGCTTATTTTTTTTATTTCCAATAGCCTTTCTTTCTGCCCCATCTTTTCTGCCCATACCTTCCTTAACCTATTTTATAAATAAAAACCTTGCCACTTCTTTAGTATTAAAAATATGATCCCTGCCAAATACAATCCTACCACTAACAATTGGGATATGGTCACTGGTTTTTTCTCTACCAAAAAATTTAATTCCCCACAATATCCCCTTGCCTCCATAGCATCAAAATATGTATTTGATTTTTGCAAAGAAAGAATCAGTAAATTTGACAGTTCCTTTGCAAAAGTCCTTATTGCTGTCCTCCAATCCCTATATCCAAGCCTTGCTTTAGCTGCTTCTTTTTGTTTATGGTTTATTTCTAATAAAATAAAAATATAGTGGTATATTAAATACATTAAATCTAAAACTATACTTGGCATATGCCATTTTTTTAATTCTTGTAAAATTTCCCCTATTGGCGTAGAAAGGCTTAACATATATAACACACTAACCGCGGAAAAGGATTTTGCCACAAGAATAGAAGCCCGCTTTAAATTTTCTTTTGTAATGTAAACTTCCAGTATCGGATTCTGCCACTTCCATAACAATGTACCCCCATCCTCAAACTGTAACAACACAACTATTGCGCCTGTTGCAATAAATACTGCTGGAACCATTAAAAGCCTGCCATACTCTTCTAATGGTACTTTTCCTATTTTAATTACCAAAACCACCATACATAAAAATGTAATGCCTGCTATCTGGATATCTTCTGTCCCAATTACTGCCAAAAGGGCTGCTAATGTAAATATAATTTTTAGTAAAGGGTTCCACCTGCCAAGGCCTGACCGATAAGAATAATAATCTATTACAAAATAAGAATGAATTTTTCGCATAAAAAAACCTCCACACCACTTTTGGCATGAAGATTAAGAGCAGGCTTACGCCTCCTCTGTCCTGCCAAACCAATTACTCGTGGTTGCCATCACTTCATATAAGGCAGGTCTCCTGGCTTACAGATCATTATCCTTCTGCTGCCTTCCCGGTTTTCACCAGTGACACTCTTTTGCAGAGGACTCCCTGTTTACAGTGACGAGTTCGTACAGGACTTACACCTGTTTCCCTTTTCACCAGACCAAAGCATATGCTTCTCTGGCACCTTATATGTATTCAACTTTTATTAATTATAATGGAAATACATGGATTTTGCAACTAAAATATGCTATACTTGTGATATAGAATATTACGGAAATTTATTTTCCATAGAAAGGCGGTATAGACATGATTTCTAAAAAAGTTATTATCCGTCAGGATATTTTAAATCCTGATTTTGTAGTAGAAATAGCAAAAAAATGCTCCTCGTTCCATTCTACTATTACCATGTATGCTAGAGATCAAACAGTGAACCTAAAAAGTATTGTAAATATTTTTGGCACAGAGCTAAGTAAAGACGAAGAAGTTGAACTTGTATTTTCTGGCAATGATGAAGAATTAGCATGTGACGCAATATTAGAGCTTTTGGGGAATGGAAAATAAAACATATAAAAAGGCTTTTGAAATATCCAAAAGCCTTTTTACTTTGTGCTTTAAATCCTTATTAATTAAGTTAAAATTGTGTAACTTCTTGTTTTTTTAATACCAAATAAGTAACTAATACCAAAAGTAATCCTATTATGCACAATATACCCATCTGCCCTATTTCCCCTATCTTTTGTATTATTATTCCTATTCCCTTCACTATACGAGACAGCAAGCTATCTGGATATTTTACTAAATTTTCTATAATTATCTTTGAAAACGGGGCTCCTATTACACAAATAAACCAAATTGCCCAATATGCCTTTTTCTGGAATCTGATTAAAAGCATCCCTATAAAAAAGCTAATGATTGGTAGTAAAAATATTATTGGTAAAATCATATAAATATTTATTAATGCACCTACCGGATCAGATTCACAAACTAAATTTCGATAACATACCTTCCCCAATATCACTTCCACCCTATAAACTGCTATTAACACAAGAATCCCAATAACTGTATTGATTACTTGCACAATATAACGTACTACTAAAAATTCTTTCCTAGTCCTTCCCATACCAACTGCAAGGCTAAATTGTTTTTCCAAAGTAAGGGAATCTGCCAAAATAGAAACCATAAACCATACTAATATTGCTATACAAGAACCAATTATCATATAACTATCTTGCTTTAAAACAAGGATAAGGACTGCCACCATCCCCATTCCAAAAAGCCACATCCCTACTATAATTGCCAATGTCCATAATAACCCCGAAAGGCCCATTTTCCATACTTTCCCTATCATTCACCACAGCCTTCTTCCTCAATTATTTTATCCTATTAACGAACTTCATATTTACGTATAGAAAGGTAACATCCTGCCATCATAATAATATCTAATAAAATACTGCCTAATAAAATAATATATTCTATTCCTTGATAAGATTCTTCTATTGTTATAAAAGCCTTTTTGCCTGGAACAGTAGAAATACTTACCATTGTCATCCCTACTGCTATTACAACTACCACGATAATATAAATTACCATCCCACTTTTTGCCCCAAATTTTAAACTAGCTGCACAAAGAAGATTCCCTATTCCGCAACAAAAAAGATATTGTATTGTACATATACTAATAAGGTTTATACTAGAATTATTTGGATAAAAGATCCTTTGCAAAACAATAGCGATTAATAGCATTTGAAATAATATTCCGTGTACTACTAACTCCATTCCTGCAAAAATTTCTTTTCTTGTCCCTCCGCTAGAAAGGGACTGCGGAATAAAATACGTAGCGGCACTCATTAAAATAGCTATAATAGAAATGCATCCCATCATAGGAATATAGGCTGAAACAACCTTATTTGCTGTTTCTTCTCCCAACATATATACTTGGAAGGTTGATACTATGGCCCCTACCGCTAACAACACAAGAAATGTCTGTTCCATATAAAAAAACCAGTACCGGATACTTCTTCCTAATCCTTTCATGACTGCACCGCCTCCCTGCCACACATTGCCACAAAGATTTGCTGTAAATTTATTGGCTGGACTGTCACATCTGCACTTCCTATTAGCTCTTTACCAGGCTCTACAAGTACCATAACGCCTTTGCTCCTACCCATTTTTTCTTCATGGAATGTTTTAAGCCCCTTTGTAAATTCATCTACTGCTTCTATCTTTCCACTAATATGATAACTTCTCTCTAAAAGCTCCTGTGTATTTTCCTTTAAAATAATCTTCCCTTTATCCAACATTACTACTTCTTCAAATATATCAGAAGCCTCTTCAATAATATGGGTAGAAATTACAAATGTCCGCCCGCTATTTGTAAATTCATCTAAAAGTACTTGGTAAAAATATTCCCTCATTACTACATCAAGCCCTGCAACCGGCTCATCCAAAAAAGTATAATCCGCTTTACTAGCCAATGCAATAATAATTGTCACCATAGACATCATCCCTTTAGAAAGACGGGAAATTCTTTTTTTCTTATCTAATTCAAATTCTTTTAATAGACGTTCTGCTAATTCCTTATCCCAATTTGGCATATAAATAGATGCTGCCTTTAAATAATCTTTTACCTTATAAGTATTCTGCCCATATCCTGTAACAGGGTTTAATTCCCTAGAAAAACATATATGGTCAAGGGCTTTCCGGTTTTCCCAGACCGGCAGCCCATTACAAGTAATACTTCCTTTTGTAGCAAGGTTCTGGGCTGACAAAATGGAAAGTAAAGTAGTTTTCCCAGCACCATTTCTTCCAATTAATCCATATATCTTACCTTTTTCTAACTCTAAATCAATTCCATGGAGTACTTCTTTTTTTCCATATGTCTTTACAAGATTTTTAGCAATTAATTTTTCTTCACTCATCTATTTTTCCTCATTTCTGTTTCTATTTTCCCTGTTCCTTAACTCCTCCAAACCCTACTTCCTTTTATGGGTTTTCCTCAATCATATGAATCAGTTCCGCTTTTGTAATCCCAATACTCTCTGCTTCAATTAATAGTTTTTTAATAAACTTCTCATTAAATTCCTCACGCCGCCTTTTTTGAATTATTGTTTTTGCCCCTGTTGCCACAAACATCCCTATTCCTCTTTTCTTGTATAAGATTCCCCTGTCTACTAATATATTGATTCCCTTTGCTGCTGTCGCAGGATTAATTGCATACAGCTTTGCCAAATCATTTGTACTTGGCACCTTTTCTTCTTCTAATATAATATCCCTTATAATATCATTCTCTATCATTTCACTAATTTGTAAATATATAGACTTTTCTTGGTTTAAAATTTCATTCATTTACTCACTCCCTTCTATATCCTTTGTGTATTGGTTCATTACTTATGTAATTAACTATAGCACTAATATAGTATTTTGTCAATAGAATAAGGCGGGATTTTATTCCCGCCTAAAAAATATCCCATATTCTTATATAACTTGGTTTTTCTAATCGTTTAATTATTCCATATTATTTGGCTATTTACATATAGTTGTGCCATACTATGGGACGGCTCTATAGAAACAGTTTGTTTTAAAAACTTATCTGCCTTCTCTTTTTCTTCCAGCCCTATATACCCTAACGCCATTACATAATAGCAATGTGCTTTGTTTTTTGCTGTATAATCTTCATTAAAGATTAGGAAATCTGGCAAAGATACTGCAAAATACTCGACTTTTACCTGATCGTCTAAATGTCTTTCCCCATAATCAATTAAACGGTAAAACCTAGATTTTGCCTCCTTTTCCTTCCCAAGCTTTTTATATGCCAATCCCTGGTATAAAATCATATCTGCTGGCTGGTCATTATAATACATAACACCTGCTGGTTCATCTGTACCAATTGTTGCTGTTTCAAAACAAGCCTTCGCTTCCTTATTTTTTCCTTGTGCTTCTAGTGCTATCCCTAAATAATAATAAATATGGTTATCCTTTGTCCCTTCCAGTTTACCTTCCCCTAAATTTTCAGGATAAACTAATGCTTCCCTTAAAAGTTTTTCTGCTTCTATCCACTCTTCTTTTAATAAAGCTTCTTTTGCCATTCCTAAAAGTGCAAGTGTATATTGTGTAGTAACTTTACCTTCTCCGCCCTCCCATGGATGGAACTGGTGCCCCATAATATTTTGATAAGCTTCTTTATAATTACCAGATAAATTTACTAAAGTAATATATTCTATATAAAGATCATCCCGATCTTCAATAAATTCCTTATGCTCCTTATAATTTTGCAGCCTCTGCCCAGCACTCCAGCCTAATTTCTTATATAATTGATCCAATTCCAAAAAAACACGTACATCTGTATTATCCAGTGCAAAGGCTTTTTCCATTGCTTTCTTTGCTTTTTCCGCATCTTTCTTTTTATTATAATATGCTAAAGCTAAATTCCTCCATGCAGTTGGGAAATTTGGTTCTGCTTTTACCGATTCCTCCCAAAGCGCCACTGCCTCTTCCCATTGTAACTTATCATAAAATAAATTGCCCAAATAATAAGTTGCTTTTACTTGGCACCCCTTTTCTACTGCAAATTGAAGTACTATAATATCCTCTAGTTTATTTGGGAAACAATAGCTAGGATCTGCCTGTTCTGCCTGTGCCAAAAGCTCTTTTGCTTCTTTTTCCTGTCCCATACAATCCATATAATATGCCTGATAATAATATAACATTGGATAATGCTTAGGATTATCTTCTATATATTTATAAAGCATCTCTACTGCTTCCTTATATGCGCCAAATTCTGCATAATCCCTAGCCGCCATTAAATAATTTTCATGGAAATCCCGCATCTTCTTACCTTGCATCTCTTTTAACTTGTTATCTAGGCTATTGCTTAACTTTATCTGTTCATTACCAGAAACAAAATCAAATGGATCTAAAGTTAGGTTTTCTACAACCCAGCTTTCTGCCTGTATTAGCTTTCCTAATTTACGGAGCAAATATGCCTTTAGGCCTCTCGCCTTAATATTATGGCTATTTTTTACTAATGCTTTTTCTATATGTTCATAAGCACTTTTATATTTCCCTTCCTTTGCATCAATAGCCGCTAAATAATAAAAGGACATCTCCTGTTGCTCATTACTCCAAGTCGCCTTATAAAATGAATTATATGCTTCCTTTAATTTCCCTTGGTAGAAAAGTACTAACCCTAACAAATAATAAGACTCACTATTATAAGGATTTGGGTTCCTTTCAATTAAACGCTCTAATGCCTTCCTAAAATACTTTTCTGCGTCAGAAAACCTCCCCCTGCGCATTAAAAGAAGCCCATAGGCATTATTCATGCGGACATCCCCCGGATCACGCTTTAACCCTTCTAAATAATAAGGATCTGGCAAATATGTCGCATGTCGGTATTGCTCTATATGTTGCCCTGTAAAATATAACTCCTCATTTGTTAAAATCTCTTCTGGCTCTTTTGCTGCCTTTGCGGGGTTAGGCATTTTAGGAATTTCTGGTGCCTCTGGCTGGTACTCTACCAAACATTCCTTATCTGCATAAACAGCAAGATGGAAATCCTCCTCTTTCATCCCTTTTATAGAAATAGAATCTTTATAAATATCAACAGGGGATATCTTTACTATTTTATCCAGCACTTTCTGGCCTGCTGCTGTCAGTACAATATTGGCTGTTTCATACACGCTTGTTGCATACACAATAATAGTAGCTGTTTCTTCTTTATAAGAAAAATGGATAGCTGCTTTTGTAGTGGCATTTTTCACCTGCCCAACCGCCTTATAAGGCATAAAATATTGTTGGAATATCTTTTCTTCAAAAGGCTTTAGCCATGTAAAATCAGGCTGGTTGTCTGTATAAACCCCTGTCATTAATTCTACATAAGGCCCATCTTCATCCGTTAAATTCCTATCCCATGCCTTTCCAAAATCACCACAGCCCCAAGTCCACTGTTTCTTCCCCGGAGAAATATGGTGATCAGCTACATGTAAAATCCCTGCCTCCCTGCCATAGTCATACCCACCTACAAAATCATACTTTGATTTCTCAGCCATATAAGAAGTTGGCACAGGAATATTTTTATAACGTGAAATATCTACGCCTTCACTATAATCTTTTTTATAATAAATACCAGTAGCAATTGGAAAACGGGAAACATCCCTTTTCCCATGATCCATTACGGCATGTACATCTGGCGGGAAAATAGATTGTGTATTATTATTTACTGGGACTGCCGGGTTTGCCCACCATAAAAATGTCTGTGGCATAGATGTCCTATTATAGAGCTGCCCTGTAATCTCAATATAAGCCTTCCCCGGATACAGCGTAATCTTCATTAACCCCTTTGTCCCATACATCTGATCGACATCATGCAATAATACTGCCTTACTTCCATCTGGATATTCTTCTATTATATAGTCTACTGGTAAAAATGTAGTTGGCCTATGATGCTGCGGCCAGTTAAATTCAATTCCGCCAGAAATCCATGGCCCAGTCAAGCCTACTAATGCTGGCTTTATCACCCGGTTATAATAGACAAAATCATATCCATTTGTTTTATCATATGCACGTTGGATCCTGCCGCCTAATTCTGGCAACACCATTACTTTTAAATATTCATTCTCTAACCATACTGCATTATATTCCTTATCCACTTTTACATCACTAATCTTTTCAATAGTAGGATAGGGATATACCTTGCCGCTGCTTCCTTGATATACGCGTTTTTCTAAAAAAATAGGGTTCTTTTCCGCTGCCCCAACCTCATAAGTTGGAATGATTACCTTTTCTTCCCATGCCTTTACATTGTCCATAGTTTCCTCCTCAATTATTGTATCAACTCAACAAAAAAACTTACCATCCTACCTTCTATAGAAAGGAACTGTTAGCAATAAAAAAGCGTTATGCCTCTAACAAGAATCATAACACTGCCTTATATTGGAATCCCTAAAAAGAGGCTTACCATTTAATATAACATTCTATTTATCACTAACGCTACTATTATAACATACCATATTTGCCTTGTCTATATATCAACTTAAAATCCATTTCTAATTGTATCTATACAATTATATAATTTATACTCTATTTGTTCTATATCTTGTACTAATAACTCTATTCTTTTATTAAGATCTTTATTTACATGGCTACTATTTCTTTCTATTGATAGAATATTCCTCTTTGACCTTCACTTATATAGCACAGAAAAAGCTACATTTGAAATTAAATAACATCTAATTTTGTGATAACAGGCAACCTTGCCCCTATTCTGCACAGTAGTTCGTTACTAATACTGCCAGAACGGTATGCAACAGCAGAAGCAGATAAATCATCGTATTCTTCCGAGCCTATAAGAGTTGCAATATCACCTGTGGACACCCCTTGCACATCTGTTATGTCTATAGAAAGCTGATCCATGCAAATGCGCCCGACAATAGGCACGATATGGCTGTTTACCAATACCCTGCCGTTTCCATTTGAAAGGTTTCTTGGAAATCCGTCACCATATCCAATCGGTATAATCGCAATTCTACTATCACGTTCAGCTACAAAATCCCTGCCATATCCAACGCTGTCACCTTTATTGACCTGCCGTATCGACACCACCCGGCTTTTTAAAGAAAGTACAGGACGCAGGTCAAGTTTTAAATTCGTGTCATCATTCGGAGAGCTTAAAACTCCATATAACACTATTCCTACTCTTATGTAATTACAAGTAAGATCAGGATAGTTTAATAAACCGTAACTGCTTTGAATATGCACTTTAGGAATATTTACTTTGCCATCCTTCAAATCATCTATCAAACAATAAAAATTATCAATCTGTTTTCTGGTAAATGCAATATCATCTGGCATCAAACTATCTGTACAGCACAAATGTGTATATATACCACATATTTTTAGATTTTTCATCTCAAAGACCTTTTTTACCGCCAAGACCTCTTTGCAGGAAAATCCAAGCCTATGCATACCTGTGTCTATTTTAATGTGTACCTTTACGGCAAAATTTTGGCTGTTTAAGGCTTTTGCATATTCAAGATCTATCAAGGTCTGTATTAAATCAAATTTTTCTAAATCAGGTGCCCGTTTTATATTGGTATATCCAAGAATAAGGATTTCCCCACGAATTCCATTTTTTCTAAGTTGTATGCCTTCTTCAATCGTAGCAACCGCAAATGCTTTAATTCCCATTTTATTAAGAATTGTGGATATTTTGCAAGCCCCATGCCCATATGCCTGTGCTTTTACAACAGCCATTAATTCACATTTAGACGGCATTGCTTCCGTTAATATTTTTACGTTATGTTTCAGATTTTCTATATTCAGTTCAATCCATGAACGCTCCGTTTTTGCCTGTATACTTCCCACTTTATCCTTCTCCTTCTATCATACGCATCGGCTGTGAAACAACGGTATAATTGTCTGGGACATTTATATTTACTACCGCACCTGCACCGATTTTTACATTATCTCCTATTCTGATATCCCCAATAATGACAGCACCTGCGCCAATCAAACAATTATTACCAATGACAGGCGCTTTCCTGTCTATTTCTCCGATTGTTACATTTTGATAAATACAACAATTTTCCCCTATCTGTGCATATCGTGAAATAAAAACTCCATGTAGTCCGTGTGGAAGTGATAAATTATTCTTTATTACTGTATCTGGACCAATATACCCTCCATGCTGGTGCGCACATCTGCTAGGTAGGAAAGTTAAAATATCATGCACTATTCCATCTCTTCCTGCCTTTTTCTGAATCCTATAAAGACGCCAAAAGTGATGCAGATTATTCCCCCTTGAATAATCAATGATTCTTCTTCTGATATTCATAATAACTCCTTATACAAAATTTCTTTATATTCTACAGTTCTTCTTTATCATCCCATTTTACATACAGGCTTATTAACTTATCTAATACTTCTGTAAAAGATAAGCCAATACCTTTCATCATGTTGGGATATCGGCTATGGGTAGTAAATCCGGGAATTGTATTTACTTCATTAAATACGATTTCACCAGACGGTGTATAGAACATGTCCACCCTTGCATAACCTGAACATCCCAAAACACTATATATAACCTTTGCAGTTTCCTGTATCCTTTTTTCTGTTTCACTGTCCACCCTTGCAGGCATATAAATTTTTGAAGATTTCAATGTATACTTTTCTGTATAATCAAAAAAACTTCCTGATAATTCTATTTCATCAATTCTCCCAACAGTCAGAGTATCATTGCCAAGTATTGCACAGCCGACTTCAAATCCATTGACGGCCTCCTCGGCAATAACTTCCATATCGTATTGAAAGGCAAACTCTGCTGCTGCATCAAGCTGCTGCATTTCATTTATTCTTGTGATGCCAAAAGATGATCCGGAGTGGACAGGTTTTACAAACAGCGGGCAACATAAATTTTTCTTTATTTCCCTATAAGCTGTTTCTTTTTCAAAACGCCTGAAAGATACCGATTTAGGAACAGCGATTCCTGCAAGGCTGACAAGTTTATGTGCCCTGTCCTTGTCCATACAAATCGCCGATGAAACCGTATTGCATCCAACAACTGGTATCCCTGCCAATTCAAATAATCCCTGTAGAGTGCCATCTTCCCCATTTTTGCCATGTAATATGGGAAATACCAAATCAATTGGAATCTCCCTACACTTATCCCCATGAAACTCTCTAAATCCTTGTGCCAGGCGGCTTTGGGAAACCATAATTGAATATAAATTTTCCTCGTCTTCAAACCATGAATTATTACTGATATTTTCAATTTTTCCTGTATAATGATACCATTCCCCATCTCTGGTAATACCAACTGGTACAATCTCAAAATGTTTTCTATTGATATTCTGCAAAACAGAAAATGCTGATTGTAGCGATACATCATACTCTGTTGAATAACCGCCAAAAATAACTGCTATCCTTTTTTTCATCTTATACACCGCTTTCTATAATTTTTATGTTATCAGGAAGCCGATAACCTATTTAACACTGATTGACATACAGGAAGTGTTTTTTCAGATTTCTTTTGTGCATACCTGTACCCGTCTAACCACATTTTGAAATAAAAAATTTTTTTCTTTGCCACTTACGGAGAGGAAGCAAAAAAGGAAATATCTATGTTAGTCTTTTTCTTGACATAAAACTGCTCCTTCCTCTATTTTTTGCGCAAAACAAAACACCCTTGTTTGGTACTGTTATTGTATCAAAAACAAGAGTGTGGTTTGTTTGTTTACACACACAATATTCAACTGATTTACTATAAACTTTCTTACAATTTACTTACGAAACTGGCATTACGACTTCAAACTCAATTACTTCATCCTGACTTCTTGCATGAATAGTACCATGATGAAGCCCAACAATCTGTTTTGCAATAGCCAGTCCTAGACCTGCCCCTCCACTGCTTGTACTTCGTGAAGCATCAAGCCTGTAAAACTGTTCAAATATCCGTTCCAGTTTTTCCACTGGAATGGTATCTCCATGATTTGTGAAACTAATCGTTACATTTTCTTCCTGTCTAGCAACTGTAATATTAATATCCGTACCATTAAAACTGTAAATTACAGCATTCCTTAACAGATTGTCAAATACACGCTGCATTCTGTTTGCATCGCATCTCATTATAATGTCCTCTGGAACATGAAGATTACACTTCAAATTCTTTTCATTCAGCATTGGCTGAAATTCATATAAAAGCATTTCAAGCAAACGCCTTAAATTTATTTTACTATATTGAAGTGTTATTGTTGTTAGATTATATTTCGATATTTCAAAAAATTCATGGATCAAATCTTCCAAACGCTCTGCTTTATCTAATGAAACAGAAAGATATTTTTTCCTCAGTTCATCTGATATTTTTTCTTCATCACGCAATAAACTTAGATAGCCAATAACAGATGCAAGAGGCGTTTTCAGGTCATGGGCAAGATACATAATCAAGTCATTTTTTTGCTGTTCTGCCGCAGACATATCTCTTCTTTGTATTTCAATGATATGCTTTATTGTGTTTAATTTTCTCTCCATTGGCAAAAGTTCAGGCGATAAAGATACCTCTGCCGCACCATCCTCTATCAAACTGTCCATTCCTCTTCCAATTTCATCAAAATACTTTGTAAACCACTTCAAAAAGATACGAAATATAATAAGAAATGCTATCACTAATGCTGCTATCATTATCATATCCATATGATTACGAAATACTTGAGAATATAAACTATATGCCGCATCATACTCCATCCGAAAAGCACTTTGTAAAATATCAATTATGAAATCAGCAAAGTGACCTCGTAAAACCGTAAAACGCAGAAAATAAATCAACAAAACTGCCATGAAAAACATGACTGTTAAACGTATAAAGACTTTAGTATAAAATGTTTGAAATTCCTTATTTAAAATATTATTTTTCAATGGTGTACCCAACTCCCCATATATTTACTATAAATTTTGCCTTTTTTGCCGAATCACTCATCTTTTCCCGCAAACGGCCTATATGCGCCATCACTGTATTATTGCTATTCAAATATTTTTCACCCCATACCACCTCAAATAATTCTTCTGATGGAACTACTTTTCCCTGATTCTTACATAAATACCAAAGAATCGAAAACTCTATCGGGGTTAATTGTAACTCCTTTCCATACAAAAAACATTTATGGGTATGTTTGTTAATCAACAGTCCCCTAATATCATACTCTTCTATCTCCTCCATTTTTCTTCCTGCAAGATTATTATAACTTACATACCGCCTTAACTGCGTTTTTACTCTCGCTGCTACCTCTAATGGATTAAACGGTTTTGTAATATAATCATCAGCACCGATTGTCAGTCCCATAATCTTATCCCTATCCTCTATTTTTGCTGTAAGTATTATAACCGGATAGTAAAACTGTTCCCTAATCTTCTGGCAAATCTGGAAACCGTCTATATCGGGCAACATTACATCTATAATCGCCAAATCCAGTTCTATTTCATAAATGCACTTCAGGGCATCCATCCCATTATAGAATTTATATACAGTATAACCATCATTTTTGAGGTAGACCTCAATTAAATCTGCTATTTCTTTTTCATCATCCACTATCAAAATTTTTTCGTTCATACAAACACCTGCATTTCTTATTGATAAAATTCATTGCTCCTACTTAAGTCAAGTGCATCCACCGCTTTTACTATATCACTCAAAATATGAAAAGGCAATTTCGATTTATCCTTTTACCCTTTATCCATAAAATTTTTACCGATTTAATCATATATCATTTCGAAGCCACCTTATACTGCCATACAACAAATTTACACTTTCACACTCGCTCTAATAAATACAAAATATGCTGGACAGATAGCAATATATTATCCGCCCATTTTTGCTATCTTGCTCCTATGTCTTTCTGTTTTGACCAATGCTCCCTGTTCGCTTCTCTTTCTTTTACTATCTGCTCTTTCTGCCTAAGCCTATCTCTGATACTCATGGAATTTGCCACTTTTTCTTCGTAGATTTTCTCATACTCCACACAAGCCGCCTGATATTCAAGATTCTCGCTCTTTGACGTATTAAATTCCTTATAGACTCACGGACAAGGACAGTAATATGCGTATATGCAAGCATTGTAAAAAATCCTTTGTTGCAAGCCGGAAGGGGAATAAATTTTGCAACCAGAAGTGTAAGAACCAGTTTAATGTCTACAAATGAAGGGAAAAGAAAAAGGGGAACAAATCGGATAACCGCTAAAAAATGCTTGCGGCACTTTAGAAATTGTGGTATATTGAACATAAAGAAGGACATCTGCATCAACAGATGCCCACCAGGAGCTACCGATAGACGGTTAGCCCGATTATTTAGTCACAAAATAGCCGTAACCTTTGGTCGGGTGGGCGGCTATTTTTGTGTTTTGTTATTATCTTTGCTACCGATGGCGTATCCGAGACCGAAACAGGTCAGACATAAACCAAGCACTGAAATCAACCCTTCTATCGTCAACATTCGCATCAGCCCTCCTTTCTCAGATTCCCTTGCGGGTTTCTATGTATCGAAGATACATTGTAATCGGAGGGTCACGTCCCTCCGCAGAGGGCTAACCGCCTACCATCTTGGTATTCCCAAAAAAATACTACCATAATTCGACAGGATATTCAATCTGATTTTTCCCTATGCGAAAATTTCCCAGCATTAAAAGGACATTATCGTCTGTGCCATCAAGACAAAATAAGTGTGAATTTGAGATTTAATAATTTCCACTCTGAATATCCCTCAAAATCATGTGTTTCAGCTAACTGGTCTTGAAGTTCGCCACCTTTTTCGCAGAGCGCTTGGTGTTCAGGAGTTTGCCGTTCCGTTCCGCTATCTACACGAAGCTGGTCGGTCAAAAATGCTTCCAAAATCTTTCCCATTCTGTTATCCTGTCCTTTCGATTTTATCCACAAACCGCTTGCAAGACAGAGCCGGACAGTGCTATAATATTCGTGTGGCTCACCTTGCGTGGGTGGCATACTGTGAAGTGGTGCAGTAAGCAAAAACTTTGACTCCAAAAATATTCTTTCCATAATTTTTGTATCAGTCTTTCTTGTTTTTCGACTGATTTTATTGTAATATATTATTTTCTATTTGCCAAGAGGCGTAGTGGGACACAATTCATACCCCACTTTAGAAGTGGGGGACTTCTTGCTACAAAGAGTTAAAATTAATCCCTATAGTTTTTTGCTTGTAACTCAAATAACTCATAATACATTCCCTTTTTATCCATTAATTCTTCATGTGTACCCACCTCTACTAATTCACCTTTTGAAAGCACTACTACACGGTCACAAAAACGGCAGCTAGATAATCTATGTGATATAAAAATTGACATTTTACCGCCAACCAATTTGTCAATTGTTTGATAAATTTCTGCCTCTGACCGAGGATCTAATGCTGCTGTTGGCTCATCTAATATAACAATATACCTATCCTTACAATAAAGAGAACGTGCTATCGAAAATTTCTGCTGCTCCCCACCAGATAGGTTTAACCCATCCTCAGCAAATAATTTTGTTACTTCTCTATTATAAAAATCTTGGTATTTTTCTGGCATATAGCCAAGAGCTGCTAACTGGAAACTCTGGTTTGCCCTTTGCTCATCAAACTCTCTATCTAATGCTATATTCTCTTTTACACTCATTGAAAATAAATGGAAATCTTGGAACACAGGCGCAATTATACTGATATATTCTTCTAAGGCATACTCTTGTATATCAATCCCATTTAATGTAATAACCCCTTCTGTTGGAAGATAAAGCCTACACAATAGTTTGATTAATGTTGTTTTTCCTGCCCCATTTTCACCAACAATAGAAATATGTTCTTGGTTATGTATCTTTAAATTTATATTTTTTAAAGCATAATGTTCATTATTTGCATAACGGAAAGACACATTTTTAAACTCTATATCAAACCCCTGTTCATTTAAAGTAATACGGCGTTCCCCATTTCTAAGAATATGTTCTGGCAATTTTAAATACTTATCCAAATACTCAATATATAACCCTACATGGGAAAACTTTAATATATTTTCTAATATTTCCTGTAATACAGAAGAATACTTATTAATTGCAGATAAATACATGGTATAGCTTCCAATAGAAATACGCGCCTTACAAACAAGGAAAGAAACATAGCCATAAGAAAATAAATTTTTAACCATAACTGATATTTGGCAGAGTGCATCTGTTTTAGCTGTATTAGTAAAGGATCTTCCATAGTAACCAGTTGTAATATCTGTTATATTTTCAAACTTCCCTACTACCCATAAAGATAGGTTAAAACATTTTATTTCTTTAATCGCCTTTAAATTTAACGGCAAATCACGAAAATACTGCCATCTTCTTTCATATGGGATACTCTCCTCTTCTAGCTTAAAATTCCTCTTAATGTTTTTCGCTTTTAACCAGCAGTTAAGAATAACAATTATTGTTAAAATAAAAACAGGAATAAAACCTAGACTAAAAAGCAGGGCAATAATTCCCACTATAGTTGCAATTTTAGTAGCAATTGAAAAGAAATATTTTATAACGCCAAAAAATTCTTCTGACGCATTTCCCAGATAACTTTGTTCGGCTTTTTTCTTCATATCAAGTATTTCAGGGTTTTCTAAATACTCATAATCAATCCTAGCTGTTTTTTGCATAACCAGGCTAATCAGCTTCTTTTGTAATTTAAACTGCATAGTCCATATCTTACAGCCTGTCCATATTGCTATCTGCCCTACCATAAATAAAATAATACAGAAAATCCCAATTAATATTAGAATCTCCGTATAATCCCTTTTTTCAATTAGCCCATCAATAATTAACTTAGGAATATATATTTCTGCCAAAATCCCTATTGCTTCTATTATCTTTGCAAAAGCAATTGTAATAACATACCATTTGTTATTTTTCCAAGCAAACCTTAAAACAAACTTAAACGCGTTAATTGTCCTCATTTTTATTCTACCCTTCGTATTCTCATCCTAAAAAATGTACTGTTCTTATTAGAAATAAATTGAATCAAAACTTTTATTTCTACTTTTATAATTTTATATTTGCCAACAACTTGTTTCTTTTACTATATTCTTCTCATACCACTCTTTTGGTGGTTCTGTACTATTATAAGCTTTGTCCAATATTCTATAAATCTCTGGATACTTAATATCAAATTCTAATATTTTCTTTAATTCTGATGTCTGCATTGGCAATATTTTCATACCTATTATATACTCTGTGCCAACTGTATTATAATATTCCATAAATCTTCTTGCTCTAAAATCTGATATAACATTTACATTAAGGGAAGTTGTTATAAATATACAATAAGCCTCTACTTCTGGATACATTAAACAATATTCTCCCAAATGCCTTGATACTGGTTCCATCTCCATTCTACGCTGATTAGAACCATCTGCTAATGTCGCTTCTATAATTTATATAATTATTTTATCTTTACAGACAAAGAGCTATTACAAAACAACAATCTTTTACAATATATCAAATAATATAGCCTATTCTGTATTGTAGAAGCATTGTTTTTTGCAACAGCCCCTCTATCTTCCTAATTTCAAATTATAAATATCCCACAACCTACTTTATTATTTTAAACCTTACCTAAATACTTTCCCAAACTGTCTTCCATTCCATATCCCCTGCATAATAGAAGCTAGTATAACAAGGTTGGTTATAGCAATTATTTTGCCAAGCAATCCCTGTCCTATACTGGATATCGTGCATTAAAGTAAACAGTTTATGTTCTGTAAGATCGATATTGGTATAAATACGGATAGCTGTATTATCTGCTTTCCTAAGTACCAGTTCTTCACGGAAATCCCCAAAAATATCCGCTATTAGACAGGCGTTCCCCTTAGTCCCATTATTTGTTGCCATTCCTTCGGGTGCTAAGATCTCCCCATGGGTATTATCATTAATAATGCCTAAATGGATTCCATGTACATAATCTACGCCATCTAATATCTGTGTAGATAAATCGGCTGCCCACCGGATACTTTGGTTTGTACCAAGCGGTTTATCTGCAAGCACTTCTCCTTTACAATTAAATACTGTATTCTCAGCCCAAACCTGGAGTCCTCGTACATTTGGGTTAATATCCCCTATCATACAACGCCCCAAATCACGTTCTGCATATTTTCCAAAAATAACCTTCCCAGTTTCTGCATCACGCAACGCATAGCCATATGGAGCCTCTGTAGCACCTTCAAACACATTAAAAATCTCCATGCCTGGCTTATCAGGATCAATTTTTGCCACATGCATAGCGTCCCCATGCCCTAGTTTCGCATATCTTCCATCTGGCAAATAATCATAGCTAGAATATAGCAAACTTCCATCATGGTCAATAACCGCAGCACCATAAATAATTTCTTGGCATCCATCTCCATCTACATCTGCTGTAGAAAGGCTGTGGTTCCCCTGCCCAGCAAGCTTCCCATATACTGGGTCTGTCCCTTGCGCTGCATGAGGGTTATCCCCAAATGGGTTCTTCATTGGCACAAAGCCACTATCTATAGAAAAATGCTCATGGAAATGCCCTGTAAGGAAGTCATATGCCACAATAGTAGTGCGGGTATAATACCCACGGCATACAATTAAATATGGATGTTCCCCGTCTAAGTAGGCAACACCTGAAAGGAAACGGTCTACACGGTTACATGGCTCAATCCGCTTTGTAGCATAATCTCCCCACATCAGCCCATCATCCACCCTGCCAAACTTAAATGGAATCGTATCTAACTCCTGACCGTCTCCAGCAAACATTGTTAAATACTCTGGGCCTTCATAAATAAATCCCTCAAATTTATCTAATTCGTTCTTTGGGCTTCTCTTTGGCGCATACTCATGGATAAAATAATCTGCTAGTTCTTCTGCATCTTTTTGTTTCAGCGGATATGAATATTTCTTTTCCATCCCAAAACACTCTTCTAATGTATTATACCAGTTCCCAGCTTTTACTTCTGGTTCTTCCTGCCAGCCCATAAACCGTTTTACCATATGTTGATAATAGTCTTCTTTTGAACAAACATAATTGTCTTTATGGGTTACGCCTTTTTCTATATCTTCTTTTGGAAGCGTAATATAAAATTCCTCTTTTACCTTGCCATTTGGCAGATAAGTCGTCATACGGGTGCCTGGCGCAGATTTTACTGCCATCTCTGCCTTGCCATCTCCATTAAAATCATACACCATAAATTGCGTATAATGTGCACCAGCACGGATATTAACACCCATATCCAAGCGCCATAACAGCCTTCCATCTAATTTATAACAGTCAATAAAACAATGCCCTGTATATCCTTTGTGGGAAACATCATGGGAATTGGTTGGATCCCATTTTAAAATATACTCATATTCCCCATCCCCGTCTACGTCCGCCACACTCATATCATTCGCTTGGTAAGTATATGCCTCTTTTACAGGAGTCAGCCCCGGATCTGGGATTTGAAGCGGAATATCAATATAATTTTCCCCACTTTTCCATGCGCTTACACTTTTACATGGCTCTTCTTCCTTCCCATTAACTATGGCTGCCACCTGATAACTAGAAGTTTCTGTCCCTTCTGTATCCAAATAATTGGTACTAGAAGTAACTGTTGCAATCTCCTTTCCATCCCGATAAACTTTAAATATAGCACCTGTTACCCCTGTTTCAGAATATCCATCTACTTCATCTGCCATTAACCGCCAGCCAAGGAAAATCCCTGTTTTTGCTTTAACGGCAATTAATCCTCTAGAAATTTTTTCCCTTTGCGGACGCAGCTTTCTTTTTACTGGAGACACCACAATATCACTAGGCTCTGTTTCTTTTCCGCCTACTATAGCAGTTACCTTAAAATAATGAGGAATATGGGAGCTCCGCTTTAGGCAATAACTTGTTTCTTGTGTTTCTGCCACCATTTTATATGCCATTTGCTTGGTATCTCTGTCTGACCAGTATACATAATATTTTTCTGCCCCTTCCACTATTTCCCAGGCAATGGCAATCTGCATATCCTCCACTTTTTCAATCCTAACTTTCGGTTTCATCTTTCTACCTCCTTCGCTATGCCATTTTTTATATTATACCACACTATTTATTCTGCGTTTAGTTGAAATACCTTTAAATTTGCATATTCTCCAATAAATGGCGCAAGTTGGCGGAACCCTATTTTTCCACCTTCTAATAATGGCCCATAGCTTTCTCCGTTATCCTCAAACCGGAATACTTCCAATTCATCAATCATAAAAATAACAATATTTCCTTTTTTGATAACTGCAATATGGTAAGGAGGTTTTGCATCCGCCACGTCAGGGATTGGGTCTCCTCCTTGGGAGGTTAGGTAAAACCCATAGCTTTTTCTTAAATTACAAGTATGGAACCCTCTTTCATCTGGCTCCTTACGGCGGAAATAAGAAACATGGAAAGCATTAATATCCCCATGGTGGTATTGGATATACTCCCCTGTACGTTTTTGTAAGGAACTGTCAAAAATATCTTTCCCTTCTTTTCCCTTTGCAGCAAAAAACATCATACAAAGCCCTGGTTCCCTTATTGGGTAAAAATCCCAAGTAATCATAATATCAGAAGGGAATTCCTCTGGGCACCATAAAACATAATTTGCCTTTTGCCCTTCCTCTGCCGCTAATTTATTTTCCAAACGCATCCTACCCTGTGGAAAAGTAATCGCTGCTTCTCCTTCTAATATAAAATCTTTAATATCTTCTTTTGAAGTTAATTTATTTTCATAGATTAAAACCAAGTCTCCTCCTGCTTTTTTTTGCTGTACTTCTTTTATATCCATTCCATTCTTCCCCTTCCTACCAAATCAAAAAACTTTTTTCTAATAGGCGCAATATTCCTTCTATAAAGAAATAATCCCCATAAATAATAGGTACTTCCCTATCTTCTTCCCTATGGTATTTTGCTGAGCCAAAATCCACAATAGAATCTTCCTCTGGATTCCAATTACAATGTTTTTTCTCTATTGCTTTCAGAATCTTTAATGCCCCTTCTGCATATAACCTTTTTTCAAAAATATCCACAACCTCTGCCAGCGCTAAAAGGCCACATGCCGCTATTGCGCCTGCTGTCGTATCATAATATACTGGCTCTTTTGGTGCACGGAAATCTAGGAGTGGCACATAATCTGTAATAGCTGCATTTGCTAGAAAATAATGGGCTACCCGTTTTGATGCCTCCAGATATTCTATTTTTCCAGTATATTTATACCCCAGCACAAAACCGTAAACCGCCCATGCTTGCCCTCTTGACCAAGAAGAACCTTTTCCATAGCCTTGCCCGCCGGGATTATCCGTAAATTCCCCAGTAACTGGATCTAAAATTACAATATGGTTGCAAGAACCATCTTCCCTAACAATATATTTTAATGCGGTATCTGTATGCCTCTCCGCAATTAAGGCAAACCTCGGGTCCTCTGTCTCCCTAGACGCCCAATACAACAATGGCGTATTCATAAGACAATCAATAATCATATGGCCTGGACGGTTCCCATTCCATGCAGAAAGATATTGCCCAGCCGGGTTATAGCGGCTTGCCAGCACACCAGCTGCCTTTAACCCTCTCTCTTTTGCCTCCTCATCCCCTGTCAGACGATAATCTGCAACAGAGGCATGGAGCCAAATAAACCCAACGTCATGGTCTAGCCCTGAATAATGGTTTAACGCCTGATCCAGACGTTTTTCTACCCCTCTTGCTGTCTCCTTATAAAATTCCTCATTCGTAGCATGGTACATCTGCCAAAGTATTCCCGGCCAAAACCCATTTGTCCACCAGTGGATCCCTTCGTTTCCCATATCCTTATAACGCCCGTTCTCTGGTATATAAGGAATATCTGTGCCTACCCGTTGCGCCTGGGCCTTCATCTTAACGCAGATTTTTTGGTATATTTCTTCTGCCCATCCACAATATTCTCTTTTGTCAAGCTTCTCCATAACATTCTCCTTTCCCTATAATAATATGTTCTATTGTAAGCTTTGCAAAAATATCACATTCCACTTCTATTATACCTGGCGTAATCTCATATTCCAATGCTGGAATCCACGCATTTGGAAAAATTAAATTAACATTAGATACCCCGCCAATTATAGTGCCTATGCCTGATCCTTTTTTTAATACCACCTTACTAAACCCATTTTGATCAGAAACTTCTGCAAGCCCATCTTTCGATTCTTTCTTTGTTTCCTCCATCCGGGAAGGATAAGAAAACCCACAGTCATATGCTTTACAAGAAAGGCTGCTAGTAATTTTATGTTTCCTCCTATGGCCTTCTTCTGTTGGGTACAGCCAAGTTTCTACCTCAATCCCTTCCACTGGAATCCAACGCGCATAGACCTCAGATTCCTTTATATAAAATTCCTCACATTTCCGCCTTACGTAGGTCATTCCATGCGCACAAAATGCAAGCATAGAGTCTGGTGCGGTTTCTGCCAGCTTTTCATAAGAACGTGGGACAGAAAACCCAAATACAGAAGAATAAGCAAATTTTGCATATTTTTCTGCACTGTGCATATGTGCCACTACCGGGTACTGCCCTGCACATAGGGCTGTTACTTCCCCTTTTCTATGTTGTATTAACATATTACACTCTGGAATAGCAAGTGTTTTTTGTACATTAGGAAATGGTGCTGCTTCTACTTGCCAAAATGGATGGGACGCAGGCAAAGCTAAGAATAAAAATGTTTTCCATGCCCAATAAGGGGAGCCTGTTGCATTATAAGTCTCTGACATATTTAAGTTTGGATATGTATACCCTACCGTTAAAATATGGCCATTGTCAAAAATTGGCTGGCGAAGCCAATAATCCAAATGCCGTTCAATCATTCCTTTTATTACTGAAAGAGGAAATACCTCCACCTCTGCAAAGGCACATGCGCTAAAAAATGCTACCTGTGCAAAACGGTAAGTTTGGGAACGCCCATATGGAAGTGCTTTTCCCTCATCATCAAACCAGTAAAGAAATGTTTTAGCAAACTCCTTTGCCCGTCCTTCATAGATTTTACAACGGTCTGGATCTTCCTTGCGCATAAACTTTACATATAATAAGCAATAAAAATGGATTGCAAACGGCACATAATAATCTTTTTGAGGGCGTTTCCCATCTCCATACCAGCCATTCCCAATATAAAAAGACTCATAGTAATCAATAGCACGCTGCATACAAGTTTTACTATATTCCATTCCTACACTTTTTAAAGCTAGGTTTGTAATTACATTAAAAAACTGCCAGTTATTTTCCACTAATTTATATTGGTTAATTTCATTTAACCATGCTGCATAATTCTGTTTTACCTGTTCTGGCAATGGTTCCCACAATTTTTCTGGGGTTAAAAGAATACCAAGGCTTAATGCCGCCATCTCTACCATCCTCTGATCTTTATCATGTAGATGCCCCCAATATTCCTTATGCTTTGGGTCTGTACCATTCTTAATTCCTTCTTGGTAAATAGAAACTAAGCTTTCGTCTTTGCCCCCGCCTGCCCAATATGGGACCATTCCCCATAATACCCTAGAAAACCCCTCCATTCCAGCTATTTTATTCCCATATCCTGC
The DNA here is from genome assembly GCA_910577045.1 of uncultured Lachnospiraceae bacterium. Lineage (GTDB taxonomy): Bacteria > Bacillota > Clostridia > Lachnospirales > Lachnospiraceae > RGIG8607. The sequence goes on along the minus strand of CAJTLB010000003.1, from coordinate 208,263 downwards.
TGCTGTCACTCCGAGGTCAAGCCTTGCCTTGCCCTCGGAATAATGGCTTTTTAATGGTTCTGCCATTTCTAACAACAGTTTCTCATACTCTTTTTTTGATTTTGCCATACTCTTCCCTATTTCCCCATTATTCATTAGGTTCCCTTATACATTTTTCCAATAAATTTTTCTATCGCTTTATTTTCTAACAAGAGATTCACACTCTAATTCCTTTAAAAAACCTTCCTTTTTTATATCCTCTAATGTTTCTGGCATATAATCCTTTATCATTTCCAACGCCATAATTGCATTTAAGCACCATTGTGAAGTAAAGTTTGTAGAAATCCAAGGAATTTCCTTTAATAACTTTTGGTTCGCTGTATTTTCTAGATATTGTGGCGTAAAGCCTTGTTCCCCGCCAGCCTTTAAAAGTTCATCTATTAAATAGTACCACGACCAATGCCCTAAATTCTCATCTTGGTAATATTCTGCCCCAAAAGCGGTCATAGCAGTTGCCATATAAGGGAAGGATGCAGTGCGTTTCCCAAACAGTCCTTCTGCCACAGTTTTCTTTTTCTCTGGCGGCAGCAAATAAAAGCGCCCAAAATCTGCAATCATCTTTGTCCATTCTGGATCTTCTAATAAACCAGACAATTCTATCCATGTCTGTGCTGCACCCATACAAATCTGCAAATGGCAGCCACCCGTAGAACGTTCCCCAATATAGCGCAAATGGCTATTTTCTGGGTTATATTCAAAATCCGATCCAGAAATTAATTGCAGCGGCATTTTCTTTAAATCTTCAATGCCAATTTTAATTTTATCTCTATATACCGTATTTTGGTGGCGTTCCCATTCTGTCATCCAGTTAGAGCAGAAACTAGACCAATCTGGGCCAGAACGTGCATGAGTAGGATAAACCATACTCTCTTTTTCATAAAAAATCCGCATAGGATCAATGGTAAGCAAAGCAAAATCTGCATCTTTTACATCTTCAAATACATCGCCTAACCTGCCGTCACCTGTTAAATAATAGTAGAAACGGTGGTGCCCTGCCATCCCAATACGTGCCTCCTTACAAGGACAGCCCCAATGGCGCACATTATGGCGGGAACCAATCCCCTTATATTTTCCAAGATGGTAAGTGTCTACTTCTGAACAATGCCGGCTCATCGCCTCTGCAAGCGTAAAAATATCTTCCCTCCCACTCCTAAGGTAAGCATACCAAAGCCAAAGTGTTGGCACTAATTCTGTATTTTGCCAAGCATAGCCTCCCATGTCATATCTCCAATTATGCCGTACTTTATCATAGGTGTGCATTACATCGCCATAATTATAAAAACCATAAAATCCCCTTGTATCAATTTCTTCTTTATAAAACTCTACTGCTTTGTCTAATTGCTCCTCTACAAAACGGGCAAATGGAGTATCAAAACAAGGCAGGCTCCACCTTCCAAATGCCTCCACCTTATGATAGTATTGTGGAGAAGCTTGTAATATCATTGGCTTTTGCACTTCTTGGTTCCAATCTAACAGTTCCTTGTCAGGCAAAATATCGCCAGAAAATCCCATAATTTCTATCTCATTTGTATTTCCAATGCCATGTGGGTCTGCCCCAAATTCGTCAAATCCTTCATAATAGGATTGAGAATAGCCTGTAACATCATAATGGCGGTAATCCATAGCTTCTGCCTCCGGTGTCCACAGCCATACGGTCACTTCTGCACATCCGGTATCTACCCGATCTATCCATATCCCTGAAGGATATTTCTGCCAGAAATCCCGCAAAGCTACTGCTATTCCACCTTCTTCCCCTGCTACAGCAGCCGCCCCTACAGCACGGTTCCCATGTATACAGTCCAGATAACAGCACTCCTCTTGCCCTGTTCTTTTTTTCACTGAAAAATGCTCCGCACTATCTTGGCAAATATGATAATTGCTCCATGTCGGCATATTTCCAAATGCCTGTTTTACATTATTTTGGAGCTCTTGATCCATAGAACTAAGCTCTAGTTTTTTGCCAGCTATTTGTGTTTCATATAATTCGGCTGGTATTTTTGGGCGCCATGCCAGCAACATTTTCATACTTTCATGGAAGCAGCCATGCTCCAAAGCAAATTTTACATGATGGTTATATGGCTCGCCTTCTAATGGACATGCAAAATGGATTCCCAAGCCTTTTAAAAAGTCCTTTTTTTCATCTCCGTCATATAAAAAAGAATGTGTAATATGGATACTTTCGCTGTCTCTATAAAAGCTTAACCGAAGCGCAAACGGCAATACTTCCCGCCCTGTATTTTCATTTTTATGGGCTCCCCTTAAACAAAAAACCGCTTTTTCTGATCCATTTTCCTCTAATTCTGCTTCCTTTATTATGCCTATATAGGGAACTTGTTTTGTTACTAAACAATTATCTTCTTTCCCTCTTTCTTCTAAAATTGCCACTAGGCAACCATATTCTGCTGTTATCTTTTCCTTTGTAACAAGTTTTTCTATAATATGATTCCCTGTTTTTGGGATAATAGCATGGACATGGCTGCCTTCTACAAAGAAGTTTTCCTTTTCCTCTCTTACAAATGTTGTTTTTTCCTCTATTCCTGTTTCTGCTGTTAAAACAACAGCAGATATATTCTTAGGCAATTTCGCTGTATGCCTGCTCCACTTTATGCTTCCATCTGGCCAATACGCGCTAATACTGCTTTGTATAGGAATTTTATTCCCTGTTTCATCTGTTAAAGCATAACTTGCTGTATCTTTTACACTACCTTTTTTCCATGGTGCCCCCCATGTTACATATCCTTGCTGGGATCGGTTGGGCATCTTTGTAAACCGAATTGTCTGGCTCATAGTTCCTCCCCACTTTCTTTAAATCACTACTGTTTTATGAGAATCATAGTCAAAATAACTTCCTTCTAACATATGGATTAATGTATTTGTATAAACAATTTCTATACTATTTTCTTTTTTCAAAATCCCTGGCTTTATATGCCATATATTTGGAGAAAAAGCCCTCACTCCTAGGTTTTCCCCATTCATTATTATTTCTATACAGTCATGCAACTCATCCGAACAACTAAGCTTAAGTTCTGCTTCTCCCTCTATCTCTGATGAAAAACTTCCCTTAAATACAAAATCACCACTGTAATAAGGAAATCCTTTTATATAATTCTTCTCTAATCTTGCCTTTTCTGGCATCTGAGTAATACATCCATTTTCTACGCCAAAATCTCCTACAATAAAGAGTGGATCACGGATTCCATCCCAGTCATGGCTTGCAATTACCTCTACAAAAATCTCATTCTTCCCTTCCTTTAATAAACTGGTAATATCCTGGATACGGTTATTCTGGTCATTAATAAAGGTTGGCTCAAATGCCTTATTATCTAGCACATGCCCGTTTATAAAAATCTTATACTCCCCAGTAATGCTCCTATTATCTAACAAAAGCCCTGCCTGTTTTGGGATTACTTGAATATTCACATCTGTTTTATAATATAAGGAAAGAGGGTACTGGATATGGATCGATTTTGGCGTGCCAAATTCACTTTGGTATACCATATTTTCCCCTGTAAGGAGTTTCGTTGCGGCACAAGTTTCAATTAATGTTTCCACCGTAGTTTGTTTCCAGTTTTCTTTATCTAATGATATTTGATACTGTTCCATACGGTAAACATTTTTCCCTTTTATAGACACTTCCATTGGTTCTTTTGTATCTACTACAAGAATTGGCATTTCTTTCTTTGCTATGCCTTCCTCAATTTGGGATTCTTTTTTGTCAAACCGAAGTAATTTTGTTTCAAATGGAGCCAACATTACCTTTACACATTGTTTTTCCATCACAAGTGCTGTTTCTTTTGCATTTTCAAAGTCCATACACCATGCACTACTTTGTCCCTCTTTTAATTCTACTGAAAGATTGACATAATTCTTCTCATAATTACCAACCATTATATATAATTCACCATTTTCTCCCCTACGGATAGAAGAAAATACACTTTTTTTGTCTTTTTCTGCTATTTTTACCTTTACTGGTGTTTCTGCTATTTCTTCTACAAGTGAAATCCATTCTTCTGGGTTCCCTGCCTCTTTTATACAGCCATTAGAAGAAACAAATGCAGTATTCCCATGTTTAATTATTTCAATCCCATTTCCTTTTCCCCAATATTTTGTTTTTATAGGATTCTCTATGCCAAACATTTCTTTCCATGTCTTTTCTGGTTGGATATCTTTATCCACTACTTCATATGGCAATAGCCCAAAGGCAATAACATGCCCGCCAGAGCGTATAAATTCTTGTATTTTTTCTGTCGTTATACTTTCTACTGCTGTATTTGGGGTAAGCAGTAATGTGTCATATTCTGCTTTGCCAATTTTCATTTTGCCATCTACAATTTCAGCCATTGCAAGAATCTCGCTGTCTAGTAAATCCGTACCAATATGGGCATACCGAAGTTCCTTAATGATATACATCCAGTCAGCCTTTAATGTCTCAAGCTCCAGCTTTTCTTTATCATCTTTCCCTGCATAACTAAACTTATGGAATGGGCTCCCTAAATGAGTCCAATAAGATACCACTGGATCTAATACGGCAATATGGTTTGTAGATTCTGTATTACTAATCCATGCACTTAACCTGCCTGCATAATCCGCCAATAAATGATAATGTTTCCAATACGGGTTCTGCAAAAACTGGGAAGGCGGCGCATCATGTTTTGTAATAGAATCTATCGTATAATAAAACGCGTGTACATTATAAAAATTAATCCCCATAGAAGCCAACAAATCCAGCATCCACTTTGCATCTTGCAATGTCATTGACCAGCCAACACTATGGAAACTCTCTATCATAGCGTAATCTCTTCCCATCTGCCTGGCTACAGAACTTACGCCCATGGCACAGCTTCTATAATGCAAAAGATCTTTTTCATAGGTTTCATCAAGCGAATACCCTAACTTTTCATGGGCACAGTCACCGCCTGGCACCGTAGAATAAATCTGTGTAGATCGGCGCATAGAAGGCACTTCTGTTGCATAGAGAATATTGTGTTCCTTACACCAATCTGATGTCTGTTTATGGTAATTCTCCCGGAATAATTCATGTAATGCCTGATAATACTCATAACGGATTTTTGCTGCATCTGGATATGTGTTATCTTGGATTGCTGCCAAAACAGTACAAATGTCATACCCATATTTCTGTTTAAAATAAGGAGGAAGCTGTTCTGACCATGGCAATATCCCTAAAAAACCTACCTCGTCTGAGAACATGCCATATACACTTTTCCCCATCTCATCGCCTAATGTTTTTTGATACTTTTCGTGGGTAGTTTCAAGAAAAGTCTTTACTGCCTCTCTATTACAAGGATCAAAATAATTTCCATAATATTTAAAATCAGATAATCTCTTGCTTCCACATACTACTATTTTCCATTTGCCCTCTGGAAGCTTTTTATTTAAAACATGTGTTGGCTCATAAGAAAAGAAACGCTTTTTATTATATGCGGTTAAGCCTGTTTGTTGATAAATTTCTTGTGGTTGTAATACACCAATATTATCTGCCAAATCAACTGCATTTTCCCAATCCAAGCTCCCATCTAAACACTTTGGTATAGCCTTTGCATACATAACCCTTGTCCAACCAAGTAAACGTTCTATATCCTTTCCACCTTCCTCTTCAAAGGTTTGGATACTTAATGTTGTATGCCCTGCTTCTGGATGGCGCAATAATACTTCCCCGCCACTTACTCCACTTGGATATGGATATTCATCATACAACCATACTTCTAACCCATATTCCCTTGCTTTTTTACAAGCAAAAGCAATTTTGTCAAACCACCTCTGGTTTAAGTAAGGCACCGTCTGCCCTTGCCTGGCACAAATAAAAGCGCCCCCCAAACCTTGTTCCTTCATTTCCCTAAGCTGATGGTCAATTTCTCCCTCGTTCATATCGCCATTCCAAAACCAGAAAGGCTTGATTCGCTGGCGCATAGTGGGCTGTTCCCATTCTTGTTTCCAGTTCATCTTTTTCCTCTTTTCTGTGCTACGATACCTAACCTACCGATACTGTGCCGCAGCACGATAACACAGAAGGGCTGTCGCAGCTTAACTGCAACAGCCCCCGATAGTAAAGCTTACATTCCTTATTTTATTGCATTACCCAAAAATGTACAATGTATTATCTTAGTATTTTCTGGTACTTACTTATCTGCCTGATATAATGCGTTTATTTCATCTATAATCTTTTGTCCGCCCTGTGCAAGCCATGTATCCATAGCAGCACGGAATCCTGCTTCATCAATTTCACCACAGATATACTGTGTTCTTGCATCCTTTAATGCAGCATCCAGTGTAGCACCATTTAATGCGTAAGTATCAGAACCTGCAAGATATCCTACTGCTGGGTTAAATACTGCATTTTCTACATTCTTTGTTTTTACTTCAGCTTCTACTAAAGCCTGAGGAGACTTCTTTACAACTGGATCAAGAGCTGCTTCATTTGGAATATAACATACAGTCTGGTTTAATCCAGTATGTGGCTTCTGAGCTGGAGTCCAAGTTGTATTAATATCAACTAAATATCCATCTTGCATTTCATAGCCAATTCCCTCTAAACCATGATCAGCCAGAGTCAACATCTCATCATCACACATCTTATCAAGGTATGTTAAACATGCCTCTAAATCAGCTTCTGTCTTTGCACCCTTAGTAATCATAAAGAAACCATTCATACCTGAAGTAGCCATAGTAACTGGCTTTCCGCCTTTTTCCTTTGCAATAGCACCAACTAATGCCATAGATGCTGTTTCATCTCCATTTACAGAAGGAATAGGAGTATTTACAAAGTAATCCCAAATTCTTCTAGAACCATCTAAAACGTCAAGGTATAAACCACACTCACCATTCTTTACACCATCAGCCCATGTATTTGTATCACGGATAGCCCAGTCAGAATATACCAATCCTTCATCATACATCTTCTTTACATAATTTACGCCTTCCCAATATTCATCTGTCATATGAGAAGGAATTAACTGTCCATCTTTTTCTACCCAGCCATTGCCTGCGCCAAACCATGTTTGGATAATATCAATAGGGCCAGTATATTTACATAAGCAGAAACCATAAGTATTCTTCTGTCCATCACCGTCTGGATCTTGCTCTGTAAATGCTTTTGCCATATTGTAAACATCATCTACTGTTTCTGGTGCACTTAAACCAAGCTTGTCAGCCCAGTCATAACGGTATCCAAGACCATTTCTTCCAATTGGCCTTGCACGGTATAAGCCAATAATATGCCCATCTACAGTAATCTGCTTTAATACATCCTTGTTTGCTTTAGAAAGGTTTGGATATTTTTCTGCATCAAAAATATAGTCCTCTAAGTTCCAGAATGCTCCCGCCTTAGCTGCACTAATAATAGTAGCATTCAAATTTCCACCCCATGACATAATCATAGGCAGGTTCTTGGTATCCAACAAAGTAACACCAACGATTTCCTCTAAGCTGTCATTTGCTACTGGAATATATTCTACATCAATTCCTGTATAATCTTTTACTCTCTGAAGTACTTCTTCGTGTCCTTCTGCATTACCTGTAGAGAAGAAACCACCCTGATGGTCAATAGCTTGGAATGTAATCTTAGGCATTTCAGCCGGCTTATTGTCATCTTTTGCTGCTGTAGTTGTTGGAGTATTACTTGATGCTGTAGTTGTTGGGCTATTTGCTGCTGTAGTTGTTGGGGTTGTAGAATTACCACCGCCACCACAGCCTGCCAGTGAGCCTGCAGCAATTGCTGCAGTCAGCATTAATGCTGTAATTTTCTTTGTTTTTTTCATAGTTTTTACCTCCCTTAGTTTTCAATAAATAAACTATATGTTTTAACCTTTTACGGCTCCAACCATAACACCTTGCGTAAAGTATTTCTGTACAAATGGATAAACAACCAAAATTGGCACTGTAGAAACCATAGTTGCTGCCATTTTTACTGCCTTTTCTGGTGGTGCGCCAAAATCACCAAAATCAATTGGTGATCCATCTGGGTTTGCCCCGCCTGCCAACAATACAATACGCCTTAACGCAATCTGTACTACTTCTTTATTTGGATCTCTAATATATAACATAGCACTAAAGTAATCATTCCAATGCCCTACCGCATAGAACAAAGAGATAGAAGCAAGCACTGGTTTTGATAATGGCAAGATTATTTTAAAGAAAATACCAATATCAGAACAACCATCTATTTTAGCTGCTTCTTCCAATTCAGTAGGAATCTCTTGGAAAAAGTTTTTAACAATAACCATATTGAATACACTAATTGCCCCTGGTAAAATAAGTGCTGCATAACTATCCAGCATACCAAGGCCACTAATTAATAAATATCCTGGAATCATACCGCCAGAGAAAAGCATTGTTACAATTACCATATTCATAAAGAAATTTCTGCCCTTTAAATATCTTCTGGACAATGGATATGCAAAAGTAGTTGTAAATGCCATATTTACTAATGTACCTACTATTGTTACAAAAAGAGAATTTTTTAATCCTCTAAAAATAGCACCATCATTAATAATATAACGGTACGCATTTAATGAAAATTCATGTGGTATAACAAAGAACGCCCTCTCTGTCAGCTCACGCTCTGTCGCAAATGAACCTGCCACAACATATAGGAAAGGAAGCACAGTAGAAACAGCAAAGGCACCGACAAATACATAAATAAGAACCTGTATAATCTGGTCTCCTATGCTTCTTTTAATTTTATTTTTTGGATTAGCTGCTGCCATATGGAAACTCTCCTTTCTCAAATTAATACAGCCCTGATTCACCCATCTTCTTAGCAAGGCGGTCTGCGGAAATTACCATTATCATACCAACAATAGACTTAAACAAACCTACTGCTGTAGAATAAGAATATTGCCCACCAGAAACACCTCTCATATATACATAGGTATCAATAACTTCTGCCCTAGATACGTTAATAGAGTTTCTCATAAGGAAAATCTGGTCATAACCTGTATTTAAGATAGAACCAACTCTCATAATCAGCATAATAACAATGGTACTCTTAATAGCTGGGAGCGTTACGTGCCACATCAGCCTCCACCTGCCTGCACCATCTACTTTTGCTGCCTCATAAAGTTGTACATCTACGCCAGACAAAGCTGCAAGGAATACAATTGTCCCATATCCACATTCCTTCCAAATACTCTGCCCTACAATCAATCCCCAGAAATACTTTGGCTTAGAAAGGATATCAATGCTTTTTCCTGTAATTGCCTGTAAAATCTCATGCATAATACCATCATTTACATTAAACAATGTGTAGGATAAGCTTGCTACAATAACAAAAGAAATAAAATGCGGTATATATACCAAAGTTTGTGCAAACCTCTTATACCATGAACACTTAATTTCATTTAAGAACAATGCTAAAATAATTGGCGCTGGGAAATAAAATAAAAGGTTTAATATGGAAATACCTAGCGTATTCCTCATTAGTACCCAAAAATCATTCCCTGCAAAAAACAATCGGAACTGCTCAAAGCCTACCCATGGGCTTCCAAAAAATCCTAAGAATGGGCTGAAATTCTGAAATGCAATAATAACGCCAAACATTGGCACATACTTAAATACAATCAGATAAATCAGACCTGGCAGCAAAAGCAAATACAGTCCTTTCTGCTGATAAATCTGTTTCCAAGGACCCTTCTTTTTTCCAGCCACTATTGGCTGTGCATTTTTTGCCATATGTAATCCTCCCTCTTTGTATCTTTTAACCTTTTCAGGCACACCCTGTACAAAAATTGTCTCTATTATATAAAATTATATAAAATGCACAATTTTAATTCCATTTGGCCTGTATTTATATGGCAATTTTACCATCACACCCCCTCTTTTTTCAATACTCTATTTCTTGCGAATTTTTTTCCCTTTAAAATAACCAGCCCAATAAAAAGAACTTGATTCTATCAGCTTTTTTATTAACTATTTTTTTCAAATAATCATTTTATCTACTATGCTCAGCCCCATAAATCCAAGGTATTTTAGCCCTTATTATCCGATTCTTTCCAATTTTCCTTAACTGATTATTTCCCATTCTCTTGCTTTTTATGCTCCTGGCGGAATTTTCCTGGAGTAATCTCCTCATGCTTATTAAAGAAACGGATAAAATTCTGTGTATTAGTATAGTTTAACTTTTGCGCTATCTCTGCTACAGATAATGAAGTCTGTGTCAGCATCTCTTTTGCCAATTCTAACTTTTCAACTGCTACAAAATCAGTAAAAGTCATATTGCGTTCTGTTTTAAGCACACGCCAAATATAACTTGGATGGTAATTAAGCTTCTCTGCACATTCAGCAAGTGTAATATCCCCGTTTTTTTCCTTTACCAATGCAAGTACCTGTTCCATAATATCCATAGAATGGCTTCTTCTGTATTGCCTTAGTGACTTTATAATTGGCTCAATCACCTGGGTATTGTAAAATTGTTTTATATTCTCAGAATCCACAATAGAATCCAGTTTCAAAAAGAGGTTGACTTCATCCTTTTCAAAAATCTGGTTAATGGATAACCCAGCTTCAAATGCTACCTGTAAAATTGCAACTTGGAAACGATGTAAAAAGAAATACCTATCCTGCCTAGAAATCCCTTTTTCTATCATACGGTCAATAAACCGATCTGTAATCCCAAATGCTTTTTCTACTTCACATTCATCAATCGCTTTTCGGATTTCTTGTTCTGCAAATAAATCATACTGATAAGCTGGTTGGTCATTTTTCCCAAAATCGGCGTAAAAGCTAATTGCTTTTACCAGGTCGGATTTCACCCCCCCCGCTTGGTTTTCGCAGAACTTTAAGCTTTCACTGTTTTTCAGTGCCTCCCCGCCTTCATTAATGGCTGTGCGAAGATGCTTTAATTTATAAAACACCTGGCTGACGCCACAATGCGTCTGGCAGCCATATTCTGCAGCAATATAAAGGATAATCTTTTCATACAGCCTCTCTACCTTTTCTTCTGCCTTTTCTTTTGTATCTGCACCTAAAATCAAAAATATTATATTGCTTTTTATCACTGGCCTGCCAAAAAGTTCTTTATACAGTTCTTTTGGCATATGTTCCACTACAGTACTGGTAAGTGCATCCTGTTCCATACTATCTGATTTATATTTTTCTTGTACAATGCGTATGCCTGCCGTTATATAACATGGCTTTTGTTGTAGGTTAAACCGCAATACTCCTTCATCAATTCTCTCTTGTGTCAATTCTCCACGGATTAAGCGGCTTAAAAACAACTCTACCAATAATTCCTTTTGATTTTCCACCATGCGTTCCAAAGATTCCTTGTTTTCCACAAGCTGGTTTAACTCTTCTGATAGCCAAGTAAATTCATCTTTAGCTACTGGCTTAGAATCCTTTAGCACACTATGAAATTGATTGATTAATTCAGATACTGGAGTATAAACAATTTTTGTCCCCATCCGTGCAAACATCAACACTAAACTAATAACCAAAAGTAAGATTACAGACATATAGAGAATCTGCCCTGCCCCCTCCTGCACAGAAGATACATTATAACTAGCAATATAAATTAACCCATTTGTTGTAGCAGAAGTTGCTGCCATACGATGCACTGTGCCATCTTGCATTTTTATCCCAGAATAATCCCTGACAGAGTCTAATCTTTTTCCATACTGAGTACAATAATCCCCCATTGATGAATTACTAGTATAAACAAGCTCACTATCTGTATTTATTACTGTAATATCCATATTATCCAAGTTCTCTGCTATTAAATTAATAAGCCTGTTAGAATCCAAATTAATTAAAAGCATACATTTCTCACCTGCTGCAAGCATTGGTAATCGTACTGCCATTACATACTTGGACATAATAATGTTTTTACCATTAGGAATTACGGAAGGCTCCTGCTTATCCATCCGGTTAATCCAAAAACATTGTATATTATTTTCTCCCCACTGTCCCTTCTCTAACAACTCTTCTAATGTCTCTTCATTAGCTAACTCATCATAATGGTACATCCCATAATTACTAATTACCCAATTTTCCGTTGTATTAATAAATGTATATCCTATAATATATTCCCGCAGGTAAACTGGCCCACTAAGGACCTCTATTCCTTCCTTTAACCGAGAATACTGGTTATAGTATAAATCCTTAGCATAAATAAGTTCTTTAATTGCTTCCTTATTTTCCACCTCGGCATAATACTGTTTTATACTGCCAAGAACATTTTCTACACGGTTTTTTACCTGGCTTGCTGTTGTCTGCATAGTCAAGTTTTTCCTTTGGGCTGCTTCTTTTATGTAAATATGGTAAGAATATAACCCAAGAATAATAACAGGCAGTACAGATACCAATATCATCGTATAGAATATTTTACTTTTATAGCGATAATGTCCCTTATTTTGCACAGCAGACTCTCTCCCTTTCTACTGTTCTTCCTCTCCGGCAAATACTCTTAACTGTCCCTCTGGCATTTTTTCTGCTTCTATAATCACAGGTATTTTTTCTCCTGCCTCCGCCATTTTTGCTTTTAATTTTGCTGCAAGGACATGGCAAACTTCCCTGTGTGCCTCAGAATGAATCAGGTTTCTTAACTCATATGGGTCATGTTCTAGATCATATAAAAAGGTTTCTGTATATACATCAGAACAAGAATCTTTAATAGGGTCTTTATCCAGTGCCTCTACCGAATATTTCCAACGTTTGGTACGAATGGCACGCCCTACTTGCACTTCACTTATCTGCACAAACACTTCTTGTGGCCACTTAGCCCCTTTCCCACCCAACAATGGCAGAATAGAATGTCCCTGCATATCCTCTGGTACAGGGATCTGGCAGGCATCTAATAAAGTCGGGGCAATATCCACCAGGCTCACCATCTCTTTTAAACAGCCCCCGCCCGTAAATGGCCCTCCTGTAAATGCCATTGGGATACGGATTGAACTTTCATGGCAGGAACGTTTATATTCTGCATTTCTTGTTTTAAAATGATTTCCATGGTCAGTCGTAAACAGTACAATGGTATCCTCTGATAAATGCAAACTCTTTAATACATCTAAAATACGTCCAAATGCTTCATCCAAACGCTTTACCATGCCATAATACCCTGGCAGGTGCTGCCAGCTTGTCCCCACAAGCGCGCCCAAATCTGGCGGCATATAGCCTGCAGGCTGGTTTTTATACACATCTGGTGCCGGAAAGCTATCATTACTATTCTGGAAATGAGGCTCTAAAAAAGAAAGGAATAGAAAAAACGGCTTTTCTTTATTTTGATCAATAAAACGGATTGCTGCATCGGTTAAGGCATCGACACGATATCCTGGCAAATGTACTGGCTTGTCCTCGTTATCATACACTAATGTATCATATGCCTGGGAAGTTGCTTCTAAAGCGTTTGCCCCTAGCCAATACTGGTATTCCCCACGCTCCTGCTCTGGGACAGCGTGCCTTGTAGAGCCAAGATGCCACTTTCCTATATAACCAGTATAATAACCTGCTTCATTAAAATAATGTGCCATTGTTTTATGTTCTTTTGGAAGCACTACAGCATTGCGATAAGTCCCAACACAAGTTGCATACTTCCCGGTCTGCAATACTCCCCTCGCAGGCCCGCAAACTGGCTGTGGCGTAAATGCAAGTTTTGCATGTGTGCCCTCCATTGCTACACGGTCAAAATTTGGCGTAAGCCCACATGGGTTCCCGTGTACCCCTGTAGTGTCAAAACGCTGCTGATCGGTAAAAAATACAACTACATTTGGCTTTTTATCCATTCTATAATCCTCCCATCCTTATCTTGTCAACACCTCGGCACCTTGCTCTGTTACAAGTACCGTATATTCCCACTGTGCGGAAGGTTCTCCATCTTCCGTATAAACAGTCCAGCCATCCTCTTCGTCAATCCATACTTCTGCATCTCCCATATTTACCATAGGCTCTATGGTAAATATCATGCCAGGGACCAATACTATATCTGTCCCCGGCTGCCCAATATGGCTTACCCAAGGATCTTCATGGAATTCTAGCCCCACGCCATGCCCGCCAATATCCTCTACAATCGAATATCCATTCTTTTTGGCATGGCTATTAATTGCATATCCTATATCCCCCAGGTATCCCCACGGTTTTACAACAGCTAACCCTAAATCTAGGCACTCTTTTGCAACCTGCACCAAACGCCTTTTTTCTGCTGTTACTTCACCAATACAGTACATACGGGAGGCATCTCCATAATATCCATTTAAAATAGTAGTTACATCAATATTAATAATATCCCCAGACTTTAAAATCCTCTTACTATCAGGAATCCCATGGCATACTACATCATCTATCGAGGTACAAATACTTTTCGGAAAGTTTTCATATCCAAGAGGTGCTGGGACTGCCCCATGGGCCAATGTATATTCATGTACCAAGGAGTTTAATTCCCCTGTGGAAATCCCTTCCTTTACATGCTCTGATACCATATCCAATATTTCTGTATTTAACTTACTAGCTTCCCTAATTCCTGCAATCTGTTCTTGGTTCTTTATCATTTCATGAGTTGGGATTAGTTTCCCTTCTGATGCAAGGCCTTCCAGCCTTTCGTCAAATGCCAAATGGCAAGCCTTATATTTCTTACCACTTTTACACCAACATGGCTCATTTCTTCCAAGTTTCATTCTATTCTCCAATCCAAAATATCCCTTGTATTAAATTAACTTCCTTATTATAGCACATTTTTCCACAATGATAAAGTTTTTCTTCGACAGCTTCTATTAAGGAAATATTTTACAATATGCCTCTACTCCATATAAAAGCAATAACCCTGGCCCGCCCATTACTAAAAGGATTAACACTGACAACGGGTTTAACCCTACATATATCCCCAGCCCAAGTAATGATAAACAGTGGTTTGCCCCTAATACCCCTGCCATTCCAAAACCTAACCTATACAACAGCTTCTTAAATACTTCTGGATGGTAACAAATTGTTGCCACTACAAAAATAACTGCGCTCAACGCCATAATCCCTATTAATATCTGGTTCTCCATAATCCCTCCACAGTTTCTTTTTATTTCCATTGTATGTATAATTTTCCAGTTTTAGGACTATACTGCTAACAGGAGGTGGTTCTATGAAGCGGAAAACCATTGCACTGGCTTATGACGAATGTCATTTATTAAGTGAATTGGAAAAAACCAAGTGGGCATTGGATTCTGCCCAATCAAACTTTGAAAATGTAGTCGAGCCTGATTTAATCGACTGTTACATCTATGAATTGCAAGCAATACAAATGCGCTATAAATTCCTTTTAGAAAAAGCGAAACAATCAAACATATCCGCAAAAGAATATCGTATATAAGTTTTTCACCTTTTGTATTTCATCTGGAATCCGTATTTTCCTTGGGCACATATCTAGGCAAGGCATTTCTATGCAGTTATGGCAATACGCAGCACTTTCTAATATCCCCATGCCAAGCTTATTTAGTGCCCAATAGTCTTTCCCTAAATAATAATACTGATACTGGCGGAACAATGTATGGATTTCCGTGCCATACGGGCACTCACACCTCTGGCATCGGTCACATGGGATCGGATTATACCTTTTTTCCAAAATAGATAATACCTCATCAAATGATAATAACCTTTCTTTCATTTCCCTTGGTTCCATTGCCGCCCTTGCCTGCCCTATACTGCCAATCCCAATTAAAGCACTAGATATTGGATAAGATAAAACTGTTTGGATCAATAAAGGGATTGGAAAGAAAGAAGGAAGAAGCCCGGCTGCATAAACTTTATTTACTAAAAACCCCTTGTTACGAAAACATGCTTCCTCTTTGGCACGCTCTAACATTCCCCTTTCTAAAAGATTCCCACTCCCCTGTAACACATCAACCCGTTTATCTTTTGCTCCACGTAAAAGAATATTATAATAATGAGATGCAATCCCCGTAAAATGTATTTTCCCTTCAGCCTTTAATTCTGTAAGGGCATCTAATGCCCCTCCTTTTTTAAAAACCTCATCTACATGCTTTTCATCTACCTGGTGGACAAAATAAATATCTGGGACAGTCCCTAAATTCTCACAAGAAGTAAGCACTGCCTGGTACATTTCATTCCCATTATAAAAACGTGCCTTATCCGAAATAATAATCCGTTCTCTCCCTATTTGCCCTGCAAATATCCCAAGCTTTACTTCAGCATCTCCATATTCTGGCACAATCGCTGTATCATATAAATTACAGCCCAATAAATAGGCTTCTTTCATTACAGCGACTGCTGCCTCTGTATCCAAATTAAAATAATCAGGCAGCACTGGTATATTGCCCTGTAAAACAGGAATTGTCCCAAAGCCTATTTCTGATACCATAAGGCCTGTATCCCCTAATTTCCGGTAACGCATTTTAATTCTCCCCATAAAAAGCCCGTTCTCCTACCAAAATATTCTCCGGCAGACACGGCTTTTGCAGATTTTTACAAAAGGCAAACGCTTCTTTCCCTATTTTTTTTAATGTAGATGGGAACTGCACTTTTTTTAAACTATGGCAACGATAAAACACCTTGTCTGGAATCTCCTCTACTCCCTCTGGAATCTGGATCTCTTCTAAAGAAGTGCAATTTTCAAAAGCCCTTTTCCCTATTTTCTGGCATTTTTCTGATAACTCAATACGTTTTAATGCCCCACAATTAAAAAATGCCATTTCCCCAATTTCTTCTACATTCCCTGCCTGTAAAACTTCCCTTAGCCATTTGCAGCCAGAAAATGCACATCTTTCTATTTTCCTTACTGTTTCAGGAAAAATAACCTCTGTTAATAAATTCCCATCTTGGAAAGCACCCTCCCCAACCCCTGTAATTCCATCTGCCAAAAGCAGCTTAGAAATATTCCCAGTGCACTCTACTAACACACCATTTTCCTCTGTCTTAAAACAGTGGAAACTATCCATAACTGCCTGCTTTGCTAAAGGAGGCAATTCCCTTTCCCGATCTTTAATCCCCTTAAAAGTAATCCTGCTGCCGTCTGGTAAAACTACTTCCCGCAAAAAAATACAATTCCGAAACGCATATTCTTCCACACGGGCTTGTGATGTAAAGCAAATCCGTTCTATCCCCATGCCATTTGCAAATGCCCATCCGCATACCATATGTACTTGCCTTGGCACTATTACTTCCCCTACACATAAAGACGCATCTAATAACATATTATTTTTTATTACCATAGGAGATTTTTTCTGTTGCTGTTCTAACCATGTTGTCCCATGGAACGCCCTTGCCCCTATATATTCTACACTTTCTGGTATTTCTATCTCTTTTAACATGGTTATATTCCGAAATACCTCTTGTTCTATCTGTTTTATGCCTTGTGGGATTTTTATCCTATGCCCTGCCCCTTGATAGCTGCAAATCTTTTCTTCTTCTATCCCAAAGCAGCTAAATGCACTACAATAAACCCTTCTGACTGTCTCTGGCAGATTCTCTAAAAAAATATCCTGATACCTGCCCAATTCCCATATCCTGCCTTGATAATTTATGTTATATAAAGCCGTACATCCAGAAAACGCATATTCTTGTAATATCACATCTGCCTGATCTAAAAAATATAGTTCCTCCAAACGGCCACAGTCCCGGAACGCATATTCTTCTATAAAAGTACAATGCTGAAATACAATACGCTTTAAACTGTCACAGCCCTCAAACGCATATGCCTCTATCTGCCGGATATTGCAAAAATCAAACTCTTCTAATTTTATACAGCCCCGAAAGCTTCTTTCCCCTATTGCCTCTACCTTTTTACAAATACAACTTTTTAATGCGCCACAACCTTCAAAAATACCATCCGTTAGTATATTTACCATTGGCAATTCCGCTTTTTCCATACTACTACAAAAAGCAAATGCTTTTCTTCCTATATATTCTGCCCCTATATGGACAAAGTGGAGAGAACTACATTTTTCAAAAGCCCGTTCGCCTATAAAGACAAGTCTTTCTGGAAATTCTACTTCTGTTAAAGCACTACAGCCAAAAAAAGCCCCTTCTCCTATCCATTTTAGCCCTTTTGGCAGTATAAGCCTTGTTAAATTACGATTCCCTGAAAAAGCAAATGGGGCGATCCCTGTTACTTCTTCTGGCAAATAAACCTCGCCCACACAGCCTGCACCAGAAATTACTATATCACCTAAACTAAGGCAGTTATTTCCTTTGTTTTGTAAAAACCCTGTCCCTTCAAAGGCTCGTTCTTTTAGTAAAAACCCTTCCTTTACCTTACCTATCTTAAGACGGCTACAACCTGCCAACCCTTCTTTTCCTACTCGTCCTATTTGCTCTAAACAGATTTCTTGTAACTTCCTGCACTGGTAAAATGTTCTGTCACCGATTTCTTTCCAGATTGGAATTTGTTTCTTCTTATCCAAAACCTCTGTAAGCTCCACACATCCCGAAAAAACTTCTGGTTCTATTTCTGTTATTTGAGAAGGCCACTCCACCTGTATCAGATTGCGACAGCCCTTCCATGCAGCTTTTCCAATAAAACCGATATTTTCTGGTAAAACCACTTTTGTTATCTTTGCATTTCCATAAAAAGCCCCACCTGCTATAATACGAACCTCTCTTGGAACCCAGACTTCCCCTTCCAAATTTCTTCCATCCCAAAGAATGGGACTTATCTCTCCTTTTTCTAACCATTCTTTTAGAAACTTAGTCCCTTCCCATGCACAAATCCCTGCTGATTCCAAACTGGTAGGTAACATCACTTTTTCTAAAGCAGTACAGCCATATGCCAGCTTATCTGGAATATGCTTTACGCCTTCTTCTAACAGCAAACAACTTAATTTCTTACACTCACCAAAAATATCTGCCCCATATTTTTTACCGCTGCCAAAAACCCACGCCTTTCTTATTCCACTCTTTGCAAACGCCAAATTTCCCACATATTCTATTGTTGCTTTAAGTTCTATTTCCTTTAAGCCACTACATTGGTAAAATGCCAATGCACCTATTTTTATCAAAGCCTCTGGAAATTGTAACTTTTTAATAGATGGGCAGTTATAAAATGCACTCTCTTCTATTTCTCTTAATCTCTCTGGAAAATTCACCTCTCTAAGAGCTACGCAATGCCGGAAAGACCTTTTTTCTATTCTGCTTATTTTTAAAGGCAATTGTACGCGGATTAGTTTTACACAATTTTCAAACGCCCCTGCTTCTATTTTCCAAAGCCTTTCTGGAAAAGAAATCGTTTGAAGCAACAGGCAATCCCGGAATGCCCCTTTCCCAATTTCCTCTATACTCTCTGGCAAAATTACACGATCAATCGCCTCATTCCCTGCAAATGCCTCTCCTGCAATCCTTGTAATTCCCTCTGGTACTACTACCCTAGATTCTTCTCCAAGATATTTTAGCAAAATTGTCCCACTAATCCTAAAATTTCCCATAACCTGTTTATAAATTACCTGCACTATCTTCGGAATATCTGCCCCCACAAGGCCAGTTATCCCTGTAAACATATATTCTTTCCCATTAGAATCCTCTATTGTTTTTAAAGAAGTACAATTTTTAAAAGCATCTTTTTCAACCTGTATGCCTGTCCCTTGAAACGTAATCCTTTCCAAATTAATACAATTCCGAAATGCCCTACTTCCAATAAATTGCAACGATGCTGGGCATGTTACAGACAAGATGCCACGTTTGTCAAAAAAACAACTTTTTGCAAGACTTTCTACTCCTTCTGGAATCTCCACATGTTTTAAATTTGTTAAAAAGCGCAATAAACACCTTCCATCTAATTCCATCATTCTTAAAACATCAATTACAATTAGGCGAACTAACTCTGGCAGCTGCATCTTGCTTGCCATTGCCTCCACAACATTTGGTATTTGGGTACATTCCCCATCTGCAAAAGAAATCTCTTTTATTCTTCCACATCCATTAAATACATCACAAATACAAGAACCCTCTAATTGCTTTGATATTTCCAGTTTCTCAAGTAAAATATCATTGACAAATACTTGTTTCCCTAACCGTTTTACCCCTGGCATTTTAACTTCGGTTAAGCTGTCACAATATAAAAATACACAATCCCCTAACTCTTTTACAGAAGATGGTAAAACAACCTTCCTAAGTGCATGGCAACGATGGAATGCGTAATTTCCAATATAAGTTACTCCTTGTGGTATTTTTGCTTCTTCTAAGTTTCGGCAACCCTTAAATGCGCCGTCTTGGATAGATACTAAACTTAAAGGAAGTACAATTTTCTTTAAAGAGACACAGCCTTTAAATGCGCCTTCCCCAATTGTATGAACCTCTGGGACAACAACAACCTCTTCCCTTCCTGTATATGTTTCTAAAACTCCATTTTTTATATGATAATATTCTTCCATGCCCTATCCTCATTCCTGAAAAATCATCTCTACCACTTCCTGAAGCTCTGCCAAACTGCCACTTCTATACAGGCGTTCTTTATACTTTTTTGTCCCTTTCCGTTTCTTCATCATATAAGAGGCGATTTTCTTTATATAATTTAATGTAAATGTCTCATTATAATATTGACTAGTTATCTCTATCTGTCCCTTTAATACCTGGCAAGGTGTCTTTTTACAAGACAGCCCTGTTAATTCGCTAAAAATAAATGGATTTTCTAACCCATACCGTGCCAGCATAACTCCATCCGCCCCTGTACAGTCCATTACCCTATTTGCATCTTCTATTGAATATATCCCGCCATTTGCAATAACTGGTATAGATACTGCTGATTTCGCTTGTTCAATCTCATTTAAGTAAGGCTTCCCATCATACATCATGCTCCGGCTCCTGCCATGGATTGTAACCATATCTGCCCCGGAAGCCTCGCACATACGGGCAAACTCTGCTGTAAACATCTGATCTTCACGGATTCCTGTGCGGCATTTTACAGTTACAGGCTTCCCACTTTTCTTACAGCCATAAATAATAGCAGAAGCCCTTTTCCAATCTAACATTAATGCACTTCCCTCACCACTTTTAAATACATTTGGCACAGGGCAACCCATATTAATATCAATAATATCAAACTCTTCCAGCCATTCACTCCCTGCCATTTGCTCCATTATTGTAGGAATGCCCCCAAGAAGCTGTACCGCTTTTATTGGCTCTTTTTCTGTTGTAAATAAAAGCCGCCTGGTAGCTTTGTCCTTATATTTTAACGCATTGGCACTTACCATCTCAGTAAAACATACTCCTGCCCCCATCTCATATGCCAACATTCGGAATGGGTAACAAGTATATCCAGCTAATGGTGCCATCAATACATTAGAAGGAAGAAGCAGGTTTCCAAGACGAATTTTTCTAATCTCCATATTTTTTCACCTTTATTGCAGCTAAAGCTGCCACTATGCCACAAAATACCAAAAGAAAGTAAAAATTTATTCCACGGTTCACTAACATAGAAGGAACTAAATATTCTTCTGTAAAAATATTACCAAATACTGCTTGATAAACAATCTCTGTAATGCCTTGTGCCCCTGGGACTGGCAACATATCTACTGAAATAGTAACAGCAGCCTGTAGTTCCATTATTTTCCATACATTTTCCCCAGCTAAATAAAATCCCTTATATATCACATAGGTAAGTAAAAACATACTAAAACGTTGTAACGCTGTAATGAACATTACTACTAATATCCTACTTTTATGGCCTGCCATAAATCCAACTGCCTGCCGATATTGCCCAACAAACTCTTTTACTTTTGCCTTTCTTCCTTCCTTGGGTTTCCAGATATGGGCCCTTATTAATAAAACCTCAAACCAATTTGCTACCTGTATTAGTATATTTGGAAATGCCATTGCCCCTATAATAACTAATATTACGCCTAAATTCAAGACAATTCCTAGAAAATATAATAAAACTGTATTCCCCATATAACTTTTTAAAGGCTGGTACCATACTATAAGCATAGTAGTACCAACCAAAACCAATACCAATTTATAGGCAAGTGCCATTGTCATTAAAATAACTGTAGACTGTGAAGCTTTCCAGCCATCTTTATTCATATAATATAACTGCATTGGCTGGCCGCCAGTAGCAGATGGAGTAATCCCTGAATAAAAAAATCCCACCCAAGAATATCTCAGGCACTGGCCCATCCTGCATTTATTCCCCATAGAACGCAATAAATACCACATCATTATTCCTTCCGCGCTAGCAAAAAATATACTTAATGCTATTGCTACCAAAATACTAACCCATGACATCTTGCAGATAGAATCCCATATTGTAGGCAAATCCTGTTTATGGAATACCGCATAAAAAGTAAATCCCATAATCACTACAAATAAAAGTACCTGAATCCTTTTCTTATTTTTACTTATCATAATTTTACCACAAAGGACTATATTCTGTCCTATGTATTTTCTCCTTTTGATTTACTAAATAATATAATGGCCCTTCAAAGATTACTTCCTTTTCCAAATCTTTATAAAAATCTTTTGGCGTAACAATTGATGTATGTTTCTTCCACTTGCAAATTCCCGCATCTTCCAAAAGTTTTGCTAAATAAGAAGAACAAGTATGATAATACTTCTGCTTAAATGGCAGTTGGAACAAAATAAGGGGTAGCCCTACTATTGTATAATGGTACTGGTACCTATTCTGAAAATCCCTATGTAAAATTTCCTTTATATATTCTTTCTGTTCTATGCTGCAAGAAATACGGCATACCATATAACCTGCATATGGATATTTTTTTAAGATTTTGCGTTTATCTTCTTTTACAAACCCAGCAAAAAATGGGATTGCTGGGTTCCTCCTTCCAATACTATATGCTTCTTCCATTCTTTCATCCATGCCAATTGCCACATGGATATACCTTTGTTTTAATACATTGCGTATTATACTTGCAAAAATACCAGGGGTATCTACAAACGCTATATAAATATGACTCATCTTTTTCTTCTCCTTTTATTGAAATTTTACTATTTTCCTAGCAACTTTATATCCCCATAGTGTCAGATAATCTCCTATGCCCCCTGGTAAATACGTAAAACCACTTATCATCTGGTATCTAAAACGATAATATAATCCTCTATCATATTCCTTTATTTCTTTCCATAATGCACGCCGTTTCTGTTTTGCCTCTTTTGTCTGCATAAGCAACAAATGAATGGATGAAATCGCTAACATAATCGATCCATTCCTGCACAAATATTTTTCTAATTTTGGATATTGCTTTTTTATTTTTTTATAATTAAAAGATTGTATTACTAATCTCGTTACATAGATCTGCTGGTCAATCCTCTTTATCAGCATTTTTTCATTTACAGACTGATCCTCTCTTCCTAAAAAATAATGATATAAATCCATATCCATATAATAAATAGACTTTACATAAGGCAAAGGCTGGTTGGCAAATAAATTATCTACATAAAACATATGCTCTGGCAATTTTACCCCAGCTTTTTTTAAAATTTTTGTCCTAAAAACCAAAGCGTGCATAATTAAATACTGTGATACCCGAAACCTCCCTATATTTTTCCATCCACATATCTTCTCTACTGGGAAAACATTCCTATAATTCATTGGTTTTTGGACACCTTCCATAGAATGGTCATAAATATAATTACATACAAATAAATCAGGGAGCCTTCCCTTTTCTAAGCTATTCTCCTTTTTACAAAACATTTTTATTTTATTTATTAATTTTTTATATGAATTTGTATCTAACCAGTCATCCGAATCGACTACCTTAAAATACATTCCAGTTGCTAATTCCAATCCTTTATTTACGCCTGATCCATGCCCTCCATTTTCTTTATGGACTACCTTAACAATATCTGGATATTGTTCCCTATACTTATCTGCTATTTCTGCTGTTTTATCTGTCGATCCATCATCCACAATAATAATCTCCACATCATTTCCACCCACCAACAAAGAATCCATACAGCGTTTTATATAATCCTGTGAATTAAAACAGGGGACAGTTATTGTTAAACATTTCATTCCTATATATCTCCTTTTCTTTCTATTAACCACCAGCAATATCATTTGATTACTTACTATACTACTGTGTTATCAGTATAACAAAATATACTTTCGAAAGCTTTTACCAATTCTTAAATTTTCCTTTCTGGAATTCTTAAAATTAGATTTACTTGTAGGCCTGCCATTTCTATGCTAAACTAGCAATATAATTTAAGATTATGGAATGAGGAACAATATGAATATTTTATTAGTAGAAGATGATAATGAAATCTCTGATATGTTAAAAAGTTTTCTTGCCACAGAAAACTTTAATGTAATTACTGCATCGAATGGTGAAACTGCCTGCCAAAAATTTTTTGCTGACCAGTATAGTTTAGTCCTGCTTGATTTAATGATCCCAAAGCGCAGCGGCATGGAAGTATTACGTACTATAAGAAAGACTAGCACTGTTCCTGTTATTATTCTTTCTGCCAAAGATTCTGATTCTGATAAAACCCTTGGGCTGGGGTTAGGGGCTGACGATTATATTACAAAACCATTTTCTGTTACAGAAGTACTGGCAAGGATTAAGGCAAATATCCGCAGAAGCACACAATATGCCGCCTCTACGCCCGAACCAGATCCTATCTTAACTAAAGGTTCCTTAACATTAAACCTAAATGATTATTCTGTTTCTAAAAATGGGGAGCTATTAGAATTAACAGGAAAAGAATTTGAAATTTTAAAGCTTTTTATGCAGAACCCAAAAAAAGTATATACGAAAGAACAAATCTATTCCCTAATATGGAAAGATACTTACTATGGAGATGAAAATGCTGTAAATGTCCATATAAGCCGGCTGCGTAGTAAAATAGAAGATGACCCTAGAAACCCTATTTATATTATAACGGTCTGGGGCATTGGTTATAAATTGGGGGATTAATTATGAAACATTTTATACTTCCTGGCATATTGCTGCTTATTATCCTATACCAGCAATTCCGCTTCCAATATGGCATCCAAAATAAATTAAAACAACTAAACCTGCAGCTTGCTGATATTCTTTCTAAAAACAGCGATGAAAGAGTTATGCTTTTTACTGACCTGCCTATTTTAAAAGAACTTATGGCTTCCATTAACTGTCTTTTAACCGATCGGCAGCGGTTGAAAATTGAATTTTTAGAAACTGAAGAAACCTCAAAGAAAATGCTATCTAATATTTCCCATGATATTAAAACCCCATTAACTGTTGTTTTAGGCTATTTAGAAATCCTTCGCCTCCATGATCCTAAAAATAAAGCCTTAGAAAAAACAGAAGAAAAAGCCAACCAAGTGATGAATTTAATTAATGAATTTTTTACTCTTGCCAAATTAGAATCTGGCGATATGAAATTAGAGCAAACTAAGCTAAATATTAACGAATTATGCAGGAAAAATATTTTAGATTTTTATGATATTTTATTACAAAAGGATTTTGAAGTAGAAGTGTCTATACCAGAAGAAAGTATTTTTATAGAAGGGGACGAAAATGCCATAAACCGGATTTTATTTAATTTACTTTCCAATGCAATCCGTTATGGCGGCGATGGGAAATATATTGGGCTTTTCCTAAAAACAGATGGAGCCTATGTTATGATCGATATTGTAGATAAAGGAAAAGGCATTGAACAAGCCTCTATTCCCCATGTTTTCGACCGTTTATATACTATGGAGGACTCTAGGAGCCGTTCTGTCCAAGGCAACGGCCTAGGGCTAACCATTGCCAAACACCTTGCCATCCAGATGAATGGGGATATATTACTTTACAGCCAGCCAAAAATCCAAACTTTATTTTGTGTAAAATTTAAAATTGCTGTTCCACCTTACACACCTGTAGAACCCCTTCCTCTACCTTAAACTTAATATTATAGCCAGCAAAAACCATCCCATAAACCCGTTCTGCATCGTTTATATAAGCTGGACGAGGGTCCTGTGCAAGCACTTCAAAGATTACTTCTCTTTTATTTGGCGGAAGCTTTATTAACAACTCCTCTGGAAACTTTACTTGTAATTGATATTCCTTTGTTTTTTCTGTATAGCCTCCCCATGCTTCTTTATGGCAATCCGCTACAGGAATATATGGCTTAATATCATAAATTGGAGTGCCATCCATAAGATCCGCCCCCATTACTACCAGTACAATTCCCAGGTTTTTATCCTTCTCCATTCTTTCTAACCGCACACAAGAAAGCCCTATTTTATTAGGCCGGAACGGTGAACGGGTAGCAAATACCCCTATCCGTTTATTTCCTCCCAACCTAGGCGGCCTAACCGTTGCAGACCAATTTTCCTTCTCACTTCCCGAAAACCCCCATAATAACCAGATATGGGAAAATTGATCTAACCCTCTAACCGCTTCTTCTTTCCTAAACTCAGGCTCAAAAATAATTCTTCCCTCCAGTTTATCCACTAAACCACTTTGCCTTGGTATCCCAAACTTAGTAGGAAAATCCGTTTTTATTGATGCAATCTTCTTTAACCTATTTTCCAAGCTTTACATTCCCTTCTACCCTGCTTTTTCCAAATGTTTCTATATATAATTGATAATATTCTTCAAAACTAACCATACAATGGTTTGTTAAAACTTCCATTTCCACCTTAAAAAGCTCCACAAATAGAGAAATTGGCGCTAAGCCATTTTTCAAATAAAATTCCCTTCTACGGCACCGTTCTTCTAAATTCTCTGCTTTGACATCCGTCCTTTCAATTTCCAAAAAGAACCTTTTATTTGCATACCTCTCCTTTAAAAGCTGGATAGCTGCCGAGCCAACCCCTTTTCCTCTTTTATTGGCGGCAACCGCAAAATAATCTAGCAATACCATGTCCTTGTATAAAATAGCAATGGCAAGCCCTAGGAACCTCTCCTCCCCTTCTATTGCTAAAACCTCTACTACGCCTTCCTTACGCTTTTCCAATATTAAAGAAAAAGGCTTTTTTTCTGATGCCGGAAATGCCTTTTCATATAAATCTTGAATGTCTTTTAATTGCTGTTCTTGATATGCCTCTATTAATTTCATTTTTATCCTTTCTGCATTTTACTAATACTGCATTTATCATTTACCTCATATTGTATAATTATTCTAAATATTCCACACATTATTTCTTATTTGGGAATTTCTTACAATTTCTTTTTCTCAATGCTTTTCAAAAAGGTCTTTTTTAACTCTTGCGGCTTATAGAAAAAACATTCTTCCGATTTGCTCAACCGTTTTTCATCTCGTTTAATCCTTAATAATTCCATAGAACAAATAAAGTCTGCTGCCTGTAATAGCCGATATTTCTGCGGTTCAGCTTTTCTAAATTCTACATTTGAGAATTGTATTGAAAATACTGCATTTAAAATTGTACTAAGCTCAATCTGTCCATTATCATAATACACAATAATTTTGTCAAAATTAGAAAAATACTCAATATGTCCACTCATTGCTCTATTAATTACTTTTGCCAATTTACCTGACAAAGCAATCTTATCTATTGCCTCTCTTCTGTCTACAATAACTGTCAAATAAGAAATAGGACATCTATTCACAAAGTTAAGCATCTTATATAGTAACTTTCTTCGATCATCTATGGAATATCTTGCAAATACTTCCTCTCGCCGGATTACTGGCCCTGTATGTATATATTCTACATTAAACCCTGAACTGCGAACACTTTCTTCCAATTTTAAAACCTGTTCTTCTATACTATTATCTTGATTATGAAAGACAAATGTTACTAAATAGTATGCTGGTATCTCTTTTATTTCTCCGAAATCTCCTGATTCATCAATAAATATATTTAATTCTTTCATTATCGTATCCTTTATAAATAATAGAAATGGCGGGAAATTCTTCCCGCCTATGGTGGTCCAAAGAGCTTTCGCCCAGACCAAAACTGTAACTTGTTACAGTTTTATTCTATTCAAATAATACCATATCTATACATGATTTGCAAGTATTTTTTCTACTCTCTGATAGTGTAACTTTACCTAAAAAATTTCATTATTTCAGCCTTGTTTCACCTGCTCAAAAATACTATAATCCCTTTCAAACAATTCCTCACTTATTTGCATACGAAGTATTTCCTCTGGCACACGTGACAATATTCTATCTATTACAAATTGTTTCCCTTTTTCCCTATATTCTGGCAGGCGATTTTGCCTTTGAATATTTGCTAACTCTGACCTCCATAAAATACTTATCTTTTTCTTCCAATTCATTTTAGGGTTTGCTACTGGCTTACGCATAATATAAAAATCTGGCCTTCCGTTTTCTAACTCTACTGTAATAATTCCCCACCAGTCTGGCACATGCTCTTTAATATGTAGGGCATGACGAGTCCCTACTACTGCATAATTAAGATCATAATACTGGTTATAATCAATAATCTGCCTTGCCAGCCTTGCATAAGTATCTGCGTCACTTTTTATTTCAATGCCATAAAGCGCTCTTGGCGTTACCATCATTACATCTGCACGCGACCTACCTATCTTTTGTTCTTCCAAAATACGGATTTTTCCATACATTTCTTCTAAAAAGTCAAATAAAGGTTCCCTAATATCTTTATCATAAAGCATTTTATCCTTCCTTTCTTTTGTTTATATTCATTTTTTATCAGCTTTATGCTATAATATTTACTGCATTGTCCTTAATTGCATTAATTGTATGTACTAACGAATCTCTTGTTTTTCCTTCAAACATCTTTATAAATGGCACTGGCTTATCAAATGGCGGTTTTTGTAAATCCATTATATTTTCTATATAGCCATTCTGTTCGATATAGTTAATAACCTTATAAATAAATTGTATTTGCCTCTGGTTTAATGAAGCATCATTAATAAATATAGAAAATGCATCCATTGCAGCCTTATGATCCAATTTTGCAATTTTTCTAATTAACAGGCCAAAAGGAGTATCCCCAAATTCGCGCTGGTAGTCTTCTTTACTTCCAAGCTCCTCTGTTAATATTCTCTCTAATTCCTTATAATCCCCCTCCGACAAAGGATTATTATGTATTAATTTATAGATTGCTAAAGAATCCTTATGTTCTTCTATATACTGGTTCACTTTCTTACGGTAATCCTCGAAATCATATGACTTTTCTAACTGAATTCCTTCTTGTTCCTCTATAATTGGATCTACAAGCCTTGTAATAATTGGGGCTTTTTGATTTTTATCCTCATCTAAGAACTTCATTAATCCCCGCAATTCTTCCCTAACCTTTTCTAGCATAAAAATAGTATGAGATTCCCAAAATACCTCTGTTTTCATTTCTTGTATAAGCCTTATTTTTTCCTTTACTGCTGGAATATTTCTCTTTTTTTCTAACATATATGCTATTTCGCATAATTGCTTTTTTGCATAGGAAAATGTTGTTTTATTTTCCAGCTTTGCTAAAATTAACCCATATATAAAATTATCAAACCGCTTTGCTGCCTCATCTGTATCTTCCATTACAACAATAGGCGCAATTTCCTTTAATAATTCCCCTTTATTCCCATCACTTAAATACTGGAAGGTTTCTATATTTTTATATTTTTCTATATACTGCCTTTTTAACTTTACTGTTATTAACTCTGTATTTAAAGCTTCTATCTGGCTATGGCATATTTTTACTAACTCCTGCCTCCAATTCTGGTATATTTCCCCAGAAAAATCTGTTTCCTGCAAAGCTGCTATTAAACATATCCTTTTACTATATATATTTTGTTGTAATGTCTTTGTATTCGTCCCTTCATAGCCATTTGGCTTCGTACCAAAAAACTCAAAATTATTACAATAATCAAAAATTAAAAATCTTCGCTTACCAGTATACTCCCCATCTATTAAATCTACACAGGTTAAATCTTTTGCTAACCTTGTCCCACGCCCCACCATTTGCCAAAACTTTGTTTTCGATCGTACTTTTTTAAAGAAAACAAGATTTACACATTCAGGGACATCAATCCCTGTATCCATCATATCCACTGATACTACAATATGCGGCTCTGCTTCTGGCTTTTTAAAATCATCAATAATTTTCTGCGCATAGGCGTCCTCACAAATTACTCTTTGAGCAAATGTCCCTTTATATTTGGGATATAATTTATTAAACCGTACCAAAATAAATTCTGCATGCCTTTTATTTTGGGCAAATATAATAGTTTTTCCCAATCTATCCCCGCCTGCAACTTTGATCCCTCTTTCCATTAAATCTTGCAAAACACTATCTACTGTTAATTCATTAAACACCACTTTATTCAATGCCTCTGATGGTATAAACTCTGGCAGGCCCTCGTCTTCTATAAAATCTTCCTCATATCTTTCCTTATCTGCATCAGATAGTTTTTCATAGGTAATGCCATTATTTAGAAATTCTGTATTTACTATATAAGTATAATAAGGCACCAATACATGGTCAGAATATACTGCTGTCTCATAATCATAGGCATACGTAGGCACACCTGTTTCCATTTCAAAAAAATCATAGGTATTTCTATCCACATCCATTTTAGGGGTTGCCGTAAGCCCCACTAGTATGGCATCAAAATACTCAAAAATTGCCCTATACTTTTTAAAAATACTCCTATGGCTTTCATCTATAATAATTAAATCAAAATGTGTTGGCGTAAATAGGCGCTTTCCTTCTGCATTTTTTACCGAATTAATCGCATTTAACATGGTTGGATAAGTAGAAAATACAATCCTTGCATTTTTGTCATCCTTATCGGAACATAAATTACAAAGCGACATATGCGGAAGATAGTTTTTAAAATCATCTTTTGCCTGCTTTACTAGCGCAGTCCTATCTGCTAAAAATAAAATATTTGTCACATACCCTGCCCGGCTCAATACATCAGTTAGGCTTGCTGCTGTCCTAGTTTTTCCTGTACCAGTCGCCATAACCAAAAGATTTTTCCTATGTCCCTGTTGCACATTTTCACATACTGCCCTTATGGCTTCTTTTTGATAATAACGGTCTGTAATTTTATCATCAATTTCAACTGATAATAAATCTTTTCTCTCTGTCCTTCTATTCATTAACTTTTGTAAGTCACCCTTACTAAATACTCCGCTTACCTGGCGCTGTGGATTTGACTTATCATCCCAAAAATACGTTTCAAACCCATTTGTAGTAAACATCATAGGCCGGCGGTTAAATTTCCTTTCCAAACAATCTGCATATAACATTGCTTGTTTCCTGCCTATATTCGGGTCTTTGCTTGTCCTTTTTGCCTCTATTAATGCAAGAGGCAATCCATCTTTCCCAAAAAGCACATAATCAATATATCCCTTTTGCCCTACTACGCCTGTCATATCATTAACAGGATATTCCTCCCATATATCCGAATCTTCTCCTTCAAATTTCCATCCAAGTTCTTTTAAGTCAATATCTATATACTGTTTTCTTGTTTGCCACTCTGTAATATCTTCCGCAACAAATTTCCTACTTTGTTGATGGTCATCCTTTTTCATAGTCAACTTTTCAGCCATTTGTTCTACTTGTTTACGCAATTTTTCAATTTCAGCGTCCTTTTCCCCCAATAAACTTTCCTGCTCTTTTATCTTTTTCGTATCCACCATTATTTTTTCTTTTGGGATAAGGGCCTCATTAAATTTTCTTTCTTTATAATCTGCCCCATAACAATAATCGATCCATTCAATAAATTCAAATAATCCTTTTATAGAAGCTAACGCATCACTTGCCTGCACATTCCGTTCTGTATGGACAGCCAAATTCCCTAGCCTAATAATATAGGGCAATTTACCCCATGTATTATAATCTAATGCAAACCGGAAAGTAGGTTCATAAATTAATGACTGTAAATTATCCTTATATGGCATCTGCATAGATGTATCAGCAGAATATACCCATTTTACAGCAAGCTCTAATGCCTTCCTACAGCCTACAGCGCACATGGCAGGAGAGGAGTAATATATTTTTTCTGCTTCTATTGCCGCTGCTGTAAATAATATATATTCTGTTTTGTTTTGAAGGAATTGGAAATTAGACATTTTATATTCATCTCCTTTATTGTATCTTTTTATATCTGGCAGGAAATATTAACCCCTTAATTTTTTAATTATAATTCTGCTACAATCCCATCATAATTACTAGCACGCATATTAGTGTCTTTCTCGTTTTCCATTACATATGTTTTGTTATCTTTCAATACGAAACTCCAGCACACGGCCTATTAAATCAATTGGTTCCACTCCAAATTCATTTGCTAATCTCTCTAACTTCCTATCAATTAAATCCCTATTTTCTTCTTGGAACTTCTGCAAATCTTCTCCATAAATAAACAATTCACTAACTCCATTTGGCTTTGCCCCAATTTTTTTCATAAGCTTCTGCGAAGCATAATTATCAGGTTCTACCCTACTCCTATATATCCTTTTCCCTGTTAAACTTGTTAGGGCACTTAACATTAATCTAAGTGCATGATATCCATAACCTTGGTTTCTATATTTTTTTAGAAGCTCTATCGCTAATTCCCAATTCTTTTTATTCAAATTCTTTATTCCACAATACCCCACATATTCCCCTGTGGCTTTATCAAAAATAGAATAATTGGCTGCTGTGTCCTCCAAAAAGGATTCCCATAAATCTTTCCTAAAGCTTTTTCTTTTAAAGAAACCTTTTATAATGGCACATTCATAAGATACCGCCATATAATTTTCATATTCTTTATTGGATATTGCTTTTAACATTACTTTATTATCTTTAGCAAGGACTTCTCCTCGTTTTGGTAAAATACTTTTATAAAAATCCATATTGCCTGCTCTTTTCTTGGGTTTATATAATGCTTTATCCATTATGGTATCTACTTCTTTTTTGCTTTTTTATTAAAAGTTTTTCTATTAATTTTAACATACTTAATGATATATGTTTTATTTTTAATTAACTATTTTTCTACCTTTTTTATATTACTAACAAAATTCCTAATTAAATTTTTTCCTATCTCCAAGCCAGCTTTGGTAAAATTCACTGAAACTATATGCTGCAAACCTATAAACGCCTCCACGGTCTGTATCAAATACTTGCCCGTATCTTTCATCCGAAGTAACCAAACTAAAATTCCATTGACAGCCACGTGTTCCAAGAACAAGAAACCTATCCATATCGCACAAACCATTATTATTTTCATAAGTAAAATATTTCTCAGGATTTTTTTCATATGCCCCTATGTCAAACTCAAAGTATTTTGCAAGCCATTTTGCTTCATCAAACAGTATTGGTTGTGGTGTAAATATTTTTGCAAGACTGCATCTATATGCCTCCCAAGATTTCTCAATTCTTGGCGTTTTTCCTTTCCTTATAAAATTTCCAAATGGATATATCCCATAATCTGGGCCTGCGCCTCCATCTCCAACTTCTGTAATAAACTGAATATAATCTTCTGGAAGCAAAAAATGATACTTTTTCTCTACTTCATGTATAAATCTCTGATCGATAGGAGGATTTAGTTTATACTTATGTGTCGAAACACCAAACATTTCATACTCTGGATCCATATGCTGTGCCTGTTTAAGTATCCTTTCTACTTCCTTTCTCTGAAACATACTACGCTTCCCTAGAACCGAAATTATCGCTCCATTTTCACAGTATATTCTGTTGTTCCTTCTTCCAACTGTCGCTCTTGTGTCAGAGAAAAGCCATGACGTTGATAAAAACGAATGGCATGGATATTCTTTTCTAGTACAAATAAATCCTGAACATCAAATTTTTGTTTCAATCCACTCGTGGTAGTTAGGAGCAAGGCAATTACGTGGATTGCCTTATGGCAGTAGGGGATACCACTTTCGCTCCGCCCACTACTGCCGTTACACTTGTTTTGAGCAATTCCTCCCCCTACCTAAGCGAAAAGGGAATCCTTGCTATTAATTGTTGAATTGCAAATTCGACCAATTTTGATCCAATTCCTTCATTTTGTTTCAATCCACTCGCGGCAGTTAGGAGCAAGACAATTATGTAGATTGCCTCATGGCAGTAGGGGATACCGCTTTCACTCCGCCCGCTACTGTCGTTATTATTGTTTTGGGTAATTCCTCCCTTACCTAAGAGGAAGGGGATTCCTTGTTGTTAGTTGTTGAAAAAAGAGTCTACATACAGCTCTATAAGCTTCTTGCCTTCTATATGAAACATTCCCTTTACAAATTCATCATCATATACCCAAATATTTTTCAACTTTTCAGGGTTTGCTATATAATCTTGCACTAAAGGATAAACCTGCATTTCCCCAAATGAAACTTTATCATTATGAAAAGTTTTCCTATAATTCATCCGTTTCGTAAAAATCAATATTTCAGCCAATCTTGAAACGTCTTGCACTTTTGCCTTTCTAATGTAATTCATAAGCATGTCCTCAAAATTCTGATTTATCTTAGTTATCCTCCGAAAGCCCTGTGTTTTCAGGGCGCTTTTCCTGTTAAATGTGCAAATCTGATATATATTCCCTTGTTTTTGCCCTTATGAGCCGAAACAAGGGAAACTATTCATCAGAATGTCGGACCATTTTCGGCGGGTAATAAGCTCTCGACGTTTGAGAGCGAAATACACCCCGCGCACAAGTCTACGTTTTGTACTCAGTGTATTGCGTTCATTGGACAACCTGTTAAACTTGCGGTGTTCGCATGAATTGATTTATCTCTTGATCAAAAAACACCTCCAAGGTTTCGGGAACATTACCACTGACAATCGCATCTGTAAGTACACGCACCATATATTCTTCAAAAGCATTCAATATTCCCACTTCATCATTATTGAGATAATACGAAGTATCAATATCGAGATTGGTAAAATTGCAACACAGAATTTCATCTTTCCGGTTCTCAACAATAGGGTGTACTATATGATGTATAAATTCGTGTATTACAGCTTCTTCTCTTAATGAACCTGAACAAAAAATAAAATTATTATCTTTTAAGTGATAATCTGCGGAATATACGCACTTTATTGGATTAAGAACAACTTGTATATTCTGAATAGGCGACTTAAACTTTTCCTTGCAAAATGCGAGGATATTCCTAATTCTCTCTAATTCTTTCTTGTACTTTAGGTTCTGTTCTACTATCCAATCGTTTTCCCATTTTAGATAACAACTAAAGCTATTACTTTGCAAAACGAGTTTTAAGGCTTTCGGAAATTGAATAATCCAATCCCAAAACAAATGATTTCTTTCTATATCTGATATGTTTTTTGCTGACATAATACTGTTTTTATACGCATTAAAATCAACGAATTGCTCCTGAGGCAAGTCAATATAGAAGGTCGCTGTTTCCAACATAGCTGCTCTTGGCCAATATGGGTAAACTTCACACGTATTTTGTTTCACGTCAAGAAAGAAGTCACATTCCCTGCAATCAGATATGATAAAACTGCGCAGTTTATCTATCAGTAAAGTATCTCGTTCAATAGAATAAAAATCATATTTACATTGTAGCAGAGAAAAATAAACAGCTGAAATAGCCGGAATATTTGTAATAGAAAGTTCTTTATACTCCATTTGATAATCCCCCTTTTGAATTTTGCTTCCCTTGTTTTTGCCCTTATAAGGTGAGAGAGCAAGGGTAAACTTGTGTGAAATCGTATAATGTGATAAGGTGGCCAAACTGCGATAAATCCTTTATCTTCAAGGTCTTTGGAGGATTTTAATATCACCTTATAACGGGCGGTGACAGTCTAAGATTTTAACGGCTTCAAATTTCAATTTGTCTACTTGGTGGACGAAAGCGGCAAATTGCTTTTGAAGTTCTATTGGCGGCACTGGAATCTCCAAAGTCTCTAATATCTGTTGATTAAGATTTTGAATATTTGCCCCTCTCCCTGCCATTTTTTGACGCATTGAATCCATTTTTAACACTCTTAATAAATAAGGAACCGAAATAGCATCATCTGTTTTTCTGTATCTAATACAAAATCCGCTAAATGTTGTTGATACATTACTTGGATAAACAGCTACGCTTCTTCCAACAAGGGCTTTATTCCCATTTGATCTCACAAAAACAATATCTTCATCTTTCAAAAGATATTCCTCTGAAGGCATTTTATTCAATGATACTTTTGGAAGTTCTTCCACATTATCAATAACAGTCAAATCTTTAAAATCTCCCACACCTAGACAATGAATTTCAATCCCAATATCTTCATGATGAAAATTCATTCCATTCTTACAATTACCCATACTTAAAAATGGCTTTTTTACCCAACCTTTGGGATTCTCGACAGGATCTCCAAACATCTCCACAAATCGGGATTTGATTAACTCATCATATCCCTCTATTTGTTCTTTCTCAATAAGCATTTGAACTTTATTAAGAATTCTGACTATTTTCCCTTGCTCTTCAATATTTCTTGATGGAATGAGCATTTTTCACATTGCCACTTGAGTAAGCTTCATCCACGTTGCCCCATTAACCATTCCATCAACTCTATAAAACATTAACGAATAACATAGATAATCAACATCTATACTCTCTTTAGGTTTTAATACATGTGCGTGATTATTTACCCAACACTTACCAGATAACCTTGTATGCTATATGTCTTTCTTCTGACCCAAAATTTCCACCATCTTCAGTAAGTAATACAAGTTCATCATCAAAAATATAATCTGCCATATAGTCTTGCACCCCACTAGCACCATAATAAGGGTATGGTCCCTTCTTTCTGTCCTTTGCCATAATCGGCACTCTCATTGAATCTAATATATCACAGCAATCTTCCAATAACATCATTTCCATAATTCATCTCCACAAAATCTAAATCATGCTATTTTCTCCTTTACTGCCTCCAGCGCATACAATGTTTCCGGATCAATATCAATACATTTCGTATTATCTCGGTTTCCAGACACATCCCATGCCAAAGTGTCATTCATTATAGTACAGGTCAGCATAAAATAGTCAATCTCTTTTAAAATGGCAAATACCTCTTTCTCCAACAATGGCTTTACATCATAACATACAATTTTACCGTCTTCAAAATAAACATATACCGTATGTTCCTGTGTTGGAACAACTTGAACAATTTTAGGAAACATATTATCTTCCGTTACTGAAAACTTATAAAAAGTTGTAAACTTTTATGTTTCATTCCTACTTCTCTGTGTATGCTTTTGATTTGTATTTCTACAATATCTACTAACAAGTTCTTGTACACTCCATAGGCGTAAATTCCTGACTAACGTATCAGTACATATCTGTAGTAACTTGAAAGTGTTATACTACAGATTGCTGTTCTAAAATCATTTTTCCATATCTTTTAAGATTTATAGCAGCTTGATAATCCCTGTCAATTACATTTCCACATTCACATCTGTAAATACGGTCTGATAACTTTAAATCCTTCTTGACAGCACCGCAGCAACTGCATAATTTAGAACTTGGAAAAAATCTATCTGCAATAATTATTGGAATGTTATTCCATTTTGCCTTATATTCTATCTGCCTTCTAAATTCTCCAAAACACTGTTGCTGTACAGCTTTAGATAAATGTTTATTCTTCATCATTCCGCTTACATTCAAATCTTCCATGCACATAAAACTTGGTTCTCGTTTTATGATTTCAGATGTTGTCTGATGTAAATAGTTCTGGCTTATATCCGTTAGTCTGTGATTTAATTTTAAGAGTTCTTTTTCGCTTTTTATAATGTTACAAGTTTTACAGTAGCTTTCTCCTTTCTTGTTTTTCTCATACTTTCTTGAGATTGAACGTTGCAACCTACGTTTTCTTTTTTCTAATTTCTTAGCTCTTTGAGTCTTATTTACATTCTGATATTTATGTTCATCAGAACATATTGCCAAATCCTTAATTCCTAAATCAATTCCAATGCCTTCATTAGAAGGAAGAGTAGTACAATCTCCATACTCAATACCAACTGTTATATACCAATTAAGACCATCATTTTTGATACGGGGATTGATATATTTACAGCTAGTTGGTATACGGCTATGTTCAGCAAGTTTTATCCAATTTAATTTTTGTTTCTTTTTCTTTTTTTGCTCTGCAAATCCCTCTACTTTTACGTGTGTGTCCGTAAATTGAATTTTTACATTATCCTGATAGAATGATGGAGTGATATGCTTGCGGCTCTTGAATTTTGGAAATTTTGCTAATCCTTTAAAAAACCTTTTATATGCATCACAAGCATCTTTAATTGCCTGTTTTGTTACGTTGTTTGAAACATGATTCAGCCAGCCATATTCTTCCGTTTTCTTTAATTGTGTAAATTCTTTCCGTAAGTCTCCATCAGATATAAACTTTCCGCCATTTTTATAATTCTCTTGTTCTTTGTCTAACGCCCAATTATAAGCAAATCTGGCAGTATCAGCATATTGGAATAATTTAGTCTTTTGTTTGTTGTTTGGCAGTAACATTACTCGAATTGTCTTTATCATTATCTTCACCACCTTCCTCAATTAATTCATTTACAAGTTTTCTTGCTTTATTTGCACGTTTGCCTTGTAATTTGCAGCTAAATACAGTTATTATCTGTACTAAATCTTCAACAAGTTCCTGTTGTTCTGATTTTTCTGTGTTATCAATTATTTCTATATCGCAATTATATAAACTTGCAATATATTCAACTAATTCAAACCCAACTCTTAACAATCTGTCTTTATATAAAACTACAACTTTTTCAACTTTATTCTGAGATATTCGTTTCATAAGTTCTTTCAATCCTTTTTTCTTATAATTGATTCCAGAACCTATATCACTTATAATTTCAAATGGTTTCCCTTGTGCAGTTAAATACAATTTTATATTCTCTATTTGACGTTCCAAATCATCTTTTTGTTTATTACTTGAAACTCTACAATAACCAATGGTGATCCTGTCAAGATTTGGTTTTATATTCATTACTTGACTTAATTGTTCATGCGAATAATATCTGTATCCATTACTTGAAGTATGGTGTGGATGAAGTTTTCCGTTATTATCCCAATTCCGCAATGTTTGTGCTGAAACTCCTAAAATTTCCCTTACATCAATGGTCTTATTTTATTCAACGGTTTACCATCTTTAGCCAACTCCCAATTTTGCATAAGTTCATCCTGATGCAATACACACCATGCTAAAATCAACTTTAATTGTCTGGATGGCAATGCACCTTTTATAACTCTTGCCTCGTTAATTTCCACCAAAGCCTTGTTTCCATTATATTCCGCATAAAAATGGGGCGGATTATGGTCATCATAGTACATAGTAACTCTTATTCCAAAAAACAACGATATTTCTGGCATTTCTTCTCCTCCTTCCATTTCATCACCCCCACAATTCTAAATCTGTATATTATGCCATATACTTTCTATGAGACGATTTCACATTACTCTGATTAACCATAGCATACTGCATTGTAGTATCAATTTGCTGATGTCCTAATAATTTCTGTACTTGCTCAATAGGCATCCCTTTATCAATAGCTTTTGTTGCCATTGTCCTTCGAAATTTATGTGGATGAATATTATATATCTGCAATTTTCTACCTAATTCTCTTAACCTTGTTTCTATTCCACTTATTTGTAGTCTTTGATATGGTACATTAAGTGTTACAAACAAGGCAGGATTACAATCTACTCTTTCTGCCAAATAATTCTGTATATGTAACTTAGTCCTTGCATCAAAATATACTTTACGTTCTTTATCTCCTTTTCCATAAACAATACATTCTCTTTCCTCAAAGTCCAAATCAACAATATCTAAATTAACTAATTCACCAACTCTTATACCTGTAGATATCAATATATCTATCATTGCAAGATCACGTTTCTCACAACATCCATCCCGCAACTGTTCCAGATTCTCATCTGAAATCACTTCTTTGACTACTTTTTTAGTTTTTACTTTGTGAATTCTTCGTATAGGACTTTTTAATATGTAATCTTCTTCCTCAAGCCATGAGAAGAAACTAGATAAATTTCTACGAATATTATCTATAGTAACTTTACCACAGTTATTTATCCTTTGATACCATGATAAATATTCTCTTAGCATCTCTGTTGTCATTTTACGAACGGGAATATCTACTTTATTTAACATTGTTCTAATAGTACTTCTATAATATTCTATGGTTCTTTCAGAACAACCCTCTATCTGTTTTGCTGTAAGAAACATTTCCAAATATGAACTGTTATTATTTTCTTCTGATTTTGTATTGACTACTGTCAACCTTGCTATAAGCACCTCTTGTAATTTTTTCATTTGAACTATATCAAGCACTTCTGACATATCACTAATAATATTATAGATTTGATTATCCATTTTGGTATACTCCTTCTTTTTATTTAGAAGTATACCAAATATTTTATCAAAAATACTATTTAAAGCTATCAAACAAAGCCTGATTTTGTTTCTAATCTTCTTTGTTTTTTATTTCATTTTCTCACAGCTTATAACCATTGACATTTTTTAACTCAATTTAACATTTTTTTCTTTAACCGATTCGCTTATTGCCCTCACAACATATTGATTCAATGTTATTTTTTGCTCTGCTGCCGCTAAAGCAGCTTTTTTATGAAGTTCTGGTGGTATTCTCACATTAAATGTTCCTTTAAATTCTTTATCTGGATTTTTTCCTATTTTTTTACATAATTCTAAATAATTATCAATACATTGTGAAAAAGTATTCTTTAACTCATCAATGGAATTCCCATGAAAATTTAACGAATCTGTAATACCAAATACTTCACCAACAAAAATCTCATCTTCCGCATCATACTTAATGGTTGCATGATATCCCTTGTATTCCAACATTGAATTCATATAATCACCTACTATACTAATCTGTGTAAACATACAACTAGTGCACATTTCTGACCTTATATATTATGTAACATTAATGATATTTATTTTATTTCGCCAACATCTTTTAAAAACTGTATTATTTTCTTAACTTGATATTTATATAGCTCTTTTCCTGGATGGGGTTCATCAAACTGTAATACTCTTTTAGTTTCTATATGAACAAATCCGATTCCTGAACCTCTTCCACCAGAAAATTTCTCACATCCACATTGCCCCATTAATATATCTAATTCTCTTTTAGTAAAATTTAGGGGTATAGGTTTTCTACATAATTTTTCTAAATAAGTAACTTTTCTTTGGCATCTATAATTATCACCCCATTACATTATTATATGCAACTGTTTTTCAGTTACTTAATTATATCACAATAAATTATGTATAACAATACATTATAAAAAATTAACATATAAAATACTTATTCCATAAAATAACTAATATAAACTTTTTTATTCTTTTATTTAATCTTTATAGACTATTCCAGATTTTCTAAATATCACCTTTCCTAAAAGATAATTACAACATCAAAATTTTTTATTAACAAAAATATTGCTGCATTAATGCCTTCTGCATTATTTCTAATTTTTTAAGACCTTCCTTAGCGGTCAATTTCAATTTGTCTATCTGGTGGACGAAGGAATAATACTTATGCTGTACACCAATCGGCGGTTTGATAATTTTAAAATTGGAAACAATCGGAACATTCAAGTTTGGCATTGTTTGTCCGACAGCCATATCTTCAATTATCTTTTTAAACGATGGAAATGAAATGATTTTTTGTATATAGTCAGCTGTAATTTCCCCTTTGCTTCGAATAAGAAGACTTCCCGTGCCACATAATAGTCCATCTTCGGTTACAACGGCGCAACGTCCCATTTCACCCCTCCGCCCCATTACTACATCACCAATTTTTAAGTGGTAAGCAGCCATTTCATCAAATTTTTCATCAGAGATGGTGAGTTTGTTATCAGTAATAATTTTACCATCTTTAATGTGAGAAGGGTTAACTAAAGGATGCCCATCTTCAATGTAATCATCTTTATGTAATAACGAGCCAAACGGCCCAATCTTAATTTCGGCCAACTCAGAGAGGGAAACTTTTTTCCATTCAAACGGATTGTTTACTGGATCTCCAAACATCTCCACAAATCGGGATTTGATTAATGTATCAAACTCTTGTAACTGTTTCTTTTGCAATCCAATTAAATGAGCAACTGAAGCTAAATCTCTAACAATGCTATCTCTTTCAATTTGTGTCTTAATATCTATCTTCAATTCTTCTATATCTGCAAGACTGATAGATGGATATGCCTCATCCTTAATAAGTTTATTGGGACGATTATATTGAAAATAATATCTCAAATACTCTGATATATCTTCATTTGGTGTGACACATGCTAAATGACTAACTACATATGCATCTTGTGGTAAAACATATACATATCCCTTTAAACAAGACATACCACTTTTAGCAAATAAAACACTTCCCTTTTTATACAACCTCAATTTATGTTTTTTTGCTACTTCATCAGATACTTTTTGTATTTCAGTAATAGGTTTTCCTTCCACAAGTTCCACCAAATTCCCTGCTTTCACAAATGGTATGCCATTATCACAATAGTTTTCGTCTCCTTGTGGTGCACCTTGCCCAGCCGCAATAATAGCAATATTTTTTAACATCACACTCACTACATCACCCCCACAAATCTAAATTCATCAAACTTGTTAATCTCTTCTTTTTCGACCTCAATTACTTTATAAACTATATCTAATTTCTTATATATCTTTTTGCTTTTCAACAACTATATCTTTAACATCACATCATATTCTGAAATATAATTATCTGCCCTTAAATTATAATATCCTAAATACCATCTCTCTACTTCTTCTATAATTGCAAAAAGTAAACAAAACACAATTTAAAATCTCATTTTCTTTTTTCTTCTTTCATCTAGACGCACATAATATCCTATATGCCCGCCCCATGCGCTTAAAATAGGTATATTAATACGATAACATAAATCTACTATTCCGACAATCTTATTATCTTTTCCATGTACAACAATATATCTTTCCACAAGGACTATATCTTTTGGGTAATTTTTTTCTTTTTTATGTAATTTTATTGTTTCAATCTATTCTTTAGCAGGTAAACACTCTTTAGGATTTCCACATCCAACAAACTTATCTTTTTCATTTGAACCAATTATTTCTTGCCAAAACTGCCAAATATCTTTTTTATACTCTATTATTGGCTCTATTAATTTTATTATTTCCAATATTATACTTCTTTTATAAAAATTATACAAAAAAATCTATATAAAATTCTTAATATAACTATACAACTATCCTAACCAGGCTATATTCATTTTTCTCATAAAATAAAACAAATTAACACAATTTACATTAAACGCTTTCGCTATATCAGGTATTTTCGGCTTACCACTTGGACTATTTATAGAAATAATCCCTGCTGATGTCTCAAATGTTACTAATGTATAGCCCAATGCACTTGCAGCTGCAATTAACCAAGGATCAGCTACACTTATATTAGACCAATTTCTTAATGCTCTTTCTGA
This sequence comes from uncultured Lachnospiraceae bacterium, assembly GCA_910577045.1. Classification (GTDB taxonomy): domain Bacteria; phylum Bacillota; class Clostridia; order Lachnospirales; family Lachnospiraceae; genus RGIG8607. The sequence goes on along the minus strand of CAJTLB010000003.1, from coordinate 164,967 downwards.
ATATAAAGGGCTTTCTTGTAAAAACTCTAAAACTTCTTTATATTTATTAATAATTATCGTATTTCTTCTATCAACAATTTTTACATTATCAATTAATTCAAACCATTCTGATAATTCATCTTCGCCTTTCATAACTTCATTTTTAACAACATCTAAAATATATACGGAATCTCTTTGAAGCTTTAATGCCAATTGTGTCCAAAACCCTGGTGTAAGATCAAATGGATAATAATTCTTAAATGGAGTAATAAATGTATTGGCATCTAGCAAAAACCTTTCTTCCATTAATTAACACCTCCCATTTCATCAAGAAGTTTTTCAAATGTTTTTCTATTAGTATTTGTAAGCCTATATACTTCAGTATATTGGACTTTACCTTCAGAAGCACTTCTTGCTAATGCCATAATAAACCTTTTATCTATTTTACTTGCCAAGTTCCTATAATAATCCCCACCAATACTTTTGTTTTCTTTGTGTTTTTTCTTCCACTCTATAAATTCTTTTCTAAGTTTTGTTACAATCTGTTCATAAGTACTTTGGTTTATCTTTTTATTATCCAAAGCCTTACGTACCACAACATACTTACTACATCTAAAGGATTTTGCTATTGTATCTATTTTATCTATTTCTTCTTTGTTATTTTCTTCCCATTTTTCTAAAAATTTCTCTGTAGGAATTAATAACTCTGCTGCAACAGAATTGCAGAATTGTTCTGTTCTATGGCTTATATTATTGACATCCATTGGTACATTGTAAAAACTATTTTCTCCTATCCATACATGGACTAATTCATGAACAATAGAAAATATCTTTCCTGTTTCACTATCACAAGAATTAATAAAGATTAATGGCACATATTTATTTACCAGAGTAAATGCCCTAAACTCATCTATATTCAACTTCCTATGTGTGTTATTTCCCACTATTCCACTTATCATAACAAGAACATTTACATTTTCTATTTTTTTCTTTAAAAAACGGAACGCCTCCCCTATATTTTTCGTATTTGCATACCAGTCAATATCTATCTCAAGTCTTTTTCTAATATCGTTTACTGCCACTTGAATATTGGTTGTGTTTTCTATACTGCCAACATATTCTAACTCTTCCTGTCCATTTTCAATTACATATTCTACCATCCATTCTTGGATATCTGTCATTAAATCCACTATTTCCATTAATTCTCTGCTTGGTTCAGTTATATTAACACTATTAATTGTCCTATAATCAACAATAGAATATTTCTCTATAGGAGGTTTATCAAGAAAAAAATATCCAAAAGGAATATTTGTCTTTCTACTCATATCCTCTATTTGGTTAAAAGTTGGAATCTTTTCGCCTGCCTGCCATTTATTTAATATTTCAATGGTAGCATCGGTTACATCTTCAAACTGAATTACATGTAATATCCATTTAATAATTTCTGGTTTTATATTAACACTTACGCCAGCCATTCTAATTCCTCCTTTTAAATAATATAAATCACTCTCTATCTTTCCTTATTAAAAAGTATATCACAAAAATATTATTCTTACAAACTTATCCCCTAATTATATTTCTTCATTTATTATCTACCATACTTTAATAGTTTCTTTTTAATTATTCAATAATTTCTTTATTTTCCTCCTACCCCTACAACATCCCTTCCAATTCCTCTATCCCTTCTGAAATTTTTTTTTGGAGTTCTTTTATTTCTGCAATAATTTCACTTGTTGAAGGGTATTCTACTGGAACATATTCTACCTTTTTATATTTATTAATAGATAAATCATACCCATTCTCTACAATTTCTTCTTTAGGCACAAAAAAGCTTTGTTCTGTCCTTTTCCTATCTGTTTCTTTTTCTAGGGAATGGAAACGCTCAATAATATCTGGAATATCATTTTCAAGGGTTTCAGAACGTTTATCATCTAAAGTAAAGCCATCTGCCTTCATGTCATAAAACCATACATAATCTGTCCCGCCAGCTCCTGTCTTTGTAAATAATAAAACTGCTGTTGATACCCCTGCATATGGTTTAAATACTCCCGATGGCATAGAAATAACTGCTTGTAATTTGTGGTTTTCAACTAATTCCTTCCTAATGGATTTATGCGCATTACTGCTTCCAAATAATACCCCATCAGGAACAATGCAGGCACACCTTCCCCCTATCTTTAATAAACGGATAAACAATGCCAAAAATAATAATTCTGTTTTCTTTGTATTCGTAATAGATTTTAAATCATCATTAATGCTTTCTGCATCTACTGTGCCCTTAAATGGCGGGTTTGCTAGGCAGATAGTATATTTCCCACTTATTTGGTTCTGCTTTGAAACACTATCTTTATAAAGAATCTCTGGGTTTGTAATAGAATGTAACATTAAATTCATTGCAGAAATTCTTAACATAGTATTATCTGTATCAAACCCTGTAAACATAGTACTTATAAAATGTTCCCATTGTTCCTCTGTCATAGTACTTTCATATTTTTCTCTAATATAATCAGAGGCAGATACTAAAAAGCCTGCCGTGCCACATGCTGGATCTACAATATAATCCTCTGGCGTAGGCTCTAATAATTTAACCATCATTTCCCTAATATGCTTTGGCGTCCTAAATTGCCCATTTTGGCCCGCGGTCGCCAATTTTCCTAACATATATTCATATAAATCACCCTGCATATCTAGCCCTGCAATATCTTGTTCGTATAAATCATCTAGGCCAGTAATAATCTTTTGCACTACCTGCGGCGTAGGAATTAAAAATGTAGCCCCCTCCATATACTTGGAAAAAGCCGTTTTTCCACTTTCTTTTTTTAACTCATTATCAGGTATTTCTATTAATTCCTCTTTTTCATTAAAATCTGGCAATTGCCCATATTTCATTTTTTTAATAGCGGGAAATACTCTTTGTGATATAATATCAAAAATATCACGGGCATCTTTTTCCTTAAATTTGCTCCATCGCATAGATTGCCCTATTTCTGATTGTGGGAATATTTTATCCACTTTCTGGTGCGCCATATTTTCAAATACTTCATTTTCTAATTCTTTCTCATCTAAAGAACGGATAAACATAAAATAGGTTAATTGCTCAATTACTGTTAAAGGGTTTGTAATTCCTCCTGCCCAAATATCTGTCCAAATTTTATCAATTTTATTTTTAATTACTCCTGTAACCATAAAATCCTCCATTTTTCTTTAAAATACATGCGTAATTAATTCGATTGTAGTATATTCATTCTACCTTTGCAAGTTATTTCTCCCTTTTAAATTAATGTTGCTCCATGTTGTGTCCTAGAACTATCCATGAGCTTAAAAAAATAACAATATAGACTATATTCTGAATAATTAATATATATATGATCATAGGAAGTTCTGCAAAAGCCTTGACGAATGTCCGAAAACAGACTATAATAGCTATTATCTATTTTCAGGCCAAAGGAGAAAATAATTTGAAAAACAATGTTCAGGAGCAAATTATAAAGTTTAACCGTTTATTTAAACAGTATAATGATATTTACCGTAGTGCAGCCCGAAATTTTAATATGCCAGAGCTTGCATTGTGGATTTTATATGTTTTGCGCGAGAAATCTAAGTGTACACAGAAAGACTTAGTGGATTTACTGCTTCAACCCAAGCAGTCAATTCATTCTGCTTTAAGAACATTAGTAAAAGATGGATACGTTTTATTGGAATATACGAAGAATAACAGAAAAAGCAAATATATTCAGCTTACTGATAAAGGCATTGCACTTGCCAAAAATACCGCAGATCAGATTGTGCAGGCGGAAAATACCGCTTTTTTAGCGCTTACGGATTCAGAACGAAAAACATTTATAAAATTGTTTGAACATCTCACTTCTGCTCTCCGTGAGGAAATGCGGAAAGTTAAATAGGCATGGCACTATTAGTTTATCCGCCTAAAAACAGCTGAAAAAACAAAATGGAGGAATATACAGAATGAATGAAAATCAAGAGCTGTTTGAAAAAATGCCAGTGCCTAAGGCAGTTATTTCTTTGGTAGTCCCTACGGTTATCAGCCAGTTAATCACAGTAATTTATAATATGGCGGACACCTTTTTTATTGGGCAGATTGGGGACCCCAATCAAGTTGCAGCAGTTTCCCTTTGTATGCCACTGTTTCTCTTACTTACTGGTATGGCTAATCTGTTTGGAATCGGCGGCTCTAGCTTGATTTCACGCTCCTTAGGGGAAGGGAACCTGGAAAAAGCGAAAAGGGTATCTGTCTTTAGCATATGGACTTCTGGGATTGCAGCCTTTTTATATGGGGCCCTTGTGTTTGCCTTCAGAGGTTACATACTCCCGGCAGTGGGTGCGAATGAAGCAACTTATGATTTTTGCGGCAGGTATCTCCTATGGGCTGTTGGTATTGGCGCAGTGCCAACCGTGCTGAGTGCCGCCTTTTCCCATTTGGTCCGTGCAGAAGGATATTCCAGGCAAGCCAGCTTTGGCATGGCTATGGGTGGAATCCTTAACATAATACTAGACCCGATTTTCATTTCCCTGTTTGGCTTTGAAATTGCCGGAGCTGCGATTGCTACAATGCTCTCAAATGTTGCCGCTACGTTATACTTTATGGTGCTGATCCTCCGTAAAAGAAAAACCACAGTGCTTTCCTTTCATCCACAGTTTTACACGTTACGTATGCGTATCCCTTTTGAAGTATTATTGGTCGGATTGCCGAGCTGTGTAATGAACCTGATGGGTGTGTTCTCCAACATTTTCATGAACCGCCTGATGGTTTCCTACTGTAACGAAGCGGTTGCTGGAATCGGGATTGCAAAGAAAATTGATATGCTGGCATTTGCCATTGCCACTGGCATGTCACAAGGGGTATTGCCGCTAATTGGTTATAACTATTCCTCCAAAAACTTCAAGCGCATGATGTCTGCTGTCAAGACCACCTTTATTTATAGTCTGGCACTCGCCTTAATTAGCACTTTCTTTCTTCTTACCTGTGCTGGTCCAATCGTCAGGGCATTTATTGATGATCCTTTAACTATAGAATATGGCAGTTTATTCCAACGTATTATTTGTGTCACCTGCCCCTGCGTTTCGGTTTCTATGATTATTATTACTCTTTTCCAAGCAGTAGGGAAAAAGCTACAGCCGCTGATTTTGTCTCTTCTGCGCAAAGGCATTTTAGATATTCCTGCTATGCTGCTGATGAACCTTTGGATCGGCGTAAATGGCATTGCATGGGCAACGCCTATTGCAGATTGTACCTCTATGTTTATTGCTATTGGTTTGTTTATACCATTTTGGAAAGAACTAAAACAAGATCTCATATTAGGCATACCCAGTTCAGATAATATTCTAAGGAGCCGATAATTATCCAACAAAATATGCCTATAAATTGAAGGTGAAAATAAAATATGAATAAGAAGAAGCCTGCAAATGATATATTCCGATTCGAACACGAAGTAGTAACAAAGTGTGGCATATTGAAAGAACGCTTTCATAAAGTAAGCGGAAATCAGTGGGAGAAGATATATCAGAAGATTACAGATAAATATGCAGATAAAACAAAAACATGGAAAAATGGTTTGCATTGGGCTAATACAAATGGATATAGCCCACAATGTATGAAAAATCTTTTAGGGTGTTATTCAGTTAATTATAAAACATGGTTTTATTCTTTACCCCAAATTATACCAGATGATAAGATGGTTTATTTTTTAATTGATAAAGGAAATTGTTCTTGGCACAATGGAGAGGTATTTTGGATTTTTGAGAGTTATATACCTGAATTGATAAAAACACTTGATTTATTAAATCAAACAGCATTTTTAGATCATGGATGGCTAGATTACTATATTATTTCTAAAAAATTCCAATGGTTAATTGGCTTTAATCATCATAACATTATTTCATGTATCGGAGAAAACTTAAACCTTAATGGTTTCAAAAACCAGTAATTTAATAATTCTTGTTTTATGGGAAATAGTAAAGCTTGATTGTTACATTGCCTGCCTTTTTTGATAGAGATAGGAAAATAAGTGAAAAAATAATGCCCCTCCTGCCTAAACCACAGGAGAGGCACCTCTTATTTTCAAGTTCGGCTATTGCTTTAAAACTACTATCAGTCTGAATTTATCCTTCATGGAGTGCCTCATAAAACGAATAATCAACCAAACCATTTATTTTATCTAATGCTCCCTTTTCCAATTCCTTAACCATTAAACAGTCGGGGCTTGGCAGCTTTACATTTGGCCCTGCTTCTATCCCAAATTTATAACTGGATTGAAATCCACGAGGATTATAATTTTTTGGGTTTCCTTCTACAAGCACGGCTTTAAAACCTGCCTCTTTTGCCTTTTCAAATCCATATTCTAACAAATCCTTTGAAATATGTTGCCTTTGCAATTCTGTTTTTACAGCAACAGGGGTCAATATCAGCAGTTCATTTTCGTATCTTCCTTCAATATGGAACCGTGAAAACATCGCATATCCTATAATTTCATGATTCTCATTAACCATAATTAATTCCAAATCTGGAAGATAATATTTTTTTGCCCGGATTTCTTCAACCAGCTTCCGCACCATTTTACCTTCTTCTGGGCTGTCACATTCTGTAAAAACATCTTCAACTAGCTCTAATGCTGGAAGAAGATACTTATCTTCCATAGATTTAATAATCCTTTCCATTTTATACCTCCATAAACTGAAATATATTTATAACTTATTCCTTATCAGTATAATACTTATCCCATTCGAAATTTTTAATTGCAATTTTTGTTTCAGCAGTTCCGTCCCACTGGACACAAAGCCCAGCATTCTTTAACTCATTAACAATTATTTGCCCAACTTCCTCAGCAGTTGGCTTTTCAAAGTAATTACCAAAAGAAAAATAAAATAAAGCACTATCCTTATGTAAAATATGTTCTAAATCTTGCTCCGTATAAAAACAGCAGCCAACCACCTTTTCTCCCTTTTCATCTAACCATGCAGCCACTTCATTACAATCCGAAAATCCATCAGATTGAGTATATCCAGCATAATGTAATGCGACAATCCCATGTTTCCTTAAAGAACAAAAAGCTAAGTCTAATTTTAAGAAATTTTCTTGGTTCCCCGTATTTTGGAATTCTTTACAGAGTGCTTCTATTATTTCAAGCAAGTCATCTTTCGTTACATTATTACATTCATCAGGGTAAAAATCTTCTATGTATTGTTCACATTCTTTTAGAATTTTATTATTTGACCAAAAGCCTGCCTGAATATAGTTAATTATCATTTCTTCTAATTCATCTGCACAACAGCCATCTTCTATTTTACTTTTCCATTCCATAAAAACTCTTCCTCCTTATACAAAAAATCCAATTTATAGATTTCATTTTAGCATATATCCTTATTGGCTTCAACTATGCCTGAATAAAACTGCCAAAGTTTTAAGTAAGCAGCATTTTTTCAAAAGGACATTTCTCTTTACATCGCTATTGCCAACTGCTATAATATGGGAAAGGACATTTTTAACTTATTAAAACACTCTCTTTTAAAGGAGGATACAAAAGTGGACAATTTATGGTTACTTACCGAAGAACGCCCAAAAGCATCTGTTATAATCCAGATTATTAACATGTATTGTACTGATTTTAATGACTCTATTACTCTATGCAATAATGTTAAAATAAGGCCTTGTATTAAAAATGGCATTTTCCAATTTGTTTATCAGGTAGAAGGGCTTACTGTAAAAAATGCTGCTTCCATTTTTATAAAAACAGTTAGCGGCAGTTCTAGTTTCCTTGATTTTTTATTATTTAAACAGACAAACGCCCCTACGGAAGGCAGTACTTCAGACAACCTTCTTATGGCTATAGAAGAAACGAAAACCAATGATGACGAATCTAGGAATACTGGTGTCTATCAAAGAGGATCTAAATTTGTCTATATTTCACCTTACTACCCAAATGCTAAACTATATATGCTTTATAACGAAGAACTTGGGGCGCGTGAAAATAAAAGGCCTAGCGATACCAGTATATTTGGCACAAATATTCTTTTAACCCTTGGAGTTACAATTATTGGAAAAAATATTGCAAAATGGTTTAAGCCTTTTCAATCACTAGAAGAACTTATTTCTTTTAAGGCAAATATGAAACAGCCACCCGCAGGAAATATCCCTATTACCATTACAAAATATAATAATTATATTGAAATCTCTGGAAGGTTATCTAAACCTGCAAATGCAGGGAATATAGGCCATGATCCTAATATTGGCGCATTATCCATGATTTCCAAATGTATCCGTGCTTTAGGCTGGGATAAGGAAATTATTATTGCCATGCACGGCGTATCCCAGTCTTATATAAACAAAACTCATGGTAAAAACAAATTTCTATATATTTGCAATATATTAAACATAAAATTAAAAGATATACAAATGCCAACCTCTGTCTCTTTGCCAGAATCCTACTGGCACTATGAAATGAGCTCCGAAAAAGTGACTTCTATTCTGCTCCATGTGCTTGCTTTATATCATGGCTTACATGGAGTCTATGAAAACCATGCTGGTTGTGAACGAGGGTATTTTCGAACAAAAAATAATACCCTTATCACTCTGCCTAAAAAAGACCTTTATGGAGAAAACTTATACCTTCCAGACGTTGTGCTCTATGATAATAAAACAAATTATATTATCCTTGTTGAAGGCAAAAAGTTATCTACTTTACAAAATGGCATAGAAGAAATCCAATATTATGACAGTATTGAAGAGGAATACATAAAAAAGTACTATCCCGACGCCACTATTTTAAGATGTGTAAGTATTTTTGGCGGAAATAAGACAGACTACCTTCATAAAGATGTATTGATTTATATGAATTTATCTGGAAAAATCTTTATTAACCCTTATGCGCCTGAATGTATTAAAACAATATTCCAAAAAGAAGGTATTGTAATTTAAAATAAACCTTTCGTTTAATAACAAAGGAGAAATGACCTTCTATTCATTTCTCCTTTCTAAATACAAGTATATATTGATGGGTTTGGTTTGCAACAAAACTAAATGGGTATCCATACGGATATAATTTTGTAGACTCATCTACCCATATTTTCATCCCTTTATAATATAGCTTTGGGATTTCATTTATTTTATTTGCCACTTCTGCATGAAGAAAATTAACCTCTTTTTTCAAAGGCTGTAAATCTTTAATAAAGATTACTACATACCCTTCCTTTTTCATATATGGAAGAATGGATTCTACTGACTCTTTTAGGGCACAAAGGAATTCTTCTCTTTCCATATTCCCTAAATCTGCTGGACTATCTGTAAAAGGAGTTGCCATATCACCATATACATACATATCTGCTCCCGTTTTCTTTTTACTCATCATATTGGCATATGGCGGATCAATTAAATATAAACTTATTTTTTCTTCCCCAAGTAACTCATACATTAACTTATTATCTTGCAATACCTTTAAACTGTCCCCACACTTTGTTGGGAATACTTCTAATTCTAATTTATTTGCTGCCGCTATATAGGCATCTAAAAATTTCTGGTTTAGGTCTATCCCAACAGCCCTTCTTTTACACAATGCCGCCCCTAATAAAGTCCCTCCTACTCCCATAAAGGCATCAAATACTAATTCGCCCTCTTTTGTAAAAAAACTTATTAAATCTCGCATTAATTGGGGAGGTTTGGGTGATGGGTGTATTTTTCTAATTTCATGGGCATAAGCCTCATGGCCCTTTGTTGGGTAATGTGTAGTAAAAACAGATTTAATAAAAAGAGTCCAGTCCTTCCCTGTCATATCATTTAATTTATTATCTAAATGATATTTCCTTCCATCTGGTAAAATAACGCATTTCTTTTGATTGCCATATACTTTGGCCTGCCCTATATTTTCTTTTACCCATTGTGGTAATTTTTCCATATCATATTCTTTATAAATATCAAGGAAAAACTCTGCGCTATTATACAGCTCTATGTCCCCAGGCTTAATTGCTGCCATTCTGGTTCCCTCCGTTTAAAATTTGTAATAAGAACTTCCACTGTTTTCGCCCCCCTGTCTTTAAAATGGTAACTACAGTTTGAATAGGACTTATCAATATAATTTACAAAATATTTTTTACTCCACTCAATTAGTATTTGATTTTCTAATCCTTTATGGTAAAATACATTTGATAAAGCAAACATAACACCCTTTTCATTTAGCTTATCAAGCAGATATAATAATTGATATTCTTCTTTTTCCGTCCAATCCTTAAACCCTCTTTTCCCATCATTATAAGAACCTGTCGATATTAAATAGGGAGGATCACAATATACCAAATCCCCACAGCCTAAATTTGATAAATCCACAGATAAAAAATCTTGGTTTAAAAACACAATGTCCTTTGTATGGATTGCATTACAAAACGCAATTAAGTTATTTTCAATATTTTTATTATAACTGCTTCTTTCTTTTCCAAATGGAGTATTAAACTGCTGCCGGTTATTAAACCTAATTTGATGGTTAAAAGAAAAACAAACCAATACAAAAAAATCTATACTATTTTTTTCACTATTATATTTTTCTCTTAAAGCGTTATAACCATCTACATTATCCTGTGATAACTGATATTTTGTGATTCGTTCCTTAATATCTGTTATTACATCTTCCACATTATTTGCCTGAAAATATTTATATAAATCAATAATATAATGAATCTGGTCGTTACAGATAATTTTTTTTGCATTAACATTAATCCCTACATTAAATCCCCCTGCAAATAAATCCACAAATGTCCCTGCCTTTTCTGGCAAAATTTCAAATATCGGGGATAATATTTTATATTTTCCTCCTGTATAATTTAAAGGGCTTTTAATAAACATTATTACCTCTTTCTTTGCTTATGGACATATACTAGCAGCTCTTTTAACTCTTTTTTAGCCCCCTGCTTCCTGCTTTTATACCGTCTATAAGGAATTTCATAAATTTTAAATGTGCCTGCTTCCCCATAAGTTTTCATAACTGTTTCAATTTCTTTAACAGTCATTAACCCATCTGTATTATAGCTTAAAATAATATGTTCATAATCTGCATTATCCATTAATTGTGAAAATGCCTCTATTACTTTTCCTTTTATACAAAAATCAGATTTATTATTTTCATATGGCCTTTGCGCTGTTATTCCTTTTACAATAGGGAAATCATATTTTGCCGCCGTCTCTAATACATGGTAATTTGACAGATACTGCCTGCCATTATAGGGCGGATCAATATATAAGATATCGCCAGACAAATCCTTTAATAATTCAACCCCATCCCCATGGTAGGATCGATTATTCTTACCATTTTGCAAAACTTCCAGCCTAAATAGTTCATATTTTTTATAGGAGCGTCTTTCCCATTCCTTATGGAATGCCCCATACGTACCTGAAATATTTGATACAAATGGGATTCCCTCTACAATACAGGCAATTAAATAATAATATTCCATATCATTCACTTTACCTGCCTTATGCCAATCCTCTACTATATTCCTAGCGTAATCAATACGCAACGCATTTTCATTATTAATGTACATCCTGCCGCCTATTGGGGCATATGTATTCTGGAAAAAACGCTTTTCCTTTGCTAAAACTTCCATATCAGGCAATTCTAAGTTATTAAAATAATCAATTGGATCTAAAATCCCTATCTCACCTAGTTTTTTAAACAATGGGACATTATCATTTTCAATAGTAGCTTTTTGTAATACATAGGAAAAATATAATATATCATTTGAGGTTATTTCATACCACTGTTTAAAAAACCGGGAAACCACAGATGTACCAGAAAATATATCACAAAAAGTCTCTGCTTTTGGCACATTTTCATCAATAACGGCCTTAATATTATCCAGCAAAAGTGTCTTACATCCTATAAACCGCATATTATCTCCTTTTTAGTAAGTACTTTTTATTCTATAGGCGAATTATAACATATCCTTTCTTTTCCTACAATAATCCATTTTTATCCCTTTGCACTTGCCCTTCTTCCTATTTCTCTTTACATAAATACTTACAAGCGATATAATACTTGCAACCCTATACTGCTATCCAAGTTTTCCAAATAAAACTTACACCCCACTTTACTCAATTTTTAATATACAGGAGGAATATAAATGTACCAACAAATTGTAAATGAAATTAAACAGGACTATTATCATAATAACTATCCAAATGACGGCCAAAGGTTTATCGCATGGTATTTAAGGAATATCCACAACTTAGACCCAATTGAGGCAAAAGACTGTATTACAGATGGGGCTGGCGATAAACAAATTGATGCTGTATATATTGATAACCAAGCTTCTATTGTTTATATTATCCAAGGCAAATTTTATTCTAATGAAACGGTAAATGCAGAACCTTTAAGGGAAGTTTTATCTTCTTGGATCCAAATTACAGATTTAACTAGGCTCCAAGAGGCGGCTAACCACAAATTAAAGGTTAAAATTAATGAACTTTCTAATGCCCTAGAAGATGATTATGAAATCTGTTTTGAATTAATTACTACGGCAGGGCTTACTCCTGATGCAGAAAAAGATTTAATGGCCTTCCAAAAAGCACTGGCTGAAAATGATATATTAAGTGCCAACCTTATACTTGTGGACAAAGAAACGTTAGTATTCAAATATAATGAAGCAATTAACCGGAACCGCCCTTATATTAACCATACATTCCAATTAGAAGATCATAAATTTATGGAATTAAATATGGATGGGACAAAAGCAGTTATTGCTGCCCTGCCATTAAAAGAATGTATTAAAATCCCAGGCATTAAAGACGGCAATTTATTTCGGAAAAATGTCCGCCAATCCCTTGGCAACAGCAATAAAGTTAATAAAGGCATCGCCAATACATTAAAAAAGAACCCCAGTGATTTCTTTTTTTTACATAATGGGATTACTGCCATATGTTCCAAGCTAAATATAGACGGAAATACCCTTTATGTAAAGGAACTAAATGTAGTAAATGGCTGCCAATCATTAAGTACCATTTTTAATTGCAGCGAATCTGTCCGAAATGCAGATAAGGGATATATTATGTTCCGGTTTTATGAAATTGAAGAGACAGAAAAGGCAGATAAAATAAGTAATTGCACAAACTCCCAAAGTGCTGTTAAGGCCCGCGACCTAAGGAGTAATGATAAATCCGTCCTTTTAATGAAAAAAGCTTACGAACAATGCTATACAGATGGATATTTTATTACAAAAAGAGGGGAATTTGCTGATCCAGTAAAGTATAATTCTAACCATATTGTAAATTTAACAGATTTAGGGAAACAATTAATTGCCTGGCATTCCCAAAGGCCCACTATTTCCTATAGTGAAACCAAGATATTTGATAAATATTTTAACCAACTTTTCCATAAAGACTATCAACCAGAAAAAATACAAGCCCTTAATGAACTTTATAAAGCAATTATTGAAAAATGGACAAATGATAACCCTATGGATCTAAATGAAGCCTTACTTGCCATGAAATCCTATGCATCATACCACCATTTATATTCTATATCAGCTATTGTTAATGAAGTAAACAAAATGGCAGAAGGTGTGCCAGATCCTGCTAAAGTCTTAGCCTCCTTAAAAACCCATCAAATGCTTGACAGCGTTGTAAATATGGCTGGTACTTGCCTTACTATGGCTTTTGACAATGCTTCTTCTGATGCTATCGACAATGGCAGGATTTTCAGCCCACAAAACTGGATTAAAGCAAAAGGTTCTTTAAAAGACATACGGGACACTATAAAAACTTATATGGGTTCTTTAAAAATGATACCTGGCGGAAAAACCATTTTAGGCAACTTAAATAATTTAAAATTAGAAACCACAGATTTTGAAGCTAGATGGACAGCAGATTAGGACGTCTATTCTATTTTTCATGCCAAAATATATATCATAACTAAATAATAGGGCCAGTCCTTCCTATCTCAAACTTGGCCCCTATTATTTGTAATATTGGGTTCCTGTATATTTTGCCACCCAACCATTCTTTCCTTACATCTCTTCTATTTCTACATTTTCCATATGAATATTTTCCGCATAGCTTTCCGTATATCCCTTTTGGGCAAGGAAATAGGAGTCTGATATAGTAATGTCATGTATTGGCATCTGTTGAAGCCCTTCTATCTTAATTGCCTGTTTTGCCCTGCAACAATATACATTCTTTATTTGTATATTACAAAATTCTGGAATATCTTCTTTTCTTATATTTGCCAATTCTTCTTCATCAATTTTATCCATACTGGTAAGCATATACCCCATAGTAAAAATAATCCCTTCTCCTGGAATATCTGACATATAAATGCCATCAATATGGATATCTTCTACTACGCCGCCTCTCCCAATCGCACTTTTAAACCGTAATCCACAATCTGTACCAACAAAAGTACAGTTTTCCACTGTTACTCTTCTTACTCCACGGGACATCTCACTTCCCACCACAAAACCACCATGCCCATGATATACCACACAATCATGGATATAAACATCTTCTGTTGGCACAGGTATTCTCCGCCCAACTTCGTTTTTACCTGCTTTCATACAAATTGCATCATCCCCTACATCAAATTGGACATCATGGATATGTGCCTTGCTGCAAGATTCCAAATCTAACCCATCCCCATTCTGTGCATAGTATGGATTGCGGATCACAGCCTTACGGATTGTAATATTGGTACAAAATAATGGATGTACATTCCATGCTGCAGAATTTTGCAATGTAACGCCTTCAATTAAAACTCGGTTACATTTTACTAAACTTACCATAACAGGACGGTAATAATCATAATATGGCGCCGCCTTTACAAGTGCATCTGGATCAGTTACATCAGGCTCCCCTTCCTGATAGCCTTGATAAATACTTTCTGATGGAAGCCATATCCCGCTTTCTTTTCCGCCAATTACATATGGGCTTTTCTCTAAGCACTCTTTCCATTGTTTTTTTGTTACCTTCATTTCTTTTAATGGACGCCACAATTGACCATTTCCATCAAAAATCCCTTCTCCTGTAATAGCTATATTTTCGGCTTCTTTTGCATGGATAGGGGATACTGTGCGGATTCTTGGCAGTCCCTCATAATCTGAAAGAAATACAGGATATTCTTCTGCATTTTTATCAAATAATACTAATGCTCCTCTTTTTGCATGAAGTTCAATATTTGATTTCAGTTCAATCGGGCCTGTCAGCCAAATTCCCGGCGGAATTACTACCTTCCCGCCTCCCGCTTTTGATGCTGCTTGTACTGCCTCCGCAAATGCTGCTGTATTAGAAACCTTTCCGCCATTTACTGCGCCATACTCCGTAATATCAAATTCCTTTGCTGGTATTTCTGGTAATAATACCTCAAACTTATCCATATTATACTCCTTCCTGACATTTAATTTATATTATATTAAGTATAATTTGGATTAAGAAAAAAGTCTAGTAATACTTTCTTTTATATCACAGATTGCCTAGTATAAAAATAATATCATAAGACGTAAAGGAGAAAACACTTATTGTTTTCACTCTCTTGCTTTGCTTCTTAAATTTATCTTTTACATCTGTTAGAATATGACCCTTATACCTTGGTAAGAAAGTAAAAAACAGCAACCAATTCTTTCAACCCATAATTATAAACATATGTTCTATGTTTGAATCTTGCTGCTAGATGTGTTATAATAAAGACAGAAAAGGGAAAGCCATAGAAAAGGATATAGATGTAACCCGTGAATTAGACATCGATGATGAAGTGAAGCAACTTACCAAACAATATCGTTTGCTAAATTGATTTTGCATCTGCTTTAGACTATAAAGAAAAACTTCTTCAGACTTTCAATAGCGAATGTGATGAATTGGTTTCAAAAGTAAAAGAAATTCGTTTAGCTTTTGAATACCAACTGAAAAAACAACAAGAAAAAGAAACAGAAAAAGCAGCTCGGGCCAAACAATGTGAACAGGCTAAAGGTGACACTTCTGTTCCTTTCAATTTTGATGTCCATGCTATGATATTTTCTGATGATGACCTGCATTAAAAGCAGCTTTACATAAAGCATTTAAAAAGAAAAAGTTAAATATGGTTAATTATAGACGCAAATTCTTTCATGTAACATTAGATGAAATAAAAGCTGTTATTAAACAAAACTTTGATAAAACAGTAGAGTTTATTGATGTTCCAGATGCAGAACAATACCGTATAGGCAAAAAAATAAAAACAAAGAACTAGACTTAATCCTATAGTGATGTGCTCCTACTACTTAAGAAAAAGATTCAATTATCATAAAAGGGGATGATCTCTTAACAATATATGAAGATTTGTTAATAGAAACCGACTCTAATAATATAATAACTAAAGAAAAACATCTTATAGCATATAAGGGACGTATCAAAGGGATGCGAATTGCTATAAGTAAAGATTTAATGGAGCAAGAAAAGAAATATGTCCTTGCTGAAGAACTGGGTCATTACTACACCACAACTGGCAACATATTAGACCAACGAGACATTTGTAATCGTAAGCAGGAACATAGGGCAAGATTATGGGGGTACAATAGGCTTGTTGGGCTTCATTCTATTATTAGCGCATATGAACATGGTTGCCAATCTCTCTACGAAACAGCGGATTTTTTGGAAGTAACAGAACTATATTCGAAAGAAGTACTTACTTGTTATACAGGAAAATATGGTTTTTGCAAAGATTTTGAAGGATATAGAATATTCTTTGAACCATATTTGCATATAGAAAACCTTACAAAATATATGTGTACAGATATTTAAATATATTAATATCTCAAAAATACTATAAGAAAGAAATATATTATTAATTATACAAACTATCTAAAATAGTGGCAAGAATATACCACAGAAAAACTATTTTATAACAATTACATTATAAATATAAAAAATCACCAAGGAGGTAATCATGAAAAAATCAACTATTTTTTTACTATCCCATAACGTAAATAATACAAATAAAAGTATTATAAATTGTAGTTCATGGTTAAAACGACACAAAAGATTGTATGTTAAAATGTTACTTATTGCATTTTTCTTCTTTTTCTATTTTGGCTTTAAAGCAAAATTTCCCAGCTATAATTTACATAATAAAATAGTTGCTGTTATACTTACTTTAATCCCTGCTATCATAATTATTAAAATGACATGGACAGACATTAAGAGGCATCATCATAAATTAATGCCGAAACGGTTACGTAAAAAATCTAAACTATCCTCTATCAATTATGATAAATTAGACGGGCATACATTTGAATTATTCTGTGCTGATCTTTTAAAACAAAATGGTTTTAAAAATGTTATTGTCACAAAAAGAACTGGAGACCAAGGAATTGATATAATCGCTGATAAAAAGGGAAAAAAATATGGCTTTCAGTGCAAATGTTATTCTAAACCTGTAGGAAATAAAGCTGTTCAAGAAGCTTACGCTGGAGCAAAATATTATGATTGCCGATATGCAGCTGTCATTACCAATCAAGGATTTACTAAATCTGCTATAGAGTTATCTAAAAAACTTGGTGTAATTTTATATGACAGAAATGTTATAGAAGTTCTAAGAAACACCTTAAAATAACAAGTCCTCCAACAATCAACAGCAAGGATTTCCCTTCCTCTTAGGTAGAGGGGAGGAATTGTCCAAAACAATCATAATGGCAACAACGGCGGAGCGAAAATGGTATCTCCTGCTGCCATGAGGCAATTCACATAATTGTCTTGCTCTTAACTGCCGCGAATGAATTAAAACAATTTCATTGCAACTATCACAAATAATTAACATAAAAAATCACAACCCCTAAGAAAGAAAAGCCTATACTTTATGTATCAACTGATGATAATATAAAGACTATTTTGGCATATCTAAATGAAAATGATAGAGAAATAGAGATTGCTATTTTATTAGCAGCTTTTGGCCCACTCCGCCGTTCGGAAATTTGTGCTTTAAGAAAATATTATATCCATAAATAAAGCAATGATTGAAGATGAATTTGGCAACTAGGTAATAAAAAATACTCCAAAAACATCCAATGGATACCATAATATAGAATTTCCCTCTTTTGTTATAAAACGCCTGTCTACACACACTGGAAAAATTATTCATAATTTCAAGATTTTAGACCATTTTGAACTTATGCAACATGAAATGCAACATAAAAAAGAAAACCCCTAGTAAATATTAGGGGTTTTATAAGCAGATAACGGGAATCGAACCCGCCTCTTCAGCTTGGGAAGCTGACATACTACCGATGTACTATATCTGCACTTTTCTAAGTATACCCTATTTTATAAAAATTTGCAAGCTATTTTTACAAATTTTTATATTTTTATATTATTGTAGTTAGAAAATTTTTTACGCCTTCCACACACAAGTAATAGGATACCAACCATAGTATACATTACCCTTCCACACAGTAGAGGATATGTTACTGTAAAATCAGGATCTAGTATCCCAAGTTGCAAAGGCTGCGTTTTAAAAAAACTTCCCATAGAAAAATCTAAAATCGGTTGTATTGGCATTGCCGACAAAACAAATACAACAAACATTAACAAATAAAGAAAGACAGAATGGATATTCCCAAGCTTATATCCTACGCCAAGGCAGAACAACATAACTGGGAATAATGCCAAAAATGCAGGGAAAACCAAAGCGCCATAATTAAATTTACCAAACAAAACTGAATAGGATACAAGATATAAGATAATGGCACAAATAGCAAGCAGCAACGTTCCAGCCAGTACTGTACCACACCTTATCAGGGCATAATGCCATGGGGAGATAGGGGTAGTTTGTATAATGCTATTCACTTTCCGTTTTTTATCAGAGAAAAAAAATGTTAAGAAAAACAACTCCCCAAGGCAGATTACTGGAATTAGCTGAGAAAGATAGCTGCCAAAACTCCATGGGGAAAAGGGTGCTGTATTAGAGACACCCATAATAATTTCACCCTGAAGAAGAGAAAAGCCAAATCCTAAACAAATAACTAATATGCCAAAGAAAACTTTATTCCACAATAGGCGCCTTAATTCATATATTATAATTTTACTCATATCCTATATCCTCCCTTGTCAGTCCACAGGCATTTAAAAAATCATCAAAGGTAATATATGGAGGTGTAACCCCTCCTTCTAAATAAAGCCTGGAAAGTATCGCATCCATATTTTCCTGCCCACCAACCAATTCCTCGGCACGTTTTATTATCTGTGCCGTACCATCATAAAGATATATACTATTAACCGCTATACGTATATCTGCCGCCAATCTTTCTGGCAGGCGATCCATATATTCTGGATGGCGCATATAAAAATTATTTTGCATATTCGTTACAGAGGAATCCCATTTATCAAGATAATATTTTTTGGCATATTCCTCTCCATACAGCTCTTCCATTAACCGGTAAGTAGAATAGGTCGTAATCCCTTCTGAAGTCCAGTATAAATTTTCTTGGTCTTCCAGTATAGCCCCTAATCCCCACCACTGATGGATAATTTCATGCGCAAGCACTTCAGCGCCAGATGCACCCTTATTAACATCCTGAAGATTTTTAACAGTAAAGCTTTCTTCCAATATTTCACTAATATTAGAAGCTGCATAACCGCCAAACACAAACTCTGTACCTTGAATAATTTTAAAAGGTTTCCCTTCCTCAAAACTACGTGGCCCATAGTGCTTAGTACAATAGGTAATTGCTGCCTCAATCGCAGGGATTGCATTTATTTTTTCAAGCTGTTTCTGGTGTTTATGGCTATAATAAAATTCAATTGGAATCCCACCGCCTTGTAAATCAGCTTTTACATAATCAGCAGCCCAAAGCCGCATAGAAGCTGTGCCAGAATCTGAGACAAACCAAGTTTTTGTATTATTCTTACTAGAAACCAATTTTACTGCATATCCAGTTGTTACAGGAGTTAGCCAAGCTGGAAGTGTGATATTTGCCAAAAATGGCGTACTAGGAGCTTTTGGCTCTAATTGGGGCACAGGCAATAAATGTAAACCAGCCAGCTCAATATATTTCTGGGTAATCATTGTACCAGAAAGAGTGGAACTCTGCTCATTCCACATCTTCGGATATCCACAATATGTAATCTCTAAAGTAATCTCTTTATCAGCAGGCAGCATACACCTCCAATCACGCATTGAAATTAAATCAAAAGGATCTTCTATTACAGAAATAGGCTCTCCATTTATTGTAGCTAATTGGATTTTATAACCAGAATCCAAATGGAAATACATTTCTTTTGGCTGCCCAGAATTATTTTCAATATGATATATAGCCTTTCCAGAAATACTGCCAAATGTAGTTTCTGTAATATCTACTGTTAATTCTGTCCCTGTCAAAAATAAATCCAAAGGTGTATGTTCTTCATGTGCAGCAAAGGCCGATATCCAATCTGACGGCGAAGCATCAAAAAAAGGTTGATAATGCCAAAGTAAAGCCCCAAGAAAAAACAGACAACAGCCTAACATGATAATCCATGGCTTTCGAAGGCCCAAAAGAAAAGATTTTAAAATATTTTTTTTATAACGCCTTACGCATAACAATCCAACAATAAAACAGCCACTTAAAATACATAACCAGATACTCCTACTATAAAAAGCAACACGAAAAACCACTGTATTAGAAAAATCATCTGACAAAGCAGAAAAAACTGGCAGGCTCCACTGCCACCAACATTGTTTTTCCCGAACGCCACTCCGTGAAAAAATTAGAAAAACAATAACAGCTAGAATACTCGTATCTGTACGCTGTGTAATAAAATAACAGCAGGCTGCAAATAATATGCCAAACACAGGCCCTGGAAAAAAGATTAAGAACCAACATAAAAAATAATCACTAAAAGAAAAAACTAAATCAAGCTGCTGGTATGTATAAGGTAAAAACAACAAAAACCCTAATAGAGCAGCCAACAGTGCACAAGTAATTAATCCCAGCACTAGTACCAATATCATAGTAAACGGGGATAAAATACTATAAATAACTGCATCCATATGATTCTTATGTATTCGGTTTAATTCATATAAAGTTAATATGGAAAATAATATAGTAGCCCCAAGAGTACTAATTGAAATAGGGTTTGCAAGATAAATTACTGCCATAGTAGTCCATTGTAGCATTGGATACAAAGAATAACCAGCAAAATAGCAGGCTAAAGACAATATAATTACCAGCCATGTTGTCCAACAAAGAAGCAATCGGCGGAGTTCTAAACGAAAAACCTTCATTTTGCATCCTCCTTTGAAATTAAATAAAGATAAGCATCCTCCAATGTTGGTTCGGCAAAAGATGCAAATACTGGAAGCTTATCAGCAACAGCGCGGCAGATAATGCCTCTTGATGTATTAACCCGCGATGTAATAGATATACCTGACTCCTGCCCAATATTTGTTTCTTCAAAGATTCCCACATGCCCCTCTGCCTGGCAGATAAGCTCTACTGGCGTGCCAACAAATAAAATATTGCCATGATGGATAACAATAAGCTGGTTACACACAGATTGTACATCTTCAATAATATGGGTAGAAAGCAGTACAAGCCTTTCTTGCGCCATACGCGAGAATAAATTTCGGAAAGCAATACGTTCTTCTGGATCAAGCCCTACAGTAGGCTCATCAAAAATTAAAAACTGTGGATTTCCTAAAAGTGCTTGGGCAATACCAACTCTTTGGCGCTGGCCTCCAGAAAGTGTACGTATTTTTATCTTTTTCTTATCTTTAAGATTTGTATCAGAAAGAACCGAATCAATTGCCTGTTTCCGATTAGGAATTTGTTTTAATGCTGCTATATAATCTAGAAATTGATAAATTGTTAGCTCATCATATAAACCAAACGTTTGGGGCAAATAACCTAGTTTTGATTTTAAAAGATGTTCTGCCTGCATTAATGGGACATTATCCAAAAGAATCTCTCCCTTTGTAGGAAGGATCCCTGCCACCAATAACTGCATTAATGTAGATTTCCCTGCCCCATTTGGTCCTAAAAGCCCTATTAGGTTTGGGCTTTTTAATTCAAGTGTTACGTCTTTAAGGGCTTCTTTCCCAGAAGGATATGTCATACTAAGTTGTTTTAATTGAAAATACATGGTAAAGCCTCTTTTCTGTGTTTATTTTATTTATAGAATAAACATAACACGGAATTTTGAAAAAGCTTTGGAGAAATTATGTGATTTGTGTGGAAATAAAAAACTTATATTGGCAAGGATAGCTCTTTAGGAAAACGGATAGTAAAACGTACGCCAGTATCTGTATTTTCTATACAAAACCATGCTTTGTGTAACTTTAGTATCATCTGGACAATATATAATCCCAGCCCACTTCCTCCAGTATCCCGGCTACGGGATTGGTCAACACGGTAAAATGCTTCAAATACATGGGGCAAAGCTTCTTCTGGGATATAAGACCCGCTGTTTTCCACCTGAAATTCCACATATTGTGCTTCCTGTACAATAGAAAGAGACAGCCCTGCTTTTTCTGGTGAATAAAAAACGGCATTGGACAACAGGTTATTAAAGACTTTCTGCATCAATGCTAAATCAGCAGTAATAAAAACAGAATCTGGCATAAAAAAAGATACCTGAATTTCTTTATACACAAGTATATCATCTATCTCTTCTACCTGTTGCCTAATAAGCCTAGTAAGATCAATTAATTGAAGCTGTGGTTCCATCCGCCTGCTTTCCATACGTGAAACAGTTAGGATTTCCTGAACCAGATTTTCTATCCGGCAAGTAACCCGAAGCGACTTAGAAAGATATTTATCCCGGTTTTGATAAACCCCAACCCCATCTAGCATACCATTTAATTGTCCTTTTAGAATAGTGACAGGTGTCTTTAATTCATGGGAAACAGCAGAAAAAAAAGCTGTCCTCTGCTCTTCTAGTTTCCGTTCCCGTTCAATATCCTGCTTAAGTGCATTATGTGCCGTCTGTAGATCCGATAATGTAGTAGACAAATGGGTAATATAACGGGAATAAAACAACGCGCAAAAAAAGGAAAATACCAGCATCAATAAAATTAGTATAGGAAGTACATCTACTAAAGCTGCAACCACCAATTCCTGATAAGAAGTTATAATTAATTGGAAATGATCCATATCTGTTATTACTGAAATTTCCTGCTGTTCTTCTGATACTTCAAAACGGCTAGTAACAATCGTGCTATAACTAACAGGAGTAGCATAAGCGATAATTAAATAGGTTATAGCGCTGGAAATCAGTAAAATCAGGCTTGTAACAACAAAGATTTGGATTTTAATTTGATTTCGGAACACGGTATCCCACCCCTCGAATAGTTTCAATTAAATACTCAGGTATTTTTTTTCTTAGATTCTTAATATGGCTATCTACAATACGGCAATCGCCAAAAAAGTCATATCCCCATACACGGTTAAGAAGTATTTCACGTGTTAAAACCCTTCCCGGAGCCTTAGCTAGTTCAAAAAGCAGATCAAATTCCCGCTTAGTTAAATCAATTTTCAAACCAGCTACATAACATTCCCTTGACGCAGTATTTAAGACAATATTTTGGCATTGGATCATATCAGATTCTACTGTATAACTACTACGGCGCAATACGGCCGCAATTTTTTGGAGAAGTATAGGAATGGAAAATGGCTTCGTCACATAATCATCTATTTTAAGTTTAAACCCCCGTAGCTGCTCTATTTCACTGTCAAGTGCTGTCAGCATAATAATAGGCACATCAGATTCCTGCCGAATAAGCTTACATACACCAAACCCATCTATTTTGGGCAACATAATATCCAGTAAAACTAGATTACAAGGAATAGAATGGAACTTGTCCAAAGCAGAAACACCATCTCCTGCAATAGTAACCATATAACCTTCACTACGTAAATAGGCAGCTAAAAGTTCCTGTATTTCAGGTTCATCTTCTACCACTAAAACCCGGTTCATAGCAACACCCCTTTTTATTTGAGTATAACATAGCTATATGAATTTTGTATGGATTTATAACGTTTACAGGCAGAGAAATATCCCCCATTTCTCTGCCTGTTTTTATCACAACATAACTCTTTAATCCCGGTTTATATAAATATTATAATTTTTTTGATAGGCTGCAATTACCTCTTCTACTCCTTTTTTTACAAGAGTATTTTTATATATATCAAAATTAGAAAGAGGCTCTTCCCCCGAAATAAACTTTATCTGCATCTCTATCATATAAGCGTCAATCTCTGACATATAAGCTGTCACTAGCACCGTATCTTCTACTGGCATAGCTATCGCAGGCGGGTAAATCAATGCTGTATCGCAATCTGCCCATATCCGGCTTGCTTCCACTTGTGCTGGCAAATAAGCCTGTAATGATGCTTCAAATCCCCCATACTTTGGAAAACTTACATATGGCATAGCATACTCGTATAAATTCAGCCTGCCCTCCTTGTTTTTCTCCATTGCATACTCTGTTAATATAGGCTTCCCTTCCACTAATTCATAGGTTTTATGCTCTATCCCATAATTAAGCAGCAGCTTCCCTTCCTCTCCATACATATAATCAATTACTTTTACTGCTGCTTCTGGGTTTTTGCACTGAGAAGTAATAATTGTTAAATCCTGCATAATATACGTCCCCATTTCTACCCGGTTAGTATATTTTTTTCCATTTTCATTTTCTGGCCATGGGGCAGCAGCAAAAGAAGCATCCTCTACCCTTTCCAAAAGCCCTGGCAAATATTTTGTCCACGCATTATCTAAACCCTTAAACGCACCTATAAGATTCCCCATAACATTCTCATCTGTCCACTTATCATAAGAAACCAAACTACTCTTGCCAATTAACCCTTCCTGGTACCAAAGATTCATTTCTTCTAAAAACTGCTTATATTCTAATTCCATTGGGCCATAAACCACTTTATCCCCTTTTAGGCAAATACCTCCTAGTATGCCATATGCAGGAAGGAAACTATCAATCCCTCCCCCTTCAAATGGAATCTCATCTGGCAGCCCATTCCTGTTTGGATCCTTTTCCTTAAATGCCGTAAGCACCTCATACCAATCTTGGATTGTAATAGGCATTTCCATAGAAACCTTTTCCAGCCAATCATTGCGGATAACCAACCCTGAATTTGACTTCCTTATCCGTTCCTCTGTTGTCTGCATGGGATTTATACTTGGAAAGTAAATTAATTTATTATCCAAAGTCATAACTTCATTTTTTATCTCTGGCCGTTCTTGATAAATCTGGGATAAATTAGGGGCATATTTTTCTATATACTCTGTTAAATCTATTGCTATCTGATCTGCATACAGCCTTCCTACTTCGCCGCCACATGGATAATCATTATGTTTCCACATAATAATATCTGGCAGGTTCCCAGATGCTAACATTAACTTATAAGCATCATCGCTATTTGCAGCAGGGGCAATAAATTCAATATCAACGGAAAGCCTACGTTCCAGCTCTAAGAAACATTCCATCTGGTTTAAGCGATCTTGATCCCCACGTATATACCATGTTAATACCACTGGTTCTTGGTTTTTTTCTGTTGTATCATCTATTTTTTCATTTTTTCCGCAGCTACCAATAGACAAGGCCACTAAAAACATACAAAAACTAGCTATTATTTTCTTTGACAACACTAGCACCTCTTCCTCTATTTCTATAAAGAAAAGCTGTATAAACACATAATTATCTATGTCCATATCCAACCATTAAGAGAGAAGAAACGCTGATGGCCAACCCTTTTCCCAGCGTTTCTTTCTAAGTTATTGCATACTACTTTACTACCTATTTATAACCTTATTGTTTCTTTTTAACCTTTTAGAATAAAACCTTCTTACTCATTAAGACAAAAATATCTTGTAGTAAAGAGTATACCATAAAATCGTTTTTAGCTTCAAGCCCTGTTTTAGCCTTGGATCTTATCTCTTCTGATATGCGTCATATGCATCCTGGTATACTTGTACCATATCTTTAATTCCCATACGATCTAAAGTATCCATATATGTATCAAAGTTTGACAATGGTTCTTGGCCTGTAATAAATTTCCACTGCATATCCCCAATATAGTCACGTAAATCAGATGTTGTCCCTGTAGCCTTCTCTTGTTCCTCTGGAGATAATGTAATACCTGTTGGATATAAGCAGTCAAGCTTTACATCACCCCATACTTTACAAGAAGCTAAATAATTCTCAGAACGTGTAGTTGCATAAAAATCATTCATTCCAAAACGAGGGAATGCGGTACTAGCTGGTGCATATAAACTTACTCTTGGCATATTCCCATCATAATAGTCCACCTTTTCTGCACCATACTCTGTTAAAGTCCTAACTCCATTTGCATCTTTTTGGAATGTCTCTCCTTCTACGCCCCATGTCATTAACTCAGAACCTTCATCACTATACATATAATCAATAACAGCAGCTACTGCTTCTGGATATTCACAATCCTTAGATACTAATACAGTTTCTCTTTGGACGTAAGAATATTTTGTATTCATAGTATACACATTTCCATCATCAGCCTTTGGATATGGGACTGCAACTAATGCTGCATTAGGGTTTCTCTTTTGGATTTCTGGAAGGAATTTTTCCCAGTTATTTGCAGAACCTTTCCAAGCGCCCGCGATATCTGCAACAATATCTTCATCTGTCAATTTAGACTTTGCCCATCCACCGGTTTCATCAAAACAGTTTCCAAGTAATCCTTCACTGTGCCATTTATTCATTTCTTCTAAGAAGGACTTATAATTTTCTGTTGCTGCACCATATTGCACTACTCCTGTATCTGGGTTTACACATGGGCCATTTACAATCTTATATGCTCCCCAAAGCAGGTTAATAGCAGCGCCGCCACAATCAAATGGAATTTCATCATTCAATCCATTCCCATTAGGGTCCATTGTCTTAAATGCAGTTAAAACCTTATACCACTCATCAATGGTAGTAGGTGTGTCTAAGCCTACATTATCCAGCCAGTCTTTTCTCATTACCACACCTTGGTAAGCAGCATCTACAATATCATACTCGCTTACCATTGGATTAATCTTCTGGAAATACAGATATTTCCCATCATTTGTCTTCATATCCTTTGCTACAATAGGATTTTCCTCAAAAATCCTCTTTAAGTTTGGCATATTATTTTCAATTAAATCATTTAGTTCCATACAGACATCTTCTGCATATAACTGTGGGATTCCTCCTTTATATGCCTCATTGTGAAGGTATTGGATAACATCTGGCAGATTTCCGCTAGAAATCATAAGCAAATATTGGTTATCAATATCTTCATTTGCACCATTTGCTACAATAAACTCAATATCAACGCCAAGTTTTTCTTCAATAATTTCAATTGCCTTTAGCTCATGGAAACGATGGTTATTATACTCTGCTGTACCACCTCTTAAAAACCACTCAATCTTAGTCCCCTTTGGCCAAGATGGCTCATCTGCCTTATTTGTTTCTGGAGCTGGAGTTGTCTGTGTCTGTGAATTAGAACTACTAGTTGTGGTAGGTGCTGGTGTGGTTGGGTTACTTCCTCCCTGTCCGCCACACGCTGCTGCATTGCAGACTAAGATCATTGCCATAACCAATGCACCCATGCGCTTTCTAAAGCTTTTCTTTGTCATTTTTCTTCCTCCCATTCATTTAATTTTATAGGCTTATGAAACCCTCTGAAGGGAACTGGCAAAATGCCAGTTTCCTTACATACCTGTTAAACCGGAACGCTCTACGCCTTCCATAAATTTCTTCTGCAAGAAAGAGTAAATAATTAAAATTGGTAATATTGTTAAAAATGTTGCTGCCATTAACATTGCCTGGTTAAAAATAATTTCTGTTAATTCACTAGTTGAATTAAAATCAAAATTTTCCGCATTTAATAATGCGTATAATGCTGGAAGCCGGCTTGGCAGCATAAACTTTGTATTAGTCCTTAAATAAATATTAGGCTCAAAATAATCATTCCAATGCCATACCATGGATAATACTAAACATACTAACATAGAAGATTTTGCCATTGGCATCATAATTCCAAAAAAAGTCCTTAATGGCCCACATCCATCAATCTTAGCTGCCTCTTCCATCTCATAAGGAAGGCCTACAAAAAACTGGCGGAATAAGAATACAAAAAACGCACCATTCAGCCCAAACCCAAAGAAAGTAGGCACTAAAAGTGGTAAATAACTATCTAGCCAATTCCACTGGGAATACTGCATATAAAGCGGGAATATCAATACTTGCACCGGCACTATCATTGATAAGATAACCCCGCCAAATAAAACACTTTTTCCGGGGAAACGGTATCTGGCAAAACCATACCCCACAAAAGCACAGCTTAACACATGCCCAATTGTAGCAACAATTGCAACAATTGCTGAATTCTTTATGTAATTTAGGTAATTTAATTGCTTATATGCCACTACATAATTGCTAAATTCTAATTCACTTGGCAGCCATTTTACCGTAATATTCACTAGGTCTGCATCAGTTTTAAGAGAATCTACAATCATTGTAATAAACGGATATAAAAAGACAAAGGCTAAATCAAATAATAATAAATAATACATTGCCCGGAAAATAATCCGCCTTATTCCCCTTATGCCAGAAAACAGCATCTGGTTTTGTTCCTTTGTCCCTACAAAAATCTTACTTGTATCGAACTTTACTTTTCCATTGGCTGCCATATCTAGCTCCTTTCTCCCATATTAAATACCCGTTTCCGCATTACTGCAAATACTAACATACAAACAACAAACGTAAAGGCAAAGTAAATCCAGCCCATTGCTGCACCTCTTGCAAACTGAGTATTCTTAAAGCTCTGGTCGATAATATAATCTACAATGGCATTGTTAGAATCTGTAAAGAATGCCACAATTGTATAAATAAAATTTAACAAAATAACTGGTGAAATCATAGGCAATGTAATTTTCCAGAACATTTCCCATTCTGTTGCGCCATCACATTTGGCGGCCTCATATAAAGAACCAGAAATTCCCTGTAACCCAGCTAAGAACAGGATAATCTGCACACCAGACTTCCAAAGGATTATTGTAATCCTATCCAAGAAGCTCTGTACAATTGGGGTAAATACTGGGCCCAAAATACTTACTACGCTTCCCGGCACTACAATGCCAACGCCTACAGAATTATCCTTAATGCCTAAAAGCTGCTCCATAACATAACCGCTGCCCAGCAAAACCGGGATAAAGAAAGCAGTCCTAAAAAAGCTCCTTCCTACTACTTTACGGTTAATTAAAATAGCAATAACCAGTGAAAACACTAATGTAATAGGCGTATTAATAATAGTATCTAAAATAACTTGTAAAAACATAGGTACAAAATTAATATCCCATAAGAAAATATATTTATAATTTTCTAGGCCTACCCATTCCATTACAAAGCCTTTAATCTTCACGATTTCACTAAAACTAAGCTTAATAGAAACAAATACAGGCCCCAAGAAAAATAGTACAGCTCCAATTAGCCATGGGCTAATAAACATAAAGGCTTCCAGATTCTTTCTCTGTCCCATTGTCAATTTCCATTTCTTATCTTCGCCCTTCATTTACTTCACCGATCCTTCCTTTACCACCAAATACCCCATGGCTGGAACACTAATTCCGTTGACACTTGCTATATTATTTCCATAGTTTACATATATAGCTGCCCCATTTTCATAAGTAGTACAATATAACTGCTCTCCTAATTGTTCATGGGCAACAATATACTGGTTCCCAATAACTTGATACACCTCATTCATTTCCTGGTATACCTTAAATACACGTTCCTTCCATTCTGAAAACTCTGATGTAAACAATTCATTATAATCTGTGTGCATCAGCTCTTCGGCACTTTTATAGCTTAATTCAAAATGAGGCAGATAACCATACTCCAGCCATATAAGCTTACACTTTTCTAGGCTGCTAGATAAATTTCCGCGCATCCCGGTGTAATCTACACTGCCATGCACTACTATCTGATAAAATGGAACTGATTTTGTGGTAAATAAATATCCCATATCTTCCTGTGGAATATTTTTTACAGTATCTGCATATTTAAGGACATAAGCATTGCCCCCGCCAACTAAAATAGAACCATAATTTTCCTTAGCTTCTGCCATAATATTGCCCCATATTTCTTTGGTTTGGCTTGCAGAAACCAGTGATTTATTATTATAATTATACGGAAGTACATCGCCCATCCATGCAAGGCTAAGGCCACTTAATTGGATCCCTTTTGCTTTCTTTATAAATTGGTTAAAATGGGCCTGTGCTGTTAATGGGCTTAATAAAAATTGTTCATTCATCAAGTCTGTAAGAATTGTTTGGTTCCCTAAGTAAACAACATCATTCCTCTTTGAATACCCATCTGTATCTGCCATAGCATTTACAAAATCCGATTCCAAATATAGTGTTATCCCATTCTTCTGCGCATATTCTGCCAGCTTTTTAAGTCCCTTTGTCCCCCCTGCTTTTCCTGATACATCAAAACCAGATGGTTCTCCGCCATAGCCTTTCTTTGCCCAACCTTTTAATCCTACTTGTATCTGGTTAATCCCGCCAGCTTGAAGCTCCTCTAAAATCTCTTGGGCCTGTGAAAATGTTGTTACTGTCTTCATAGTATCAAAAAGCATACCTTTTTCCTTGGTGCCTACAAATAAATCTAATGCAAGTGGAAGCTCTGTATTTTGTTTCTTTGTTAATTCTCCCTTCCCTATTAGATAATCCCGATAGGAAACCGCCATATCACTGTAACTTGCCTTTCCTGATTCTAAGAACCGGTAGTATACAGTAAAACTGGTTTTTGTAGTACCCTCATCATAGGTTTTCATGCTCTTTGTAGTAACTCTTGGGTCATCAAACCCCCTGCGGAATACAAACTGAGGGAAAATATAATTGACCCCTATCATATTACTGGAAGGGTTGACACTAATTTTCATACATTCTTCCCCTTCCTCCAGAATTGCTAATACAGCCTCCCCATCTATAGAAGAACCATATACTGGAAGCAGCACTTTTGCATTTTCTTCATCAAAGAATCCTTGGATACCTTCATAATCTTCCAAATCCCCATACACACTATAATACTTTGTTTTTTCATTAATATGGGAGCTATCCTTAAATTCCATTATGGCGCCGCTTCCATCTGGATAAAAGAAATATCCATCTCTTTTATCAGAAGCACTCATAAAAAATGGGAAGAAATCCATACTTACTAAACTAAATTCCCCATATTCCTCAAGGCTTTCTTGTGGGACACGAAACCTTACCCCATCTTCTGACAACAAAACTTCGATCCCTATTTTAATGCCTGCACCTGGAAAATCATACTGAATCAATGCCCCACTATTTGTTTTTACTGCCTCTGCTGTATAATCGGCACCTGTCAATTCTGTAGTAATTACTGCACCGAAGCCCGCTTTTAAATTAGTATAATTTAATGCAAATAAAGAACTCATTTTCTTTTTCCAGCGTTCATTAATAGTAGAATAATCCACTGTTTCATCTGTTACACTGGTACTTACTATTTGCCCTGTCTGTTTATTTTTTATTTGAATCTCAGCAAACTGATTTGCCCCTGTTACTTGGAATAAATCATTTTCTGCCAGAATACAGCTTCCATCCTGACTTATAGGCAATACCTCCCCCTCTGCTGCAATGGAAGGGAACGCCAGAAACCCAAACAGGAGTACAAATACAGTTACAAATGCTAATACTTTCTGTTTCATTCTCTATCCCCCTAATCCACTTTATACTTCATCTCCAGCAGCACTTCCTGTACAAATGATATAAACTGCGAACTAATTGCAAAGAACAATGCTACTGTTGCCCATATCATTGCCATAGTAAACAGTGACAACAATATAATAACCAGTGTTTTTTTCCCAGAAAAATGGTTCATTTCCTTCATATTAATAATAAACAATAAGATTACCCATAAGAATATGGCATTTTGGATACTATAATACAAAGAACCTTGGGACAGCTCCATAATCCTACTTAATAAAGTAAGCGGGACGGTAAATACAATGTATGGGACCAAGGAATACGCCATAGCAAGCAATGCTTCCCGGAATAATGTTTCTCCATCTAAAATAGTAGTCATTGCATAAGATGCTAATACCCATGTCAATACTGGGACGAACAGCTTAATACATTCCAACATAATATTCGTATTTCTTGGTTCACCTGCTGCTAAAGGATAATGTGTTACTTGTATGGAAAATATACGTACTATAATACTTAATAAAAGCAATGCTGCAACTGGCAGATAACTGAATTCACTCCGGTTTTTCTGTATGTACTGAAACGTTACTACCGGGTGGAATAGCACCATAATAGACATTTTCAATGTTTTCACTACAGATCCCCTCCCATCTCAATCCTCTCTGCCCATTGGTCAGATTTTTTCTTTAAGGAATACAATAACTTCCACGCCCCAAACAAAATAGCCCCCGCACATAGCATAATCCATCCAAAATACTGGCGGAACATTTCATGCCGGTATTCTACAAATGCTTTAGAATACCCTTCTTTATCAGCCGCTAACCGATATTCTGACATTGCCTCTTTATATTTTTCTTCTTTATATAGAACCTTTCCAATTCCTTTATGCGCCAGCGCATAATTAGAATCCATATTCTTTACTTCTTCCCAATATGCCTTGGATTCTTGGTACCTGCCATCTCCATATAACGTTACTGCCTGATGTACCATTTGGATAAAATTCGTTGGTTCATATACTGTTATTGAATTTGTTTGATAATCCAGCACATAAAGGCGCCCTTCCTGATCTGCCACAATACTGCTTGGAATTTGATATCTTCCTTCTGCATCGCCCAAACCGCCAAATGCCGTTAAAAGATTCCCCTCTTGGTCATATTGGTAAATCAAGCCTGTATTATTATCCACCAAAGAAATAATTCCATTACTTTCTACCGCTATATCTGCAAACATTGGTGAAAGATAATTTGTTCCATCATAAGTAATGGAAAACCCGTACATCTGCTCTGGATAAGTATTATTCCCAACTGTATTTAACTTACGGATTTGTGCTGTTTTTGCATTTGCAAGGATCCCATATACCATGCCATCGCTGCCTATCATAAAATTGGTATAGGCTGCCGGCTCTTGCTTTAAAGTCCTTTCAATCTGTGACTGTGTGCCAAAAGTACGGATTAATAATCTTTGCAAGCTAAATGGGACATTTGCAGCTCCTAGATAACCGCGGAACTGGTTCTGCTCATCCATTGTCATTAGGTTGGCACCCTTTAACGCATAAATATATCCTGTCTTACTTGCATATATTTTCTGCGGGTCAAAAGTAAAATTACTTTCCAACAAAGCGGAATCTGGTTTAAAATATGCTTTTCTTTCCGACCCATCCTGAAAAACAGAAACCACTCTCTGGTTGCCTGTATCAGCAATCCATATACTATTATCTGTCTCATGGACATAGACACCTCTTGGTTTATTAAGAGGCTGCCCAAATGCCTCTGTAATAACAGAAACTACCTTTCCGCTTCTTTCCATCTTTAGGATTCTATTATTATCTGTATCCGCTACATATAAATAGCCTTCTTTATCTAAAAATAAATCCTCTGGATGGCTTAAAAACCCATACTCCTCTAAATTTTTAATTACATGGCTAACCTCATAGGCTGCCGGCACTGGAAGAGTATCTCCATTTTCATCAGCTACAAAAAAGGTATCATCTGCATATGCCATTGCTGATGTCATAAAAAGCAGAACAAGCGCCAGGAACGCTGTTAGTACTCGTTTTATTCCCCTGATTTTGTTTCTTCTCTTTTTCATGGCTTCCCCCTGTTCTCTTAGCTCTTTATGCCGGAATAGGTCATGGTCTGCATTACCTTTCCTCTCATAATCACAAAGACAATAATTGCCGGGGCTGTAGTAAGCAAAGTTGCTGCCCCCACTGTCCCCGCACGTGCTACTACGCCTGCGCCGCCTGCCATAGTCTGTAAGGCAAGAGGCAGTGTTTTCATTGCATTACGGTTAATAAAAATAAGGGGTGAAAAATAATCATTCCAGTTATTTACAAAAGAAAATACCGCAAGTGTACTCCATGCTGGCTTT
Source organism: uncultured Lachnospiraceae bacterium (assembly GCA_910577045.1). Taxonomy (GTDB): domain Bacteria; phylum Bacillota; class Clostridia; order Lachnospirales; family Lachnospiraceae; genus RGIG8607. The sequence goes on along the minus strand of CAJTLB010000003.1, from coordinate 130,937 downwards.
AACAATGGCATCGCTATTTTCCAGAAAGTCTGGAATTCCCCACAGCCATCAATCCTAGCCGCTTCTAGGATTGAGTCTGGAAGCTGCTCTGCAAACTGTTTGACTAAAAAGAAATTATAGGCTACTGCCACTTTTGGGATAATTAATGATAAATAACTATTAATCAGCCCCATTGCATTTACTACCATATAGTTAGGTATCTGGGTAACATGGTTTGAAAACATTAATGCAGCCAAAATTACTGCAAAAATAGCATTAGAACCAATTGGCTTAAATTTTACCAAGCCATATGCCCCCATACAACATACTAAAACACTTAAAAATACAGCACTTCCTGTTGTAAATAAACTGTTAAATATATATCTAGTAAAAGGCACTACCGATGCGCTTAAGGATGTAAGTAAATCTGAAAAATTCTGCAGTGTAGGGTTCCTTACAATAATCCTTGGCGGATAAATATACAGCTCCTCTAATGGCATAAATGCCCGGCATATCATGGCTATCATAGGCGTGGAAGTAAATACAACCAAAACTGCCATTAACAGAAGCAGCATTACCTGCGACATTTGTACTTTTTTTAGCTTCGGCTTACGAAGCGCCGCTTTTCGGAATACGATTTTTCCTGTCATGTTTCCTCCCAATCTGCCGCTTATACGGCTAATTTCTATTTCCTAATTAATCCTATTAATCTGTATCAGACTTAAATATCTTCATACATACCCGGCCAAGAACAAATGTAATTAAGAATAATGCCATTGCTACTGCTGAGGCATATCCCATATTAAACCTAGTAAATGCGTAGTCATATAGATGTGCCACAATCGTATGCGCCGAATAGTTTGGGCTTGGCATACCTGCTACACTGGTTGCCACATCAAAAATAGCAAAGGAGTTTACAATCGAATTAATAGCGCCAAATAAAAGCTGTGGTTTCATTAAAGGTATGGTTATGTAACGAAGTTCTTGTATACGGTTTTTAATTCCATCTACCCTTGCTGCCTCATAAAGTGCAGGGTCAATATTTTGGAGTCCTGCAAGGAATACTAAAAACCCAGTACCCATACTCATCCAAACAGAAATTAAAATAATAACCCACATCACATAATTTGCATCTTTTGTCCAGAGGATAGGCTCTGCAATTAAGCCTATCCGTAATAAGAAATTATTTAAGTATCCATACCTGTCACCAGAGAAAATAATCAGCCAAATCGTTGACATTGCAACCCCGCTGGTAAGGGAAGGGGCATAAAATGCAAGGGCGAAAAAACCTCTTCCCTTTTTCAATAAGGAAATAATCCATGCCATAAAGAAGGATGCCATATAACCAACGGGCCCAGTAACTAAGGCAAAAAACAAGGTTTTTTGAAGCGCAATTAAAAACACATCATCATCCAAAAGCAAAAAACGGTAATTTTCAAGGCCAACAAAGGATGGCTTTTGTATCATATTATAATTGGTTAGGCTGGTACACATGGCAACCGCTACCGGAACCAGCGTAAATATGAAAAACAGCACGAGGAACGGCGCTAAAAACATATATCCAGTCACATTTTTATGGGCCGCTGACTTGCTCATTTTATCATGATTGCTCATAAATTCCCCCTATCTGCTGCAAAAGCAGCTTTTCTTAATATTTGGCAGCTATTTCTGGCTAATAATCTCTGCATTTTCCAATCCAAATTCCTTCATCTTGGCATCCAGCTCTTTATTAATATCCTTTACTGCTGCCTCCAAGGAGTCTCTTGCACTCTCATTGCCTAAAATGGTGCGGTTCCACGCATTAATAATATGCCTTCCTGTAAAGTACCCACCCGGCACAATATATTGTTCTCTTGCCTCTGCCATCTGGGCTGTAATAATATCAATATTATTATCTTCCCATGGCAGGCTTGTAAATGCACTGACATTTGCAGTATTCCAACGTGCTGATGTCCCTATTAGGGCTTCCAACTCCCTGCCATACTGAATCTGTGTTTCTTCACTCATCCACCACTGTAAAAATTCCCATGCTGCATCCTTTTTATCAGATTGTTCAAAAATCATACATGCTGTAGACGACATTGTCCCAACTGCATGGCTTACTGTGCCATCTGCTAGCTCTGTCCCTGGGACTGGGGCAATCCCCCACCGCCCATACAGCTCTGGCGCCGATGTAGAAAGCTGCATATAAGTAGCATAATTCCCTATCCCAATTGGCATTGTCCCTGCCCTCATACGGCTAAACAGGTTAGATTCTTCATCTACGTCATAATTGCTATACATTTCTGTCCAAACTTTAAATGCTTGGTACGCCTCTGGGCTGTCTAGCGCACTCTTCTTCCCATCTTCTGTATAATATGCCCCTCCATTTTGAAGCAGCATCATGGTAAACCCTCTTTGTGAATCTGCTGAATTACTAGATTGCGAGGTATCTACTGGCAAAGAGAAAGACATGCTGTTTTCATATAATACTGGCAGTACTTCTTGGTAAAGCTGTGTCCATGTCCTTGGAATATCTAAGCCAAGCTCTGCCATAATATCCTTTCTATACATCATTACAGTAAAATCCATTGTTTCTGGCAGCGCATATACCCCTTCCATAAACCGGTACGGTTTTAGCGCGTCTGGATAAAACTGTGACACGGTTTCTTCAAACCCTTCAAATTGGGTTAGATCCACGGCTGCATCACGGAATGCAAATTCCGAAGGTAAGTTATGCGCCACACTAAGTGCTACGTCTGGTGCTGTCCCAGATGTAATAGACATCATTAAAGTATTTACCGAACCTGTAGAAAGCTGGTTGCTTGGTACTACGTTTAAGTTAATGCCAATCCCAGTAGTTGGGGTAAATTGTTCATCTGCCAATTCTTTTAATACTTCACCCCATTCAGAACCACGTGCAATCCAAACATCTAATACCTCGTTTACGCCTTCCCCTGTTGCCCCGCCAATACTGTCATAGTCCTTTACAAAGGATAAGAAAAAGTTTACAATTGTTACCCAAAGGCGTTCAAAAAAGTTTGAAGTCTGAATTTTAAACTTACTTCCCGGAACTCCTGCTTCTATGTAATCAATTGCTAAAGGGCTTTTCTCCAATGTAGTAATATATGTCCCTAAATTCCCTTGTGCTGTATCTAAATCCCCAAGTGCTTTTGGAATCCGGTCTACATTTGCTGAAAACTTCCGTAATTGTTCTACAATTTGGCGGTAGTTATTTTCCATAGAAGTCCTTTTATTCGAGATAGAAGCCAAGATATCCGCCGATCCTTCAATACGGTCTGCTAACTCTGCCAATTCCCCACTTAATCCTGGCATAATACGGTATAATTCATACTCATAGTTAGGGTCAGGGTTTGCCCCTGTAATTTTAATAATCTCCCTAGATATTTCTGATAATACCTGCGTATCTTTTGTAGTCCTTTCAATAATATCGGCAAGTGGCCCCATTTTCACTGTCATTGTTAATTCATGTGTCCCTTTTTCCAGATAAATTAAATATGGCTCCCCATTTTCATTTGACAAAGTTTCCCCATACCATTTATCTGAATATGGAAATGTATATAAATTCAATTCTTGGCATGGTACTTCCCCATCAATTGCTATACTACGGAAAGATGGCATACCACCGTCCCTTGACTGGAGCACTTTAAAATTAAGCTGGTATAGCCCACTCTCTTTTGCCTCAATATTCCAGCTAATACTTTGGTTCCCCATTCTCCAACGGTACCCGCCTACTGTATTTAATACCCGGCTAGTCATATTAAAAGGCTGGGTCTTTGGATCTTCATTGCTCTCCCTACGGACTACGGAATCACTTTTCCAAGAGCTTTCCTCTGCTTGTAATAAAAATACAGCATCAGAGGATACTGGCTGATATCCCTTCTTTTCATATTCTTTTGCAAGTTCTTCATAAGAAGGCAGCTCCTCTTTCCCAATTAAACGAAGCTCTTGTATTGTAATTGGCTGATCCACATAACCCATGCTAATGGTATGTTTCCCTTCTGAAAGATAAAACATCAATGGCTCTTCAAAAAACCCTTGGCTGTCCACCAGTTTTTGTGTCTGTAGCACAACCTCTTCATGCTGCTTGGGCCATACTTCATCGCCAATTGCATTTATTTTAATCTCTTCCTCTTCAATAAAACGGCGGTAAAAACAAATATTATTCGCTTCTTGGAATGGCACGCTTCCATCAATCATTAGTTTTCTCTGGATCTTCGCGCCATTCCCACCTTCTGCCAAATAATCTGCCTCTATTTCATATAAGCCACTCTTTGCAACTGTAAACTCCCATTCCCATGTCCCATGTTCCTCTGAAGGCCGTTTTGTTTTTTCTGGCAGCAGAAGTTCTCCCTCTGCCCCAACATACTGCATTTCGCCATATTCCAGTTGAATATCAGAATAAGATTTTACTAAATCTCCCTGATATTCATAGTAATTTTCATAAAAGGCATCTATGGAACTTATACTGGCATCATTAGCGCTCACTTCTGTATTGCCTGCAGCCTGCACCACTATGCCAGGCAGGTGAAACAATTCAGCCGCTAGAATACCACAAGCTAAAATAACACTTCCCATTTTCCTCTTAAATCGTGGCACCTTACTTCCCCCTATCTTATTAGTCTAAGCATCTGTTATCACTATAATATCTTCTTAAAAACCCTTCAATCTACATTTTGTGCATATTGCTATTCATTTTTTTGAAATCTACATTTTTTTGTGCAAAATGCTTGGCGTAAAAAATTGAATACTCTTCTTTCCCTTGTATTTTAGCCAATAAAAAAACCTTTACAAAGCATTAAAGCTTGTAAAGGTCTTTATTCACTCTATTACTAATTCACTGTATTCTTCATCCTCATCTTCCTCTTCATTATATGGCATAACATATGCCTGCTTTCCAATTATCCCTCTTAACCTCCTAACTCCTTCTATATGTAAACTTCCAAATTCTTGATAACAAGTTTTCTCACTATCTTTATTAAGGCCATCATAAAAGTCTGTAACAAACAAGTCAAACTCATCTAATATCGCTTCAATTGGAATCTGGGGCATATCTTTTGGGGAAGCTTCCTCTTCTTCGTACTTTTCTGGATCAAACTCAAAGGTTACTGATGTTACATAAATATCTTCTTTTGAAATATTGTATGGATCTTTGGTCTGATAAATCCCTTCCTCCACCTCTTTGTATTTTGATTCAGTGTACTTTTCTGCATTATACGATTGAAAATTTTTCATTTTTCAGTCTCCTTTCTTCTTTTTCATATTTTTCTAGTCTATTCTACCTTTGTCTTTTAAGTATACAGAAAAATATTCTTTTAATCAAGCTTACAGGAGATAAATACTATATTTACTGTAACCCTTTTTTCTGTTAAAATAGAACTATGTTTATTGATATGTCCTTCTATAGAAAAGGAGATTTTTTTATGTTTGCTCATCTGCCTAAAACCTATTTGCGCTTTTTATGTTCTTATTTAGCGCTATTGGTAGTAGCTTTTTTTTCTTTTATCCTATTTTTATTTGGCTATTTAGATCCACACCTAAAAAAAGAAATTGATGCCTACCACTCATCCACATTCCAGCAAATGGTCTTTAGTGTGGATTCTGAAGTAGAACAGCTTTATCGGATAGATTACCAGATTACAACTGCCAACCCCAATTTATTATCCTATTTTTTAATGGAGGATTCCCCATCAAAAGATATTAAAATTGTAAATACCTTGCACAGTTATATTTCTGTAAATCCCTTTATTAGTGAAATTGCCTTATATCCTTATAATATGGAAATGGTATATACCTCTAATGGCATATGCCCATTTTCTTTGCTATTTCATTCTTTATATGAGTTCCCTACGCTAGAACAGCCAGAAAATGCTTTAAAAAATATAAAACTCCGGGCAATCCTCACTTCTAATAACCCTGATAATGGAAACCCTTATATTACTTTTATTAACCCTCCTTCTACATTTAGTAATTTTCCAGAAGCAAGCGTATTATTTTGGGTGGAAGCAGAAAATTTCCGGCAATTTTTAGAACCAATGAACCAAATGAATGCTATAAGCTTTATTTATGATAACCAAGGGAACCTATTAATACAGTCTAAACCTGATATCCCAGAGGAAACTATCCACAAGCTAGAGCAAATCCTCCCTACCTTAGACTTTGATTCTGCCCATGCTAACCGTTTAGGAGATTATGTTGTTTTTGCTTCCTCTTCCTCCTATTATAACCTATGTTATATAACTCTATTTCCTATGTCTTCTTATTATAAGATTTCTAGGGGGATCCAAACAGTATTTTATGCCATGTTAATTTCTTGTTTAGCAGTTGCCCTCTTAATTATACGTTATTCTATGAATATGAATTATGCCCCTATCAAGGCACTTGCAAACAGTGGGAAAGAACTTTTAGAAACTGCTAATAACAATGATGCGATTACTACCCTACAAGAAGTACTAGAATTTTTATATAACCAAAACCGGGATTTAACAAATAAACTAAAAGAAACCAAAGATATTTTCCCTCTTCAAGATTCCTTACTTTTCTCTCTTTTAAAAGGTAAAATAACAACAAGGGAACAGTTTAACCAAGCTGGGCATTTACTTGGTATCCAGCTTTCTAAAGAATATTATGCCGTTTTACTGTTCCATATTTTCCCAGAAGAAGAAAATACTAAAATATCTAGGGATTCTTTATATAGACTTTTTGCTTCAGCTTTATCAGAATATGAATATTATTATAGAGAATTATTTGAACCAGACCGTTATTGTATGTTATTAGGCACAGACAAACCTAATATAAGCCAACTTTGCACACCTTTAGAAAATTTTATTACAGAAGCTTTTTCTAAATATGGCATTTCACTTTCTGTCAGTGTTGGCAACCTATATCATAATATTGATGCCATACCAACTTCCTATTATGAAGCCTCTATTTCAGAACGCGAATTCTTTTCTGTTGGCAGGCGGAAACTGGTATTTTTCCAAAACATTAATATGGATACTGCACTTTTCTATCCTTCTTCTGAGCTTTCTGATTTTCAGAATAGCTTAAAAGCAGAAAATTACCAGAAAGCCCGTTCCTCCCTAGAAAATATAATTTCACTAGCAAAAACGGGAAACCTTCCTGCTTCTTTAGCAAAGGGAATTTGTGAAAATATTGCTTACCTTATTATTACACAGAAAAAAGACACCAATATTTCTTCCACTACTGATACTCTTATGTTCCGGTATTTAGAATCTATTGAAGATTATGAAAATATTTTCCAGCAAATTTTAAAGGAATTAGAACAAAATAGGAAAAAGAAAAAAACAGAACATCATGATACTTCCATGCTTGAAAAAATTGAGCAATTTATTCAAGAAAACTATGATAATTGCAGTTTTTCTATCCAGGAAATGGCAAATAGCCTTGATATGAACAGCTCTTCTATGAGCCAATATTTTAAAAACAAAAAAAATATTACTATTTTAGATTATACCACGGAACTTAGGATACAGAAGGCAAAAAAACTACTTACCACCTCTACCATGCCACTTGATATTGTGGCAGAAGAAGTGGGCTATTATAACACGAATAGTTTTATCCGGCGTTTTAAACAAGTAGTCGGCATTACACCAGGGGAATATCGAAAATCCATGCACTAATTCCCCTTGGTCTTTATTCTTTTTGTTTTACCACATGGTTTGTTAATAAAGCAAATTGCCCTAAAGTAAGTGCTTCTCCACGGATTGTAATGGGCAGCCCTTCCATAGTAAGGGCTTGTGCCATCTCTTCTTTGGAAACCTTTATATCTGCTGCATTTCCTACTGCATTAATTAAAGTCTTCCTCCTCTGGTTAAATGCAGCACGAATAATCTGAAACATTAACCCTTCCTCTGCCACCTGTACAGGACACTTTACATGCTTTGTTAAACGGATTACAGCAGAACCCACTTTTGGCCTTGGAATAAAACAATTTGGCGGCACATTGGCGACAATCTCCGGTTTTGCATAATACTGGACTGCCAATGATAATGCGCCATAATCTTTTGTCCCTGGGCCTACCTGCATCCGGTCTGCAACCTCCTTCTGTACCATTACAGTAATACTTTCAAGTGGCACTTTACTTTCAAATAGCCCCATAATAATAGGAGTAGTAATATAATAAGGAAGATTTGCTACCACCTTAATTGGTTTCCCTTCATTATATATTTTAGCAAGTTCCTTTATATCTACTTTTAAAATATCTTCATTTACCACTGAAATATTAGAATATCCTTGTAAGGTTTCTTCTAAAATAGGTATTAGGTTTTTATCAATTTCTACTGCAACCACTTTCCCAGCAGCCTTTGCCAGTGCCTGTGTCATAGTCCCAATACCAGGGCCAATTTCTAAAACACAATCCTCTTTTGTCAACATAGCAGAACGGATAATCTTATCCACCACATGTGCATCAATTAGAAAATTCTGCCCAAATTTTTTTTGAAACGCAAATTCATATTTCTTTATTATTTCTATTGTATATTTCGGGTTTGATAGATCAGGCATTTTTTCTCCATTTCTTATAATCGATAAAGTTTCTTTGCATTTTGGCATGTGGTTTCTAATACCATTTCATAAGGAACTTGTTTTATTCTTGCAATTTCCTCTGCAATATAAGGAAGATTTAAAGAAGAATTTCTTTTTCCCCGGTTTGGCACAGGGGCTAAATATGGGCAGTCTGTTTCCAATACGATTCTATCTAATGGCAAATACTCTACTACCTCTTTTAATTTCTTCCCATTTGTAAATGTCACTACGCCGCCAATCCCAAAAAAGAAACCTAATTTTTCATACTCCTTGGCTATTTCCAGAGAATAAGAATAACAGTGGATTACACCGCCATTTTCCTTTTGATAATAATCTTTTATAATATCAAGCGTATCCTTTGCAGCTTCCCTGCTGTGGATAATTACCGGCAGCTTTAATTCTTTTGCCATTTCAAGCTGCTTACAAAACCATTTTTTTTGTATTCCATGTTCTGGTTCTTCCCAGTAATAATCCAGCCCAATTTCCCCTATGGCTACAATTTTTTGTTCTTTTGCTGCTATTTTTAGCCATTCATAGCTTTTTTCTGTAAGCTCTGTTGTCCCACTAGGATGTACGCCAACTGCGCCATATATAAAATCATACGCCTTTGTTAATGCTAAAGTCTGCTGGCAATCAGAAAGGCTAGCCCCTACGTTTACTACATGGCAAATACCATGCGCTGGCAGGGAGGATAATAATTCCTCCCTGTCCTCGTCAAAAGCATCATCATTATAATGTGTATGTGTATCAAATATCATTTTTATTTCCACTCTTTATATTCTTCTAAGCAGCATCCTAGTTCAAAGATTTCGGCTGCCGCCTCTTTCCCTACATAACGGAAATGCCATGGCTCATAACTAATCCCTGTCACTTCTTCTTTATCTTTTGGATACCGGAGGATAAAGCCATATTCATGCGCATGTTCTGCAAGCCACTTTCCTGCCTTTGTATTAGCAAATGCCTCATTTAATACTTGGTGCCTTACTGTAACAATATCTACTGCAAGCCCTGCCTGGTGTTCACTACAGCCAGGAATGGAAATCGTTTCTTCTGTCCTAGCACATGCTTCCTCATAGCTATAGCCCCATCCTTGGTATTTTAATATTTTATTTTGATATAATTCCACTTGCCTTTCATATGGCCGGTATGCAGAACAGACCAAAAATGCGCACCCTTCCTGGTTCCCAGCTTCTAAAAGCTCCATTAATGGCTGATAAATCCTTGTATCAACCAATAACCCATTACTTAATCTCTGCGTTTCTGGTTGATATCCATCTGGAAGCGGATGGTCACGGTTCACCAATATCAGTTTCCAGTCTTCTTCCTTTTCTCTTAAAGCTTCTTGAAAAAACAATGCCGGCCCCTCTGGTATCGCATAAGAGTCTGCCATATCCCATGCCCTTATCTCTTCTATTTCAATTTTCTCTGGTTTTGCTACAACCTCATCCGCATATGCTACAACAACCTTATTATTGAAGGTAAAAATTTCTGCCGCTAATATGCCACAGGCTGCCAAAATATATGCAGCCTTCTTAATTGAATGTCTGTACTTCAATTTACTTCCTCCCTTTAAGCAATCTCAGCACCAGATGGCATTGGTTTTTCTGGTGTTAAAAGTGCTAATTCCCCTTTTTCATTCTCTGCACATAAAAGCATTCCTTCTGACAATACCCCAGCCAGTGTTGCGGGTTTTAAGTTTACTAATACCATTACTTTTTTCCCTACCATTTCTTCTGGCGTATAATACGACCGGATCCCCGATACAATTTGCTTTATAGTGCTTCCAACCCTTACTTTCGAACAAAGTAATTTTTTCGACTTTGGCACCGCTTCACAAGAAATAATCTCCCCTACTTGGAATTGCAGTTTATCAAAATCTTCATAAGAAATTTCTGGCTTTGCCTCTATATCAATACCAGGTTCTTTTTCTTCCTCTGCTACTGCTTTTATTTTTTCTGCCTTTAATTCCTCTGCTTTCTCCAAAACCTTCTTTACATCCAAACGGGCAAATAAAATCTCTGGTTCCTCTGTTACTTTGTTGCCGGAAGGATAAAGCCCATACTCTTTACAAGAATCTATAGAACGGCCCTCTGCCTGTAATTGCTTTAAGATCTTTTCTGATGTCTCTGGCATAAATGCTTTTAATAGGCTTGCCCCGATACAAATGCTTTCTACTAAATGATAGAGCACTGTCTGTAAACGTTTTTGTTTCCTTTCATCTTTTGCCAATATCCAAGGAGTTGTTTCATCAATATATTTATTGCAACGCTTAAATAATACAAATATCTCAGAAATAGCATCTGCTACACGCAGTTTTTCCATTTTTTCCTCTACTTTTCCTGCTGTTCCTTTTACTAGGCTAATTAACTCTTCATCTACTGGCTCTGTTTCCCCTGCATTCGTAACAATGCCGCCAAAATACTGGTTTGACATAGAAATCGTGCGTTTTACCAAATTCCCAAGTGTATTAGCGAGATCAGAGTTCATACGTTCTGTCATTAATTCCCATGAAATAATCCCATCATTATCAAATGGCATTTCATGGAGCACAAAATAACGGACTGCATCCACGCCAAAGATATCCACTAATTCCTCTGCATAAATTACATTCCCTTTGGACTTACTCATTTTGCCTTCTCCTTGCAAAAGCCATGGATGCCCAAAAATCTGCTTTGGCAAAGGAAGCCCTAAAGCCATTAAAATAATTGGCCAATAAATAGTATGGAAACGTAAAATATCCTTTCCAATTAAATGAAGATCCGCCGGCCAAAACTTTTTATAAAGTTCCCCCTGCTCCCCATCCACGTGATACCCAAGCCCTGTAATATAATTGGACAATGCATCCATCCATACATAGATTACATGTTTATTATCAAAATCAACTGGGATGCCCCATTGGAAAGACGTCCTAGATACGCATAAGTCCTGCAGCCCTGGAAGGAGGAAATTATTCATCATCTCATTTTTCCTTGACTCTGGCTGGATAAACTCTGGATGGCTATTAATATGCTCAATTAACCTGTCTGTATATTTACTAAGCTTTAAAAAATATGCTTCTTCCTTAGCTGCCTCTACCTTAGCGCCACAGTCTGGGCACTTTCCATCTACAAGCTGTGAAGAAGTAAAAAAAGATTCACAAGGTTTGCAATACATCCCCTCATAATATCCTTTATAAATATCCCCTTGTTCATAAAGCTTCTTAAAAATCTTTTGTACCTGTTTTTCATGGTCTTGATCGGTAGTACGGATAAACCTATTATAATCCGTATTCATCAAATCCCAATTTGCTTTTACCATGCCAGATATTTGATCGACATATTCTTTTGGGCTAATCCCGGCAGCCTTTGCCTTATCTTCAATTTTTTGCCCATGTTCATCTGTCCCTGTCTGGAAATATACCTCATATCCTTGTTGTTTCTTAAACCTTGCAATACTATCCGCCAGCACAATTTCATACACATTCCCAATATGTGGTTTTGCTGAAGTATAGGCAATCGCTGTTGTCAAATAAAATTTTCCTTTTTTACATGTTTGGCACATACATCTTTCCTCCTACAAAAAATAAAATCCGCCTTTAAGTTATTCTTAAAGACGGATAAAACCGTGGTACCACTTTAATTCACTTGTTTCTCACAAAACAAGCCTCTTTCACTGTCATCTAACAGCCTTCACGATAACGGGTGAAACCGTTACAGCCTAAGACCTGCGTCCTCAGCTATAAAGCTCCAAGGCCATCTTCAAAAACTTCCTTTGCCATCCCTTCCCAGCTACCAGGACTCTCTATAGGCAATTCCATTCCTTACTCTTCTTTTCATCGCTTTTTTCCATGTTAGATTTTACTATATACTATAAGCAACGAATTTGTCAAGGAGAAATACAAATAAGTACAAAATTTCTTATTTACACTTTCTAACTGGTTTTACAACCTTAAAAAATTGTGCTGGATCATGGTAAAAATACTCAACTCTTCCTTGTACATCATCTAAGGAATATCCTGTACTAGCAAAATCATAAGAATCTATTGCCTCCTTTACCTTCTCCTCTACACTACAATTTTCTTGTTCATAATTAAACTTTCCATGTTCAAATACAATATATTCTCCCTCTGGCACATCTTGTAAAATCATCTGGGAAGGCACTTCTCCCTTATAATCCGCCGGAAGCCGTACCCCATAACATTCTGCTTTTCCCTTTGGATCATTTATATATGCCATAATCTGCCCAGCACCACTATTTGGTTCGCTTCCTCCCCGATCGTCTAACTTTCCTTTTATACTATCTAACAACCCACAAATTGTTTCACAGTCCTGTCCTGGGATTTGGCTTTGTTTCTTCCAAAAATCCCAGTACCCATCACTGTCATAGTTTTTAATATACAAAAACTTATGTGCAGGAACCATTATAAAATAAACTTTAATATCTTCTGTTGATTTCATCATGCCAATCTCTCCAATTCCTAAAAAGTAGCGGTCAAAAGGTTTTATTTTTGTACGCAATACAACTGGGACAGGTTTTTTCCGGTATTCACTGGGCGTAATACTATATAATTTTTTAAAAGAACGGGTAAATGCCTCATGTGAAGAAAAACCATAGTCAAAGGCAATTTCTAAAATATCTTTTTTACTATCCCGTATCTCTTTTAAAGCAAATGCCAATTTCCTGCGCCTTACATAATCCCTAAATAATACGCCAGAAATTTCTTTAAACCTTTTTGTAATATAAAATTCAGAATAGCCGAATTTCTTAGAAAGCACCTGTAAGGTTAAATCTTCATCCTTATAGTCTTTAATACCTTTATCAATTTCTTCAATAAAAACCTGTATTTGCTGCTGCCACTCATATTCATGTTTTTTCATTTTATTTAACCACCCTATATTTATTATAATAAAAGAACATAAATTTAGCTTGATTTGACTTGTTATTTTACCTGAAATCAAATACACTGGTTTATAAATATCAATCTAAATGAGGTAATAAAAATGTACACAAAACAACAATTAATCAATCATTTAAAATCTATGGGACTCTCCCCCTCCGACTCTATTATGCTCCATTCCTCTATGAAATCCATTGGCGAAGTAGAAGGTGGTGCCGATACTGTACTAGATTCTTTTATGGAATATTTGTCTGATGGGCTGTTTATGGCCCCAGCCCACACATGGGCGCAAATGAGTGAAACATATCCTGTTTTTCATCCAGAAACAGAACCTGCCTGTGTTGGGATTATTCCAAACCTATTTTTAAAACGCCCCGGCGTAGTCCGTTCCCTGCATCCCACCCACAGTATAGCTGCTTATGGCCCTTCTGCCAAAGAATATATAAAAGGAGAAGAAAACTGTAATACCCCATGTACTCCCGGCGGCTGTTGGGACAGGCTTAATACAATCCACGCTAAAATCTTACTGGTTGGCGTTACCCATATCCGCAATACCTATATCCACAGCATTGAAGAAAGATGCCATGTGCCAGAACGCCTTACAGCTAACCCAACGCTTTTTTATATTAAGATGCCAGATAACAGTTTAAAGCCAACTCCCATGTACCGCCATTACAACCCTTATACTGCCCATATCTCTGAAAGCTTCGATAAATTAAGCGATGCTTTTTTTGAAACAGGTGCAGCAAAAAGAGTAGTATTTGGCTCTGCCCCCAGTATCCTTTGCGATGCTTCTAAACTTTTTTCTGTTACCTCACAAATCCTTTCCTATGAACCTAACTGTTGTATAGATCGTGGCAGCATACCGAAAGAATGGTGGCAATCACTGGTTCCCTAATAACAATAATAACATAATAAAATAAAACATGTCCGATTTATTCAATTACTTCAAAGATAAATCCATTGACTTTCACAAGTTAAAGCATTATACTATGAATGTATTATAAGACAAACAGGAGGAAAAAGAAATGTCATATGTTGATGAGGTACTGGATTTAGTTGTGGCTAAAAATCCAGCTCAGCCAGAATTCCATCAGGCAACGAAAGAGGTATTAGAATCTCTTCGAGTAGTAATTGAAGCAAATGAAGACGAATACAAAAAAGATGCTCTTTTAGAGAGGTTAGTGACTCCTGAAAGAGTCATTATGTTCCGTGTGCCATGGGTTGATGATAAGGGACAAGTCCAAGTAAACAATGGATTCCGTGTACAGTTTAACAGTGCAATTGGCCCCTACAAAGGAGGGCTTCGTTTCCATCCTTCCGTAAACCTTGGTATTATTAAATTCCTTGGGTTTGAACAGATCTTTAAAAATTCTTTGACTGGCCTTCCTATTGGCGGCGGCAAAGGTGGTTCTGATTTTGATCCAAAGGGTAAATCTGACCGTGAAGTAATGGCGTTCTGCCAGAGTTTTATGACAGAACTTTGTAAACATATAGGGGCAGATACAGATGTACCTGCTGGGGACATTGGCGTAGGTGGCAGAGAAATTGGCTATATGTATGGCCAATATAAGAGAATCCGCAATTTATATGAAGGCGTACTTACCGGAAAAGGATTAACTTATGGCGGTTCTTTAGCTAGGACAGAAGCTACTGGCTATGGCTTGTTATACTTAACAGCAGAAATGCTAAAATGTAATGGCAAGGATATTGCAGGTAAAACAGTTGCCATATCTGGCGCTGGCAATGTTGCTATTTATGCTATCCAAAAAGCACAACAATTAGGCGCAAAACCTGTTACCTGTTCTGATTCTACAGGCTGGATTTATGATCCAGAAGGCATTGACGTGGCTTTATTAAAAGAAGTAAAAGAAGTAAAACGTGCAAGGCTTACTGAATACGCAGCTAACAGGCCAAGTGCTGTATACCATGAAGGCAAGGGCGTATGGACTGTTGCATGTGATATTGCCCTTCCTTGCGCAACCCAAAATGAATTAAACTTAGATGATGCAAAAACATTAGTAGCAAATGGCTGCTTTGCTGTAGCAGAAGGTGCTAATATGCCAACTACATTAGAAGCAACCGAATACTTCCAGAAAAACGGCGTATTATTCTGCCCTGGAAAAGCCTCTAACGCAGGCGGCGTAGCTACTTCCGCTTTAGAAATGAGCCAGAACAGCGAACGTTTAAGCTGGACTTTTGAAGAAGTTGACAACAAATTACAAAATATTATGGTTAATATCTTCCATAACTTAGATGATGCTGCTAAACGCTATGGCAAAGAAGGCGACTATGTAGCAGGCGCAAATATTGCAGGTTTTGAAAAAGTTGCAACCGCTATGAAAGCACAAGGAATTGTATAATTAATAAAAATTTTTTACAAGATAGGCCACTTGCTTTTTTATTGCAAGTGGCTTAAACTAATTTAACCACAATATGCTTATTTACAAACCAGCACACTATTCCCGTAAACAACCCTGTTATTATCCCACTTATTATAAGATATGGGAGATATGCAAATATTCCTGTTAGCTTCAGTATATAAAATGCCACTAATATCTGCCCGACATTATGGAAAACTCCTCCCATAATACTAATGAAATAAATATATTGTTTACCAACTATTTTATGTACCGCCGCCATACCACACCATGCCAATACCCCGCCGCAAAAGCTATACAAAAAGGATACTATTTGCCCTATAAATATAGAAGCTAAAAAAATCCTTACTAATAGCACAAGCAATGCTTCCTTAGCAGAATAATGGCTAAGCACAAACAATGTAATAATATTCGCCAGCCCTAATTTAATCCCTGGGATAGGCACTAATTCCGGCAATGCTGCTTCTATTGTAAATATAATAAGGGCAATTGTCGTATATAAGCTTAAAACTACCATTCTTTTTATTTCCATTTTTTCTTCCTTAACCTTAACCGAAATATCTATTACATAATTATTAATATGCCACCCCATCTATTTTTTCTGTGCTGCCTTGTTCTACAACACATATCATTAGATGATTTGGCAAACATGTAATTGGCATAAGCGAATTAGAAATAAAGCCCATTTTTTGGCATACCTTGTCTGGGCAGCTTGCTTCTACTATTCCAACCGCCCCATCCCTTATTTCCAAAATATTATACCCTCCACCTTCCCATTCAATAGTTATGGTATAGGGCTCTTCTATATGAGATATATCTATTTCCTTCCACAACTTACCATCTTGGTAAATACAAATATATGGATTGGCAGGTATCTCCCTATTCCTATAAAGTATTGTAATAATAGAACCTACGAATAATACCCCTATTATAACAATAATAATATATACTTTTCTATCTTTTCTTTGTTTCATTTTTGTGGCTCTTTCTCTCTATTACTCTTATGCCCTTATCACTTAAAAATAAAGGGTTTTTATTGATTAAATCTCGTACAGTATATCACCAATTTCTGTTATAGACAATTATCTTTGTGCAATTTATACAATTTTTACACCCAATTATTGGTTATCCTTTTTTATCTCTTCTTTATTGACTAGCCTACAAACAACATGCTATAATATTTTTGTAAAATTTTAGCAATAATCACCCTTTATTACTTAATAGTTTACATTACCAAACAGATAACAATAGAAGGAATCAAAGAAAAGGAGGAAAAATGTATATGAAAGATTGCTTCTTAAAACGTACAAAAGCAATACGTTATTTAGCGATTTTCCTGGTAATGGCATTGTGTATTATGTCTTGTATCCATGTAGGCGGTACAGCAACTGCCAACCAGAAAGCTAAAGCGCAAGATAACCAAATTCGGGTTAGGGACTATGAAAATGATTCTCTAACACTTATGTTAATTACTGACGAACCAATTTCAGACTCAGAAGATGGTATCCAAGTAGAATTTGCCCTTAAAATTGAATCTGTAAAAAAAGATCCTTTGCCATCCCAAAGTTCGGCAGTAGCCCCTACTACCCCAAAGGCCCCTTCTATTATTGATAGTACTACTATAGGGGAGTCTATTTCTATGCCAGAGAAAAATACTGACATTCTTCAAGAATCTATTACAACCACATTAGAAACAGAAGAAAGTATTGCAGAGACTACGATAGCAGAAACTGATGTAATAGAACTAGAAACAAGCTCAGAGGAAAAAGAGTTAGAAACTAATACAGAGGAACCTACAGAAGCTGTAACAGAAGAAGAAACAGAAGAACAAGAAAAAACAGATGCCCATGAAGAACCTTCCGAAAATTTAGATGAAGAAGATACTACAGAAGCAGAAGAAACAGAAGATTCTTTTGAGGAAGGTAACGAAGAACCTTTTGAAGAAGATAATGAAGAATCTCCTGAAAAAGATAACGAGGAACCTGAGGCTGATGAAGAAGACGCTGATAAATCTTCTAATGAAGAACTTGTTATGTCTGGTATTACAGAATTAGCCGGTGCTTTTTATAATAATGAATTTATTCCAGAAGATCAAATTATAGATACATATGATTTAGCACCATATTGTGAATATATTGAAAAATACGATTATTATAGGACACGTTATACTATAGACGGATTAAAAGACACTACCTTTACGCTTAGCCTTACTAATCTTGTTGGGCAGTATTCTTATACTATTGAACCAGATGCCCAAAATATAGAAAAAGGAATTGCTACTTTTACTCTTCGGACAGATAAACCACATACATTAAATGAAACAGAAGTAATGAGTTTTGATCCAATTGATATAAAAGATATGCTGGGTGATAAAGCTTACCCTTATGGCATTATTGCAGATCGTGTCAATGTATATGTAGACGTAGAGTCCAATATAGCAACAAATCTTTTAGAGCCAAATAACCAAACAATTGGAACCTCCGCCCAAAAATACACCAATGTAGCTGGAACCATGTATATTAAGGAATTAGCTGATTCTGCTGGTGCCCTCCAACTCCATGATGTCAGTGTATTATATACAGGAGAAAAATTTATACCAGATCCTTCTAATTCAAGAAATTATACTTCTGTTGATGAACAGAAGCAAATTAGAAATGTGGGTTCCAACACAGTTATTATGCAAAGTGGCAATTATGTAAATGTAAACAACTTATTGGAGGATATTGGAAATACGTTCCAAAGTTATTATCAAAGTGAAACTAGTGACAATGTAGATACTTCTACAGTTGGGAAAGATATGAACAATAGTGTAATTGATACCAGCAAATCTACAGATAACCCTGCTATTGTCAATCTTGATATATCTGACTTAAATTATATACAGCCTGGCGGCCTTAAAATAAATACTGCTAAAAACCAGACTGTTATCCTTAATGTAAAAGGTTCTGGCGATTTCTATATCAACCGTTATCATATTAATGGTATTTCCAGTGCAACCAGTGATAACGAAGAGCTTGCTAAAACAGTTATATGGAACTTCTCCAAGAATTACTCTGGGGATATATCTTTAGAAGGCGGTGTTACCGGGATTTTTGTAGCGCCAAATGCAACTGTATACAATAGTAGTGCCACTGGCAGTGGACGTATCTATGCTAAATCCGTATCCATTATTGGCGGAGAATGGCACTTTGTATGTTCAGACTTAGATGAACCAGAAATACCAGAAGAAACCGAACCAGAAACAACAACAGAAGAAACCACTTCCATAGAAGAGACAACTTCTATGGAGGAGACATCACCTATAGAAGAAACTTCCTCCATGGAAGAAACCACTTCTATTGAAGAAACATCATCTATAGAAGAAACCACCTCTACTGAAGAGACTTCTTCCACTGAAGAAACCACTTCTATTGAAGAAACCACTTCTACCGAAGAGACTTCTTCCACTGAAGAAACCACTTCTATTGAGGAAACATCATCTATAGAAGAAACCACCTCTACCGAAGAGACTTCTTCCACTGAAGAAACCACTTCTATTGAAGAAACCTCCTCCATAGAAGAAACCACCTCTACCGAAGAGACTTCTTCCACTGAAGAAACTACTTCTATTGAGGAAACCTCATCTATAGAAGAAACCACCTCTATCGAAGAGACTTCTTCCACTGAAGAAACTACTTCTATTGAGGAAACCTCATCTATAGAAGAAACCACCTCTACCGAAGAAACTTCTTCCACTGAAGAAACTTCTCCTATGGAAGAAACATCATCAACTGAGGAAACTACCTCTATAGAAGAAACTACTATACCAGAAGAATCTTCTACTGAGGAGACCTTACCAGAAGAAACCACTCCAGAGGAAACTTTACCAGGAGAGCCAACAACAGAAAAACCAACGCAACCAAGCTATTATCCTGATGATTCAGATGATCCTGATGAACCTGATGATCCTATAGCACCTAATATACCATCTCAACGGACACCAACAAATGTTATTAGAAATAATACACCTGATAATCCAGTGGATACTACTATGTTAATTTCTGTTGATGATGACCTTATAGCATTAAATGCTGCACCAGATCCATTGTTAATCTCTTTAGATGATGATATTCCTCTTGGTGCACCAAAAACAGGTGATGAAAGCAACCCTATCTTATCGCTTATTACCTTGCTTTCTTCCTCTTGTATATTAGTACTTCTTCTTTTTAAAAAGAAAACCTCTACCCTAGAGGATGAGAAATAACAAAATAGCCTTCTGTTAGCATCTTATAACAGAAGGCTATTCTTATCCTTTTACAAATCTGCCTTAATATTTACCACCTTTTTCTTAAGTTCTATTCTTCTCTTTTCCACATAATAATGATATAATAGCAATATAATTGCCATATGGCATATAGAAAGGAGCTAATATGAAAATACACAATCATTCTATTTCAAGGCTTTTACTTGTTATTTTTTTTGTAGTCAGTATTCTTCCCGGATGCAGCCAAAAACAAAATAAAAATACAAGTGAAAAGTTTGATGAATATACTAACCAACTTTTTGTAGACGAAATTACATCAAATACAATTAACCTTCATTATACTCTAGCTTATCCTGAAAACTATGGAATTGATAATTATACTCCAACTTTAGGAGATTTTTCTATAGATGAATTAGATCAATATACAGATAATTTACTTTCTATGAAAGAAGAGTTATCTAAATTCCAATATAATGAACTTACAAAGGATCAACAGCTTACTTATGATATTATAGCAGATTATTTAGATACGGAACTCTCTGCCTCTGATCTATATTTATATGACGAGATTTTAAGCCCAACCGTTGGCTACCAGGCACAGCTTCCTATTTTACTTGCAGAATATACTTTTCGGACAGAAAAAGATATTGAAGATTATTTAGCCCTTTCTGCACAAATTGATTCTATTTTTTCTACCTTAATAGAATATGAACAAGCAAAATCTGCTGCTGGGCTTTTTATGGCTGATTTTGCAGTGGACGATGTAGTATCCCAGATGGAAGATTTTATCGCTTCTCCTACAGAAAATTATATGATAGATGTTTTTAATGATAAAATAGATAATTTTTCAGGGCTTAGCAGTGAAAAGAAGCAACAATATAAAGATAAAAATTATGAGATTGTCACCACTTCAATTGTGCCTGCTTACCAAAAATTAATTGATGAGTTATCTTCCTTAAAAGGCACAGGGCGCAATCCAGGCGGCTTATGTTATTTCCCACAAGGAGATATTTATTATAAATACCTTGTTAAAACCAAAACAGGCTCCTCTAAGACCGTTAAGCAATTAAAGCAAAAAACAGAGAATTTTATCTTAGATGCGCTTACAGAAATGTCTGAATTATATATAGAATATCCAAATATTATAGATCAATTTGATACTTATACCTTTGACTTAACCGATCCAAATGAAATTTTACAAGACCTAATTAAAAAAATTGAGGCTGACTTCCCTAAAGTCCCTGATGTTAATTATACTATTAAATATGTGCATAAATCTATGGAAGAGGATTCTAGCCCTGCTTTTTTCCTTACTCCGCCAATCGATGATATGAAAAATAATATTATTTATATTAATAATAAGTATCTTGATGACGAAATTTATCCTACTCTCGCACATGAAGGTTATCCAGGGCACCTTTACCAGAATGTTTATACCAATTCCAAAAACCTCCCACTGGTACGTAATTTATTTGGTTCCTCTGGTTATAGTGAGGGCTGGGCAACCTATGTAGAGCATTATTCTTACAGTATTTCTGGCTTAGATACTAATTTAGCAAAATTGCTTTCTCTTAATGCCGCCGCCTCCCTTGGATTATATGCTTATGTTGATTTAAGCGTAAATTATGATGGTTGGGATCAAGACGAAGTTGCTTCTTACCTTTCTATGTTTGGGTTTGATGATGAAGAAATTGCAAATGAGATCTTTAAAAGCATGGTAGAAGAACCCGCAAATTACTTAAGCTATTTTATAGGCTATATGGAATTTTTAGAATTAAGGGAAGAGGCAGAAAAATTAGCTGGAAACAATTTCTCCCTAAAAGAATTCCATGATATTATATTAACCCTTGGGCCTGCGCCATTCGATATATTGTCAAAGCATATGGAAGATAAATTAAAAACTAAATAACCGTTCATTAACATAATTGCAAATATAAATATTTAAAAGGGGCTGTTGTAGAATAATAAATTTATACAATATAGGCAAGCCCCTTTACTCAACTATTTTTCTCTGCCATATCATGGAAGAATTGGCTTAAATTCGACAATGCCTTTACCAAAACCCTTGTTTCTTCTTCTGACAAGCCATCAATCGTTGCAAGAACCATCTGTTTATGGAATTCTTCATGGTGTTTATATGCTTTTTCTCCCTTTGGGGTTAAAGAAATATAGACTACCCGCCTATCTTCTTCGCTTCGCTTCCGATCCACATACCCTTTTTTTACCAGACTATTAATAGCTATTGTTAGGGTTCCTATCGTAACTGATAATTCCTTTGCTATTGTAGACATATTCTTTTTTTCATAAATACCAATTGCTTCTATTATGTGCATGTCATTATTGGTAATATCCCGGAATTCCTCTGTAATAATTGCTTTTCCTTCTATATCCATAATATCCCGGAATAATTTTACCAGAATCCTATTAAACATATCAAACGTCTGATTCAATTTATTTTCCTCCGCCTATCTGCACAAAAACCGGATTTAGAGCTTATGCTCTAAATCCGGGATTTTGTTCGTATGTCTCATTTAAACTATTTTTTCCATATGTAAGGCCTGCATATACTTGCCCATTATTCCCTGCAATGGCAGTACTTTTATCCTGTTTTGCCACTTCTGCAAAAGCATCCCGAAGATCAATAAGAATTGGCTCCACCCCTTCTAAACTATCTGGGTTTTTCTGGAAAGCTGCTTTTAAAAACATTTTTTGTACAAACTCATAAATATTTAGCAGGTTTCTTGCTACTGGATATTGAAGGTCTAACGCCCCCATTAACTCTGCCAAAAACTCATTTGCCTTCTTTATTTGGGATACAAATTGCTCTATATTTCCTGCCAAATAACTACTCTTGGCATCTTCTAAGTATTTTAATATAATATCATATGTGACTACTACTAGATTTGACTTATTCCCCTGCGTAATCCGAAGGCTATAAGCCTGAATTTCGTCCCTTGTCATACAACCTCACTCCTAGCTTAGAAGCTGCAATACTGTTTGTGGACGTTCATTTGCTTGTGCAACCATTGCTGTAGAAGCCTGGGACAGTACTTGCAACCTAGTAAACTCTGTCATTTCTTTTGCCATATCAGTATCTTCTATACGGGAAATAGCTGATGTCATATTTTCCTCTGTTGAACTTAAGTTATTAATTGTAGACTCTAAACGGTTTTGATAAGCACCTAAACTAGCCCGAATAGAAGATATTTTATCAATTGCTCCATCAAGTTGTGTTAATGCTTTTCCACATCCATTTTCTGTACTAGTATTCATCAAGTCTATTCCTAAAGTTTCCAAACTTACTTTTGGAATATTAACATCAATTATCTGTCCTTCATTTGCTCCAACATGAAGTGTCATCATACCTAAATCTTTTACTTCCGCTAAAATTTCCTTGCCGCCATTTTCAACTTCTTTAATATCATCCTCGGTCATCTTTTTTCTATCAACCATATATTCGATCTCAAAACCTTTATTATCACGGACTACTGCCTTATTTCCATTACAAGTAATAATAGCCGTATTACTAAATTCTGTCATTCTAGCAGCCGTAGAAGTAACCGCAGCTGCATTAGTAGGGGCAACAAGAACATTTGCTTTCATATCCTTTCCCCTAACTTCTAATTCTCTTGTTTGTTCCTTCATTCCCATTGCGTTTCTCAACGCAGTAGAATCAAATAGAACATCTACTGTTGCTGTACTTCCAAAACTCTTTGTTGACAACACCATAGAATTTTTTTTCTCTGAATCTGAATCTCTGTATACATCTGCACTTGAAGCAATTTCTGATATTTTAGTCTTTACATCTCCAATTAAATCTGTAGCTGCTATATTTACATCTACGCCATTTATTGTTACTTTCCCATCTACACCAATTGGCTCAATATCACTTTTGCCATTAAATGTAAATTCCGCTGTACGTGGCAGCCAATTAGTTAATCCCAGTTCATTTCTTAAAGTATCTGAAGTACAAATACAATTAATTTTTGCTTCTCTTCCATATTCATATGTAGTTAAATTCAATGTATTATTATTACCTACCGAAACAGTAAGATTCAGCTTATTAGCGGCTGATACTATTTTACTTTTTACATCAGCAATTGTATCAGATGAATCTATCATAATTTTATAATCATTAATCACCAATACACCTTTTGCATCTACAGTATCATTATCTGCCTTAGCCCCAAATGACAAGGATGCTGTAGCAGGTGTGGCAAATGCAGATACAGAAATAGCATAATAACCTGCTGGAACACTATCAGATAATGATGATATCTCAGCTCCTGCCACATCTGTGTATCGCCTTCTTTCTTGTGTGCCATCCAAAAGCGGCTGCTTATTAAACTCTGTTGTCTTTGCAATACGTTCAATTTCTTCCTTTAAAGCATCGATTTCTTCTGTAATTGCTTTTCTTTCACCATCGCTATTTGTACCATTTGCGCCCTGGACTGCAAGCTGCCTCATTCTTTGGAGCATAGCCTCTACTTCATTTAATGCCCCCTCTGCTGTCTGTACAAGTGATACACCATCAGACGCATTGCGGTTTGCCTGATCAAGCCCTTTAATCTGGGTACGCATTTTAGAAGCAATTGCCATCCCTGCAGAATCATCTGCTGACCGGTTTATTTTATAACCAGAAGAAAGGCGCTCTAACGTCTTGCCTAACATGGTATCATTTGCCTGCAAATGGCTGTTCGCAACAAGGGCTGTAATATTTGTATTAATTCTCATATTTAATTCCTTTCTGCCTATTTCTTTGCGACATATGCAATTCCATTTGCACCTTGGGCATCCATACCTACCGCCGCACTATGGCTTTCTTTTTATTTTCTTTTTCCTCTTTTGGAAAAGTATTCCCTATAATAAAAACTTTGGTAAACCAAAACTTTACTACTTATTTTTCTAAAGGAACCTCCGTTACTTCAACTGTGACATAATTAAAGAAGGATTTGATTTCATCTGCAGAGCCACAAGTAAATTTGTCATACATTATAAAAGTACCACTTGCAGAAACTGCATGGCCTTCGCCAACAGTAAAAGTTACAGCTACTGGAAAAGCATTATCATATGTATATAGATAAATTACATTTTCATCTACATCCTCATTTACAAAAGTCTTCCCAATAGTACATACACTAGCAGTTGCTAAATTTTCAACTCCACTCATACTATTTATCTGCACCATCAAAGAAGAAAAAATCCTTTGTGTAAGGAAAGATTTTAATCCTTCAGAAACATCGCCTAGATTACTAAGTTCTGCTATTTTAGCAAGGTTTTCATCGGTAATGGAAACCGCATACACAGCCTTTGGGGTTGTATAATCACCTGGCCTTATATTTTGGACAATTTCCTTAATTCCATCGTTTTCCGTATAAAGGTTTATATATTCTTCCGCTTGTGTCATTTCAGACATAAGTTGAATTACTTCTAATCCTTGTGTATACAAGGACTTTGCTCCTGCATTGTTTTTATTATTCCCACAGGCAGATAAGCTACCCCCTAATACCAAAACCGCTACCAGTATCCAAACAATCTTAATTGATTTTTTCACAATAGCTTTCCTCCACTATATCAATCTGTATATTTGATTATAAAATTATTCTATATTCTTATCGGCATTTCCCTGCCTTGACTTAACAACTGCTGTAATAAATTCCTTGGTAATCTGGTATAATTTTCCTGTATCTGTTGTATTTGCTTCCTTCGTATCTGACACAGGGGGAATCTCTTTACTGCCTGCATATGAAATTTCCGTTTTTTGGATGCCTATCCCTGACATTGTTTCTGAAAATTCAGTGCCTGCCCCTTTTAATTCTTCTAATAATGCCCTAGAATCTGACACAATAAAAGCACTTAAATTATCCTCGCCCAGACGGAAATCTGCCCTTACAGAACCTTCACCTGGGAACTCCATTGACACTTCTGCCTTTCCTGCTTCTCCCTCTTTATGCACCAACCGGACATGGACAGCACAAGTTTCCCCATTAATATCCACTGGCATATGATAGTCTTCAAAAGATGCAAGCTTACCTGTTAAAGTTACCGTATGGCAAAGCATCCGCATTTCCTCTATAACTGCCCTGCCATTTTCTGTATTCTGCATAGCCTCAGACAATAAAGTTTGTGATTCTTTTTCAAGCTCCTTATATCCCTCTGCCATTGCTTCTTTACTCTCAAAACGGTCTACCCAGCCCTTCTCCTGCTTTTTTCCCATTGTCTGTACTTTTTGTAGGAAAGCAAGTTCTTCATAAGCAAGCTGGTGTGCCGCCTCCATATTGTCAAGGCTTACTACTTCCTCTGACTGTGCAAGTACCCGGAGTGTATTATCTTCCTTAGCGAATTCTGCTATCCTCTTTTTCTGTTCTTCCTCATAGGCTCCATTATTTTCTCCCATTGTATCCATAAAGCCTTTTAATTGATCCGAAATAGATACTCCTTTTGGTATAAGTTCTGTTAAAAAGCCAAACTCATCATTAATAGCAACATCCATTCCTTTCGCTTTTCTTGTACGTACTGCCCCTAAAAG
This sequence comes from uncultured Lachnospiraceae bacterium, assembly GCA_910577045.1. Classification (GTDB taxonomy): domain Bacteria; phylum Bacillota; class Clostridia; order Lachnospirales; family Lachnospiraceae; genus RGIG8607. The sequence goes on along the minus strand of CAJTLB010000003.1, from coordinate 104,382 downwards.
GTTTTCTAATGTCACTTCCCTTTCTTGGTTTACTAATGCCCCAATCGCTGCTTCTCCAGCCCTATCTACTTGGTTTAACAGGCGGTATAAGCCAATATAAGCATCTCTTTCTTCTTTAGGCAGCTCGGTTTTCTTTTCTAGTTTCCATAAAAATTCACTATATGTTTCATCTGGTTCAGGGCCTATTTCTTTTTTTATCTCTTCAATCTGATCATTTAGCTTATGTAATTCTGTTTTTAATGGATTAATATGGTTTTCTATCATGTGCATTGTAACACGGGGAGTTAAATTTTTAAGTAAATATTGATATTCCTTGTCAAGCTCTGTTACTGCTTCCATATTTTGATCATTTAATTCCATTTGGTTATATGCCAAAATCTTTATTACACGGCGGTTCTCTGGTGTTGTTTCCCTATCCATCTCAGCAAGCAAATCGTCAATATTTGCAAATGCCTTTGAAAGGCTGTCTCCATATTCCCTATCTGGTGCTGTCATAAGTGGTTCATATGCCATATGTGCGGCATCTAATGCAGCCTTCATTGGCACCCCTGCCTGATAAGTTGCGTCTATTGTAATTTCTTGCCCAGAATTACTTATATTTCCTACAATATAAGACGGGAAGTCCTTTAATGCCTCTATTGTCTGGCTAACTTCACTTAACTGTTCTAGCTTTTCTGCAGATGCCTCTAAACCGTCACATTCATAAAGAGCCTTATAATACTCCTTTTCTTGCTCTTTCAGTGCATCTACCAATTCGCTTAAAGAAAACGTATCTATATCAATTCCTTGTTTCAGCAGAGCCATGCCTGCCTGTGTTGTCATTACCAGGCGAATTTCTTCTAAACGGCGGTGTTTTGTAAGCTCGTCAATACCAGAAAACTGCATTTCCTCCTTATTCGAAGAGATTTCCTCCTGTGCGGCAGCTTCCTTTACAGAGGCAAATACCTCTTCTACTCTTTCTTTTGAATAACCTTCTCCTGTCATTAAAGCTGCCCTAGCTTCTTTCCCTTTTGCCATAGCCTGCGCTATTGTATCCACAATCTCATCTGTGCTCATTTCCCCATCTACAGATAAAATATTGGAAAATGCCCTTAGCATATCTTTATCCAAAGGGATTCCTTGCTCAACCATCCATCTTGCTGTATCTAAATTATCCTCTGTGGCCTCTAAACCTGCCTCGGAAAGAATCTGTTCTGCTTGTTTTTTAAGCTGGTTCCATGTCTCTTCTGGTAAAAGTTCTGCCCCTTTTTCTGGCACAGGCGTATGTTCCGTTTTATAAAGGTTCTCAATTGTAGGCTCTATCCCATTTGCCGCCATATAACCCGCTTCATTCCTTGTTGGTGTTTCCACAGATTGCGCCATTTCAATAGCTTCCCCTGCTGATTTTAAATTATCCTCTGTAGCTGGGACCCCATACTCTTCAAACTTTTGTGTTACATTGCCGGCCAACACAGCATTGCCAAGGACTTCTTCTGCCATTTCACTATCCACTGGGAAAATAGGTTCATAAGATTCACAATATGTAGCCAATTTTATCTGTATCTGATCCATAACTGTCTCTATTTTCTCTACATCACTTGCATTTAAACTATACCCTTCTTGCTTAATGCCTAAGATTTCCATGCCAGATGCCTGGTTCACAAGCTGCCCTAATTTTTCTTTAATTTCTGCAATCCGCTTTGCTGAGGCTTCTTGCACAGGAGACTCTCCTTGGTAAATACACTTCTCTGTACTAGTCCTTTTTACGCCACTATGCCCTTGGGTTTCTTTTTCTACTTTTTCCACTTTTTCTGTCTCAGCCGCTACTTCTTTTCCTGATACTTTCACATTCTGGAAAGCCGATGTACGCAAATGCTCTGATATATTTGGTGCTTGTACCTGCATATTATTCCCCACCTTTTGCTTATAATCCTACGCTGCCCTATCACTACCACCCTTGCCTGCCACTTACATCTTTTTGGTTTAAGCCTAAGGGCCTTAATAGTTTAAAATAACAGGCAGTACGCTTTGCGAACTGCCTTTACATTACAGCCTATATGTTATACATCGGCTAAATAATTCAATTTCTTAACATGCACTATCTTTTTTCTTGCTTTCTAACTTTTTTTGATCTAATTTTTTAGATTCTTGTTTTTTGTTATCTACCTTTTTTACCTCTTTTTTAGGCAATTCTTTCTTTTCTGCTGAAAACTCCATAATTAAAGACTGCATTGGCTTTAAATCAAACTCAATGGAATATTCCCTATTATCGCACGGCCGATCCAATACCTTAATTACTTGGCTTTCTTTCCCCAAATTATCTTTATAACTATCTAAAAGTACCTTACAATTTGATTTTGTAGGAAGCCCTACCTGGTATTTTTCCCTTAACATAGGAGTAAAGTTCATTACAAAAAGCAAGCATCTCTTTAAACTCTTATCTTTGCGGATAAAGCTAAACGTACTTCTATCCCCATCTTCACAATTAATCCATTCAAAACCTGTCCAATCTTCATCTAATTCTGTCATAGCTGGATGGGAAGTATATAAGTGGAGTAAACGCTTTACATATTCTTGTACATTTTTATGTTCTTTTTCTTCTAACAAATACCAGTCTAAGGACCTTTCTTCACTCCACTCACGGAGCTGTGCAAACTCTTGCCCCATAAACAATAATTTCTTTCCTGGATGGCCAAACATAAACGTGTATGCTGTCTTTAAATTTTCAAACTTATCTTCAAAATACCCTGGCATTTTTTCTAACATAGAACATTTTAAGTGGACTACTTCATCATGGGATAATACTAAAATATACCGTTCACTAAACGCATATGTCATACTAAATGTCATTTTATTATGGCTGTATTTTTTATACAAAGGATCTGTTTTCACATACTCTAAAAAATCATTCATCCAGCCCATATTCCACTTAAATTCAAAACCAAGCCCATCTTCTTCGGCTGGTTTTGTAACCTTTGGCCACGCTGTTGATTCCTCAGCAATTACAATTGCATTTGGGAACTGCCTAGAAATTACAGAATTTAAGTGTTTAAAGAATTCAATTGCTTCTAGGTTCTCATGCCCGCCATACCTATTTGGCACCCAGCATCCTGGCCTTTTTCCATAATCCAAGTATAGCATAGAAGCCACTGCATCTACCCGCAAGCCATCTACATGATATTCTTTTAACCAATATATTGCATTAGCAATTAAGAAATCTGATACTTCATTTTTTGCATAATCAAAGATCTTTGTACCCCAATCTGGATGTTCGCCTTTTCTTGGATCTGCATATTCATAAACACAAGTCCCATCAAAATTAGCCAGCCCATGGCTATCTCTTGGGAAATGGGCTGGAACCCAATCCAAAATAACGCCTATCCCCAAATTGTGCATATAATTTACAAAATACATAAAATCTTTTGGCATCCCATAACGTGAGGTTGGCGCATAATATCCTGTTACTTGGTAGCCCCATGATCCATCAAATGGATGCTCTGCAATTCCCATTAACTCTACATGGGTATATCCCATTTCTTTTACATAAGCCCCTAGCTCATGTGCCATATCTACATAATTATAAAAACCGCCATCTTCTAAATCCTCTGTTTTTTTCCATGACCCGATATGTACCTCATAGATAGCCATCGGATTAGAATGATGTTCCCAATTCTTATCTGTCCATTCAAAACCAGTAATATCTGTTACAATAGAGGCAGTATTTGGACGTAACTCACAATAATTCCCAAATGGATCTGATTTTAATATTGTATCCCCAGATGGGGTGACAATTGCATATTTATACAATTCCCCTACGCCTAGGCCCGGCACAAATAATTCGTAAATACCAGAATCAGCTAAGCTAGTCATATTATGGTTATATCCCATCCACCCATTAAAATCGCCTACTACACTGACATTCTTCGCATGTGGCGCCCATACAGCAAAATATACTCCTTTTTCCCCTTGGTACTCTGTTACATGCGCCCCTAGTTTCTTGTAGATTTCATAATGTGTTCCTTCGCCAAATAAATACCGGTCAACTTCTGTTATAAATCCTGTTTCCATATCTTTCCCCTTTTCCTTATTCTCTCTCTGCTCGGACTATACAGCCTCTGTGAGGCGGCAGTACCAGGCTTATTTTTCCATCAGTCCCTACTACTATTTCTTTATCTGTAAATAAATCCTTTGCCTTAGCTTTTTGGAAACCAATATTCACAACTACTTCTGCCTCTATATCATCATTATTGACGGCTGTTAAAACCATGCTGTTATCTAAAAATCTCCCAAACGCATACTGACGGTTTTTTAACACAAGCTCTTTATAACGCCCATAAGAAAGCTCTGGGTTTTCCTTATGAATTCGCCCCAACTTTGCTATATAATTTGAATATAAATTATCTTCCTGTTTTGTAATATCAATTTCAGGACGGAGTGGCCCATCATCCCCATTTGCCTTGCGTCCCTCTATCCCCCATTCCGATCCATAATAAATAGATGGTATTCCAGGAAGTGTATACAATAACATTTGTACAGGGTAATAATCTTCTTTCCTTGTCAATTTACTTATTAAACGTTCAACATCATGGTTATCTGTAAAACTATATAGTTTCCTGCCTTTACAAATACCACCATTGTCGTCTGACAACCTTCTAACAGTATGTGCAATTTCAAAATAATTATAATCATTATGGCCAGAATATAATCCTTTATGCAGTTCATAATTTGTTACCGAATGTAGCATATCTGCATTTGCCCACCGGGAATAATCACCATGGATTACCTCACCCATTAACCAAAAATCTTCTTTCTTCTGCGTAGTAATAAAACGCATTTCCTTCATAAAGTCAAAATCTAAGCAATCTGCGCAGTCCAGCCGAATTCCGTCTATATTAAATTCATCGATCCAAAAACGGATTACGTCAAATAAATAATCCTTTACTTCCCGGTTCCAAAGGTTCAAATTTACCAATTCAAAACAATTCCGCCATGCCTCATAGCCAAACCCATCATTATAATGAGTATTCCCCCAGAAATTAATCCCTTTATACCAATCCTTGTACCTGGAATTCTCACGGTTAATCTGAATATCCTTAAATGCGAAAAATTCTCTCCCTGTATGGTTAAAGACGCCATCTACCACTACATGTATCCCTGCTTCATGGCATAAAGTAACAAATTCTTTAAAATCCTCATTTTTCCCTAGGCGTATATCCACTGTACGGTAATCCTTTGTATCATAACCATGAGTAGAAGATTCAAACAACGGCCCTATATAAAGTGCTGTAAATCCCATTTTCTTCATATGTGGTATCCACAGCTTAAGCTTCTCAAAGCCATTCCCCGCCTCATTGTGGTTTTCCCTGGGCGCGCCTGTAAGCCCTAGCGGATAAATATGATAAAATACCGCTTCTTCGTACCAATATCCCATTTCTTTATTCCTCCCATTTCTTTATGAATAAATCCCATGCAAAAACTGATGTACTACTGCATGGATATTCTCATCTCTTAACATATTTTCCAACCCTTTTTCATTATATACCATCATATAACAGTTTATTGTGCCTAAAAACCCTATTGCAAACTGTTCTTGCCTGCCATTCATATTACCTAAATAGCCACTTGCCCTAATAAAAATATCCGTAATAAACTTATATTGCCTCCTAATAAACGGTACCGCTGTCTTATGCGCCTCATTTTCTACAGGAGAATACATTAACCCAAGCATAAAAAAATAAAAATAATGTTCTTTCTTACAAAAATCCACATAAGCCCTAGCTAATTCATATAATTGTTCTTCAAACCCAGCTTGTTTTTCCTGTACCTTACAAAGTTCTATAAATAAAAGTTCCCCGCGCTCTTCTACCAAAGCTTCTAAAAGCCCCAGCTTACTTTTAAAATAATAATACATAGTAGGCTTTGTAATGCCTGCCATTTCTACAATTTCCTTTACTCCTGCAGCGTCATACCCTCTTTTATAAAAAAGTTCTAATGCACATTGAAGTATTGTTTCCCGATTATCCATCTGGCATCTCCCTTTCTTCTAGCGTGCCGAACCTTATTGGCATACACTATTTACCATTTGCTATATATGCCATTATACCAATCGGTATATAAACTGTCAAGAAAATCGAGTAAGGAAGATTCATCTTCCCCTACCCGCCGCGCCCCATATACCGCTTTAGTAGCATACTTCCCTTTATAGGGCTGTGCACAAAAAAGGGTGCTGCAAAGCAATATTTTGCAGCACCCTCCTACATCCTTTATAAGAACTATTTTATATTTTTATTATTATAATTAATTAAACATCCTTTTAAAATAATCTCTCTTTCATCTTCTGTTAAATCGCCTATCCTTAATTCAAATTCTGTTAATGTATCCCCCACAGTATACGCCTTTATTACATTTGATTTATTTTTTATTGCCTCTGTAATATTAGGGATCCATATACAATCCCCATTTTTAAATGGAAGTTCTCCTTCTGGAAGGATAAATGGAAGCATACCCCAATTAATTAAATTAGAACGGTACCGTTTTGTTGCATATTCTCTTGCAATATTTGCTAACCCGCCAAGCACTCTTTGGCAAGATGCTGCCTGTTCACGTGCAGAACCATCCCCTGGCTTTACTGCATAAATTGTACTTCCAATTTCTGTCTGCCCTGGCCTTATAGACGGATCTGCCGCCATTATTACTTGAAATGCCTTCCTTATTGCCTCGTTTTCCTCCAATGGATCATTTCCTGCTATCCTAGCTTCTTCTGCTTGTTTTACTTTTTTTGCACACCCTACATAAGCAGGATCTTTCCTAGATAGAGTAAACTCTGCTAACCCTAATGGGTTAGAACGGTAAGAGGAAGTCTCCCCAGATGGGATTAATTCATCTGTCGTTGTTACAGGATCATGGATAACAGATACCACTTGCAGCAAAATATTATCTGTTAAAGGAGACATCTTTGGCCAGTCCTTAATATTTGGCCCAAACTTCACTGGCACGGATAGGTCTGCTTTCCCGACACCGTTATACACCCGGTTTTCATATATTGTTTTATCAAAGAAATAACTTGGATTAGTAAATTCGCCTTCAAAGGTATCTGCCGCTGTTAAATATCCTTTATTCGCTGCTGTAGCTGCAATAGAGCGTGCATCCATTAATGCAACTGATGCAATCTGCCCGCTTGTTACTTTCGAGCCCTCACGGTTTGGGAAGTTACGTGTAGAGTGGCGGATACTTAACCCTTTATTAGCAGGGACATCGCCTGCCCCAAAGCATGGCCCACAAAATGCTGTCCTTACTGTGGCACCAGCCGCCATAAAATCAGCAATACGCCCATTTTTTACCAGTTCCATAAAAATAGGCTGGCTAGCTGGATATATACTTAAAGAAAATTCATCTGCGCCAATATTTTTCCCTCTTAAAATATCGGCTGCTGCGCAAAGGTTTTCAAAGCCACCGCCTGCACAACCCGCAATTACGCCTTGCTCCACATAAAGTTTACCATTATGCACCTTATCTTTTAAAGTAAATTCTACTTCATTATTATCTAAACTTACTCTTGCCTTTTTCTCTACATCATCCAAAATATCCATTAAGTTCTCATTTAATTCCTCTATAGTATACGTATTACTTGGATGGAACGGCATGGCAATCATTGGTTTCACTTTATCTAAATCCACATAAATCATGCCATTATAATAAGCAATATCACCTGGGTTTAACTTAGCAAACTCCTCTTCCCTGCCATGTATCTTGTAAAATTCCTTTACTTTATTATCTGTTTTCCAAATAGAAGAAAGACAGGTAGTCTCCGTTGTCATTACATCTACGCCAATACGGAAATCTACACTTAAATTGTCTACTCCATCCCCAATAAACTCCATTACTTTATTTTTTACATAGCCATTTGCAAAGACCTCTCCAATAATAGCCAACGCTACATCTTGCGGGCCTACGCCTTTCCTTGGTTTTCCTGTTAAATAAACTCCTACCACATCAGGCATATTAATATCATAAGTCTGGGAAAGCAATTGTTTTACAATTTCTGGCCCGCCTTCCCCAACTGCCATAGTCCCTAATGCCCCATAACGGGTATGGCTGTCCGATCCCAAGATCATCTTTCCACCGCCTGCCAACATTTCCCTAGCATACTGATGGATTACCGCTTGATGAGGAGGCACATAAATCCCGCCATAGTGTTTTGCACAGGATAACCCAAACATATGATCATCCTCATTAATTGTCCCTCCTACTGCACACAAGCTATTATGACAGTTTGTAAGCACATAAGGCACAGGAAATTCTTCTAATCCGCTTGCCCTTGCTGTCTGGATAATACCTACAAATGTAATATCATGGGACGCTAATCTGTCAAACTTAATTTTCAACTGATCCATTGTCCCAGATGTATTATGGTTTTTTAAAATACCATATGCCATTGTATGTTGTGCTGCTTCTTCTTTAGAAATTGGTGCATCCCCCAATTTTTGCCGAAGTAATGCTTCACTATTTTCCGATTCCTCTATTACTTCAGCCCCATTTAAAAGCCATGCCCCATTCTTTGATAAAGTCACCATAAAAATTTTCCTCCTGCCTTCTGAGATTGCCAAGTTTTCTAATAATTATATCGGTATCTTATCCAGATTGCAAGCAAATTCCCGCAATATATTATAAATTCCCAAGTAAGCCTAAACTTTTTTCTGCCCCTGCTACCATAGGGAATGAAACTGTTACCCGAAATAAATCCCCATCTAAATAAATTTCAAAACTTCCTTTCATTAATTCTGTTAAGCTCTGCGCAATGGAAAGCCCCAGCCCGCTGCCTTCGGTACTTCTAGAAACATCTCCCCGTATAAAACGTTCTGTTAATTCTTCTGCACTAATATTTAACGGATTTGCAGAAATATTTTTAATAATAAAAGAAGCCCTGTCTGATTCAGGCACTACTGCTACATATACCCTAGTATTGTCCATCGCATATTTTGATACATTATTATATAAATTCTCTAGTACCCGCCATATTCTCCGCCCATCTGCTTCAATTACCACTGGCACTTCTGGCAATGTCTGTACAATAGTAAGGTTTTTCTGTTCAAATTTCTCTGTAAACTCCCCATTTGCCTGGCTTACCAGTTCTACTAAATTCAGTTCCTGTATAGCCAGCACAATATTCCCAGAACTTAATTTTGATGCTTCTACCAAATCATCCGTTAAATTCTTAAGCCTTTGAGATTTACTATCCAATACTTCTATATAAGAACGGATCTTCTCATTGTCAATTTCTTCCCTTTTTAATAAAGCAACATAATTAATAATAGAGGTTAATGGTGTCTTAATATCATGAGAAACATTTGTAATTAAATCGGTTTTCATACGTTCATCTTTAATACTCTTTTCTACAGCTTCTGCCAGCCCATCCCCAACCCTATTTGCTGCCACGGCTAACCTCCTGCTATCCATTTGGAGGCCTATCTCATCTATTTTATAGTTCAAGTCACCATCTGCCATCCGTTCTACGCCTTCCACTATATGCCTAAAGTCAATCCTTTCCCTTAATAACATATATAATGTACCTGCATGGATCCCTGCAAATAATAATAAAAAGAATAATGCAAGCACACTTCCACTCCACAAAGAAATCAAAATTAATATTACAGTTACTACTGTAGCCGCCAATACCATAAGATACGCAATTGTAATTCTGGTTGTACTATCACGCTCTTCATAGATCACGCGGCATATCTCCATCAGTTTCTTTAATAAATGTACCAACCCTATCGTCCCATTCCTTAAAAAACTATTACTCCAAAGTGTACCTGCTTTTACTCTCCTAACTAATGTTGCTATACTAAATAAAATGGATAAATAAGTAAATATTACTGCAAAAACTATCCCAACTAAACTTGCTATTTCAGAATCGCTAAACCCATATTCTGGCACTACTATGCAAAGTTCATTTATTAATGAGCCCGTAATTAGCACAGCACTTATGCAGACCGTAATACATAAGATTGCAGCAATCTCTGTATACCACTTATCAAACCTTGTTAAACGCACTCCTTCTATATCTTTTGCATGTCCTGCAGACGCCAGCAAATAAAAACCCATTATAACAAACCCAAGCACTCCGGCAAACCCAAATATCAACAACATTTTACTTAAATCCTGGGCTTGGGAAAAATATACTTGTGTTACAAAAAAGATATCATCTTTTGCAATTTGTGCTTTTTGGTTCTTTACTCCAACACAAATATTAACTTCTTTATTCGGCACCATCAAAGCTTTTTCTAAGTTATCTACATAATCCCGCCTCACATTGGAAACATCTGTCTCTATCGTATATTCGCTGCTTTTATAGCGCAATGCCCCATACATACGCAGTTCCCCATTGCGGTAGGCCTCTATATCCTCTATATTCGTATAACGATTAACCCCATTACTTAACTCATAAATAAAACTGCTGCCTGCCCCAGTAGAAAAAAGGGAATGATAATACAAATAGTATGCCACATAATATGTATAACGGTAAGACAGATCATCTAAGGTATAAACCCATACACTACCCTCTGGCTGTTCCTTATTCCTTATTGTTGCCACTATTACATCTGTTGCATTTTCTTCTATTAGGGAATTTTCCATCCCATATTTTTCTATCCCATAAAACAATTCCAATGCATCCTCTTGTTTCTTTACAGCGATCCAATCCTCTTTCTCTAGGTTCCTTATAAAATCCCCACTATAATAGAAACCCAGTATTGGTTCCCCGTCTTCCCCTTCGTGCAAATATACCTGCGCATATTGGTACTCAGAAGAAAACAGCTCCTCTAATAATTTATCTGATTGGGATCCAATATCCTCTACAAAGAAACTATTACGTTTAATTAAATCCCCTATTGTATATTCCGTTGAATCTTCTGCAATACTGCATACTACCCGGTTATAGTCTAGCACCCCATCTGTTTCTAATATATTCTTAAGCTTAATATATTCAGCAAGCTGGCCTATTCTTTTGCTGAACAAATTAAAAAAAAGATGGGAATCCTTAAACTCACCTTTAAACATTTCCCTTTTGTTGCCATCAAATACCTTATCTGCTAAATAAAATTCCCCAACTAAACTAACTGGAACAGAAAGAATACTAAAAAACAGCAGCACAACTGCTACTGCCTTTAGTAACCTTGACTGCCGCAGATTCCTCATGCTAATTCTCCCCTTTCCTGAGAATACAAGCTACAGTTTTTCTACCTTATAGCCAATGCCCCACACTACTTTTAAATAGCGTGGCTCCTTTGGATTGATTTCGATTTTCTCGCGTATATGCCGGATATGTACAGCAACTGTATTATCAGCCCCAATTGCTTCCTCATTCCAAATGCTTTCATATATCTGATTAATCGAAAATACTTTTCCTGCATTTTTCACCAGTAACAACAGAATATTATATTCTATCGGAGTCAGCTTTATCAAATCACCATCTACGGTAACTTCTTTGTTTTCATCGTTTATTGTCAGCCCGCCATTCCGGTAAATATTTACCTCCCCAGCCATATTAGCGCTTCCAAGCTGAGTATAACGGCGGAGCTGTGACTTTACCCTAGCCACCAGTTCTAAAGGATTAAATGGCTTAGTCACATAGTCATCTGCACCAATATTAAGGCCCAATATCTTATCAGAATCCTCTGATTTTGCAGATAAAATAATAATTGGTATACTACTTTCCTCCCGTATTTTAAGAGTTGCACGGATTCCATCTAATTTTGGCATCATTACATCTATAATTAATAAATGGACATCATTTGTACGAAGCTGCGACAAAGCTTCCATTCCATCATATGCCTTTAATACATGGTATCCCTCTTGGGTCAAGTAAATATCAATCGCTTCAACGATTTGCTTATCATCATCGCAAACCAGAACATTTAACATAATAACTCTCCTATTCCGGCACGCTTTATCATGCCCTGCCTGTACCCTTTTTGTACAGGCAGATTTCTGAACTCCTGTCTCTATCCTATCAGCCATCTATTAATTTGCCAGAACAGAAATATTAAGAATTTATGAAATATAAGCCGATTTTAGCGTGTATCACACTTTACCTCATTCATTAATTCCATTTTATTCATATATTGATACGCATTTTCTAGTGTTACAAGCGCAATTGCCTGCATAGCTTCTGTAGTAAAATATCCTTGATGAGAAGTAACTACAACATTTGGGAATGTCATAAGCCTAGCCAAATTATCATCTTCAATAATATCATTCGATCGGTCTTCATAAAAAATACCATCTTCCTCTTCATAAACATCAAGGCCCACACCGCCTATTTTCCCTGGCTCCTTTAATGCTTCCAAAAGTGCGCGGGTATCAATTAAAGCCCCTCTTGAAGTATTAATAATATACACTCCATCTTTCATCTGTTTTAAAGCTTCTTCATCTATGATATAATGAGTATCTTGTGTTAAAGGGCAATGCAAAGAAATTACATCCGACTTCTCAAATAATTCTTTTAATGGCACATATTCCACCCCTAAATCTTTATTTGGATATGGATCATAAGCCAAAATCTTCATTTTAAAACCTGCTAAAATCCGAATCATCGATTGCCCTATTTTCCCTGTGCCAATTACACCTGCTACCTTATTATTTAGGTCTGTCCCCATTAATCCATGGATATTCATATTAAATTCCCTTGTCCTTACATATGCCCTATGAATATAACGATTAACAGATAAAAGCAACCCTGTCGCATATTCTGCTACAGCATCTGGTGAATAACTTGGTACTCTTAACACATGTATTTTACCCTTAGCCGCTTTTAAATCTACATTATTAAAACCTGCACAACGCAAGAAAATAACTCTAACACCTAATTCATACAAAGCATCAATCGCCTGTTTATCCGCTGTATCATTCACAAAAATGCAAATCCCTTCTGAACCCTTTGCCAATACTGCCGTTTCCCAATTTAAACGGCTCTCCACAAAATGAATTTCTACGCCATACTTCTTACTTAATGGCTCAAACCAATATTTGTCATATGGCTTTGTCCCAAAAAAAGTAATATTCACAACATAACCTCCTTATTTTATTCAACATGGTATTATTTTGTTGCAAGTAATAAAGATATTATGTGTGATAGTTGCCTATTTATGCGCTGTAATTCTCTTATTTAACCACTGGTATAAATACTCGTATACTTCACTCCTATTAATCTCATTTAAAATCTCATGCCTAGCTTCTGGATAAAGCTTAATAGACACATCTTTTATTCCCTTTTTTTTATACAAGGAATAAGCCTGCCTTACTCCCTTCCCATAATTTCCCACAGGATCTTCTTCCCCAGAGAGAAAAAGAATTGGAAGGTTAGCTGGGATTAAGGTAATATTAGCTGGTTTTTCAATAAAAGCAATTGTTGAAAACAACATTTTATATCCATTTGCCGTAAATAAAAACGTACATGCCTTATCTTTCCTATATTTATCTACATTTTCATTATCCCGGCTTAACCAGTCATATGGTGTCCGGTTTGGCTTAAAATGTCTGTTATATAGCCCAAACATTAAATGATTCACACTCTTGCTCCTAAAATATTCCCCAAATAAAATACCTATTAGCTCTACAATACCCCTTCCTAGTGCCACTAATGCTGATGGCTGGTTCCCAGTCCCAATAAAAACAGCACCAGCCATCTCCCTGCCATATGTCATAGCATATCTTCTTGCCAGAAAAGAACCCATACTATGCCCTATTAAAAAAAATGGCACATCTGGATTCTCCTTACGCAGCTTTACAGATAATGTATGGAGATCTTTTACCATTTTCCCTCCGGCATCCCCAGAACCAACAAATCCCCACTCTGTTTCACTAATTACTGACTGCCCATGTCCTAGATGGTCATTCCCAGCTACTAAAATTCCTCTTGCTGTCAAGAATTCTGCTACTTCTTCATAGCGGTTAATATACTCTATCATTCCATGAGAAATCTGCACAATTGCCCGCACTTTTCCTTCTGGTTTCCAAACAACTGCATGAATATCATGTATTTCATCACAGGAAGGGAAATAAAATTCGATTTTCTGCATACCTTTAGGACTCCTCCAGCTTTACATGTTTTATAATAACTGAAACCCTTTGCTTTTTAAGCACTCTGAAACCTCTGTAATATCATCTGTATGTAGAATAATTAATGGCATATTAGATTCCCTGTTAAAAGAAAGATAATGATAATTCACATTAATATTACTTTCTAACAGTGCTTTTAATAGATAATCCAAAGCCCCTACCCGATCTTCTAGTTCTATCCCAAGCACATCTGTTTTTTTACAAAGATATCCTGCTTTTTCCAAAACTTCTAGGGCTTTATCGGTATCTGACACTACCATGCGGACAATGCCATATTCTGCACTGTCATTTGTTACAGAACCTAATATATTAATCCCTTCCTCCTGTAACAAGCCTGTAATTCTTTGTAATGTTCCTTTTCTATTCTCCGAAAATAATGATACTTGTTTTAACATATTCCTCTCCTCTTTTTCTTTTCCCTTATATTAGAAATCTTTTTTAATTAAGCATTTGCCATTTCACATAATTCTTTTAACATCTTTGGCAGCTCCGCCTCCATATTTTCGTTGATAAACTGGCAGGTACCTACCTTTTTATGCCCGCCGCCATTATATTTTAACATTAAACTGCCCACATTCACATCTGAGGTCCTATTTAAAATACTATACCCAACAGCAGCAGAGCAGCCCTGCCCACCGCGCCCACTTACAATCCATGCTGAAATATTTTGTTCTGGGTACATACTATAAATCATAAACCGGTTCCCTGTATATATTGGATCGATTCCCCTTAAATCAGTTATAATAACATTTCCTTCTACCTTAGTATGCTCTTCTACCATTTTTTTAAACTTCTCTGTCTGATCATTATAGACTTCAATTCTTTCTTGTACATCTGATAATGCAAGAATTTCCTCTGTAGTCATAATACGGCAAGCTTCCATTAACTTTTCCATTAGCTGGTAATTAGAAATCGAGAATTGCCTCCATCTTCCAAGGCCTGTCCGCGGATCCATTAAAAAACCAACTAAAATCCAACCACTTGGCTCCATAATTTCCTTTATAGTTAGATTTCCAGAATCTACCTTATCTACGGCCTCCATAATATCATAAAACTGTGGAAAACGTTCTTCCCCGCCATAATATTCATAAATAATCCTTGCACATGATGGCGTAATCCTGCTTTCTCCCTTATACTTTCCCTCAAGCTGTAATCTTTCATGTTCACTCGAATGATGGTCAAACCATAGCCCACATCCTTCTACATAAGGTACATTTGCTAAACAATCATTTTCATTTACTTCTACAAGGCCATCTTGCAAATCCTTAGGATGCGCAAATTTCCAATTGTCAATAATACCTGCTTCCATAAGCAAAGCCCCACAAACTAAACCATCAAAATCAGAACGTGTAATTAATCTCACTAATACTTCCCCCTATCTTTCTACTATTTGTAACTTTAATTTCAATCCACTCGCGGCAGTTAGGAGCCAATTATGTAGATTGCCTTATGACAGCAAGAGATACCACTTTCGTTCCGCCCATTGCTGCCGTTATAATTGTCAATTCCTTCCTCCCCCTACCTAAGAGGAAGGGGAATCTTTGCTGTTAATTGTTGAAACCAGTATAACATATTTTTTTTAAATGTGCTATATTGTTTTCTGCACCTACCTATATAGAAAAAGCACCCACTTTAATAATCTTATCTGCCTGTTTGCCAGAAAGTATATTATAAAAAATGGCTGCTATCTTTTTCTTATTATTAATATAATTACTTCTTTGCCTTATCAGCATGGGGTAATGCCTTTGTATCTTTCTCCAATTCCTCAGCAATTTTATCCTTTACTTGTTTCGAGCTAAGAAGCTGTACAAACCCATATATCATTTCTATCTGGTTCTCTGGTAATTCCCTTAATAAATCTATTGTCTTTTCTAATGTAGACATAAAAATTCCCCTTTCCAAAATATATACTTATTTTCTACATTTTAACATATTATTCCATTCTTTGTACAGAATAATAATTATTATTTTTTAATTTTGGTATACTAGTTACTTAAAATATGATTTTTCACATAAATGTTTATACTTAAAATAACATACACAACTCTTCAATAATACTTATAAACATAAAATTTAACTTTAGAATAAATTTATATAAGTTATGATATAAAAAATTTTGTTTTAAACAAAAAGAAAGCTTTTTACTTAAAATTAAATTTATTTCCAAGTAATCTTGCTTTCTCTTTGTTCTAATAACTATTTTTAAGTATGTCTTAAAAATTATCAATCACTATATGCAACAAAACATGTGGTAGTAACTGGCACATTATTTTCATTTTCAATAAAAATACGATATTTATCTGTTTTTGATATGTCAAATATATGGCACAACATGCCTTCCTCGCTAACATATATCTTTGTATTATTTGATATAATTCCAATTTTGACAGGTACATCATTAGGTGAAACATCTATACTAACCATAATCTTTTCATTATCCTCAACATCAAAATATGTTGAATATAATAACTGGCATGGCAATATTTCACCTTCAATTATAAAACTTTTCTCTTTTTGTATTTCATAAGGAACCTCTAATATATTTTCTTCATTTTTTATTATCAATAATTCCTCATATTCAATATAATTATCTGTTGTTAATGCTATCTTTGTTCTAACATCTGTTGCATTATACAATGAAGTATGTACTTTTATAACCCCTAAACCTGCCATTAAAAAGAAAGTTGAAGATACTACCAAAAACGACAGCATTAATATAATTCCATTTACAAAACCTACCTCTTTTTCTTTATTATATGATACCACTTTTTCAAATCTTGCATTTAATCCCTTCATCTTTTGTAATTTTGTTAAAAAACCAGATAACATGGCTTGCTCTCGTTCAGCTTCCCTTATTGCAAACCCAAAATATTCTTTTATACTCGCTTTACAGTTAGTCTCATATTGTACCTCTAAATCACATAACGTTTCAGACCATTCATCTAAAGCTCCCATTAATATATAAACACATGGATTAAACCATTGAATAATTTGAAGTATAGCAACAAAATTTTTAAGCCCTGTAATGTGTTGTTTTACATGAACTAACTCATGATATAAAAGTATTTCCATCTCATGTTGTTCATAATCTCCAACGGGTATATAAATTGTCTTTTTCCAGATTCCTATCACCATAGGGGATATTACAGAATATGATCTACATATATCAACTTTTTGTTTTATTTTCAGTTCCTTTACTATATTGTCCTTTAACTGAACCAGTTCATCTTCTGCAGGTAAGACACTTTTTAATCTTAATAATATCATTCCCTTTAATTTATGAAATCCACCTTGTATAGCCCAAACAACTCCACACAGCCAAATAAATGCTAATATAGTTCTAATTTCTGCAATATGTGGTGTCCAAAGATATAACATTTCTTTTTTAAAATTATTTTTACTTATGATAATTATAGATCTAATTTCTAAATAAAAGAATGGGACTAAATAAAATGCTGCCACCAGTAACAGCATATAATAAAGATACTTATATTTTCTTTCCTTTGATAATTTTATTTCAAATATTTTCCATATCAAATAGGATAAGCTGCCACTGATGGTAGAAAATAAAATAATGTAATATGGTTCAATTATCCAATTCGTCAATTGTTTTTCTCAACTCCTCTATTTCTGCTTTTGTAATTTTATCCAACTTAAAAAATGCAGTCAAAAACTGCCCAGCAGAGCCTTTATTCCAAAAATTAACAAATTGGCGAGCTTGTTGTGCCTTATACTCCTCTTCTGTAATTAATATTTCATATACTACCCTATGCCCTTCTCTTCTAGCACGAATAAAACCTTTTTGAACTATTTTTGCTAAAAAAGTAGATACTGTTTGATATTTCCATTCCTTATGATACTGGCTATTTACCATTTCGTATATATCTGCTAGAGAAACATCACTTGTAGAATCCCATATACATTTCATAACCAGTGTCTCTGATGCTGTTAAAACCTCATACCTATTCTTTTCCATATTGTCCTCCTGTTTGTTCAAGTTTCCTTTTTTGGCAATGCTTCATCAATTTTGTTACAAAATTATTCCCTATTTCTATTTTACTACATATATGGGGGTTTTTACAATAATTTTTTTATAAAGAAAATATTTTCCAAAATTTCGTTTTTAATTAAACATACTTCTCTAATTATTTACAAAAATAATTATTATTTTAATTTAAGTATATTAGTGAAATACATTTTTTATAAAACTAAGTTTATTCATAAATTACATAAACTTACTATATTTTAATTAATATATCAGCAAATATTTACATACTTAAATATTATAAGATTTCTATCATAATATCATTATATAAATACAAAATAATTTATAAAACCCATAAAATTAAATATTAAATAATCAGCTTTACCTTTTAGAAATACAATAATCCACTTAATAAAAAAATTCTTGAAAACCATTTCCATATATGATATATTGAAAATGAGAAAAGGAGTAACCGACCACAAAATGGTTGACTTCCTCTTAATATTAAAAGCCTACCTGTACCGGGCAATTCATAACAAGGTAGGCTTGTTTTAATTTATTATTCTATCTATATAGTCAAATAATACAATTAAAAAATTATTATTTCCAAATAATAACTCCAGAATTGATTATATATTAAAATTATAAAATATCTTTTTCATACAATAATATATCCCTTTAAAACTTATTTAAACATAATAAAATACAGATAATGCAAGATTTGTACATTATCTGTATTCTCTGAAGATATATTTTTTAATATATAATACTTAATCACTATAAGCTACAAAACCAGATACACTTACAGGCGTATCTGACTCATTTTCAATAAACACACGATACTTACCTGTCTTTGTAACATCAAATGTATTAGAAATTAAACCTTCACCACTTACATAAACTTTAGTTCCGTTTGGAGTGATAATTCCTACATTTACAGTAACATCACTTGGGCTGACAGAAGCACTAACCATTATTTCTCCGCCATTACTTACAGAAAATTGATTAGAATACAAAAGATCATCTGCTTTTAAATCTTCATCAAATGTAAAATTACCATTTCTCCACTGCATAGTCAGCATTTCTCTCATCTTAGCTCTATCTTCTGCTGTTAATTCTTCTTCGTATACTATATATCCATTTTCTTCCTTTTGTACAACTGTTCTAGTTTCTGTAAAATCATATAGCGCATTATGTACTTGGTTAATCCCCAGCCCTGCTGCCATAGATGTTGTGGAGGAAACAGCCATAAACAATGACATTGCCAATATTCCACCTGCTAACTTTAAATCTCTTTCCTTTTTGTAATTCTTTACCTTGCTCATTCTCTCATTTACTCCTTTCGTTTTTTGGAACTTTATTAAAAGGGCAAAAACTTTCTTATATTCTGTTTCTAGGCCCTTCATTACAATTTCAAAGTACTCATCAAATGACAACCCACATATTGTATCATAATGTACCGCCAAATCACATGATGTTTCAGACCATTCATCTAATGATAATAATAATTTGCGTACTAATGGATTAAACCAATGCACTACCTGTAATACTAAAACTATATATCGGAACCCTATTACCCATTGTTTAATATGTACCATTTCATGGTATAAGATTGCTTTTAATTCACTTTCTTCATAGTTCCGGTTTGGAATAAGGATTTTCTTTTTCCAAACCCCACCTACCATTGGCGTTAAAACACCGTAGCTTCTATATATCTCTACTTTTCTATGAAGATGGAGTTCCTTAGCTATTTTATCCTTTAAAAGAACTACTTGTTGTTCAGCAGGAAATAAACTATTTTTAAATAACTTATTCATTTCCCTTATAAATATAAAATATCTTATAAAAACCATTATTGCCCCAACTAGCCAACATGTGAACAATCCAATTCTAAACCATACAATAAACGGCGTCCAAAGAAAAAACTTTTCTCCTTTAAAGCCTTGTATGTCAATTATAAATGGCAGCCTAAGCCATAGATAAAAGAATGGGACTAAATAAAATGCCACTACCATCTTTTGCATTGGGTAAAGAAAACGAAATCTTTTTTGCAATGACAAATTTTTTTCAAATATTAGCCATATTCCGTATGCAATTGTCCCACTTATTGTTGAAAATAAAATAATATAAAGCGGTTCACTCATTAAATCCATCATTTTCCTTACCCAGCCCCTCTTTGGTAAACCAACATTTTTAATTTATAGTACAGCTCTTTTCTTCATATTTAATTATATCCTATCACAACATTTGACAATTATCAAGATTTTTCGACATATTTTCAATATAAGAATTTTTACTTTAAAAGCACTGGCAATTTTTATTCTAACAGTGTAAAAAATTTCCAGTGCTTTCCTATCCTTTTATTTCCCTTTTTTCCTATTCTCAAAGTAAACAAACTTATCTATTGCATCTAATATATCCTTAAAACATTCCCTTGGCGCTGCATTAATATAGCGCCTTAAAATCCTTGTCTCATCTTCTCCATGGTATTTACCGTAGAAAATATCAAATAAATTGTGCCCGCGTACAAAGATTCGGAAATTCTCCATATTTTCAATAATATCATTCTTTGTATTAATGCGTTTCCCAATCACTCTTTGCATCCGTTTTACGCTACTTAACCGATAAAGATAATCCCTATATTTCTGGTAAAGAATAGTATAAAATTCCTCTTCATTTTTTACTACGCCAATCCTTGCCATAATAGTAGGGTCTAGGAAATAATTCTCAAAGGAATAATATTTTAACACCAATACATTTTTAGGCGTTACCCGTGGGATATATCCTTTGTCTTCTGCTTCTCTATTGCTATAATAACTACAAAGCTGTTTTACTAGATATTCTGGCTTTTTCCCATCACTATCACGGATCATTAAAAACTGATCCTTTAAGTAAAGTTGATTCATATATTTCAGGTTGGCATATGTTTTAATATTAGTACAACTATTTGTTGTAATAATAGATACTCTTTGTAACCTTCCATCCTCATCATAGATTTCTGCATAATATTTTTCTAGCAAAAGTGGCAACCGGCTTCTGTCTTGTTTCCCTTCCACAATAAATACAAAGCTAACATTCATTAAATCATTCGCTGCATACCCTAGGTCATCTAATATTTCATTAATCTCCACATTTTCTTTTGCAATTGTATAATAATTTTTATCTAGGCAGACTTGCTTAATCTGTTTACTCGAAAAATTAAAAATCATATTAGGCGAATGTGTAGAGAATATTACTTGGTTTTTCTTCGACAACCTATATAAAACTTCCCCAGCAGATTTCTGGAGCTGTGGATGTAAATAAATCTCTGGGTCTTCTATCATAATAATGCTTGGAAGGCAGGTTTCAGCTTCAATATAAGCTTCCAACAGAGAAAGGATATAAATGCTCCTAGTCCCTGCACTTGCCTCATGTATACTTTCATCCCGCCCCCTATCTTTATTGTGGATTACGGTATCAATCCGAAATACTTGCTCAAAACTAAAATTAAACTTATATTGGATATCTTGGTTCTTCCCGCTATTACGATGGAAACATGTGTTGACCTTTTCTGAAAAGTCTTTCATATTTACATGATATAACTTATACTCCATTAAACGGGCTGTTTCAATAGCAGTTAATTCTTCTGGCTTTTTTTGGTTAATCAGCCCAATACAGTGGAAACAATCGTCACATATTTTTCCTTCATCAAAAATACAGCAATTTTCCTCTAATACACTTATCTGTTCCGCATCAATTTGCACATTTAAAAAATCTCTTTCTACCTCCTCTAAATTCCTACTATTATTGACATAGTATATTTTAGGCAATATGGCAGGTATATATAAATTATTCCGCTTTATCCCATCATCATAATAAATAGCGCCATTTTCATGTATTTCCCATGTAAAAGAAAGTGACCCATCCTGGTAAGATGGCAGCTTACTGCGAAAATCCATTTCCCATGCGTCATATCTTTTATATTTGCTGACAACACTCCTTCCATGAAGGATACGCAGATCCTCTGGGGTAAACTCTAAGCTTACTGTTATTTCTATCGGTTTATTTTGAAGGTTGAAATCTTTTTTTTCAACAATATATTCCCCAACAACTGCCCGGATTGCATCTAATACTACTGTTTTCCCTGTATTATTCTTCCCTACTAAAATACAGGCATAATCAATTGTATTTAACTGCAAATCTTGGATTGACTTAAAATTTTTAATCCGCAAACTGCTAATTTTCATTTCATGCCCCTCCTTCCATTTGGTTTTCTATTTGGTTATCTTTTATGCTTTTTTTACAGAATACCCAAAACTTCCTACTTTTTCTCCTAAAACAAAATATTCACCATGAGAATATGCTACCATTCCCGCACTATTTAAGTGGAATTTCCCTTTCTCATCTAAATATTCTTCACTTACATTCACGCCCACAATCTCCGCCAAGAACATATGATGTGAGCCAAGTTCTTTTATCTCCTTTACCTGGCACTCCATATTGACAGGGCTTTCCAAAATTCCTGGGGGCTGTATAATTTCTGAAGGCGATGGCGTTAATTTCATTTCTTGGAATTTATCTACATTTCTCCCAGATTTTACGCCACAGTAATCAGCAGCAAATACAATGTCTTTTGTTACTAAATTTACTACAAATTCCTTAGTTTCCTGAATAATGCCATATGAATAACGCTCTGGGCGGATCGAAACGGAAAGCATGGCTGGATCAGAACAAATCGTGCCTGCCCATGCCAATGTAATTATATTAGGCCTCTCTCCCTCCCTTTTACAACTTACCATCACTACAGGTACTGGATATAACATATTTCCTGGTTTCCAACTTTTCTTTGCCATAAAAACCCTCCTTCTATTGTTGCATCGTTGACATAATTGATGGGATTAATTGTTTCTTCCTAGATACCACTCCTGGAAGAATAAAACTTCCATCTTCTGGGGTAAGGTTAAATGCCCCCATAATTAAATCACTTGCATTATTTCCCATATAAATTAATTCTGTTGATTCTTTTACAATATCTGTCAACATAAAGAAAATCATACTAACCCCATGGCTTTGCCATGAATTTTCCATATATGGCACTAAGCGTTTTTTAATTTGTGAAAGTTCCGTATCACTCATTGAATTAATTTGCCCCACCCCAAAAGAAATATCATTAATAGAAAATTTCTTAAAATCTTGGTAAAAAATTTCTTCTGGTGACTTTGAAGATAAATTACTGCCCGCCTTAAACATATCCCTAGCAAATTCCTCTACATCTAATTCTGCTATTTTTGCCAATGCTTCTGCTGTATCCTTATCTTTCTGGGTACAAGTAGGAGAACGGTACATTAAAGTATCAGAAATAATAGCAGCACACAATAATGAAGCCGTTACTTTATCTACTGACACGCCTGCCTCTTGGTACATCTCATAAATAATGGTAGCTGTACAACCAAGTGGTTGGTTCCTAAAAAATACTGGCGAAATTGTTTCTAGGCTCCCAATCCGATGGTGGTCAATAATTTCTAAAATTTCTGCGTTTTCAATCCCATCTACTGCTTGGCTCCTTTCATTGTGATCAACCAGAATAATTCTTTTCTTTGCCATATTAAGCAGGTTTCTTCTAGAGATCATACCAATATAATCCCCTTTTTTATTTAATACAGGAAAATCCCTATGCCGCTTTTTTGCCATTACATCTTTAATTGTCTCTGTAAAATCATCTGTATGGAAGGTAATTAAATTCTCTGTCCTCATAAAATAACTAATTGGCATACTTTGGTTAATTAACCTAGCTACTGTATAGGTATCATGTGGGGAGCTAATAACTGTGCACCCATGTTCTTCTGCCAATTTCTTAATAGTAAGGGATACTGGGGCACCTTCACATACCACAATACACGCCGCATTCATTTCAATTGCGCACAACTGGGATTCATAACGGTTCCCTAAAATAACCAAATCATTTTTCTCTATATAGCTCTCCATAAGATCGGGGTTCGCCGCCGCAATCAATACCTTCCCTTCCGTAAAATATGCGTCAGCACTTCCTACTATCACATTCCCATCTAATGTTTCTACAATATTTTGATAACAAGTATTTGCCCTCCCTAAAATCCGGCTATCATAGACATCCATATAAGAAGTTGCAATATCACCTATAGTAATTAGCCCCTCTAATTCCTTCTGCCTTGTAATTGGCAAGGTTACAACATTCCGATCCTTCATTAATGTCCATGCCTTTTTTAAAGAAATATCCCTTGTTACTCCTTTTGTTTCCCTTATTTCAATATCTTTTACCTGAGTCCCTACATCTGCAATATATTCTGGCGCCTTTACACCAAAACGGCTTAATACATATTGTGTTTCTTCATTTAACTGCCCTGCCCTTCTAGCTACATAATTTTCTTTTGAAATTGTTTTTTTCAAATTTGCATATGCAATGGCAGAACATATGGAATCTGTATCTGGATTTTTATGCCCTATTACAATAATCGGTGTTTTTCTCTCTCCCATCTTTTCCTCTTTCTGCGCTCCTTCTTACGCTTTTTCATCCTATATTAAGATAATATGGTATTTTCCTTAAGTTTACAAGATTTTTTTGAAATTTTACAATTCCTATGATATAATAAAAAGCAAAAATTATTGCTGTAAGGCACAGCAAGATTGGAGGAAAATATGAGCATTGAAAACCAAGTAGAATCCATGGAAGATTACAAAGAGGAATTAGAAGCATCTTTTCAACAAATCCGCAGGGGCGTAGAAGACAAAGATGATCCAGAAATCCAAGCATGGAATACTTTGCGTGAATATATGGAAAACAAAACCATATTACAGGTAAAAATTGGGGGTATTGTAAATAAAGGCGTTATCACTTATGTAGAAGGGATTCGCGGATTCATCCCTGCTTCCAAATTATCTGCTTCTTATGTAGAAAATACCGAAGAATGGTTAAATAAAACAGTAGATGCTATTGTAATTACAGCCGATGAGGAAGAAAAAAGGCTTGTACTTTCAGCAAAAGAACCTGCTTTAGAAAAATTGGCAAAAGAAAACCAAGAAAAAGCTTCTTCCCTTTCTGTTGGCACTGTTGTAGAAGGCACAGTAGAATCTATTCAGCCCTATGGCGCCTTTGTAACATTAGAGAATGGCATTTCTGGTTTAATCCATATCTCCCAAATTAGCGAAAAACGGATTAAATCACCTTCTGCTGTACTATCTATAGGGCAAACCATAAAAGCCAAGATTATTTCTATTAATAATGGGAAAATAGGGCTAAGCATAAAAGCATTAAATGACGTAGTAGAAGTTTCCAAAGAAGAACCTAGCTATAAACTGCCATCTGAAGAAATTGGCACAGGATTGGGCGCACTATTAAAAAATATTAAACTTTAGAACTAATTCATACAGGAAAGAGGTGACAAGCAATGGAACCTGACTCTAGGCCTACACAGGGGTCTTTCCAAATTAACCCAGAAGTCGCAGATACTTTAATTAAAATTACATTTTCTACCACAGAAGCAATTAAAGACTTATTACAATATATTGGAAACCAAGAAAATTTCGACAATATACAATTATCTACATTACAACCTATATTCTTTGGTAACAGAGAAAATGACATCTCTTTCCTGCTTGATAATAAATTATATTACTTTTTTGAACACCAATCTACTATTAATTATAATATGCCGCTTAGAATATTATTTTATGTTACCCAAGCTTTAGAATCCTACGTAAAAACTAATTCTTTTGATATTTTCCGAAATACGAAATTAATTCTGCCAGAAATTAAATGTTATACTATTTTTACTGGTTTCCTTGCTAAAGATGCTTTACCTTTACCTGATGAGTTACTTTTATCAGAATCATATGCAAAAACAATTTCTACCAAAAGACATGATTTAGAACTAATTGTACATTGTTTAGATATGCGTATTACTTCAGAAGAATATCTTGAATTTTACAAAAATAATACTATCCCTAAACGTTTTGGTGGTATACACAATTCCTTGGTGCAGTATGCACTATTTGTAGATTCCCTAAAATGCTGGTGTAAAATTAACAGAAAAAACCTAAAAACTGTTGAAGGTAGGCAATATTTCCTTACTCTCTGTAATTTATTTTTACAGCGGGGTTACTTACTATATGTATTAGAAAATAAGGAGGTTGTAAATATGGTATTAGAGCAAATGACAAGAGAAGACATCGCAAAACAAGAAGGCTGGGAAGAAGGTTGGGAGGAAGGCAAAGAAGAAGGTAAAAAAGTTGGTTGGGAAGAAGGTAAACGAGAGGGCAGGGAAGAAGGCAAACGAGTTGGTAAAGAAGAGGGCAAACGAGAAGGCAGGGAAGAGGGCAAACGAGAAGGCAGGGAAGAGGGCAAACGAGAAGGCAGGGAAGAGGGCAAACGAGAAGGTATTTTTGCCATGATTTCCTTTTTACATGAAATGAATATCAGCCCAAGTAAAACTTTTCAAGAACTCCAATCTCGATTTCAACTATCTGAAGAAGAAGTAAATACCTATTTAGATAAATATATGGCCCAGAACCAAGATAAAATATAACTTCCTATCTTATTATTTTTCATATAAATTTTATAAATAATATGAATTGTTAATTTGACTATTGTTCATATCTGGACTAATATTAAATTATTAATATAGATAATTATCTTGCTCCTTACTACTGCAAGTAGATTGAAATTAGAGGGTGAACACATATGCAATATGAAGTGCTGTTTGTCAGCCAGACAGGAAACACCGAAAAACTGGCAAAGGCGATTTATGAAGCAATACCAGATAAAGACAAAGAAATACAACGTCTAAACCAAGACACACCATTAGATCTGGCAGAAACTTATTTTATCGGCTTTTGGACAAATCATGGAACCTGTAGTTTTGAAGTATTAGACTACCTTTCTGATTTACATCAAAAGAATATTGCGTTATTTGGAACTTGTGGGATGGGAAATGATCCTGTTTATTTTGAATGGATTGAAAAGCAAGTAAGTGCTTTAATCCCGGAGGACAATATTTACCTTGGCACTTTTTTATGCCAAGGTAAGATGCCTATGCATTTCCGTAACAAATACCAAGAATTTTTAGATCTTGGAACCCATGATAGTTTAGCTAGGCAGATGTTACGCCACTTTGATGAAGCACTACTTCATCCAAATGAAGAAGATTATATACAAGCACAAAAGTTTGTAGAAGAAGCATTACTTAAAATCGGAACTTATATATAGGATATTTGTGGATAGGGAGTTTATTATGAGAGAAAAATTGCAACAATTTATGGTAGGGCGTTATGGCACAGATCAACTAAGCCGGTTTTTATTAATTCTAGCAATTATATTTATGGTAGTTTCTATACTATTCCATAGCCCTATCTGTAATATTATTGCTATATTGCTTATTATCTTCTGTTATTACCGCATACTGTCTAAAAACCACAGCCAACGTTATTCAGAAAATATGGCATATCTAAAATACTCCCAAAAAGCTAGTGGGTTTTTTCGGGCTAAAAAACAGTATTTTACGCAGTTAAAAAACTATCATATCTACAAATGCCCATCCTGCCGGCAAAAAATACGAATCCCACGTGGGAAGGGCAAAATTAGCATTACTTGCCCCAAATGCAGAACAGAATTTATTAAAAATAGTTAAGCCTTATGTTGTAAAACGAAAAGGGGTGTGGTTTTATATTTGGATATATTACCATTCATAAAGATGAATTAAAGATAAAAGATTATCATCGTTACCAATCTTACTATTGTGGGCTTTGCCAAACATTAGGATGCTGTTATGGCCAACTTTCTCGTTTTACCCTTACCTATGATATGACGTTTTTCATTATATTATTAACAGGGTTATACGAATGTAAACCTGAATTATCCATGCGGCATTGTCCTTTCCATCCGGGCAAACGTAAACTTTTTTTAATAAACGAATTTACGCAATATGCTGCCGATCTCAATATTTTACTTGCTTATTATAATTTTATAGATAACTGGACAGATGAAAAAAAGTTTTCTTCTTTTACTATGTCCAAATTTTTAAAAAAACCATGCTTACAGGCAGAATTACGAAATCCTATCCAAGCCTCTTGTATCAAACAATATATTCAAAAACTTTCTGCCTGTGAGCAATCACAAGAAAAGGGCCTTGATATAGCCGCCGGCTATACAGGGGAAATGTTAGGTGAATTACTTTCTTTCCGAAATGACGAATGGTCTGGCAGCCTTAGGAAGCTTGGGTTTTATTTAGGTAAATTTATCTATTTATGTGACGCATGGGAAGATTTAGAGAAGGATAAGAAAAATAAAAATTATAACCCTCTTATCTATTGTCAAGATACTCTTCTAGACAATCAATTTGAAACCATTTTAACTATAATAGCTGCCGAATTTGCAAAGGAATTTGAAAAACTTCCTATTTTGATAGATGCTGATATTTTACGAAATATTTTATATTCTGGCATATGGACAAGGTATTATGCCACAAACCAGAAACGAAGGGAACAAAATAAAAAATTATGATAACAGACCCTTATAAGGTGCTTGGGATATCACCAGAGTCATCCAATGACGAAATAAAAAAACAATACCGAAAATTAAGCCGGATTTACCATCCAGATGCCAATGTTAATAATCCTGATAAAGACAAAGCAGAAGCTAAATTTAAGGAAATACAGCAAGCCTATACTCAGATTATGGATAGTAGGCAAAGCGGCAGGGCATCAAGCAATTATAATAGCTCTCGCAGTTTTGGCAGAGGATTTGCTAATTCCCGCCAAAATACAGGTGAACCACTGGAAATGCAGGCTGCTTTTAACTATATCCACTCTGGGCATTTTAAGGAAGCTTTACATGTACTATCCAATATAGAAGAACGAAACGCCAGATGGTATTATTTAAGTGGTATCGCAAATGCTGGTGCCGGAAATAATATTCTGGCGCTTGATCACGCTAAAAAAGCTGCCTCTATGGAGCCTTCCAATATGGAATACGCCTATTTTTTAGAACAGCTACAATCAGGTGGGCAGTGGTACCAAAACATGGGGCAAAGTTATGGTTATCCTATGTCAGGCGTAGGAGAATGTTGCTATAAATTAATGATTTGGAATCTTTTTTGTGGCTGTTGCTGCCGCCCATGCTAAGAAAATTTTTAAAAAACTTTCCACTAATTATATAAAATATGTTATACTATAAACAAGGAGGTATTATTTCATAAAATTGGAGATTTTAAAAAAAGGAAGTGTTAGTATACCATGGAAAAATCAGATAGATTTGCTGAAGTTGACACTTGGCAGACAATGATGTTTTTATATAATGCAGCGCTGAAAGAAATGAACACCAAAATTGAAATATTAAATGATGAATTTCTTCATGTCCATAACTATAATCCAATTGAATATGTCAAATCCAGAGTAAAATCGGCTGAAAGCATTGTAAAAAAACTAAAACGCCATGGACATGAGGCCAGCATCGATAATATGGTAAGATACCTCAATGATATTGCAGGGATTCGTGTTATATGTTCTTTTACCTCTGACATTTATAAAATTGCAGAAATGATTAGTAACCAAGATGATGTTACTGTCCATCAAATAAAAGATTATATTGCTACACCAAAATCCAATGGTTATAAAAGTTACCATTTAATTGTGTCCCTCCCAATATTTTTATCAGATGGGCCTACAGATGTAAAGGTAGAAGTCCAAATCCGAACAATTGCTATGGATTTCTGGGCTAGCTTAGAACATAAAATTTATTACAAGTTTGAAGGAAATGCACCAGAACATATCCGAACCGACTTAAAAGAATGTGCTGATATTGTAGAAATGTTAGATGCCAGAATGTTATCATTAAACGAGGCTATCCAAAAATGTAAAATTCAATAAAAGCGGGCTGTTTTGCAGCCCGTTCTATTATTTATTGCCCTAATATACTTAAAAAGAGGAGTGCCCCGATAGTAAAACTACCGAGGCTATTATGAAAAAATTGTATATGAAATAATCTCAACTATGTTGTACAACTTGCTTAATCTTTTTATACTATAACATCTAAATATGTACAAATTATGAATGATGTATTAATTTATTGTGAAAGTTAGTACAATTCGCCTAAAATTACCCTATTTTTTCTTTTCCCTTTAGTTATCTTATGATATACTTGTATAGAAAAAATGTTTTTCACAGATGATATGCCTATATGGCAGAATGGAGGATACAAATGGCAAATCTAGTAGAATCAATTATTGACAAAGTAAAATCTGACAAAATTGAATTATCGCAGACAGACAGGCATCTTCTACAAAAGCTCTCCGCTTCTATAGATGCACTTAAATCCAAAAAAACAATTACAGAAAGCCAACTTACAGAAACAGAAGAAAGGCTAAACACACAAATAAAAACCATTTTTGCTTCACTGCAAGAACAGGCATCTTTAACAGCAGAAATACAAAAAACACTAACATTACAAATCCAAGACATGCAAAAAGTCAAAGCTCCTCAAGAAAATCTAATAATGCAGCTTCAAGAAGCCCAAAAGGCTTTGACAGTGCAGACAGAAGAGGTTCAAAAAGCCTTAACCACACAAACACAAGAAGCCCAAAAAGCTTTGACAATGCAAACAGAAGAAGTTCAAAAAGCCTTAACTGCACAAGCCCAAGAATCACAAAAAGCTTTATCTATACAAACCCAAGAAATACAACAAGCCTTAACATCTCAAGCAGAAGATGAACAAAAGGCTTTAACAATACAAACTCAAGAAATACAAAAAATATTGACAATACAGGCACAAGAAGCACAAAAAGCCTTAACGATACAAGCGCAAGAAACGAAAAGGATACTAAAAGAACAAACACAAGAAGTAGAAAAAATTTTGTCCGCAAACCAAGATAACCAAAATTCTTTATCAGAACAAATCCAGCAAACTCAGGCCCTATTAACAGAACAAGCCCAGCAAACTAGGAAAACTTTAGCAGAATTAGTTGCCAACCAGCCAGAACTTACTTTAGATTTCACAGAATTAAAACACTTTATTTCTGAAGAAAATGAACATGAAAAATATCAATTAAAAGCCCTTATTGAAGATCGGCAAAGTGCAACGGCTTCCCAGCTTCAATCTCTTAAAATCTCTATGAAAGATGAAGATATTTTAAGCAAAATGCCTTCTATTTACAACCAAGTTTGTGATACTGAAACACATTTACACAAACAAATCCGTACCGTTAAAATTTTAGCTGGATTATCTATTTGGACTTCTCTTTTAACCCTCGGGCTTATTACTGCTTATATTTTAGGATATCTATAAAAGGAGACCCACAGGGTCCCCTTTTTTCCTATTATGGCTCTAATGAAATAGCCCCTATTATTTTCTTATAAGTTTGGATAGTTACTGTATCATTTTTATTATCTACTAATGTAATAATATAAATAACCTCTTGCCCACTATCATTTCCAGAAAATACTGTAAAATCTTTTCCATCTACAAAATTTGTTTCATAAAACTGTATTACTGTCGTTTCATTTTCACTAGAAAATTCATACTGATATACGCCTTCCTCTTTCTTTACTGTTTTCACAGAATCTTCCATTAATTCGGCTCCTTCTAATGCCTCTTCCTCTTTTCCTCCTGCTAATAAATCTGATATTTCTTGCATCTTTAAATCTAAACTAGATGGTTCTTCGCTATCATTATTGCCAGAGCTCCATGATGCTTCTAATTCTTTTAAATACTGTTCTGCTGCCTTTGTATCTGCCTTAGACCGATCGATTGGAAGCCCAAATAACAAATTTACTCCATTATAATCCTTATTCTCACAGATTTCCCCTGTAACCTCGTTATATTGAAAAGCTTCTACATTATAAAAAACAGTATCACTCACTACACAAAGATAAAGCTTTCTATCTGCAAATTTTGCAATATCATCACAATTAATTAACCGATAAAAAATACCATTTTCTACTGTATCATAATATCCGCCATTCATAGAAGCAATATTATATTGCCATGGTGCCAGCCCTTGGATTAATGGGGAAATAAACCACTGCATATTAGAATATTCTTCACTTCTAGTATCTGGCATAGGCTGGCCATCTATCCTTTCTATTGCAATTGCAGCATAGAGCCCCTCTAACTCAGGAATCTTTTCTGATACTTCACTTTGAGTTAAAGCCTCCCCTGATGCAATCCCTAATAAGGTGACACGATAATCCCCTGCTTCTTTTATTTCATTTAATTCTAAAGCACTATCCCCTTGGAAAGCATCTGCTATTTTTGTTGCTCCTGCCTTATCTGCTACTTCTTTTGCTGTTAAATATTTTGCTGCTGCCGCTACTGTTATTGTCATTACAAACAAACAAAATACTGCCATTACTACTACAATTTTACCTTTTGCCATTCTTCTCATATTTGGGCTCTCCTTCCAGCTCTGGATGATTTTCTGGTTTAAGCCATTATCTGGCTTTTCCTTTAAAGCGAGGGCAGCTTGTATCAGTTCATCCACAGCTCTTTCTTTTCTTCCCTTTTCTTTATCAAAATTCTTTCTCATAGCCATAATCCTCCATTTTTTTCTTTATTATGGTTCTGGCTGCATGTAACCTGCTTTTTACAGTACCCTTTGGAATGTGTAATACCGCTGCAATTTCTTCTATACTCATCTCTGCAGAATAATACATATAGACAGGCAACCTGTATTTTTCCTTTAAAACTGATATTTCTAACCTAACCAGCTTGTACTTCTCTTGGGATATATAAGATTCCTCTGGCGATATTGTTGTATGGAATACCTCATTCTCACTGTCTTCTATACTACTTTGGGGTGCTATTCTCTGCCTACGTGCATATTTTCTTTTCCAATTTCTCCAATTCCTTGCAGCAATACCTATTAAAAAATTTTTAGGATTTTCCGTTTTATCAATTTTACCACATTTTTCTATAGCAACTAACATTGTTTCCTGATATAAATCATCTGCCTTATCACGGTTTCCTGTTAAATAACAGCAAAATGAATAAATTGTGCTTCCCTCCTTTTCTAATAGATTTGCAAATTCCTGACGTGTCACTACACTCTCCTCCTGTACTTTTCTTAACAGTCCTTTTTTCTGCCCTACACTACTATATTGTCACCAGCCCTCTAAAGGTTCAAAAAAATATTAAAAAATGGTTACTACCCCAATTACTTTTTTATTGGGATAATAACCGCCCTATTCTTTTACATTTTCCCTGCTAAAAATACACTTGCCACCACGCCAGCCAATGTGGCAAGCAGGGCACCAGCCAATGTATAACGTGTTTTCCTTACTTTTGCTGCCATACAATATACACTCATTGTATAAAAAATGGTTTCTGTACAACTCATCATAATAGAGGTAATCAAGCCTATCCTAGAATCCGTTCCATATTCTTTAAAGATATCCAACACCAGCCCTGTAGCTGCAGAAGAGGAAAACATACGCACAATTGTTACTGGGAGAAGCTGGGATGGAAACCCAATTTTCTCTGTAAGATCACCAGGAAGTGCACAAAGCCATTCCAAGAAACCAGAAGCCCGTAATATTCCTACTGCCACCATTAAACCAACTAAAGTAGGTAAAATGCCAGCCACTGTTTTCATCCCATCTTTTGCCCCTCTTACAAAATCATCATATACATTATTTTTGTTTAAAAGCCCATAGCCAACTACGTAAAAAATAAAAAGAGGAATAATAAAATTTGATATGTAAATAAGAAGCTGCATATATGCCTCCTGCTTCCCTACTTGCTTTATTCTATTCTTCTTTTTATCTTTCTATTCTTCCTATTCCTTTACTTCATGCCCAATCCCTGCCATAATAGAATTTCTTTGCTTCCTCTCCTTTTTTCCCTCATAAAATACATACAACAACGTATAACATGCCATAATCCCTGATACAATAGGCGCTATCATGCCAAGTTTCCCTAAATCATCTGAAAAATATCTTCCGAATAAATATACCATCGGAATACGGAGCAACAATGCCCCAGCACTACAACTTACCATTGTCCATATTGTTTTCTGCCTGCCATTTAGATAACCATTTAAACAAAATACAATTGCCACCATAATATAATCATAACTGCAAGATCGAAAAAAAGGAATCCCAGCTGCAATTATATTATTATCATCCGAAAATACCCCTATCATAGATTGGGGGCTTACCTGCGCCCACAACCAGAACAAACAAGACACCATTAAGGCAAACCCCAAGCCATACCAAAGGGATTTCCTAGCCCTTTCTGGCTTACCTGCGCCTATATTCTGCGCTGTAATTGCTGCTAAAGCATTTGCCATAGATGTTGCCGATAACATGGCAAATACATCAAACTTACTCCCAATCCCCACTATTGATGCAGCATAAACCCCGCAGTGGTTCATTACAGATGTTAAATATAAAAAGGATACTCTAACCATCATTTCTTGAAATGATATAGGAATACCAACTTTCGCTAACCTTTTTACAATCCCCCAAGAAGGCAAAAATGAAGAAAATGAAAAATCAAAGATAAACTTCTTTTTTTTCAAATAAATAATAGCGATTACCATACTGGC
The DNA here is from genome assembly GCA_910577045.1 of uncultured Lachnospiraceae bacterium. Classification (GTDB taxonomy): domain Bacteria; phylum Bacillota; class Clostridia; order Lachnospirales; family Lachnospiraceae; genus RGIG8607. Next base: position 69,750 of record CAJTLB010000003.1, on the reverse strand, counting down.
AGCCTGCGAAACTACAGTAGCAAGTGCTGTCCCTACTACCCCCATTCGCCCATATTTTACCAACAAAAAATCTAAGGCAATATTTAACACACAAGAAATAGCAACAAATGCCATAGGGCGTGTGGAATCTCCATACCCCCGCAAAATCGCACTAATTGCATTATATCCGCAAATAAAAACCGTTCCAGCAAGACAAACTGACACATATTGCATTGTCAAATTAAAAGATTCTTCCGGCGTATGGAGTAATAGCAATATCTGTCTTTCAAATACCAACATAACCACGCTTAAAATAATTGCTACTAAAACAAATATGGTAAGAGTAGTCCCTATTATCTGTTTTACTAAATCATAACGCTTGCTCCCCATCCCTTCTCCAACTAATATGGTGCTTCCCAGTGTCAATCCAGTAATTAAACTGGTAACAATCTGTGTCACTTGTGTCCCTGTTGAAACCGCTGCCACACTTTCATATCCACAATAACGCCCTACCACAAATAAATCCACCGCCCCATATAACGATTGAAGAATATTTGCAATTAAAAATGGGACGGCAAAATACAGCAATGCCTTAATTAAATTTCCTTCTGTAAGATGATTTTCTTTCATTTTTACCTCTCCCTAATTAATAAAATCATCTTATTATAAACCCTATCCCTATTATATTGTCAAGTTTATAGGTTACATATAATGATACTTCTTTCCATTACAGCCAAAAAAGATTATTGTTACGATTAACGCCAACACCTCTGCCACGCCAATGGCTGCCCAAATCCCGTCTATTCCCCAAAATATAGGAAGTATAGTTACCACAATAATTTGGAATACCAATGTCCTTAAAAATGAAATAATTGCAGATACTACGCCATTTCCCAATGCAGTAAAAAAAGATGATCCCCACACATTCAAACCCATTACCAAAAATGCAGCTGCATACAGCCGGAACCCATGGCATGTCATTTGGAACAGTTCTATATCATAACTTGCAAAAATTGTTACTAATGGTACCGTAAGAACCTCTGCCAATATAGTTAAAATTATCCCTGCCCCACTCATTAAAACAATACTTTTCTGAAATAAACTTTTTAATTCTTTATGGTTAGCTGCACCATAATGATATCCAACCACCGGCGCACTGCCAATTGCATAGCCAAAAAAGATTGCCATAAAAACAAAGTTCACATACATAATAATCCCATATGCAGCAACCCCATTTTCCCCAGCAAGTTTCATTAATTGAAAATTATAGAGTATATTTACTAGGGAAGTAGATAAGTTTGTTACCATTTCAGAGGAGCCATTTCCCATTGTTTTTAACAACACCCTTTTCTCAAACTTTGTTTTTACTAAGCACAATAAACTATCATTTTTTCGTATAAAATAAAAAACAGGAATCACGCCACCTACCAGTTGCCCGATTCCTGTTGCAATTGCTGCACCGGCAATTCCCCACCGGAACACTGCAATAAATAAAAAATCTAGCACCACATTTGTAAGCCCTGCAACCACTGATATTTTTAAACTTAAAGAGGGCTTTTCTGCTGTTACAAAAAAGCTTTGGAAAATATTTTGAAGTACAAACGGGGTTAATGCAAAATATAATAACCTGCTATATAAAATACAATTTTCCAGTAATTCCCCTTCTGCCCCTAATAAAATAGAAATAGGGCGCGCAAAAATAAACCCAATCGTAGATAAAACCAAACTAACAATAATAGCAAAATAAACCATCATAGAAAAATAACAATTTGCCCGTTCTCTTTTGCCTTCCCCTAATGCTTGTGAAACAATTGCACTTCCTCCTGTACCAATCATTGTCCCTATTGTGCCTAATGCCATACAAACTGGCATTACTAAATTAACTGCTGCAAATGGCGTTTTCCCTACATAATTAGAAACAAAAAAACCATCTACAATACTATAAAGCGATGTGCAAACCATCATTAAAATTGGTGATAACACAAATTGAAGTAACCGTTTATACGTAAAATGATCGGATAATTGTATTCTCATTCTTTTTTCCTCCTCTCAACAACTCTTTATAACTTCCTCTTTTGAAATTCATTACACAGACAATTAGAAAAATATCCCATGGCAGTTACAAACTCAGAAGAAAATTTTTCCACCGTTTGTTCCATTGCCGCTTGCTCTGCCTCATAAACCTCCTTCATTATATTTTTCACATATACTACTCCCTTATCTGTTAAACAAATCGTTTTTTCTTTTGTATGGCTCCCTACTACTAATGTAAGATACCCTTCTGCTTCCAACTCTTTAATAATGGTACTAATAGTAGTTTTAGGGATTAACCATTCTTCACAAATCTGCTTTTGGGAATGAGGGTTCCCGTCATCTAACGCATATAAAACTGCTAACTTATTTTCATTAATCCCTAATTTTTTTGCAAAAAAATAATAGACGCCGTCTATTTTATTTGTAGCCAGCATAAGCTGCCGTATCTCTTTAAAATTTTCGTTCATTCTTCCTCCTAATACGAATTCGTACTATATAGTATAGTACGAATTCGTATTATTGTCAAGTACTTTTATAAATAAACATATAAGTCTGTGCCACCCACCTGCACAGTCCTACATTCATTATTTTCTTGGCTATATACATCTGTTAGATCATTCCAAAAAATTCCTTTTAAAATCTCTGCTAATACTGCTTCTTCTTTATTTCCTAAAAGATTTATCCACTCTTGTATCAATGCCTCCTCTGTTTTATTTTCCCTTCTTGTATATGGGCCAAAACACATCGTAATATAAACATTTTTATTACTAAGAAGTAGCAGATACCTCTCCACATATGCTAATTTTATTTGTGAATCCTCATACTTTATGCTATTTGAATTTAGGAAAAGCCTTCCAATTGGCGTCCCAATGACCCTAACATATCCCTTTTCCATACATACCTCCATTTATTGCGGAATACTTATTATCAAATCCAAGTGGGGAATTGCCATTTCTTTTATACTTTGTCGTTTTTACTCATACTATAACAAAAAAATGGACTTCTTGTCACTTTATTGGAACACATTGCATTTTTTTTGGTATGCTTTGCATATGTTTTTCCCCAATGGAAATATAAAAAATAGTGATAACCCAATTATATAGGCTATCACTATTTTTATCCCTATTACCTTTTTCCACAATAATATTGAAAATACTTCTCCCTTAATGGCTGATAAGCTCCTCTTGGTAAATGTATGCTTTTCCCATTATCCAAAAATATGTCTTGTGAATTTAAACTTTCAATATGTTCCATATTTACAATATAGGCTATCCCCACTTTTGTAAATGCTTCATATAAAGAAAGCATTTCATAGATCTTTGCCATTGTCATACGAAGCTGTGATTGTGTCCCATCTGTCAAATATAAATATTGGAATTTTCCCTGGGCCTCACAATATATAATATCATTTAACATTATGCGGCAAACTCTATCTTCTATCTTCAATAATAAATATTTCTTTTGTTCCTGCTCAATTTCTTCTAAAATTTTGTCCAATACAGGAAATAGTTCCTTTTCTGAAACAGGTTTTACTAGGTATTGTGTAGCATCTACACGAAACGCGTCTAAGGCATGGTCCATAGAAGCAGTTAAAAAAATAATCCTTCCTTTATTCCCCATATCCCGAATTTCTTTTGCTGCTGTAATGCCCATTTTTTCAGGCATATAAATATCAAGTAACACTAAATTTGGTATATAATCTTTTTCTCTAATCATACCAAGCAGCTCATTGGCGTTTTCAAAACGATCTATCACAAATTCACATCTTGGATTCTTTCTCTGATACATATTTAATATAAATTCTGTTTTATTTAATTCTGTAACTTCATCATCACAAAGTGCAATATGGTACATTCTTTCTCTGTCCTATTCTATATTGTAGTATCACACCCTATAATTCTACTCTTCCCTCTAATGCCCTTAAAAGTGTTACTTCATCAATATATTCTAAATCTCCGCCAACAGGTACTCCACTAGCAATCCTACTTACCTTTATCCCTGTAGGCTTTATTAATTTACTAATGTACATTGCGGTAGTTTCTCCCTCTAAGCTAGAATTAGTGGCAATAATCACTTCTTTTACCTCTTCTATCGAAAGCCTTTGCATTAATTCTTTCAGTTTTATATCATTAGGCCCAACCCCAAGCATAGGGGAAATAGCCCCATGTAACACATGATAAATCCCCTCATATTTCCCTGTTTTCTCATATGCTGCTAAATCCCTTGTGTTTTCTACTACCATAATTGTCCCAATATCTCGCTTTGTACTGCTGCAAATAGGACAATATTCCTGATCTGTCAATGTAAAGCACTTTTTACAATACCTAACATGTTCCCTTGCATCAGAAATGGTATGTACCAGCTTATCTACTCTCTCTTTCGGCATATTAATAATATAAAAGGCTAAACGCTGCGCCGACTTTGCACCAATTCCAGGCAAAGAGGTTAATTCCTCTATTAATTTTGTAATTTGGCTACTATAATAATCCATACCTATCCTATCTTAAATCTCCTAATAAAATTCCTTTATAGATTGTTTTAATCTACTCGCGGTAATTAAAAGCAAGGTAATATGTAAATTGCCTCATGACAGCAGGGGATACCACTTTCACCCCACCCGCTGCTACTGTTATGATTGTTTTGGGCAATTCTCCCCTACCTAAGAGGAAGGGGAATCCTTACTGTTGATTATTAAAATGGGAACCCTCCCCCAAGGCTGCCAAGCCCGCCTGCCAGCTTTGACATAGATTCTTGGGATGCCTCTTCAACTTTACGCAAAGCCTCATTTGTCGCTGCTACAATTAAATCTTCTAACATTTCTATATCGTCTGGATCTACAACTTCTGCAGAAAGTTTTACTTTTTTCACTTCTTTTTTCCCAGAAATTGTAACTTCTACTGCCCCACCGCCTGCTGCAGCTGTAAACTCTTTTGTTTCCATCTCCTTGGCATTTTCTTCCATCTGGCGCTGCATTTTTTGTGCCTGCTTCATCAGGTTATTCATATTTCCTGGCATTGCCCCGCCTGGAAACCCTCCTCTTTTTGCCATATCCTAATCCTCCTCACCTATTTCCATATGAATCTTTTTTTGGGCCTCAAGAAAAACGGATTTATTTTTCTCTGCCTCCTCAATTAATTTTATATCAACTGAAATCTGTTTTTCCACACTTTTAGAAAAAATCTCTTCCAAATGGATACGGTTTCTCTCTTCTGATAAATAACCATATGCCATTTCATCTATTGTCACCAATATTAACCGTTCTAACCCGCCTTCTTGGAAATTGCATTGTTTCAAATAACTTTTCATTGGATAACCGGCCTGGCGAATTATTTCTGGTATTTTCTCCATTAATTTCGCAATATCTTTTGATTGTGCAGGCTGATAACTCTCTTCTTTTTTTTCTTTTGGTATGTCTAACTGGTTACTTGGCATTTCTTGTACAGAAGGCTGGGCTGCTATCCCTTGTGCAACTATCTGTTCTAAATTTGATATTCTATTTAATAAAGCCTCATTATCTTGTTCCATTTCTGGCTTTGTCAATTTTACCAATGCAATTTCCACCATTACTCTCTTTTGCACTGAAAATTTCATCTGCCCAGACAATTCAGAAAAAATACGGATATACCGCATTAGGACAGCAGGTTCTACCATAGTGGCCTCTTCCAACAATGCCTTTTTGCTTTCTGTAGAAATATCCAGAATATCTTCTGCCTGATCTGTTGACTGCATCAATAAAAGATTCCTTAAATACCAAGTAAAATCTACTATAAACTGTGTTAAATCCTTCCCTGACATAACCAGATCATCCAGTTCTCGAATAACCCCTAACGTATCTTGTGCCAAAACCCTACGCAATAATTTACTAAATACCTCTGTATCTACCACTCCTAGCACTTCTAACACCTTATCATATGTTAATGCCTGGTCCATATAAAATGCCAAACATTGATCTAATAAACTTAAAGCGTCACGGAGCGCACCATCTGCTGCTTTTGCAATATAACGAAGTGCCCTCCCCTCTACCTCTATCCCTTCCTTCTGCATTAATGACCCTAAGTGGCTTGCAATCGTATCCATAGAAATCCGCCTAAAATCATAACGCTGGCATCTAGAAAGGATAGTAATTGGTATTTTATATGCCTCTGTTGTAGCTAAAATAAAAATTACATAAGCTGGCGGTTCTTCCAGTGTTTTTAACAGTGCATTAAATGCGCCTATAGAAAGCATATGGACTTCATCAATAATATAAACCTTAAACCTGCCTTCTGTCGGAGAATATTGTACTTCATCCCGAATTTCCCGGATATTGTCCACGCCATTATTAGAAGCAGCATCTATCTCAATTATATTCATAGAAACACCCGAAAATGCTGCTTTACAAGAAGGACATTCATTACAAGGGCTTCCATTTACAGGATGCTCACAATTTACTGCCCTAGCAAATATTTTGGCAATACTTGTTTTGCCTGTCCCCCTTGTCCCGCAAAAAAGATAGGCATGGCCAATCCTATCAGCGTGTATCTGATTTTTTAATGTTGTAACAATATGATCTTGCCCTTTTACTTCCTCAAAAGTATTTGGGCGAAATTTACGGTATAATGCTGTATAGGACATCCCTTATTACCCCTGTTTCCTTCCCTAACCAAGGTTAATTCTTTTTAATTGGCTCATCGCCAAAACAAATGCCAATTAATTTTGCCTCTTTTATAATTGGATTATCAGGATTAACCGTTTTTAATTTTCCTGCAACCTCATCCAGAGGTACGCTTACAATCTGGTTATTACGGATACCAGCCATATAGCCAAATTCACCTCTTATAATCATTTCTGCTGCTGCCGCACCCAGCCTAGTCGATAACACCCTATCATATGGGCAAGGTTCCCCTCCCCGTTGCGTATGGCCTGGCACGGTAATCCTTACTTCCTCTCCTGTTAAATCCTGTATTTGGTGTGCTACCTCATAGGAAATACTTGGATATTGCCAATCTTTCCTTTTAGCTTTAAACTCTTTTTTACTAAGCGCGGCATCATCTACTGATAAAGCCCCTTCTGCTACTGCCAAAATAGTAAACCGTTTTCCCTGTTTCTTCCTCTTTGTTATAGCATCTACCACATATTTAATATTATACGGGATCTCTGGAATTAATATTATATCTGCGCCACCAGAAATTCCGGCATGGAGCGTTAGCCAGCCAGCTTTATGGCCCATTACTTCTACAATAAATACTCTTCCATGGGATGCAGCCGTTGTATGGATACAATCAATTGCATTTGTCGCAATATTAACCGCACTCTGGAAGCCAAATGTCATATCTGTCCCCCACAAATCATTGTCAATTGTTTTTGGAAGCGTTACTACATTTAAGCCTTCCTCACGAAGTAAATTTGCTGTTTTATGGCTGCCATTCCCCCCTAACATAACTAAGCAGTCCAGCTTTAATCTTTTATATGTACTTTTCATAAGCTGTACTTTGTCTTTTCCATCGGTATCTGGCATTTTCATTAACTTAAATGGCTGCCTGGAAGTACCTAGTATTGTGCCACCTTCTGTTAAAATACCAGAAAAATCCCTAGAAGACATTTTTCGGTATTCCCCATACATAAGCCCTTTATAACCATCCAAAAATCCATAAATCGTAACATCTTCTACATTTTCATAAAGCGTTTTTGCAACACCTCTCATTGTTGCATTTAAACTCTGGCAGTCACCGCCGCTGGTCAACATACCTATCCTCATCCCATGTCACATCCTATCTTTTATAATATTTATCTGTTATCATCTTTAATAATAACATGATTCTTTTTTAACCTCAAGTACTGGAACAAAAAAGATTGCGCCAAGCGCAATCTTGTACATTTTATATTCTTCTCTTAATGTGCGCCCGGTTTTGAATCTCCCTCACAGACGTTACCTTTACAGCCTGCTCCGCCCAGGCTTCCTCACGGCACATGGAAGGTTTTACTTAGTGCTGCTCCATTCCTGACCTGACACGGTTCATAAATTCCCATTGCGTAAGACCCAAGCATCAACGCCACTTATAAAGGGCTGCTCTACAAGAAAAAACCCGAGACCGGGCATCACCCCTACTAGAGCGGATTGTAGGTACAGGGCACCGCTAACTCCCCGGCTGCACGGAATAAAGTATAACTTGTTTTTAGTACTTTGTCAATATATTTCATTTAGACTTTAAACGCTATTTTTTGATACAATCTTTCTCTTTCGCTTTTTGCCGCAGCTCTTTAAAAAAGTTTTTTAATAATTGGCTACATTCTTCCTCCATAATTCCTGATTCAAATTCTACCTGATGGTTAAAACGTTCCACCTGCAATAAATTCATAACAGACCCTGCACACCCTGCCTTAGGGTTCATGCAGCCAATATATACTTTCCGCATCCGTGCCTGTACAATCGCGCCGGAACACATCTGGCAAGGCTCTAAGGTAACATATAAATCACAGTTTTCCAAACGCCAATCCCCCATATAACGGCTTGCCTTGCGGATTGCATTTAATTCTGCATGAGAAAGCGTATTTTTATCTATTTTTCTTCGGTTATATCCTCTGCCTATAATGGCCCCTTGGTATACAATCACACAACCAATTGGCACTTCCCCTATTTTCTTTGCTTTTTTCGCTTGTTTTAAGGCCTCTTTCATATAAATTTCCTGATCTGTCATAGTTGTTTTCACCCTCTGCTTTTGGTATACTAAGCATAACATTATTATGTAGGAAATACAAGTATCATGCTCAAATGGAGGGAAACCATGAATTTTATTTATGAAACAGACCGCCTTATTCTTCAGGTATTAAATGAATCTTATTCTATGCAGGTACTTACTTTTCTATCACGGAACCGGGATTACTTCGATCGCTATGAACTTGCCAAAACAGATAATTTCTATACAGAAGAATTCCAAAAAAAATTACTCCACAAAGAATTTAACCAAATAATAAAGGGCTCCTACCTCCGGCTTTATTTCTTCTTAAAAAAATCTCCTCAGCGCATTATTGGCACACTGTCTTTTAGCAGGTTACATCCAGCCTTCCAATCTTGCCAAATAGGTTACAAACTAGACCCTCTTTACCAGCACAGGGGGCTTGCCACAGAAGCCCTCCAGTTTGTTATCCCTATTGTATCCCAAGAATACAGCCTTCACCGGATAGAGGCCTATGTACTGCCTAGTAACCAGCCATCTATCTGTTTATTGGAACGGCTGGGTTTTGAAGTAGAAGGAATTGCCAGAGACTATGCTATTATAGCAGGCCGCTGGCAAAACCACTTACAATATTCCCTTATTTTATAACTGCATATCTCTTTAAAGCAATTAAATATCAATCCACTGGTACCAATATCCAAAATGCCCTGTAAGAGGCTTATAATCTTTTACTGGCTTAAAATGGTCAAACCCAAACATTGCTGCCATAAAACGCTCATTATTATGGAACATGCCTGGAACCCCTAACATATATTCTCCATCCTTAGTCCTTGCCAGTATTAAATACCGGAAATTATAATAACCATGTAATAAAAAACTATTATTAGCAAGTCCCCAATTTTCTCTTGGCAGGTATTCCAAATCTTTTAAGTCTATCTTTAGGCAGGAAATCCTTGGTTCATCTTCAAATGCCACTACTTTTGGGAACATCGCTTCCATTCTTTCCCAAGTGCCACTATGTACCTTTTTCTCTATATTTGCTTTTGCACTCTCCTTATATTCTTGTTGAAAAAATTGCTTATTTGCCATTTTTCTTTGTTTTTGTGCTGCTGGGCCTCCTGGTGCCTGCTGCGGTTGTACCATAGGTTGTACTTCTGGCATTTCTGGCTGTGGGATTTCTGGCTGTGCCTCTGGCATCTTAGGCTGTGGCCGGATTTCTGGCTGGATTGTTGGCTGAACTTCTGGCATCCTAGGTTGTGGCTGGATTATTGGCTGGGTTTCTGGCATCCTAGGGTTTGGTTGAATTTCTGGCTGGATTGTTGGCTGGATTTCTGGCATCCTAGGGTTTGGTTGAATTTCTGGCTGGATTGTTGGCTGGATTTCTGGCATCCTAGGCTGTGGTTGTACAACCGGCTGGGCTTCTGGTATTTCTGGCTGTGGTTGCACAACTGGCTGGCCTTCTGGTATTTCTGGCTGTGGTTGCATGGCTGGTTGGGTTTCTGGCATCCCTTTCATACTAGCCTCAAGCCTTGCCAATTCCTCTTCTACAGCTTCCATAACAGGAAGTATCTCCGCTGCACTTAATTCCTCATTTTCTGCCGTCAATGCCGATTCTGGCATTATATCTAATGGTTCTTCCTTCCTTTGGGCTGTTTGGTTTACAGGGATAAAGCTTTCTGGCACTACTGCATGATCATCCCAGCCAGACGCATAAACCTTTGTTTCTTCATCTTTGTGCCTTAATAAAATCCCACCCATTTCTTCTAATGGCAATCCCGAACCACCAATATTATCCGCAGGTGTTACTGCCCTAAATTCTCCCGTTCCATTTTTTACTGAAAAACTCCCCATCCCTGTACCAAGCAGCATTTCCTGTTCCCTATGGAAAAAATATACTTCCAATTCTTTTCCACTGGCGGCAAACACGCCTTTTATATTAATATTAATCCGGCACTCTCCATTTCGGACTTCCATCTTGGCAAAACCTACATTTTTACTTTTTACCCCTCCATCATAAGCATAAATATAGGAAACAAACCTTTTATATTCTGACAAAACACTTCACTCCCTTTTTGACTATTCTATGCAAAAAGAAAGTAAAATATGATTACCCTTTTATGGATGCGAGAAATCTTTCCCCATACTTTTGATACTTAAATTCCCCAACCCCTGGCACCGACATAATGCCTGCTTTATCTGTCGGTTTTATTACGCACATAGACAACAATGTTTTATCTGAAAATACAATATATGGCGGAACTTTTTCCTCCCTAGCAATCTCCATACGCAGTAAGCGGAGCTTTTCAAATAGTTTTTGATCCTCCTCTGTAAGTAAAGAAATGCCTGCCATACTTTTTTTCGTTCTTCCCTTTGCTTGTTCTTTTACTAACCGTTCTTGCTCCTTTGGCATTTTCATTATCAATGTTTCAGCCCCTTGCAGGATATGGGCAGAATTTTTTGTAAGCTTAACAATTGCATATTCGTCATTTGTCACACTTAAAAACTCATGTAACATTAAAAAATTTACTATTTTACGCAATTTATAAGTTGGCTCACTGGCTAATGCCCCATAAAATGGATTTTCATTCATATAATATTGCCGTATTTTAGCCGTATTAGCGCCATGTACAGTATCAATAATTACATTCACCCCATAGCGTTGATGGCAGGCAGATACACAGCCAACTAATGCCTTTGCTGCTTCTGTAATATTAATTTCTTCAAACTGGGTCATACAATTTTGGCAATTCCCACAATAATTAGCACCATATTCCCCAAAATAACGAAGTATATAATCCCTTAAACAATCATTTGTAAAACAATAAAATGTCATTCTCTTTAAACGTTCTTCATCACGTTCCATTACTATTTTACGTGTAATAAAATCTAATTCCTGATTATCTTGGTTATTATCAATAAAATATTGGTTTGTTACCACATCCTGGGCAGCATAAAACAAAATACATTCTGCTGGTTCTCCGTCCCTTCCTGCCCTTCCTGCCTCTTGATAATAGGACTCAATATTTTTTGGCATACCATAATGTAGCACATAACGTACATTAGATTTATCAATCCCCATTCCAAATGCGTTAGTCGCTACCATAATAGATGCCCTGTCATAAATAAAATCATCCTGGTTTTGTTTCCGTTCCTCATCTGCTAACCCTGCATGGTAGCGTGTTACCGAAAACCCTGCTTGTTTTAATTTTTCACACACTTCATCGACTATTTTCCTAGTTAAGCAATAAATAATCCCACTATCATTTGGATGACATTCTAAATAATTTAAAATAGCAGCATAGCGATCCTTTGGGGACATTACCCCAAAATATAAATTTTTTCGGTTAAACCCTGTTGTCATTACTGCTGGGTCTTGTAATTCTAAAATATCTATAATATCATCCCGCACTTCTTTTGTCGCTGTTGCTGTAAATGCTGCTACTACTGGACGTTTTGGCAAAGATTTTATAAATTCCACAATTTTTAAATAGCTAGGCCGAAAATCCTGCCCCCACTGAGAAACACAATGTGCCTCATCTACTGCCACCATTACAATTTTTGCCTGCAAAGCAAAATCTAAAAATTCCTCAGTTAATAACCGTTCTGGTGCCACATAAATAATAGGGTAACGGCCTTGTTTAGCCAAGCCTAATGCTTTATAATACTGCCCCATTGTTAAAGAACTATTTAGGTATGCCGCATGGACTCCTGCTTGGTTTAGGCTGCCTACTTGATCCTTCATAAGAGAAATTAAAGGAGAGATTACCAGTGTAATGCCATCCATAACCAATGCTGGAATCTGGAAACATAAAGACTTCCCTGCACCTGTAGGCATAATCCCTAAAACATCTTTTCCCTTTAGAATTTCATCAATAAAAAATTCTTGCCCTTCCCGAAATGTATCATAGCCAAAATATTGCTTTAGTACCTGATATTTATCCATTCTTTAGATCTCCTGCTCCTTTTTCTTCCTAGCAAAAACTAGGGCAAGAATATCTAAAACTGCTTCTAAAATCAAAGAAATCGCTATAAACCTCCAGAAAAACAAAGTAGACTCAAATGGACTCATTAATATAATAATTGCTATTGCCATACAAAGCACTGAAGCAATAGCAGCCAAAAACCAATTTTGTTTCTTCATACGGAGCATATCTACAGCCCACTGTATTTTTGCAACTCCCATTAACAATATAATGACACCATACATAATAGTAAGTAATGGGAAAGTGACAATAAACCAATTTGTTTTAAAAATACAAAATAACCCCGCTAAAATAACAACCAGCCCTTTTGTTAGTGATTGTCTTTTTGCAGCTTCTAGCGGTTCTAAGCGAAAATATACCATAATCTCAATAATCCCTATGGGCAATAAAAGAACCCCCAAGGCGATAATAATTCCTGACGTAAAATTTACTGGGTTAATTAATAACAAAATCCCTACTAATAATTCAAAAATACACATGGTAATGCCACCTATATTTTCTTTTAACAGCCTCATACTTTACCTCCTTTGTATAGTAACCTTAAAATATTTGTTATTATTATAGTATACCTACCCTTTTTTCTCAACTAATTGTTTTAATACCAGTACACTATATTTTCCTATCCTTATTTCAGCTAATTTTCGCTCTAAATAATCAACAGAAATAAGATAAGATGGTAAAATCATAGCTAACGGCAATAAATATGTATATGCCATCACATTTTCCTTATTTAAGCTAAAGCCCAAAATAGTAGCTGTAATTAGATACATCATATTTCTAACAGATTAATATTCTTTCAAGTATTGTAATATCTCTTACCATAACATTTTATACTCTTGTATTTTATCTTCCATAATTCCTCCTATGTGTAAGCCTATATAAATATTTTACTTCATTTTAAATTATTATATCTTATAAAAAAATGTTTGTCTACAATGATGTTATTATGTTTTCTCCATAATCTTTTTACTTTCCAAAACATATCTTTTTATATAGCCTAATATTAATATTATCGTAAAAATTTTCTTAATTTTAACCTTTCTGCTTTCTTGTTTTGACATATTATGCTATAATTTTCACAAAGCATATTGCTTTTTTATGTGTAATATAAAAATACTTAGGAAAGCGAGGAATTCTATGGATAACCAAATGGAACCACAATCTGTAACACCGATACCGATAACCTCTACCCCAAGAAAACGAAAACCTGCTGGCAGGCTTAAATCGGTTATTATCTGGGGTGAATTTTTTATAATTATATTATTAATAGTAGCAATTGTCACCACTTCTTTTTATCAGCGCCATCATCTAAAAACCACTATAAGCCAAATGTCTTCTGAACAAGAATCTATGGCGGAAGAGCTTGCCCGCTTGTCGGATTCTGTCGGCCATATGGAACAGATGCAGGAATCTTTAATACGTTCTGCGGCGGATGAAACCATTCTTACTTATGATGAAACAGGGGCTGAAGTACATATTCCTATCTTAGCTGGAGTCCCACGCCACACATATGACTGGACCTGTATACAAAATAAAGATGGCTTTAAAAATTATATTGTTGACAACCAAGTCGCTTCTTACCGTGGTATTGATGTTTCCAGCCATCAAGGTGTTATTGACTGGAATAAAGTAAAGGCTGCAGGAGTTGACTTTGCTATGATCCGTGTTGGCTACCGCGGATATGGTACAGGTGCCATTCTGTTAGACGACTATTTTGACACAAATATGCAGGGGGCTATTGATGCAGGCATCCATGTTGGTGTTTATTTCTTCTCTCAAGCAATTACAGAAGAAGAGGCACGGGAAGAAGCTAGGTTTGTACTAGAACATATTAAAAATTATAATGTCACCTATCCTGTTGCCTATGATATGGAAGCAATCCCTTATGATACTGCTAGGACAGACACATTGACCGGAAGGCAAATTACCGACCACACAATTGCTTTTTGTGATCTTGTAAAAGAAGCTGGTTACAAACCATCTGTTTATTCTAACCGCCGTACTTTAATATTAAAACTAGACTTAACCCGCCTTACGGCTTATGACACTTGGTATGCTGCCTATGTTGGTTATCCTGACTACCCATATGACTTTAAAATGTGGCAGTTTACAGATTCAGGCTCTGTAGATGGCATTGAAGGAGATGTAGATATTAACATTAGCTTTAAAGACTATTCTACAGACTAAATGAATAAAAGAAACAAGGGAGATTTATTATGAATATTAAAAAAGTATTTCTATCTGCCTTAGCTGTTGTTTCTGCAGTTGGTGTATTTCTTTCCACACTATCAGGAAAACCATCTCCAGAAAATACTCTTCCTGATAATTCTAAATTACAAATACATTTTATTGATGTAGGGCAGGGAGATTCCACCTTAATTACATGCGGCGGCGAGGCCATGTTAATTGATGCTGGAGAAAATGATCAAGGCACTAATGTCCAAAGTTACTTAGAAGAACAAGGCATAAAAAGCCTTAAATATATGATTGGGACTCATCCAGATTCGGATCATATTGGCGGCATGGATGTTATTTTATATAAATTTGACTGTGAAACGGTTATTATGCCAGACGAAGCAAAAAATACTGCTACTTACCGTGACGTTATTGATGTTATGAAAAATAAACGGTATACAAACACCCTTCCTGTTGTTGGAAATTCCTATACACTTGGAGATGCAGAATTTACCATTCTTTCACCTGGCAAAAGTTATGACAACAGTAACAATAACTCTGTAGTAATTATTTTAACACATGGAGAGAACCGTTTTTTACTTACAGGAGATGCACAAGAACCTGCTGAAAAGGATATTTTGGCTTGTGGTATCCCAATTAATGCTGATGTTTATAAAGCAGGGCACCATGGAAGCAGTACTTCCTCCTCAGACGAATTTTTAAAGGCTATCCAGCCTACCTATGCTGTTATAAGCTGTGGTGAAGATAATTCCTACGGGCACCCACATGCCGAAGTATTAAATAGTTTCCGTATGGCTGGCGTAAAGGTATTCCGTACCGATGAGCAAGGAAGTATATTAGCGACAAGCGATGGAAAAACAATTACTTGGAACTGTAGCCCAACCGAAAGCTGGGTAAGCGGCAATGGGACCCATGTAGCAGATCTTCCTGATCCAGATGCTGTTTCTACTTATGTTTGTAATACCAGTACCATGAAATTCCACACTCCAGATTGTTCCTCAGCAAAAGATATGAAAAAAGAAAATAGGCTAGAAATTCAAACTACAAGAGATGACCTAATACAACAAGGATATGAACCATGTAAAGGATGCAAGCCATAAGGCTGCATCCTTTTTATTCCTTTTCTATCTAAATTAATGCTCCTCTTTCATTTGTGCACATCATATGCCCTTCTGTTGAAAAAGCATATAATTCTGTCCCATGCACAGGGCTTTCTACTGTTAATAATTCATTAGAAGCCATTGCCCCAGAAGATTTTAAATAATACCATTTTTCTTTCTCTTGAATCCACCCTGTCTGCATATACCCATCCGCATCAAAATGATACCATATATTATCTATTTTTTCCCAGGCTGAGGCTGGATAACTACCATCTGGACGTTTATACCACCATTTTCCATCTTGTTTTTGCCAACCATATGTTGGTGGTACTATATCCTCTAAAGAATAATCCAAATCTACTCTTCCATTGATTCCCTCTATGTGCCCACCTGAACTATATTGCCAAAGCGAAACCTGTTTTCTTTCCATTTCCTCTGAATAATGTGCATACCATATTTCATAATCTTGTTTCCCTATTTCTTCCAGAGTATAATAATTCTCTAAAAAATCCCTATTAGTATAAACCGCCACGCGATATCCAACTCTTTTAATTTCATTACAAAATGCCTTCATTAATTCAACCGCTAATTCTTTTGTTATTGCAACCCCATTTTCTTGTGCATACCTTACTGAATCATATTCAAAGTCAAATGCAATTGGGTATTCAATATTGTATTTTTTTGCCTGGTTAATACAGTCTATTGCCTCTTTTTTTGCCATTTCTGGTGTATAGGCATAAGAAAACCAATATAATCCAATTGGTATCCCTAAAGCCTCACATGCCGAAGCATTTACTTCAAAAGCTTCATCAATATTGTTATTCCCATACCCTGCCCGGATCATGGCAAATTCAATCTGTGGCTTTACCTTTTCCCAATCAATTACGCCATTTACATGTGATATATCAATGCCTTTTTTCATTAATAATAACTCCTTTATTGTACTCTGGTGTATTATATGCGGGAATATGCAAAATGTTAGTTCTTCCACCTCTTTCATATCAAGGATATATCTGGTTATTAAAAACAATCTAACTAAAAACTATATTTTCCTTATTATAGTTTAACTCAAAAAACAATACTTTACAATATTCCTCTAAACAATAAGAATTGCTTTTTTTTATTTTTTCTTTATAATAACAATATATCTCATCTATTATAAATACGAATTACCTTTCCAAAAAACCGCCTTCTATTAAATCTATCTAAGCAGGCTACAAATTTTTCTTATCATTGGAGGATCACATGATAATACTACCAAAATGTATACAGGCAATTACAGGCACTAACACATATGAATTAGATTCTATTGGAATGTCTGGTTCTTCTATAATGGGTTATGGAGGAATATGTAAGTGGTATACAAATATTGTGAAAATAAGAATTTTAAAGACTTAGCCAGTGGAAAAGTTATTGTCCATAAAGCAGGGTACCCAAACTTCCCCATAAGGCTTGCACAAGAAATATTTTGCAGATGTTTACATTATTTAGATAATCCTAATAATATCTGTATTTATGATCCTTGTTGTGGTGGCGGATATTTACTAACAATACTAGGATTTTTAAATTTTGGACAAATAAAAACCATAATAGCTTCTGACATAAGTGATGAAGCCATACAGCTTGCTAATGAAAATTTATCACTGCTTAATATTAGTGGTCTTGAACAACGAATCCAACAATTAAACCATTACCTATTATTACATAATAAAAATTCACATGCTGAAGCTTTGAAAAGTGCAACCAATTTATTAAGCATATTAACAAATTCAACACATGAAATAAAACACAAAGTATTTAAGACGAATATTTTATCAAGTAATCCATTTAATAACCAAGATTTAAAAGTAGATATTATATTTACAGATGTTCCATATGGGAATCTTGTTAAATGGCAGGACAAAACTCAAGATAATATCAATTTACTAGACCAATTCTTACCAATAATAAAAGATAAAACAATAATTGCTATATGTTCGGACAAATCACAAAAGTTCCAATCTAATCATTTTCAAAGAATTGAAAAGCAAATGATAGGCAAACGTTTATTTCAAATATTTCAACAATCAACAGTGAAGATTCCCTTTCCTCTTAAATAGGGAAGGAATTGCCTTGTTCCTAACTGCTGCAAATAAATTAAAACTATTTATAAGCGACTACAAAAAAAACAATTTGGCAGGCAAATTAGTACCAGCCAAATTGTTTATATAATGTTTAAATTACCACTTGTGGAGGCAAGCATATATTGCCACGCCCACTACTTGCTATTTTATTCTCTTTTTATATCAATCATAAATACTTTCCACTTCCCAATCAATTACTACTCCATCTGCATTTATTTCAAATTCATATTCCATAGCATTATAATAAAACTTTCCTTCATAAATTAACTGCCCATCCTCATAATCCTGTTCTATTTCTCCCCATAGTACATTATTATCTGCCGAAAGCCCTGCCATTTTCAATGCCGAAGTCTTTACCCCTTCTAAACTTTGATTCATTTCCTTCCAAACCGCATATTTTTCTGCATCATATTCCCACTTTACAATACTTCCTGATAAAACATCTATTTCATATTTATACCATTTTTCATTTGTTGTATAAAATTCAACTTCATAAACTTGCCTATTATCTTCATAATCTAATTTTTCTTTTACATAAGTAACATTTTCTGCCTTCTGCCCTGTATGCGCCAATATGCTTTCCTTAGCCTGATCGAGCGTAACCCCTGTGCCATTTTGTGCATTTCCCGCAGATACAGGCTGTTTCCACTTGTATTCTATCTTTAAAATTATCCCGTCTTCTGCTTTAATCTCATATTCATATTTCTTATTCTCTTTTGTCCAAAACTCCACCTCATAAATCTGCCTGCCATCTTCATAATCCATTTCTGTCTTTATATATGGAATATCTGTTTCTTTTACCCCTGCATTATCAAGTGCGATCGCTTTTGCCCTTTCCTCTGTTACTTGTGCAGCAAAAACATTTGGTGCCGTTGTTGCAAAAAGTACTCCTGCTGCCAATAATAAAGCGGATATAGTAAATTGTTTTTTCATTTTATATGCCTCCATTTCTATTTTTTCTAATACAAACAGCATAAAATAAAATTATTAAAAAAACATTAAAAACTTCAATTTTTTTTATTTTTGTATATAATAATTTTAAGTACTACAATCTATTCCCATTTCCACAGAAACGAGGTAATAAATGAGAATTTTAATTGCTGAAGACGAACGAGACCTTAACCGCCTTATTGTCCGTACCCTTGAAAAAGAAGGGTATAGCGTAGATTCCTGCATTGACGGCGAAGAAGCTTTATACTATCTAGAGAATACAGAATATGATGCTGCTATCTTAGACATTATGATGCCTAAAAAAGATGGGCTTGAAGTCCTAAAAACACTTCGGAAGAAAAACAAAAATCTTCCTGTTATGCTATTAACAGCCCGCGACAGTATTTCTGACCGGGTAACTGGATTAGATTCAGGGGCAGACGATTATTTAATTAAGCCCTTTGACTTTGATGAGCTTTTAGCACGTGTCCGTTCTATTACCAGAAAATACACCCAACATACATCTAGTATTATTACTATTGGTGAGCTAGAATTGGATATTAGTACCCATACAGTATCTAGGTCTGGAAAGGTGGTAGATCTCTCTTCCAAAGAATATGCCATATTAGAATATTTGTGTATGAACCCTGGAATTGTACTTTCTAGGGAAAAGATAGAATCCCATATTTGGAACTATGGTTACAATGGTGGCTCTAATATTGTAGATGTATACATTAGTTACCTTCGGAAAAAAATAGATGGCGGACATTCTAAAAAACTAATACATACCATATGGGGCTCTGGCTGGATGTTAAAGGAGGATCTATGAAACACCATCTTTCTATTAAACTAAAGCTTACCCTCTGGTTTACTTGCTTTATGGTGTTAATAGCTGCTGTTTGTTTGGTGCTTATCCTTGCAATTAGTAGTAAAGTAGCACAAAAAGAAGCCTTTCAAACCCTCTCTTTAACAGTAAGGGC
This sequence comes from uncultured Lachnospiraceae bacterium, assembly GCA_910577045.1. Lineage (GTDB taxonomy): Bacteria > Bacillota > Clostridia > Lachnospirales > Lachnospiraceae > RGIG8607. The sequence continues at coordinate 49,769 of CAJTLB010000003.1, read as the reverse complement.
TAATGTTACAGAACTAGCATTAATTGATGGTAAATTAAGTATTTCACCAGATTTTACCTTTTACCATAATAATGTATATTTCCTTATTTATGGAAGTAATAAAATACTTTATTCTGGGCAGGCGCCTCCTAATTTTCCTATTGATACAGAACTAAACAATGGTATGGCTAGATATGTCTCTGGTGGGGAAAATGGCTTTTATATTTTAGACTTTTGGATCCCATCTGGCTGGGAAGATGGTTTATGGCTGAGGGGCGTGCTTCAAAGCCCCAACACTGCAAAGACACTGGGTAGTATTTTTATTGTGTTTCTTTCCCTTCTTCCTTTTTTCATTTTTTCAGCCGCTATTGGCGGATATTATATAACTAAGAAAAACTTAGAACCAATTTCTCAAATTACAAATGCCGCTGGGGCTATTAGTGAAGGAAAAGATTTAACCAAACGTATTGGCCTTCCTATTGGGAAAGACGAGATAAGCAGACTGGCAAATTCTTTTGATCATATGTTTGAAAGATTAGAACAATCCTTTGAAGCCGAAAAACAATTCACTTCCGATGCTTCCCATGAACTTAGGACTCCTACTGCCGTTATTCTAGCACAATGCAGTTATGCAAAAAAACATGCAGATACTATTTCTGACTATCAAGAAGCAATTGAAGTTATAGATAGGCAGGCACAGAAAATGTCCCTCCTTATTGAACGGCTATTAGATATTACTAGGCTTGAACTTGGCACACAAAAGCTTCAGATGGAATTTATTCATTTAAGCGAAATGGTTTCTATTCTCTGTGAAGAACAAGATACAAAATACCGAGGAATTTCTATAATCACCCAAATAGAAGAAAATATTACACTTTATGCTGATCCCTTCTTAATTTCCAGAGTAATCACTAATCTATTAGACAATGCTAGGAAATATGGAAAAGAAAACGGCACCATTTTCTTAAGGCTATCTGCCACAAATACCATGATTACATTAGAAATTGAAGATAATGGAATTGGGATAGCACCTCAGCACTTAGACAAAATCTGGCAGCGTTTTTATCAAGTCAATCCATCCCGGGATTCGAATTCTGGAATAGGCTTGGGATTATCTATGGCGCACCAGATTATCCTGCTCCACCATGGCACTATAACAGTAACTAGCACGTTTGGATATGGAAGCTGCTTTACTATAACACTTCCTATTAAGCAATGAAAGGACTATCTTCCATGAAATCAAAAAAATATATAATTCCTATTTTATTTAGTATTTTACTTATTACTTCCTGTAAAAAACAGCCTGCTTCTTCTATGGCAGATTATATTGGCATTGATGCCGCAAAAACAGCCGCTTTAAAAGCGGCTGATGTCCCTGCTAACCAAGCTGCTTTTAGCACAGCCGGCTTAGACAATAAAAATGGGGCCTTTTTTTATCAAATTGTATTTACAGAAAATGGGACAGAGCATAGATATGCTATTGATGCCCTTACTGGCTTAATAATAGAAGAAAGCCATAACCCTCTTACCCAAGCAACTACCAGCCTAGTAGAAAATGAAACATCTTTTACTATACAAGAAACACCTGTTTATTTACCTCCAGAAACATCCACTATTCTACCTTCTGCTCCTATAGCAGAGAATATAGATGCAAATACTGCACTATCTATCGCCCTTACCCATGCAGGAATTAGTGCTAATGAAGTTTCTTCTAGTGAAACAGACACAGAATACGAACATGGGAAACAAATATTTGAAGTAGAATTTACTACTTTATCAGGGGTAGAATACGACTATAAAATCAATGCAGCAGACGGCACAGTTATCAGTTTTGATTATAATGCAGAGTCTCTTTATCTACAAGCCCCTAGCCCTAATACTGGTATGATAAGCGAGGCACAAGCAAAACAAGCTGTATTGGATCGTGTCCCACAAGCATTAGCAGAACATATTTTTATAGAATTAGATGAAGATGACGGACGGTTCGAGTATGAAGGCTCCCTTATATATAATAATATAAAATATGAATTTAAAATAGATGCTTACAGCGGCGGCATCATAGAATGGGAAGCCAAACTACAAAACCATTAATAAAAACCCCTTTGCAGCTACTAAATAATATTCTGCAAAGGGGCTTTTTTTATAAATGCCAAATATCCCTATTATACTCTGCTATTGTCCTATCTGATGAAAAGAACCCTGCTTTTGCAATATTGACAAGCATTTTCTTTTTCCATCCACCCCTATCCTCATATTCCTCAAATGCTTTGTCTTTTACTTTTATATAATCTTCTAAATCCAATAATGTCATAAACCAATCTTTATTTAAAAATTCTTTATATAACCGTTCTAGGTTTTCTTTATGCCCAACTGCCATTGTTTCTTTGCCTACTATAAAATCTACTGCTTCTTTTATAATTGGGCTCTTTTTATAATATTCTTTTGGGATATAATCCTTTTTCTTATAATGTTTAATAATTGACTCAGAATCTTCCCCAAATACATAAATATTTTCTTTCCCTACTAAATCATAGATTTCTACATTAGCCCCATCCATTGTCCCAAGCGTTACAGCGCCATTTAGCATAAACTTCATATTGCCTGTGCCAGAAGCTTCTTTCGATGCTAACGAAATTTGTTCTGATATATCACAGGCAGGAATCAATTTTTCTGCATAAGTAACATTATAATTTTCCACCATTACCAGTTTCATATATCGGCTAACTTGGATATCTTGGTTAATAATCTCCTGCATTACCAAAAGTAAATGGATAATATCCTGCGCTATCGTATATGCAGGGGCTGCCTTTGCACCAAAAATAAACGTCAATGGCCTTACAGGTTTTTTTCCTTTTTTAACCTCCAAATATTTATGGATAATATATAAAACGTTCATCTGCTGCCGTTTATACTCATGTAAACGTTTTACTTGTATGTCAAAAATGGAATCTGGATTTAAATCTATACCCTCTTTTTCCTTAATATATTCTACTAATTGGCATTTTTTACTTTTTTTAACTTCTTCTATTTGATCTAATACATGGCCATCTTCTTGAAATGCTAATAATTTTTCCATCTCCCTCGCATCTTTTTTAAACCCTTCCCCTATTAAGCTGCTAATTAATTTTGTCAATTCCTGGTTACAAGACAATAGCCACCTTCGGAACGTAATCCCATTTGTTTTATTATTAAATTTCTCTGGATATATCTGATAAAAAGCCTTTAGTTCGGTATTCTTTAGTATATCTGTATGGATAGCCGCTACCCCATTTACAGAAAACCCATAGTGAATATCAATATGTGCCATATGCACAAGCTTGTTTTTATCAATAATTTGGACTTCTTCCTCTTTAAAATGTGCCCTTACCCTTTTATCTAATTTTTGGATAATTGGCATAAGCTGCGGCACGACCTGCTCTAAGTCTGCTACTTGCCATTTTTCTAATGCCTCGGCAAGAATCGTGTGGTTTGTATAAGCACATGTCTTTTCTACTATTCCAACAGCCTCATCAAAGGAAAAACCTTCTTGTTCCGTAAAAATACGGATTAATTCGGGAATTACCATAGTTGGATGCGTATCATTAATCTGGATTGCCACATGCTCATTTAATTTATGCAGATCATATCCTTTTTCTTTAACCTCCCTTAAAATAAGCTGCGCCCCGCTGCTTACCATAAAATATTGCTGGTATATACGAAGCAGGCTTCCATCTTTATCAGAATCATCTGGATATAAAAATAAGGTTAAATTTTTATCAACTGCCTTTTTATCAAAAGAAATCCCTGTTTGTACTAAATCTTCATCTACTGTCTCTATATCAAATAAATGTAATTTATTTTTTCCATTTTTATAACCTATTACATCAATATCATAAAGGCAGGCCGTTACTTTCTTTTTCCCAAAAAATACAGGGAAAGTAAGCCCGGTTTTTTTCAGCCAAGAATTTTCCTCTATCCAATCATTCTTTTTTGCACATTGAAGCTTATCCACAAATTTCTGGTAAAATAACCCAAAGTGATAGTTAAGCCCTATCCCATCTCCTGGCAAGCCAAGCGTTGCTATGGAATCTAAAAAACAAGCGGCAAGCCTTCCAAGCCCGCCATTCCCCAAAGAAGGCTCTGGTTCCTCTTCTTCAATAAAAGCCAATTCCTTTCCATTTTCTTTTAATACCGCCGCAATTTCTTCATAAATCCCAAGGTTAATTAAATTATTAGCAAGCAATTTCCCTATTAAAAATTCCATTGAAATATAATAAACTTTCTTTTTCCCACTAATTTCCGGCTTCTCTGCGAGCAGCTCTTTTGTCATTGCAAGGAGGCTGTTATATAATTCCTTATTATCTGCCATGGGGAGTTCTTTTCCATACAGCTCCTTTACGGTCTTTTTCAGATGTTCGCCTGCTTTCATTTCAATACCATGCCTTTCTATACAATCTTTTTTAACCTTATTCTCCCCTAGAAAGAAAAATGTATACTTACTTCACAAGGTCAAAATACACTTGCCCAAGCAGCCAGATAGATCCCTTAAACCTTCTTCCAACCTGTGGTTCTCCAGTTAAATCTTCTATATTAATGCCAATGCTTACTTCAAAATCATTACAATCTACTTCAAGAATATAAATTGCCTCTCCGCTATACCTATTCTTTACCATATCTACACTTTTAATTTCCCCAACAATAGAATATTGGTCACATTCTACCCCATAAGGCATAAAGGAAGAATCTACAATCGTAAATACATCTTCTGTACGGATTCTTCTTGAAATTTTTGTATAGGTATCCAAATCTTCAATGGTTAAGCTTTCTATTGCTGCCTCATCGCCCCGTTTTGCTTCGGACATTAACTTTCTCCGGTTCATCATCTCTATCCGGCATTTTTCTTTCTGTTTTTCATTTTTACTAACCGGGAATAAAACTGTCCCTGATACAGAAAGCCCCGATAAACAAACCTTTGTCTGGAAATAAGCAGAATCTTGCCTCATTATAATATCCAAGTAATCAATCCCATTGATCAAATAATAAATTAAAGTAGCCCCGACCCGCATATCTTCACATACCCCAGCAAAGGATTCTCTGGATATATGCCTAGTAATTGCTATATTATCTTCCACTGGCTTTGCTTTGCCTTCTAAATATGGGATATAATATTCCATCTCAAATTTCCCATCTTCATCATAATATCCATGTATCAAAATACCCATATTATCTGCAAAATTTTTCTTGAGCTCTGCCACATTCCCACCTGCATTATCCACTGATACAATTTTTTGTTCATCTGGATTTTCTATTACTTCCAAAAGCAGGTTTTTCAATTCCTTCTTATTAATAATTTCTTTTAACCCTATTGATCTTAAATACGCATGCATCTCCTATCACTCCATATTTAATATATTTTCTTATTTTGTATTCCTTATTTACAACGAAAAATTATTTTCCACTTAAGGTAAAAATTACGGTTATGTATCATATGGTAAAAACTAATTATAAAATCAAATGCCATAATTACAATTAATATAATGCTTAAAACCCGGATCCACGTACAATCTACCTGCACAATCCAATTCATAATAGGATTAAATAACTTTCCCATTACAAAGGTTATCATCGTGGCAAATGCCATGCTGGTTGGTACAGAAGTATACTTTGTAATATGTAATGGAATATTTGAATAATTCCAATATTCAAAACCACAAAGTTCTTCCACTACTACGCCAAGCACAATTTCACTAATACTAACAATTAACATTGCACACAAAAAATATACCATATATTTGGCAAACTTTGTTTTTGCCTTCTTAAAAATCTTCCATTCCGCTAATTTTCCTGGGGTCCCAATTGTAAAATACATAAACATAATTAATAAACCATAACCAAGTAAAAATGGGGTATTCATATTTCGGTTATTAATATATCCTTTTGATATTGCCAGCCAAATATTTTCTACAACAAACCCTAGAAAAGAAACAATCGCTGTCATAATCCCTATTGCATAAATATTATATTCCATCTGTGTATCCTCCTATTTTTATGCTTTGTAATTTTGTCTAAATACTCCTAGGTGAAAGTCTTATAAACGGAGAAGATAAAATTGACATATAGCCTCTTCTATGCTACCATAACCTCTATACTATCACTATCTTAGCTTAAAATCAATATATTAGGGAGATTCCAATGATAACTCAAAAAAAATCTATGTTTTACCGCTGCTACTATGGCTTTCTTATAAATGGGATGGTTGTACTTTTTATCGGCTCCATTCTTCCTTATCTTATACGTGATACAGGGATTAGTTATGGCATAGCAGGCGGCCTATTATCTGCTATGGCGATTGGCAACTTATGTGCTAGTTTATTATATCCAATTTTATCTAAAAAACTAGGAAGAAAAAGAACTGTTGTTATGCTGGCTGCCCTTTTTCCTATTTGCCTGGCTGCCATTACCCTCCCGCCTCCTACCAGTATCTTATACTTATGTTTCTTCCTTATGGGGATAGGGAGAGGTTCCGTTAGTATTTTTAATAATAGTATTATTAATGATTATGGCGATGGCACCCCTGCTGCGCTTAATATTTTACACACTTTTTTTGCATTTGGGGCTTTTCTTGCGCCTTTCCTTACTTCTAGCATGACTGCCCTTTCCTTTAGTTGGAAACATATTTTATATTTTGTTATACTATTATATTTTTCTTCTTTAATTAGTTTTGCCACTATGCCATTAAAAAAAGAAGAACCTATCCTAAAAAAGGAAAAAATAATTGCTACAAACAATGCCCGCCCCTATTTAAAAAGTTTTCAGTTTTATTGTATGGGGCTTGTGCTATTTTTCTATATGGGTGTAGAGAATTGTGTGAATGGATGGTTTGTTACCTACTTGCAAAATATTGGCATAATGAGCGATTCTTATGCAACCAACCTAGTTTCTGTCACATGGATTGTAATTATGGTAGGGCGCCTTACCTGTGCATGGTTATCCGAAAAAGTGCCAAAAAAACTTTTACTGCTTATTAACTGCATTGGAAGCACACTTTCCCTATTCTTATTAATTTCCAGCCAGAATATTATTCTAATTACAATAGCAATGGCATTTATTGGGTTCTTCCTTGCCGGGATTTACCCGACCAGCATTGCAAGCGCTGGTACTTTATTAAAGGGAAGCACCTCTGGCATGTCCCTCCTTATGGCAATGTCAGCATTAGGCGGCATAATAGCCCCGCAAATAGTAGGCTGGATTGCCGACTTTGCAGGAATTTCTGGTGGAATCAGCTTTCTTGTAATTGATGCTGTACTGATGGTGGGCTTTTCCATCTTAAATTATTGGCGTATTTCATCAGAATCATTTTCTGTATAATTTTATATTGACAATCTTTTAACAATGTATTATAATCAGCATTGTTTCAATTTAATTATAATATAGGAGGAGTAACATGGAAAACAGTAAGGCATTACCAACCATTATTGACAATGTAGATGCTCTTTATGCCAGAATGGATGCTATGCGCCAAGCACAAAGAGAATTTGCTACCTTTACACAGGAACAAGTAGATAAAATCTTCTTTGCAGCAGCTGTAGCTGCAAATAAACAAAGAATCCCTCTCGCTAAAATGGCAGTAGAGGAAACTGGGATGGGTGTTGTAGAGGATAAGGTAATTAAAAACCATTATGCGGCAGAATATATCTATAACGCATACAGAACTACAAAAACCTGCGGTATTATTGAAGAAGATAAGGCATATGGCATAAAAAAGGTTGCAGAACCTATTGGATTAATTGCTGCTGTTATCCCAACTACAAACCCAACCTCCACAGCTATTTTTAAAACATTATTAGCTTTAAAAACCAGGAATGCAATTATTATTTCCCCTCATCCAAGGGCAAAAGGCTGTACCATTGCAGCAGCTAGGATTGTACTTGAAGCAGCCGTGGCGGCAGGTGCGCCAGAAGGCATTATTAGCTGGATTGACGTCCCTTCCCTAGAGCTTACCAATGAGGTAATGAAAAATGCGGATATTATCCTTGCAACCGGCGGCCCTGGCATGGTTAAGGCTGCATATTCCTCTGGAAAACCAGCCCTTGGCGTAGGCGCAGGCAATACTCCTGTTATTATTGATGACACAGCAGATATTAAAATGGCTGTTAGTTCTATTATCCATTCTAAAACCTTTGACAATGGCATGATTTGTGCATCAGAACAATCTGTTACCGTTTTAGAAAAGGTTTATGATGAAGTAAGGAAAGAATTTGAACTTCGCGGTTGTTATTTCTTAAAACCAGCCGAAATTGAAAAAGTCCGTAAAACAATTATTATAAATGGCGCCCTAAACGCTAAAATTGTAGGCCAGAGCGCTTATACTATTGCAAAACTTGCCGGCGTAGAAGTACCTGAAACTACAAAAATTATTATAGGTGAAGTAGAATCTGTAGATATTGCTGAAGAATTTGCCCATGAAAAATTATCCCCTGTACTTGCTATGTACAAAGCTAAGACTTTTGATGAAGCCCTTCAGAAAGCAGAACAGCTTGTAGCAGATGGCGGTTATGGGCATACTTCTTCCCTTTATATTAATGTAAATGAAGCAGAAAAAATGGCAAAACATGCAGCAGCTATGAAAACTTGCCGTATCCTTGTCAACACTCCTTCTTCCCACGGCGGTATTGGAGATTTATATAACTTTAAACTGCTTCCATCTCTTACTCTTGGATGCGGTTCTTGGGGCGGTAACTCCGTTTCTGAAAATGTAGGTGTAAAACATCTGCTTAATATTAAGACCGTAGCTGAAAGGAGAGAAAATATGCTTTGGTTCCGCGCACCACAAAAAGTATACTTTAAAAAGGGATGTATGCCAGTTGCCTTAAATGAATTAAGGGACGTTATGGGCAAAAAAAGAGCTTTTATTGTTACAGACTCCTTCTTATATATGAACGGTTATACAAAGCCAATTACTGATAAATTAGATGAGTTAGGCATTGTACACACTGTATTTTCTAATGTACAGCCAGATCCTACCCTTGCTAACGCACAAGAAGGCGCGAAAGCAATGACCGCTTTCCAGCCAGACTGCATTATTGCATTAGGCGGCGGTTCTGCCATGGACGCTGGTAAAATTATGTGGGTAATGTACGAACATCCAGAAGTAGACTTCCAAGATATGGCAATGCGTTTTGTAGATATCCGTAAGAGAGTTTATACCTTCCCTAAAATGGGTGAAAAAGCATATTTTGTAGCAATCCCAACTTCTTCTGGAACAGGTTCTGAAGTAACACCTTTTGCTGTTATTACCGATCAGGAGACAGGTGTTAAATATCCTCTTGCAGACTATGAATTAATGCCAAATATGGCAATTATAGATACTGATAATATGATGAGCCAGCCAAAAGGCCTTACCAGTGCTTCTGGTGTCGATGTTTTAACCCATGCTTTAGAAGCATATGCGTCTGTTATGGCAACTGACTATACGGATGGCCTTGCATTAAAAGCTATGAAAAATGTGTTCGATTATCTTCCTACTGCTTATGCAGACGGGACAAATGTAGAAGCTAGAAATAAAATGGCAGATGCTTCTTGTATGGCAGGTATGGCTTTTGCTAATGCTTTCCTTGGCGTATGCCATTCTATGGCGCATAAATTAGGAGCTTTCCACCATCTTCCCCATGGTGTGGCAAATGCCCTTTTAATTAGTTTAGTAGTAGAATTTAATGCAAACGAATGTCCTCCTAAAATGGGAACCTTCTCCCAATACCAATATCCACATACTCAGGCACGTTATGCAGAATGTGCCCGCTTCTGTGGAATACAGGCAAAGGACGATAAAGAGGCTGTACAGAAATTAATAGAAAAAATTGAAGCCCTGAAAGAAAGTGTCGGCATTAAGAAAACCATTAAAGATTATGGCATTGATGAAAAACATTTCTTAGATACCCTTGATGCCATGGTAGAACAAGCATTTGATGACCAATGTACAGGAGCTAACCCAAGATATCCATTAATGAGTGAAATTAAAGATATGTATTTAAAGGCTTATTACGGAAATTAAAACAAAGCTTTTATAGATTAAAATAACAAAAGAAGCAAAACAATAAATTCTATGTTTTGCTTCTTTTTTATAGTCGCTTATTTATTTTTCCACATTTTCTTCTTACTTTTATATTAGTTTTCCACAGGTTATCTACAATATCTCTTGTATCTTTCTGTTTATTTTTGCTATATTATAAGCCTTTTGTGGATAACTCTCTTCTTTTTCCACTTATTTTTTCTTATTTATCCACACTATATAACACTTATACACAAAAATATCCACAAAACAAAGCCTATTTATCCACTTTATTACTTATTATATTTTTTCCTCTTTATGGCATAGCACCGATATCATTAACTCCATTAATTTAGGCATATTAAATGGTTTTGCCATATGTGCATTCATGCCGCTTTCCCAAGATTTCCGCTGATCCTCTTCAAATGCGTTTGCCGATAAGGCAATAATTGGAATATTTGCTAATCCAGTATCCTTTGCTGCGCGAATTGCCCTAGCAGCCTGATATCCATCCATTACTGGCATCTGGATATCCATTAAAATAAGGGCATACTCGCCTGGCATAGAGCTAATTATTTTTTCAACAGCAATTTTCCCATTTTCTGCCATATCTACCTGGACCCCAATATCTTGTAATAATTCTGCTGCAATTTCTAAATTAAGCTCATTATCATCTACTAATAGCACCTTTCTTTTATTTAACAATTTTATTAATATGTCTTTTGTGCTTTCTACGGAATCTGGCGAACTTTCTTGTATCCGAAAACTTAAGCCAACCATAAACCTGCTGCCATTCCCGGGGCTGCTTTGGACACTAATGCTTCCTGACATCATTTCTACAAAATTCTTTGCAATTGTTAAGCCCAACCCTGTCCCATACACACCACTTAATGTAGTATTCTCCACTCGTTCAAACGGTTCAAAAATTCGTTCTAAATACTCTTCCCCTATTCCTATCCCATTATCTTCTACAACAAAATGATATGTGGCATAATTATTTGTAGCATTTTTTTCTACTACTGTAACCCTTACATTTCCTTCTCTATTTGTATATTTAATAGCATTACTGACAAGGCACATTAAAATTCTATTTAATTTTTCCCGATCGCCTATTACACTATTATGTTTAAAATCAATCATATCTATAGAAAACGCAATCTCTTTTGCCTCTGCATAAGGTTTCATTGTTTTCTGAATATCCTGCATTACATCAAACAAACTAAACACCATTTCTTCCTTTTGCATTTTCCCTGATTCTATCCTAGTTATTTCCAATATATTATTAATTAAATGCAATAGCTGCTCACTGGAAGACTCTATTTTCTCCAAAAAATCTAATGTTTTCTCTGGTTCATTTATATGGTTTTTCGCCAATGCCGTAAAACCAACAATAGCATTTAAAGGAGTACGCATATCATGGGACATATTAGATAAAAATGTATTTTTAGCAATATTGGCAAGTTTTGCATCCCTTAATGCCCCTTCAAATATCTCTTTTTGTTTCATTTCATATCTAACTTCTTCATCTACTCTCCGGCATCCGATTACAATCTGGGAAATATGCCCTGTACTCCCTGTATCTACAATACGAAGCTGGAGATACTGCATTTCTTTATTATTTAATACCTTATAATTCACATAAAATGTTTTATTCCTTGATAATTTATCACAAATATAGTTTGGTGTTGTCACTTTAGAAATCGTTTCTTTATCCTCCTCACATACCCATGTACGGATGTAATCTGACATAAACCAAACAAAATCACGTGCCTCAAAACTTTCTCCAAACTGCCTTTCAATCCGGTTACTCATCCGGTATGGCAAAACCTCATTCGAATCCAAATCTGCATACAAAATCGATTCATAATTTGTACTAAGCCCTTCTATTATTTCCAGCCTTCGCAAATGCTCCTGGTGGATTACTTTTAATTCTTTATCATATTGTTCAATTTGGCTTTGCAACAATTTTTCCCTTTGGCTCCTTTTACTGAGCAAGGCATTTCTTTCCTTTTCTTGCCTCCTCTTTTTATCTGTTGCATCGCCAACAAAGACATAAAATATATCCCCTACTGATTCACTATGTATAAAATGCCCATAATCTTCTATCCAACGTATCTTCCCATCCTTCCTAATAATCCGGTATTCCACATAATCCATATCATATCGGCTATGGGCAAGCTGTTCTTTAATGCTTGCCTCCACTTCCTCTATATCCTCTGGATGGACTAAACCACGGAATGTATTCCCTGTTAGTTCTTGGAATTCTTGCATAGTATTACATTGAAAAAGAAAAAGCAGTGCCCTGTTTGCATATATAATTTCTTCATTTCCATCTGCCCGGTAAATAAAAAAACCTCCTGGCATTTTATCCATAAACTTTCTTACTTCATCCGCCATTTGGCTATATACTGCCTCTAAAAACGGAAACAATTTCTTTGATTCCTCTGATACCTCCTGGTTCTCCTGCGCAATTAACTGTTTTTGCGGAAAATCCATAATAGATAAGATATATTCCACTAATCCATGGTGCATACTATTTTGTCCAGCCAAATTGATCTTCACCTCAAATTATTCTTTCTATCAAATTCATGCTTTTAGCCCTGTCGCATACTTTTTATTATTATAACACTCACTATGCCACATGGAAAGAGACTTTTTCACTATTTATGCACCCTTTATTACTCTATCGCCCCTATATTGTCACTTTTCTTCTGCCTTCCATTCTCTATCTCAAAACCACTAAACCCATATACGCCCCTTCCTAAAAAATCTCTATCTACAAATAAATATGCTGACCTGTTTCTAATCTAACATTAAATATCCTATTTTCAAATCAACTTCCTTATTACTTAATTGTATGTCCACTATTTATATATATTCATTATTTATTAGATGTAGAAATAAGCTATTTTATTTCCTTCCAACCGCCTTTTTAATAGCTCGTAAAATCGCAACCTATTCCCCCTAACATAGCTATTATCGTATCTTTTAACCCATTTAAATAGCGCTATACCAACAATATATTGGTATAACGCCATTCCTATTTGTTCTCACTACTTTTCTTTACTTTTTTCACTTCCTGCAAACTTTTTAAAACTTCTACCATCCGTACAACAACTTTACGGTTATAATCATCCAAATCCTCATACTCTACAACTAAATTATAATTTTCTTCTAACCTACGGCTCATTCTATTTTCAAGATGAAGGTTTCTTTTTTCATCGCTTATCCCTAACAGGTAATCAGTTGTTACATTAAAATGTTTTGCTATCTGCACTAAAATATCAATACTCATGCTATTCATATCTCTTTCAATTTTACTAATTGTCTGTTGAGATACACCTACAAAACTTGCTAAAGTATCTTGGTTCATTCCTTTGCTTTTTCTCAATTCCCTTATGCGGTTCTCCATTGCTACTCCTCCATTTTTATCACTATTGTAAGCATAATTCACGTTTTATATACCAAAATACATTGTATAATATTATTTTTATTTACAGTATTTTTGTAAGATAAAATAGGTATGGGGCTTGAACAAATTAGAAAAAACGATTACAATATAAAAATAGTGGAACACTTTATAAAACAAATTAAACCTAAAAACTCCATACTTTATAAGGTATAATGCCAATGAAATAAAAAACAAAAAAGAGGATTATTATGAAAAAAGAATATTTAATTCAAGAAAAACCCCTAAAAGCTTTATTAATCTTTGCATTTCCTATGATAATAGGGAACCTGTTCCAACAATTTTATACTATGGTAGACTCTATTGTTGTTGGGAGGTTTGTAAGTGAAAATGCACTTGCCGCAATAGGCGCTTCCTATTCTTTAACTACTGTATTTATTTCTATCGCTATTGGCGGGGGCGTTGGAGCCTCTGTTATTACCAGCCGTTATTTCGGCGCAAGGGAATACCGAAATATGAAACTTTCCATAAGGACTGCCTTACTTTCTTTTTTAATCCTTAGCTTCCTCCTTGGGACCTTTGGGCAAATATTTTCTAAAAAAATAATGGCCGCCTTAAATACCCCGGAGAATATTTTAGACCAAGCGGCAGAATATTTAACTATTTATTTTCTTGGATTGCCGTTTTTATTCATGTATAATATTCTATCTGCTATGTTTAATGCTTTAGGACGATCTAAAATACCATTATTTTTATTAATTTTCTCTTCTATTTTTAATATTTTATTAGATATTTTTATGGTAAAAAACCTGCATATGGGCGTTGCAGGCGTAGCCTGGGCTACCCTAATAGCACAAGGAATTTCCGCTATTTTTGCATTTCTTTTATTTTTAAAGGAAATGTCCCACTATCCTTCCAAAGAATCCTATGGCTGGTTTTCTACTATGGAATTCTCTAACATGGCACAAATCGCCCTTCCATCCATTTTACAACAATCTACGGTATCTATTGGCATGATGCTAGTACAATCCGTGGTAAATAGCTTTGGTTCTGAAATGTTAGCTGGATTTTCAGCCGCTATGCGTATTGAAAGCATTTGTGTTGTGCCTATGGCTGCCATGGGAAATGTCCTTTCTTCCTATACTGCGCAAAACATTGGCGCTGGGCAATATAACCGCGTAAAGGAGGGTTATTATACAGGATATGGCATAGTTGCTTTTTTTGCCCTACTTTTATGCCTCTGGCTTGAAATTTTCTATATGCCGCTTATACAGATGTTCCTTGGTGAAGATGGCACAGTGCTTGCAATCCAAACAGGTACAGGTTATCTGCGCTTTATGGGCTGGTTTTTTATATTAATTGGCTTAAAAATGATTACTGATGGCGTCCTTCGTGGTTCAGGCGACATGAAAATGTTTACTATTGCAAACCTAGTCAACTTAGGTATCCGTGTCGTTGTTGCGTTTTTATTTGCCCCAATCTATGGCATTTCTATGGTATGGATTGCCGTCCCCATTGGCTGGCTTGCTAATTACCTGATTTCCTTTGCAGAATATAAAACAGGCAAATGGAAAGCTTAACCTAAAAACCACAAGGATAAACCGCCTCAAAATATTTTGCCTGCATTTGGAACAACTCTTTATAAAGCCCTCCCTGTTCCATTAATTCCTTATGGTTTCCTTGTTCTACTAACCTTCCTTTTTGGAATACCAGTACTTTATCGCAAATCCTTGAACTTGCCAAACGGTGGGAAATAAATAGCGCCGTTTTTCCTTGCACTAATGTTTGGAAATTATAGTATATTTCACACTCTGCCTTAATATCTAAGGCAGAAGTTGGTTCATCTAAAATAATAAAAGGAGAATTTTTATAATATGCCCTACACAATGCCAGCTTCTGCCCCTCCCCTCCTGATGGTTCAAACCCCTCTTTATCAAACTGCTTATACACTTGGGTTTCTATGCCATTAGGAAGTTCTGTTATCTTACAATCAAGCCCCATTATGCGCAGGGCTTCAACAAGTCTTTTCTCATCTGTCTTTTCTTTATTTGCCAGCAGAATATTATCCCTAACTGAAATATGGAATAACTTAAAATCCTGGAAAACTACGCCAAATAATTTCATATAAGAATTATAATCTAATTTCCTTATATCTATACCATCTAATAAAATCTGCCCCTCTGTCGGATCATACAAGCGGATTAACAACTTAATAAATGTAGTTTTCCCTGCCCCATTTTCACCAACCACAGATATTTTTTCCCCTTTTTTAATAGTTACTGATACATTTTCAATGGCATACTTGTGCTGCCCTGGATAACAAAAAGAGACATTCCGAAATTCTATTTCACATGGCATCTCTCCTATTTCTTCTTTTCCTGTCTCTATTTCAGGCTCAAACTGTATATATTTTTCAAAATCTTTATATAAAGAAGTATATTTTGATAGCTCCAAAACAGTGTCCACCAACTTATTAATAACTACATGGAATGTATTCGCTGCATTAAAATAAATGGCAAATTGCCCTACATTAACATAGCCTCCTATTACTTTCCAAACTAAATAGCCATACATTATGCACTGTTGGGCAAAACCTGTAACCGCTGTAACACTTTTTTGTATAAAATCATACTGATAAATCGGGACTGTCTGCTTACAAAAAACCTGCATATAATCATTATACTTAGCAAGCAGCCATTTAGCAATCCATCCCAAACGGATTTCCTTTGCATATGCAGGATTTTTTACCACATCTTCATAATATGCCCTTCTACGGAGCACAGAAGCAAACCCAGAAATTAATGCCATACGCTTTGCCTTTAAAATAGAACCAACCCATATATTCACTACAATTAACAAAATAAATAAAAGTAAGACCTTAATATCAATTATAATAATAATGTATGCCACTCCTGCTAAAGTAATAATGTTGCCAGACAAAGAAAAAAACTTTTCCATTACATCCCCAAATTGATTCCATTGCCCGTGAATATACTGTTCAGCCCTTTGTTTCAAATCCTGGTATTCTTTATTTTCTAACCTTATAAAATTACATTTCATATAATTTTCCATAATATAACATTCAAACTCATTCCTAAGGATTTCTTTTTCATTTTCTGCAAAGCACTTTAATAAACTACCTGCCAAACCACTAATAAAACAACAGCCTGTATATAATAAAATAAATAAAAATAGATATTCTGCCCTCCTAAGCCCAAATAACTCATTTATAATATATCCTGGCAATACTATTTGAGATAAAGAAGCTAAAATTTTAAAAAATTCCATTCCTCCCCTAGCAGCCAAATAAAATTTCCTATGTTGGAAACTAAATGAAATAAAATATAGCAATCCTTTCCACACGTTATCCCACCTCCCCTTGATACCAGCTAGACTGTATTTGGAACAATTTTGCATAATATCCGCCTGCTGCTAAAAGCTGCTTATGAGTACCTGATTCTACAATTTTTCCATGCTGTAATACAAGTATCCTATCACAAATCTGGCAGCTCGCTAATCTATGGGAAATAAAAATAGATGTTTTACCATCCATTAATTTTGAAAAATCTTGGTACATTCTATATTCTGCCCTTGGATCTAATGCGGCAGTTGGTTCATCTAATACCATAATTTTCCCATTTTTTATTAAAGCCCTTGCTAAAGCCACTTTTTGGGCTTCTCCTCCTGAAAGTTCTATGCCACCCTCATCAAAAACTTTAAATAAAGGCGTATCAAAGCCTTTGTTAAGTGAATTTATCTTATCCATCAGCCCTACAGCCTCTGCTGCCTGCTTTAATTTACTCTCTTCTATTGCCCCACTTTCTGCCAAAGCAATATTTTCCCGGATAGTCATAGCAAATAACTGAAAATCTTGTAATACCACTGCAAATATTTTTCTATATTCTTCTAATGAAAAACTCCAAATATCCCGCCCATTTAACAAAATCTTTCCCTTGTCAGGGATATAAAGCCTTGTTAAAAGCTTAACCATTGTAGACTTTCCTGCCCCATTATCCCCGATAATAGCAATATGTTCTCCTGGCTTTACCTCAAAGGATATATCTTCTAACGTATACTTTTCCTGCCCTGGATAGCAAAACCATACATGTTCGAACCGAATAGAATACTCCATCCGTGTTAATAAAGCTGATCCACATTCTTTTGTCTTTGGTGCCTCTCTTTTTGGATAATTTATAAACTCCTCAAATGACTTAAAATAAATAGCTGGCTGCTGGAGCTTCCCTATAATTTTAAACATTTCCGTAACAGCCATATAAAATGTAAAAACTGCACTTAAATACATTGTAAAGGCACCTATAGAAAGCCTTTCTTGAAATACCTGATACACCAAATACCCATATATTATACATTGCTGGAAAAATAAAACGAAACTTCCTACTATCCCTGTTATACAGGTATTACTATTTTTTCTTTTTGTAAAACTATGTACTGCCTGAAACTGTTCTCTATACTGTTTAAGGGCCCAATTACAAAGCCCATATACTCGTATCTCCTTGCCAAATTGCACCTCATTCCCTAATTGATAGATATATTCTTCTTTTCGTTTTTCTAGCACTTCTTCTAACCCTAGCTTTGCATTTTTTCGTTCTATATAATTATTTATCCTTATATTTATCAAAATCAAGCAAAAAAATAAAAGCAATATCCAAATATCTAATGTTATTACCACTATGGCTGTACTTAAAACCAATAATACCTTACCCACTAAACTTGCACTCAAAAAAATGATTCCAGCAAACCCATAACTATTCATACATTTTAGTGCTTTTTCCTTTAAATCCATATATTCTGGATTTTCCATATTCTGGTAATCCCCATCTAAAATATGCCCTGCATAAGAAATAGAAAATTTACAATACATCTGATCCCGGCTTTTCTCTGCAAAATAACGGCTCAATGCCTGCCCAAAATTACACAAAAGTAAACTTATTAAAAACAAAATAATAAATAAAATAGTTTTTGGAATCTGTTGTTCTTCAAACAACATATTAATAATATATTTTGGAAATATTATTCCACAAATTACTATTATAACTTGGCATATTTCTCCAACCAATAATAACAAAATATAACTTTTTTGAAGCTTCCAACAGTATTGGAAAAATTTTTTCACTCCTTTCAGCACAATCCCTTGCCTCCTTTTTCCTTTATCCATAAAAAGATAAAATAATTATACCTATTTTTCTATTGCCCTACAAGGGCTTATTTATTATTGCATTTTATTTTATTATAAAGATAGAGGATGGGTTTTCCATTGACAAATAATTATAAAATTACAAAAAAATAGACGAAGCCAACTACAAATATCTGCTTCGTCTATTTTCTTATATTATATTTCATTTACTAATCTGCCAACATTTCTTTAATCACTTCTCTATCCATATTTGTACCTTCGTTGCAAAGCTTGCCATCCACAATTAATGCTGGTAAATTCCTTACTCCTAACTTAGCTATATCTGTACCACTTGTTATTTCAATTACTTGTATATCCTTTTTACTAGCCTTAGCAATTTTCTTTACTTCACCTAGCATGTAAAAATACTTATCGCACCCTTTGCCCACTACCTTCACTGTCATCTGCCCTGCCCCCTACTATATTAATAATAAATCTATATTAATAATTAATATAACATACTTTATTCTCCTATTAACTAGGAAAAACCTACTATCTAATTAATTTTCTCATTAGTTCTTCTTCAACTGTCCAACGGATCATTCGATCCCTTTCTTCGTCTGACTGATCATGATCACAACAAAACATTATAAAATTTTCTGTAATATCAATACCTATTTTTTTCATTTCATCTTTTAATCTAAGGATTGTATCTACAATCATATCCCAAAAAATTTCCTCATAATTATCCTTAATATCTTCTATTGGCTCCCTTTCATAATACTCATGCCCTGTCGCATAATAATAGTAAGATTCTGTAAAATGTTTTACCTTATCTGATTCTTGATACTCTATAAAAGAAAATTCTCCTGGTTCATATTCACTTCCATGCAGCCCATATATTTCCCAGCCATTTTTTTTATTAT
Source organism: uncultured Lachnospiraceae bacterium (assembly GCA_910577045.1). Taxonomy (GTDB): domain Bacteria; phylum Bacillota; class Clostridia; order Lachnospirales; family Lachnospiraceae; genus RGIG8607. Next base: position 30,294 of record CAJTLB010000003.1, on the reverse strand, counting down.
ACTTCTTATATTCTTCTAAATGTTCCTGAAAATGTTCCCTATTCCCATACCGCAGCCATGCCCCGCCTACAGAAGAATCACAATCTAATACAATGGCATATACTTTATTATTATCGCTACTTTTACTAAATTCTTCCAGTGCCTCCTTTATACATAAATAAAATTCCTCTTTTAATACATCTGTATCCATTTTTTTCTCCTATTCTTTTCCTGGTTTCAATCCACCTACAGCAGTTAAGAACCAATTATATGGATTGCCTTATGGAATCCTTGCTGTTAATTATGAAACCAGATTTAATTTTCTCTCTTATATTAGCATTTTTTATTTTTTATTATAAAAACTGCTGCAAAACACCTTTTTATTTTGCAGCAGTCCATCGCTTATCTTATCAAAGCCCCAAAAAACTCTCCACTTTCACTAAGCTAATGCCTTTTTATATAATTCCTTTATTCTGTCCCTGTCAAATAATACTGGATGGTTCTTTATCCCTGCTGCTGATACCTTTAAGCAGTTATCTGTCATCCATTCTACATCCTCTTCTTTAACTCCTTGTTCTGCTAATGTAGTTGCAAGCCCGATGCCATCCAAAAACGTTCTCAATGACTCTGTACAATCTGCTTCATTTTTACCACCTAATATTTTAGAAATAGTCATAAATTTTTCCGGTGAACCTTTTATTGATTCTTCTAATACGACAGGTGCTAATGCCGCCAAACCTTTTCCATGGGTTACATTATATAAACCGCTTACTGGATGTTCCATCCCATGTAGAAGCGTTACGCCTGCTGTATTAATTGCCATGCCGCCATAAGTACTTCCAAGGCTCAGTGCTGCCCAAGATTCTATATCCCCATAATCCTTATAAACTCTAGGAAGTGCAAGTGCAATATATTTCATTCCATTTAATGCCAGGCTATCTGTAATTGGCTGGGATGAAAAAGAAAGATATGCTTCCATACAATGGCAAAATGCGTCAAACCCTACTGTTGCCAAAATATCCTTCGGCATAGTAGTCATTAAAAGCGGATCAACAATAGATGATTTAGCAATAATCGCATTACAACGAAGAGACTTCTTATCTTTTGTTTCAGGGTTCGTTAAAACTGCAAATCCATTTCCTTCACTTCCTGTGCCACAAGTTGTTGGGACAAGTATAATTGGAAGGGCACTATTACTAGAAAGCTGGCCGTATATGTAATCTGAAATGTCCCCATTATTTACTGCTAAAAATGCAATCGCTTTCGCTGTATCCATTGCACTTCCGCCTCCAAGCCCCAAAACTACATCACAATTTTCCTGTTTTGCAAGCAATGCCCCTTCTATTGCAGTTGTTGTAAGCGGGTTCTGCGGCACTTTATTATATAATACGTATGAAATCTCTGCCTTTTTTATTTGCCCTATAATCCGATCTAATAAGCCTGTTTTCTTTGTGCTATTCTCACCTGTTACAATTAAAACCTTTTTTCCATACTTCTTACATTCTTCACCGGCTTGCTCTGATGTTCCCTCTCCAAATATCAGATTAACCGGGAGATAATAGTGAAAATTCATATTATACCATGTCCTTTCCGTAACTTACTACTTCAAGCTGCAATTCTTGTCTCCCAAACTGTCTTTCTGTATATTTGTTTTTTCAATTTATTGATATTCTACTACGTCTGCCCATTTTAATAATAATTCTTTTTCTTCTGGACGTTTCTTTGTAAGCTGTGCAGCAGCTACAATTGGCAGCCATCTTTGCACATAACGTTTATCTGTCCCACTCTTCTTACAGAAAGTATCCATATAATCTTCTGCTTTTTCTAAAGACTCTAATGCCAATAATAGATAAGTCCTTGCTACATCTGCACTAGCATTTCCTTGTGTAGCATGTACCCAGTCTAAAATAAATACCTTGTCGCCACTTATAATAATATTAGAAGGATTAAAATCTCCATGGCAAAGTTTTACATGCTTTGGCATACTTTCCAGCCTAGTTAAAAGTTCATACTTAACTCCGTCATCAATTTCTTCTACGCTTTGTATCTGCCTGGTAAGTTTTTCTTTCATACGGTTTAACATAGGGCATCTTCTTTTATTAATATCCATTTGCAAATCTACCATCATTTCAATATACTTATGTGTATCATTAGGGTTCTCTTCCATTAATTTTGCAACTGTTTTACCTTCTACAAACTCTGTTATAATTGCCCACTCGTCTTCTACCTTTGTAATCTCTACTAACTTAGGGATATTTATCCCAGTTTCTTCTACCCTTGCAGAATTTAATGCTTCATTCAGTACTTCAGATACAGGATGGCTTTGCTTAAATACCTTTACAGCCATATTATCAATTTTGTAAACCCTTGCTGTTTCCCTGGAGGAAATCAATGTGTCCTTTTCTAATTTCATAGTAAATTCCCCTTTCTGTAATACATATTATGGTACTTTTATTCTAACACGTTTTCATGTTTTTGTACATATCCACATTATTTCTCTTTTTCTTCTAATATTTCCACGATAAACACATTTAATACCTTCATTAAATCTAGTTCTTTTCCCTCTACATAGCCAGTCCCATCTTCTGCTTGTAAAAGAAGAACCACTGGGCGTTCTGGCATTTCCTTATTTTGGTAAACAACCCTGCCTATCTCTCCCGTACTTACTCTTACAATACAGCCTGTTGGATATTGTACCACCATTTTTAAAAATGATTCTGTTAATTTCCTATCAAATAATATGCCTTTATTATCACGCAAATATTCTAACGCTTCTTGTAAATGGCAGCGTTCATGGCCAATCCCTGTAATCCTTTCGTCAAAAGCGTCACAGATACTTACTATTTTAACCGCTGTACTTAACCTGCCTCCTCTTAATTTTAATGGATACCCACTTCCATTTAACCGTTCATGGTGATAAAAAATAATATCCTTTGCGCAAGAGGAAATCCAAGTCTCCTGCTCCAAAGCCCGATATCCTTCTAATGTATGTCTTCTATATTCTTCTCTCTCTGATTTATAAAGTTTTTCAATAGATATATTCTCATAAGGGACTGTAATATACCTTAACCCAATATCATGCAGTAATGCCCCTTTTAATATATCTTGTATTGTCTCCTTATCTAAACCACATTTTATAGCGAGTATTGTTGAAAGGGTACAAACCTGCATAGAATGGCTATAAAAATCCCCACCTGCTTCTTGTATTTCTACAACTTTCTCATTCAGTGGTTCTTCCGTTACAGCTTCCATAATCATATCTTCTGCCATACGGCAAAGAATCTTTAATTCTTCATTATGCTTATATATATGTTTCTCTAATACCTGCTTAATTTGATTTTGACACATTTCCATTATTCTACTAATATTAGAGCTATTTTCCTCTCCATCAATAAATACTGTATCAACTCCTAACATTGGCAGTTTATCAATATAATCTTTTTTTAAGATAGTCCCTTTTGGCATTAGTATATTTCCATAATTCAGATCATATAAATCCTTTGACAATATTTCTCCACCAGACAATGTTTTTACATGTACCCTCTTCATAGTTCCTCTATTTCCTGCTGGCTATTTACTCCAGCCCATTAAAATTAACCGCAGTATCTACCGCTTTCTTCTCCTCTTCGCTTAATTTAATATATGACTTTCCATCAATAATCTCTTTTATATAAGTATAACAGCCTTCCCTGCTGTGCATGGAATTTAATACAAACCCATTGTTACTTTTATTCAACAAAGCTAACGCAAAACTTAATTTTCCTCCCATTTCTTGAAAAGCATCATATTTTATAATACCTATTTTTTGATATGCAAGTATGAAACTCTGTGCCAGTTCTTCCATCTGCCTTTTATTTTCTTTTTCTATCCTTTTTAATTGTTCAATTTCTTGGAATTTGGCTATAATTACATCTTCTAAAGATTCTGTATCTTTCCCACGCATAAAATTTTTATAACTCCTGGAAAGTTTTTTTAACTTTGACATAGTAATAAAAAGTAATACAATTACTACTATTAGCAATACAGCCATTCCGGCAACTACACCTGTTATAATTACTCCGTAATTTACTGTATTCAAATCTAGCATTATTTTATTTCCCAGCTTTCTATTTTAATTTTTCAGCTTATCAAATAATTCCAATAGGCGTTCCAGCTCATCAACAGAATAATATTCAATTTCAATTTTTCCCTTATTTTTATCTTTTTTATGAATATTTACTTTACTTCCAAATATCTCTTTTATACGATCCTGCATATGCTGGTATGCTAATTCTTCTGATTCACTAAATACAATTTTCTCCTTTTTACTCTTTGGCTGCAATAGGTTTTTTACTATCTTTTCTGTTTCCCTAACACTCAATCTTTCATCTACAATACGAAGAGCCATATTATATTGCTCTTCTTTTTCTTCTATTGCTACCAGTGCACGGCCATGCCCTGCAGAAATCATTTCATGAATTAACATATCCTGTACTCGTTCATCTAATTTTAAAAGACGAAGTGCATTTGTAATAACCACACGGCTTTTTGCAACTCTCTCTGCTAATTGATCTTGTTTTAGCTTAAATTCATCTAATAACCGTTTAAAAGCTTGTGCTTCTTCAATTGGGTTTAAGTCCTCTCTTTGAATATTTTCAATCAAAGAAATTTCAACTACTTGCTGTGGCGTATAGTCTTTAATAATAACAGGCACTTCTTTAAGGCCTACTTTTTTAGCTGCCCTCCATCGGCGTTCTCCCGCAATAATTTTATAATATCCTTCTTCTTTTTGTACTAAAAGAGGCTGCAATACTCCATACACACGGATCGAATCAGCAAGTTCATCTAATGTATCTTCATTAAATTCTTTCCTTGGCTGTCCTCTATTTGGCTCTATCTCACTAAGTTTTACCTTTATTTCTATTGGTTTCTCTATAATCTTTTCTACAATTTGCCCTGTCTCCGTTTTTTGCTTTTTTGTTGGCATTTTTTCTAATTCTCCAACAATTAAAGAATCCAATCCTTTTCCTAATCCTTTCTTTGGTGCCATTTTTAACCTCCCTTCTTTATTTTTTTGTAAATTTCTTACGAAGTACCTCTTGTGCTAAAAGACGGTAAGCCTCTGCCCCTGTTGATTTAGAATCATATAAATTAATTGGCATACCATGGCTTGGCGCCTCTGCAAGGCGAATATTCCTTGGGATAATAGTTTTATAAATACTTTGGTTTAAATTATTCTTTACATTTTCCACTACTTGCAATGATAAATTTGTCCTTGCATCGTACATTGTAAATACAACGCCTTCTATTTCCAATTCTGGATTTAAACGTTGTTTTACTAGATTAATCGTATGTATTAATTGGCTTAAACCCTCTAGTGCATAATATTCACATTGAATTGGCACTATTACTGTATCCGCTGTTGTCATTGCATTAACTGTCAACATACTTAATGAAGGAGGGCAATCAATAATTATAAAATTATAATTATCCCGTTCTTGCTCTACTTTATCTTTTAAAATATATTCTCTTCTATCTACTCCAATTAATTCTATTTCTGCGCCAGATAAATTTACAGTAGAAGGCAATAGTGATAAATTTTCTATAATATCTTTTATTAAACATTCTTCTAATTCACATTCTCCAATTATCATTTCATAAATAGTGTTTGATAATTGATTTTTATCAATACCATACCCACTTGTTGTATTTCCTTGCGGATCCATATCAATCACTAAAACTTTTTGTCCTATTTCAGCAAGACATGCAGATAAATTAATCGCAGTTGTTGTTTTTCCAACCCCACCTTTTTGATTAGCAACAGCAATTATTCTCCCCATAACTAACCTCATTTCCGCCCTAATATGGCTTTTACATTTGTAGTATAATATATTTTATCATACTTTATTTATAATTACTATATAGCGTAAGTACCTTTTTACGCAAAAATGTTTCACGTGAAACATTTTTCATTTTGTTTCACGTGAAACATTTTTTATTTTACATCTACTAAACCATTGCGAATAGCGAACACTGCAGCTTGAGTCCTATCGGAAGCATTTATTTTTTTAAATATATTGGAAACATGATTCTTTACTGTTCTTTCGCTTATATTTAATTTATATGCAATTTCTTTATTAAATAATCCTTCTGTTATTAATTTTAGTACTTCTATTTCTCTTTTTGTTAATCCATCTAACGTTTGCGAATTTTCTTCCCTATTAATTAACCCCATATTATACATAGGGATTAAATCTGGCTGAATAAAAATATCTACTTCTTCCCTATAGATAGACATAATTGCCTTTTTTAATAACCCTATATCAGAATCTTTTAATACATATCCATTACATCCTATATCAACTGCTTTTAGCAGATAATCAACTTCATTATGGATAGTCAGCATTAGTACTTTTAGCTTCCATTTTTTTTCTTTTATTTTTTGTAATACATCTATACCATTCATTTTTGGCATATTTACATCTAAAAGTAATATATCTGGAAGTTCTCTTTGTAATAACCTAATACACTCTAAACCATCTCCAGCTTGACCAATCACTGTAAAATTGGGATCTAATTCTAATAACTGTTTGATTCCTTCTCTTATCATGGAATGATCATCAGCTAGTAAAATTTTAATCTTCATCTGTTTCCTCCAACTCCTTCTTTGGCAGTATAACTTCTATTTCTGTCCCCATATCTTTTTTTGATTGGATATTTAATTGTCCCTTTAATAAATATACCCTCTCTTTCATCATAGAAATACCAAAACCGGAATTTTGTTGATCCTCTTTTTTTTCTTCCATATCAAACCCATTTCCATTATCTTGGATTTTTAATATTATTTGATTTTCTTCATATTTTAATGCAATATTTACTTGTTCTGCCTGTGAATATTTTTTACTATTATTAAATGATTCTTGGATAATCCTTAAAATAGTTAATTCATATGCGGGAACCATTGGATATACTTCGCCATCTATTGCAAAATTAATATTAATATCAGTATTTTTCCTCAATTTTTCTACAGTCCTTAATAATGTTTCCTTAAAACCAATATCATCAAAAGACATAGGACGTAAATTATATATCACCTCCCTCATATCATCTACAGATTCCCTAATGGTATTTATCATAAGCTGCATTTCTAATTTTGCGCGGATTGGATCAGCATCCATAATCTGTTGGCAAAATTCCATTTTGTGGATCATTGCTGTTAAGTTTTGCACTGTTGTATCATGTAAATCTCTTGCAATACGCTGCCTCTCTTGTTCTTGCCTTTCTATCATTCGTATGCCAAGCATCCTATCATAATTTGCTTTTATATTTTTTAAACGTTTTTCATTCTTATGCTCTGCAAAAGACAATTCATGCAGCATAGTTACTACTTCTTCTTTTTTATTTTTTAAATCATTAATTTGATTTTGAAGAAGTTCTTGGCTTTGGCATAAGTTCTGTTGTTCTTCTTTTAATTTTGAAATTTGTTCTTTTGATCTTTCAGAATTTTGTAATACAGGAGAAAATGCTTCATATGCAAAATCAAAATTATCTTCTATTATTTTTATCTTATCCTCTAATTCCTTCATTTGATAAGATTGTTTTTCAAACATATGTTCTATTTCTTTGCTATGCTGCTCTATTTCTGTAATCTCCTGATTTAAATGACTTCGCAGCTTTGATAACTCCATATATAAATCCCACTTTCATTAATTACTATAACTCATATTATCATAACATATCTTTACCTTTAACTCAATCAAGTTTTAAAATTTCTTTAGTGTCTTGTAGTCTTGTATCTTTTCTTTTTTTAGACTATAATTATACCTAACAAAATTTTTAATGAAAAGGAGCCTTTCATGAAAACAAAAAATAAAATTATTACTATATGCCTGATAAGCTCTGCTACAATTTCTTCTATTGCAATAATAAATAAAGTAATTTCCCTTACTTCAGATAAAGGTATTTTACCAAAAGAAAACCGCCAATCTTACCATTGGCGGTTTGGGACAATTTCATATACTTGCCAAGGAAATGGGAAGCCTCTTATTTTACTGCATGATCTTCTTCCTGGAAATAGTGATGTTGAATGGAAAAATACTCTTGATAAATTATCAAACTTTTATACGGTTTACACATTAGATTTATTAGGGTTCGGCCGTTCAGACAAACCAGCCATCACTTATACCAATTATCTATATGTACAGCTTATTACTGATTTTATAAAATCTGTTATTGGAAAACGTACTGATATTATTGCTTCTGGTTCTTCTTCTAATATCGCTATTATGGCATGTTGTAACGATAAAAGCCTATTTGATCGGATTATGTTAGTAAATCCTGATCCTTTGGCAAAAACAAACTTGATCCCAGGCAGACATTCTAAAATGCAGAAACTTTTACTAGATTGCCCGGTTATTGGCACTTTGTTATACAATATTATGGTAAGCAAATTATCCTTAAAAAAAGATTTTTCTTCTCTATATTTTGCAAACCCAGCCTATAAAAACCATGATTTACTTAACTCTTTTTATGAATCTGCGCACCTTGGCGGGTATAACGCCAAATTTATTTATTCTAGTATAATAGGAAATTATACTAACTTTAGTCTTTCCCATAAATTAGGGGAAATTGATAATAGCATTTATATTATAGGAGGGGCAAAAGAGCCTTTTATAAAAGAAACTTTAAACGAATACCAAACATTAAACCCAGCCATTGAAAGTTCTCTTATAAAAGAAAGTAAACATTTTCCCCATATAGAAAGGCCACAGGAATTTCTCGATCTTTGCCAAATTTTTTTCCCAACTCCTAGATAAGTGGTTCTTTTTGTGGAGTACCTGCTTTACGCGGGTATTTCTTTTGAATGGGCGCTGCCTTTTTTACAAGTACCAGCGTCCGTTCTATATCTGTATTAGGTATTGAAAAAGAAATTTTTTCCTCTATCTTTCCAGAAAGGGTTTTTATAGCATACTCAGATTCTTTTATTTCCTCTTCAATATTCCCAGATTTATATGGGATAAAATACCCGCCTTGTTTTACAAATGGCAATCCATATTCTGCTAAAATAGATAAATGTGCAACTGCCCTTGATACACAAAAATCAAATTTTTCCCTATATTCTGGTTTTCGTCCTGCATCTTCTGCACGGCTATGTACAGCAGAAATTCCTTTTAAACCTAACCCAGAAATTACTTCATTTAAAAACCCTATTCTTTTATTTAAAGAATCTAATAAAACTACCTCTAAATCAGGAAATACTATTTTTAAAGGGATTCCGGGGAATCCTGCCCCTGTCCCCACATCAATTAAATTCCCCTTTCCTAAAAATATAGAAGCTTGTATTAAAGAAAGGCTGTCTAAAAAATGTTTATATACCACTTCTTCAAAACCTGTTATTGCTGTTAAATTCATTACCTTATTTTTTTCTACCATTTTTTCATAATACAATAAAAATTGTTCCATTTGTTTACTGCTTAATTCTATCTTCCAATTAACCAACCCTTTTTCAAATACTGTTATATCCATATTATTTTCCTTTTACTCTTTCCTATATCTAAGTTGCTCTAAATAAATCAATAACACAGAAATATCTGCAGGGGATACCCCAGAAATCCTAGATGCCTGCCCAATAGAAAGTGGCTTATAAAAATTCAGCTTCTGCCTAGCCTCTTTCCTTAAATTTTCTACCATATTATAATCAAAATCGACACTTAATTTTTTATTTTCTAGCTTCTTAAACTGTTCTACTTGTTTTAATTGCCGTTTTATATAGCCTTCATATTTAATATTAATATCTACTTGCGTAATAATATCCTCTGGCAATGGTTTTCTATCTTTATCAATTTCCTTTATTTTTTTATAATCCAACTCTGGCCTGCGGATTAATTCTGCCAATGTTGTCCCTGTTTTTAAAGGGGTGCTCCCATACTGTTTTAGTAAGTTACTTATGCTTTCACTTGCCCCTACTACGGTTTTATTTAACCGTTTTATTTCCTCTTCAATCTGTTTCTCTTTTTCTTTTACCTTCTTATAGGTTTCTTCAGGGACTAAACCAACCTGATAACCAATTTCTGAAAGGCGCAGATCTGCATTATCCTGCCTAAGGAGAAGCCGGTATTCTGCACGGGATGTCATCATACGGTATGGTTCATGGTTTTCTTTTGTAACTAAATCGTCAATTAATACCCCAATATATGCTTGGGAACGATCCAAAATAATAGGCTCCTTTCCCAGTACTTTTAACGCCGCATTAATTCCTGCCACTAACCCTTGCGCTGCTGCCTCTTCATAGCCGGAGCTGCCATTAAACTGTCCACTGCTAAATAACCCTTCTATTGCCTTAAATTCCAACGTAGGCTTAAGCTGGCCCGGGCAAATACAATCATATTCAATTGCATAAGCATTCCTAACAATCTTTACATGCTCTAGCCCAGGGACAGTCCTATACATTGCAACCTGGACATCTTCTGGCAAAGAACTCGACATGCCCCCCAAATACATTTCGTTTGTATATAACCCTTCTGGTTCAATAAATACATGGTGCCTGTCCTTATCAGCAAATTTTACTACCTTATCTTCAATAGACGGGCAATATCTTGGGCCTGTCCCTTCTATTACTCCAGAAAATAATGGGGAGCGATCCAAATTTTCTCTAATAATTCTATGGGTTTCTTGGTTTGTATAAGTCAGCCAGCAAGAAACTTGATCTTTTTGCACAGATTCTGGATCAGTCGAAAAAGAAAATGGCACAATTTTTTGATCCCCAATTTGTTCTTCCATTTTACTAAAATCAATACTTCTTTTATCTACCCTGGCTGGAGTCCCTGTTTTAAAACGCTGTATCTCTATTCCATGATTTTTAAGGGAATCTGTTAAATAATTAGCCGCCTGAAGGCCATTTGGCCCTGTTTCATTACTTACATCCCCATAAATACACCTTGCTTTTAAATAAGTCCCTGTTGCTAATACTACTGCCTGGCAATGATAAATCGCATTTGAATATGTCTTTACTCCTGTAATCTTTCCATCTTCTACAATCAGTTCTGTTACTTCTGCCTGTTTTATTGTTAGGTTATCTGTATTTTCCAAAATCTTTCGCATTTCTTTTGTATATTCTTGTTTATCTGCCTGTGCACGCAAAGAATGTACAGCAGGGCCTTTTGATTCATTTAACATTTTCGACTGTAAAAATGTCTTATCAATATTTTTTCCCATTTCCCCGCCTAACGCATCCACTTCCCTCACTAAATGGCCTTTTGAACTTCCTCCAATATTAGGGTTACAAGGCATTAAAGCAATACTATCAATACTAATTGTAAAAATAATTGTATTTAAACCGAGCCTTGCCGAAGCAAGTGCTGCTTCACAGCCTGCATGCCCGGCACCTACTATAGCAATATCATATGTTTCCTCTAAATTAGGCATAATTCCCCTCATTTCTGCATTATTTCCTGCATACTATTATTTTCTAATTTATTTTTACTTTCCCATACAAAATTTTTCAAATATTTCATTTATTAAATCATCTTCTACTGACTCTCCAATAACATGCCCTAGTGATGTATAAGCATCCATTAAATCAATGGTATAAAAATCTTCTGGCATCCCATCCTTTAGGCTTTTCTTTAACATTAACATACTTTGGTATGCTTCTTTTATTTCCTGTTTTTGGCGGATATTGGTAATGCAGATTTCATTATTATATGCCAGCTCCCCAGAAATAAATAATTCTTTTACTGCATTTTCTAATATATCAATTCCTTCTGCATTTTTTGCTGAAATAGGAATTACTTGTTTTTCCGTTAAAGATCTAATTTTTTCTTCCTTTATAACAGGGATTAAATCTGTTTTATTTAATAAAACAACCGCCTTTTTATCTTTAATAAATTCTATAATTTCTGTATCATTCTTATCTAAAGGAATAGAAGAATCTACTACATAAAGAATAAAATCAGCGTTTAATGCAGATTCTTTCGCTTTTTGTACCCCAATTTTTTCAACAATATCATCTGTATCCCGTATGCCCGCCGTATCAACGATATGAAGGGATAACCCACCAAGCATAATATGTTCTTTTAAAATATCCCTTGTTGTGCCTGGCACCGCCGTTACAATAGCCCGTTCTTCCCCTGCCAGCAAATTTAAAAGAGAAGATTTTCCTGCATTGGGTTTCCCAAGAATCACTGTTTTTATACCCTCTGTTAAAATACGTCCATTCTCTGACTGCTTTAAAATATTGTCAAGCTGTTCCAATAGTTTTTCTACCATTTCTTCTAATTGATCTTGATATCCCTCTAAAGAAATATGCTCTGGATCATCTAATGCAGATTCAATAAAAGCAATTTGGTATAAAATATCTTCTCTTAATTTTCTTATTTGGTTGGAAACAGATCCTTTTAACTGGCAAAAAGAGGCTTCCATCGCATATTGATTTTTAGCATTAATAAAATCCATTACTGCTTCTGCCTGTGATAAATCTATCCTGCCATTTAAAAACGCCCTTTTTGTAAATTCTCCGGGTTCTGCTGCCCTTGCCCCGTACTTTAAAACAGTTTTTAAAATCTCCTGCACAATAAAAGCGCCGCCATGGCAATCAATTTCCACTGTATCTTCCCTAGTATAAGTATTGGGCGCCCTCATCACTAAAACCATTACTTCGTCAATTATTCTTCCCCCATCTTTAATATAACCATAATGCACCTGATGGCTCCTACTTTCTTTTAATTTTTTATTCCCAGAGGGAGAAACATAAATTTTATCTATAATTTCGAAAGCCTCTGGCCCACTTAGCCGAATAATCCCTATGCCAGAATTTGTTAAAGCGGTTGCAATTGCAGCAATTGTCTCTGTATTCATATAAATCCCTCATGCCGAAAACAGCCGTCATAGAGGCGGCTGTTTCATTCAAATTATCTAGTTTATTGTTTTTCCTTACGTACAATACCTTCTTTTTTCAACATAATAACCACATGGCGGAATGGTTCTTCTCCTTCGCTCTTTGTACAGACATATTTATCATTCTGTAATGTTGAGTGGATAACCCTTCTTTCATATGGGTTCATAGGCTCTAATGAAACACTTTTCTTTGTCCTCTTTACTTTATATGCAATATTTTTTGCCAAGTGTTCCAATGTTTCCTTTCTTCTTTCACGGTAATTTTCTGTATCTAATTTTACCCTTATATAATCTTCACTGTCTTTATTTACCACTAAACTAACAAGATACTGCAAAGAATCAAGAGTTTGTCCTCTTTTTCCAATTAGTACCCCCATTTCAGGCCCTTCTAAATCAATTGCCATATTCCCCTCTTCTTTATTATACTGAATGGCTATTTCGACCTTTAGATTCATTGCAGCAAACACATTATCTAAAAATTCCCTTGTGTTATCTTCGACAGTTGCTTTCTTACGGACTTTAATTTTAGCAGGTTTACTATTAAAAATCCCTAAAATACCATTGCTTCCCTTATCTAGTATTTCATACTCTATTTTATCACTTGTTGTTCCTAATTGAATTAAAGCATTTGTCAGTGCATCATCCACTGTCTTTGCCGTAATTTCGATAAAGTCCCTCATGAAAAACCCTCCCTGCGCTATTTCTTCTTTTTCTCTGTTCTCTCGTTATATTGCTGGACCATATTTGCTTTTGCAGCAAGGCTTCCTGGTTTTGCAACTCCCTTATTATAATATTCTGTACTTTCTTTTATCTGGTTCTTTGTTTGTTCTATGCGCTTTTTCTGTTCTTCTTTTATTTGTTCTGCATTTTCTATATTTCTTACAGTTTGTTTTGCTACATTGCTTACTTTTTGGGGCGGAAGTCCTTTTTTAGCACGCTTTTTATTTGCCTTCTCTAAATTCTTCATAATCAGCTCTTCAATATCCATACGGTTAAAATACATATTTAAAATTAACTGTTGGATAATCATAAATACGCTAGTTGCCACCCAGTAAATACCAAGCCCTGCTGGCATAGTAATACAAAAAAACGCAGACATAAGAGGCATCAAATTATTCATCATTTTCATGCTAGATGCCATTGTATTTTCTTCATCCCCTGAATTCATCATAGGCTGGTTTGCCGTCATAAGTTTTGTACTTAACCATTGTGTCACGCCAGATAAAATTGGGATTAATAACGCTGGAGTCAATGCAAACCCTGGCGACTCAGCTAAATTAATACCAAGGAAATTATTCATATGGTTAATCCGTTCCATATTTTCTGTAATAACAGCCGTTAAATCAGGGAATTTCCCAATTAACTCCATCCATTCTTCATCAGTAAATTTATAAAGCAAATCAATTACATAATTAGCCTGTGTAAAATCTGCTTTTGTCATAGCATGGGCTTCTGCAAAAGGAGTAATTTTTTCTACAAATCCCCCTGTTGCCATTAAAGGAGTAACAATATTCATAAACACAGCTTTTACTGACGCTACATAAGCTGGGATATTATTGATAACCCGGAATAACGCATACAAAATTGGAAGCTGGATTAAAAGCTGCAAACATCCACCTGTAGGAGATGTCCCATACTTTGCATAAACAGCCTTTGTCTCTTCTTGCATCCGCATCATGGATTCTTGATCAGATTTCCCTTTATACTTTTCTTGGATAGCCCTAATTTCAGGATTCATAACAGCGGAAATCTTAGAAAACTTCTGTTGCTTTATTGTCATAGGGAACATAATTGTTTTTACAACCAATGTAAATAAAATAATGGATAACCCTATATTTTCAATACCAAAGCTGCTAGTAAACTCAAACAGCCAATTCATAATAATGCCAAGCAGCTTTGCGATATCCCCAATTAAAAACGTGCTGCTTTGCGTAAGTATAATATGATACACTACTATGTCCTCCTTGTATAATTCCTTCCCTATGGAACCGGATCATACCCTCCCTTAGCAAAAGGATTACATCTTACTATTCTTTTACATGCCAAAAACATGCCTTTGAAGGGACCATACTTTTCAATTGCCTCTATTGCATACTGCGAACAAGTAGGTATATAGATGCAATGTGTTGTCACCTTAAGCGGAGACAAATATTTCCTGTAAAATCGGATTGCTCCTATCAAAACTTTCTTCAAAAACTCCTTCAAGACATTCCTCTCATTTCTTACAAATCCCATGCATCCTTCCAAGATGAAGCAATGCACTTTCCATCTCATAATAACTTTTTCCTTTTGCTGCAGTCCTCGACACTACTGCCAGATCAAAACCCTTCGTAAATTTTTCCTCATTTAAACGGTAACTTTCTCTTACCAGCCTAGTAATCCTATGTCGGACAACACTATTTCCTACCTTTTTACTTACTGATATCCCAATACGGTTCTTTTCAAATCCATTCTTCTTCACATACATAACCAGATATTTATTTGCATATGATTTTCCCTGTTTATATACTTCCTGAAATTCTCTGTTCTTTTTTAATGACTCCATATAAACCCAATACAGAACAATGAGAGTGGCTTTATCCTTGCGCCACTCCTATGTTCAAGAAAAGGCCACAATAGCTGCGGCCTATGCTGATAACTTCTTTCTTCCTTTTGCCCTCCTAGCAGCCAGCACTTTTCTGCCACCTGCAGAACTCATTCTTGCCCTAAATCCATGTACCTTGCTTCTGGATCTCTTTTTTGGTTGAAATGTCATTTTCATTTTTTCAGCACCTCCTCACAATAACCGAATATTCTTTTAAATAGAAAGTATACATATAGAAAATCATTTCTATTATAGAGAAAAACTACTATGAAGTCAAGCACTAATTACAGAATAATTATCCCCAATATCCCTACAAATTCACAATATCCACATTACGTTATCCACAAATTGTGGGTAACTTGTGGATAACTTTTGGATATTTTGTTGATTTCTCGGTTTTTTCCTAAAAATTTGTTGATTTTTCTACTGTTTATAATGTTTATAACGTTTTTCACAATATTCACAATCCTGTTTTTTTATCCACATCCAGCAGTTTATAACTTTTTTTGACATATTATTATGTAAACAATTTTCTAAATTTTTCCACTTATCCACAATACTTTTAAAAATCCCCAAACTATTGATTTTTTCTGGCCTAATCTCCTTTTATGTGGATATCTTTGTGGATAATTTTTGTTTCTTCTTGAAAAATATGTTAGAATAGTATAAAATATAAGTATATGCCCTTTTTACCTAGGGAATCTGTGCCCAATTGTTAATTTGTTGGAAAATAGGAGATTGTAATGAACACGAACATCTACGAAAAATGGAATGATATACTAAATGCTATGAAAACAGAATATGAAATTTCAGATATTTCTTTTGAAACTTGGCTAGAGCCACTTTCTATTTATTCTGTTAAGGATAATACCATTACTATTCTATGCAAAGATAAAATGTATATGGATTATATTGAACGTAAATACTTTAAGCAGCTTATGGTAACTGTTGGTGAAATTACTGGAACCTCCTATATTCTCCAGCTTATTAGTGAAGACAGTATAAAGAAAGAAGAGGAACAGGCCCCTGTTATAAACCCTGTTTTACAAAAAAACCTAATCGATGCGAATTTAAACCCCCGCTATACCTTTGACACATTTGTCGTAGGCAATAACAACCGGTTTGCACATGCTGCATCTTTAGCCGTTGCAGAATCACCAGGGGAAATTTATAACCCGCTTTTTTTATATGGTGGTGTTGGGCTTGGAAAAACACACCTTATGCACTCTATCGCACATTTTATTTTAGAAAATAACCCAAAAGCTAAGGTTCTTTATGTAACTTCAGAGAAATTTACAAATGAAATTATTGACGCAATCCAACGCAAAGATAATATTTCTACTATAGAATTTAGGGAAAAATATCGAAACGTGGATGTACTGCTAATCGATGATATTCAATTTATTATAGGAAAAGAAGCAACCCAGGAAGAATTCTTCCATACGTTTAATGCACTCCATGAATCTAAAAAACAGATTATTATATCCTCAGATAAACCACCAAAGGATATTGAAACTTTAGAAGAACGCCTCCGTTCCCGCTTTGAATGGGGACTTACTGTAGATGTGCAGTCCCCTGATTATGAGACCCGTATTGCAATCCTCCGTAAAAAAGCTGAATTGGAGCGTTATGAACCTATTAATATGGAAGTAATTGAATATATTGCCAATAATATTAAATCTAATATACGAGAATTAGAAGGTGCCCTTACCAAAATATACGCCTTCTATTCTTTATCCAATGAAGAACTTACTGTTTCTATGGCAGAGCATGTATTAAAAGACTCTATCTCCCCTAATGAAATCAGGCAAGTAACACCTGAACTAATTATTAAGCTGGTAGCGGAACATTTTAATATTACACCTGCTGACATCTGTTCTCAAAAAAGAAACAAAGAATTAGTATATCCAAGGCAAATTGTTATGTACCTATGCCGTACTATGGTCGATATCCCTTTACAACAAATAGGCGTATTTTTAGGAAAACGTGACCATTCTACAGTAATTAGTGGCGTAAAAAAGATTGAAAAAAATATCCATACAAATGAAAATGTAAGGAATACCATTGAAGTCCTTAAGAAGAAAATTAATCCCAATTTATAAACATTTGATTGTTGCTAACTTGTGGATATTGTGTGTATAGCTCGTTTATTTTTTTGAGGATGTTGATAATTTTTCACTTATCCCCAAATAAACTACGAGTTTTCTACATACTTAAGAAGCCCCCTAACCATTATATTTTAAGGCTTTCTAAGAGTTATACACAAATTCACACCCTCTATTACTACGACTACGAATTTGATCTATAAATAGATACAAGAAATCACTGAAAGGAGTTATTCACATTATGAAATTTATTTGCAGTAAATCAGAACTTCTTCATGCAGTTAATATTGTTGCTAAAGCAGTCCCTTCTAAAACCACTATGTCAATTTTAGAATGTATTTTAATTGATACTTCTACAGGGACTATTAAACTAACAGCAAACGATATGGAACTTGGTATTGAAACAATAGCAAAAGGTGAAGTTATTGAAAAAGGGATTGTTGCATTAAACGCAAAAATCTTTTCTGATATTATTAGGAAACTCCCTGATAATAATGTAACCATAGAATCAGATGAGAATTATGCTACAGTGATTACTTGTGAAAAAGCTAAATTTAAAATATCTGGAAAACCTGGGGATGATTTTTCTAGCCTTCCTTATATTGAAAAATCCTTATCCATCTCTTTATCTCAATTTACCTTAAAAGAAATAATCCTTCAAACAATTTTTTCTATTAGTGATAATGATAGTAATAAATTAATGACAGGGGAGTTATTTGAGGTAAAAGAAAATACATTGAGAGTTGCGTCTTTAGATGGGCATCGAATTTCAATCCGTAAAGTAGAATTAAAGGAAACTTATCCTGAATGCAAAGTAATTATCCCAGGAAAAACACTTTCTGAAGTAAGTAAAATACTTTCTGGTGGAAATGAAGATCAAGTAAAGATTTTCTTTACAGGGAACCATGTATTGTTTGAATTTAACGAAACAAAGGTAGTTTCTAGGTTAATAGAAGGGGAATATTTTAAAATTGACCAAATGTTATCTTCTGATTATGAAACTAAACTAGTTATCCACAAAAAGGAATTATTAAGTTGTATTGACCGTGCTTTACTTTTAATTAAAGAAGGGGAGAAGAAACCAGTAATTATTACAATTACAGATGGCGATATGGCCCTTAAAATTAATTCCTCCCTTGGGACAATGAACGAAAATATTGATATTATAAAAGAAGGCAAAGATTTAATAATAGGTTTTAACCCAAAGTTTTTAATTGATGCCTTACGTGCAATTGATAATGAAGAAGTTACTATTTTTTTAATGAACCCAAAAGCACCATGTTTTATTAAGGATGAAAATGAAAGCTATATTTACTTAATTCTTCCAGTTAATTTTAACACAGCTCCTTAATAGTATTTACCAGTGCAATAGTAAAATAGAAATGAGGGAAAATATGAGGGATATAACAATCCAAAGTGAATTTATTAAACTAGGCCAGGCATTAAAATTAGCAGGTTTGGTTAGCCAAGGAGTAGAAGCAAAATTAGCTATCCAAGCTGGGGAAGTAAAAGTAAATGGTGAAATAGAATATCAAAGAGGAAAGAAGCTCCATGAAGGGGATATTGTTTCTTTTCATGGAGAAGAATTTAAAATTCATGGTAATTGAATCAATAGAACTTAAGAATTTCCGTAATTATAAAGATCTAAATATAGAATTTGATAAAGGGACAAATATCTTATATGGTGATAATGCCCAAGGAAAAACAAATATCCTAGAGGCTGTTTATGTGTCTGGCACTAGCAAGTCTCATAAAAGCAGTAAGGATAGGGAAATGATCCAATTTGGCATGGATGAATGTCATATTAAAACAAGGTTTTTAAAAAAAGAAATTCCATATCGTGTAGATATTCATTTAAAAAAGAATAGGCCGAAAGGAATTGCCATAAATGGAATTCCAATAAAAAAGGCGAGTGAATTATTTGGAATAATGAATATTATAGTATTTTCACCAGAAGATTTAAGCATTATTAAGAATGGGCCACAAGAAAGAAGAAGATTTATTGATTTAGAGTTGTGTCAGTTGGATAAACTATATGTATACAATTTGGTAAATTATAACAAAGCGTTGATTCAGAGGAATCAACTGCTAAAGGATCTATCTTTTCATGCAGAATTAATGGATACCTTGGATATTTGGGATATGCAGCTTGCAAATTATGGTGGAAAGCTAATTGAAAGACGGAAAAGCTTTCTTCTGTCTCTGGGGGAGGTAGTTACAAGAATCCATAGAAGCCTAACTGGAGAAAAGGAAGAACTACATATCTTATATGAGCCAAATGTAGAGCCAGAGGGGATTCTTGCTGCATTGAAACGAAGTAGGGACAGGGATATTAAACAAAAAATAACAAATGTGGGCCCTCATCGTGATGATATTGGGTTTTGTATTTTAGAGAATGATTTAAGGAAGTTTGGGTCACAAGGGCAACAACGGACAGCCGCATTATCTTTAAAGTTGGCAGAAATAGAAATTGTAAAGAAAATTACAGGGGATATGCCAGTCCTGCTTTTAGATGATGTATTGTCAGAGTTGGATAGTAAAAGGCAGAACCATTTGTTAAACCATATTAATGAAATACAGACATTAATTACTTGTACTGGTTTAGATGAATTAATAGAGAACAGATTTGAGATAAATAGGGTTTACCATATTGTAAATGGAACAATAGGAGGCAAAAAATGAATTCGAAATATGACGCAAGTCAGATACAAATATTGGAGGGATTGGAAGCTGTTAGGAAAAGGCCAGGGATGTATATTGGCAGCACATCAGAAAAAGGCCTTCACCATTTGGTATACGAAATTGTAGATAATGCTGTAGACGAAGCATTAGCAGGGTTTTGTAGTGTAATTGACGTAACAGTAAATAAAGACAATTCTATCCTAGTAAAAGATAATGGAAGAGGGGTTCCAGTAGGAATCCATCCAAAAGCAGGGATTTCTTCTTTAGAAGTGGTATATACCATCCTCCACGCTGGAGGAAAATTTGGCGGCGGAGGATATAAAGTATCTGGCGGCTTACACGGAGTAGGCGCGTCAGTTGTCAATGCGCTTTCTGAATGGATGGAAGTGAAAGTGTATCAGGATGGAAAGATCCATATGCAGCGTTACGAACGGGGAAAAGTGGCATACCCTGTAAAAATAGTAGGGGACTGCCCTTTAGAAAAAACAGGTACAGACGTATGTTTTTTACCAGATAAAGAAATTTTTGAAGAAACAGTATTTCATTTTGATACATTGAAAACTAGGCTTCGTGAAACGGCATTTTTAACAAAAAATTTAAAAATTATTTTAAGGGATGACAGGGAAGAGCCACAGATAGTCCGTGAATTTCACTATGAAGGCGGGATTAAAGAGTTTGTGGCATATCTAAATAAAAGTAAAGAAGCTTTATATCCAAATGTGATTTATTGTGAGGGAATTAAGAATAATGTTAATGTGGAAGTAGCAATGCAGCATAATGATTCTTATATTGATAATTGTTATAGTTTTGTAAATAACATTATTACTCCAGAGGGTGGCACGCATTTAGTAGGGTTTAGGAATGCGCTGACAAAGACATTTAACGATTATGCTAGGAAAAATAAGTTATTAAAAGAAAATGAACAAAGTCTTTCTGGCGAGGATATTAGGGAAGGCCTTACTACAATTATCAGCGTAAAAATAGAAGAACCCCAATTTGAAGGGCAGACAAAGCAGAAATTAGGGAATAGTGAAGCAAGAGGGGCTGTAGAAAGTATTGTATCGGAACAACTTACGTATTTTCTGGAGCAAAACCCAAATGTAGCAAGGATTATTTGTGAAAAATCTATTTTGGCGCAGCGGGCAAGGGATGCTGCAAGAAAGGCAAGAGAATTAACACGAAGAAAATCAGTCCTTGATTCTACCAGCCTTCCTGGCAAATTAGCTGACTGTTCTGATAAAGACCCTAAAAATTGTGAAATTTATATTGTAGAGGGAGATTCTGCAGGCGGATCAGCAAAAAATGCCCGTTCCAAACATACCCAAGCAATTCTTCCATTAAGAGGGAAAATTTTAAATGTGGAAAAGGCAAGGTTGGATAAGGTACTTGGGAATGAAGAAATTAAGGCAATGATTACTGCATTTGGGACAGGAATCCATGAGGATTTTGATATTGATAAATTACGTTACCATAAAATTATTATTATGACAGATGCCGATGTAGATGGTGCCCATATTAGCACATTGTTGCTTACGTTTATTTATCGGTTTATGCCAGAGTTAATTAAAAGAGGGTATGTTTATTTGGCACAGCCCCCTCTTTATAAACTGGAAAAAAATAAAAAAGTATGGTATGCGTACAGTGAAGAAGAGCTTACGGATATTTTAAATGAAGTAGGAAGGGATAATGCAAATAAAATCCAACGTTATAAAGGGCTTGGGGAAATGGATGCAGAACAGCTCTGGGATACTACAATGGACCCAGAAAAGAGAGTCCTTCTACGTGTTACAATGGATGAGGAAAATTCTTCTGAAATAGATATTACTTTTACTACCCTAATGGGAGATAAGGTTGAGCCTAGGCGGGAATTTATTGAGGCAAATGCAAAATATGTCCAGAACTTGGATATTTAGTGAAATGGAATAAAAGCTAAGATGGTAGTAAAAGATTGCACAGAATAGGTGCAGAAATGGAGATAGATAGATGGATGAAAATATCTTTGACAAAATACATGATGTAGATCTAAAAGAGACAATGGAAAACTCTTATATTGACTATGCCATGAGTGTAATAGCAGCTCGTGCCTTGCCAGATGTAAGGGATGGGCTGAAACCTGTCCAAAGACGTGTTTTGTATTCAATGATTGAATTAAACAATGGGCCAGATAAGCCTCACCGTAAATCTGCCCGTATTGTTGGTGATACAATGGGTAAATACCATCCTCATGGTGACAGTTCTATTTATGGGACATTAGTTAATATGGCCCAGGATTGGTCTATGAGGTATCCTTTAGTAGATGGGCACGGGAATTTTGGATCAGTAGATGGGGATGGTGCTGCTGCCATGCGTTATACAGAAGCCCGTTTAAGCAAAATTTCTATGGAAATGTTAGCGGATATTAATAAAGATACCGTGGACTTTGTACCAAATTTTGATGATACAGAAAAAGAACCTGTAGTACTTCCAGCTAGGTTCCCAAATCTCTTAGTAAATGGGACAACAGGCATTGCAGTTGGAATGGCAACTAATATTCCTTCCCATAATCTTAGGGAAGTGATTAGTGCGGTTGTGAAAATTATAGACAACCGTATTTTAGAAGATCGCCAGACAGAAATAAATGAAATCCTTGAAATTATTAAAGGGCCAGACTTCCCAACAGGGGCCATGATTTTAGGTACATCTGGGATTGAAGAAGCATACCGTACTGGCCGTGGCAAAATTAAAGTCCGTTCTATTACCAATATTGAGCCAATGCAGAATGGAAAGAACCGGATTGTAGTAACTGAAATCCCATATGGGGTAAATAAGGCAAAGTTAATAGAGAAAATAGCAGAATTAGTAAAGGATAAAAGGATTGATGGCATTACAGATTTGCGAGATGAATCAGATCGGAATGGGATGAGGATTTGTATTGAATTGCGTAGGGATGTGAATGCAAATGTGATATTAAACCAATTATATAAACATACACAGCTCCAAGATACATTTGGCGTAATTATGCTGTCCTTAGTAAATGGTGAGCCAAAGGTATTAAATTTATTGGATATGCTTACGTATTATTTAAAACATCAGGAAGATGTTGTTACTAGGCGTACCTGCTATGAATTAAATAAAGCGGAAGAAAGGGCACATATTTTAGAAGGGCTTTTAATTGCGCTTGACCATATTGATGAAGTAATACAAATTGTAAGGAATTCGAAATCAGTAAATGAGGCAAAAACGAAGTTAATTGAAAGATTTGGATTGTCTGATGCGCAAGCACAGGCAATTGTAGATATGCGTATCCGTGCTTTAACTGGTTTGGAACGGGAAAAGCTGGAGCAGGAATACAGGGAATTACAAGAAAGGATTGCAGAATTGAAAGCAATTCTTGCAGATGAAAAAAAGCTGCTTAGCGTAATACGGGAAGAAATTATGGTAATTAGTGAGAAATATGGAGATGACAGAAGAACCACAATAGGCTATGATGAGTTTGATATTTCTATGGAAGATATGATACCAAATGAAGATACGGTAATCGCTATGACGAATCTGGGTTATATTAAAAGAATGACAATTGAGCATTTTAAAAGCCAGAATCGGGGAGGCAAAGGGATTAAGGGGATGCAGACCATTGAAGAGGATTATATTGAAGATCTTTTAATGACAAAAACCCATAATTACTTAATGTTTTTTACAAATAGTGGTAAAGTATACCGTATGAAAGCGTATGAAATCCCAGATGCAGGAAGGACTGCAAGAGGGACAGCTATTATTAACCTGTTACAACTTATGCCAGGGGAAAAGATTACAGCTATTATTTCTATTAAGGAGTATAAAAAAGAAAATTATTTATTTATGGCTACAAGGAACGGATTGGTAAAGAAAACTTCTATTACGGAATATTCGAATATTCGTAAATCAGGGTTACAAGCAATTAATTTAAAAGAAGACGATGAGTTAATTGAAGTAAAATTTACAGATAACCAGAAAAACATTTTATTGGTTACAAAATTAGGAAAGTGCATTTGTTTTAAAGAAACAGATGTAAGGGCTACTGGAAGGGCATCTATGGGTGTAATTGGCATGAACTTAGAAGATGGTGATGAAATAGTGGCAATGCAGCTAGATGCACAAGGAGAGGCATTACTAATTGTATCTGAGAAAGGCCTTGGGAAACGGACTGAAATTAGTGAGTTTGCTGTACAACAGCGGGGCGGCAAGGGAGTAAAATGTTATAAAATCAATGAAAAGACAGGATGCGTAGTAGGTGCCAAAGCTGTAAATAAAAATCAAGAAATTATGATTATTACTACAGAAGGCATTATTATACGTACCCCTGTTGAAGGGATTTCTGTGCTTGGAAGAATTACATCTGGGGTAAAATTAATTAATTTAGGTGAAGATGTTTCTGTAGCAAGTATTACAAAAGTGAGGGAAAGCGAGAAAGATAAAACAGAAGAAATAGTAGAAGAGATAGAAGAAACAATTATACAATAAAATTTTTATAAGAAGGGGCACACAATATGTGCCCTTTAATTATTATTCTAAATTTAATTTTTTTGATAATATATAATTGGTAACAAGGAAAGCTGCAACAGAAAATATAATATCAAATATCATCTGGAATAAACTTAAATTCTTTAGGTAGTGAATCCAAGAATATAACCAATCTGAGGAGTTTAAAATATTAGAAACCACAGGTTCTAATAGGTTTGAAAAAAGGAAAAACATGCAAACAATGTTTTGGATAATAAAGTTAATTCCAAAATATACGGCAAGTGACGTAATAATGCGGTGTTTATTAACAAGCTGCCCTACAGCAATTGACAAATAAATTTGTAAAATACTATAAAACCCTTGTATTAATATAACTAATAAAAAGACAATCATTGTTACAAAAATTTCATTTCCATAATAATTCTTTGACTGCATAATAAATTCAAAAATAACATTAAAAAATTCTCCTAGCCCATGCCCACAAACAATTAAACAGATAGAAAAAAGAAAGATAATAGTGCTAAGGAAGAACCATAAATATGCAATAAGTAATTTAGAAAAAATATGTTCTGATACAGTAACAGGCAAGGTAAACATAAGATAACCTTCATCACAAACAAGGTTTTTATAAAATCTATTTATAATTAATATAATGGTTATAACAAAGATAGCAGCACAAAAAATAATATATAAAAGTATCATAATGTTTTGAAAAGTAAACCAAAATTTATTATTGGTAATGGTTACTTCAAAACATATTTTATTAAATAATGTAACAATAAAGAAAGCAGCATATAACAGGAGAAAATGCCTGCTTGTAGCCTTTAGTTCATGTTTTAATAATTTCCCTAACATCTAAATACCTCCCTAAATAATGTATCAATGGATTTTCCTTCTTGGGAACGGATATCATCAACAGAAGCCGTTTTTATAATAGTTCCATTTTGAATGAAAATAACATCATCTAAAATTTGTTCAATATCAGAAATGAGATGTGTGGAAATAAGGATAGTCCCATCTGGGTTATAATTACTAATAATAGTGTTTAAGATATAATCCCTGGCAGCTGGATCTACCCCTCCAATTGGTTCATCTAAAAGGTATAGGTCGGCTTTTCTGCTCATTACTAAAATTAATTGGACTTTTTCTTTTGTGCCTTTCGACATAGTTTTTAACTGATCTTTTGGGTTAATATGAAGGCGTTCTAACATTTCATAAGCTTTATTCTTATCGAAATTATCATAAAAATCAGTAAAAAAATCAATAATATTACTTACTTTCATCCAAGAATTTAGATAGGTACGTTCAGGAAGGTAAGATACAATTTTTTTTGTTTCAACCCCTACTGGCTTCCCATCAATTAACAATTCCCCACTTGTAGGTGAAAGGAGGCCATTCGATAATTTTATAAGAGTGGTTTTGCCACTTCCATTTGGGCCAAGTAAACCTACAATTTTTCCTCGTTCTACAGTTAAATCAAGATTACTAAGGGCTTCTTTATAACCATATTTTTTAACTAGATTTCTACATTCTAAAATAGGATTCATAATATTATCTCCTTTGCTTCATTTTCAATTATTTGGATTGTTTCCTTGGGAGAAAAACCTAGCTTTTCCATGGATTCAAAGAATTCTACAATTTTTTCTTTTGCAACAGTTTCTTTTATTTTATTTATCATTTCGGTATCTTCAGTAATAAAACGGCCACTGGTCCTTTGCGTATATACCATGCCAAGCCTTTCTAGCTCTACCAGTGCCTTTTGCATGGTATTTGGGTTTACAGAAGCTTCTTCTGCTAAATCTCTTACAGAAGGCAATTTATCACCAGGAAGGTATTTTCCCGAAATAATACCAAGTTTAATATAATCCAAAAGTTGAATATAAATGGGTCTATCTGGTTTTAATTCCCATGCCATAGGCAACTCCTTTCTTACAAGTAAATAGGTCTATTTTATTGTATTATTTATTTAATACAATGATACAATAAGAATAGGATTCTGTCAAGGAAATTTTTGTTAATAATGACTTTTAAGGACAAATATGATAAAATAATAATTAACGTGGCGAAAAGAAAAATAGGAAGGGTTAAAGTAGAATGGAAGAAATTAGGGTATTGGATATTGGTGAGATTACAAAAAATATAAAAGAAATGTGTATAGAAGCAAATTATTTTCTTTCTGAAGATATGAAAAATGTTTTTCAAAAAGCTAGAGAAAAAGAACAATCTCCTATTGGCAAACAGATATTAAACCAACTGGATGAAAATTTAAGGATTGCAGAAAAGGATAATATTCCAATTTGCCAAGATACAGGAATGGCAGTAGTTTTTATAACAGTAGGGCAGGATGTGCACTTAACAGGCGGAAATCTAACTGATGCAGTAAATGAAGGAGTTAGGCAAGGTTATCAGGAAGGATTTTTAAGGAAGTCTGTAGTGGCAGATCCAATTTATAGAGAAAATACAAAGGATAATACCCCAGCCATTATTTATTATGATATAACAGATGGAAATAGTGTTGAGATTACAGTAGCACCAAAGGGGTTTGGAAGTGAAAATATGAGCCGTATTTTTATGTTAAAACCTGCAGATGGGATTGACGGGGTAAAAGAGGCAGTTTTAACGGCAGTAAAAGATGCTGGGCCAAACGCATGTCCGCCAATGGTAGTAGGCGTTGGGATAGGGGGAACTTTTGAAAAATGTGCATTTCTTGCAAAGAAAGCCCTTACTAGGAGTTTGGATAAAAAGGCAGAAAAACCATATATACAAGATTTAGAGCAAGAATTATTAGAGAAAATTAACCAGCTTGGGATTGGCCCAGGCGGGTTAGGCGGGACACAGACGGCATTTGCAGTAAATATTGAAACGTATCCAACGCATATAGCAGGGCTTCCTGTCGCAGTAAATATTTGTTGTCATGTAAACCGCCATATTACAAGAAAATTATAATCTGTAAAGTAAATGGTGAATATTTATTTTTAGATAGGAGAACATAATGGATAGAAATATAAATGTACCAATAAGTGATAACGATGCAAAAATTCTCCGTGCCGGTGATTATGTATATTTAACAGGTACTATATATACGGCAAGGGATGCAGCCCACAAAAGAATGGCAGAAACTTTGGAAAAGAAAGAGGAACTTCCTATTCAACTGAACCATAATATTATTTATTATATGGGGCCTTCTCCAGCAAGAGAAGGAAGGCCAATTGGATCAGCAGGCCCTACTACTAGCAGCAGGATGGATAAGTATACGCCTGATTTGTTAGATTTAGGATTAAAAGGGATGATAGGAAAGGGGAAGCGTTCAAAAGAAGTACAAGAAGCAATTATTAGAAACCATGCTGTATATTTTGCGGCGGTAGGAGGGGCAGGGGCACTCTTATCTAAGAAGATACTATCCTCAGAAGTAATTGCGTATGATGATTTAGGCACAGAAGCAATCCGTAAGCTTGAAGTAAAAGATTTTCCTGTTATTGTAGTAATTGACAGTGAAGGGAATAATCTTTATGAAACGGCTATAAAACAATACCAGGATTAATTGTCTGGAGGTTTGTAATGAAACGGATTTTATTTATGGTAATACGTTTAATTTATATGGTTCCATATTGGTTTTATAAAATATGTAAATATGGAAAATCAGACTGTTATACAGAAGAAGAAAAATATGATCAGTTACATTCTATTATGCACAGGATTAACCGAGCTGGGCGAGTAACTATTGATGCACATGGGATGGAAAACCTTCCAAAAAAAGATGGATATATTATGTTTCCAAACCATCAAGGATTGTTTGACACTTTGGCATTATTTGAGTCACATGAAAAGCCTTTTACTTTTGTAGTAAAAAAAGAAATGGAAAATGTAATTTTAGTAAAACAAATTATACGGCTTTTAAAAGCACAGCTTATGGATAGAGAAGATTTAAGGCAATCTATGAAAGTAATTGCAAAGATGGCACAAGAAGTAAAAGATGGCAGAAGATATGTAATTTTTGCAGAAGGGACACGTTCCCGGAATGGCAATAAGTTGCTGGATTTTAAGGCAGGTACTTTTAAAAGTGCAGTTATGGCAAAATGCCCAATAGTCCCAGTCGCCTTAATAGATTCTTATAAAGCATTTGATACAAATTCCATTAAACAAGTAACAGTGCAGATTCATTATATGGAACCGATATACTATAATGATTATAAAGAAATGAGAACAACGGAGATTGCGGTTGAAGTAAAAAAAAGAATTGAAGAAAAAATTAACCAGACTTATGAAAAATTTAAAAATTATTAAAAATACGTTGACAAATAGGAATCTGTTTAGTATAATAATTTTTGCGTCATAGTTGACAGAAAAATATCATATAGGACATTAATTATTCAGGAGAAATACTCAAGAGGCTGAAGAGGCGCCCCTGCTAAGGGTGTAGGTCGTTTACGCGGCGCGAGGGTTCAAATCCCTCTTTCTCCGCTTTTATAATAATTATTGTATGATAGAGTATGTCTTTGTATGACAACCACATTTCAAAAAAATAAAACTTTTTTAAAAAAAGTGTTGACAAAGGAAAATGAGTGTGGTAATATGATTAAGCTGTCGCTGAGATAAATGCAGACAGCATAGAACCTTGATAATTGAACAGCATAGAAAAAAACCAACCTTGAAAGTTCGAAGAGAGAAATTCAAGAACCAAAACCAAGTAAATGGGAGCTTTTTTCTAAGGAATAGAAATTCTAGGAAAGAGAAAAAGGCAAAGAACGAAGAGATGTCAGAAAGAATTCTGGGAGATCAACACTATATTTGAGAGTTTGATCCTGGCTCAGGATGAACGCTGGCGGCGTGCTTAACACATGCAAGTCGAACGAAGCAGGAGGGTGCTTGCACCTTCTTGACTGAGTGGCGGACGGGTGAGTAACACGTGGATAATCTGCCCTGCACAGGGGGACAACAGCTAGAAATGGCTGCTAATACCGCATAAGCCTACAGCCTCGCATGAGGGAGTAGGAAAAGAAATTCGGTGCAGGATGAGTCCGCGTCTGATTAGCTAGTTGGAGGGGTAAAAGCCCACCAAGGCAACGATCAGTAGCCGGCCTGAGAGGGCGACCGGCCACATTGGGACTGAGACACGGCCCAAACTCCTACGGGAGGCAGCAGTGGGGAATATTGCACAATGGGGGAAACCCTGATGCAGCGACGCCGCGTGAGCGAGGAAGTATTTCGGTATGTAAAGCTCTATCAGCAGGGACGAAAAAAGACGGTACCTGACTAAGAAGCCCCGGCTAACTACGTGCCAGCAGCCGCGGTAATACGTAGGGGGCAAGCGTTATCCGGATTTACTGGGTGTAAAGGGAGCGTAGACGGCAAGGCAAGCCAGAAGTGAAAGGGCAGGGCTCAACCCTGTACATGCTTTTGGAACTGTGGTGCTAGAGTGCAGGAGAGGTAAGTGGAATTCCTAGTGTAGCGGTGAAATGCGTAGATATTAGGAGGAACACCAGTGGCGAAGGCGGCTTACTGGACTGTAACTGACGTTGAGGCTCGAAAGCGTGGGGAGCAAACAGGATTAGATACCCTGGTAGTCCACGCTGTAAACGATGAATACTAGGT
>CAJTLB010000002.1 GCA_910577045.1 uncultured Lachnospiraceae bacterium | reverse complement strand
GAAAACATGAGAGGATATAAAAGTATTTGTGAGTTTCTTCCACATGGGAAATGCCGGGAAAGCCTGAAAATACAGGCTATACCGGCATATAAGAACTTATAAAAGGATAATCAAAAATTAGTTTTAATTTTATTTATAAAAATAAATGCTTAAAGTCTATTTGCAGGCATACGAAAATACATTGTTTTTAGAAAATAGGTATGATATGATAAAACCAATAAATAAAACCAGATAGAGAGGATAGGTAGAAAAATGCTAGGAATTATTGGTGCAATGGAAGAAGAAGTTGCGGGATTAAAAGAAAAAATGGTAGTAGAACAAACAATACAGAGGGCCTCTATGGAATTTTTAAAGGGAAGCTTGGAAGGAAAGCCTGTTGTAGTGGTAAGGTGTGGGATTGGCAAAGTAAATGCTGCTATTTGTACACAGATACTTGCAGATGAGTTCCATGTAGATGCCATTGTAAATACGGGGATTGCAGGTTCTTTGAAAAATGAAATTAATATTGGGGATATTGTATTATCTACAGATACTATGCAGCATGATATGGATGCAACAGGGTTTGGGTATGAATATGGAATAATCCCAAGAATGGAAACTTCTTGTTTTCAGTCAGATGAAAAATTAATGGCCCTGGCAAAAGAATGTTGTGAAAGAGTAAACCCAGATATTTCTGTTTTTACTGGAAGAGTAGTAAGCGGCGATCAGTTTATTTCGGACAAGGCTAAAAAGGATTGGATTTCTGAACATTTCCAAGGATTTTGTACAGAAATGGAAGGGGCAGCTATTGCACAGGCGGCATATCTAAACCAGGTTCCATTTTTAATTATTAGGGCAATTTCAGACAAGGCAGACAATAGCGCACAGATGGATTATGCAGAATTTGAGCGTAAAGCAATTATCCATTCTGTACGGTTAATGACAGAGATAGCTAAACTTTGGTAAGGATAGCTATAAATAGACATATAATGTAAAATTTTATCAGAAAAAGTCATACAAAAAGTTCCCTGCCTATCTTTCCAAAATTTTCCAATTATGGTACTATAATAATGAAATAAGGAATATCTTGGATATAGAAAGGGGACTTTATATGTTTGTCAGAATGGTAAATGAATATTGGGTATTAGCGGCAATGGCAGTAATAGCGGCAATAGGGATGTTAAGCCGTATATTCTTGGGCGGGATATACCGCAGTCTTTTAAAAGATTTAAAAAGAGATGGGGCACCAAAGCATAAGCTAATACAACAAATGAAAAAAAATTATGAGAGCTGCTGCCAGAAAAGGGAAGGAATCCGGGATATTGATTCCTTTATAAGTGCAAGCCTGTATAATCATCGGTTTTTTGGGATAACGATTGACGGGTTGAAACGAATATCTGGACAAGCTCTTTTTTTATGTTTTATACTTGGGTTAGCCGTGGTGTTGTCTGGGGAATATTTGGGGATAACAAGAGAAGTGCTAGAGCTTTATACAGCAGCAGGGCTTGTGCTTTTAGCGGGGATTATGGATATAACGTGGCTTTGTAATGCAGGGAGAAAACAGGAATTGCTAGAAGTTGCTGTTTTAAATTACTTAAATAACCGCCTTCCAATAGAAGCATGGGAGCGAAGTAAACAGGAGGAAAAAGAAGCTTTGATTAACGAATTAAAAGAAAGAAGGGCAGGGGGGAAATTATCCCCAGAGGCAGAAACAGATATACAATATTTAAAGAAATCATTGGAACAGATTGCTTCTGAGAGAGAACAAGGGGAACCGGATACTCCTTATGTGCTTACCCCTGCAGAAGGCAAATTAGTAGAAGAAATAATTGAAGGGTTTTTGGGATAAACTATTGCTATTATTGCTTAAATTGGATATAATAAAAGAGATTGAGAAATAATTAACAAATACATAAAATGAGTGCAAAGGAGCGTGTAAAAAAATGGCGAAAGTGACATTTGATTATGGTAAAGCAGCAAATGTAATTGCTCCGCATGAAATGGAAAGTATGGCTGAAATCGCAGCAAAAGCAAAAGAGGTATTGCTTTCTAAGTCAGGTGCGGGAAATGACTTCCTTGGATGGATTGATCTCCCAGTAGATTATGATAAGGATGAATTTGCAAGGATTAAAGAGGCAGCAAAGAAGATACAAGGAGATTCAGAAGTATTATTGGTAATTGGGATTGGCGGCTCTTATTTGGGGGCTAGGGCAGCTATTGAATTTTTAAGGCATAATTTTTATAATAGCGTATCAAAAGAAATCCGTAAAACACCAGAAATTTATTTTGTTGGCAATAATATTAGCAGTACATATATCACTCATTTAATGGAAGTAATTGGTGACAGGGATTTCTCTGTAAATATTATTTCAAAGTCTGGTACAACAACAGAACCTGCTATTGCATTCCGGGTATTTAAAAAGAAATTGGAAGAAAAATATGGTAAGGCAGAAGCAGCAAAGAGAATCTATGCTACTACAGATAAAGCAAAAGGGGCATTAAAGAATTTGGCCACAGAAGAGGGATACGAGACATTTGTAGTTCCTGATGATGTAGGCGGAAGGTTCTCTGTATTAACTGCAGTAGGGCTTTTGCCAATTGCAGTAAGCGGTGCTGATATTGATAAGTTAATGGAAGGTGCAGCATCAGGCAGGAAGACTGCATTAGAACAGCCATTTGAAGAAAATGATGCAATGAAATATGCAGCAGTAAGGAATATTCTTCTTAGAAAAGGAAAAGAAGTAGAAATTGTAGCTAATTACGAGCCTTCTCTCCATTATGTGTCAGAATGGTGGAAGCAGCTTTATGGGGAGAGTGAAGGAAAAGATCAAAGAGGGCTATTCCCGGCAGCAGTTGACCTTACTACTGATTTACATTCTATGGGCCAGTTTATCCAAGATGGCGCAAGGATTATGTTTGAAACAGTAATGAGTGTGGAAAAACCTCAGTGTGAAGTTTTCATAGAAGAAGAGCCAGTGGATTTGGATGGGTTAAACTACCTTGCTGGTAAGAGTGTGGATTTTATTAATAAATGTGCAATGAATGGGACAATGCTTGCCCATACAGATGGACAGGTACCTAACTTAGTAGTAAAAATCCCAGAACAAAATGAATTTTATCTGGGCGAGTTGTTTTATTTCTTTGAATTTGCATGTGGCGTAAGTGGTTATATTTTAGGAATTAATCCGTTTAATCAGCCCGGAGTAGAGAGCTATAAGAAGAATATGTTCGCTTTGCTTGGCAAACCGGGATATGAGGCACAGAGAGAAGAATTGATGAAACGTCTGTAATAAAAAGGAATTTTATAACAGATGGTATCCATATCAAAGTAGAAAATGCCTGTATCCGTAAAGGAATAGACGGATGCGGGTTTTCTCTATTTATGGAATAAAAATTGGAAGGCAAGCGGAGGAAAAGGATGCTGGAACAGTTAAAGGAAGATGTTTACAGGGCGAATATGGAGCTGGTAGAAAAAGGGCTTGTGATTTATACCTGGGGGAATGTCAGTGGCATTGACAGAGAAAAGCAATTAGTGGTAATTAAGCCAAGCGGGGTAGATTATGATACTATGAAGCCAGAGGATATGGTGGTGGTAGACATACAGGGAAATGTAGTGGAAGGCAAGTATAAACCATCTTCTGATACCCCAACTCATTTAGTGCTTTATCGTACTTACAAAGAGATAGGCGGCGTAGTGCATACACATTCTACTTGGGCAGTCACTTTTGCACAAGCAGGGATGGATATTCCAGCATTGGGGACAACACATGCAGATTATTTCTTTGGAGATATTCCATGTACAAGGGATTTAACGAAAAAAGAAATTGAAGAAGCATATGAAGAAAATACAGGTAATGTAATTGTAGAGACAATTGGCGCAAAGGATCCAATGGCTATACCAGGAATTGTAGTAAAAAACCATGGGCCATTTGCCTGGGGGAAAAATCCGGCAGATAGTGTATATCATGCGGTAGTATTGGACAAAGTAGCAGAGATGGCATATAAGACTATGACATTAAATCCACGTGTAAAACGAGTAGGGCAGTACCTTTTAGATAAACATTATTATAGGAAGCATGGTGCTAATGCTTATTATGGGCAAGGCAATATAGAATAGGGATGAGGATTGAGATGGGGACAGATAGAAGCAAGGTTATTGCAGATGGCAAGGCTGTTCTGGGAATAGAACTTGGATCTACTAGGATTAAGGCAGTTTTGATAGGAGAGGATCATGTACCTCTTGCATCAGGAAGCCATGACTGGGAAAACCAGTATGAGAATGGAATTTGGACATATAGTTTGCCTGATATTTGGGCAGGGTTACAAGACAGTTACCAGAAAATGGCAGAGGAAGTAAAAAAACAATATGGCGTTACATTGCATAAATTGGCAGCAATTGGTTTTTCAGCTATGATGCACGGATATATGGTATTTAATAAAGAAGGGGAACTTTTAGTCCCATTCCGCACATGGAGAAATACCATTACAGAAGAAGCAGCAGAAAAACTTACTGAGGCATTTCATTTTAATATTCCACAAAGATGGAGTATTGCCCACTTGTACCAATCCATATTAAATGAGGAAGAACATGTAAAGGAGATTGCTTTCCAAACAACATTGGCAGGTTATATCCATTGGAAATTAACAGGGGAAAAGGTATTAGGAGTAGGGGAAGCTTCTGGCATGTTCCCTATTGATCCAAAAGCAGGGGATTTCCATAAAGGAATGATGGATCAGTTTGAAAAATTGGTACAAGAAAAACAATATCCTTGGAGCTTAAAAGAGATTTTCCCAAAGGTACTAAAGGCAGGGGAAAATGGCGGGATTTTAACAAAAGAAGGTGCTGCATTACTGGATTGTAGTGGTAATTTGGAAGCAGGGATTATGTTATGCCCGCCAGAAGGCGATGCAGGCACAGGAATGGCAGCTACCAATAGCGTAGCGGTTAGGACGGGGAATGTATCTGCGGGTACATCTGTATTTGCTATGGTTGTGTTGGAAAAAGAATTAAACCAAGTGCACAAAGAATTAGATATTGTAACAACGCCTGCTGGGGATGAGGTGGCTATGGTCCATTGTAACAATTGTACGTCAGACTTAAATGCGTGGGTAGGGTTATTCCGTGAATTTGCTGAAAGTTTTGGCATAGAAGCAGATATGGATAAATTATATGCTACTTTATATAATAAAGCGTTAGAAGGCGAAAGTGACTGTGGTGGGTTGCTTGCCTATAATTATTTTTCTGGGGAGCATATTACAGGTTTTGAAGAAGGCAGGCCATTGTTTGTACGGAAACCAGAAAGCCATTTTACATTGGCAAATTTTATAAGGGCCCATTTATTTACTTCCTTGGGTGCATTAAAGACAGGGCTGGATATTTTATTAAAAGAAGAACAAGTAAAAATAGATCGTATTTTTGGGCATGGCGGGTTTTTTAAGACAAAAGGGGTGGGCCAAAAAATTTTGGCGGCAGCAATGGATGCCCCTGTGTCGGTAATGGAAACAGCAGGGGAAGGAGGAGCATGGGGGATTGCCCTATTGGCCTCTTATATGGTGCATAAAGAAGAAAATGAAACTCTTGCCAAATATTTGGAAAACCGAGTATTTGGCGGGGAGGCTGGCGTATGCGTAGAGCCAGATAAGAAAGATGTAGACGGCTTTAACCAGTTTATGGAGCATTACAAAGCAGGGCTTTCTATCGAACGCGCTGCAGTAGAAGCTTTGTAATAGAATAATTTAACTATAAGGAGGATAAAGGACTATGAAATTTTTTATTGACACAGCGAATGTAGATGATATTAGGAAGGCAAATGATATGGGGATTATCTGTGGCGTTACCACTAACCCATCTTTAATTGCAAAAGAAGGAAGAGATTTTAACCAAGTTATTGCAGAAATTGCATCTATTGTAGATGGGCCGATTAGTGGGGAAGTAAAAGCAACTACAGAAGATGCGGAAGGCATGATTGCAGAAGGACGTGAAATTGCTAAGATCCATAAAAATATGGTAGTTAAGATCCCTATGACAGTAGAAGGGTTAAAGGCAACAAAAGTCTTGGCAAGTGAGGGGATTAAATGTAATGTAACATTGGTATTTTCTGCAAACCAGGCACTTCTTGCAGCTAGGGCAGGCGCTGCCTTTGTATCTCCATTCCTTGGGCGTTTAGATGATATTTCCCAGCCAGGCATTGATTTAATCCGTACAATTGCAGATATCTTTAATAATTATGGGTTAGAGACAGAGATTATTGCAGCGAGTGTGCGTAACCCAATCCATGTAACAGATTGTGCGTTAGCAGGTGCAGATATTGCAACAGTCCCATATAGTGTATTGGAGCAGATGACAAAGCATCCATTGACCGATCAGGGGATTGCAAAGTTTAAGAAGGATTATGAAGCAGTATTTGGAAAATAAAATATGCTGGCAAACAGCAGGAACGGAGGAAAAAATGAGTAAGATCGACACAATGTCAGTCAATGCCATCCGGGTTTTGGCAGCAGATGCTGTACAAAAGGCAAAGTCAGGCCATCCAGGGCTGCCGCTTGGTTCTGCCGCTATGGCATATGAATTGTGGGCAAAACATATGAACCACAACCCAAAAGACCCAAAGTGGGCAAACCGTGACCGTTTTATTTTATCAGGAGGGCATGGTTCTACTTTATTGTATTCTCTTTTACATTTGTTTGGCTATGGTTTGACAATAGAGGATTTAAAGAATTTCCGCCAAATGGATTCTTTAACCCCAGGCCATCCAGAATATGGGCATACAATAGGAGTAGAAGCTACAACAGGGCCTTTGGGTGCAGGCATGGGCATGGCAGTTGGCATGGCAATGGCAGAGGCTCATCTTGCAGCGGTATTTAATAAAGAAAATTATCCAGTTGTTGACCATTATACGTTTGTACTTGGCGGGGATGGTTGTATGATGGAGGGGATTTCTTCAGAGGCATTTTCTTTGGCAGGGACATTAGGGCTTGGCAAGTTAATTGTTTTATATGATTCTAACCAAATTTCTATTGAAGGAAGTACAGATATTGCCTTTACAGAAAATGTACAGAAACGTATGGAAGCATTTGGTTTCCAGACCATTACTGTAGAAGATGGAAATAATCTAGAAGAGATTGGTAAAGCAATAGAAGAAGCAAAAGCTGATGTAAGCCGCCCATCTTTTATTACTGTAAAAACACAAATTGGTTATGGCTGCCCTGCAAAACAAGGAAAAGCAAGCGCACATGGAGAACCGCTTGGAGATGAGAATGTAGCTGCATTAAAGGAGAATTTAGGATTTCCTGCTGACAAGGCATTTTATGTGCCAGATGAAGTATATGCAAATTATAAAGCATTAGTAGAAGGAAAGGCAGAAGCAGAGGAAGCATGGAATAAGTTATTTGCAGATTACTGTGCAGCATATCCTGATATGAAAGAGCTTTGGGATACCTATTATAATGAACATCAGGCAGAAAAGGCTTATAATTGTGAGGAATACTGGAAGTATGAGGATAAGCCAGAGGCAACTAGGATTTTATCTGGCAAGCAGATCCAAAAAATTAAAGAGCTGTTGCCAAATTTAATTGGCGGCGCAGCAGATTTATCTCCTTCCACAAAGACATATATGAATGAGAAGGGGGATTTCTCAAAAGAAAATTATGCTGGAAGGAACCTGCATTTTGGCGTGCGTGAATTAGCAATGGCAGCGATTGGCAATGGTATTATGCTTCATGGCGGCCTACGTGCGTTTGTTTCCACATTCTTTGTATTTAGTGATTATACAAAGCCAATGGCAAGGCTTTCTGCAATTATGGGAGTACCATTAACTTACGTGTTTACCCATGACAGTATTGGAGTGGGCGAAGATGGGCCGACCCATGAGCCGATTGAACAGCTTGCTATGCTCCGTGCTTTGCCGAATTTCCATGTATTTCGTCCGGCAGATGCGACTGAAACAGCAGCAGCATGGTATAGTGCCATTACTTCTACAAAAACGCCTACCGCTTTGGTATTAAGCAGGCAAAACCTTCCTCAGTTAGAAGGCTCTAGTAAAGAAGCATTAAAAGGTGCTTATATCCTTCAAGATTCTACAAAAGAAACCCCAGATGCAATTATTATTGCTTCTGGATCAGAAGTAGAATTAGCGGTTGGTGCACGAGCAGAGCTTTTAAAGGAAGGGATTGACGTGCGCGTAGTAAGTATGCCAAGTATGGATATATTTGAAGAGCAGACAGCTGAGTATAAAGAGTCTGTCCTTCCAAAGTCAGTGCGTAAGAGAGTTGTAGTAGAAGCATTAAGTGATTTTGGATGGGGTAAATATGCCGGGTTAGATGGTGCTTGTGTTACAATGACAGGTTTTGGGGCAAGTGCACCAGCAAAACAACTCTTTGAAAAGTTTGGCTTTACCGTTGAGCATGTGGTAGAAACAGTAAAAAGCTTATAAATAAAAAGAATTTAACGATAAATTACAAGAACGTCCTGTTTTTTAGAAAGAAAATAAATGGAGCTGTCACATTAAACTTTGATTATACAAGATATAGTATAAAATGCAGCATGGTGTTATAATATCTTGTATATGTTTTCCTTAATGCGACAACTCCATTTTTTTTGGCATAGGGATAATAAGGAAATATCTTTTTTATTCGGTTTGTACAGCAGGGACAGGTGTTTCTTTATTGTATCCAATTTGCTTCATCTTATTTTGCAGGGCGTGGATTGCTTGGTCAAAAAGAAGGAAAGCCTGATAGGTATTGTGGAAATGGTTAATAGCAAGTTCATCTTTTCCTTCTTCTTTAGCCTGCCAGGATTGGAAAGCATAATGGTGGAAGTTTGTATGGGAAATAGTAAGCTGCCGGAATTCATTGCTGTTAATAAGGTTCTGGTCTGTTTGTGCAGCCAGCCATTTCCCAAGTTTACAACCTGCAGGATTATCAACCTGTTTAGAGAGCAGGCGTTCAAAGCCAACAATATTATTATAGACTCTCCACATTAATACAAAGTGATCTACTTCAAACACCCTAATCCAATCTAAATCAGTGATAATGGAACTTTTACGCACCATATCACTTCTTGTTTTATCAATATAACGTCCAATTTGAAATACATGCCTGCCTAATTTAATACAATTATCAGATAGTTCATGATAACTGTTAAAAAGGTGTTCAATCTGTTTTGCAAAATCAGCAGTAGCACTAGTCTGCGTATCAATATCTTGGAAAATGCTATTGATACGATCTTTAATAGTGCTAATTTGGGAATTCATTTGTTCCATATCTTTTAAAGAACGTTCTGCTTTGTTATTACTTTCATGGAGCATATGGGTAGTCTGGTTCATAGAAATAGCAAGAGTATGTGTATCTTCACTTAATTGTTTAACATAGTCAGTAATATGTTCTGCAGATTCTGTGGTACTGAGGGAAAGCTGCTGCATTTCGCCAGCAACAATAGCAAAACCGCTTCCGGCAGGCCCTGCTTTTGCAGCTTCAATAGAAGCATTTAATGCCAGGAGCTTACTTTGGAGAGAAACCTTTTTTACAATATTAATAATTTCCCCGATTTTTTTGATTTTCTCATTAAAATCCTGCATTTGGTTATTAATGACTTGGATTTTTGCAGAAGATTCTTGGACATCAT
Organism: uncultured Lachnospiraceae bacterium; assembly: GCA_910577045.1. Taxonomy (GTDB): domain Bacteria; phylum Bacillota; class Clostridia; order Lachnospirales; family Lachnospiraceae; genus RGIG8607. Next base: position 247,627 of record CAJTLB010000002.1, on the reverse strand, counting down.
GGATACTATCATTCATATTTAAGGTAATGGTTTGGTATGTATTTGAAATATCATAAGTATTGTCCCGGATAGTGCCCATAGAAGAGGAAATATGCTGAATAGCGTTTTCCATGTCTTGGCTGGCCTGTTCCATTTGGTGGATGGATGTGGTCTGGGAAGTGACCTGATCAAAAGTGTCTTTCATTAAAGCATTATCACCAACGGATTCCATTACTTCATTCATTCTCATTACATAAGTATTGTTTGCTTGTTTTAAAGAATGGATAACAGCATTTAATTTCTTTCCATATATAGGATTTTTAAAAATAGAAATATCCACTTCCTGGTAATTGCCTGCTGCAATTTCATCCATTGCTTTTAGTAATCGTCTAATATCTCTGTTTGGTATATACATAAATAAAATTCCCCCGTTAAATATTGTAATAAGTGGCTAGGCACAACTATGTGCTATTATAACACGTATAATTGGGATTTAAAAGGGATGCAAGGCTAAAAAAGATATTTATAAATAGCTTGTATTCAAATTTTCAGAAAATGTCTTGCAGATTTGCCTTAATAATGCTATAATCAAGAGAAAATCATAAAAGCTGGCACAGCCAGGCAGAAAGAGGTAGATAAGGATGGGGCTCGAATAGACAATGCCATTTTATTTATCGTCAAAAGGTACAGCGTGATATACCGACTATCCTATGGCTAAATAAGTTGCAATAGTGGTAAAAACAGATAAAAATAGTGAAAAATTAGGAGGTATATTATGTTAAATTATAAGAAGTATCAGCGAGTTCCGGTAGTAAAAATGCCGGAGAGAGAATGGCCAAATAATGAGATTCAAAAGGCACCTATATGGTGTAGCGTAGATTTAAGAGATGGGAACCAGGCATTGGTGGAACCAATGGTGGTAGAAGAGAAAATTGAGATGTTTTGTATGTTGGTAAAGCTGGGCTTTAAAGAAATTGAAGTTGGTTTTCCATCTGCATCTCAGATTGAATATGATTTTTTAAGGCAGTTGGTAGATAGGAATTTAATACCAGATGATGTAACAGTACAGGTATTAGTGCAGTGTAGGGAGCACCTGATTACAAGGACCTTTGAAGCTTTGCAGGGGATTAAAAGAGCAATTGTCCATATTTATAATTCTACTTCTACTTTACAACGAGACGTAGTTTTCCACATGAACAAAGAGGAAATTAAGCAAATAGCAATTGATGGGGCTAATTTGGTGAAAAAGTATGCTGCTGGTTTTGATGGGGAAATTATTTTAGAATATTCTCCTGAAAGCTTTACTGGCACAGAGTTAGATTATGCTTTAGAAGTTTGTACGGCGGTCCAAGATGTTTGGCAGCCAACGAAAGAGAAGAAGATAATCTTTAACCTGCCATCTACAGTGGAAATGACTACACCAAATGTATATGCTGATCAGATTGAATGGATGCATAAGCATTTCTGTGACAGGGATAGTATTATTTTAAGCGTACATCCCCATAATGACCGTGGGACTGGAGTTGCTGCTGCCGAACTTGCATTATTGGCAGGTGCCGACAGGGTAGAGGGTACTTTGTTTGGGAACGGGGAACGGACTGGTAATGTAGATGTATTAAATATTGCTTATAACATGTTTTCACAGGGAATTAACCCTGAACTGGAATTAGGGCATATTAATGAGATTATAGAAGTGTATGAGCGCTGCTGTAAGATTCCAGTGCATATTCGCCACCCATATGCTGGGAAGCTTGTATTTACTGCATTTTCTGGCTCTCACCAAGATGCGATTAATAAAGGTGTTACAGCAATGAAGGAACGTGGGGATGGTATTTGGGCAGTCCCTTACTTGCCAATTGACCCGATGGATATTGGCAGGGAATATGAGCCGGTAGTAAGGATTAACAGCCAGTCTGGAAAAGGTGGAGTAGCTTTTGTAATGGACACTTATTTTGGCTTTAAGCTGCCAAAAGGGATGCATAAGGAATTTGCAGACGTAATCCAAGCAATTGCAGAACGCCAAGGTGAAGTGGCACCAGAACAGATTATGGAAAATTTCCGTGAGCAATATTTGGAAAAGAAACAGCCATATCATTTTATCCGATGCCGTTATACAGATATTGATGATAAAGATACACATGTATCTTTAGAATTTGAAGATAAAGGTGTGTTGATAACAAATGAAGCAGAAGGAAATGGGCCAATTGATGCGGTAAAAAATGCGTTTACAGCAAAAATTGGCAGAAATATTAAAGTCTTGGATTATTCTGAACATGCGTTACAGGCTGGTTCAAAAGCACAGGCTGCTGCTTATATCCATATAATGGATGAGGATACAGGCAGGGTGACATATGGGGTAGGAATTAGTTCTAATATTACAAGGGCTTCTATCCGGGCATTATTTTGTGCAGTGAACCGCTTAAGTTAATGGATTGAGAAATATCAGTGGCAGCCTGCTGGGAGCATGAATTTGCTCTAGTAGGCTGTTATTTGTTATTGGGCAATTGTTGTTTCTTAAGTTAGGGGAGTGTTTATGAAACGGATATTTGCTGAAAATAGATTATTAAAAAGCAGGCTGTTTGTCAGGCTGTTTCTTTCTTATATCTTGATTATTTCCTTGTTTTTTTCTGTATATTCTATTTTTGCCATGCTACAATATCAGGCAGCTTATAAAGAGAACTTAAAAAGGGAATATGAAGTTAAGGCAGGGGCAATGGGAAATGCCATTGACTTTGAGCTTTTAAGTGCAAAACATATTGTTTCTAGTATTAATGGCTCAACGATTCTTAGAAATCTTTATTCTGCAATTTCAGTAGAAGGTGAAGCAGTTAATTCTTATTTATTGTACCAAGGGTTACAAGATTTAAAAAATATCAAGGCATCTAGTAATAATTATAGGATTTATAATATTATTTTATTGTTTAAAGATTACAACAAGGCTTATACAGCTTCAAGTGTAATACAATTAAATAATGGATATGTGCTTGGGCTAGAAAGGCCATTTTTAAAACAAGGAAAGGTAAGTGATTTATTAGATATAAGTTCTGTAGGGGATATTATTTTTAATACGGAATATGTAATCTATGGCGATGAATATGCTTTTTCTACATCAATAAGAGAAAAGGGAAGCATATTGGTTTTGTTTAATAAAAAGAATTTAGAACAAAAGATTAGTGAGATTGTTGGGCCATCTGCGGCTTGCCGTGTATTTTTTAATAATGATATTGTCCTAGAAAATGGAGAAGAGAAAGGAAAATGTTTTCGTGTAGTTTCTAGCGTCCATCCAGAGATTACATATGAATTATATGTAGATTTGGATCGGTTTAGCATGGGATTTAACGGGGCGTTGGTAGTAGCATTGACAATAGGGTTTTTATTAAGTGCTATTTTTGCAGTTTTGGCTTATATATTATCAATCCGCTATTATTCTCCTATTGGAAATATTGAGAAGTTTATTGAAAGCGGAGAAATGGATGGCATGGAGAAAGAGGAGGAACGCCAGGATGAAATTGGCACAATTATAAAAGGGATTCAAAGCTTAATTGGGGAAAATAATGGGTTTAGGGAAAAAATGATCCATATCACTCCTTATGCAAAGCAAGGAATGTTGCATGGAATTTTAAATGGGAATATGGAACAAGACAATATCCGTGTTTTAATAGATGAAAAATATATTGATCTAAAAAGAAATTATTTTGCCCTTGCCCTAACGAATATTGTGTATCAAGGAGTAAGGGAGGTAAGTTCTTTAAAACAAAAAGATGCGATTGATATTATCCAGTATATTTGCCAAGAACAATCGTCTATAGAGATGCAAGTAGATTGTTATGTGAAAGATTTAAGCAATATCTTTTTAATTGTAAATAGTGATGAAATAATACCATTAGAAGAGGTGTTTTATAAACTCCATAAAATAATCTGCAAAGAAATAGATGATGAGAATTGCCTAATCACAATAGGGGTCGGCCAGATGGAGGATACAATAGGCAGGTTAAATGAAGCATGTGCAGATGCAATGCAAGCTTTAGAAGGAATGCTGACTGGAGGCAGAAATACAGTTTATTTTTATGAACCAAAAGAAGAAAAAGATAAAAGGGAATATTATTTCCCAAAAGATGCACAAGCACGTTTATTAAAAGATTTTAGGGAAAATAATTTAAAAGATTTACATGCCTTTTTAGATGAGCTATATGAAAAAAATACGAAAGAATATGATGAATCCCCTAAAACAGTGCGTTTATTAATTGATGAACTGCATATTTTAACATTAAATGTAGTTAAGAATATAAATGCGTCAGCAAGGGTACAAATTGATAAGATTGAACATGCTGCGACCTTGGAAGAAATATTTACCTATTATCATGCTATTTATGAAACGATTTGCAATGAATTAACAAGTTTGCTTATGCCAAAAAAAGATATGGAGAAATTAGATAAGGAAATTTTATCTTGTATAAATGAAAATTATAAAAGCCCAGATTTGTCCCTTGCATTTTTATCGGAAAAGTTTGGAGTAAGCAATAAATATATTACCATGCTTTGTAAAAACCAACTTGGTAAAACTTATTTGCAATATGTACAAGAGAAGCGTATTTTATATGCAGCAGAATTATTACAAACAACAGAAAAATCAATAGAAGAAATAGCAGCAGAATGTGGGTATAGTAATGTGCTGACATTTCGGAGGAATTTTAAGTCTATTATGAATATGAATCCTGGGGATTATAGATAAAAGGAAGAAGAAAAAGGAAACACAGTGTACAGGCTGTGTTTCCTTTTTTTATGAAAGTTGCCCTTTTGGAGGATGAAAATAAGCTTTTTTTCATGAAAGTGCACAAAATGAACTAAGAAAAAAATGAAGCTTTCGGGATTTTTCTGAAAATGTTACCATTGTTTTATCAAGAGATGGAGGGGTGAGGTAAAAGAAATGGATAAGACAAAGAAGGTAAAGCTTTCAAGAGAAGAGAAGAGAAAGCTGCTTAGAAAAAATATCCATAGAGATAAGTATTTAATGATTATGTTTTTTCCAGTATTATTGTATTATTTAATTTTTAGCTATTTACCAATGACAGGGCTTGTAATGGCATTTCAAAATTTTATTCCCGGGAAGGGGCTAATTGGGATTTATTCTGGTGAATGGGTAGGGCTTAAATGGTTTAGCCAGTTTTTCCAATCTGTATTTGCTTGGAAGTTAATACGGAATACGTTTTTACTTTCTTTTTATTCCCTTTTATTTGGCTTTCCAATTCCAATTTTATTTGCAATCTGCATTACGCAATTAAGGAATAAGGTGATCCAAAGAGGGGCACAAGTAATTACATATTTGCCATATTTTATTTCTACTGTAGTAGTAGTAGGTATGATGACAAATTTCCTATCACCTTCTACAGGCATTATCAACCAGATTATTGTAAAACTTGGAGGGAAGCCAGTGAATTTTATGAGTGATCCTTCTTGGTTTAGGCGGCTTTATGTTATTTCTGGGTCATGGCAGACATTTGGCTTTAATTCTATTATTTTTGTAGCTGCAATAATGGGGATTTCTCCTGATTTGTATGAAGCAATGAAAATGGATGGGGCTTCAAAACGCCAGCAAATTTGGCATTTAGTGCTTCCTATGATAAAACCTACGATTTTATTATTACTAATCATGTCTTTGGGAAATATTTTAAGTGTAGGCTTTGAAAAAGTATATTTAATGTACAATACAGCCGTATATGAAACAGGGGATGTTATTTCTACCTACGTGTATAGGCAAGGTATTGAAAATAAAAATTATAGTTATGCAACGGCAGTTGGGTTATTTAATTCTATAGTAGGGTTCTCATTAGTATGTACTTCAAATTGGTTTAGCCGCAAGTTTAGCGGGTCATCTTTGTGGTAAGGGGGTACTTAAGATGAGAGAGAATAAAAAGGGAATTTTTACAGAATTTAAGAATGAAAGTTTTGGGGATAAGATATTTGACATAATTGTCTGGATTCTTGTAGCCGTTGCTGTATGTGTCACATTGTACCCATTTTTGTATGTTACAAGTATTTCTTTTAGTGATGGAATGGCAGTTGCTAAGGGAGAAGTAATGTTTTTGCCTAAGGGATGGGATTTAGAGGCATATAATATGGTACTTCGTTATAAGCAGCTTTGGATTTCTTATGGCAATACATTTTTATATACAATCGTTGGTACAATCTTTAATATTGTGTTTACTTGTTTAGCGGCTTACCCACTGTCTAGGAAGCAATTTTTCCTTCGTAAAAAAATGAATTTCTTATTAGCTTTTACCATGTATTTTTCTGGTGGGCTAATCCCAACTTATATGGTGGTAACGGGGCTTGGGTTTTATAATTCCAGGTGGGCTATGATTATTCCAACATTATTAAGTGCTTATAATGTTATGATATGCCGATCAGCAATGGAATCTATCCCAGAGGATTTATTTGAAAATGCAGCTTTAGAAGGCGCGAATGATTTCTTTATTATGGCTAAGATTGCAGTCCCTTTGGTAAAACCAACTTTGGCGGTACTTACATTATATTATGCAGTAGCAAGATATAATGATTTCTTTAATGCCATGCTTTATTTGGGTAAAAGTGAATTGCAGCCATTACAAGTATTTTTAAGGCGTATTTTAATTATTGCATCAACAGAAATCGTCCAGGCTTCTGGGACTACGGCAGCGGCAGCGGCAGCACAATCTACGCTGAAAATCCGCTATGTGTGTATTGTCCTATCCACAGTGCCCATTCTTTGCATTTGCCCATTTGTACAGAAATATCTAGTAAAGGGCACGATGCTTGGGGCTGTGAAGGAATAGAACCAATAGTAAACAAAAAATTGAGGAGGATTTACTATGAGAATGACAAAAAAAGTAACAGCACTTGCTATGACAGCCGTTCTTACGGCTTCGGCATTGGTAGGATGTGGAGGAAACGATACTCCAAATGGACAGACTACAACAAATGCCGGAACAACATCGGGAACAAAGACAAGTACTTATACTGGGGCAGCACCAGTTACAGAAGAGGCAGGCACAGTTAGTATGCTTGCAATGAATTCTTGGTATTCTACAGTGGATTTAAGCAAGGATGCCATGATATTAGATGAAATCCAAAAAAGGGCAAATGTAACAATTGATTGGAATTTAATTGATCCTACTATTTACGCTGATACCGTTAGCCCAATGCTGGCAGCCGGGACAGATTTGCAGGATATTGTACTTCTTCCTGATTTGGATTCGAATATGTCTTATATTAAATCAGGGATGTTTATTGCATTAGATGAATATTTTGATTCTATGCCAAATTATAAGAAGTTTTTGGAGGCAAACCCGGATATTAAAGCAGCTTTAACGGCTACGGACGGGCATATTTATTATGTGCCACAGACAGTGGTAACAAATAATTATCAGCCTTGTATGATGATTAATACAAGATGGCTTGAAAAGCTCAATATGGAAGAACCTAAAACGTTAGATGAGTTTGTGGAAATGTTACGGGCTTTCCGTGATAATGACATGAATGGGAATGGTGATGCTACAGATGAGATCCCAATGAGTGTAACTTCTGCATATTTGCCTTATCTCTTTGGCCCAGCATTTGGATTAGACTTAGTAAGTGGTTTCTATGCAGACGATAATGGGACTGTGCATTATGCTTATTATGAAGCAGAAAATTATAAAGCATATTTGGAATTTTTAAAAGGCTTATATGATGAAGGGCTTTTAGAAATGGAATATACATCTTTAAACAGAGACCAGATAACTTCTAGGTGTGCACAGGATATTACAGGGGTTACATTTGATTTTAGCTGGCAGATGTCTACTTTGTATAGTGCCCAGTTTGCAGATTATAATGGGACAGAAGGCATTTTTAAAGGCGTTGCCCCAATTTCTGGTGAGTATACAGGATATTATGTAGGAAGGACACCTGTTTCTGGAATTTTTGGCGTAACAAAGAATTCTGGCAATGTAGAGCTTGCAGTTAAATTCTTAGACTATATTATGGGAGAAGAATGCCAAGATTTATATGTATGGGGGCTTAAAGATGTTACGTATACAGAAACAGCAGATGGAAATAGGGAATATTTGCCAAGATGTAGCGAGGATACGGTATGGTACCAGCAATTAGGCATTAATGCACCATGTATGCCGTCTCAGCAAAGCGTGCCGGCAACAGATGTATTATTGGCGAAATGGCATGTAGAAGTAGATAAGGAATTAGAACAGTATATTAAAGCACCATTCCCTGCTGTTTATGCGACAGAAGAAGAGGCAAGCATAATAAGTTTGTATTTAGTTGATATACAGACTTATGTGGAACAAATGAATGTGGCATTTATTTCAGGCAACAGTGATATGTCTACATTTGATAGTTATCTAACTACATTAAAAAATATGAATATAGAAGAATTAATTAAAATTAAACAGGATCAATATAATAGATATATGGAGGCTTATAAATAAAAGATTTGAAACGTACAATAGAAATAAAAAAATATTATACTTGTTTGGAACACCTACAAAAACGGTTTGATGTATATGGAAGAAAAGATGCGTTTCATGCTAGTAGCCAAGAGGAATATCAAAGATGGAAGGGACAACTTAGAGAAACATTATCAGAACTTTTGGGGCTTTCCTATATGGAAACTTGTCCATTGAACCCTATTTTGGAAGAAAAAGTTGTTTTAGAAAATGGTATTGTTAGAGAAAAAATATGTATACAAGTGGAGCCAGATGTTTGGATGCCTGTTTATGTGTTAATTCCATCTGTATCAAATGAAAAGAAATTAAAGTGTATACTAGCCCCGCCAGGGCATATGGGGGCAGGAAAATATGCAGTAGCCGGGATGTCTGAAATCCCGGCTGTAAAAGATAGGATTGAGATGTTCCAATATGATTATGGTATGCAAATAGCAAAACTTGGTTATGTAGCACTTTGCAATGATAGCCGGGGGTTTGGGGAACGCCGGGAAGCTTCCCTGCAAGGAGATTCGGAGGAAAAATTTTTGAATAGTACTTGTAATGAGCTTTCCCGTATGGCACAATCTTTAGGCCAAACAGTAATTGGCATGTGCGTCTGGGACTTAATGAGGCTAGTTGATTATATAAAAGAATACCGCAGGTGGGATACAGAGGAAATTGGCTGCCTAGGATTCTCAGGGGGCGGTATGCAGGCTTTGTGGCTGGCAGCCTTAGATGACAGAATTGCTTATGCTATTATTAGTGGATATTTTTATGGATACAAAGATTCGTTGCTTACCTTAAATGGGAATTGTAGTTGTAATTATGTCCCTAGGTTGTGGAACCATGTGGATATGGGGGATATTGGGGCACTTATTGCCCCAAGGCCCATAATGGTACAATCTTGCCAAGAGGATCACTTAAATGGAATAAGAGGATTAGAAAATGTATATGAGCAAATGGAAATTATGCGTAGTGCATATCGTTTGTTCCATGCAGAGGAGCGAATATTCCATGATATAAAGGAAGGAGGCCATTGTTGGCATGGGGAAAACCTAAAAAAATTTTTGGATCAATGGGTTGGTAAATAAGTGTTATTTATGTTTGCTGGTAAGTAACAGCAGCAATTTTACAGTCAGTACAAATTTGAATATATTCTGTGCCACAGGTAGTCCATTCTTCTCCAAGCTGTGCTAGGTGTTTCATCCGTTTTCCACAGTTTGGGCAAGATGCAAATTTTGCATCGTCTACAAAGGAAGGGGCTCCTCCTATGGCACATTTGTCAAAAGGATCACAGTAGCAGTTTGAAACAGGTTTCTTAGAAATTATAAACGGCTTTTGCTTATTAATCATTTCTTCTTCACAAAGTTCCCCACAGCCATTCGTGTGGTGAATAACGGTGCTTTCTTGGTCTTCTTCATATTTACAATAAAGGAATTCTTCCCAAGGCAGACAGCTATCACAATATTTAATCTTAATTTTTCCATGCAAACCTAAAAAAGCCAGCCGTTCATCTTTTCCGTCAATAACTAACATATTAATATAATTAGAACCGCAGTAAGGGCAGATATCTTTACTTGCTCCGCCAAATATATTCTCGTTTGGAAGGCAGGTATCTACTTGTTCTATAGCATAACAAGTATTATAAATAAGGGATTTCTTTTGCCCATCTTCTATACACCAGTTTCCTTCCATTGCATAGCCATATGGCCCAGTAAATAGGTCTTTACGCCAGGCAGGTGGATTTTCTTCCCATTTCTTAAAATATTCTACTACTTTTTCATCACCAATCATAGCTAAAGCTAACAAACCATTGTTTACGTCTGATTGATCTATTTGTTCTTGGTCTAACAGATAAATAAGCTGATCTCGTGTTTCTGGCGCAGCATCTTGATATAAAATAGATGGATAAAAAATATTTGCTTTTAAAGCAGCTTTAGCAAATTCGGGGCTTTTTATTTCTTTTTCCCGAATCAAGTAGGTACAAAAATAAGAGTTATTTGAGTTTACTAACTGATCAATCGCTTTTGTAATTTTTTCTTCTAAGGTAGCAGCAGAAGAAAAAAATTCTTCCTCTAATTTGTTTAATCCCATATATACCCTCCTGTATTTTTTTTGGATTTATGATATTAAACCTATTATATAACAAACGAAGTATGCTTTCAAGAATGATACCTCTTTTAAGGTATAAAGTATAATCCACAAACTTAAAAATATCTAAAATTGAATATTTTTAAATTTGTGATAAAATGAAAAAAGAATGTTGTTTGTTTATATAATGAATACAATCCGTATTATTTATGGGGAGTGATTTGAAAAATTATGGAATATATAAAAGAGGTATTTGCACAGTATAATAACCAGTGTATCCGGGTTTACCAAGCATATAATTCTATAATTGCCAAAGAGGCAGTTGCACTACAAACATTTGGGGAAAGCTTTCATATAAACCGTATGACATGGATAAAGCCGTCTTTTCTGTGGCTTATGTATCGTTCTAATTGGGGGACGAAGAAAAACCAAGAATGTATTTTGGCTTTGGATATCCATCGGCGAATGTTTAATGAATTATTGGAAAAAGCAGTTTTAACATCACCAGATTCTATTAGTTATACTGGCGCGCAATGGGAAAAAGCTTTTGATGAAACAATGGTATATTGTCAATGGGATCCAGATAGAAACATAAATGGCAATGCTATTAACCGTGCAGCAATCCAAATAGGGCTAAAAGGAACTATATTGAAGGATTTTTTAGATGGAGGGATTTCCCATATAGAAGACTTAACCCCGCTAGTAAGAAAATGGAATGAGCAGAGAAAAAATGGAAAGTTAAACTTAAAAAATTTACCTATAGAGAAAATATACCCTATTACGGATAAAACCATTAGGAAGCGGTTAAATATGAAGTAGAAAGTGCCGTTTCGGAAAAAATACAATTTAATAAATAAAGGAATTGTAAATGAAAGAAAATTTAAAAAATGTACTTTGTAAAATATGTACTGTTGTGATGTTATCTGGCTGTATTATTTTTTTTATAGGTTTGTATTATTGGATAATAAAAGCCGGGATTCCTTACCAAGACCCGCCGCTAGAATTACAAATCCAGTATACTATCCATATGGGGATTGGAAATATATTAGTGAAAGATGGGGCTATTATGCTGGTGTGTGGCGGAGTAAGCCGTTTGATTCTTAAGTTAATAAGAAAAAATACTTGATTGCTATAGGAATATTGTGTAAAATAGGCAAATATATGGTAAACTATAGTAAGGAAGAAATAAAATAGAATATAGAAATGAGGAAAAAAGCATATGAAGAAAATTATTGTTACAGGATGTAATGGCCAGCTTGGGCGTGCAATTAATGTGAAATATGGGAATAATACGGATATTGAGCTGGTAAATACAGATGTAGGGGAGTTGGATATTACAGATATTGATAAGACAATAGAGTTTGTACGCCAAGTAAAACCATATGCTGTGATTAATTGTGCTGCCCATACGGCAGTAGACGCTTGTGAAACAGATGTGGATAATGCTTATAAAATAAATGCAATTGGGCCAAGGAATTTAAGTATTGCTGCAAGGGAAACAGGTGCAAAACTAATGCACATTTCTACAGATTATGTGTTTGCAGGAGATGCCAGTGAGCCTTATATAGAATTTGATACCCCGGACCCACAGGGAATGTATGGAAAGACTAAGCTTGCAGGGGAACATTTTGTAGAACAGTTTGCAAAGGATTATTTTATTGTCCGCACAGCATGGTTATACGGAGATGGGAAAAATTTTGTAAAAACAATGTTGCGCCTTTCTGAAACAAAGGACGAGATTGGCGTAGTAAAGGATCAAGTAGGAAGCCCTACTAGTACATTAGAGTTAGTAAAAATAATGGATACTTTGATTTGGACTGAAAATTATGGATTGTTCCATGGTACTTGTGAAGGAGTTTGCAGTTGGGCGGATTTTGCAACAGAGATTTTCCGTTTAGCAGGGAAAAATACAAAAGTAAAGGGAATTACAACGGAAGAATATAATGCGCCAGGAAAGAGGCCAGCTTACTCTGTGTTGGATAATTATATGTTACGGCTGACTTGCGGATATATAGCGGCAGATTGGCAAAAGGCATTAACAGAGTATATCCGCCAGTTAGCTTAAATAGGAGAAGGACATGGCAAGGCATGGGAAGCATGGCATAATAGGAAATTATTTGCTGTGGATTTTAGTTTTAGTAGGTTCTGCATATTTAGCTGGAAGCCATATTATAAAGGGGGCATATCCATTTTCTTGGGTGAAAGGATGGGTTTTAGCAGGCGCAGGAATAGGGCTTATTGGGTTTACCCTTTTTCTTGGCTGGTCTTGGAAGAAAACAGAAATTGTATTTTTAATAGCCTATTTGTTATTTGGCGGTTTTTATTTTATTGCGTTGCCATTGTTTAAAGTACCAGATGAGATGTCACATTTTTTGCGGGCTTATGAAATTTCGTGTGGGCATATGCTTTCAGATATTAGTAAAGACAATCTAGGAGGGCGGGAGTTACCATATAATTTAAGCCCAGAGAACCTAGGGCTAAGCCAAACAGAAATGACACATTTTGATATATGGGAGCGTTATGGGAGAGAGAGGCTATCAGAAGAAACTTCTTTTTTAATCTTTTGGAATACCTCTTTATATGCCCCAATTTCTTATTTCCCACAGGCAATTGGAATAGGAATAGCAAGGTTATTGACGGACAGGATTGTTTGGATTGCCTATGCAGGAAGGATAGCAGGGTTTCTTTTTGTGGGGCTTATTGGGTTTTTAGCTGTTAAATATGTTCCATTTGGAAAAAAGGCAATGCTTCTAGTATTATTGCTTCCTATTAATATGCAGGAGGCAGTTTCTTTGGCTCCAGATTCTATGGTTACAGCATTGACTTGTGCTTTAATTAGTTTTGTTTTGTATATGCGGGAAACAAGGAAAAAAAGAATGGAATATTGGCACTATATTCTTTTATATTGTTTATGTATTTTAATTGGGTTATATAAAATTGTATATTTGCCCTTTTGCCTTTTCCCATTTTTAATACCAAAAGAACGGTTTGGAGGGAAAAGAAATTATATGATCCACGCAGTAGTGCTGGGTATTTTGGTAACGGCTTCTAGTATGGGATGGCTTTTAATAGCAGGAAGGTATCTTTCTACAAGGTGGGGAGCAGATGGCGGGGAGCAAGTCCATTTTATTTTAACGCAGCCGTTTGAGTATTTGCGGGTTTTAGGGAATACATGGAAGGTAGAAGGGGCAAATTATTTGTATAATATTATTGGGAAGGATTTTGGATGGCTTACTATCCGTGTGCCAAAAGAATTCGTGTGGGCTTATGCTGTTTTATGCTTATTGATTTTATTGTTGTCAGGGGAACGTAGCCCAGAAAAATTTTATCCGGTTAGGCTTGTTTCTTTTATTGTAGTTATTTGTGTATTCCTCCTTACTTTTACCAGTATTTATGTGCAGTGGAATTTGCCAAGGGCAGAGATAATACAAGGGATTCAAGGAAGATATTTTGTCCCGTTGGTTTTCCCGGTTTGTATGCTAGTGCATGGGATTGTGCCTTCTTTAAAAAAAGTAACTTCTTTTAGTGCATGTCTTTTTATATTGGTTTTTGGCATACAAATTTGTATGTTAAGTGATATATTTGCGGCTGGGATTGGGGAGTATGGAGGCGGTTTTAGGGAGGATATAAATGGGAAAAAATACCAAGTTTCAGAAACGGAATATGTTACAGATAGATGGTACCAGTCAGAAGGCCTGTGGTATTATTTTGATAAAGATGGGTATTTACTAAGGAATGTTTGGATTGAAGGGGCAGAAGGATATTATTATGTTGCAGAAGAAGGGTACATGCTTACTGATACGATCACACCAGATGGCTATCGTGTAGACGAGAAGGGAAGGCGGATAGGGAAATGGACGAAATAGCAGTATTGATTCCCTGTTATAATGAAAGTAAAACAGTGGAGAAAGTGATAAAGGATTTTAAAAAAGCCCTTCCTAATGCAGTTATCTATGTTTACAATAATAATTCTACAGATAATACGGCAGAACTTGCCAAAAAGGCAGGGGCAATTGTACGCCATGAATACCGGCAAGGTAAGGGGAATGTAATACGCAGCATGTTCCGGGAAATTGATGCCAAATGTTATATTATGGTAGATGGGGATGATACCTATCCGGCAGAATATGCAGGGCAGATGGCAGAGGAAATTTTAAATGGCAAGGCGGATATGGTGATTGGAGATAGATTGTCTTCCACATACTATCAGGTAAATAAAAGGCCTATGCACAATATGGGAAACCGGATGGTATGCGCTGTAATTAATTTTTTATTCCGAAGCCATATCCGGGATATTATGACAGGCTACCGGGCATTTAGTTGGGAATTTGTAAAAAGTTTTCCTGTACTTTCTAAAGGGTTTGAAATAGAAACAGAAATGAGTATCCATACCTTGGATAAGAATTTCCGGCTTACAGAGATTCCTGTGGAATACAGGGACAGGCCAGAAGGGAGCATGTCAAAATTAAATACCATACGAGATGGGATGCGGGTATTAAAGACAATTGTTGCATTGTTTAAAGATTATAAGCCATTAATATTTTTTGGGATATTGTCTTTTTTATTTATAACAGCAAGTATAGGGTTGTTCCTTCCGGTTTTATTTGAATATTTTAGGATACATGTAGTGCCAAGGTTCCCTACTTTAATTGTATCAGGGTTTTTAATGGTATCAGGGCTATTGCTGCTTAGCTGTGGAGTAATATTAGATGTTGTCAGTAAAAGGCATAGGCAGCTTTTTGAATTATATTTAAACTTGCTTAGACAGAAGAGGGAGAACTAAACATATGAAAAAATCGTGTGCTTGTATTTGATGTAATGGCATCAGGCAGCAAAAAAGAGGCAAATTTACTAATGGTGTTTACGCCTTATGGGGCTAAAAAGACAGGGCAGGCACAAGGATGGAAGAAAGTAGTTGAAGAAATATTTGGAAGATGGTACAATCTTTTCAAAGGTCGTATGAATGGAGGAAAAGCATGAAGACATATTTAGTGACAGGGGGAGCAGGGTTTATTGGTTCTAATTTTATTCATTATATGTTCCGTAAATATGGTGATACAATCCGTATTATTAATGTGGACTGTTTAACCTATGCTGGGAATTTAGAAAATTTAAGGGAAATAGAAGATAAGCCAAATTATATATTTAAAAAAGTAGATATCTGTGATGAGGATGCAATTACAAGGATATTTGGGGAAAATGAGATTGACCGTATTGTCCATTTTGCGGCAGAATCCCATGTGGACAGAAGTATCCGCAACCCAAATGTATTTATGAAAACAAATGTAATCGGCACGCTTACTATGTTAAATGCGGCGAAAAACCAATGGGAACTCCCAGATGGCTCTTATAAGCCAGATAAAAGGTTTTTACATGTTTCAACAGATGAGGTATATGGTTCTTTGCCAGATGGGGATGGTTATTTTTATGAGACAAGCCCTATTGATCCCCATAGCCCTTATGCGGCAAGCAAGGCTTCTTCTGATTTTATTGTTAAAGCATATGTAGATACCTTTGGCTTCCCAGCTTTTATTACAAATTGTAGTAATAATTATGGGCCTTATCAGTTCCCAGAAAAATTAATCCCATTAATTATTAATAATGCCCTGCATGGCAAGCAGCTGCCTGTATATGGTGATGGAAAAAATGTAAGGGATTGGCTTTATGTAGATGATCATGCAAAAGCTATTGATATGGTATTGGAAAAAGGGCGTTTAGGAGAACGCTATAATATTGGCGGCCATAATGAAAAACAGAATATTGAAATTATCCATATTATATTGGATACATTAAGGGAAATGCTTCCTGATGGAGATCCAAGAAAACAAAATATCAGCGATAATTTAATTTCTTATGTAGAGGACAGAAAAGGGCATGATAGAAGATATGCGATAGCGCCAGATAAGATCAAGGCTGAAATTGGGTGGGAGCCTGAAATAATGTTTGAAGAAGGAATTAAAAAAACAATTGCATGGTTTTTTGAACATGAAGATTGGATGAAAAATGTAACAAGTGGTGATTATGCCAAATATTACCAAGATATGTATGGTGTAAAATAGGAATGAAAAAAAGGTGTCTCCCTGTATCTTTTTATAGGGAGATGTCTTTGTGCTTATAAGGATAGAATGGAGTAAAAGATGAAGGGAATTATATTAGCAGGCGGGTCAGGAACCCGTTTATACCCATTGACAAAGGCAATTAGCAAGCAGATTATGCCAGTATATGACAAGCCAATGATTTATTATCCGCTTTCTATTTTAATGCTGGCAGGGATTCGGGAAGTATTAATTATTTCTACTCCTAGGGATTTACCAGTATTTAAGGAGCTTTTAGGAGATGGGAGCCAGCTTGGGATGAAATTTTCTTATCAGATCCAAGAAACACCAAGAGGGCTTGCTGATGCCTTTTTGGTTGGCGAGGAATTTATTGGCAAGGATAATGTGGCATTAATTCTTGGGGATAATATTTTTTATGGGCAGAGCTTTTCAGCCGTATTGAAACGTGTTGCAGAGCGCACAGAAAATAAGCCAGGTGCCACTATTTTTGGGTATTATGTAAGGGACCCAAGAGAATATGGGGTGGTAGAGTTTGATGCGGATGGAAAGGCAATTTCTATAGAAGAAAAGCCAGAAAAGCCAAAGTCAAATTATGCTGTGCCCGGGCTTTACTTTTATGACAATGATGTGGTAGAGATTGCAAAAAATGTAAAACCTTCTGCTAGGGGTGAAATTGAAATAACCAGTGTAAATAATGAATATTTAAGGAGGGGCAGCCTGCACGTAGAGACTTTGGGACGTGGGTTTGCCTGGTTGGATACAGGGAACCATGATGCGTTGTTAGATGCAGCAGATTTTGTAGCAGCATTCCAAAAGAGGCAGGGGC
Source organism: uncultured Lachnospiraceae bacterium (assembly GCA_910577045.1). GTDB lineage: Bacteria > Bacillota > Clostridia > Lachnospirales > Lachnospiraceae > RGIG8607. The sequence goes on along the minus strand of CAJTLB010000002.1, from coordinate 230,219 downwards.
TTTATGTTTCTTGTATTGAAGAGATTGCTTATAAGAGAGGGTTTATTTCTAAGGAACAGCTACTAAAATTGGCAGAGCCATTAATGAAAACCGCATATGGAAAATATTTGGTAGAAATTGCAGAAGGATTGTAGGAGGAAATAATGGGAAAAATAACAGTAACAAATTGTGAATGTGATGGCATGGTAATCCAAGGCTTAAAAGTAATTGAGCCAAAGGTATTTGAAGATGCCAGGGGCTATTTTATGGAGACATACCAATATAATGAATTTAAAGAAGCAGGGATTGATGTTACTTTTGTACAAGATAACCAGTCAGGCTCTAGTAAGGGGGTACTCCGGGGGCTCCATTTCCAAAAGGAATACCCACAGGACAAACTGGTGCGTGTAATAAGTGGGGAGGTATTTGACGTGGCGGTAGATTTGCGCCCTGGTTCAGAAACCTATGGGAAATGGTATGGCGTAGTATTGTCTGCAGAAAATAAAAAGCAATTTTTTATTCCAAAGAATTTTGCACATGGCTTTTTAGTATTATCAGAAAAAGCAGAGTTTTTTTATAAATGTACTGATTTTTACCATCCAAATGATGAAGGCGGCTTAATTTGGAATGATCCAGATGTTGGCATAAAATGGCCAATTCCAGAAGGCATGGAGGTAATCCTGGCAGAAAAGGATAAAAATTGGAAGGGGATTAAAAGCCTTAGATAAGCAGGAGACAGATATATGGAGAAAACAGTGATTCATCTTGCGCATATTACAAAGATTTATAAGTTGTATAATAAGCCGCAGGATAGATTTAAAGAGACATTTTCTCTAACCCACAAGAAGTATTCTAGGGATTTTTATGCTTTAAGGGATATTTCATTTGAAATCCAAAAAGGAGAGTCTGTAGGTTTTGTAGGAAAAAATGGAAGTGGAAAATCTACGCTTTTAAAAATCCTAACAGGTGTACTTAGCCAGACAGAAGGAGAAAAGAGTATTGATGGAAGGATATCTGCACTGTTAGAGCTAGGGGCTGGGTTTAATATGGAATTTACTGGGATAGAAAATATTTACCTAAATGGTACTATTATGGGCATTGCTAGGGAAGAAATGGAAAAGCGGGTAGATTCTATTGTACAATTTGCTGATATTGGCGATTTTATTTATCAGCCTGTAAAAACATATTCCAGTGGCATGTTTGTGCGTTTGGCTTTTGCAGTAGCGATCCATGTAGATCCAGAGATTTTAATTGTAGATGAGGCATTGGCAGTAGGGGATACTAGGTTCCAACTAAAATGTATGGATAAGTTTATGGAATTTATGCAGGCAGGCAAGACGATTCTATTTGTTAGCCATGATGTCAATATGATTAAACGTTTTTGCAGCCGGGTTATTTGGATTAATGAAGGGGAATTGGTAATGGATGGGGGTACTGATTTAGTAACCGATCAATATACGGATTTCTTAAAAAGTGGGCTGCCGTTATTGGAATATCAGGCATTGATAGACACAGAAACAAAGCCAGAAGAAGTAAAAAAAGAAGAGCCAGAGATAGTGGCAGAGCGTGTAATTGCCGAAATTGAGAAGGTTTCCCTACTGGATAATACAGGAAAAGAAGTTTCTGAAATACAACAGGGGTGTGATATTACATTTAAGGTAGCTTATTGTGTATATGAGGAACAGGTAGATGAGCCAGTGCTTGGCGTAGCAATCCGAAGTATTGACCATACTTATATTTGTGGGTTAAATACTCTTTTGGATGGCAGGCATATCCCATGGAAAAAAGGGCAGAACGTGGTTTCCCTTACTTATAATGGTTTTAATTTAACAGGTGGGAATTATTATTTTGACACAGCATTATTTGATAAAACAGCAACAGTTAATTTTGATTATAAATCCCAAATAAAGAAGTTTTTTGTGAAAATGGATTATATTGCGGAGGGTGTGGTGGTATTAAATCATCACTGGGATATTTAATGTGGAGGCAGCTATGATAATAGAATCAAAATACGACTTTGACTTGGATATGATAAATACCAATTCACTTTCCCTGATTATTAATCAGATAAAAAGAGGCTCTACTGTGTTGGAGTTTGGCCCTGCAAATGGGCGGATGACAAAATATTTAAAAGAGGCGTTGGGCTGTAAAATATATTTGGTAGAAATTGATGAACAGGCGGGGAAAGAGGCATTACGTTATGGGGAAGATTTGCTAGTAGATGATATTGAGACATATACATGGCTGAAACGTTTTGAAAATATCCGTTTTGATTATATTACTTTTGCAGATGTATTAGAACATTTACATGATCCAGAGAGGGTTTTAATAAAAGCAAAAACATTATTAAAACAAGATGGTTCTATTTTATTTTCTGTGCCAAACTTAGCACATAATTCTGTTTTAATTAATCTTATGAACCATGAATTTGAATATACAAAGGTTGGGCTGTTAGATAATACACATATCCACTTTTTTACAAAAAATAGCCTGGAGCATGCAATGAACCGGACGGGGCTTACTGTGGCAAAGCGGTTTGCCACTTATGCGCCAGTAGGATCAACTGAGATTGAGGCTGCTTATACATCTGTGCTAGGAATTGATGAGAGTTTTTGGAAAATGAGGCCATATGGGGATATTTACCAGTTTGTGTATGAAGTAAAGCTGGGCGCAGAATTTGTGGAGGAAACAGAGAATTATATAAAAAGTGGTACACATCCTTATTTTATCCAGTTATTTATGAACCAAGGAGATGGTTTTACAGAAGATTTTGCTAGGACAATCCCAGTAGAGGATACAGTAAAAATACAGGAATTGGAGTTTGACGTGCCAGAAGGGGTAAGGAGTATCCGGTTAGATCCATTTAATGCCCCTTGTATGGTAGAAATGCTAGAAGCTTCCGATTTAATAGAAGGAGAGAAAAAACCTCTCCGCTATATGGAAGGGAATGCAGCATACCGGGATGGTGATAAATATATTTTTACATCTTCTGACCCATCTATCGTATTTGCCCCTGCAGAGGGAAGGAACCTTTACCATATAAAATTGGCGTTCCGTTATATTACGGTAGATTCTTTAAAAGTAAATGCAATATGGGAATTTTTTGAAAGTGTGTGGGCAGAAGAAAGAAGGAAACTTTCAGAAAAAGAGGAGCAATATCAAGCAGCCCTAAAAGAAGCGGCAGTACTTCGCAGGGAAATTGAGACATTGCGTACAGATAATGCTATATTCCGTGATAAGGCAGCCTCGCATGAAAAAACATTACAAGAACTTTTAGGGTCAACAAGCTGGAAATTCACTCGTCCTCTCCGTAAGATAGGGGATATTGTACATGGGCGTAAGGGATAAAAGCATGGGTAAATTAAAAAAAGTACAGAGTTTGGCAGTTTTATGGATAAGAGATGTATACCGCAGCCGCAGGTTAATATTCGATTTAGCAAATAAAGATTTTAAAAGCCGTTATGCGGCATCTTATTTAGGGATATTATGGGCATTTGTACAGCCAATTGTCACCGTGTCAATTTATATATTGGTTTTCCAAGTGGGCTTTAAACAAGGGATGAAACGGGATGTGCCGTTTGCCCTTTGGCTTACAATAGGGATTGTGCCATATTTATTTTTCCAAGAAGCTTTGTTAAGTGCTACAAATAGCTTAATGGAGTTTTCTTATTTAGTTAAAAAAGTGGTATTTAAAATTAGTGTGCTGCCTATTGTAAAAATTATATCAGCGACTTATGTGCATCTGTTTTTTATTGGGCTAACAGTGGTGGTTTATTTCTGTTTCCAGATGCCGGCCCATATTTATATGGTGCAGGTTTTTTATTATAGTTTTGCGGCAATTGTGCTAGTGCTAGGGCTGTCTTATATTACGGCGTCTATGGTAGTTTTTTTCCGTGACTTAGGGCAGATTGTAAATATATTGTTGCAGTTTTTTATGTGGCTTACCCCTATTATGTGGGATGTCAATGATATGGATTGGGTTAGTCCGGGAATACACCGTTTTTTAAAACTAAACCCAGTGTATTATATTATTAGTGGGTACCGGGATACTTTTTTAGATAAGGTTTGGTTTTGGGAAAAAGGGGAATGGACGGTTTATTTTTGGGCAGTAGCATTACTAATTGCTATGTTGGGGACTCTAACTTTTAAAAAACTAGAAAAGCACTTTGCAGATGTATTGTAAGAGAAGGGTATGGGACAGGTATGACAGAGTTTGAAAAAGACCGTATGCTTGCGGATCATTATAAAAAGTTATATTATAAACAAATGGAGGAGAAGAAGGAAGACCTTATTGCGATACGGAATTTAAAAGATCAGGTAGGAAGGTTATATGCAGAGAAAGCAGAATTATTAAAAGTAGCAGAACATTATCAAAATTCTCCTGTTTGGAAAATGCTTGCCCCACTCCGTTTTATCTGGAAAAAGATAAAACGTGTAAAGAGTGTATTGGGAAAGTATGGCTTTATTGGAAGTATAAGACGTATTTGCCAAAAATGGAAGCAAAAAAGGACAGGAAAAGGAGAATGGAACCGGATTATCCTTCCGCCCAATATTAGGAAAGAACAAGAAAAAACAGTATTTTCCAAAAATATACGGTTTAGTATATTAGTCCCTCTTTATAATACGCCGATTCCTTATTTGGATGAAATGATAGATTCTTGTATCCAGCAGACATACCGAAATTGGGAGCTGTGCCTGGCAGATGGAAGTGATAAAGACCATAAAGAGGTAGGGGAGTTCTGCCATGTTATCCAAGGAAAGGATTCTCGTATTAAATACCAGAAAATAGAAAATCAAGGCATTGCGGCAAATACGAATATTTGTTTTGAAATGGCAACAGGAGAATATGTGGCATTATTTGACCATGATGATATTTTACATCCCTCCGTGTTATTTGAATGTATGAAGGTAATTTGTGAGCAAGATGCTGATTATATTTATACAGATGAAGCAACATTTGAAGGGAATGATATACGCCATATTATTACGTACCATTTTAAGCCAGATTATGCAATTGATAATTTACGTGCCAATAATTATATTTGCCATTTTTCAACATTTGATGTGGAATTGTTAAAAAAAGCAGGGACGTTCCGGCAATATGACGGCAGCCAGGACCATGATTTAATTCTCCGGCTAACACAGGCAGCTAGGAAGGTTGTGCATATTCCAAAATTATTATATTATTGGCGTTCTCATCCAAAGTCTGTAGCAGCAGATATTAATTCGAAACCATATGCGATAGAGGCAGGAAAAAGGGTAGTTACAGATAGTTTAGCTTCGCTGGGGATTCAGGCGAAAGTAGAGAGTACAAAGGCATTTCCAACAATATACCGTATCCACTATGCGCTTACAATAGAGCCTTTGGTTTCTATATTAATTCCCAACAAAGACCATATTGATGATTTAACCCGTTGTATTGATTCAATACGGGAAAAATCCTCTTACAGGAAGTTTGAAATTATTGTAATAGAAAATAACAGTACAGAAGAAGAAACCTTTGAATATTATAAATATCTTAATACATTGCCAGAAGTTTCTGTGGTAAAATGGGAATCAGAATTTAATTATGCAGCAATCAATAATTTTGGTGCAGGGTTTGCAAAAGGAGAATATCTGTTATTATTAAATAATGATACTGAAGTAATCAATGAAGATTGGCTAGAAGAGCTTTTAATGTATGGGCAGCGTAAAGATGTGGGAGCTGTAGGGGCAAAACTTTATTATCCAGATGATACTATACAACATGCTGGGGTAGTAATTGGGCTTGGTGCGCACCGTGCAGCAGGGCACAGCCATTATGGGGTGACAAAGGAAAACCTAGGGTATATGGGAAGGCTGTTTTATGCACAGGATGTAAGTGCCGTGACAGGGGCATGTTTATTAGTACGGAAAGCATTATTTGATGAATTAAATGGATTAGATGAGAAGTTTACGGTTGCATTTAATGATGTAGATTTTTGCCTGCGTATCCGGGAAAAGGGGCTTTTAGTGGTGTTTAACCCTTATGCGGAATTAACCCATTATGAGTCAAAGTCTAGGGGCTTTGAAAATACAGAGGAAAAACGGCTTCGTTTTGAAGGTGAGGTAAAGATGTTTAGAGAACGTTATAAAGAGTTACTAGAGAAAGGCGATCCATATTATAATCTGAATTTTTCTCTGGACAGTGCAGATTTTACAATTAAATTTGATTTATAAAGGTTTGAAAGCAGGAAAGGATGACATAAATTTGAAGGATTTTTTTCAAATGTTAAGGGAAGATGGAAAGGAACTTTTAAAGCCAGTAAAACCTTTTAGTTCCTTGGACTATATAGCAGTACTGCTTGTAACAATTACAGCGTTTTTAGTGTTTGGTACAGATTCTATTGTCCAAACCGCGAGTTCTAGTTTTGGCTATCTAAATAGGCAATTTTTAAATTTCTACGAATACGCAAAAGAGTGCCATATGGAGGGTTTATTTTATATGCCCTTGGTATATATGACGTATGCAGTTTGGAACCTTCCTTTAAAGCTTACTTTTTTAGTGCGTTACCCTATGCCAGAAGTATCATGGTTTGTATTAATTTGGTATAAGTTGTTTTTAGTAATCTTGTATATTGCTTGTACATATTTAGTGTATAAGATTGCTATGGAAATTGGGATGGGGATAAAAAAAGCAAAATTATGTGCCCTTGCTACATTTACTATGCCAGTTGGCTTTTTTCTACAGTTTTCGTATGGGCAGATTCTTAGTATGGCTTTATTCTTTTTGTTATTAGGATTTTATTTTTATTTAAAAGGCAATAGGGTAGGTTATATTTTTTGTTTTGCAATAGCGGTTGCTTATCAATTATATGCAGTAGTATTGATTTTGCCATTATTGCTTTTAAAAGAAAAACGCTTTAGGCAATTATGTGAGGATAGTATTTTAGTCTTGTTGCCTTATGGGTTGGAATATTTGCTATACAGCAGGAATGCAGTATTTTTAAAAAATGTAAAGTTATTTGATATTAATAAGGATTTTTCCGCAGGAATGAATATTGGGATTTTTACAATACAATATGTAATATTTTTTTGGATTTTAATTCTTGGGTTTGCATATTTTACACATGCGAAGTCAAAAAAAGATTTAGCAGCTTATGCGTGCTTTTTTATAGGGCTTTCTGGCGTGGCAACTTTATGTTTGACAAATTGGAATGTGGAGTACTTTATTTTTTTGGTTCCCATTAGTGTATTGGCAGCATTTTTGCATAAAGATATCCGAATATTTATGATATTAGATATTGGATGGGCAGGGTTAATGGCTGTTTATATCTTATTTCAGCAGCTTGGCCGGAGCTTGGACATGGTGGCATCTTTATATACTATTTTATTGCTGGTTATTGTAGGGTTTAAACATCCGGCTTTTTTAGTAGAAAAAGCAGAGGATATGCCTTTGGCCTGTACAGGCTGGATAAGGTTCCGTTTCCTTGTAGGTGCTGCTATTTGTGTACTTCCAGCCCTTACAGGGGTTTTAAGCCGTATGTAAATGTTATTTAAGTTTGAGAGGTTATTATGGCAAATTCAGTGAAAAAAAGAGATTATATCTTATTTGGGATATGTGCATGTATTTGTTTTCTAGTCTTTCAGCATGGGGACATTCGGCACACAGGAGGTTGTTCTTTTGCTTATTTACAGGGGCATATTTTAGACTTTTATGAATGGAATGTAGAACAGGCATATATGTTTGCAAGTTATATGCCAAGTACCTATATTTTATTTGCTATATGGAATATCCCAATTAAGCTGTTAGGTATTCTTACAGGCCCACAGTTAGAAGTTTCCTATGGTTTAATGATGTGGTATAAGCTGCTTCCTACTTTGTTTTACCTAGGTTCTGCAGTAATTATGTATAAAATAGCAAAAGAGCTGGAAATGGGCGAGGGCAAGGCAAAGCTGTGTATGTATGCGTTTTTAACGGCGCCAATTGGTTTTTACAGCCAATTTTTATTTGGCCAGTATGATAGTTTTACCATATTTTTTATGTTGCTTGGCATTTATTATTATTTAAAGGATAACCGATGGTTGTTTGTGTTATTTTTTGCCCTTGCTATCCCATTTAAATATTTCCCATTGTTGGTTTTTGTGCCATTGCTTTTATTAAAGGAAAAAGTAATCTGGAAAATTATCCGTGATATGGTGCTAGTTGCCATTCCATATGCTTTGGAGCTAATTGTGTATTTGCCTAGTGAGCTATTCCGCCAATATGTGCTTGGGTTTACTCCAACAGAATATGTGTATAGCGCGTCTTTACCAACAGGCTCCACAAATTTAAGCCTAGTAATTTGTACATTTTGTTTAATATGTGCTTGGGCATATTTTAAAAATATATCTGGGAAATTATTGTTAGCACAATGGATGTGTTTTTTGGGGACTCTTTCTTGTACAGTGATTTTTGGCTTAAGCCAGTGGCATCCGCAATGGTTGTTATTTGCTGTGCCATTCTGGGTATTAGGTGCATTCCTCCATAAAGACACAAAGGCATTTTGGGTGTTGGATGTATTGATGATGCTTTTCTTTTGCATCTATTTGTGTGGAATTTATATTAATAATGCAGATCAGGCTATGTTTAGCTGGGGAATTCTTGGAAAGAACATGTTTGGGAAAGAAGTAATGCCCTACTTAAACAATGAACTTCGGATGAGGGATATTTATTTTATCAAAAATAACCATATTGCTGGTACGATTTTTACAGCATTAATGGTGGTAACAGCAGTTTTTAAATATCCGCCAAATGCACAACTTGCTATTAACCAAGCAATACCAAATGCTATGCGTGCTTTATGGGCAAGGTTTTTAGTGGGGATTTCTATTTTTATTGTGCCTGCAGTAATCTGTTATATAGTAGCTGCGGTCCCTCCATATTTAAGTTTTGATTTGGCAAATGGGGAGCCTAAGGTGCCAGTGCTGGATAAGACAATTACGCAGGTGTTTACGCCAGAATATAGTGATATTGTACGAGTAGAATTTTTTCAAGGGACTTATGGAAGGGTAAATACAGCGCCGCTTTCTGTAACATTGGTGGAAATGGAAACGGGGCGTGAAGTGTGCCATATGGTATATGATACAAGCCGTTTTAAAAATAATACATGGATAGAAATGCCAGTGGAAGCAGGGGATTTAAAAGAAGGTATGCAATATCGGCTAGAGTTCGCTGCAACGAATGCATCCATTACAGATTGTATTTGCCTGTACCAGACGAAGAACCAAGTAGATGCTTCCAATTATTATATGGAGGCAGGTGCAGCCCAAGATTACAATCTCTGTATCCGGCTGTATACAAAGAATAGGCATTAGGGATGGAGTTTATTATGGCTGAGAAACCATTAAAAAAATTGGATTATATTGTATTTGCTTTTTTTGCGGTAGTATGTTTTTTTACTTTTCAACAAGGGGATATTATGCACACGGCTGGTTGTTCCTATGGCTACCTACAGGGGCATTTTTGGGATTTTTATGAATGGGATGCGTACCAATATAATATGTGGGCAAGCTATATGCCAAGTACCTATTTGGTTTTTGCCATTTGGAATATACCAGTCCGGCTTTTAGGGCTTGTTACTTGCCCAGAACGGTTTGCGTATAATTTTGGGGTATTAATGTGGTATAAGCTGCTCCCTGTTTCTTTATATCTAATATCTGGCTTTTTAATTTTTAAAATTGCTTCTGTGATTGGGATGGGGACGAAAAAAAGTAAGTTATGTGCTTATGTATTTTTAACGACACCAATTGGTTTTTTCAGCCAATTTATGTTTGGGCAGTATGATATCTTTACGGTATTTTTGATTTTGCTTGGCATTTATTATTATTTAAAAGATAATCGAAAGCTGTTTGTGCTTTTTTTTGCGTTGTCTTTGCCATTTAAGTATTATTCTTTATTAATTTTCGTGCCAATGTTATTATTAAAGGAAAAAAACTTTTTCCGAATTCTTCGGGATATGGTTTGTGTTACCTTGTGCTATGTGTTAGAATTTGCTTTTTATTTCCACAGCCCTTTATTCCGGCAATATGTATTGGGCTTTGGCCCTACAGGTTATGTGTACCAGGCTGGCATTGATACAGGTGCTGCCCATTTAAGCCTGGTTATGATGTTATTTTGTTTGATATGTGCATGGGCATATTTTACAAATCCAAAAACAAAAAGTGAACTTTCCCAATGGTTATTTTATTTTGGGTGTTTGGTAATAGCAGTTATTTTTGGGTTAAGCCAATGGCATCCGCAATGGTTATTATTTGCAGTCCCATTTTGGGTAATGTCCTCTTTTTTAAACCGGGATACTAAAATTTTTATGGCACTGGATATTTTTATGATGTTAATGTTTATTATATATACAATAAATATCTGGCCAGACCATGTAGATCAGGAGTTGTTTGCTTGGGGAATTTTTGGGGATTTTATTTATAAGTATATTGGCACAAAACTTACAATGCGTGAAATTTTCCGTGTTACAGATATGAATATGGTGGGGAGCCTATTTACTACACTTATGATAGTGGTTGCTTTATTTAAACATCCAAAGTATTGTACAGGGAATGTAAGCAGTGGCGTGGATTCTAGTATTGGCTGGATACGTGCCCGTTTCTTAGGAGGGTTATCTATTTTTTTAGTACCAGCGATTATATGTTTTGTAGTAGCAGCTATGCCGCCTTATGTGTCATTAAATACGGGAGCATCTTATCAGGTAGAGGTTCCATTAATTGCCAGCCGGATGTCCCAGGTATTTGTAGCAGATCAAGCAGTAGTAGAGCGAATTGATTTTAGGACGGCAACATATGCTAGGAAAAATGAAGTACAGATAGAAGTTAATTTAGTAGAATATGAGAGTAATAACTTGATTTATACTACAACTCTTTCCGCAGCGGAATTTGAAGATAATGGCTGGGTAAGGCTAGAAACTGGAAAAATCCCTGTGCAGCCTGGAATGGCGTATCGGATAGATTTTAATTGCTATGAAGGGGATGGGGATAATTGTATTAGCCTGTACCGGACAGAAGATAAAGGAAGGACAGAAGGGGCTTTTGCTATTGTAAGGGAAGTGCCGCAAGATTATAATTTATGTGTAAGGGTATTTGGGGCAAAAGAGTAGAAGGAGGAAAACATATGAAAGTGGTTATTTTTGCAGGTGGGTTTGGTACTAGGATTAGTGAACAAAGCCATTTAAAACCAAAGCCAATGATAGAAATAGGAGAAAAGCCAATTTTATGGCATATTATGAAAATTTATGCACAATATGGGTTCCATGAATTTATTATTTGTTTAGGTTATAAACAATATGTGGTAAAAGAGTTTTTTGCAGATTATTTCCTGCATACATCAGATGTTACATTTGATTTGGCAAATAACCAGATGGAAGTCCATAATAATTATTCAGAGCCTTGGAAGGTGACATTGGTAGATACAGGGCTTAATACAATGACGGGCGGCAGGGTAAAACGTATCTACCCTTATGTGGGGGATCAGCCGTTTATGTTGACATATGGGGATGCAGTAAGTGATGTGAATATTAAAAAGGTATTGGATTTCCATAAATCACACGGGAAAATTGCTACCTTAACTACGGTGGATTTTGCACAAATGAAAGGCGTATTGGATATTGGCGAGGATAATGTGATCCGTTCTTTTAGGGAGAAAAATGCGGAAGATGCAACGCCGATTAACGGAGGGTTTATGGTAGTAAATCCAGAGATTTTTAATTATATTGAGGGAGATCATACAGTATTTGAAAAAGAGCCATTACAGCGTTTGGCTGCAGAGGGGCAGCTTATGTCGTATTACCATGATGGTTTTTGGCAATGTATGGATACACAGCGGGAAATGCAGTATTTAGAAAAATTGTGGCAGTCAGGGAAAGCGCCATGGAAAATTTGGGAGTAAGCTTGTAATTTTGTTTTTAATAAAGAAAGGAAATGCAAAATGTTGGATTTTTATAAAGGAAAACGTGTGTTTCTTACTGGGCATACAGGGTTTAAAGGGACATGGCTTTGTAAAATGCTAGTTATGGCAGGTGCAGAAGTAACAGGGTATGCTTTAGAGCCACCTGAAAATACAGAGTTATTTTCTTTATCTGGTGTAGAACACCAAATAAATTCTGTAATTGGGGATATACGGGATAGAGAAAAACTTTGGAAGGTTTTTGATAAAGCTAGGCCAGAGATTGTTATTCATTTGGCAGCACAGCCAATTGTACGGGATTCTTATAAAGACCCTGTTTATACTTATGAAACCAATGTAATGGGAACAGTTTATTTATTGGAGTGTGTGCGTCTTTCTAATTGTGTAAAATCTGTTTTAAATGTAACAACAGATAAGGTTTATAAAAACCAAGAATGGGAATGGGGATATCGGGAGAGCGAAGAACTAGACGGTTTTGACCCATATTCAAATAGTAAATCTTGTTCAGAGTTAGTAACCCATTGCTATAAGAATTCTTTTTATAACAACAGAGAAATTGCTGTTTCAACAGCAAGGGCAGGAAATGTAATTGGCGGCGGTGATTTTGCAAATGACAGGATTATTCCTGATTGTATCCGTGCAGCATTAAAAAAAGAGACAATTATTGTAAGGAACCCATTTTCTACAAGGCCATACCAACATGTTCTGGAACCATTGCAAGTGTATTTATTTATTGCAAAAAAACAGTATGAAGATAAAAGTTTTGCGGGATATTATAATGTAGGCCCAGATGATATAGACTGTGTTACCACAGGGGAGTTGACAGAACGTTTTTGTAAGGCATGGGGAGAAAATATATCTTGGGAAAGAGAAAAAAATTATAATGATGAAGGGCTTCATGAAGCACATTTTTTAAAGTTAGATTGTTCAAAGTTAAAAAATACATTTGGCTGGAGGCCAGTCTGGGGAATTGACAAAGCAATAGAAAAAACAGTGGAATGGGCAAAGTGCTATCAAAAGAGTGGCAATATACCAGAGTGTATGGAACAACAAATAGAAGAATTTTTTGCCAATTCTGTATTAAAATAATTTATGACAGTAAGGCTATAAGTATATGGTGAAATAGGTTATTAAAAATATGTTTGAAAAGGATTAGCGTTTTCTAGGAAGGGATGAGAGACAATGTTTGAAAATATGACAGAAGCACAGGCAAGGGAAGAAATCCTTATGGCAGCCCGTGAATATTGTAGGAAGTACCACAATGTAAAAAAAGAATTTAAAGAGGGTGATAGGATTGCTTATGCTTCCCGTGTGTATGATGAAGAGGAGATGGCAAACTTAGTAGACAGTTCGTTAGAGTTTTGGCTGACTTCTGGGCATTATACGGATCAATTTGAAAAGGAGTTTGCTGAATATTTAGGAGTACGTTTTTGTTCATTAGTAAATTCTGGTTCTTCTGCAAATTTACTTGCCTTTATGGCATTAACGTCCCCGCTTTTGGGAGAAAAAAGGGTAAAAAGGGGGGATGAAGTAATTACAGTAGCGGCGGGTTTCCCTACTACAGTATCCCCTTTAGTGCAGTATGGTGCTGTGCCTGTGTTTGTAGATGTTACAATACCACAATATAATATTAATACTTCTATGTTAGAAGAGGCATATTCCAAGAAAACAAAAGCAGTTATGATAGCACATACCCTTGGGAACCCATTTGATCTAGGCGCAGTCAAACAATTCTGTGAGAAACATGATTTGTGGTTAGTAGAGGATAATTGTGATGCCCTAGGAAGCCGTTATACTATAAATGGAAAAGAGTATTTAACAGGGACAATAGGGGATATAGGGACATCTAGCTTTTATCCGCCACACCATATGACAATGGGAGAAGGAGGGGCAGTCTATACAAATAACCCATTATTAAATAAAATTGTCCGTTCTTTCCGTGATTGGGGCAGGGATTGTGTGTGCCCACCAGGCAGGGACAATTTCTGTGGAAGCCGTTTTGATAAGCAATATGGGGAACTGCCAGCCGGATATGACCATAAATATGTATATTCCCATTTTGGTTATAACCTAAAGGCAACTGATATGCAGGCTGCAATTGGGTGTGCACAATTAAAGAAATTCCCATCGTTTGTAGAAAGAAGGAGGCATAATTTTGCCCGTCTTTCTCAGGCATTGAAACAGGCAGAAGATAAGCTGGTATTGCCAGAGCCATGTAAGGATTCGACCCCAAGTTGGTTTGGCTTTGTAATTACTTGTAAAGAAGGTGTAGACAGGAATAAAGTTGTGCCTTATATAGAGAGCAAAGGGGTGCAAACAAGGATGCTTTTTGCAGGGAATTTAGTAAAACATCCATGTTTTAATGAAATGAGAGAGAAACAAGAAGGATACCGTATTGTTGGAAGCCTTGATAATACGGAGCGTATTATGCGGGATACATTTTGGGTCGGCGTATATCCAGGCATGACAGACCAAGTAATAGATTATATGGGTAAAGTAATTTGTGAGGCAGTAGGAAGGTAAGGCATATGACACGGATAGAACAGGTACAGGCTGCAAATCTTGAGGTACTAAAGGAAGTAGACCGTATCTGCAGGAAACATGGGATACAATATTTGTTAGATGCAGGGACATTAATTGGGGCAGTCCGCCATCATGGTTTTATCCCGTGGGATGATGATGTGGATATTGCTTTTTTACGCCAGGATTATGAGAAATTTATTAAGGTGGCAAAGAAGGAATTACCAAAAGGGCTGCATCTCTGGTTTCCATCTGATCTTGCAGAAAAAGAAGCGTTTTATGATTTTACTCCTAAGATTATATATGAAAACAGCCGAAAAAGGCTGCCTAATAAAGATACAGCATATTATAAAGAAGAATTAAACCATATCTGTGTAGATCTTTTTATTTTAGATGAAATATCAGAAAATCCTTTTGCTAGGAAGATCCAGATTCTTTTAAATAAAGTAATTTATGGTATGGCGATGGGGCATAGAAGGAAGCTAGATTTTTCAAAATATAGTTTTTTACAAAAATTACAAGTAGCATTATTGGCTGGCCTTGGAAGCAGCATAGATATGAAAACATTAATAAAATGGGAACGGAAGGCAGCCCTTCGCCAGACAAAGGGAAAAAGTAGGTTATTATATTATAGTAATTATCAGCCTGATTATGTGCATATGATTATTCCAAAGGAAGGATCTAAAAAGGTATTAGAAGTGCCATTTGAAGGCTTAATGGTTATGATCCCTAAAGGATATGATAAGGTGTTAAAAGTAGTATATGGAGATTATATGGCATTGCCACCAGAAGAGAAAAGAAAGCCTACACATGGAGAACTAGAAGCAGAAGGTTTTTTTGTAAACCCAGTATTAGAAAGAAAAACGTAAGAAAATCGACATCTTCTTGATATTGCATACAAGTGTGCCACATGTTACAATTTTTGCAAGGATGTATGAAAATAGGTTATTAGGCATGGCAGTTGTAACAAGGATGGTGAAAACATTGAAAAAGAATTTAAAACTGCTGTTAATATCTTGCCTTTCTATGATATGTATTCTCTCAATGGCAATTACTTCTAATGCTGCGGCAGAGGAAAGAAAAAATGGTTGGTACTATGAAACGGTAGAATCATCTGGAAGAGAAGGTTATCGTTATTATATTGATGGCGAATTAAAGGTCCTAAGTTGGAAATATAATACAGAAACAGGTGCATATTATTATTTGGATGCAGAAGGAATTATGACGACTGGCTGGGGAGAAGG
Organism: uncultured Lachnospiraceae bacterium; assembly: GCA_910577045.1. Taxonomy (GTDB): domain Bacteria; phylum Bacillota; class Clostridia; order Lachnospirales; family Lachnospiraceae; genus RGIG8607. Next base: position 214,565 of record CAJTLB010000002.1, on the reverse strand, counting down.
ATATGCAGAAGGGTATTATTTTGATCCAGATGGTATTATGGTAACAGGATGGCATTATTTACTTGCTTCCGCTTCTGAAATACCATTTAGCACAGTGCAGGCTAAAACAAATATTGTAGAAGCAAGTTCTCCTACAGAAGAGGCAGAATACAGTGGGTATTATTTCTTTAAGTCAGATGGCCAAATGGCTGTTGGCTGGGAGAAAATAGAAGATAGTTGGTATTATTTTGCAGATTCTGACACAGTTGGCTTTTGTAAGGGCCAGATGGTAGTTGGAAAGGTAAGTTTGGAAGGGAACCAATATTATTTCGATGAAGAAGATGGCAGGATGCAAACAGGTTTTGTGCGTTCTGATGGAGATATCTATTACTATTCTTCTGTTGGAATGATGAAAAAGAATTCTTGGGTTAAAGTAAATGGTTCTAGATATTATGCTGGTTCTGATGGTAAATTATATGCAGGAAAAGGCAGCTCTTGTATGGTAAAACGGATAGATGGAGAGGTATATGCGTTTGACAGTGATGCAAAGTTGCTTACCGGAAAAACAATATATTTTGTAAATGACAAATGGAGCCTATTAAAACCAGTGGCAGAAGGGGAATACCCTATTTATACATTGTCTTCTTCGGGAATAGGGACTGCAGATACTTACATAGTGAAAGAGAAGGAAAATAAATAGTTTTATTTGCCACACTATGGGTATAAGAAAAACTGTATGGGATAAAAAATCCCATACAGTTTTTTTACTGCTTATAGATGTTTACTTTGGGTATAAATTAAGAAAAATTTAGGGTATATATTTTGGAAAACAGTTATTTTATTGGGGTAAGCATATATTGCATAAGAAAAATGTAAGAAAATTAGGTGGTATCGTCTATTGAAATATAGTGACACTAATGATACAATTCAAATATGCAACATATGGTAAAAGGAAGGAGAACAGTATGAGAAAAACAATGAAGTACATGGCAGTAAGTGCAGCAGCTACTGTTATGGTAATGGGAACATTTAGCATTAGCTATGCAGCATCTGGATTACAATGTCCAAATTGTGGATATGTATTGACAGGAAACGCTAATAGGCCTAATACACCTGGGGCAAATAATAATACAACACAAAGAGGTTGGGTACAAAAAACTGTAGATAGAGAAACTGTTTGGAATTATTATGATAACAATGGCAATATGATAAAGGGCCAGTGGTTCCAAAGCCCAGATTCTGGTATTTGGTATTATTTTGACAGAGATGGTGTAATGGCAACAGGATGGGGAAAAGAAAGAGAGATTGAAGGGTATTGGTTTGATTCCACAGGAGCGATGGCTACTGGATGGAGGACAATTTCTTTAGAAGAAGAGGATACCTATGGCCCAGGGGCTGGAACTGGCGATAAGGGATATTTTTATTTTACAGGAAGCGGGAAAGTAGCAGAAGGCTGGACAAGGATTGGTGATAGCTGGTATTTCTTAAACGATGGTTATGTAAGTGATTTTGCTGATTACCAGATGGTATATGGTGAAGTAGAAATTGATGGAGAAGAATATTACTTTGGAAATTCAACAGATGGCAGTATGAAAGTTGGCCTTGTAAAAGTAGTTTCCGAGTCTAGTCCTACAAAGCCAAGCAGTAAAAATGAAGAAAGATATTATCTTTATAAAGACAATGGTGTCCGTGTACGTGATGGATGGGGCAGATACAATAATGTTTGGTATTTCGTAGATGACGAAGGGGAAATTGTAACAGATGGCTTCCTTGCTTTAGATAGCAATGACAATATGGTAGAGAGCAAAGACGAAGCAGATCAAGTTTATTACATGGATAAAAATGGTGTAATGAAGACTGGTTGGGTAGAAGTAAGTGAAGATAAAGCAGAACGTCCTGGTTCAACTAGAGGTAAAATAAATTACTACTTTAATAATAGCGGGCGTATGGAAACAGGATGGAGAAAAGATGGAAATAGATGGTATTACTTAAGTAAGACCAGTGAAAAAGGTTTTGATAGAGGCCAGATGGTAACAGGGCTTTATGAAGTAGAAGAAGGTAGTACATATTTCTTTAATACCAGTGGTGAAATGGTAACATCTGCATGGAAGGATGTAGATGGGAAACATATCTATCTAAATGATGATGGGGTTATGTATCAAGCAAGTGCTGGTGATTATTTAGTACAAAAGATAGGTAGCAGGTATTATGTATTTAATGATCAGGGTAATCGTTTAACAAATTCAACCATTTATAAAATTGGTGAAAAATGGACCACAGATCCAACAGGTGCAGAAGAGGGAAAAACAAAAATATACACAATAAATAGTTCTGGGGTTGCAAAAGAAGGAACTTATAAAAAATAGTAAATAAAAATAGAGCACAGGCTACAAATAGGATATCTATGGTAGCCTGTGTTTGCTATATAAATATTTATGCAAAAAATTGTGTCGAAAGATTACTAATTATTCTATATTGACGTACTTCCTATCTCATGTTATAATTTCTGTAAAGCATTTAATTTCTATTATTCAAGGCAAACTATAATTGCTTATTCATATCTAAATTCAGGTATTCTTGGAATCCATGCTTTAAAACTCAAAGACGAATAAAACAGAATAAGAAAAGAAGATACTTTCTTTTTAATTGGTAAAGAATTATAAGAAGTAGCCAGAATATTAGAGATGTTGTAAGAAAAATATGCAGAATGTTTTCTAAAACAGAAAGGAGAAAATATGCTAGAAAAAAATGATTTAAAAGCGATTGCAGAATTAGTAACAAGTAATGAGGAACATATGTTTAAACGTTTTGATAGAGTGGATAAGTGTCTTGAGGATATAGACAAACATTTTGGGGACATAGACAAAGGTTTTGAACAAATAGACAAACGTTTTGAACAAATAGACAAAGGTTTTGAACAAATAGACAAACGTTTTGAACAAATAGACAAAGGTTTTGAACAAATAGACAAAGGTTTTGAACAAATAGACAAACGTTTTGAGGAAATAGACAAACGTTTTGAGCAAATAGACAAACGTTTTGAGGAAATAGACAAACGTTTTGAGGAAATAGACAAACGTTTTGAGGAAATAGATAAACGTTTTGAGCAAATAGATAAGTATCTTGGTATAGTGGATAAACGTTTTAATGAAATAGATAAAAAGTTTGAAAGGATAACAAGCGAATTAGAATCTTTAAAAGAAATGGATAGATTTATATTAGAAGAAACCTTTCGAGTACAAAATTATCTCCAGAAGCAGATTACTGAACTTCAAAACCATACAAAGGTTGTAGATGAGTACTATAGAATACATAAGTTAGACAGTGATACATTGAGCATTGTGGTGAAAACACAAGAAGAATTAAAAAAGAGAATTACTATTATAGAAGAAAAATTAGCATAAAATAAGAATGGAAAACGCTAAGAGGCTGCGAAATATAGTATTTGAGCAGCCTCTTGGCTTTTTTAGCTTTTAATTATTTGTGATTAATTTTAATGCTGCTTCATCAGCAACAATTGTTACATCTGTATGAAGTTGCAGTACAGAAGCGGGCATAAATGGGGTTACAGGGCCATATAAGGCTTCCTTTAAGGCTTTTGCCTTTGCTTCTCCACTTACAATAACAAGGATTTTCCTTGCCTGCATAATGTTTTTAATCCCCATGGTATATGCCATGCGGGGAACATCTTGTTCACTATTAAAAAACCGGCGGTTGGCTTCAATAGTGCTTGGGGTTAAATGGATACAATGTGTTTCACATTCAAAGGCAGAACCAGGTTCATTAAAGCCAATATGCCCATTATTTCCTAACCCTAATAACTGCATATCAATACCGCCAGATTGTGCAATAATATGGTTATAATCATTACACGCTTTATCAGCATCCAGTTCTAAGCCATTAGGGACAAAGGTGCGGGATTTATCAATATTTACATGGTTAAATAAGTTTTCATCCATAAAATACCGGTAACTTTGTGTATTTGTGGGGCTAAGCCCTACATATTCATCTAGGTTAATAGTAGTTACTTTGGAAAAATCGAGATCACCTTTTTCATACCATTTAATTAATTGCTGGTAAAGCCCTACTGGGGAGGAACCAGTGGCAAGCCCTAATACACAGTCTGGTTTCATAATAATCTGTGCAGAAATAATGTTTGCGGCTTTGCGGCTCATATCTTGATAGTCTTTTGCTTTGTAAATTGTCATTGATCATTCTCCTTCTTTTAAAAAATAGTTATGTGCAATATTCCTATCACATAGTATAACCGTTTCTAAATCAATTTCAATATCTCTATAAAATGTAGAAAGAATTCTCTAAAATTTGTACAAAATAACCAAAAACAAGAAGAAAAATAAGCAAAGTTACAAAGTAGATTAGAAAACTTCAAAAGTACTTTCAGAACGTCTTAGAAGCCTTGAAATTCCTTTTACAAACGGTATACTGTAACCATCAGGAGGTGAAAGGATGAACGATAAGGTACAACAATTAAAGGGGAAACTGATAGTTTCCTGCCAGGCATTACCCCATGAACCACTCCATTCTTCCTTTATTATGGGACGTATGGCATTAGCTGCTAAGGAAGGTGGGGCATCAGGAATCCGTGCCAATACAAAAGAGGATATAGTAGAGATCCAGTCACAGGTTGACCTTCCTATTATTGGGATTGTAAAGAGGGATTACGAAGGCAGCAATGTTTATATTACCCCAACAATGAAGGAAGTGGATGAACTGATGGAGGTAAAACCGGAAATTATTGCGGTAGATGCGACTGGGCGGTTACGGCCGGGGAATGTAGGGTTGCCTGAATTTTTTCATAAGATTAAGGAAAACTATCCGGGGCAGCTTCTTATGGCAGACTGTTCCACAGTTGAAGAAGCACTATATGCCGATAGCCTAGGGTTTGATTTTATTGGTACTACTATGGTTGGTTATACAGAAGAAAGTAAGGGAATGAAGATTGAAGCGGATAATTTCTTGATATTAAGGGAAATAATTGCAAAAGCAACTCATCCAGTTATTGCAGAAGGCAATATTAATACACCAGAGAAGGCACGGAAAGTGATAGAACTTGGAGCATTTTGTGTAGTAGTTGGTTCCATTATTACAAGGCCACAATTAATTACAAGGTCATTTGCAGAAGCGTTACAATAAATAACGCAGAAAAGAGGGAAATATGAGAGAAAAATATAAAGGTGTTATTCCAGCGTTTTACGCATGTTATGACAATAATGGAAATATTAGTGAAGAAGGAGTTAAAAGTTTAACACAATATTTTGTGGATAAAGGTGTAAAAGGGGCCTATGTAAATGGTTCATCGGGAGAATGTATTTATTTAAGTGTGGAAGAAAGAAAAATAGTTTTGGAAAATGTAGTAAAGGCGGCTAAAGGAAAACTTACTATTATTGCACATGTAGCATGTAATAATACAAAAGACAGCATGGAACTGGCAAAACATGCGGAAAGCCTTGGCGTTGATGCAATTGCAGCAATTCCTCCAATTTATTTTCATCTGCCAGAACATGCAATGGCAAAATATTGGAATGATATAAGTAGTGCAGCCCCAGCAACAGATTTTATTATTTATAATATTCCTCAGCTTGCAGGGGTTGCCTTAACGAGTAAATTATTTGGGGAAATGAGGAAAAACCCAAAAGTAATTGGAGTTAAGAATTCTTCTATGCCAGTACAAGATATCCAGATGTTTAAACAGGCAGCGGGAAAGGATTATATTATTTTTAATGGGCCTGACGAGCAATTTATTAGTGGCAGGGTAATTGGTGCAGAAGGCGGGATTGGAGGGACTTATGGCGTAATGCCAGAATTGTTCTTAAAGATGGATGAGTATGTAAAAGCTGGGGAAATGGAAAAGGCATGTGATTTACAATATAAAGTAAATGAAATTATCTATAAAATGTGTTCTGCACATGGCAATATGTACGGAGTAATCAAGGCAATTTTAAAGAAAAATGAGGGGCTTTCATTAGGAGGCGTAAGAGAACCACTTCCTTCTTTAATGGAACAGGATAATAAAATTGTAGAAGAAGCAGCAAATATGATTCTGGAAGCAAAAGAAGCATTTTTAACATAACAGAGATTGTGCCTGTGGTTTATGTGGTTTAAAGCAGGTTACGGAAAGGGCATGGGTATTGATATGCAGGGATTTACAAAAGTTGATTTAGTTATTTTGGTTGTGTATTTGGCAGCAGTATTGTTTGCAGGGCTTTATTTTGCTAAGAAAGATATGAAAGGAAAAGAGTATTTTAAAGGCGATGGTACAGTGCCATGGTGGGTAACATCTGTCTCTATCTTTGCTACATTATTAAGCCCAATTTCATTTTTGTCACTTGCGGGAAATTCTTATGCAGGAACATGGATTATGTGGTTTGCCCAGTTAGGAATGTTGCTTGCGATTCCACTTACTATAAAGTTTTTCTTGCCAATTTATAGTAAGCTGGATATTGATACAGCATATCATTATCTAGAACTTCGTTTTGAAAGTAAGGGGCTCCGTGTCCTAGGGGCAGTTATGTTTATTATTTACCAAATTGGCAGAATGTCTATTATTATGTATTTGCCATGTATGGTACTTGGGAATTTAACAGGGATTAATATTAATCTATTGATTATTATTATGGGAGTAATTGCCATTATTTACTCTTATACAGGAGGCTTAAAATCTGTGCTTTGGACAGATTTTATCCAAGGTTCTGTTTTATTAATAGGGGTAACAGTTGCATTATTATTTTTAATTGCACATATAGATGGCGGTTTTGGCTCTATTATGCAGGCGTTTACACAAGAAGGGAAATTCCTTGCGCCTGATCAGCCAATTTTCGATATCAATCTTTTAAAAGACAGCGTATTTTTAATGATAATAGGGGCAGGATTTAATACAATGGGCTCTTATGTATCTAGCCAGGATATTGTGCAGCGTTTTACGACTACTACAGATACCAAAAAATTAAATAAAATGATGCTGACAAATGGGGCGCTTTCTATTTTTATTGCAACTGTATTCTATTTAATTGGAACTGGTTTGTATGTATTTTATAAACAAAATACCCTTCCGCCAGCAGCGGCACAGGATCAGATTTTTGCATCGTATATTGCTTTTGAACTTCCAGTGGGTGTAACAGGTATTTTATTAGCAGCTATTTATGCAGCTTCCCAGTCTACTTTATCTACAGGGCTTAATTCTGTAGCAGCAAGCTGGACTTTAGATATTCAAGCACGTTTATCTAAAAAAGAATTAAGTTTCGAAAAACAAACAAAAATTGGGCAGTATGTTTCTCTAGTAGTTGGCGTATTTGCCATTGTAGTATCTATTGTACTGGCAAATGGTGGAATTAAATCAGCATATGAGTGGTTTAACGGGTTTATGGGATTGGTATTAGGCATTTTAATTGGGACATTTATTTTAGGTGCATTTACAAAAGTAGCAAATGCTTTTGGGACTACAATTGCTTTTATTGCAGCTTCTATTGTTATGGTAAGCATTAAATATATTGCGCCTGCAGGATTTGTTTCTATATGGGCATACTCTTTAATTTCTATTGCAGTATCTTTGGCAGTAGGAATTCCGGCAAGTATAATTTCTAGGAAAATTAAGGGGGATAATTCTGTCCCAGCAGAGAATACAACAATTTATCGCTAACGAAAAGGAGGAAAGATTATGGTTTTTGGGCATATTGGAAATTTAGGGGAATACCAGTTTTTAACAGAGGAAATTAAAAAATGTTTTATGTATGCCAAAACACATAATTTGGCAGAATATAATAAAGGTAGTTATGAAATTGAGGGGAAGCAATTATTTGTAAATATAGTAGAATATACAACGACCACGCCAGAGGAACGTTTTTGGGAGGCACACAAACAATATTTAGATCTGCATTTGTTATTGCGGGGGGAAGAACAAATTGATTTGAATTTTATTCAGAATATGGTTCAAAAAGAGTATGTAGGGGCGGAGGATTTTCTGCCTCTCGATGGAGAAAAGAATAGTTCTGTAATATTACGGGAGGGAGATTTTTTAATATGCTATCCTGCAGATGGTCATCGTACTGCAGTGGAGGTAGATGGGCCAAAACCAGTGAAAAAAGCAATTTTTAAAGTACACATTTAAGTAGAAAATATGGTAGGATAGAAATATGAAAAAATATATTAGTATTGATATTGGAGGAACAGCAATAAAATATGGAATAATTGCTGAAAATGGTGAATTTTTGAGCCGTAATGAAACCCCGACTTGTGCCAGTAAAGGCGGAGCTTCTATAATGGAAAAGGTGATTGAGATTGTCCACCAATTTTGTAAAGAAGAAGCTTATAGTGGTATTTGTATTTCTACAGCAGGCATGGTAGATACGAAAAAAGGTGAGATTATTTATTCTTCTGCGTTAATCCCTAATTATACAGGCACTAAAATAAAAGAAATAATGGAAAAAGCCTTTGGGATTCCATGTGAAGTAGAAAATGATGTAAACTGTGCTGGCCTTGCAGAATATATATCTGGTGCAGGGAAGGGCATGAATCCTATGCTTATGCTAACAATAGGGACAGGGATTGGTGGTTGCCTTATGTTAAATGGCCAGGTATTCCACGGATTTGGGAATAGTGCGGGCGAGTTTGGCTATATGCACATGAGAGGAAGCGATTTCCAGACTTTAGGTTCAGCAGGAAGCCTTACAAAGAGGGTAGCATATAGGAAGCAAGAACCAGAAGAAGTATGGAACGGGCATTATATTTTCGAACAAGCAAAACAAGGAGATAAAATCTGTATAGAGGCTATTGATGAAATGGCAGATATATTAGGGCTTGGCATTGCCAATATTTGTTATGTGGCAAGCCCGCAGGCAGTTGTCTTGGGTGGTGGCGTTATGGCACAAAAAGAGTATTTAAAAGAAAAAATCCAAAGATCTGTAGGGCAGTATTTGTTGGAAGATATGGCAAAACGGACAGAAATAGCTTTTGCCAAGCATAAAAATGATGCAGGTATGTTAGGTGCTTTCTATCATTTTATACACTGCCGTTAAATAGATAAGGGTTACTTTGGCAAAAGGGTGAGGGTAAATGGAATATTATGTAAAATCTGTTGTGCCAATTATTAAAATGAATTATGAAAAAATGACAGCCGTGGAAAAGAGTATTGCAGATTTTTTTATACAAAATCAAGAGAAGGTGGATTTGTCTTCAAAAGCGATATCCGATCGGCTATATGTGTCAGAAGCATCTTTGTCACGTTTTGCACAAAAATGTGGTTATAGGGGCTACCGGGAATTTATGTATCAATATGAAGTAACTTTTGTGGAGAAAAAAGAAACCATAACAGGAAATACCAGAAGGATACTGAATATTTATCAAGAACTGTTAAATAAAACGTACAGTTTAGTAGATGAAGAGCAAATTTCCCGTATTGCACAATACCTTAGTAATGCAAAACGTGTGGTAGCATGTGGGAGAGGCAGTTCTGGCCATGCTGCAGCAGAAATGGAAATGCGTTTTATGAGGATTGGCGTTAATATTGATTCTTTGCGTGATAGTGATTTAATACGGATGCAGGCAGTATTCCATGATAAATATAGCCTTGCTTTTGGGATTAGCATTAGTGGTGATACAGAAGAAGTATTATATTTATTGCGTGAAGCACATCATCGTGGTGCAAAAACAGTCTTGATAACAGCGAACCAGACAGACAAATTCTATGAATATTGTAATGAGGTGGTGCGTATGCCATCCCTTCAATATCTTAATCAAGGAAATGTAATTTCGCCTCAGTTTCCTATACTTTTAATGTTGGATATTATTTATTCTTGTTATGCTGAGCTGGATAAAGGAAGGAAAGAGCATCTGCATGATACTACGTTAAGGGCATTAGCAGGAGAAAAAGAAGGACAACGGCAACAAGATGGAAGGAGGATGCCATGATAATTGAAAATGCAAAAGTCTATACCAAAGAACAGGTATTTCAAAATGGGAATATTGGCATAAAAGATGGTGTGTTTTTAAAAGATGCGGGTGGTGAAATCATTGATGCAAAAGGCTATTATGCAATTCCTGGATTAATTGATTTACATTTGCATGGTTGTATAGGGTATGATTTTTGTGATGGGAGCTTAGAGGCAATTGAAAAAATAGCAGAGTATGAGCTTTCTTGTGGGGTAACAGGGATTGCCCCGGCTACTATGACACTTCCAATAACAGAACTAGAGCAAGTGTTATCAGTAGCGGCAAAATATCAAATGGCAGCGAAAGAAGAAAAGGAAAAGAAAAGGGCAGACTTATTAGGCGTTAATATGGAAGGGCCATTTATTAGCAAAGCAAAAAAGGGTGCACAAGATGCGAGGAATATTATTCCTTGTAATGTGGAAACAGCAGAGGAATTTTTAAAAGCATCAGAGGGTTTAGTAAAGTTTATTGGCATTGCACCAGAAGATAACCCTAATTGCTTGGATTTTATTAATAAAATGAAGGATAAAGTGAATATTTCCCTTGCACATACAAATGCAGATTATAATACAGCTATAAAGTCATTTAAGGCAGGGGCGAACCATGCAGTCCATTTGTTTAATGCTATGCCGCCGTTCCACCATAGGGAGCCAGGAGTCGTTGGGGCCGTTTTAGATAGCCCACATGTATATGCCGAATTTATTTGTGATGGGATACATCTTCATCCTGCTATAGTCCGTGCCATGCTTTCTGCGCTTGGAAGAGGACGAGTGGTATTTATTAGTGACAGTATGCGGGCGACAGGGTTAGAAGATGGCAGATATACTTTGGGAGGGCTTGAAGTGGAAGTAAAGGGAAAAGAAGCTGTATTAGTATCAGATGGTGCACTTGCGGGATCGGTTTCTAACTTAATGGCTTGTATGAAAACTGCTGTGAAACAAATGGGAGTACCACTGGAAATAGCAGTAGCTTGTTCTTCTGTAAATCCTGCAAAATGTTTGGGCATATATAAAGAACGTGGTTCTATTGAATGTGGAAAACAAGCGGATGTTGTGTTATTAGATGAAGATTTAAATGTAAAAATGGTAATAAAAAATGGAAATGTAGTGTGTAAATATTAGCCTATAGTGAATATAAAATAAGATGGGCCATATTTTATGTTCATAAAAAAGAAAAATAGATTGACATTGAACATCTAAAATGCTATTATGTTCATATAATATAAAAATAACAATAAAATGAACATAAGGAGCAAACATGGAGAAACAAATAAAAAAGAAATATTTTAGTGGAATTGACTGGGGGATTACTTTAACACCATTATTTATTATTATAGTAATCTCCTCAGCATTAATGCTAGTGCCAGAGAAAGCAAAAGGGTTAATAGCAGTATTAAGAAGTTTTTTTGTAAATGATCTTGGGTTTTTCTATATTTTGCTTGGCCTTGGGATATTAGGCTTAGCAATTTGGCTTGCATTTTCGAAATATGGTTCTATACAGCTTGGAAAGCGGGAAAAACCATTATATTCTAATTTTAAATGGGGAGCTATGATTTTTACTTCTACAATGGCAGCAGATATTTTATATTGGTCGCTTATTGAATGGGGGTATTATTATGGTGCTTCCCCTTTTGCAATGGAGAATATGACATTAGCGCAAAGGCAGGATATGGCATCTGCTTATCCTTTGTTCCATTGGGGGCCAATACCATGGGGATTTTACATACTTCCAGCCGTGGCATATGCTTATATGATGTTTGTAAAAAAAAGAAAAAAGCAATCCTTATCAGAAGCATGTAGGCCAGTCCTTGGGGAAAAAACAGATAAATTCCCAGGCAGGTTTATTGATATTTTTGCAGTGGTAGGGCTTTTAGCTGGGACAGCAACTACTTTCTCTACAGCAACTCCTTTATTATCAGAGGCATTGGCATATCTGCTCCATATAAAAGTAACCCCAATGTTGTCGATTATTATTTTGTTAATTATTGGTTTGGTATTTAGTGCAGCAGTTTTATGGGGAATGAAAGCTATTTCTTATCTTGCAAATATTTGTGTGTTTGTATTTTGTTTATTGTTAGTTATTTTTATTTTTGGTGGGCCAAAGAGATATTTAATAGAAACAGGGATTACAGCAATTGGCACAGTAGTACAAGATTTTTTCCATATGGCTACTTGGATGGATCCACTTCGCCTTTCTTCTACAGGTGGGAATGGTTTTCCACAAGATTGGACTATTTTTTATTGGGCCTATTGGATTGCTTGGTTTGTGGCAACCCCTTTCTTTATTGCAAGGATTTCAGAAGGAAGGACAATTAAACAGACAGTCTTTGGAGGGTTATCTTGTGGGCTTTTAGGGACATGGACATCCTTTATTACTTTTGGTGGCTTTGGACTGTACCAACAGGCAAATGGTATATTAGATGTAGCAGGGGCATTAGCAGAAGGAAGTGCCCCATCAGATATTATTTTAAATATTTTTCTTTTATTGCCAGGTAAATGGCTTCCTAATCTTGCTTTAATTGTATTAATTATTGCAATGATTGCCTTTTATTCCAGTACGTTTGATGCCATTACCTTAGTAGTTGCAGGATATTCAGAAAAAGACGTAAAAAGGATTGAAGAGCCAAGGAAAGGGTTAAGGATTTTTTGGGCAATGGTATTTCTATTGCTTCCAATAGCGTTGCTTTTTTCAGAGAGCACTTTATCTATGCTACAAACAATAGCCATTATTGCTGCATTTCCATTAGGGCTTATTATGATACTGATTGTGTATAGTTTTTTTAAAGAACTGCGGCAACAAAAAATAGAAAAGAAATAAAAACAAAAGAAAAAGAGCTGTCACAAAATAGAAAATTGATACCCTATAAAGTATAGATAACAAAGAATATTTACTTTATATTGTATAAAAATTTTTATTTTGCAACAGCTTTTTTGAAAAATAGCAAAGTATTATAATTTATTGTATAGTAGCTTGTTGATCATTAACAGGTAAAGATAGGGTTTCTTCTGGTTCTGGAGTTTGTGTGACCCATGCGCCATCAGGGGCAAACTGGTAGTCTACACCATCAATCGTTGCAGTTTGGTTTGCTAACATTTTTCCGTCTGTATCAAAGTAGTACCAGATATCTTCTAATTGAAGCCAGCCAAATGTTTTTCCAGTTTCTTCATTGAGATAATACCAAGAACCATCCACTTGTACCCAGCCAGTTAGAAGTTTTCCTTCTGGGCTTAAGTACTGGTTTCCAAGCCAGCCGGTCTGCATTTTACCGTTTGCATCTAAATAGTACCAGAAATTCGTATTTGTTTCAGCATCTTTTAATTCAAGCCAGCCAGTTCTCTTATAACCATTTTCATCAAAATAATACCAGTTATTATCTATGGATTTCCAGCCAACAGCCATTTTTCCAACTTCATCAAAATAGAAGGTAGTAGCGCCAAAACTTACAAAACCTTTTTGCATAACACCATTTCCATCAAAATAGTACCAATCTTTATTAAGCTGATTCCAGCCAGTAGTAAGGACACCCAATTCATCAAAATAAAAGGTATCTTTGCCTAAAGTAGTAAAACCAAGTGCCATCTGCCCATTGTCGTGGAAATAATAACGTTTGTCATTAATGTGGTTCCAGCCAGTCAACATAGCCCCGTTTGGTGCTAAATAGTATTTAGCATTATCAATAGTCTGGAACCCAGTCTTCATAACACCGTTGCTTCCCATATAATACCATATATTATTTAAAAACAACCAATTAGTAGCCATACTTCCATCTACTGCATCTAGATAATAATAATCCTCATTTTCTTGGTGCCAACCAGTCTGCATGGCACCTGAAGGATCAAAATAGTGGAATTTTTCGTTAATTTCTGTCCAGCCAGTTTGCATAATACCATTGCTGTCAAAGAAGTAGCGATCGGATTCAATGTCTCCCCAGCCAGTTTGCATAGCACCATTTGATGCTAAATAGAACCAGCTATTTTCTTCTTTATGCCAGCCAGTCTGCATAGCACCTTTAGCGTCTAAGAAATAATAGGTCCCATTGTCATTAACCCAGCCAGTTTGTTTTCTGTGATCTAAGAAATAAAACCATTTTCCACCACGGATTGCCCAGCCATTTTGTACAAAAGTAGAATTGTAATCTTTGTATTGGAAGTCAATATCAACATTTCCATTAATCCCATTAATCCGTCCAGAGCTACTTGCCTGCCAGATACTAGGGTTTGGATATTCACATTCGGTATAATATTGTGCGACCCATTTGTCAATATGGTTAATTTGTGAAGTATCAATACGTTGGTTAAACCATGATTTACTGGAGTATACAACAGGGTAATATCCATTTTCAAGGATAACACTACAAAAAGCATTAATAAGTTCTGAAAGCTGTTGTGGAGAAAGAGATTTATGTACATTATCCTCCACATCATATGCTATTGGGAAAGAAACTTGGTAGTCCTGTATATTTGACAGGACAAATTCTGCTTCTGCACGGGCTTCTTCTGGGGTTGTAGCATAAGAATATAAATAAATCCCTGTTTTAATGCCATTTGCATTAGCAGCACGCATATTTTCATGGTATCTAGCGTCCACTCCATATTTCACGCTTCCTACACGGATAATGGCAAAAGCCACGTCATCTTGTGCAACAGCGTTCCAGTTAATTTCATTTTGGTAGCGTGATACATCAATTCCTCTGGATAGGACGCCATCCATACGTTCTCCATCAGAGTTTACATAATATCCATCTACCTTTTTCCAGCCAGTAACAACAGAATTACTAGAATCAAAATAATAATAGCGGTTATTGACAAGCTGCCAGCCAGGAGAAGCAGTCAACATACCATTTTCATTAAATGTGTAACTACGGCCATCTGGTAAGGTGGCTGTGCCTTTGGTCATGGCACCATCAGGATTAAAGTAATATAGATGGTTGTCAATTGTTAAGAGCCCTGTCTGCATCGCACCATAATTAGGCCCGAAATAGTACATAGTCTCATTAATCTGTGTCCATCCTTTGCACATATCACCGTTGGAATCATAATAGTAATAATTGCCGTTTGTATTTACCCAGCCTGTCTGTGCATAAGCGGGCATAGAAGACATTACTAATAGAGTTCCAGTAATTGCCGCAACATGTAATAGTTTTTTCATGAAACACTCCTTTGTACCTTTTTAGCTTTAACATTGTGATTTCTTATACACGAAGGGGAGCCCCTAGTGCTTCTTTTAGTATACATGATCGAAGTGGGCTATGTACAGGAGAAATTCATGGAAGAATATTTACAATTTTCTTAATACAAGGTATTTATGCTAAGGTAGGTTGAAAGGAAAAAATCATGTTTTAAAAATAATATTCCGGTATGGGGATAGGAATTTTAAAAGGATACTTCCAAGCACACAACAGCAAATAATTTCACCTATACCAACCGTTAGCATATAAAATGGGATAGAAAAATCTTTTCCAGCATATTCAAAGATAAAACCATAGGCATAACGAAGTACAAGTGGAACAATAACCATATTGGCAATTACTGGGGGGAGTGTACAAAGATATTTATGTTTTCGAAGCAAATAAGTGCCAATTGCCCCCAAAAGGGTAGCTAGGCTGCCAAAAATAACATCATAAAGAATACAGCCAGTTAAAAAGTTAGCAAGCAGGCAGCCAAGCCATAAGCCTGGAATAGCAGCAGGCGTAAAAAATGGTAAGATAACTAATAATTCAGAAAGGCGGACTTGGATTGTGCCAGAAGCTAAGCCAAAATACTGGGTAATAAATGTCAGAACGACATAGATAGCTGCAATAATAGCAGCATAAGTGATAAATAGTAGTTTTTTCGTTTTCATTTTATTCTCCTTTAGTTTTGTTTTACGAGTGGAAGGTCTCGAACACTCGGTATAAATAGTCTGAAATTTTTACAATAAAAGAAATCCAGCCTTGGTTACTATAACATAGATAGTTGTAAAATGCAAGAAGCTTGTATAAAAGAAACGAAAGATAGAGGTGCCATACACAGAGCTGTATAACACCCCTATTTTTAAGAAATAGAAAGTTGTTTTACTTTCTTATAATAGTCTTTGGCATAACGATACATTTTCATGCTATAATCACCAAATTCTTCTCCACAAAAGCTTTTATATTCTGTCCAGAGTGCCCAAAGGAAGCCGCCAAGGGCTACATAAGAATAAACACGGAGTTTTTCCTTGGGATAAGCAGGACGTTCAAAGTAAAGTTCCATGAGCTTTTGTATTTGCCCTTCATTGTAATAAGAATAAATAGCAAACATGGCAATATCAACTAGGCAATCACACATGCCAGCATATTCCCAATCAATTAATTTAATAGAGAGGTCAGGCAATAGTAAGAAATTGCTTTGTACACTATCTAAATGGGACAATGTTTTGGGAGGATGTAGCCCATCTATAAAATCTAATAATTCGTTCATAGAAGAACGTACTTGTTTATAATCCTCAAACCGGATACAATAGGGATTAAGGCAAAGGCTTTCATAATAATGAATACGCTCCCGAAGGGAGAATTCATGTGTAACAGACAAATTGCTTTGATGGAAGTTCCGTAAGGTTTTCATACAGGCACCTACATCTTCCCAGTTACTAGCGTCACAATTCCTAGAATTTTTATAAAAACGGGATATTTTATAACCAGATTCTCCATTAAAATAAATAATTTCATCGGAAAGGTGTAATGGGGCAATCGTATCATAAACGGTTTTTTCCTGCTGGCGGTTAATTAAAACTTCGCTGCCAGGCCCTGGAATACGGAAAATATAAGAATCTTCCCCAATAGAAAATAAAAAGGATTTATTTGTCATACCTGCCTTTAGGCATTTGATATTGACGATTTCACTTTCTGGGACAGAAAATATTTGGGAGATTTGTTCTAATACTTCATTATCTGAGTTATTTTGATAACGGGTATCAAACAGGCGGAGTTCTTCTAGGTTTTCAAATTCATATACAATACTGTCTGGCTGCGGGTAAATATACATAGGCAGCATTTTTAAATTGTCCATATAGACATTTTCCCAATAGAGGTTTTCTGTGCCAGGGCTATTGTAGTATTTTTCTAAGAATGGAATAAAACGTTTCGAAAAGTCGTGGTCAAAATAAACAGGCCCATACATAACATAAGAATCAGAACCTCCTATTACTACGTCAGTAATACGTCCTTTTTTATCTGTAGATAAACACCATTCCGAAGTAGCCCCTTTCATATAAACGCCGCTGTACCAGGCACAAGGTTCATAAGCATGGAAAATATTTTCCCGTATCCAATTGTCTGAAGATAGGATATAGGTATTTTTTAAAAGATGCCTAGCATACCAAAGGGTAGCTAATGTATTTTTGGTGGCATATTCTGGGTTATAGATTAATGTAACATCATATTTATCAATAAGATAATCAAATTTTTCTTTTAAATATCCTACCATAATAGTAATATCAAAAATACCAACATCATGTAATTGTTTGATTTGGCGTTCTATCATCCGTTCCCCAAATACTTCTAAAAGCCCTTTTGGGGTTTCGTAAGTAAGAGGGACAAAACGGCTGCCAAATCCAGCAGCAATAATAACAGCATTGTCTACATGGAATGTTTCTAGGAAAGCAGATCCTTCTTTGGTAAGCTGGTAACTGTTCCCCATTACAGTAAGATAGTGTTTTTCTTCCAGTTCATGGATATATTTATTAGTGCTTCCTAAAGAAATATTTAATTTTATAGCAAGCTCACGTTGGGTTAGTGCTTGGGAATCCTTTATTTCCCGGAGTAGCCGAGGAATAATATTCATATATAACCTCCTGTATCAGATATTTACATGTTCATTAAAATAAAAAAAATAATTATATTGAACATTATATCTGTCTTTTTTCCTAAAGTCAAGAAATTTAAGGAAAAAGAAAGAGGAAAGCTATTGATGTTTTTATAGAGTTTGTGATAAACTGAATAAAATAGAAAAAATAAAAACTTTACATAAAGTGATTAGGAATAGGAGGAGTGAGTATGGAAAAATACTTAAAGAAAGGGATACTGGCATGTTTATTAGTTTTTGGGATGTTAGTGTCAATGTGCGCGAAAGATACCTTGTATGCTGCGACAAAAAGAATAGAAAACTTAGAGGCAGAATTATATGAGGGCGTAGAAATAGAATTAGGAGATGAGATTAGAAAAGAAGATTTTCGTGTAAAAGTTAATTATGATGATGGAAGTTATGATATTTTGGGAACTAGAGAGTTTGATATGATATTAGTAAGGTCTAAATCTACAACAATGGAGTATGAAGAAGATGAGGCAAGAATAACATATGGAAGTAAGTGGGTAAAGGTTCCACTATCAGTAGATCAAGATGAAGAAGAACTTCCAGAAGAAAGAACATTGCTCTCTATTAGTGCTACATATGATGGTGATCCAGTGGCAGTAGGAGGCATGGCTAGCAGACGAGACTTTACTGTTAAAGCAACATATAGAGTATATCGTGGAAATGGTAGTAGTGGAAGTACAGGGCGTATAACAGTAACATTAGATGAAGGATGGATTTTAATGGCACATACCATTACTTCTGGAAATAATGACCTTACCATTACTTATTCAGAAAATGGTGTTAGAAAGAGTTGTACAGTTAGGGTGCCAAGCAGCGGGACAAAAGGAAATTGGGTACGTGATGGTGAGTTATGGCGTTTCCAGTATGATGATTCTACTTACTTAACAGGCGATTGGATAAGAAGCGGCGGAAAATGGTATTACATGGATGAATATGGTTATATGTTGACCCGTGTAAAGACGATTATAGATGGGGATACTTATTATTTTGATGATACTGGGGTTATGCAGACAGGTTGGGTTTATATTGGAAGAAACTGGTACTTCTTTGACAATGATGGGAAAATGTTGACAGGCTGGGTATATACAGGTGGAAACTGGTATTATATGGATAAAGAAGGCGTTATGCTTACAGACTGGTTAGCTTTAGATGGGCAGTGGTATTTCTTAGATTCAGATGGAAAGATGCTGACTGGTTGGGTAAAAAGAAGTTATACATGGTTTTTCTTAAATACAGATGGAGTAATGCAGACAGGCTGGGTATATACTGGCGGGAAATGGTATTTTATGGACCATGGCGGGGCTATGCTTACCAATACATGGGTAGGTAATTCTTATGTAGATGGTTCTGGCGCATGGGTAAGTTCTAGGTAAAATAGATTTATAAAAACCCCCTTATGGGTTTCTGTGTAATACAGGAATCTATAAGGGGGATATTTTTTGTTTTTTTATAAAGTTGTTTATGGTATCCACATGCCAGAACTGTCTACATAATAACCATCAATCACTGTATTGACTAACATAGCCCCGTTAGAAGCAAAGTAATACCATTTTCCGCCTATTTCTTTCCAGCCGGTAGCAGCAGCCCCTGTTTCTGGCGTTAAATAGTACCAAATATATTTATCTTGAAGCCATCCAGCGTACATAGTGCCATCTGGGTTAATATAATACCATTGGTTATTATCTTGGACCCAGCCGGAGGCAAATGTGCCATTTTCTTTAAACCGATACCAAATGTCATTAATTTTTGCCCAGCCTGTGCACATAGCCCCATGGTCTGCTGGATCAAGATAATAGGAAACACCGTTTTCTATATACCAGCCCATCTGTAACCGGTAATTATTCCGATCTAGGTAATACATTTTTCCACCTATTTGCTGCCAGCCATTTAATAAATATCCATTTTCATCAAAGTAATACCAACTTCCATCAACCCATTTCCAGGTATTCATATAGTAGGTACCATCAGAAGCCTGCATATACCATTTTCCATTATAGATATTTTGTTTTAAAACTTCGCTTGCCCTGCCTGTCCCTGTTAAACGGAATGTAGCATGTTTGCGTGTGCCGCTGTCCCTATCTTTATAATAGATAGAATAGCTGTTTTTTTCTGCTAATATGGTATCTGGATAAATATCACATTGCGATGGATGAATATTTAATGAATATTCTCCATTTTTGTCTTTAAAATATGCAGTAATAGTTAGGTTTAATTTCCCTTTCGCGATTAAATCCCAAATATCAGTTCCAGTATCCCATTCTGTTTCATCTTCTGGGACATCCACCTCAAGACGTATGTATTTTGCATTATCTTCATCTGCATAGCTAGGGACTGTAATACAGAGTACAAGCAAAAAAGAGAGGATGCCTGTTAATAATTTCTTCATTCCTACACCTCCAATATTCATTTCCTATATCATACCATCCAGTAATTGAAAAAACAACTTAAGAAAAAGTAAAATAGGATTGTAACTGTGGGATAAAGCTTTATGTATAGAGCTGCAAAGAAAGGAAAGGAAAATATGGAGAACAAAAATGATGTGTGGAAGGGATTATTACAGAAAGGAGATGGACCATTAACATTAGACGCGTGGTTTGAGGACTGGCTTGTAAATTATAAACTGCTTACGGTAAAAAAGGGCACAATAGAAAATTATAAGCGAAATTATAGAAATTATGTAAAGCCATATTTAGGAAGTATGGATGTAATGGAAATTAAAGGGGAACATATCCAGAAATTGTTTAATTTCCTAATTGCACAAGGTTATGCGGTTAGTACTTTGTATGTATCAAAAGGAGTGCTTTCTGGTATGTTCCGGCAGCTAATAAAGAATGATATTTTAGAAAAAAATCCAGTACAATTTGTAGAATTCCCACGGCAGCCTAAAAAGCGGGAAAGAAGGGTTTTATCACAAGAAGAACAAAATTTATTTTTAGAATATGCAAAAGGGAGCCCTTATGAAGATGTGTATTTGATTGCACTTGCAACAGGAATGCGCATAGGCGAAATCTGTGCGTTAAGATGGTCTGATATAGATTTTAGCCATCAGTTTTTAACAGTAAATGGCACATTAAAGTGTTTTAAAGAAACAGGGTTTTTTATTGACAGCCCAAAATCTTTAACAAGTAGGAGGGTAATCCCATTATTGCCAACAGTTTGCAAGATGTTAAAAAGAAGAAAACGTTCTCAGATAGGGACAATAATAGGGAAGTATACTGTAAAACAAATATGGCAGGATTTAGTATTTTTACATCCAGGCGGACTATATGAGCCAATGAGGAAACGTACTATAGCATATGATATGGATGCCATTGTAGAACGGATTAACCAGGATCGAAAAGAGAAGTTAAAAAATAAGCGTAAAAGCTTAGACGTGTTTGAACATGTTTCTCCGCATGCCCTTCGCCATACTTTTGCAACAAGGGCATTAGAGAACGGGATACCACCCAAGGTAGTACAAGAAATATTAGGGCATAGCAGTATTACAATAACATTAGACTTATATACCCATGTGCTAGATAAGACAAAAAGTGAAGAAATCATGAAGCTGCAAAGAATCTTTTAGCTCTATCAGTGGAGTTCCCATTCCTTTGGCAAGGGACTTCACTGATAGGGTTAAAAGTAGAAAGTTATTTAATCTTAGGTAATAATGCAAAAAATATAAGAAAAATAGATAGCAAACTTGTGCAAAATTATGCAATATGATATAATACGTTTGGATATTTACTATCCGATAAAATAATCAGAAAGGAGAGGCGGAATGGAGAAGAGAAAATGGATGCTGAAATGGATTAAGACCAAAGGATTTAAATATTCTTTGGTTTTAATTGTAATTCTTGCCGCAATTTCGTTGTTTGCCGTGTTTTCTTGGTTTCGGGGAAGCTTGTCAGAAAGTATTTTATCAACGAATTATTCTTTTCTGGAAGAAGCAACAAATCAACAAGCGATTACTATTCAAACAAAGTTGTCAGGGCAATGGGAGCAGTTGACTTTGTATGCAAGAATTTTTGAAAATATTCCAATGGCAGATTATGCAGCAGTAAAGGAGGCTTTAAATGTTACCTATGGTTTTGGTGAATTTAAGCGTATTTCTGTAGCCAATGATGTGGGATATGTGGTAAATAATGATAATACAGCATCCGGGAATATTTTAAAACAAGAATATTTTAAGCAGGCAATGGAAGGCAAATTTAGTATTTCATCAAGCCCAGATGTAGATGAAGATGGAGAAGAAATATTTGTGCTTTCGATTCCTATTTATCAGAAAGAAATAGTATCAGGCGCATTGCTTGGCACATTTAATAAGGCAAGTTTACAGAGCCTGATTTCAGAAGAAGTATTTGGTGGTAATGGGACTTTTTATGTGGTTGACAGCAATGGTAAAATTATTTTAACTGCTAAAGATGGCAAGATTCCAGAAAATGTAGATAATTTTTTGGAATATATGAGGCGGGCAAGGATTAAGAATAAAACATTAGAGGAATTAGCAAATGAAATCCATCAAAATAAAAAAGGGAATATGGAGTATACCATTGGGAATATGGAACGGATGGCATACTATCAGACAATTCCAATTAATGATTGGGTCTTGGTGTCAGTTATTAGTAAAGATTTTATTCTTCAGCAGAGCCAAGAGATTGGCTATTTAGTAGCAGGGTTACTTATAGTAATTATGTTAATTGTAGTTTTCCTTATGGGCTATACTTTTGTGGTGTTACATCAAAGGACAAAGGAAATGCAGAATAATGAGTCATTGCAGTATAGGGCAGAAAGGGATTCTCTTACAGGGTTATATAATAAAATAGCATTAGAAGAACATGTTACCCAAAAGCTTACTGAGATAAAAGAAGAAACAGAATCGGCATTTGCATTATATATAATTGATTTAGATAATTTTAAACAAGTAAATGATACATTGGGACATGCGTTTGGGGATAAAGTATTGTGTGATGCAGCAGACTGCATTAACCGTATTTTTAGTATGCAGGATGTGTTAGGAAGAATAGGGGGAGATGAGTTTATTGCTTTAAAGGATATGGCAAATGTGCCTTTAAAAGAAAGGGAAGAATTAATTAGGAAAAGGGCTGTATTGTTATGTGAAGATTTTTGCCGTACATATATGTCACAAAATACCAGTATAAAAGTATCAGCAAGTGTTGGCGTGGCATTGTATGGCGTACATGGCACAACATTCCATGATTTGTATAGGAATGCAGATAAGGCATTGTATGAAGCCAAAAATAGAGGAAGGAATAATTGTGTAATTTTCCATAGGTAATGGAAGGGGGCAGGAGTTTATGAAACAGTCTGGTAGGAATATTTTGGTTTGGGGGATTATTTCAAGTATTTCTATATGTTGTCTAGTTTCCTGTAGTATGGGAAATCAAAAGGATTTCAGTGAAAATACAGATAATATAATGACAATAACAGAGGAAGATCCACCAATGAGTGCGTTGAATCCACAAATACATACTATTAAATTGGGATTTTCTACTGATGAAACAGATCCAAGGGCAGTTGCTGCCGTTGAATTTGAAAGAATGGTAGAAGAACAGAGTGGAGGAGATTTACAGATAGAGATTTATCCAAGCGGAGAATTTGGCTCAGATAGAGATTTAATTATGGGAGTAATTAATGGATCTTTAGATATGACTGTTTCTAGTGCAGGAAACTTTGCTAATTTTGCTAATGTCGGAATTTCTGCTTTTCCGTTTTTATTCCAGGATTTTGATAAAGCATGGGAATTTATGGACAGCCCACTGGTAGAAGAGATTAATGAAGAATTAAAAGAATATAATATTCATGTTTTGGCCCATTTTGATAATGGTTTTCGCTGTATTACTACGTCTGAAAAAGCAGGCCCAATTGAATCACTTGCTGATATGCAGAACTTAAATATTCGTACCTCATACAACCAAGTGGTAATGGAAACAATGTCTGCATTAGGGGCAAAGCCTAAAATTTTAGATTTTACATTATTGTATCAGGCATTAAAAAACCATGAATTTGAAGCACAAGAAAATCCAATTCCTGTTATATACAACCATAGATTATATGAAGTACAACAGTATCTGGCAATTACAAACCATAGTTATGATGCTATGCCATTTGTAATTAGGGAAGATTTGTGGAATTCTTTTACAGATGAGCAAAAAGAGATTATAGAGAAAGCAGCAAAAGAAGCACAAAGTTTAAATCGGAAATTAAATCGGGAACAAACAGAAAGCTATGTGGAACTTTTAGAAGAACAAGGGATGATAGTGACATATCCTGATTTAGAAGCTTTTAAAGAGGCTTCTAAGGCAGTATATAATTATTTTGCCCCTTCTTATGGGGAAGAGTTGATGAACCATATTTTTGAGCAGGTTAATTAGAATAGAAAAATTTAATAAATGTGTAAGGGATTTTTTCTATTCTGTTGTGCATAAACATGGTATACTAAGAGAAAGAATTATTTGATTCAAAGAATTGTTTAATTCAAAGAATGATTTGATTCTTATAAAAATATACATAATGTTGATGGGAGGTTATAATATGAAGAAATGGCTGAAAATAATGTCTATGACGTTGGTGTTCACCATGATGTTTTGCTTAGCAGGGAGCATTGGGGTAAATGCAGCTAGAGATGATGACGATGATAGCGATAGGATTACAGACTTAAGGGTTACATATGATGGAGATCCTGTTCCATATAGGGAGACAATAAGTAAGTCAGATTTTGATGTTGAAATTAAGACAAAAGGCAGTAGAAGCTGGCACGATGCAGATGATTTTGACATTGATCCAGACACAATGGATTCAGAAAGAAGCGTGACAGTAACTGTTACAGTAGAATGTCCATATACTGGTAAAGATTGGACAAAAAGGGTAAAGGTTGAATGTGCTGAACCTGAGTTAGAGTCAATAGAAGCAAGATATATGGGTGACGATTTACTTGTAAACGGCGTTATTGATAAAGATGATGTTAGGGTAGAGGCATTTTATGACAATGGGAGTTCTAAATATGTAGATGACTGGACATTTGGCAGTTATCGGCTAAGAGATGGCGACAATAATGTTGTAATCTATTATAGGGAGAATGGTGTAAGAGAGTCTGCGGAAATAACCGTATACGCATATGAAGGAGAACTTTCTTATATCAGTGCTTATTATAATGGTGGCGCTGTAACAGTTGGCAGTAGAATTGATAATTCTAAGATTAAAGTAAGTGGTATTTACACAGAAAAAGGATATGGGAATATTACACAGACATTAAGTGGATGGACTCTGGAGAACTATAGTATTAAAGAAGGCAATAATACCATCCGTGTTATTTATAATGAGAAAGGTAAGCAGTTCACAGATACAATTACTGTAAAAGGAGTAGCTGCCGGGTCTTCTAATCCTGGGACAAATACAAATGCTGGGACGGCAGCTGCAAATGGGACTTGGGTACAGGTAGGTGGGAATTGGAAGTATCAGCTTAAAGATAAGTCATACCAGATTAATAGCTGGATACAGAGCCCAGAGACATCTAAGTGGTATTTTGTAGATGCAAATGGAAATATGATAGACAATAGATGGGTCCAAGTAAATGGAAACTGGTATTTTATGAACCAAGGCGGTGCTATGGCAACAGGCTGGAAGCAAGTAGATGCAAAATGGTATTTCCTAAACGAAAAGGATGGAAATATGGAAACAGGTTGGAAGTACTATAATAATCAGTGGTATTACTTAAATCCTGGTTCAGGTGAGATGGCTACAAACCGTTGGATCAACAACTGGTATGTAGATTCTAATGGTGTCTGGACACAAACTAGATAAATAGAAAATAGAATAATGCTATAAAAAAGCTGCTCCAATTAAAAGTGGGGCAGTTTTTTTGTGTGGTACAATTAAAAAAATTTTTTTAGTAAAATATTATAGATCTTTCCTATAGGAAGAAATAATAATAATACAATAAATGTGATAATCCAAACTGTAGAAGGGGGAACATCTACCATCATAGTATAATAGTTTCCAGTTATTATATGAACGAATTCTCGTACTAGGTAGATAAGGAAGGTGTGGACGGCAAATAAAGGTAAGCTGTGGCGGCCATACCAGGATAAAAGAGCTGTTTTGGGAATATTATATGAAATTAATGTAATAGTAAAAATTCCACTAACCATAGCGATAAGGTAGTACCACATATTTCCAAATACTAGGTCGCACATATTTACATAACCATTTTTGTAAGTGCCAAAAAAGAGATTGAGGAATAGAAGAGGAAGCAGTAATAACCAAGTATATTTTTTTGTTTTTTTTAATAATTGATACTTGTTTGTTAAAAAACCTAATATATAGCAAAAGGCTCCCATAAAGGCGGTATCCATTTGGAATGGCAATTCTTCTATAACAGGAATATATATAAATATTTTCCATATATAACGTGCAGCAAAGATAAGGCATAAGATACCAGTAAATTGTAGCAATGGATTTTTGTAGCATAATTTATACCAACAATAAAAATATATTTCTGCACAAAAAAGCGATGCAAGGAACCAGACCTGGCCGACATAAAGGTTTTTAGGTATCATACGGAGAAAAATATGTTCCATATGCAATAAAATACCATCTTCAAAAATAAGATGGCGGTATGGCGGAATTAACATACATATAAAGATACCAAATAATGTAATAGAAAAATAAGGGAGAATCCGCTGTTTTAATTTTTGGATAAAATATGGCTTTAATTTAGTTAATCGTTCTTCTTTTACACATAAACCAGATAAATAAAAGAAAAGTGGCATATGGAAACTGTAAATCCAGTTGAATAATCGTGTATTCCCTGTGACAATATGCCCAAGAACCAAAAGAATTAGCCCAATGCCTCTGGCAGTGTCAATATATTGATAACGGGGAGAATGGGAAATTGGTTGAGCGTTTGTAATATCCATGATAATCTCCTTACTAGTGTTGATTCTAAAAGTATATCATAAATATTGTAAAAGTTCTAATAAAAAGTATGTATAGATTTTGGATTAAGGAAACTATAAAAAGAGTGCCAGGGATTCTGGCACCCTATTCGCAATTAGAATTTCAACGAAATTTTAATCAGTAACATTTTAATTTTTATTATCATAGATAAATAAAGTTACATTAAGTTTACTATAATCTTTAATAGAACTTATTTCAGTATATGTGCCAACAGCAGTATATTTTTTAGAACCAATTCTAATTTCTCTACCAACTTCTATATCTGAATAAGCTTCACCTTTTGAATTAAATAAGATATATGCCTTATAAGGATTACTATTATCTATATCATCTGCAACAAAAGTTGATAGGCCTGTAATATTGCCATTTGTTTTGGTAACATCAGCAGCACCTACTTGAAGTGCATGATTTACCATTTTATCACCATACTTATCAACATAGTATAAATTGCTAGATTTAGAGATAAAGGCATCTTTTACAAGGGCACCTTTTAAAACCTTACCCTTTTCAGCATATGGCTCAACAATATAATCTTCTTTATCAAATCCTAGTACATTGTTAGGATTCATATTTGCATAATATCTAGTTCCACTCCAGCCTTCTTTTGCGGTTCCATTAGAATTAAACAAAACATCCCATGTATCTCCACCACAGTCTTTAAGTTTTTTTCGATCTGCATTCCAGCCAGAAACTGCTGTTACATAGTAAGCCTCTTTACTAACACTGACAACACCTGTAGCCATAAGACCATTAGAATCTACATAATAATACTCTGCATCTTTTGATGTATCTGCAGGATCTGCAGTATCTGCAGTTGCTTTATTGTTAAAATAAGTATTTGTAATCAGAGTTCCTACTGAATGTGCATCACCAGAATCTTCTTCTCTAAAGCAATACCATTTGCCAGCAATTTTTTTCCAACCATAACCATTATTTTCAGCATTTACATTGAATTTCTTTCCATTTACATCATAATAATACCATGTACTTTCATTTTTATCTGGAACTTTGATATGATAATTTTCAGAGTTCTCTTCCCAGCCTACAAACATGTGTCCATCTTCTGCAAATCCATAATAAGCATTTCCAATTTCATGATCATAATCACCACATGTCATTACAATATCATCAAAATAATACCATAATCCTGAACCCGGATTTACCCATTCATCATCTGCTGCTTTTCCATCTGAATAGAAATACATCCATACTGTATCATAAGCATCCGCAGCATTTTTGAATACAGGATTATTGATGTCAGCAATATTATCTTCAATATTTAACTCATAATTATAGATAACATCAGAATCATTATCAAATCCATACCAGCCTACCGCCATAGCACCAGTAGGAGTGAAATAGTATGTTTCTCCTTCCATATAAACCAACTCATCACGAGCCATAATACCATCTTTATGGAAGTAATACCATACACCATCAATTTCAGCCCATGTATTTGCTAACTTCTTCTCATCAGCTGGAGTAAATGTCCAGCCATCTGCGTTGTTACCTTCCCACTTACCAGAATTAGGATTGGAAGTAGCTGCAGGGTTTTCTACAGCATTTAATTGATCTCTTTGCGCTGCAGCGAAAGCTAAGCTAGCAGAAGCGATTGTCATAGCAGACATAGCAGCCAAAGTCACTGCAGTCTTTGTCATCTTTCTCATAATGCACTCTCCTTTTTTGAGTTTTTGAAATGTCTAATTGCAATACAGTTGTATGTGCCTGTATGTATGGCGTCATACCTCTTTTTAGAAAGTTATCTCTGTATATGGTTGTATAAACTAAAAGATATTCCCCTTCTTTTTTCCCTAAAGTGGGAATTGCTTTTTACAAGGAACAATGGTATAGTAAAATTAGAAATACAAAAAAATAAGAAAAAACAAAAGAACAAGCAAAGGAGCCACAATACTATGAATACAGGAAATACTCCTTATGATGATGTATTTCGCACTTTATTAAACGATTGTAGTAAACTAATTCTTCCTGTAATCAATGAGATTTTTGGGGAACATTATACAGGAGAAGAAACGATTGTATTTTCTCCTAATGAACATTTTCTAAATAAACAAGATGGCATAGAAGAGGAACGCATTACAGATACTAGTTTTCAGGTAGTTGGAAAAGAAACCAAGAAGTATCATTGGGAATGTCAAAGTACGGATGACAGCAGTATGTTAGTCCGTTTTTTTGAATATGATGCCCAGATAGCTTTAGATCAAGGGGAATTAACAGGAAGTATTTTAACAGTGACGTTTCCCCATTCAGCCGTTTTATTTTTAAGGCATGGGAAGGCTACCCCAGAGGAGATGAAAGTAGTAATCAAGACTCCAGGGACAGACGCGGTGTATCAGATACCAGTGGTAAAAGCCCAAACATATGGGATAGAAGAAATTTTTGAGAAAAAACTTTTGTTTTTAATCCCTTTTTATATTTTTTCGCATGAGAGCCAGTTTGAAGTATATAATACAGATGAAAGAAAGTTAAAAGAATTGCAGGAAGAGTATGGAAGAATTAAAAATCAGTTGGAAGAGTTAGCGGTACAAAGGAAGATAGAGGAATATATAAAATGTACGATAATGGATATGTCAAGGAAAGTATTAGAGAGTATTACAAAGAAATATCAGAAAGTGAGGGAAGGAGTGACAGAAGTTATGGGAGGCAGGGTATTAGAATATGAGGCAAAAACCATTAAAAATGAAGGATGGCTGGAAGGAAAAGTCGAGGGGCACAAAGAAGGAAAAATAGAAGGAAAAATAGAAGGAAAAATGGAAGGAAAAATCGAAGTGTTATTTGATTTAGTAGAAAACCATGTTTTTACAATAAAAGAAGCTGCTTCTTATGCTGGTTTAACAGTAGAAGAATTTTCGAATAAAATAGAATTTTATAAAGGAAAGAAAAAAGCAAACTAGAGTAGAATAGATATTATAAAAATATTTATAATGATAAAGAATTAATATAAAAGATAACATGAAATTTTGGATTTGAAACTATAAAGAAATTTTGATTGAGAGATTTATAATATTATTGACCTTTTCGTAGATTATGGCACTAAAAACAGCAATGCCTTGGCACCCATATTAATGAAGCAAAGTTAGTCTCTTTGAATATGGCTCTGATTATTACAGTTTTTTTATATAATGAAAGAAAAGGGGGTTAAGTAAAAGTGAAACAAGAAGAATATTGGAATAGTGTATCTGAAAAAAAGAATTTACTACTCCATTTCAAGCTGAAGAGTTTTCGAAATATGTAAAAAAGACAGTATTATCTTTGATGTAGGCTGCGGATATGGGAGGACACTTGATGAATTATATCATAATGGTTATTATAATTTAATTGGCATTGATTTTTCAAAAGGCATGATAGAAAGAGGAAAACAGCAGTGTCCCTATCTTGATTTATGGATAAAGGAAGATGATAAAATTGCTATGCCAGATGCAAGTATTGACGCTGTAATTCTTTTTGTGCTTTTAACCTGTATACGGACAAATGAGGAACAAAAGCAATTATTAGCAGAAATTAAGTGGGTATTGAAACCACGGGGAATTTTGTATGTAAATGATTTTTACTGAATACAGATGAACGTAATCTTTTAAGATTTGAAAAATACAAAGAAACTTATGGTGTATATGGTGTGTTTGAATTGCCAGAGGGAGGGTGCAGTATGCCGGCACCATAATGAAGCATGGGTAAAACTACTTTTAAGAGATTTTTTGGAGCAGGAATACAAGCCTTTAACATTGACAACAATGAATGGGAATAAATCAAACGACTTTTATTTTATAGGGCAGTTAAATAATACCTAAGTAATTAAAAATAATAGTAAAAAAGTAATTGTAAGTAATAAAATACCTATGTAGAAAAAAATAAAGCCGAAGGAACATATACTTATGAGGCTGGATATAATGCAGTCATGTTCATTAAAATAAAATTTTTATATGTTGTGAGGTATGGATTTATGGAATTAAAAGATGTGGAAATGAGTTTGGGGATACAATTTCCTAAATTATTTCACGAGATCAATAAAAGTGGAATGATGGATTACTTGCTCTACTCTAGAAAATGGGTTGAAAATAAAATTGTAGACAAGGATTATGTACGAAGAGAGGATTTTTTTGGTGAATTTATGGGTGATTGCCGGTTAATAGCTTTTGAAGATCTTCAAAGTGCCTATAATGAGTTATATGAGTGCTTGAACTTTGATTTAGAAATCTATCCAGAGCATCAATCTATCAATCCTCTATACAGCCTTATCCCATTTGCATGTAAAATATCTGGCGATAAATATTGTTTTTTATATGAAAATGGGAAAGATGAACCAAAAGTAGTAGTATATGGGCATGACACAGGAGATATTGATTTATGGGCAAATAATTTTGAAGAATTTGTATATTTTCAGGTTGTTGAAGAAGTAGTAATGGGAAATAAGACAATTTACTCAGATTATATAAAAGCACATGTCCTATGGTTGAATGATAATCATAAGCAAGTATTGTCAAAAGTTCCAATAAAAGATATTTGGGAACATTTACCTGAGCCACAGGAATTTAATATTTGGCTATAAATGTTAGATAGGTAAGATATTTATATAATACAAAAGGAGTTGATAAACTCAAGCTTATCTAAACCACCATTACTACAATCTTGGTAGAATAAGATATTATCAGAGCGTATAGAAAACGGATATGATACTTTTTAAGTAAACAAGATAAACAGTGGTCTTATATTACAGGAATTATTTCAATAATCAGTCTCTGATTTTCTTATGGTAAATTGGAAGTTATCTACCTAATCTCATATATAAAAGTGGATATGGATTGCCTTGTTCATCACACTCTGTTCTTTTATAAATTTCAAATCCCATGTGTTCATAGAAATCTTTTGCAAGAGGATTTTGCTCATTAACTGCTAAATTATTAACCGAATGTTTTTCTATTCCGTATTTAAGCAATTCCTTACCTAATCCTTTCCCCCCCCCTTTCTTCATGAGAGATAAAGAGCATTTCAAGGTGTTGCTCTGCAATCCCCATAAAACCAACAGGAATTTGACTTTCATTTTCTGCAATAATTAAAAAAGATATTTCTTTTAATGCTTGTGGTACATACTCCTTAATGTTTTCCATTTCGTTTTGTGATAAAAAGAGATGTGTTGCCTTTACAGAACTTTCCCACACTTGTAATAATTGTTCTATCAATGATGCAGCTCTGCCCTTTACCTTTATAATTTTCAAATTTTTGTTCTCCAGGCTTCTTGAGTCGTATCATTAATAGAATACCACAATCATATTTATGTTTCTACCAGATTTTCATTAGTAAAAACAGAATAAGTGAAAAACTACTGAATAAAGGTATTTGGCAAGTATATCGGCTTGAACAAAGTGAAAGCCAGCGTCTTTAGGCGATGAACGGTAACAAAGGCTTATAGCCACAGAGCGAACCACCCGTTTGAAGAGGGCATGATTACAAAAAAGATGGAGGACAGAGTGGAAATCTGTAAAGAATAGAAGTATAATTTAATAGCAGGTAAATACACAGAAAACAGAAGATTTGGAGTTGATAGATAATGGATATGACCAATTTTAAATGGATAAGAGAACCACTAGATTATAAAATTGAAAATGGTAGAGTTGAGATCATTACAAAACAACACACGGATTTGTGGCAAAGAACTTATTATCATTTTCAAAATGATAATGCTCCAGTGTTTCAAATGGAAACAGAAGAGAAATATTTCAGTTTTGTTGCAAAAACAGAATTTGCAGAAAGCTGCCACAGGTTTGACCAGTGCGGAATTGTAATGTATCTCGACAGTGAAAACTGGTTAAAAGCATCGGTTGAATATGAAAATGAAGAATACCAGCATTTAGGTAGTGTTGTAACAAATGGAGGCTATTCAGATTGGGCAACTACGGTTATTGATGCTTCGGTAAAATCCATGTGGTATCGTTTCAGCCGCCGGGAGGACGATTATTGTATTGAATGCTCTGCAGATGGAATTCATTTTAACCAAATGAGAATCTGTCATATGCAGAAGGGAAATGGAAAGATTCAATTTGGCATCTATGCCTGTTCGCCAGAGGAATCTTCTTTTAAAGCAGTATTTACGGATATGCAGATGATGGAATGCCAGTGGAATGTCCACGATGGACAGCAGCCAGACGTAGACTAAAAATTCAGATTGTTATAAATGCCTACTAAAAATTTTCAGAGACTATCGTTATGAAGTAGGATTATTGTTATAATAATCGTTAAAGGGTATTCGGGTCAGCGTGAAAGGTGCTGGCTATTTTTGATTTGGTGAAAAATTTGATTGAATAAAAATGTATGTATTTTTAAATATTGAAATCGCCTAATGATTAGACTTTCGCATAATTTAAGAATAAATTAGGTGAATTTAGGGCAAAATATTGATTATTGCCTAAAGGAGTGGTATAATTAGGCGAAAAGAGAGGGGCTAGGCAAATGCGGATTTTTAACTATGCTAATTTAAAAGATTATAGATGGGATTCGGAAATTCTTGGATTGGTAGCACAGATCCATGAGTTTAAAGGAAAACAGGAATTATACCTTAAGCAGAAACCTGCCACACTGGAAAAACTGGTTGAGATAGCGAAAATACAAAGTACTGAGGCTTCCAATAAGATTGAAGGCATTGTTACGACAAGCACCAGGTTTCAGCAGCTTGTTATGGAAAAGACAACGCCTAAGAATAGGGATGAAGAAGAAATCATGGGGTATCGGGATGTTTTAAATACGATCCATGAGAGCTATGAATATATCCCGATTCGTTCCTCTTATATTTTGCAGCTTCACCGGGATTTATATCAATATTCACAGAAGGATATTGGGGGAAGGTTTAAGAATA
Source organism: uncultured Lachnospiraceae bacterium (assembly GCA_910577045.1). Lineage (GTDB taxonomy): Bacteria > Bacillota > Clostridia > Lachnospirales > Lachnospiraceae > RGIG8607. Next base: position 180,986 of record CAJTLB010000002.1, on the reverse strand, counting down.
CCCAGAATGTGATAGCTGAAAACCACCCAGATGGATCGCGGACAGTGCGTTTTACTCCATTGGCGCCTTATGAAACACCGGGGGCAATCGATTCCATCTGCGATAATTTCAATCAGGCAATCGATGCCTGCATCGTAGATCCACTGGTATTGATTCCGATTTTCATCAATGACTTTCTATGCATCCACCCATTCAATGACGGAAATGGCCGGATGTCGCGCCTGCTCACCACGCTTCTTCTATATCGGTGTGGGTATGTTGTGGGGAGATATATCAGCTTGGAGAGCAAAATAGAAAAGACCAAAGAAAATTACTACGATGTATTGGAACGGTGCGGAATTAGCTGGCACGAAAATGAAAATGATCCATCACCATTTATAAAATATTTGCTTGGAATCGTGCTGGCAGCTTATAGAGACTTTGAGACCCGGATCAGTCTTGTGGATGATAAGCTGCCCGCAATTGAAATGGTTAGAAAAGCAGTTTGTGAAAAAATCGGTAAATTTACGAAGAGTGAAATCATGGAACTTGTGCCGTCCCTGTCTAAGGCTTCCGTAGAAAATTCGTTGACACAGCTGATGAAGGACGGGGTTGTTGACAGACATGGTAAAGGGAAGGCGACATTCTATACAAGGACAGATGTGTAGAAAAATAACGAGTCCGTTTTTTGGGATATTTGGTGTGATAGACTGCTTCTATTAAAGGAGAGAAGGGAGACTGTTATTATGAGAATCATTAATTTAGGACCTTAGGTTTTTTACATTGAGGGAAAGCCTCAGTTTGACGAGCATAAGGTGGGAAAGTGGATGTGGTGTTAGTATATAAGTGTGGACAGAAAAAGTGGAACAATTTATACTATTAAGTAAAAGAACAAAGGAAATGAAGGGCATGGCGAAAAATCAAAACTCTTACACTTCGGAATTTAAACTGATAAACAGTCTAATTCTTGTGCATTATTGCCACCCAAATTGTAAGCCTTTTCAAAATATTATGCGATTACCAAAAGAAAAAGCTTTTTTACTAGCAGAAAAGTTGACAAAAGAAAATCCTCATACAACTGCCTTTTATCGTTTTGCAGATTTTGAAAATTATTATTTGCGCAGGCTAAAAACGGATGAATTTTTGTATAATAATTTTTCCAGCCTTGGTGGAAAACCAAAAGAAAGGCATCCAGTATCTTTTGTATTGCAGGGGTGTGATTATTTAGATAATTGGTTTGGAAGGGGAATTTCGTATAAGATAAAATTGAGTGAAATATGCCCAGATAGTATAAGTTTTTCGTTAGGGGATAGCTGTGCACAATATGAAAGGACAGGAAAAATCTATCAGTTGACAGAAGTACAATTACTGGCACAAATAAATGCTTTTAATGGCGGATTGGAAAATTTTATGAAATATGTTTCAGGATATTATTCATATATTGAGGTTCAGTTGTGGGATGATACTGTTATTTTTGAAAATAGATTTTTTGTGGATGAGTAACAATTTTGAAAGGAAAATTTTATGGAAAAGATTATGAAAAAACGTGAAGTTCCTCTCCTGCCAGAGAGAATTGGTATCAAATATGCCAATAAGGAATTCAGTACAGGTGAAGATACCCAAATCACTGACTTATCAGAGGAGGGTATAAGGGATATCGTAGAGAAAGTATGCAACGGTACCTATTTAAGCCTTTTTCTTGCACTAGATGAATGTGGAGAGGAAGGGTATCTTCTTTTAGAGAGTTCGGAGGAACTGATTTACCTAGAAATTTGGGATGAGGGAACTCAAACTTTTTGGACCAGCTTTAACCCAGAGTTTTTGGGTTCTGATAAGGAGGCTCCTATTGAACCTAGTGATGGACAGTCTGTTATTCCTTTAAAATGTACTATGAAAGAACGGGGACTAGCGGCCAAATGTGTGGAGTGGTATGCCCATACTTGTGAACCTTATCCTGGAATGGATTGGTTGGAGGAAACCAGATAATAAGAGCAGGGATCATCACTTAGAAGGTTTAAAAAGGAGGAATTGATATGCACAAATATTTAGATGATAGAGAGCCAGTTGCCTTGGAAGAGTTGGATATTAGGCAGTTTATTTCGCTTCAAGAGGAGGAAGGCCCTTTAGTCAAGATACCATTTTTTTTGGATACCAATTATCTGAAACAGGATTTTATCCTAGATTTGGTGATCTGGAATCTGTCTGAGGATAATCTGGAGCAAACCGAGAGAGTGGTTCATTATGTGCTGGGCCATTTTGGTAAACTCTTTGAGACAGGCTGGACAGCCCTTTATTACCACCTCTGCAAGGTCGATCCCAAGGTGGCAGAGCATACGATACAGGAATTTTTTGTAGAACAGGTAGAGTTTGAGAACCCCTATTATACCATTCAACTTGAGATTAATTGCGACCATCTAAAAGACGGACAGGCCCAGTATTGTTTTGTTGTGGCGACTACCTGTGACTGTTACAAATGGATGATCGCCGATGATAATATGCGGGTTTATATGATTGGGAACAAAGCTTGTGGCTTTAATGATAACAACGATGATGGGCAAATGATGGGACCTTTGGAAGAGTGTGGGATGTTCTATGGAATGGGGCCGATGTTGGCTGAGGGCTATAAAAAAATGGAACAAGACGGTTTCCAGTTTGTGGAGCCTTTTGAGGAAACTTGTTTATAAATATAGGATTAGGGACACAATTTATATTATGGTAAACCATAAATTATGTAACACTTGACAAGTTACCATTTTATAAGTAGAATATAGCTTTAACTGGAATTTGTACTGCAAATTAGGTTTAGGAGGATATTATGAATATTGAACATTTGAAGGATAATGGAACAAATATTGCAGTTATTTCCAGTGATGAAAAGCTAATTGTTGATACACAATCTGCTTTAGATTTGGCTATGGCTGTTAAGTATGAAATAGGTGCAACAAAAATAGTAATCAATAAATTGGCAATATGTGAGGAATTTTTTATTCTTAGCAGCGGCATGGCAGGCGAAATACTTCAAAAGTTTATTAATTATCATATTAGGGTTGCCATTTATGGGGATTACTCCCAGTATACAGGCAAACCATTAAAGGATTTTATATACGAATCCAATAATGGCAATAACTTCTTTTTTGTGTCAACCAAAGAAGAGGTAATACAAAAGTTGGTAGAAACACAATAACAATATTTTATAAATTCCAGTTATTATAAATACTTAGTATTTATAATATATCATCAAATTAGCGGTAAATCTATTATAGTTTTACCGTTATTTTTTTACCCTGAAAGACTATGTGCACAAAATAGGAAACATGACTGTCAGTAACTGGAGATGTTAATGTTTTATAGAAAATTAGTTTGAATATTTTTATTTTTGAAACTTTTCGGATACTAAAAAAGTCTATATAGTAAAAGAGTAAAACAGAAAGGTGCGTACCAGTAATGAAACAAGCATTATATGAAAGGCTGATTCAGTATATCCTTGAAAATCAAGAACGATTTTATCGAGTGGCTTATAGTTATACCAAACATCAGGAGGACGCCCTTGATATTGTCCAAAGTGCTGTCTGCAAAGCGCTTGAAGCATATGAGAATATCAAGAATGAAGACGCAATTAAGACATGGTTTTATCGAATATTAATTAATGAATGTTTAACAGTATTAAAAAAGCGCAATAAAGTTGTTTTGATCGCGGATACGATGGAACACGAGGAAGCGTATTATGAGAAAGGATATGAGCAGGGAGGTGATATAGAACAAGAATTAGAGAAGTTGGAGATGGATATGCAAGGAATTATAAAACTTAGATTTTTTGAGGAAATGTCTTTGAAGGAAATATCCAGCATAACCGGATTTAACTTGAATACGGTTAAAACGAAACTTTATCGGGGCTTAAAGCTATTAAAAGAAAATATGCAGGAGGCAGATTTATGGGTAGATTAGAAAAAATGAAAGAAAGATATAATGAAATTGTTATTCCAGAGGAGCTTAATATCCGGGTACAGCAGGAGATAATGAAATCACGGGGACAACAGGCAAAGAAAAAGAGCTTTGCTCAAAGAAATAGGTTTAAAAAAGTAATTCGCAGCATAGAGGCAGCTGCTGCTGCCGTATGTATTGTTTTTACAGCAGCTTTGAATATAAGCCCAGTATTTGCAAAGGAAGCAGCGCAGTTTCCTATTATTGGAGGGCTAGCCCAGATATTGACATTCCGATCTTATGAAACAGAAAAGGACAATATCGCAGTATCTGTAGAAATTCCAACGATTGAAATGATTGCGGCAGATACAGGAATAACAGTAGATGAAATTAATCAGGAAATCCTTGCCCGGTGTAATCAATATGCAGATAATGCAGTTTTACGTGCAGAAGAATATAGGGCAGCTTTTTTAGAAACAGGAGGAACATTAGAAGAATGGGCAGAACACAATATAAAGATTACAGTAGGCTATGAGATAAAGCAGCAGAGCAATAATTATCTTTCTTTTGTTGTAAGGGGAACAGAAAATTGGACAAATGCCTATAATGAGTCAAATTATTATAATTTAGACTTAAATACAGGGAAACTTGTTACATTAGAGGATATGTTAGGCAGTAATTATGTTGAACAGGTAAATAAGAGTATTTTGGAACAGATTGAGAAAAGACAAAATGCAGGAGAAATATTTTTTACAACAGAGGAAGGAGGTTTTACAGGAATTTCGGAAGATGTTAAATTTTATATAAATAAAAATAATTGCCCAGTTATTGTTTTTGAAAAATATGAAATTGCTCCTGGTGCATTAGGAGAGGTTGAATTTGAGATAGGAGGAAATTAAAATGAAAAAGAAAAGAAAAAGAGTGATTGTTATGGTTTTAAGTTTCACTTTAGCAGGGGCAGTCTTGGCAGGATGTAGTAAAAGCCAGCAATCTTATCAAGATACGCAGCAGGGCAGTACCCAGAGTGTACAGCAAGAATCACAACAAAATACTATTTCAAATAAAGCAGAAACAGAGGCAGTAGAAAAAAACGATCAGACAACAGTAGGATATGAGGATAATTTTGCCGTTGATAGTAAGGCAGCAAAGGAATTTGCCGAGAAGGTAAAAGTAGCAGCTAAAGATAAGGATTTGGAGGCATTGGCAGCGTTAACTGCATTTCCCGTTTATGTAGGATTGCCAGATGTTGGCGTGGTAGAAACAAAAGAAGATTTTTTAAATCTAGGTGCAGAAACAGTGTTTACGGAGGAATTACTCAAATCTATAGAAATGGCTGATATCGAAGATTTCCAGCCCAGTATGGCAGGGTTTTCTATTTCAGATGGAAAAACGGCAAATATAAATTTTGGGGTTGTAGATGGGATATTGGCAATTAATGGAATTAATTATTAATTGTTATAATTAAGTCAATTTACAGGAAATTATATGTAAACAAAGTGTTGGAAAAAGGCAGCAAAGTTAAAATAATTCATGCAGATGGTGGAGGCGATTGTTATAGTACGTATGCTTATATAGTAGCCGAAATACCAAAATCAAATATTTCAAAAATGCTTAAAAGCCTATTGTGCAAATTAAGCAAAAAGCACTATTTTTAGCTTGCTTAGGGTTTTAAATAGTGCTTTTTATGCTGTTACTATAAATCAATGTTTATCTCATATTCATCATTAATAAGAATATAATTTACATTATACTTTTGGGCAAGTTCCAAAAACTGTGCGTTATCTTTTAAAACACTTTCCATAGTACACCAGTTATCATTAAAACGATCTTCTATAATGCTTGCATATTTTTTTATATTGGTAAAGTGGTTTTTTATATAATTTTCACTCATTATAAGGCAATAGTATTTGATATGTTCAAGATATTCCTTTTCAAAGTCACTTGGCCAATTAAAAGGAATATAACACCCCTCAATAATAAGATTTTGCTTGTTTTCTATGGCAGTTTTAATTATTTCACGGATAATAGGCCACAAATAACTTGTAAGTTTATTATCATCTTCAGGAGTAAGTTTAGTGTAGCCACTACGAATTAACCCCATTTTTAAATGGTCTATGGATAAATAGGGATATTTATATTTTTCAAGTAGTTTTTGGGAAAGTGCAGTTTTGCCAGTGTGTGAAGCACCTGTTATTAATATAATCATCTTTTTCTCCTATTTTATAATTTCTTATTTTTTTATCTTATAAAATAGTTAAAAATGGGGCTGCCATAAAATAAAATTTTTATACAATATATAGTAACTATTCTACATTGTTGGTGTATGAATTTATTATTTTGTAACAGCTCCATATTTGTTATTTTATACTATTGCGTCATCTTTTGTATATTCTTCCAGAGAATTTTCTTTTACTTGGATACAGATAAAATTAATTGCTGTACCTTCTGATGCAAAAAACTGGCGTTTTGCTGCTGGAGAGATGCGGAGCCAATCGCCAGCAGTAAGTTCTATTGTTTCCCCATCAATAATAACTTTACCTTTTCCAGAAAGGATTGCGTAGATTTCCTCATTTTTTTTGTGGGAGTGAATAAAAGGTACACTTGTACCTGCAGGGAGATTGTTAATACTTATTTCAGCACCAGTTAGGGAAAGCTGGTTATGGAGTTCTGTCCTTGCCTCTGCTGCTACGTTTACTTTGTTAAAATTTGCCATGTTACTTACCTCCAGTCTAGTTGTAATAATTGCTATTACAATTATATTTATATCATTAATTGGTTGTAATGTCAATAGTTATATCAGATTTCTTTAATCTTCATCTTTATATAAGGTATAATAGTCAGAATCTAGGTTGTCTATCATCTGGGCAAACCATTTTTTTGCGTCATCAAGAGCTTTATTATAAATAATTGGGGCCAATTTTTCTTCAAATAAATCTAATAATTGCATTTGCTCAATAATGCCAATTTCTTCATCCCTTTCCGTAATATAAAAGGATTTTATTTCGGCCTTTAAATGTTCTTTTTGTAAATCTGATAATTTAATTTTTGATAGGCTTTCTCTTTTTTTCATTAGAAAATGCTCCTTTCCTTATTAAAAAATTGTTTTTATTTCAATCTTTTATTAATAATATAATTATATTTAAGTAATATAACTGTACCATTAAAATAGGTATTTTTCAATATGGCTAGTAGGGATTGGCACAAAACTTTGATACTTACAAGCTGACAGGGCGAAGTGCCTAAGATATATTTTTTCTTAAAATAATCATACGGCAGCTATTGTAAGCCGAGGGTAGTCAGTACAGGGCAGGGGAAGAAGGAACGGACAAGGCAGATGATTGAACAAAATAAGGAAAGGGAAGATTAAGAAAATTTTAATGAAATTGTATATACATATCTGTTAGAATAATAAAGTTGTATGATTCAACAAAAAATTCTAGTAATAGCTTTCTAGGAGGTATGCGTATGAACAGGCATAAAAAGATAACTATATTGGCATGTGTTTTTCTAACTTTTCTAACAGTTGTGAGTATTGTTGCTTGTGGGAAAATAAAAGAAGATGAATTTGTTACAAATCAGCAGGAAAGTGATATACAAACGAGTAAGAGTGCTGATTCGGGTGTAAAGGGAGATGAAACCGTAAATTTGGAAATGACAGCAGAAGAACTATTAGATTTATTTATCAGTGGTTCAATAAACGCAGTTGACTCTACAGATTTGACATCGACATTTTATATTACCGATTTAATTATGGATTCTGAGGGAGAGGATTCGTATTCTATTGGAGAGAAAGTTGATCTTGACAATGATGGAGAAAACGAACTTATTATTTGTGGGCCTTATGGCGGAATATACCTTGATGTGCGTGATAACAAGGTATATAAGTTTGCTGGGGGTGATGGTACTGCTCTCATTCTTTCTTATACCTATTATAATGGAGCTATATGGATTATGTATAGTAACACATCAAGTGCAGGATTTGAATTTTACCATATGGAAAGATTTGAAGGAGCTGATAACTTAGTTGCAGAAATGAATTTTGGCGAGGAACTTGTTGACCCAAATCATGCAGAGTCTGGAATGAAATATACGTGGAATGGGACTGAAATTTCTTATGATGAATATATAGCATTATGCAGCAAAATCTTGGCTGCTGAAGTAAGTACATACTAAAAAAATTTAAGTTTCTTGAGAAAGATATAACAAAAAATTTGAATATTGTTTATTTTTAGGTAGCGATTTATCTTAATAAAAATCAGCTACCTTTTTATTATTAGAAACTATAAACACAGCAAAGAAGAAATGAGGTATCAGAAATGATTCAGAATAAGAACAAAGCAAGTTGAAACTTAGAAAAGGCATAGACATATAGGAATTCAAAGAATAATACAAATAATAATAGGTTTGTCATTAAACTGTAACTCTTTTTTGTTATAATAGAAAAAAAGAAAAAATGGAGATTGTTATGGTTGATTTATATTATATTGAAGATGATCCTAATATTGCATCTATTGTAAAAGAATATTTAGAAAGGAAAGGGTTTAAAGTAACAATATGTGTTACTCTTGCTATGGCAAGGGAGGCTTTGAATAATTATGTGCCAACGTTAGTATTATTGGATTGGAATATGCCGGACGGGCGTGGAGATAGTTTATGCCATTGGATACGTAGTAATTGGAAAGAACTTCCTATTATTTTTCTTACAGCCCGCGGAGATTCTACGGATATAGTTTTGGGTTTTCAAAATGGTGCCGATGACTATGTAGTAAAACCATTTGAATTAGAAGTATTGTATTCACGAATTTTAGCATTATTACGTAGGGCTGGCAATGTGTCAGGAAGATATCTTTCCTGTGATGAAATTAGAATGGATTTAAACTGCCAAGTAGTTTCCTGCCATTCAGAAGAAATAAGTTTAAGCGCAGCAGAGTATCAGTTACTTTTATATTTAATGCGAAATAAAGGAAAAACAGTTACTAGGGAAAAAATTTTAGAGCAGGTATGGGATGTGAAAGGGAATTATGTAAATAATAATACTTTAACAGTTACGATAAAGCGGCTGCGGGATAAACTTTACCAGCCAAATTGCCTGAAAACAGTTAGAAGTGTAGGTTATCGTATGGAGGATACAATATGAATGGGCAAAAAAATGTAGTTATTATTTTGGGGTTTGTATTGTCTATTAGTTTAATTGCTTCTGCTGTTTCTGTTATGTGTGTTTCCTATTATAATAGCCAGCTTCAATTTGAATTATTAACTGGTATTTGTGGGGAAGTAGTTAAGCAAGACCCAGAGGCAAGAAAAATAATTTCTGCTGCATTAAAAGAATATATAAGCGGAAATATTATAGTAAGGGCAGAGGATAATATTTTATCAGTTTTAGGATACCATAGGCAAGATTTTTTAGGCTTAGCTTATAGGAAAAATAGTTTATATGTAATAATTGGCTTTTTGGCAGGGGTGTTCCTTTTTATTGTTACTTTTTTATATCGGAATAAAAGGGAAGCCATACGGATCCATGCTTTAGCAGAGTATTTGGAACAGGTGAATATTGGTAAAGCAGTTATTCTTTCTGCTTCTGGGGAAGATGAGTTTTCAAAATTAGAAGATGAGATATACAAAACAGTGATATTTCTCTATCAGGCAAAAGAGGCAGCAATACAAGCAAAAAATGATTTTGCAGAAAACTTGTTCAATATCGCCCATCAGATAAAAACGCCAATTACTGCTATTTCTTTATCTGTCCAGATGATAAAACAGGATTTTAATAATAATTATTTAGGGCAGGTAGAAAAGCAACTTTTACGTCTTACTTCTTTAGAAGAAGCTTTATTGGTATTAGCCCGTATTGATGCGGGTACATTATTTTTACAAAAGAAGGAAGTAGATGTTTTTACTATATTAGTCCTTGCAGCAGATAATTTACAAGAATTATTGAAAAGTTGTGCTACTTCTGTTGATATACCAGAGTTAGGAGAGGTAGCGGTGATCGCCGATTTGGATTGGACAATAGAAGCAGTAATGAACCTAATGAAAAATTGTATGGAACATGGTAGTGGGACGGTCTATTGTTCTTATATGCAGAATCCTCTATATACAGAAATCCTTATTTGGGATAATGGGGAAGGGTTTAAAAAGGAAGATATGCCACATCTTTTTGAACGGTTTTACCGGGGAAAAAATTCAAGTGGAAATGGCATAGGGATTGGGTTAGCTTTGGCAAAAGAAATTATTGAACGGCAAAATGGGACAATACGGGCAAAAAATAGGTTAGGTGGTGGTGCTTGCTTTGAAATTCGTTTTTACAGTCACTAAGTTGTAACTTTCACTTGCTATAATATAAGTTATAAAAGCTGTAACATGGATTTTGCTGAAAATCTTAGGTATAGCAGGAAAGGAGACAGTTTATGGAGATTTTAAGGTGTGAAGGAGTAAAGAAAGTATATGGATCTGGCGGTAATCAAGTAATGGCTCTCAATGGAATTGATTTGTCAGTAAAGAAAGGAGAATTTGTGGCAATTATTGGGGCATCTGGTTCAGGGAAATCTACTTTGTTACATATTCTTGGCAGTGTGGATAAGCCTACAAGTGGAAAAGTTATTATAGATGGTCAAGATATTTCTCAGCTAGGCCAGACACAAGCAGCTATTTTCCGGCGCAGGAAGGTGGGATTAGTGTATCAGTTTTATAACCTGATTCCTACTCTTACAGTAAAGAAGAATATACTTATGCCTCTTGCACTTGATAAGAAACAAGTAAATAAGGAGTATTTTGAAAAAATTATTAATGCCCTTGGCATTGCGAAAAAACTTGAGGCTTTGCCAAGCCAATTATCAGGAGGCCAGCAGCAAAGGGTTGCAATTGCACGTTCACTAATTTACCGTCCAGCGCTTCTTTTAGCAGATGAGCCGACTGGAAATTTAGATCAGAAAAATTCTAAGGAAATTATTGATATGCTAAAACTTTCCAACCGGAACTTAGATCAGACGATTTTATTAATTACCCATGATGAAAAAATTGCTTTAGAAGCAGAACGGATTATTATACTTGAAGATGGTCATATTCTTAGTGATGAACGGAGGAGGTAATAGAGAATGTGGAAAGATTATTTATCAGGTTATATAAAGAACAATCGTTCATTAGGCTCTATTAGGTTTTCTGCATTTATTTCTGCGCTGCTTTTATCATTATTATGTGGGTTATTTTATAATATGTGGAAGTATGAGGTGGAGAGGATTGAATTAGAGGAAGGTGCTTGGCAAAGCCGGATTATAGGGGAAATGGATAAGGAGAAGATAGAATCTATAAAGAATTTTGCCAGTGTAAAAGATGTAGTGGTGAATGAAAAGGAAAGCGAGGGGACAGAAACCATAATAGATATTTATTTTTCTGATTATAGGCATGTTTTTTCTGATATGCCATATATTGCTAAATTGGCTGGGGTTTCGCCAGAAAAGGTGGTTTATAACTATGAGCTTTTAGCAATGTATTTAATCCGTGATCCAAAGGATACAGCTCCAAGGCTGTTGTTTCCAATGTTTATAGTAATAGTGGTGATGGCATCGTTTTCATTAATTGTAATTATACACAATTCTTTTGCAGTATCTATGAATACAAGAATTCATCAGTTTGGTATTTTTTCTAGTGTTGGGGCTACACCAAGACAAATACGGGCATGTCTTTTGCAGGAAGCATTAGTTCTTTGTGCTGTGCCAGTTATAGCTGGAAATTTGCTAGGCATTATAAGTAGTATGGGGCTTTTATTTTTATTGGGAAGTAGTGCCACGGGGCAGCATAAAGTGGTTTTTGGCTACCATCCTTTGGTCTTAATGCTGACATTACTTGTGACAGTTATAACAATATGGATTTCTGTATGGCTGCCAGCAAGGAAATTAAGTAAAATGACACCATTGGAGGCAATGAAAAATACAAGTGAACTTCAGCTAAAACGAAAGAAAAATTCTTATTTACTTACATTGTTATTTGGGGTAGAAGGAGAGTTAGCTGGCAATGCGTTAAGGGCACAAAGAAAAGCCTTACAGACAGCATCCTTATCTTTTATATTTTCCTTTATGGCATTTACAATTATGCAGTGCTTCTTTTCTATGTCAAAAATCAGCACAAGAGAAACCTATTTCGAAAGGTATCAAAGTGTATGGGATATTATGGTTACGGTGAAGGATACAGATGTAGATACCTTTGAAGAAGTACAAGGAATTCAAAGGCTTGACGGGGTAGCGAGTGCAGTTGCCTATCAAAAAGCAACAGCAAAGAGAATCATTACAGAGGAAGAGATAAGTGAAGAGATGAAATCTTTTGGTGGCTTTTCTCATGCTTCCACTAGTAATGTAACAAAAGTGGAAAGTGGGTGGCTGGTAAATGCCCCAATTATAATATTAGATGATAACAGTTTTTTGGATTATTGCATACAGATTGGCATTACACCACAGCTTAATGGGGTAATAATAAGAAACCAAATCCGTGATGTGACCAATCCTAATTTTAGGCACCCTATATTTATGCCTTATATAAAAGTTCATAGCAATAAAGAAAGTGCTACAAGTGTGTTAAGGCAGCCAGGCAGGGAAGAAATAGCAGTAGAGATCCCAGTTTTATCCTATACAGAAAAAGTGCCTGTTTTAAGAGAGGAGTATGCGACACTAGATTATTATGAACTTGTACATTTTATTCCAGTGTCTTTATGGAAAGAAATAAAGGGGCAGGTAGGGCAAATAAAGGAAAATACCTATATCCGTGTGCTTAGCGGTGAAAATGCAACATTAGATGGGCTAAATATGATACAAAGTAAGATTAACCAGCTTATCAGCTCTAAATATACTATAGAATATGAAAACCGTATCCAGGCATATGAAATAAATAATAAACAAATACAAGGGATAATGACTATATTTGGAAGTTTTTGTATTTTACTTGCAATTATTGGAGTGGGCAATGTATTTTCAAATACATTAGGGTTTGTAAGACAAAGGAAAAGAGAATTTGCAAGGTATATGTCTATTGGGCTTACCCCAAAGGAAATGAGGAAAATGTTTTGTATTGAGGCTTTAGTAATAGCTGGACGTCCAATTTTAATTACTATTCCATTAGCTGTTGTTGCAATTGGGTATATGTTGCAAGCAAGTTATCTTGAAATAAAAGTATTTTTGGCAGAGGCACCATTTATTCCAATTATCATTTTTATGTTAGCTATTTTAGGGACTGTAGTATTGGCGTATTATTTTGCGTGGCAGAATGTAAAAAAAATTAATTTGGCAGAAGTGCTTAAAGATGATACAATGATGTAGAAAGTTACAAAGGAAGTTGTGGGATTATAGGTATATATGGAAGAATGGGGTATAAGCCCCTATATCCCAGCTTTTAATACAGGGGCAGCCTTGCCCCTTTGTGCTTTAAGCCTTTAAAGAGAATGTTATTGGCATTTCCTAAAATATTAAGCGTCATACAGCCAGAGGAATTGGTGCGATTATCATTTTAACTCTTTTCCACAATGAGGGCAATATTTGCCATTTACAATTTGTATTTTTCCACAGTATGGGCATTTGTTAGTAAAAAATTTAAGAATAATACAAGTAAAAAAGATTAAATAGCAAGTACTGCCAATATATCCTTCTATTATAATATTATAATTATGTTCTAGTATCTTTAATCCCATAATTCCCAAGTCTATTAATAAAATAATAAAAGTAATAATAGAAATCCATGTTATAGCTTTTTTCATATCCAATACCTCTATGGAAATTTTTAAATAATGTTGTATAAAATTCTATAATATTGATGGTTAGAAAATGAAAGTAATTTTTAATTATAAATAATACTTAAACTTTATTCTAACATAAATAACAATATTAGTCAAAAAAGATTTGTTTTTTTATATTTTGTGTTATACTTTTTATGGTAGTTTATTGCCCTAATTTTTTCCTTAAAAAGTAATAAAAGGATAAATAGAGTTTGGAGGTGCGTTGATATGGTTTATTTTTCAAAAGGAGAACTGATAATCCGTAATATGGAATATAAAGATGCAAAAGCAATTACAGATGCTGAAAGGGAACAGGGCTGGATATTTGCGTCAGTGGAAAAGTATTTAAAAAGGTTAGAAGATCAGAAAACGCAAAAAGCAGTAGCTTTAGTTGCTGAATATTCTGGCAAACCTGTTGGGTACATAAATATTTACCCAAATAGTGCATGGGGTGCGTTTGGGGGAAAAGGGTATCCAGAAATAGTAGATTTTGGTGTTTTAGAGAAATATCGGAATATGGGAATAGGGACTTGTTTAATAGATATAGCAGAAAAGATTGCTGCAGAATATGCAGATATAGTTTATTTGGGGGTTGGGCTCCATAGTGGTTATGGAAGTGCCCAACGGATGTATATAAAACGTGGTTATATACCAGATGGTTCTGGAGTTTGGTATAATGATAAAGTGTGTGGGCAATATGAAGCATGTAAAAATGATGATGATCTAGTTTTATATCTTTCTAAGAAGATTTAAAAAATAATAATATACTACTGCCATAATTTGCCAGAAAAATGGAGGAAAAAATGAAATCAAAAATAGAATGGGATAGAATGATAGGGCAAAAATTGTATAACCCAGCAAAAGTCGGTGATAATTCATGGGAGAAAGTCCATAAAGCCCAGAAACGTTTTAATGATTCGGAATTTTGGGAAGATACAAGTGCGTTAGAGGAATTAAAAAAATGTTTTGCGAAAGCACCTGATGATATGGTACTTACGCCGCCAGTATATTTTGACCATGGGGATAGGGTTGTGGTTGGGAATAATGTAGTAATTGGCTCTGGTTCTGTTGTGACAAAGAATATACCTGATAATACAATTGCAGCAGGGAACCCTTGTAAAGTAATACGGGAGATTAATGAGAGTGATAAAGAAAAATGGGAAAGTGAATATAGGGATTATTTATCTGATATAGAAAAGAATAAGGTATAAACTGGATGAAAGATGTAATTTTAATTGTAGATGATGAGGCAGATATCGTCTCTACTCTGGAGGATTATTTTTTATATAATAATTATACTGTACTAACAGCGGCAAATGGGATAGAAGCGATTGAAAAAGCAGGGAAACAGCCCGATTTGATTTTATTAGATATTAATATGCCAGATATAGATGGGTTAGAAGTATGTGCTAAAATACGGGATTTTGTCCATTGCCCCATTCTATTCTTAACTGCTAGGGTAGAGGATAGTGATAAAATAAAAGGTTTTGGCATGGGCGGGGATGACTATATTGTAAAACCATTTTCTTTAGAAGAATTGGGGGCAAGAGTTGCCGCACACCTTAGGAGGGAACGCCGCAAAGGGGGAACGCCAAAAGTCCGGTTTGATAATAATTTAGCAATTGATTATACTGAAAGACGTTTGTATTACAACAAGAAAGAAATTTCTTTTGCCAAAAAAGAATTCGATATTATAGAATTATTGTCAAGCCATCCAGGGCAGATTTTTAGTAAAGAAAGGATTTATGAATTAGTATGGGATTATGACAGCGAAGGGGAGCCTTCTGTTGTAGCAGAACATATCCGGCGTATCCGAACAAAACTTGCAACAGAAGGAATAAAACAATATGTGGAAACTGTTTGGGGAGTGGGTTATAAATGGGCAAAATAAAAAGATTTCAAATAAAAAAGTCCATTAAAACTGCTTTTGCATGTTATATGCTAATAGGTATCCTTTTAGCTATTTTTTTGTCTTTATTTTTTTCAGGCGTTTGTGAATCTGTGAAGGAACAAATTTGCAAAAAATATGAATATGAAATACAGTATGGGAATTTGAATATTCAATTGGAAATGTTGCCTGAGAAATTAATTATTGGGCATTATGCAGGGGATATTACCACCCTTTTTCGCCCTAATGACCAGCGGCTATATGATGTGGTAAGTTTTTTTAGTATGCTAGTTTTTCCAGTTTGTTTTATTTTCTGTATTGCTGCCACAAGTATTTTATTTTACAAACAACAGTTACAGAAACCTCTTTCCATATTAGATTACGCTGCCAGCAAGATTGCAAAGAATAACCTAGATTTTAAAGTGATTTATAAGAAAGAAGATGAAATGGGAAAACTATGTGTTTCTTTTGAAAAGATGCGCCAGGCGTTGCAAGAAAATAATGAAGAAATGTGGCGGCAGATGGAGGAGCGTAAAAGGCTAAATGTAGCATTTTCCCATGATTTAAGGACACCATTAACTGTACTAAAGGGGCAAAGTGAACTTCTTATGCAGTATGCCCCCAAAATGAGTGAAGAAAAAGTAAGAAGGACATCAGAAATGATGCACCACCATATTATAAGGCTAGAACAATATGTGCAAGTTATGGGGGAAATGCAGCGGCTAGAGGATATTGAAGTGGTGCGCCAGCCTATAACTTTAGGTGAGCTTTATAAGCAGCTTAAGGAAATAGGAGAGGTGGTATGCAGCCAAAAGAGTTTTTCTTTTGAAGCGGCAGGTGAACCATATATTATTTTAGAAATAGATAGTTCTATGGTTTTACGGGTATTTGAAAATTTGCTTGCTAACGCAGTACGTTTTGCAAAAGAAAAGATTATAGTATCGGCAGAAGTACAGGACGGATATTTTTATTTGGTTGTTTCTGATGATGGGAATGGTTTTGTAGAAAAGGAGTTAGAGAATGTAACAAAACCTTTTTATAAAGCAGTAAAAGAAACAGACAAAGAACATTTTGGCATGGGGTTAAATATCTGCAAAATCCTTTGTGAAAAACATGGAGGATATATACATGTAAAAAATAAAAATGGCGCTGTGGTTTCTGTAACATTTAAACAGTAAAAAAGTGGAAGGTATGTTTAGGTTTTGTAGATAAAAAGTTGAAAATCTTCTTTTATCCTATCTTTGTTGAGATATAGTTAGGAGAAAGGAGATTTTTTTAATGGATTCTATTGAAATCAAAGGATTAAATAAATTTTATGGTAAGAAACAGGCCCTATATAATATAGATCTTTCTATTAAACAGGGAATGTTTGGGTTATTGGGGCGCAATGGGGCAGGTAAGACTACCTTAATGAAAACATTGGCTACTCTTTTGCAGAAGCAAGATGGTGAAATTATAGTATGTGGGGTTCCTGTTGAAAATGCAAAAGAAATCCGCAGGATTATCGGGTATTTGCCACAGGAGTTTTCTATGTACCCATCTATGAAGGTAAAAGAAGCTATGGAATACTTGGCAATCCTTTCGGGGTTAAATAAACCTGAAAGAGAGGAGAGGATAGATGGGTTATTAAAAAAGGTAAATCTTACAGAACATTGTAGTAAAAAAGTAAAGGCACTTTCTGGGGGTATGAAAAGGAGGCTTGGGATTGCACAAGCATTATTAAATAACCCAAAAGTATTAATTGTTGACGAGCCGACTGCAGGGCTAGACCCAGAAGAGCGTGTGCGTTTTCGGAATTTATTATCTGAAATTGCCGAGGATAAAATTGTTATTTTATCTACCCATATTGTGGGGGATATAGAAGCTACTTGTGAAGATATTGCGATTATTAATGAAGGTAGGGTTATTTATAATGGTACTATAAATAAGCTTTTACAGTCTGCAGAAGGAAAAGTATTTACAATAGTAGTGCCTAAGAAAGAACTTCCTAAATGGAAACAACAACTTTCTATTACCAGTATGCACACCCAAGGGAATGAGGTTTATATTCGGTTTATTGCAGATACAGTAATACAAGGCGCAAAAGTTTGTGAGCCTAACATTGAGGATGCATATATGTTGTACCTCCATACTAGCGGGGTACGTGATATTTTATCGGAAGGTGAGATAGGAGGTGCATGGTAATGCTGCTTATAAAAGAAATAAAGAAAATTGTAAAATCAATTTCCTATTTGATTTTTGTGGCTGCAATTGTAATTGGGCTGTATTCCCAAGATGTGTTCCATTTTAATGAACAATTATTGCAAGAACCACAGCCAGGCGGAAGATATGGGTTTAAACATGAGGAAATCCCGGAGATAATTATGCCAGCTGCATTAAGTGATTTATGGGCAGAGTTTAGTGCAAATAACTATAGGACTTATCCGATTGGCTTTATTAAATATATAAAACTAAACGAAAGTAAAAATAGAAAAATGGCTGAAATTCTTTCAGAGATTACAGGAAATAAGGTAGAAGTTATCTTACAGGAAGGAAAGGCTGCTTTTGATAACCCTGATAATGTGACGTTTGAAATTGGCGGGGATACTATGCAACAGGATAGTAATGGTGGCTTTATTATAAATTCGGATAGTAAACCACAGGATAATGTAGGGAGGATAATGCTTAAAGTACGCGGGGATATGGATTATTCCCGGTTTAAAGAATTAATGGGGTTAGCAGATAGCCTTTTAGGCGGTGGCTCCAACTATGCTTCTGATTCTCTAACTAGATATGGAAGTGTCCCATTAACTTATGAGGAAGCAAAAGAAAGGTATAACTTGGCAATAAATTCTGACCAGGTGACAGGCGGATATGCCCGTTTATTTTCTGATTATGCAGGTGTTATGGTGATGCCAATCTTACCTGTGTTTTTAGCAGTTATTTTATGTATGAAAGATCAGCGTTCTAAAATGGAAGCGTTGATTTATACAAAAAAGATATCTGCTGGGAAATTGGTTTTAATACGATATTTAGCACTTGTTATAGCAGCTATGGCACCCGTAGTGATATTGTCTTATTTGTCCAATATAATGGTATGGGCTTCCTATAGCGGGATAAAACTTGATTATTTTGCACCATTAAAATATGATTTCGGCTGGCTTCTGCCTAGTGTAATGATTTCTATTGCCATAGGCATGGCTTTAACGGAATTGACAGGTATACCAATTGCAGTAGCTGTGCAGGGGCTTTGGTGGATGTTTGACGTAAACCTTGGCATAAAAACGGTTAGTTCAGGATATTCTTTATTCCGCTTGGCTCCCCGCCATAATGCTGGGGCAGGTTCATGGTTTAGGACACAAGATTATTTAGAAAATTTCCAGAACCTTGTGCAAAATAGGCTTCTATTTGTAGGAATATCTTTATTATTGGTAATGTTTACTATTTTGATTTATAAGGAAAAGAGAGAGGGGAAGTTCAGTGGAAATGTATCATTCAAAAAAGCGGTTTCCAATATTAGAAATTGCAAAAATTAATATAAGGCATAATTCACTTTTATCTATTGTAGTAGCTATTATATTATGTTTTCTTACCACTTTGCTGATAGGCACAACAAACTTAGAACGGAATTCTTCTGCCATGCCGTTGGAGATGTTTGTTTCACTAATTGGCATTATACTTTTAACACCTGTTTTCCAACCAGAACAGAATGAGGAAATTAATGATTTAGTATCATCAAAATATTACAGCACAACAAAAGTTGAGTTAATAAGGGTAATGTATTTGGTAGGGATTATTGTTTTGTTAATTAGTGTGTTTGCCTTATATATGAAAATACAAAATTGTGATATAACAATAATACTTATATTTGGAGCAGTAGCAGATTCTATTTTTTTAGGTTCTATGGGGATGCTGGCTTCTGCGCTTACAGGAAATACTGTAATTGGCTATATGCCGCCACTTTTGTATTATGCGTTAAATATTGGAATGGGGGCAAAGCTGGGACATTTTTATCTATTTTCTATGTCTATTGGTAATTATATAGGGAAGATTTGGATGTTTGCAGCAGGGGTATTGATAATAATAGTATCATTATTATGCCAAAGATTTTGTAGGAGGAACCCTTTTACTTTTTCGTATTGATATTTTCTTATAAAAAGAATATAATATCATTATAATTTATAGGAGTTGCAATATGTTTATAGGGATAGCACAGCCTATAAAGAAGGTCTGAAATAAGGGGATTTGGGAATTATGGAGAAATGGGATTTATATACAAAATACAGAGAAAAAAGCGGAAAGGAACATATTAGGGGAGAAAAGATTCCAGAAGGCTTTTACCATTTAGTAGTACATGTGTGGATAAGGAACCAAAAGGGGGAATATTTGATATCCCAGCGTTCTTTTCGCAGGCCGACATTCCCACTTATGTGGGAATGTGTCGGGGGCTCTGTATTAAAGGGTGAAAGTAGTATAGAAGGGGCAGTAAGGGAAGTAAAAGAAGAGGTTGGGCTAGACCTAGAACAAAGTGCTGGCAAATTGCTTTTTTCCAAAATATGTGGTACATTGGATGGCAAGGTATTTAATAATATTATGGATGTTTGGCTTTTTAACTATAATGGAGAAGTACATTTAGAAGATGCTACAACATATGAGGTAGCTGATTGCAAGTGGATGACAGTGCCTGAAATTAGGCAATTATATAAGGAGAAAAAATTAGTGCAGGCAATGGAGTATTTTTTCTGCACGATGGAAAATGTTGAACCAGATTATAGCAGTATTATTGGAAAAATGGTAAAAGGAACGGTTGACAGGCCGTTAGGGAGCACCCATCCCCGTCATAAAGAGATGGTGTATCCAATTAATTATGGATATGTAGATGGTGTGTTTGCGAAAGATGGGGCAGAACCACCTTTAAAAACCTTTGAGGGTAAGGTAATAGCAGTTTGGCATCGTTTTGATGATGTAGAAGATAAATGGATAGTGTCTTTGGATGGGAAGGATTTTACAGATGAAAAAATTTTAGGGGATATTTCATTCCAAGAGCAGTTTTTTTATGGAAAATTATATAGGGGAGGCGGTTCTAATAGAGTTTAAAAGAACAGATGGTAAAAATAAGGATTTTATAGAAAATTGTAGGCTTCTTGACATGGATTTGGATAGGCGTGTTGGAAAAAAAATAAAAAGAGAGAAATACGAGAAATATAACCAGTTAGATGAAATACAAGAAGCTATAGTTGTGTATAACGATAATAAGGCAGTTGGCGGCGGTGCTATAAGAAGATATAATAATGAGGATATAGAATTAAAAAGAGTGTTTGTACATACAAAATACCAAGGACAAGGGATAGGGACCAAACTGGTTTCCTTGCTAATAGAATGGGCTGCGGAATTAGGATATAAAAGAATAATTCTTGAAACCGGGGAGCTATTAGAGGAATCTTGTTATGTGTATAAAAAATTGGGTTTTAAAGTAATTCCCAATTACGGCCCATATGTGGATATGCCAGAATCATTGTGTATGGCAAGGGACTTGAAAAATAAATAAATGTAAGGGCTGTTAGGAAATAATGTTATTTCCTAACAGTTTTTTACATTTATTATTATTTTATTATAGAATTAAATTTGCTTTACAGGGACCCATAATTCGCAGAATAACCCTTTTTCACCATTTTCAAAATATATTTCATAGTCAGTATTATCTGTTTGTATATAGCCTGTTTGCGGGACAAATTCTTTGAAAAATTTTCCCCATGTTTCTCCTAAACAGTTGCCGTTAGAACCAAAGCATTTGAATACGGCGTAGTCGGCTGGCTCTGTTTCCCAAATAGAATAGCCATTTTTGGTAAAATAGTCCAATTTTTCAGTATCCATATTTTCATCAATAATAATGCCAATTCCATAATTAAAATGGGTTTTATTGTTTTTAACAGGGGAGCATAAACCATACAAATCCCTTTTTCCCTCTGGGCAAAGCAATTTCATAGGATCGATAAGGTTTTTTTCAGAACATTCTGTCAAGAAGTCAGGGATACTGTGATCATTATCATCATTAATAATCTCATTTGGAAAAGATTTTACTAATGCAATAAATTTTTGTCTTTCTTTGTGTTCAATCCTGTAGTCCATAATACTACCACCTTCCAATATAATTTTTATTACAAGGGGATTAAATAAATGGAGTTTTGCACCTTTTTGCTTTGCCTGTTTTGGGGTAGACCCATGGAACCGTGAAAAAGCTTTAGAAAAACTTTCTGGCGATTCATAGCCATACTTATATGCAGCATCAATTACAGATATATCAGTTGTTTGCAGTTCTTTAGCTGCTAATGTAAGGCGGCGTTTTCTAATGTATTCATTAGCTGTCATGCCTACAATAAAACTGAAAGCCCGATGGAAATTGTAATTTGACATATGTACACTTTTGGCAACTTCAGTATAATTTATATTTTCACAAATATGTTCTTCCATATAACAGATTGCCTGCTGTATAAGCTGTATTGACACGTTATTTATTCCTCCCTGTATATTATTGATTATAGCGAATAGTACTAGGAAAGTCCTGTCTGTGTTTGCACTAATTTGTCTTGTAAGGTTTGTGGAATAGCAGATTATATAAAAATTAGGCAAATATTTGTTTTAGGTTTTGGTTCTTTTGTAATATTAAGAATAATGGAAAATCTAATATAATTAAGATAAAATTTTATGCGTAGTAATAAAAGAAAGAATATCTTTTAGGTTTTTACCTATAAAGACATTTTTGTATAATTGAAATTCGTCTGCGGTAGTAGTCCCAGTTAATACAGCTACAAAATCCACTTCTGCATTTTCAGCAGTCTTTGCATCAACAAGGCTGTCTCCAATATAGAGAATCTCATCTTTTTTAAGTTGTAAATGGCGGATTGCCCAAAGTAAGCCTTCTGGGTTAGGTTTTTCTATTTTTACATCTTCCGAACCAATAATTAAATCAATTAATGTAGATGCGTGTTGCCAAATTAAAATCTGTTCAATTCTATAACGAAATTTATTCGTTACAATTCCAATTTTATAGCCTTCTTTTTTTAATTCCTGAAGGACTTCTTTTACATCACTATACAATATTGTATTTTCTACCATAACTTGATCAGCTTTTTCCTTAAAATATTTTAGGAAGGGGCCAGCTTCTTTATCGCTTTTTCCTGTTAGTGCAGAATATGTATCTTTTAAAGATAAACCAATAGTTTTCCTGATTTCTTCCTTATTTTTTCTTTTAAAACCGAGCTTCTCTAAAGCATAGTTTACGCTTAAAACAATACCATCGGTTGAATCGCCTAATGTATAGTCAAAATCAAAAATAATAGCTTTTAACATTTTTCTTCCTTTCCTTTTATATTTTTTATAGTATATTATACACTATAATAAAAAAATAAAATCGTATAAGCATTATAGTTGTTTGCGCATTGACCAGTAACCAATAAAAACAGTCCATACATAGGCACAGGTTTTTGGAATCATAAGCATACCAATAATTGGAATTATATCTGCCCATAGCACTACTGGAATATAAAAACCAAAACTAAGTACAATGGTTAGCCACATCCATTGGAACGCTTTGTCTTTTTGTGTTTTTGCTTCTTGGAAGAATAGAATAATAATTAGTAATCCCAATAATGCAAAAGGAATATTACGGTAAATTCCCCAACTTAGTGGTGGATTTGTATGTAACCAGCCGTTTTGTGGGAAAAGGCATAAAAGTATACGAAACGCAGATAAAATATATACAATAAAAGTAAGATGGTTTCTCCCTTGTATATGGTAGCGGTTTCTCCATACATAATACAGAAGAATATAAAAAATAGTCATTGTAATAGAAGTAATAAGTTTCCCAACGCCAAGTGCGTAGGTAAAATTTTCTAGGCCAGTGGTACATAAAGCAACGGCACGGGGAACCAGATGGAAAGAATCGCCAAGTCCAAGCACGACCGCCATAATGCCAAATAGGCGATATTGTTTGCTTCCATTACTTTTTCGTATCATAATAATTCCAAGAGTAATAACAGTAATTAAATAAATTGCATCAAATAAAGTTTCTACAATAGCCTGCATAGTGTTCTTCCTTTCTTATTTTTTATAGTTTTAGAGTTTCGTATAGCTTTGAGGTTTTTACAATTTTAAAACAATTATTTATAAATAATTGTTCTAATAAGTTCTAAAATTGCGTTGTCGTCATAGTTTTGGCGTATAAGCGCAGAAATAATTAGGGAAAATACAATATCTACAAATTTTTCAGCAGTTAAGGTTCCGTTAAAAGCGTATGGGCTAATATTTTTATCTTTTTTTAAAATATGGGAAAGGCTTTTTTGTATATGTTCCCATGATTGAGCCATTTGCTGCTGGTTATTTGTTTTGTCATCTTCTAAAAAGTGCATAGAGTGGGAGGTAAAAAAACCAGGGTATTCCTCGCTGCCTTTTTTTATACTACTAAATATCCAATGTACACAATCTAAAAAGTTATCAAAATCTGTTTGGCTATCTGGAAAATGGAATATATCGCACCAGATACTTTCCACAGTGGCAGCTATTAAGTCGGATTTGGAAGAAAAATAATTATAGATAGAGCCTACGGAAACACCACAAGCAGAAGCAACAGCACGTATATTAATGGCTTGTAAGCCTTGTTTGGAAACTAACTTCCTGCTTATATCTAAAATAGACTCTTTGGAAGTGATGATGGTATTCATCTTATATCCCTCCTTTTATATTGAACAATGTTCACTATATCATTATAAATGATATTTGTCAAGAAATTTATAGATTTTTGAAAAGCATTTCGACAAATGTATCAATTCCCATATGTTTTGTGTTATACTATTTTATATGATTTTGCTTTCTTTATTTTTTGATTAGGGTTCATAACATTTTATGACAAGATATAATATAAAGGAAAGCCCACCTGAAATAAACTTAGTGTTTTCATGGGGTAGCGGAGATTTTAATAGCAATATAACAGCTAATATTTCCCTTAAAAATCATCAAATTACAATTAGGATTGTTGGAGGCGGAATATTTATGTCTTTGAAAGTCATTTTGCTAAATGGAGCATCCAGTAGTGGGAAGTCTACTTTAGCAAAGGCATTACAAAAGTATATTAAAGACAATAGAAAAGAAGAATACGTAGTTATTTCTATTGATGATTTTTTGAGTATGGCGGTTAATAAGCCTATTTATGAAGATGATGTTTTTGAAATATCCCCTATGCTTTGCCAAAAAGTATTGAGCATTTTGAAAATTGGCCGTGGAGTTATTATTGATCATGTAATTACAAGTGAGCGTATTTATAAACAATTAATAGAAACATTAAAGGAATATACATTAATTAAAATTCAAGTGATGTGTCCATTAAATGAATTAGAAAAAAGAGAAAAAGAGCGTAAGGACAGATATGTGGGTTCAGCAAAAGCTTCATTTGAGTATCTTTATCCGCAAAAGGGATATGATTTGGTATTGAATACACTGGAATTATCCGCAAAAGAATGTTCTAAAAAATATGTGGGTTGTTACAGTAAATGGTGTTTTATATTTATCTAAAGGATGAGGTAGTAAGAGCAGCAGGGTAACAATTTTTAGCTGTTATTGCGAAGCAAACGATATTTTTTAGGGGTAACACCTTTATATTCCCGGAATTTACGTATAAAATAACTAAAATTATCAAACCCAACAGAAAGGGAAATTTCGGAAATAGGAAGGGAAGATTCTAATAATAGCTCACAAGCTTTTTCAATCCGGTATTCATTAATAAAATGAATGGGGGTTTTCCCGATTTCCTGTTTAAAATAGTGGCAAAAATAGTTAGGGCTCATAAAACATATATCAGACAAAGTTTGTAGGGAAATTAATTGGGAATAATTTATATGGATATACTCAATAACTTTTTTTAGGT
The DNA here is from genome assembly GCA_910577045.1 of uncultured Lachnospiraceae bacterium. Lineage (GTDB taxonomy): Bacteria > Bacillota > Clostridia > Lachnospirales > Lachnospiraceae > RGIG8607. The sequence goes on along the minus strand of CAJTLB010000002.1, from coordinate 155,543 downwards.
TATTTAAAGGTTCTTTTCCTTTTGTAGAAATTGTATTTTCTATCAGGTAATTCCCCTGAAAAAATAGTTCAATAATATGTAGGATATGGATTTTAATACTTAAAAAGGCAGATGCAGGAAAACTATGGTAAAGTGTTATAATTTCTTTGATATGGAAATGGAATTGCCCTAAATCATTTGGTGAAAAGGTAGAACAGAAGGTGGGGAATAATAATTTCCCATTTGTAATTGGGCGGATAAAGTGGTGCTGGCATGCGTCATATACTGCAAAATCTAAGAAATTGGGATTAAAGACAATAGCGTGGTGCAGGGATTCTCCAATGGATTTAATTTCATGCAGCTCACCAGAATTGATAAAACAGAAATCCCCAGGATTTAAGACAAAAGGATCCCCATGGATTGTTAAATTAAGAATCCCATATTCTACATATATCCATTCTAGTTCCTCATGCCAATGTTGTGATACAAAATAAAATCCATCTTTGTCATGGTGGGAATATACTTGTAAAGGAAAGGTAGAAGTGCCGTGAGTGGTTTCTTCGTGATAGGCACGTGCCATATGTATCAACTCCTATATCGTAAAATTGTGTTATTATTCCATAAAATTATGCAAGTAATTTTTGCTTTTCTACAGTATACTAAAACTATAAAATAAAAGCAAGGGCGAGGTAAAATAAAATGATAAAGGAAAAATGGTGGAAAAAAAGTGTTGTGTACCAGATATACCCACGAAGCTTCTGTGATAGTAATGGGGATGGGATTGGCGATATTAATGGGATTCGTTCGAAATTATGGTATTTAAAGGAACTTGGCATTGATATAATATGGTTAAGCCCTGTGTATTCTTCTCCTAATGCAGACAATGGGTATGATATATCAGATTATTGTGGAATATCACCAGAATATGGCACAATGGATGAGATGAAGGCACTTATTGATGAATGTGAAAATTGTGGTATTAAAATTATGATGGATTTGGTTGTGAACCATACTTCTGATGAACATCCTTGGTTTATAGAAGCGAAACAGTCAAAGGATAATCCATATAGGGAGTATTATATTTGGAGAAAAGGTGAAAAAGGCAATCCGCCAAACCAATTGGAGTCTTGTTTTGGCGGCAGCGCATGGGAATATTCGGAGGAAACAAAAGAATATTATCTTCATTTTTTTCATAAAAAACAGCCAGACTTAAATTGGGAAAACCAAGCAGTACGTAAAGAGGTCTGGAAAATCATGAATTATTGGATTGATATGGGTATTGGCGGTTTCCGTATGGATGTAATTGATATGATTGGGAAGGTCCCTGATAAAGAAATTAAAGAAAATGGGCCAAGGCTTCATGAATATCTTCAAGAGATGAATAGGGAGACATTTGGAGAAAAAAATCTAGTGACAGTAGGGGAATGTTGGGGAGCAGACATAGAAAAGGGAAGGTTATATTCTGACCCAGAACGGAAAGAATTAGATATGATTTTCCAGTTTGAGCAAATGTTATTAGATCAAGTTCCAGGAAAATCAAAGTGGGATTTAAAGCCACTTGAATTAAAACAACTAAAACAAGTATTTGCAAAGTGGCAGGACGCATTAGAAGGAAAAGGGTGGAATAGCCTTTTTTGGAATAACCATGATCTTCCAAGGATTGTGTCCAGATGGGGGAATGATAAGGAGTATAGGGTAGAGTCTGCTAAAATGTTGGCAACGATACTGCACGGGATGAAAGGGACGCCTTATATTTATCAAGGAGAAGAAATAGGAATGACAAATTGCCCATTGTTAAGTGTAGAGGATTTGGCTGATGTAGAATCTAGAAATATGTATTATGAACGGAAACAAATGGGATATAAAGAAGAAGATATAATGAACTCTATTTCTACAAAAGCAAGAGATAATGCAAGAACCCCGATGCAGTGGAATGATGGCTACGAGGCAGGTTTTACAGAAGGAACCCCATGGTATAGGGTAAACCCCAACTATATGGAAATTAATGCTAAAAAAGCATTAGAAGATAAAGATTCCATTTTTTATTATTATAAAGAATTAATCTATCTTCGGAAAAAAGAGCCTATTTTGATTTATGGGAATTTTAAGCTTCTTTACCCAGAAGATAAATCTGTTTTTGCATATATAAGAGAATGGGATTATAAGAAATGGTTAATTGTATGTAATTTTTATGGAAACCCAACTGATTTTATGTATCCGGCTAAGGGCCAAGTAATTTTATCAAACTATAAACAGGAACCAGTAATTTTGTTAGAAAATATAAGTTTACGCCCATATGAAGCAATTATTTGTGAATTAATAGAGACTTAAGTGAATGTTATAAATTAGACGGACAGGCGGGAAACCGCCTGTCAATGATATGAAGGCAAAGGAAACTGGATAATTCTAATTTTACTTATTTTAGGGATTTTTTTTATAAATTTTATTGGCATGTATACTTCTTTTATTATTTCCAATAAAAAGGTAATATAATATGAATTGAAGTTTGGAGAGAAAAAACATGAGAAAAGTTAGTTTATTTATTGCGATGAGCCTTGATGGATATATTGCAGATAATAAGGGTGGTGTTGACTGGCTGGAGGGGCAAGGTGACAATAATGAGAATATGGATTCTTATTCTGAGTTTGTAAAGAATATTGATACAGTTGTAATGGGTTGGAATACGTATTATCAAGTGGCTACTGAACTGTCTCCTAAAGAGTGGGTATATAGTAATTTTACAACTTATGTAATTACGCATAATAGGTATACTTCTTCTGAAAAAATCCAGTTTGTAAATATAAAGCCTGCCGATTTGGTAAAAAAACTAAAAGAAGAAAATGGAAAAAATATTTGGATATGTGGTGGGGCTAATATTGTTCAGCAGTTAATAAATGAGGATTTAATTGATTATTATTATATTACTGTAATTCCAATACTTTTAGGCTCTGGTATTCGGCTTTTTGAAAATACGAAACATAAGGTTAAGTTAAGATTACTTAATACACAATCATATAATGGCATGGTAGATTTAATTTATATACGAAGATAATTTTGTCGTAGTCAAGCTTTTTTGTAATACTTCGTTTGAAAAATTATTTTGTGGTTTGTGTTTTAAATGGATTCTGCCTTTGCCACTCTATATCCATTGAATAAATGCTGTTTTGTCTTCGCTGTTATACCCTGCCTTTCTGTAAAAATTCAATGTGCTTTTTTCCTTAGAGCTTGTGAGCAACATTATTTTATAGCAGTTTTCTTTTAGGGCAATCTCTTTTGCAAAATTCAAACATTGTGTTGCCAGTCCTCTTTTTCTAAATTTTTCATCAGTTATCACATTTTCAATAAAAGCATATGGCTGTTGGTGGTGAGTCATATTGGGAATGATAACGCAGACACAAGAAGATACGATTTCCCCATTTTCTTCAGCAACAACCACATGATGATTTTTATCTTGAAAAATATCATCCCAAATCTGCAAAAGTTCAGCCGTTTCTTCTGGTATAGGATTATTATGTAGCTGCATATACAATCTTAATAAACCTTCTAAATCGTTTTTTACTATTTCCCTAATCATACACATGGTATCCCTTCTTAAAGTTTGTCATACTATCAGTGAATTACCTTATAACGCAACCGTAAATATGAGTTCTCCAAAACCATACATTCTTGAAGTTTTAGAACACCTAATTTTGACAATTCTTTTTGTGAAAACAACGATTTACCATCAATTAAAGTGGAGGTATCTTTGCCGCCAATCAAAACTGGGGCAACAACAATATCAACATAATCAAATAGTTTTTCACGAAGAAATAGGCCATTTAGTGTCCCACCAGTTTGTATTGTTATTCTTTCACAGCCATATTCTGATTTAAGCTTTATAAGGGCATTTTCTAGTGATAATTCTTTTTGATATATGATATGAAAATTATCTTCTTTTATATTAAATGCTGGGTGTTTTTCATTTGATGTAATTAATACAAATTTTTTTGATAAAGCACAAAAATACTGTATGCCATTTTCATTCAAATGCTTGTTATCTATTATTACAAAAGATATGGGCGTCCTATTTGGCATTTTCTTTGTATTGACGCCGATTTTGGCTTGAACCCGACCAGAATTGAGAGTCCATAAATCTGTTGTTTGCTCTATTTCATAATATTGGTGCAAGCCTTCGCTAACCCCTGTAATTTTGGGAAAATCTTTGTCTACATCTAAATCGTCCGTTGCGCCAGTGCTTATTTTTCCATCAACTGACATTAGCATAAACAATGTTGTAATAGGTCTGTCCATTTTATCACTCCTAAATTTCGATCTGTCATTGTTTTATTATATATCCTTTTGCCAGAAAAGAAAAGAAATTTTTTATATTTTCTAATACTAACCTGTTGCCTGTATCTTTACCTTGTATCAAATTTGAATCCAATATATTGCTAATAATTGTGGATAAGAGGGATTTTGCAGTAGCTTTTATGGAGCCAATTTTGCCACTATGAAATTTATTAGTGGCTCACTAGGAGGATACGAAAAATACTATGCAGCATTGTCAGAAATGTGATTATAATGGTGGTGGGAAATAACAACTAGGATGTATGTGGAAGATGAACTGGTTAGAAAAATATAAATCTTGAATTTTGCATGGTACTAACTTATTATAGTATCATTATATGACAGAAAAGGAGAGGATAAACAGATGAAACAGATTATGGATTTATTTCTGACTTTTGGCAGGATAGGGGCATTTACGTTTGGTGGTGGGTATGCAATGTTATCTTTGTTGAATTATGAATGTGTTGAAAAGAAGAAGTGGATCACAGAAGATGAATTGATGGATGGAAAATGGAAATCTATTCTTACAGTTTGTGGGTACAGAGCAGTATAAAGTTTATAAGATTGAAGATGGAAAAATTGCCAAAACACGAAACACAGTTGTGTAGGAAATGGGGAGAATGTCAGTGAATATTATGATTCACTAAAATTGTGTAGATTATTTATTGCAATAAATATAACAGGAATAGAAGGGGGTAAAGATGAAAAAGCATGTAGTAAAATTGGCAGAAGAATATTCTGCTGGGAGGATGCTCTATATTTTTTTTGGTATCTTTATATTGTTTTACATAATTGGAATAGTATTGCCTTTAGAAGTTACTCCACATTATTATAATTTTATGTCCAGAGTCTGGAATTGGACAGAGATTTTGATTTTACTGTTGGCGGTTTATTATATTGCCAAGACAAAGAATTTCCAGTGGAAACATGCAGTTATAGCCTTGTTCCTTGGATCAGTATGTATGGTTTCATTGTTCCGGGACCCAAGGACAGCAGATAGTATTGTAACGAGCTTATGTGTGATGGCTGCTTTTTATGCGGCATGTAGATTGTATGAATTGGCGGATGTGGAAAACATTTCTATTCATATTAGTATTGCTGGAAGTATCCGATATTTTGTTCTAGGTGCAGTTATTGCTATACCATTAGCGGTTTTGAATGTATTGTATTATTCATTAAGCCGTCAAATAAGTATAAGAAATGTGTTTAGTTCTGCTGTTTTTGCGTTGAAGCCTGCGATAGCAGAGGAAGTAGTATTTCGTTTCTTTTTCTTATCATATGCTTACTATTTACTACGCGGAAAAACAAAAAAGCGTTTTTTTAATATGTGTATTTATATTTTGCTGGTTATTCCACATGAGTTGTTACATTACCCTGATTTATTTATAGAATCACCTGGCTGGGCAGTTGTGATGAGCATATTGGGCAGCGTGCTTTTTGGTTTGCCTATGGCACTGTTAATGAAAAAGAAAAATCTGCAAATGGCAATAGGTATGCACTGGTTTATAGATTTTGCTAGGTTTTTTGCTGGTTTTTAAAATCAGCTATAAGAAGGGAGTATTATCAATAAACGAAAGTGAAAATTGCTCCCATAACGTCTAGCAACTGCCATAAAGTAAGAAAGGAGCATAGGGCGTCAGGTTATAAAAGGTAAATAATATTTATAGATCAGGAGGAATAATAATTAATGAAAAAGATAAAAATGGCAATAGTAGCAGGGGTAATCATGGTTGTACTTTCATCATGTGGGCAGGTAAAGAATCCAGAAGATACACAAACAAATGTAAAGAACAGTGTTACAGAAATTAGTGATGGCACTAGTGAGATTTCGCAAGCACAGAATGGTGATACTGTTAGTTTAGCGGATAGTAATTTGGTAGAAAGCCTGAAAGAAGAGTTAGAAAATTTGATAGGAGAATATGATTATTTATCAGATTATGGAATGGGTAAGCTAATTATAGAAAAAACAGCCTATGGATATGATGTTTCGGATTATGAATCAGAATCTTCTTATCGTTTTTTAGCTGATTTATCTAATATAGAAACTATAGAAAATAATAAGATATATATAAAGTATCCTGAACAGGTATTTTCGGATGGGACAGTTAGCTTTAGTTATTATATTTTAGAATATAGTATAGATGAAATAAATGTGTATTACAAAAAATCAGTACTGGAAGAAGCCCAATTTTTATATTGTGCTACAAAGAAAAATGACAAGGATATAGATAGCGGTTATTTTGATTAAAGAAGTAAATCAGGCTTATGAAAACCTGAATAACACATTGGGGGTTCCGTAACGCTTCCCTCCCAATCCAAAAAAGAAAATATTAAAAACGGCTGTGTTATATAACTTTATCGTTATGATGGCGGCAGGAATTGTTTTTCCTTCAAAACCTCGTTCAGTATTGGTTGGCATTAATGTTATTAGTAGTGTGGCACTATAAAAGGAAAGTAAGAATAAAAAGCATGAATTATAATGAAAATAAACAGTTTAAATGATTATTATGCTATATCTAGAATAGCCATATAATAAAATATGGTTAGATACAGATTTTTGGAAGTTATTTGGTTAGATAATAAAATAGTAGAGAAATTAAGCTATTGGAAAGGTAGAAACTATTATCAAAAAGAGGGAGTATGTACTGGCATAATCACAATAACTTAATAATATAAACAGTAAAGCAGTGAATTTGTTTTTTGTATTGGAGGACAATTCACTGTTTTTTGTTCTCAAGAAGAAAAAGCTTTTTTGCTTCTAATAAGTTTTAATGTAGTGGGTAGGAAAAAATTTTCCTAATTTTATTTGAAAAAGGTATTGACTAGACGGTTACTGTACGGTTTATGATAAAAATACAGAAAGGAATAAATGCAGATAAAGGAGAATGTGATATGAAAAAGAAAAAAATATTTTGCATAGTTATAGCAGGGGTTATTGTTGCAGGTAGTGTATTGTGGGCTTGTTTTGGAAAAAAAATAAAGATGGTTTATGCCTCTTTAAATAGTTTTAAAGATGAAAATTTAGCTTATACATTCCAGCATACACCAGAAATACAGCCAACAAAAAAAATTAGTAAAGGTGAAAATACATTTCAATTTCTAAAAGAGAATAATGTGGTGCTTCCAAATGAATTCTATTTTGAAGGGGTATCTTATCCTTCAAAAGAGTTTCTGGATAATACAAAAACTTCTGCTATGTTGGTAATTAAGGATGATGTAATTAAATATGAAAAGTATTTTCTGGGAGGGGATGAAAATACATTGTTTTCTTCAAATTCAATGGGAAAATCATTTGTATCAGCTTTAATGGGAATTGCAGTATCAGAAGGTTATATTAGTAGTATAGAAGATCCCATTGGAAAGTATATCCCAGAATTTGTAGGTACAGAACTAGAGAATATCCCAATCCGGGCATGTTTAAAAATGGCATCTGGAATTAATTTTAATGAAGATACGGATATGAGTAATTTTTCGATGCGGACATTAATGGGAACTCCAGCTATGAAAGTAATTGCAAAGTATGGAATACAAGAAGAGCCATATATTTACCGTAGATATTTAAGCATTAATACAGAAATTTTAGGGCAGGTTATTACAAATGCAACAGGATATAGCCTTGCAGAGTATATGGAAGAAAAGCTTTGGAAAAAAATAGATGCTGCCCATGACGCATATTGGACTTTAAGCAATGGCACAGAATTGGCAATGGGAGGATTAAGTGTTTCACTTAGGGATTATGCGCGGTTTGCAAGGCTGTATTTAAAAGAAGGAAATTATAATGGGGAACAAGTCCTTGAAAAAAGCTGGGTAAAGGATAGTATGGATATTAGTGAAGAATATGCAAAACCGGGAGCAAATAATGATGCCTATAATGCAATTGGGTATGGATACCAGTGGTGGATACCAGAAGGGGAAGAAGGAGAGTTTATGGCAATTGGCGTGTATGGGCAGTGGATTTATGTGAATCCAACAAAACAAGTAATTATTGTAAAGACTAGTGCAGACCCTAATTTTATGGAAAAAGGATATGAATTAAAACATGTGGAGTTTTTTAGGGCAGTTGCAGAAGGAATATTATAATTTTGGGATAATCTGTTTTAACTATTAATACAAAATTTTAACAGTAAATGGATATTTAATTAAAAAGGAAGGACATATGCGTATAATTGATTACCAGCATATGTCTTTTATTTTGTTTATAATTCTTTTTATTGCCAATTTTTTAGAAAGTTCTATAATAAATTTAGGTAGTAGACAGGAAATTTTAATATGGGTTTTATTGTACGGGGAAGATCGTAACAGAAATGTTTATTGACGTAAATATACAAATTAAATATATAAATTAGAGTAAATATAATTAAAATATTAATGAAGATTGGGGCAAATACATGTATAATAAGAATATCAAATTAAAGTTCAGTTTTTAAAGAAAAGAAGGGGTCAGTAATTATGCCAGATGTATTTAGGATATTAGATCGATTTAAAATAACTGGAAGGGGAATGGTATATACCATAAAAAAAGATAAGGATACGATTATCTGTATAGGGGATAATTTATATGATTTATGTGGGAACCAGTTTAAAATAAAAGAAGTGGAAATGTTTAGAGGGGTATTTGGGGAAGTTGGCATAGATGAGATTCCTATAGGTATTTTATTGGAATTAGTAAATGGAGTAGAGGTGGAAGGGAATATTTTAATAAAGGATCAAAAGAATATGAATTTCTTGTTTTGCAGCCATCCTTTATATCCAAATAAAGTAGATGAAGATTATAAAGAAGAATATCAGGCAGCAAGTAATACCTATCCTTGTGCATTATTTAGTTATGAGGATATGGAAGTAGGGCGATTGTCTTTATATGGAGAAGAAATTTGTGGATTAACAATATATCGTGGTTGGATGATGCGGCCTGAAATGTATAGGCATTTTTATTTTCTTTTAGAAAAGAAAGGGATTATATTAATAAATACGCCAGAGGAATACGAAAAGTACCATTTATTGCCTGGCTGGTACAATGATTTTAAAGATAAGACATTAGAATCTGTATGGGAAACACAAGGAAAACTAGAAGATGCTATTTTAATGTCTAAGGGTTTAGAAGGGCCATATATCGTAAAAGATTATGTAAAAAGTAGAAAACATGAATGGTATGAAGCTTGTTTTATTAAAGATATAAAAGATATAGAGAATGTATCTAAGGTAATAAGAAATTTTATAGGACGCCAAGGTTCCAGCTTTGTAGGCGGGGTGGTTTTAAGGAAATTTGAAAAATTAAAACAGATAGGGTTCCATAAGCGTAGTGGCATGCCTTTATCAGAAGAATATCGGGTATTTATTTATGCAGGGAAAATCCTTACAATAAGTGATTATTGGATGGAAGAATCAGGGATAGAAATTTCAAATAAAGAATATCAATGGATAGAATTAATTGCAAAAAGTATAAAAAGTAATTTTATTACATTGGATCTTGCTAGGAAGGAAGATGGTTCATTAATTATTATGGAATTTGGGGATGGGCAAGTATCAGGGTTACAGCAGCTAGAGGAAGGAATGTTCTATCAATCGTTCCCTATATAGCTTAAGCCCACCCCTAAACTTTTGCCAGTAAAGGGGTGGTAAAGCTGGGACTATTTAGAACCACAAATAAGGCCTGCACACAAGTGTAGGTCGGTATTATCACACCTACAAAGACAGTTTAGAGGGACTTTGTTTTATGAGACTATCTCTCACGAGATTAGTGCAGATTTTGCTTGTTGGGAATATCCCAAACCTTAATGTAACTTGGAATTTGACATTCTTTTGCTTTACAATTTACATTCATCAGTATTTACAAGGAATTTTATTGTATAATGCTTTTTAATAGTGTAAAAATAAATACCATTTTTTATTGGTTAGGTTATATATTTTATTACCGTATCTGCAGCAGCAATAGTGCTTGGCCGATGGGCTATCATAAGTATAGTGCGGCCTCCTTTTAAGGATTTTATTGTTTCTTGGATAAGTGACTCAGATTCGTTATCAAGTGCAGAGGTAGCCTCATCCAGTAGAATAATAGAGCTATTCCTAATAATGGCACGGGCGATGGCAATACGCTGTTTTTCACCGCCAGATAGGGTATTGCCGCGTTCTCCTAATAGGGTGTCATATCCATTTGGCAGTTTCATAATAAAATTATGGGCATTTGCTGCCTTTGCTGCTTCTATAATATCATTGCGGGTTGCGCCATATTTTCCATAAGATATATTTTCCGCAATAGTAGTTTTATAAAGATAAGGTTCTTGGGGGACATAGGAGATCTGTTCCCTAATTTCTTTTAGAGTAAGGTCAGAATATGTTTTTCCATTTATTATAATGGTTCCTTTTTCTAATGGATAAAAACCAAGTAAAAGTTTGGCAAGTGTACTTTTTCCGCAACCTGATTCACCTGTAATAGCCACAAAACTTCCTTTTTCAATCTTTATAGAAAAGTTTTCTAAAATTTTTTTACCTTCATTATAGCCAAAACTTATATTTTGTACGGATAATATAGGATTATCTGCTGGATAACATATAGCATTATCTTTTTCTTTGCAAGTTTCAAATTCCCATTGCTCTGGTTCCTCTTCCATATCAAGGAATTCAAAAATTTTTTCAGCATTAGCAATACAATTCATCATTTGAGGCAGGTATTGCCCTATATCTAGGAAAACATTGCGGAACACACCATATAATGTATAAAGTGCGGTTAATTCTCCAAGGTTGATTCTTCCTAAAGATACAAACCAAATGCCAAGCCCTAAAAATGCTAATGCGCCAATTAAATCAAACATACAATTGAAACTTTCAAGCCCTGCAGATAACCGGTTGGTATTTTTCTTTATATGGAGATATTCTTTGTTTGTAGTTTCATATTCTTGTAAAAGCCTTGGGCCAACTGGAAAGATTTTTATTAATTCTATGCCAGATAAAATATTTGTCAGCTTTTCAAGCATTTTACTATTTTTATCAGATAGATGTTTGCCAGCAGTTTTCATGGGATTGGCAAAAAGACTGTTTATAAAAAAGGATAGTAAACTTACAGCGGTTAAACAAAGAGTAAGCTCCCAACTAAAATAAAACATAGGGATAAGGTATATAATAGAGGAAATAATTGCTGAAAGTATCCGGCGGAGCCTTGAAGTATAAATATCAGAAGCCTTTTGTACATCAAAAATAAGTTTTGATATAAAATCGCTGCTATGGTTCTTCTCATAATAGGACATAGGCAGGCGCATAGCTTTTGAAAATACAAGTTTTTCTACTTTACCAGCAGCAGTTCTGCCTTCAATATTATAATGGATAATGCCAAAACGCCATAATAGTAAACCAAGTACAAATACTATAAAATTTCCAAGTACAAGCTGGAAAAGATGAGTAGTATTATTTGTTTGTGCCGCTGTAACAATATTTTTAATTAAATAGGAATTTGCTATCTTGCGTCCTGCATCGCCTATAGTAGAAAGTAAAATAGCACATAAATAGATGGGAAGCCTATTGCCCATTAGTTTCATATAGCGAAAAAAAGTTTTTAACATTTCCTAACCACCCCTTACCCTTTTGCATACATTTCTGCGTAGATTCCTTGTTTTTTCATAAGTTCTTTGTGGTTTCCTATTTCCACTATTTTTCCGCCACTAATTACATAGATTTTTTTTGCATTTTTTATTGTGGAAAGCCTATGTGCAATTGTAATTACTGTTTTCCCAGCAGATATTTTTTCAATCGCTTCTTGTATTTTTTGTTCTGCTTCCATATCTACAGAGGCAGTTGGTTCGTCTAAAAGGAGAATGGGGGCGTTTTTTAGGAAAGCCCTTGCAATAGAAATTCTTTGCCTTTGCCCTCCTGAAAGGCATATGCCACGTTCCCCAACAAAGGTATCATATCCTTTTGGAAGGCTTACAATAAAGTCATGGATATTTGCATTTTTACATGCTTCTATAATTTCTTCTTCTGTAGCATTTTCTTTTCCACAAGCTATATTTTGCCTAATGGTTTCAGGGAATAAAAAAATGTTTTGTGAAACTTCTGAAAAACAGTCTCTTGCTGCTTTTAAATTCCAATCTTTAAAAGGATGCCCCAAAAGCGTATATTCGCCATTCTTTTTTTCATAAAAGCCGCAAAGTAGCTTAAAAATAGTGCTCTTCCCTTCCCCTGATCCGCCTACAAAAGCAGTTTGTTCGCCTGCGTTAATAGAAAAGTTTATTTTATTTAAGACATAGCGATCACAATTGTTATTATAATAAAAATCAATGTCTTTCCATTCAATCATAGGGGCGGCTTGGTTAATATTGGGTATCTTATATATGGTTCCATCTGTTCGTTCTTCTTTTTGATTATAGATTTCTTGTATTCTTTTTAGTGAAACGCCTATTTCACGTATATCATTTGCACAAAAAACAATATCGCCAATTGGGTATAAAATTCTATTTAGTATTACTGTAAAAGCGAGCATATCCCCTACACTAATCCTTCCTTGCTTTGTTTCATATAGTGCAAAAAGATAACAGATAATAACAGGAACAGTAGTAATGATATTTTTTAGGACCCAGCCAAGGGAGGAGATACGGGTGCTTTTACATGCTTGTGTTACCATATTGTTAATAATAGTATCAATTTTTTGTTTATGTAGTTCATATAGGTTATAGCTTCTGCCGACTATAATGCCTTGAATGGCATCGTATGCTTGTTCTGTGCGCTCATCCATATGGGTACGCAGTTTCTTTATTATATTGGCAAGTTTTTTGGATAATTTATCTGCTACAATTAACATAATGGGATAGCTTGCAAATAGTACAATAATTAACATAACATCCATTTGAATTAAATATATTGTGGATGTAAGTACTATAATAAAATTTACAAAAAGCCCTGGAAGAATTTCAGAAAAAAATCTTTCCATTTCTTCCATATCTGATATAAGTGTCGTAAGGATACTTCCAGTCCCTTTTGTATCAAAATAGGAAAAAGGCAATTTTAATAAGTGCTGCCCAAGTGATAAACGGACATCGTTCTGTACCATAGAACTATAATGTTTCCCAAAAATGCCTTTGAAGTATGAAATAACTGTGCCTAATAAAATCATCCATATTAGCGGTGTAAAAAATTCTGGCAAGAATACTTGTTGCCCAGAAAGCATTGAGTCTGTGGCATTTGCAATAAAATCATTTCCTATAATGATAATTTCATTTAAAACAATGGAACATATAATAAATAATAATAACATATACCCGTGGCGTAGACTTGGTTTTACCATTTTAGGGTTCCTTCCATCCATACTTTTGCATCAGGATATTCAGAATCTTTTTTTATATTTCCCATAATATAACATTTATGGTATTTCCCAATAATATTTATTACTTTATCACATTCTTCCCTTGCCACTACCAGTAACATACTAATACCAGGGGAAAAGTCTTCTAAAAAACCTTTCTTGTCCATAAGATTTAAGTCATATATATATTGAAACAGTGCAGGTATGGGTGGGACAGAAATACTGGCACCAAGCCCTTTTGGCATGGTATTATAACATTTGCGGTTAAATAAAGAACGGTTAATATGGAAAATACCATGTACTAGGTTTTGCTGATGAAGCTCATTTATTACATTTACATAAGAAGTATTTGGCTTCATAAGTTCATCTATAAAAATATGGTTTGCGTCAATTTTTGCATAAGTTATATCAGGCCTTCTGTCAAGGATTACTTTAATAAAAGGGTAACTAATAGAGGAGATGCCATCTGTATGCAGCCCAATAATAATATCCCCTTCTGTAATTTCTGATCCAGTAATAATTTTTTTTCTATCTACAACCCCTATAATAGAAGCACTTATTTTGTATTCACCGGCGTGGTAATTAATAGCCTGGGCGGCTACTTCTAACCCTGCAAATATAATTCCATTGTTTTCACAAGCTTCTTTAAGGGCTTCGCCCATAGTAAGGATTTGTCCGCTGTCATTGTTCCCACAGACAATATTGGCTTGTAAAATAGCAGGTTTTACCCCAAAACGGATTAGATTATTAGAGGCGTTTGATACTAAATCAATACATATTTCCCTGTCATATCCATTATCCATTGCAAAACGTTCTTTAGAGCCTGGGACATGGTTTGCAAATACATATACAGGTTCTTCCATTTCTAAAGTGTCCATTTTAAAAAATACTGGATCAACATATTTGGCATGGATTAACATATCACTTTTGGTAATTAAGTTATTTAACCTGTCTTTTACAATATAGAGTTTTTTTGTGTCTAAACCGGTATCTAGGTAACTAATAGCCTTTCTTTCTTCTGAAAGGCCATTTAGTAAAAAATCAACAGTACTTTCCAGTACCTGGGCGATATCATACATAATATCTATAGATGGCAGGCTAATGCCTTGTTCCCATCTTGAAACTGCCTGATAGGATACATTAAGTAAATCTGCAAGCTGTTTTTGTGTCATTCCTTTTACTTTTCGTTGTGTTGAAATTGCCCTTCCAACTTTTTCTTTATCAAGCATGTGTTACCTCCTGTGTTTTATAGATAAAAGTGTACCATATGGAAAATATATTGACAATCAACGAGATATTGAGATAATGGCCGGTACTCAATTCTGGATAGATTAATAATAGTTTGTATCTATAAAAAGAAAAAACACAAGATAGATGAAAAATAAAATAGCATCTTTTGTTATATACAGGATTTATTACAAGGATTATAGCAATTATTTTTATATATTAGAGTAGAAAAAATATTATTAAATAAGGCTTGTAGAGGAATTTTCTAAAATATTGGGCAATAATGTATAAATATTACAATTACATAATGTATCAAAATATTTTTTAATATTCATATAGGCTTTCCATTTATCCATTGTGAAATCTGGCAAGCCATGCCTTAATGCGACATCCACAAATCGTTTTTCCATAATACAGGCACCATTTGGCAACGAAATAGCATCACATAATTGAATAAGGGTATCATAGTTATTATATTCTTTATTTTTTAA
Source organism: uncultured Lachnospiraceae bacterium (assembly GCA_910577045.1). Taxonomy (GTDB): domain Bacteria; phylum Bacillota; class Clostridia; order Lachnospirales; family Lachnospiraceae; genus RGIG8607. The sequence continues at coordinate 140,231 of CAJTLB010000002.1, read as the reverse complement.
AAACTGTTTTAAAAAGTCTTTTTGTCCAGGGGAACAATCGTAATTGCCAAAATAAGTATTTATGTCTTTTATAGGGAAAGAATGTGTTAAACAAATATGTGCGAGTTCTTCTTGGCCAATACTTATCATATAATCATAACCATCAAATATATGCAATATCCCTTTTATTCCTGCCCTGCGGCCAATATCGTGCATTAATCCCATAACATATGCTTTATCTGGGTCCATAATATTTGTTTTTTCGGCAATTAACCGAGCATTTTTTGCAACAGATATACTGTGCTGTTCCCAAGGGCCGGGTGTTAAATTGGCACCTAGTTTAAGTTCTTTATCAGCTTCTGTAGGTTTAAGCATATAAGATCCTCCTTAAATTTTCTTTGTTATTTTCTTTTATTTATGTTAAACATTATTCTTATATTGTATTACAGTTAGAGTTTCTTGTAAATAAATTGAATAGAAAAATAGGAATTGATATGGTAATATATAGGGAAAGGGAATATGAAAAGAGAGGATGGTGCCAATGAAACTAAACCGGATGATTGGGATTTTAGCAATTCTTTTGCAGCAAGAAAAGGTAACAGCCCCTTATCTTGCAGAAAAGTTTGAGGTTTCCCGCCGTACAATTAACCGGGATATTGAAGCGCTTTGCATGGCAGGGATTCCATTAGTAACAGAGCCAGGGAAAAATGGCGGAGTCTCTATTGTGGATAGTTATAAAATGGATCGGACATTATTAAGCACCCAAGATATGCAGGCAATTTTAACAGGGCTTCGTAGTTTAGATAGTGTAAGCGGCACAAACCGTTACGCCCAATTAATGGAAAAATTATCGGCAGGTGCATCGAATTTACTGGCAGGAGATACACATATTTTAATTGATCTTGCTTCTTGGTCTAAGGCTTCTTTGTCCCCTAAAATAGAATTATTACATAACGCAATTCTTTCCGTAAGAAAAGTTTCTTTTACATATTTTGCACCAAAGGGAGAATCAAAACGGGTAATAGAACCATATTATTTGGTTTTCCATTGGTCTAGCTGGTATATATGGGGCTGGTGTGGAGAGAAAAAGGATTTTCGGTTGTTTAAATTGGCACGAATAACGGATTTAGAGGTGGGTAAGCCTTTTGAAAAGCGCTTTGCGCCACTTCCTGATTTAGATTCAAGCAAAATATTTCCGTATGCTTATCAAGTAAAAGCAAAAATACAGCCAGAATATAAATGGCGGTTAATAGAAGAGTATGGGCCGGAAAGTTTTACGGTAGAACCAGATGGGACAATGATTTTTTCTTTTGGATTTATGGATAAAACAAGTATTATAAGTTGGGTTGTTTCTTTTGGTGATGGGGCAGAGCTTTTGGAGCCAGTAGAATTTCGGAAAGATATTTTGGAATATGTGGAAAGGATGCAGAAAAAATATTTGTAAAGATAGATTATTTAAAATGTAGTACAATAGGAATATAAAATCATATACCTGTGAAAAAAACTCTTGTAATATTAAGATAGTCATGGTGCAGCAAGTAGGGAAAATTTTCCCTACTTGCTATTAAGGACAGGAATTTCAATTTGGACAATATAATCTTCAACTTGGTCAATAACAGTTTCATTAATTCCTTTTTCATAGGAAAAACCAGATAGTACCAGGTTATGTTGGGTAGCATAATCTAAAATTGCTTGATACCTTAGTGGGATTTTATCCCATCCTCCTTTATGGAAAGCCCTAATATAGTTCCCTTTAGGCTGTATATGCAGGTTATCTTTTTGGGTGAGGAAGGGAATTTCTATAAATAGTTTAGAGTAGTTATCAAAATTGCCATTTTTTAGGCTAGCAACAGAGATCATAGATCCATAAGAGGCATCATGTAAACGCCCAAGCTGATATTTTGCTGTTTCAGCAGTAATAAGTTCTACTTCTTTTTCAAAAGAAATGTTTTTATCAATATCTACTGTTACCAAATAACGTTCTTCTTTTTCAATAATACTAATTTCAGATAAATCCATAGTTAATAATGTTACCATATTGTGATAGTGGTTACACAGTGTCTTGCGGATTGCTTGCAGATGGATAATATTGTGGTCTAGGGCTGTTATTTTTTCATCTAAAAGGCATTTTAGGTTTTCGGCAGAACGGTTTTTCATAAATATTTGTATTTCATTTATTGGAACATCTAATTCCCGTAATAATAAAATAGTTTCTAATATAGGGCTTTGGTAATAATTATAATAGCGGTATCCATTTTCAGGGTTAATGGCAGCAGGTTTAAATAGGCCAATCTCGTCATACCACATTAGAGTTTTTTTATTAATGCCGTGGAGTGCTGCAAATTGGCCAATAGTAAGTAGTTTACTTTTTTCATCCATTTTATTTCTCCTAATTAATATAATTTGCTATTGACTGTACTGTTACTGTATAGTTTATGATACTATAAACAGAGGATAAATTCAAGGTGGAAGGAGAAAATATATGGAAAACCAAAATGTATATTTAAAGCCAGTAACATTAAAAAATATTTTAAAGTTTGCCGTGCCAACTATTGCAATGACAGTATTTATGTCTTTTTATACTATGGTAGATGGGCTGTTTGTATCAAATTTAATTGGGACAAATGCACTTTCAGCAATTAATTTAACTGCCCCTATTATCCAGCTTGTTACTGCTATTTCTACAATGTTTGCCACTGGGGGAAGTGCTGTGATTATGAAGAAAATGGGAGAGCAAAAAAGTGAGGAAGCAAAAGAAGATTTTACCTTTTTAATTTTAGTTAATGTGCTGGTTGGGATGATAATGTGTGGGTTAGGGTATTTGGTAATGGATTCTGTTTTTGCGGGAATGAATCTTTCGGCAGATGTAGAAAAGTATTGTGTCGAATATTTAAGTTGTTATTTATTGTTTACTGTCCCTATTTTATTAATGAATAATTTTACGCTATATATGATTGCTAGTGAAAAAGCAACACTTTCTTTAGTGTGTTCCGTGGCAGGCGGCGTTTTAAATATGGTACTTGACTATGTATTTATTGCTGGGTTTCATATGGGAATTAGTGGTGCAGCCATTGCAACAGGACTAGGGTATTCTGTAACAGCCATAGTAGGGTTATTTGTATTTAGTAAGAAAAAAAGTTTGTTACATTTTAAAAGACCAGTATTCCGGTTTAAGGTCTTAGTAAATGCAGCGACAAATGGATGTTCAGAAATGGCAACGGCACTTGTTACAGGAATTATTACTATGATGTTTAATTGGACCATGCTCCATTATGTTGGGGAAAATGGAGTAGCGGCGGTTACAATTATTATGTATGTATTAATGTTTGTAAGTTCTTTATATACGGGGTATTCTTATGGGGTGGCACCTATGGTTAGTTTTTACTATGGGGAACAGAACCATCAGAAGTTAAGAAAGTTAGTAGGGATTAGTTTAAAGGTCATGGCGTGTATTTCCGTTGTAACAGTAATAGCTTCTTTCCTCTGTACAAAACCATTAGTATCTATATTTGCCCGTCCTGATAACCCAGTATATAGCCTTGCAGTAACTGGCAACCAGATATGTACCATAGCCTTATTTTTTATTGGGTTTAATATTTTTGCCAGTGGAATGTTTACGGCACTGTCAAATGGGGTTGTTTCAGCAGTTTTAGCGTTTTCGAGGTCTTTTGTATTTATGTTAATTACTATGATGGTGCTCCCTATAGTTTTAGGTGTAAATGGAATTTGGTTAGCGACACCTGTAGCAGAACTTATGGCGCTTGCTTTATCTATTTGTATGTTTTTAAAATATAAGAAAAAGTATGGTTATTAAATAATAAAAAATTCCACGGTAATAAGTATAACCGTGGGATTTTTTTATAGTTTTATAGCTAATTATGTATATTTTTACTCATATTCACCAATAATACTCCCTTGCTGGATAATATGCCCTTTTGCTTTTTTAATAAAATGGCTTTTTATAGGGAGGCATTTTATCTCGATTTCACAGTCAAGGGCATAGATAGTAAAACAATATAGATGTTGTTGGCCTTTGGGCGGTTTAGGGCCGGCATATTTATGGCACCCATAGCCAATTCCCTGCTGGGTTTTTCCTAAATGGGGGATAAATCTTCCATGTGGCATTGCCCCAGGTATTTTTTCATTAGCAGGTATATTCCAAATAAGCCAATGGGTAAAGGCTTTAAAAATAGGATGTTTAATATCTTCAAGGGTAATAGCTAGGGTTTTTGCATGGGGAGATAAATTCTTTATTAGGAATTCAGGAGAAATATCTTGTCCCCGTCCTGTGTGTATGACAGGGATTTTTTCTTTATTTTTTATAGTAGGACATTCAAAAATTAAAGGTTCTATATTCATTTTTTACTCCATTCTAATATATTATATAAGAAATTATATCTTAAGACTTATATAAAATCAAGATAGAAACAGCCCCTTACTTTTTGTACAAGATTATGTTATAATGGTGATATAGTTTAGAAAAGGAAAGGTATTCTATGAAAGAATTAATTTTATCAAATGATAGTTATCAAATGAACTGGGTAGAAGGTAATATAGAATGGGGTACAGTAATATGTAAAGCAAACCTTACTGTTGATAAAAAGAGTTATAGAGAGGGAGATATAATAAAAGAAGAATATACTTTTACAAACCATACAAATAGGGAAGTATTTACAGAACTTACAGATATAAAAATATATGTGCCATTTAATGATGATTATACTACTGCACAGGAATGTATGGAGAGAAAATGCCATACACATATTTGGTGTGGGGATGATATTGCTTATATTATGGCGTTAAGGATGGGAGGGGAGGCACCTCATCTGGGCCTTGTATTAAATAAAGGTGCGATACACAGTTACAGTATTGAACGGGATATAGAAAGAATTAGTAATGACCGTGGAGATTTTATCCTCCATCCAAAGCCATTTTCACTTTCCCCTAAAGAAAGTTATGTAATTGCATGGACTTTGTTCCCGCACAATGGAAAAGAAGATTTTTATAAAAAAATAGTAAAGTATTGTAATAGGTTTTTGGATGTACAAGCGGAAAATTATGTATTATTTAGTGGAGAAGATGTAATAGTTAAGATAAAAGCCAATTATAATTTTACAAAAGAAGAGGTAGAAATAACACAGAATGGAAAAAAAGTAGATTTTATAATAAAAGAACAGACTATTTTTATAAAGGAAGCATCGGAAGCAACAGGTGAAATAAAGTATCAAATATCTGTAAAGGGGGTAAATACATTCTTACGTTTGTTGGTATTGCCTAATTTAAAGGAACTTGTAAAGGCACGTTGCCATTTTATAACTCAAAGACAACAGTATAATAAATTAAATAGCCGGTTAAATGGGGCGTATTTAATATATGATAACCAGGATAATAGTTTATTTTATTCATCAGCAAACGATTATAATGGTGGGCGGGAACGTGTAGGAATGGGAATTTTATTAGCAAAATATTTACAAACACAAGATGATCCAGATGTAGACAAATCTTTACGCCATTATATAGAATATGTAAAGCGGGAACTTGTAAATGAAAGTACTGGTGAGGTGTACAATGATTATATGTGTAATAACAAACGTAAGCGTTTGTATAATTCGCCATGGTTTGCCTTGTTTTATTTAGAATTATACCAATTATATAAAAGAAGTGAATATTTAATAGTAGCATATAAAATAATTGTTTATTATTATGAAAATGGTGGAACGAGGTTTTATCCAATAGAACTCCCTATAATTTACATAATTTCTTGTATGTCTAAGGAAAATATGGATAAGGAAATACAGGTAGTTATGGAGTATTTTAAGCAACATGCAGATTTTATAGCAAAAACAGGTATAGATTATCCTCGTTCAGAAGTAAATTATGAACAAAGTATTGTAGCACCTGCAGCAGATATTTTATTTCAAGTATATATGCTTACAAAGAACCAAGAATATTTGGAAGCAGCTAAAAAACAGCTTAAGGTTTTAGAGCTGTTTAATGGGAGGCAGCCAGATTATCATTTATATGAAGTAGCTATCCGCCATTGGGATGGGTATTGGTTTGGTAAAAATAAAATGTATGGTGATACATTCCCTCATTATTGGAGTTCATTAACAGGGATTGTATATAGGTATTATTCAGAAGTAACAGGCGACAAAGAGTACCAAGAAAAATTTAAAAAGTCATTAAGGGCAACGTTAAGTTTATTTTACCCAGATGGGACAGCAAGCTGTGCATATGTTTATCCTGCCACTGTAAATGGGCAGAAAGCAAATTTTGCAGATCCTTATGCAAATGATCAAGACTGGGGATTATATTATGCCTGGAAATATTTAGAATTATAACGGCTGCTTGGATTGGAATGAATGGCATAAAGGGAGAAAATAAATGAGGCAAAAAAGAAAATATAGGAATTTTATTTCTATTTTCATTATAATAGCAATATGTTTAGTAAGCTGTGGGAAAAAAGCTGTTAGTGAGGAAGATAAAATAGAATGTCCAGAGGCAGGGCTAGTATTTCAAATCCCTGAGGAATATAGGGAGAAGGGAATAGAAGTGGAAGGGCCTTTTGAAGATTATGAAGGGAATATTTGTGTTAGTGTTTCTTGGTATTATAAACCAGTTACAGATAAATTATTTGCAGATATTATGTCATTGTCCCAGGAAAGCCTTACAGAAAAGGTGTTAGTAGAGTTTTATGAAAAAATGGGAACCCATAGTAAAGCATTAATGAATATTACTCTTATTGAAGAACAAAAGTTTAAAAATGCAATAGACAATGGAAAAGATATTAGTGAATTATCCTATTGGGACCCTGTTGAGAAATTAGGGGAAAATGATGGGTATGTATACTTGGTTTCTATTCCTGAAAATAATACTACTGGAATGGAGCAGGAAGAAAAGGAACTGTATAAGGAATGTTCTGCATATATGCAAACAGTGAAAAAGACAATATCTTTTATAAAGACAACAATAAAAGAAGGGTTTCCAACCCAGATGCCTGCTTTTACAACGAAAGATTTGGATGGGAATACTGTTACAGAAAGTATTTTTACAGAAAAGGATTTGAATGTTGTAAATATATGGGGAACTTTTTGCAATCCATGTATAGAAGAAATGCCTGAGTTGGGGGAATGGGCAAAAAATATGCCAGATAATGTACAATTAATAGGGCTGGTTTCGGATATTTCTGATGAAAATGATACAAAACACTATGATTTGGCAGTTACTATTATGGAAAGGGCAAATGCTGATTTCTTGCAGATTATTGCAAACGATGATTTTAATAGTATTATGAAATGGGTTACAGGTGTGCCTACTACCATATTTGTAGATAAAGAAGGAAATATTGTGGGTAAGATAGTTGGGGCAGATGTAGAAGGGTATAAGAGTTTTGTAGAGGAGTATTTGAATGGACAATAAGAGAAAATGGGTGGTTAGGGCAATGCTTATCATAACTTCTTGTGCCTTTGTTTTATATGGGGCAGCCAGGGGAGAAATAGAAATAGTGTGGAATAAGGCTGTGAATATTTGTCTTGAGTGCATTGGATTGGGGTGATAGGGTGGGAGTCACATATTCAATAAAAAGAAAAATAGTGCAGGTAGTTGCGTTTGGTTATTCCAATATGCACCTTGTTAATTTTAATGGTGGCAAGATATATAAAGGAAAGTGGAAACAATTTTGCAATCCAGGGTTAAATTGTTATTCCTGCCCTGCGGCTAGTTTCGCTTGCCCTATTGGGGCATTACAGGCAGTAAATGGTTCTATGGATTTTAACTTTAGTTTTTATGTAGTAGGTTTATTATTGGCGTTTGGAGTGGTTTTTGGAAGGGGTGTTTGTGGATGGTTGTGCCCTTTTGGGCTGTTACAGGAGTTCATACATAAAGTTCCTTCTCCCAAGTTAAAGTTAAAAAAAGGGTTTTTATATATAAAATATGTAATATTAGTAATTTTTGTTATATTACTCCCAATTGTAGCTACAAATTATATGGGTATGGGCAAACCAGCGTTTTGCCAGTTTATTTGCCCAGCCGGAACTTTACAGGGAGGTATCCCTTTGCTTAGTACACATGAAGAGCTTAGGGAAACAATAGGTTCCTTATTTTCTTTAAAAATGGCAATTTTAATACTAACAATAGCAGGCTGTATTTTAGTATACCGTTTTTTCTGCCGTGTAATTTGCCCTCTAGGGGCTATTTATGGCCTTATGAATAAAGTTAGCATTTATCATTTAGAAGTAAATAAACATCAATGTGTAAATTGTGGGAAATGTAAAAATGTATGTAAGATGGAAGTCGATCCTGTTAAACAAAAAGATCCGGCTGAGTGTATCCGATGCAAAGCGTGTGTGGCAGCATGCCCCAATAAGGCAATTCAAATAAGTTTTGATACAAAACCAGCCTTTTTTGGAAAGAAAAAGAACAAAATATAGTGCTTATAAATAGGAGGATAAAACATATTGCCCATTATTTAGTTGTTTTTGCGAATAAGAGTACCATTAAGTGTCTTGACAATTCGCATGAAACTAATTATGATAGTATATATTTTTGTGTATTACATTCAAAGTAAGGTATGTTGTTATAAAGAGAAAATTAGGAGATGAAAGGAAAGTACTTCTCATGAAAAAAATTTTTACCAAACGGCTGTTTTGCTATATGTTGGTGGCATTGTTAGTTACGATCTCAGCTATTTTTATATTACAAACGTTTGTTAGCCAGGCAAGCAATACATCTGCTAGCCTAAATAAGTTGGCAGAAGTAAAGGAAAAGCTTATTAATAATGAGGAAAATATTGAACAGCTTACGAAGAATTTAAGTGAGGATAACCTTGCAAAAACAAGGGCATTTGCAGATATGCTTGCTATAGATAAGTCTATTTATGGCAATAAAGAAAAGCTTGATAAAATTAAAGATAGGTTAATGGTAAACGAATTACATATTATTGATGAAAATGGAATTATTACAAGTAGTACAATTGATGCCTATATTGGGTTTGATATGAAAAGCGGGGAACAATCCAATGCGTTTATGGTGATTGTAGATGATCCTACTATTGAAATTGTACAAGAGCCGCAGGTAAATGTAGCAGAGGGTATTGTAATGCAATATATTGGAGTGGCAAGGACAGATGCAAAAGGGTTTGTGCAAGTAGGTGTACGGCCAGAAGTATTAGAAAAAATGCTTACTGGAACAGAAATTTCTGTTGTATTAAAGGATATTGATTTTGGGGAAAAAGGATATATTTATGCGATTGATAAAGAAAGCGGATTGATTTTAGCTCATAGGAATTCTAATTTAATTGGAACTTCTGCTGTAAATGCAGGATTCCCAACAAACCTGTTAGGAAAAGGGAAGGCTGTTATTGATGGCACAAGTGGATATTATGTGGCAGAAGAATATAATAGCCAAGTTATAGGTACTTTTATGCCATCGAGTGAATATTATGCAGGGCGCCTTAACCAAACAGTTGTGGTATCCTTAAGTATGTTAATTATATTTGGGGTATTATTGTTAATGATTAACCGTATGGTAGATAATAAGATTGTACAAGGGATTAACCGCATTTCGAATTCAATGAGTAAGATTGCAGGGGGAGATTTTGAGATTACAGTAAATGAACAAGATAATCCCGAATTTTCTATGCTTTCTGGTAGTATTAATAAAATGGTAGACAGTATTCGCCAAAGTATGAAAGAGAATGAGCATTTAATGGCACAACAAAAACAAGATATGGAACATAACCAGGCTTTAATCCAAAATGTAAAAAGTGCCTGTAAGGATTTAAACCAAGTATCAGGGGAGACTTTGGAAAATGCAGATCATATTTTTAACGGGACTGGGGAACAAGAAAAGGCAGTAGATGATTTAAAACAAACAATGAATCAATTAACACAAGAATTAAATAATAGTGTAGATGTTTCTACTATTGTTACAGAACAAACAGAGAATACCTCAGATAAAATTTTGCAAACACAGTCTAGTATGCAGGTTTTAAAAGAATCTATGCAAAAAATCAGTGATATGTCTATGGAAATAGAGAAGATTATTGGCGAAATCAATTCGATTGCTCAACAGACAAATATGCTTTCTTTAAATGCCTCTATTGAAGCAGCAAGAGCAGGGGATATGGGAAAAGGTTTTGCTGTTGTGGCAACTCAAGTGGGAGAGCTTGCTGCGAGGAGTTCCCAGGCAGCAAAAGAGACAAATGTATTAATTATGAATTCTATAAAAGCAGTAGAGCAGGGACGTGAAATTACTGATCAAACAGTAGAAGCATTTGGCGTGGTTGTAGAAAATATTAAAAAGACAGACCAAGACGTAGAAAAGATTGCTAGTATGGTAAAACAAAATGTAGATATTGTATCTCATGCAGTTAGCCAAATTGAACGCATTTCGAATGTAGTGGAAAGTAATGTCCAGATTTCTCATAATACAAAGCAAGTTTCTTCTAATATGGCAGATATTACAGGTAAATTATTAGAGATTGTAGAGTAAGAATATAGGTGGGTTGTTGTAAAAGTATATTTTGCAACAGCCCTTTTATAGTATAGAAGTTTTTAAATAGTTAAGAATTAGGGAAAAAGGGCAAATATTTATAGTTGATTATAGTAGGCCAGATGGTTCTGTAGTGTGGGAATATTATCGTTCAGATGGGAATTATTGGAATGGGCTTCCAGTAACAGAAGGATTTGTAGTCCACTAAATTTGTTAATCTTATAGTTTTTTGGCTTGTATCTGGTTAAAAGATGAAGAAGTGTTTTGTATAATCGTAGTAAAGCTGTGAAAGTAAAGAATAAAAGCGGTATTTTGGAATGAATTTCACAAAAAATTAGAAAGGGATAATATAAGATAATGCAAAATATAAAAATGGTAGTTTAGTAGAGGTTAATTTATTTGGCAAGGAAAAAAGGTAGAAGTCTTTTGGGTTGATGAGTGAAGGAGAAAAAATGGATATAGTTGAATTTTGGAAGCATGTTCTTGAACAGGATGCAGATAAAATCCGGGCGTATTTTTGCAAAGATGCTTATGTAAATTGGCATTGTACCAATGAACATTTTAATGTAGAAGAATATATCCGGGCAAATTGTGAATATCCCGGTGATTGGACAGGAGAAGTAGAAAGAGTAGAGATGGAGAACAGTCGGATTATTACAGTTACCCATGTATATTCAAAGGAAAGAACTTTATCATTCCATGTAACATCGTTTTTTAGTATTGAAGATTCTAAAATAAAGTCTGTGGATGAGTATTGGGCAGACGATGGAGAAGCTCCTGAATGGAGGAAGAAGCTGGGGATTGGAAATCCTATTCCATAAATTCCTATTTGTAAGAATGCTAAAAGCGCCATTTCCTAACCCAATCAATAAAGGTATGGACTTATTAGCTGTTTTAGAAATCATTAGCTAGGTTTTTTATTAAAAGTTATTAATATTGACAATTAAGGGCATATATGTTAATATGAAATTAACTTCATGTGAAGCTTGCTTCATACTTAAAAAGGAAAAGTAAAATGAAAACAAAAGTAAAGGAATTTCGTATACACTCACAAATGACACAACAACAATTAGCAGATTTAGTCCATGTTTCTTCACGGACAATTATCTCAATTGAAAAAGGGCAGTATAGCCCATCACTTATGTTAGCATATAGAATAGCAGAAGTTTTTAAAGTCACTGTGGAAGAGTTGTGCTGTTTGAAAGAAAATAAGGAAATGGAGGACGGACAATATGAGGAAGTTTAATATAAATTATACTCAAAAGATTCAATGGCGTATTAGGGTGCTATGGATTATTCTTATATTTATGTTGATTTATATGGTTATAGTTGGGGAAATTGGTGGAGATTCCAGAATAATGACTAATTTAGCACATACAGTTAGTAGTGGTATATTTTTTGGTGGAATAATTTATATTATTGCCCGCATTATCCATAATAAAAAATTAATTAAAAACAGATTGCTTTTAAAAGAACAATTACAAATGGAACAAGATGAGAGAAACCAATACCTGCATGATAAAAGTGGAGGGATTATATTAGATATTTTATTGGTATTTTTATTATTTATTACAGTTACAACGGCATTATTTAATATGTCCGCTTTTTATATTTCACTTATTATATTAGTAGTTACATTTCTTTTAAAAGTAGGGGCGTATTTATTTTATAGTTATTTATAGTTATTTATAGTAAACCTTGCTGGGCGAATAATAAAAGAAAGTAGGATTTTTTATTGGTTATATGGTAAATTAGGTTGCTAATTATAAGTATGGAGGTGGGGTTATGGGACAAATAGCAAATGAAGCTGCTTTAAAATTATTTTTTAAAATTAAACAGGTGATTAAAGAAAAAAATATAGAAAGAAAGCAGAAAAAAATTACAAAACATTGACAGATATTTTGTAAGATGGTATTATAATATAAAAATTTATAGAAATTATAATAGAATAGGTTATTTAATTTGTGTTTGCGAGGGAACTGAACAAGTTGAAAAAGGTTAAGACCTGACCTTTAGACCTGTCGGCTAATACCGGCGTAGGGAAGCAATTTCTTACGCTGGATTGCGTCTTGAAAGAGCTTCTAATTTTGGAAGCTCTATTTTTTATGTGTGGCCCTAGGCAGAGAAAGTATGAACACATAGGGAAAAAACAAATTATTAAAGCAGTAAAAAATTTTTACTTAGGAATTAAAATAGAAGATAGAAAGGATGAAAATAATGAAAAAAGTATTAACAATTGCAGGATCCGATTGTAGTGGTGGTGCAGGAATACAGGCTGATTTAAAAACATTTTCTGCACATGGAGTATTTGGTATGAGTGTTATTGTTTCGGTAGTAGCAGAAAATACGAGCCGAGTAATTGATATTCAAAATATTACGCCAGAAATAATAAAAAAACAGATGGATGCTGTATTTGAGGATATTGAAGTAGATGCCATAAAAATTGGTATGCTTTCTTCACCAGAATGTATGGAAGCAGTTGTAGAAAAATTAAATCAATATAAACCCAGCAATATTGTAATTGATCCAGTAATGTATGCAAAAAATGGGTGCCCTCTTATGGAGCCAATAGCAGTAAATACATTTATAGAAAAGGTGCTTCCGTTTGCAGATGTGTTGACTCCAAATGCCCCAGAAGCAGAGAAAATAGCGGGGATAAAAATTTATTCTGTTAAGGATATGGAAATTGCTGCAAAGAAAATCTATAATTTAGGCTGTAAAGCAGTGGTAATAAAGGGTGGGCATATAGCTGGCGATGCAGTAGATATTCTTTTTGATGGAAAGGAAATATTTTATTTTACAGCAGACCGAGTTAATACTAAAAATACACATGGGACAGGCTGTACATTTTCTTCTGCAATTGCTTCTCAGCTTGCAAATGGTTCAAGTATTGATAAAGCAGTAGAAAAGGCGAAAAGTTATGTTACTACAGCAATTATACATTCTCTTAATATAGGGAAAGGATATGGTCCTACTAATCATTTTTATAATCTTTATCAATATGGTTTACAGAAAGAAGAGGTAGGCATAAAATGAAAATAGATTATACATTATATTTAGTAACAGATAGCCATATAGTAAACAGGCAAGAATTATATAAAAGAGTAGAACAAGCTATTCTTGGAGGCTGTACTATGGTGCAGCTAAGGGAAAAAGATATTTCTTCGTTAGATTTTTATAGGCAAGCACTAGAATTAAAACAAATTACAGAAAAATATAGGGTTCCTTTAATCATTAACGATCGGGTTGATATTGCCTTAGCAGTAAAGGCTGCTGGAGTACATATTGGGCAAAACGATATACCTGTTTCGGTTGTTAAGGATATTATTGGTAGAAATATGTTATTGGGTGTTTCTGTGACATCTCTTAACGAAGCAGAACAAGCAGTTAAAGATGGGGCTAACTATTTGGGGGTAGGCGCAATTTTCCCAACAAAAACCAAGAAAGATGCAGTTCTTGTGCCTATGGGAGAACTAAAGAAAATCCGTCAAACAATAAAACTCCCAATTGTTGTAATTGGTGGAATTAATAAAGAAAATGCGAAAATTTTTGCGGCAATGGGGATAGATGGGCTGGCTGTTATTTCTGCAATTATAGCACAGCCAGATAGTAGGGAAGCTGCATTGGAAATACGAGAGGAATTTGGGAAAAGTAAATTATAAATGTTATTTATTAGAAGATATAAATGTCAAGATTTTAATATAAGGTATACAAAAAGAATGAGTTATGATATACTTTTTATATAAAATATAGATTTAATAGGAGGGGGATTATATGTGGTTTTGGATTTTTATGTTTACTTGTAATTTAATTGTCCCATTACTTATGATAATATTTGGAAAAGTGATGTATCAGCATACTCCAAAAACAATTAATAGTATATATGGCTATCGTACAAAAATGTCTATGAAAAATAAAGAAACATGGCAGTTTGCACATAATTGTTGTGGAAAATTGTGGGTGAAGATGGGATATATAATGCTAGTACCAACAATTGTAGTGCAATTGCCTTTTATAAATAGTAATCCAAATATAATTGGGACAATAGGAGGAGTTATTTCTATATTTCAAATCGCAGCTTTATTATATTCTATTGTTTTAGTGGAGAAAGAGTTAAAAATGAATTTTGACCCCGATGGGAGAAGAAGATAAAAATAGTTTCGCAGTCCCCTGCGAAACTATTTTTATATATGGTTTCTTCTTCGGTGCCATTCATTCCAGAAAGCAATATATCCATTTCGGTCAAATTCATTTGATGGCAGTATTCTTGTAGGGCTTGATTGATAAAAAGCTTCTATTTTATCTGCAAATTGAAAAACAGTATTCTGATATTCTTTGATTGGTACAATTGTTTTTGAGCCATCTTCTAAAATTAATTCTATATATTCGCCTTTATGGATAACAGACCAGTCAATACCATTAGGGCATCCAGATATTGTGACATTTTCTAATGTGCTATCTGCAATTAAAAAGAACCCACAGCAGGGTAACATTTGATTATCTTCATAAATAATATGATCTTCTGTAAGTGATTTTAGCAAATATAATGCAGTTGCACTTACCGTTGCATTATATTCCAGTTTTTTATTTCCAATATAAGCCACTACATGGCCATGCAAACATAAATCTTCACAGTTATTTTCCATATTATCTATCCAGCCAAGATTATCAACATTTATTTGAAACATATATTATAATCCCCATATTCTTTATTTTTTGCTTTTTATTTTATATTTATCTAGTAAATTAAAATTATATTATATCATATATCAAAAAATAGTGCCACTTAAGTTTCTTAATAGTTGATTTTATTTCTTAAAATATCAATCCACTCCCTTGTGAAAAAAATCCCCATTTTGTATAATGAAAATAGTTGAGCAGCTTGCTGCGAAACTATTTTACCCAAATGAAACGAAGTTGAATTTGGGAAACTCGAAGTTGAGCAGCTTGCTGCGAAACTATTTTACTCAAATGAAACGAAGTTGAATTTGGGAAACCCGAAGTTGGGCAGCTTGCTGCGAAATTATTTTACCCAAATGAAACGAAGTTGAATTTGGGAAACCCGAAGTTGGGCAGTTCACTGTATTTGAAAATTTTATAAATAAGGATTGGTAAGAATGAATGAAATAAATTTATCAAATAATATTATTCGTTTGCGTCATAAGCATAAGCTTACACAGGAGCAATTAGCAAATTTTATCGGGGTAACAAAGGCCTCTGTTTCTAAATGGGAGAATGCCCAGAGTATGCCAGATATTTTATTGTTACCTCAGTTGGCATCTTTTTTTGGCGTAAGTATTGATGAGCTAATTGGATACAAACCACAAATGTCTAAAGAACAGATTCAGTGTTGTTATGCAGAATTATCTAAAGATTTTGTAAATTTGCCGTTTGATAAAGTCTTAGAGAAAATTCGTTTATTAGCCCATAAATATTATTCATGTTATCCACTTTTATTACAACTTTGTGTGTTATATTGGAATCATTTTATGTTGGCAGAGACAGAAGAAGAGGGTAAGAAACTTTTAGAGGAAGCTAAAATATGGGTTGACCATATTATAGAAAATTGTAATGATGTGGGGGTCTGTAATGAAGCTATTATTTTAAAAGCAGGGATATACCTCCAGCTTAAGATGGCGAGGGAAGCTATTGAATTATTGGAGCCTATTTCAGAATTAAATAGGATTCAAAGTGACATGATATTAGTGCAGGCATACAAGTTAATTGGGAAAATGGAAGAAGCTAGAAATTATACACAGGTAGGACAATATCTAAGTTTAGTGAATGTAATAGGAGATGCTATATTGTTGTTATCATTATATGAACAAGATATAGAACGATGTGAGGAGATTATAAGGCGGATAAAAGGAATAATAGAATTGTACCAATTAGAGCAATTGCATCCCAATTTAATAGCTCAATTTTATTATCAGGCAGCTATTGTTTACGGAATAAATAAAAGAGAAAAAGAATTATTAAAAACGCTATATTCTTTTATGCTATGTGTGGATAAACTTATAAAAACAAAAGAAGTTGTATTACATGGGGATATGTATTTTGATTTATTGGATAATTGGATTGCCCGCCTTCCACTTGGGAATATGGCGCCACGGGATAAGAAGTTTATTCAAAATAATATAAAGCAGGCATTATTGCACCCAGCTTTTCAAGAGATAAAGGGAAATAAGGAATTTCAGAAAATATTATATCAACTGTTAAAAGATGACATAGATAAAGGTTAAAATAAAGGTAAAGTTTAAAAAGGGAGAAAAAATATGCTTACACTAGAACATGTAACAAAACATTATAAAGGCAGCCAGAAGGGTATTACAGATTTAAGCCTTTATATTGCACCAGGGGATATTTATGGGTTTATTGGACATAATGGGGCAGGCAAAACAACGACATTAAAGTGTATTGTTGGAATTCAAGGTTTTGATAGTGGGACAATTTATATTAATGGGATTGATCTAAATAAAGAGCCATTAAAATGTAAACAGCAGATTGCATATATACCAGATAATCCAGATTTGTATGAATACTTAACAGGGATTCAATATTTGAATTTTATTGCGGATATTTTTCAAGTAAAAGCAAAAGAAAGGAAAGAACAAATCCAAAAATATGGAGAAGCATTTGAAATAATAGAATCTCTTGGAGATTTAATTTCAACTTATTCTCATGGTATGAAACAAAAATTAGCAATAATTTCTGCTTTAGTACATCAGCCAAGACTAATGGTTTTAGATGAACCATTTGTAGGGTTAGATCCAAAAGCAACAATAATTTTAAAAGATATTATGAGAAAGATTTGTAAAGAAGGAGGGGCAATTTTCTTTTCTACGCATGTGTTAGACGTGGCAGAACGGTTATGTAATAAGGTAGCCATTATTAAGGATGGGTCCCTAGTAACCTCAGGAAATATGGAAGAACTTATAAAACAAGGGAAATCTTTGGAAACTATTTTTATGGAGGTAATAAAAGAAAATAATGCTAACACAAATTAAATTTTTAACAAAACTAGAACTTTGTAATCTGTATGGATTGAATAAAATACGTTTTTTGAAAGATAAAAAGGAAAAAAAGAAAGCGATTATTGTGCCAGTTATTTGGATAATATTATTATTTTTTTGCTTTTTTTATATAGGCAGTTTTTCTTATAGTTTTATTTGCCTTGGTTTGGAAGAGATAATTTTTACTTATTTAATTATAATTTCCAGTATATTAGTCTTTGTCTTTGGTATTTTAAAGTCTGCCGGCTTAATATTTTATAAAGAAGGATATGATATATTATGTGCTTTACCTGTAACTGGCAGGGCTATTGTTGCCAGCCGTTTTATTAAAATGTATGTAGAAAATTTGTTAATAGCCTTGGTGATAATTATGCCGGGCGTTGTGGTATATGCTTGGCATATGGAACCCACTTATCTTTTTTATTTATTATCTATTTTGGGAATTTTATTTGTTCCATGTTTGCCAATGACATGTTCTATTTTAATAGGGACCTTTATTACTAAAATTTCATCTAAAATAAATTATAAAAGTTTGATAGTGGCTGTAGTATCTATTTTTATGGTATTTGTTATAATGTATGGAACATTATCAATTTCTGCCTTAGAAGAAGTAAAGATAGAAACATTAGAAGAATTATTTTCTGTAGGATTTAAGTTATTAAAAAAAATGTATCCGCCTGCATATTGGCTGGGAATGGCTATTATAAGCGAGGATATATTACAATATTTATTATATATTGGGCTTTCTGTAGGGATATTTCTATTAGTTTTCTATGGAATTTCTATTTCTTTTCATCAAATTTGCCGAAACCTTTATAGTAACTTGGCAAAACATAATTATAGGTTAGGGATAGTAAAGGAACAGTCTATACTGGTTTCCCAAGTTAAAAGAGAATTTCGCCGTTATTTTTCATCTAGTGTATATGTGGCAAATACAATAATAGGGCCTATTATGTCATGTGTATTTTCAGGTATGTTTCTTGTTATGGATATAGAATCAATAATAGGGAAAATTCCATTTTCTGTAAAAATAAATAATATTGTACCTTTTATATTATCAGGTATTTTATGTACAATGACTACTACATCTGTATCTATTTCCATGGAAGGAAAAAATTGGTGGATTGTAAAAAGTCTGCCATTGTCAGTAAAATCAATTTTGGACGCTAAAATATTAATGAATTTATTACTATTATTTCCATTTTATATATTATCTGAAATACTATTAATAATTGGATTACAGCCGAAAGGTTTCGAATTTTTTTGGTTATTGTTCATTCCTATGATTTTTATTTTATTTTCTTGTATATATGGAATTACAATAAATCTTTGTTTCCCTGTAATGGATTGGGAAAACGAGGTGAGTGTAGTAAAACAAAGTGCGTCAGCAGTACTTGGAGGAATGGGTGGTTTTGTTTTAGCGGCATTATGTGCTATGGGAATAGGGGTAATCCAAAGCGAATTGGTAATTAACATATTAAATATTGGAATTTGTATAGTAGGGGGTTGGGGAATAATGATTTTGTATAAGAGGAATAATAAGTATTTTCTTAGAAACTTAGGTTAAGTTTTTATTATAGTTGTTACAGAATTAGATATAAAGTTTCTATAAATAATGAAATGTCGAAGGCTTTTGGTTGACGAAAGTATAGTTTGAAGTTATGATTATTTTGAAAGCTACTATTAATATTGTATATTATAGAAGGGGGAAGTTTTTATGGAAGAATTTTTAATGAAACCTAAAATTGACTTTGCTTTTAAAGAGATTATGATGGATGATGTGATTAGGGTTGGCTTTTTATCTGCTATATTAAAGATTGACCCAGCAGAAATAAAGGAAACAAAAGTATTGAATACAAATCTTAGAAAAATATATGAAGGTGAAAAACAGGGGATTTTGGATGTTAGGGTATTGTTAGATAATTATATGGAGATTGATATTGAGATCCAACTGGCAACCTTAAATGTATGGGCGGATAGGTCTTTATTTTATTTGGCAAAGATGTATACGGAACAAATTAGTAAAGGACAAGATTATAGTGTTTTTAAAAAATGTGTGAGTATTAGTATTTTGGATTTTAATTTATTTAAAGAAGAAAAAGAATATTATTCTTGTTTTCATATTTGGGAGGATACACGCCATGTTCTATTTACAGATAAAATGGAGTTTCATGTGTTAGAACTTCCTAAATTGCCAAAAGAGTTACAAGAAGATAATGATATATTATTATGGGCAAAATTTATTAGTGCAGAAAGAAAGGAAGAGTTTAATATGTTAGCAGCGAAAAATACTTATATTGAAAAAGCTTATCAACAGCTCCAGGTAATCAGCCAGGATAAACAGAAACGGTTAGAATATGAGGCACGAGAAAAAGCACTTCGTGATTATAACCAGTTAATGGCAGAAGCAGAACAAAAAGGCTTACAACAGGGGTTGAAACGAGGAATAGAACGAGGAATAGAACAAGGAATAAAGCAAGGGATAGAACAAGGAATAAAGCAAGGGATAGAGCAAGGAATAAAACAAGGTTTAGAACAAGGAATTCAAGAATTAATATATGATAATTTGGAGGAGAAGATACCAAAGGAAAGAATTTTAATAAAATTACAAAAGCGATTTGGTTTCACGGAGAACGAGGCAAGACAACAATTTGATAGTGTATGGAAAGAGTTTTCTGATATGGGAAGAGATTAATTTGTTTATATATTGTAAGTGATAGTATAATTAATATAAAGAATAAAAACTACTCCGAAAAAGTATACTTTTTCGGAGTAGTTTTTCATTTTTTCTACTATGCCAGCTTCGTACTAACACATACCGTTTGTTCTGTTTCTCTAATGGTTTTTCTAAGTTTCTTAACACACAGTAAATAGGCTGGAATTAAAAATATATCGGCAAGTATCCAGGCTGTCGGATTTGCAGCACAAACGGCATAATATCCAAAGATTGGGACAAACACAAACCCAACAACAGTTCTAGCGATCATTTCAAAAACACCAGAAAAAATAGCAAAACGGCTAAATCCCATTCCCTGTATTAAAAAGCGGATAATATTTACTAATGCAAGTGGGAAATAAAATGCCCCATTAATAATAAGGAAGGTTCTGGCATTAGCAATTAATTCTACTTCTGATGAATGAACAAAAAGTAGGATTAATTGTGGTGCAAATAATACATAGACCCCTAACGCAAGGACAGAATAGCAAGCACCAAGAATAACACAAGCTTGCAACCCTTGCCCTAGGCGGTTGATTTTTCCAGCACCAACATTTTGCCCGCCATAAGTAGCCATTGTGGAACCCATTGCATCAAAAGGGCAGCAAAAGAAGCAGGACAATTTAGAAGCGGCAGTTACAGAAGAAATATACATGGTTCCAAGTGTATTGACGGCGGTCTGTACTACAACACTTCCAATAGCAGTAATGGAATACTGTAAACCCATAGGGATACCCATGCCACATAAAATAGAAGCATAATGCCGGTCAAAGCGCCATTCTGATTTTTCCATATGGAGTACATCATATTTTTTCTTCATAAAAAAGAAACACAAAATGCCAGAGATAAGCTGGGATATTACGGTAGCATAGGCAGCGCCTGCTACGCCGCTATGGAAATAATAAATAAATACAATATCTAGCACAATATTAATAAAAGAGGATAAAGCAAGGAATAATACAGGTGTTTTACTATCCCCAAGGGATCGGATAATCCCAGCAAGCATATTATATAAGAAAGTAGCAGGAATCCCGGCAAAAATAATAAAAATATAAGAGTAGGCATCTTTAAAAATATCAGTAGGTGTTTTCATCAACACTAAAATAGAATGGCATAACAGCATAGTGCTAATGGTGATTATAATGGAAAATATAATACATAGCCAAGCAGAATTTGCCACAAAAAGCCGTAGGGCAGAATATTTTTTTGCCCCAAATTGCTGGGCGACAGGAATAGCAAACCCATTACATAAGCCCATGCAAAAGCCAATTACAAAGAAGTTGACAGAACCCATGCTCCCTACTGCTGCCAGGGCTTCAGAACCCAAAAACTTCCCTACAATAACGGTATCAATAACACTGTAGAACTGCTGGAATAATAGCCCAAATAAAAGTGGGACAGCAAAATGTAAAATAAGCCAGAAAGGGCTTCCCTCGGTCATGTCCTTTGTCATAATAATCTCCTCCATTTCTGATTTTCGAGACTTTATTATAGTGCAATCTTTAGTAAGGAAAAATAGATTATCTTGTACTGTTTCTGTACTTTTTTACCATTTTTTTCTGTATTGCCAGTTTAAGAAAAAAATCCATTTATTTGGATATACTGATAATATTAGGAAGACATACAAGGTGGGAGGCTGGACATGAAGCTTGGGAAAGATAAAACAAGGCAGGAAAGGCTATTAGTAAGAATCTTAAACCGGATAGAGTGGATAGGTAATAAACTTCCACATCCAATTACTATTTTTTTCTGGCTAACCGTAATTACTGTTGTAGTATCTGAAATTTGTGAAAAAACAGGAGTATCTGCGGTAGGGGAAATTATGGATACAGATACCCATTTAATTGTAAAAAAAACAATAACAGCAGTAGGTTTACTAAATAAAGAAGGAATGGCATATATGCTGACGCATTTAGTAAGCAATTTTACAAGTTTTGCCCCTCTTGGGGTAGTATTGGTGACAATGCTTGGGGTAGGCTGCGCAGAAGGCAGTGGCTATATGGAAGCATTGATGAAAAGAGGAGTAGCCATTACGCCAGAACAGGTTATTACACCAATGCTGGTATTTTTAGGGGTAATGTCTAATATAGCAACAGATATAGGTTATGTTGTATTGATCCCATTGGGCGCGATGATTTTTGCCAGCTATAAAAAACCGCCTCTTGCTGGGCTGGCAGCCGTATTTGCAGGTGTGTCAGGCGGTTATAGTGCGAACTTAGTGATTGGGGCGTTAGAGCCAATGCTTGCTGGCATTAGCACAGAGGCAGCCGCTATGGTTGCACCGGGCTATATAGTAGGTGCAGCAGCGAATTGGTATTTTATTATTGTATCTACAATTATTATTGTAATAATAGGTACGTTTGTGACTAATAAAATAGTGGAACCAAGATGGGAAAAGGCAGAAGTAGGGAAGCAAGAAAAAGTAGTATTAGAAGATAGAGAGAAAAAAGCACTTTTGTATGCGAATAGCTCTTTGGTTCTTTTGGTTTTTCTAGTAATTGCATTTGCCATACCAAAGGATTCTTTTCTAAGGAACCCAGAGACGGGAAGTTTAATTAATGGTTCTGTATTAATGGAAGGGTTAGTTGCCCTAATCGCTTTGTTATTTTTTGTGCCATCTGTAATTTATGGAAAGGTTTCAGGTAGTTTGCCAAAGGAAAAAGCAGTTGGTGAGCTTTTGGGGAAAAATATGGAAGCGATGGGAGGATATATTGCCCTTTCTTTTATGGCAGCCCAATTTATCAATTATTTTAATTATACAAAATTAGGGACTATTTTAGCGTTAAAAGGGGCAGCTTTATTAAGCGGATCAGGGATTCATGGGATTGTTTTAATGTTTTTATTTATTTTATTTACTGCAGCCTTAAATCTAGTAATGGGTTCTGCATCTGCAAAATGGACAGTTTTGGCACCTGTGTTTGTCCCTATGTTTATGATATTAGGCTATAGCCCAGAATTAACACAAGTTGCATATAGGATAGGAGATTCTTGTACAAACTTAATTACCCCTTTAATGCCTTATTTTGCAATGACAGTAGCAGTTGCCCAAAAATATGAAAAGGAGTCTGGCATCGGGACTTTAATTGCTATTATGCTGCCATATAGTATTTGTTTTTTAATTGGCTGGTCTTTATTATTGGGAATTTGGATGCTTTTGGGCTTGCCATTAGGCCCTGGGGCTCCTTTATATTGGTAAGGTAAGAAGTAAAATATTCCGTAGAATCAACTTTTTGGACAAGTTTCATGCTTGTATTTCTTAAAACAGAATGGTAGTATGTTTGAAAGAAAGCAGTAATGTAAATGGAAAGATGCTGTATTGTCCATTTCAAAGGAGATAAATAAAATGAAAGAAAAACATATGTTTAGCAATAAAGATTTGGTTAAGTTATTGATACCACTTATTGTAGAACAACTTTTGAATTCTTTAATGGGGACAGTAGATACAATTATGGTAAGTAATGTTGGTTCAGAAGCTATATCGGCTGTTTCATTAGTAGATTCTATTTGTGTATTAGTAATCCAAGTGTTTTCTGCTTTAGCAGCAGGCGGGGTTATTGTTTGTTCCCAGTATATTGGGCGGAAGGATGAAAAAGCAGCAAATAAGGCGGCAAGCCAAGTTGTCTTTACAGTAACCTTTATTTCAGTAACACTTACAATATTATGTATGGTATTGCGGAAGCCATTATTACGGGTGATTTTTGGTTCTATAGAACCTGGGGTTATGGCAGCAGCCCAGATATATTTCTTTTTTATGGCGTTATCTTTTCCATTTATTGCCCTATATAATGCAGGCTCCAGTATTTTCCGTGCCCAGAAGAATACAAGGACGCCTATGGTAATCTCAACTATTTCCAATGGGATAAATATTGCAGGAAATGCTTTGCTTATCTGGGGGTTACATCTTGGAGTGGCAGGCGCAGCACTTGCTACATTGGCATCTAGGATGTTTTGTGCCATAGTAGTATTGTGGTATTTAAGAAAACCACAGAATACAATTTGCGTATGTAACTACCGAAAAATCCGGCCTGATTTTCCACTAATAAAAAGAATTTTGGCAATTGGGATCCCGTCAGGCGTAGAAAATGGCATGTTCCAATTTGGGAAATTGGCAATACAGTCTACAGTATCTACTTTGGGGACAGCGGCCATTGCGGCACAGGCAATGGCAAATATTATGGAAAATGTAAATGGTGTTGGGGCAGTTGGCGTTGGTATCGGGTTAATGACCGTAGTAGGCCAGTGTATTGGGGCAGGAAGGCGTGATGAGGCAAAGTATTACATAAAGAAATTAACTATAATTGCAGAAGTAACAATTATTATAAGCTGCTTATTTGTTTTTTTAATTACTCGACCTGTAACAATTTTAGGTGGAATGGAAAAAGAAAGTGCAGATTTATGTATGTATATGGTGACATGGATTACTATTGTAAAACCAATTTCTTGGACACTTTCTTTTATCCCAGCATATGGGATGAGGGCTGCTGGAGATGTGAAATTTTCTATGATAGTATCTTGTGTTACAATGTGGCTGTGCAGGGTAAGCTTATGTGTGTTTTTATGCCGGGTTATGGGGTTTGGCCCAATAGCAGTATGGATAGGCATGTTTGCAGATTGGACAGTTCGGGGGATTATTTTTACAATAAGGTTTTATAGTGGAAAGTGGGCATTGCATCATGTAATACAATAAAAATACCAAAGCATAAGCCATGTATATTTTTGTCACAGAATAATGCTATTTATCTAAAATAAGTAAACTATTTTTAGAGGTTGTTCATATTGTATTTCTATATAATACAAAGGTATTTTTGTATATTGGACAATAAATAAAGGACTAGGACAAAAATTTTATAGAATATTGCTATAAAAAAATTTTTGTATCTTGATTTTTCCTATAAAAACTTTAAAATATATTTATTATTATGATAATTTTTTGTGTAATATTATGTTTTAAAGGGAGGGAAAGGAATATGGCTTGTAATGGAGTCAAAAAAAGTCAACGCCCCAAATTGATATGGAAACGGGGATTGGCTATTGTACTAACATTGGTATTTGTCTTTTCTGGCATACCATTCCAGGCAAATGCAGCTTGGGGAGAAACCGTGAAGGCAGATACAACAGAGTGGGGGACAAATAAGGGACAAAAAAGTGAAGCAGTAAGTGGATATCCACTATTGATTGCAGCCCTAGCAAAAAGTGCTGCATCACTAATAGGGGAGCAGGCGGTATGGGGATATAGTGAGAATCTATATGACGATACAGGGACGGTAAAAACACAATTGCAAGGAAATAAAGGTACTTACCGAAACCAAAATGGAGACATTCTTTATATTGATACAACAACTGGGAAATTTGCCCCACAGGCAGATCCAAATAATAGGATACAAGTAAATAAGGGCACTAAAATATATGTCCCAGTAAAGAATGATAAAATTACATTAGTAGTTTCTATACATAAAAATTATGTAGGGACAGAAGCCGATTTTTTATCAGATACTTTGGCAATATCAGGGATAGATGGGAATCTTTTGGCCGATCCAAAATGTACAAAGATTGAAACAGAACCAACAGATAGTAATTATAGGCTAGTAACAATAGAAGGCTATCTAAATGGGACAGAAGGAGAAATACTTTTAGAAGATGTAAGAGAAAATTCCATTTATCTGAAAAATATCAGTATAAGCTGTGAAACATTGCCTACTGTTACAATAAGTGGGACAGTAACAGCAGCAGAGGCATTATCAGCAGATATGCAGGTTGTTGTAATAAATACAACAACAAATGCCCAATACACGGCTGATATTACAAATGGGGCATATTCTATCCAAGTTCCAGTGGAAGATACAGAGGCTTCCTACGAACTTTCTGTTAGTGATCAAAATTTTCAGATTAGTAGTGGCACAACACAATATACATTAAGCAGCAGTAGTACAGATATAACAAATAACTTGGTACTTTCGAAATTAAGTACAATTACGTTATCTGGCAAGATACAAGGAATTGATGCGGGATACGATAAGAGCAATTTAGAACTTATTTTTACGGCAGAGGGAGAGTCTACTTTTACGCCAGAAGTTAAATTAGATTTACAACAAATGTCTTATACGGTGAAGTTAGAAAAAGGGACATTATATTCTGTGAATATAAAGGGTGTAAATGACTATAAGTTACAAACAGAATTCACAGGGCTACATTATGAGGCAGATGGGAACTTAGATATAGCAATGGTTTTAAAGGACAGGTATCCAATTACATTAAGCCTTAGTTCTAAGCCAGATTTATCAACTTTAAGCATAGTTTATAAGTTTGTGCATGAGGATGGCTTGGAATATGCTTTTACAGATAAAGCAGCAATTTTACTGCGGGATGGAACCTATACATTTTCTTTAGAAGGGGAATTTGAAAAAGAAGCTTATCAGGTTTCGTCAGGCACTACTTTAAAGGTAGATGGGAAGGCAACTAGCCATGCTGTTACATTTACCCCTGTTACATCTTGGTCTTTTGTAGCAGGCTCAGGGGACTTTTATAATAAGTCAATACAAGGAGGCACAGGGTATTACCAGGGATTGTGGATTGATGCAACATTAGGGAAATTAGTACCAAATGGTGCTACACCAAATAGTGCACAATTTAATGCAGGTGCTGTAATACATGTCCCAGTAACAGGTGATTGTAAGTTAGAAGTAACCGCATACCAGCCTCAATATGCACTATATACTATTAACGGAGGAGCAGCAAGTACTTCATCAGCTTCTACTTCTTATGAATATAAAGGCGGGGAAGGCACAATAGACATTGTTTCTACAGGAAGTGCCTATATTACAGGCATTACAATTGTATACCCAGAAAAAGAGGTAGAATATGTCCCTCAAACAGTAATGCCATTTGTACCAGGTGATGATACGGATGCAAATACAGCATTTGATACCGATCAAATACCAAGGGCTAGTAAAAGTGATAGTATTGTAGTACAGCCTGTAGGTCAAAAATTAAAGATTACCCAGGCAGGTGGGAATTTTTCTGGGGCATTTTCAGCAATAGAAAATATAGGGTATTATGTATTTCCTATGACAACAGATAATAACCATTTAGAATTTGACATTATTATACATTCTGCAGGAAGCACTAATGGAGATGGGGCTTTTATGGGAATGTTTACGGATAATTATGCGTATACCCTTGGCATTAGGAAGGGGACAAATGCACGTGCCATTTATTCAAAGGGCAATGTGGCATCAGGAAGTGATTATGCTGGTGCAGGGGGAATTAATAATACCATTCCGATTGCTACCCCATTACATATTGAAATATCATTAAAGGCAGGAAAGCCAACTATTACATATACAATAATAGAAACAGGGGAAACAGCAGAGGTTTCTTTAAGTATAATTAGTGAAACAACAGCAGGCCTTTATTATGGCATGGTAATTTCAGATGCCTCAGTAACAGTAACAAATATGTGTTATACAAAAGAAGATGGAACTGTATTGTATAATCAGAATTCTTGTTACTATCCAGAGGGGAATATGCCAGAAGTAAATGAAGTAACTGCAAAGGCGGCAGATTCTAGAGAATATATTGATATTACATGGACTGGTACTGTGCCAGAAGATGATGGCACTTATGTAGTAGAGATGTCAAAAGATGGTGGAGAATGGATAGAACTAGCAGATAATATAGCAGGGTTTTCCTATCGGTATATATTGCCAGAAGGGGAAGGAGGATCGTATTTATTCCGTGTCTGTGGGCAGTTAGGGAAGAAAGAACTTGGCGGTACGAGAAATACCCCTGTAGTGATGCCACAAGCTATTTTTGTATTGGGTGCTTTGGCAAAGCCAGTTGTCCAAATAACCAGTAAGGAAGCCACTATAATACTAAATTGGGAAAAAAATGTAGATGCAGAGTATTATTTAGTATACCGGTATTCTTATGATGAAGGGGAAGAGGGAATCAAACAGGCTGCAAAGGTAACAGAGCCTTCTTATACAGATGCAGCAGTAGAAGCTGGTATGCCTTATTATTATAAAGTAAAGGCTGTTTCAGAAGCAGCAAATAATGAAAGTCCGTTTTCAGATATAGTTTGGTCAGTCTGTACAGAGAATAAGGGGCCATATGTGTATGAAGGCGAGGCAGCAGAAATTACCTTAACAAAAAAATCCTATGATACAGTATTTACGGATAAAGCTGTTTTAGAAGGCACTGTATCAAAGGAAGGTGAAATAAGTGCCATTGTAAATGGCAGCATACAAACAGAAGAGCCTATAAAAGCAGGTGGATCGTTTAGTTTTGAATTAACAGTAGAAGAAGGCAGGAATGATATAGAGCTTTTGTTTACAGACGAAGCAGGGGCAGTTACTAGGCAGGCATATAATTTTGTTTATCTGACAAATTATGACATTGTAGTAGATGCAGCATATCAAGGAACAGATGGGGATTCTAATAATGGGATACCTACATATAAGACAGTACAGGCAGCGGTAGATTCTGTCCCAGCAGGAAATACAGAAAATAAAGTAATCCTTGTGATGGCAGGAGATTATGAGGAACGCTTAGTCGTGAATACGCCTTATATTTCTTTAATTGGGGAAGATAGGGAAATGGCAAAAATCCATTATTATCCAGGGTTAATTGGCGCTGATTATGAAGCAGGCGGTGATATGGATAAGAGATGCGCAGTATATATCCAAAATGGTGCAGTAGGATTTTCTGCTGAAAATATCTCTTTTAAAAATGATTATGTTTATTCTACGCCAGATGGGAAATCAAATAAGTCGGCAGATGCCCTGCGGTGTGATGCAGAAGGGGCTAGTTTTATTAATGTAAAATTTACAGGTGTCCAGGATACTCTTTATATAGATAGGGGGCATCAGTATTTTTATAAGTGCCGTATAGAAGGGCTTATTGATTTTATTTATTCGGGCGACAATGCTAGGGCGTTTTTTAACGATTGTGAAATCGTGTTTGTATATGAAAGTACAAAGAAATCAGGTTATGTATGTGCACCAAGGACAGCAAAAGATGCCGAATATGGCCTTACTTTTTATCAATGTGTAATTTTAGGCGAAGAGGGTTGTTCTGGCACAGGATATTTATTAGCAAGGCCATGGGGGCCAGATGCTTATATTACATGGATTAGTTGTTATATGGGCGAATCAGTCAATAAGAGTATGCCATATGGTGCAATGAGTGGGAACCAGCCTGAAGATGCTAGATTTTTTGAGTATGGGACTTATGGCCCAGGATTTGCCATTAATGTTGATAGAAGGCAGATTTCTCCTTCAAAG
This sequence comes from uncultured Lachnospiraceae bacterium, assembly GCA_910577045.1. Lineage (GTDB taxonomy): Bacteria > Bacillota > Clostridia > Lachnospirales > Lachnospiraceae > RGIG8607. The sequence goes on along the minus strand of CAJTLB010000002.1, from coordinate 110,751 downwards.
GCATCTGACATGGTATCAGATTCTTATTTGGGATGGGCTCCTAACACAGTAATTGAAGAATTATCATTAGATCATTATATTGGGAATATAGTAACAGATAGAGAGCCAATGTATATAACAAATGGCACCATATCAGATGCCTATTTGTGGACGGATGGGGACGATACAGGATTAAAAGCGTATGATATGGAAGGTTATGCCGCAGGTTATAAAGTAAGTGGCGGCGGGCTTTTAAAAGAGAATTCCAGTAATTATTATAAGGTTTCCACAGCAGAGGAATTTTTAGATGCACTGGTAAGTATAAAAATAACTGGTAAAAAATCTGTTATTGAAATTACAGCGGATATTAACCTTGGCTGTAATGAAGTAACAAATTATAGCCAGTATAATAGCGTGATAAAGCCATATCCCGCACAGCCATTAACACATCCAACATTAATAGAATCAGGGGTTTCTATATTAAGTTTAACAGATATTTATAACCTAACCATATTCTCACTAAATGGTTCTTCTATTAAACATGCAAATATTACAATGAAGAATTCAGGAAATATTATTATTAGGAATATTAAGTTTGATGAGCTTTGGGAGTGGGATGAGGCTACAGCAGGAGATTATGATAGGAATGACTGGGATTATATGACAATTGACAGTGGATGTAATGGTGTTTGGGTTGACCATTGTACATTCTATAAGGCATATGATGGGGTAATTGATGTAAAGAACCCAGCGCCTGAAAGTAATGTTACCATATCTTGGTGTGAATTTCTTCCAGGAAGTGAGGATAATGTCTTTTTTGATAGCATGATGGCTAAACTTGCATCTAACCCACAGGATTATCCTACCTACCAGCATATGCTGGATGAAGGAATGACGGCTGAACAGATTCATATGTACGCATATGGGCAGAAAAAGACACATTTGTTTGGGCAGTCGGACGAAGCAGTTAATGCGGCAGGTATCCAAGTGACATTGGCAAATAATTATTATAAGAACTCAATGGATAGGATGCCAAGGCTCCGCTATGGATATACGCACGTATATAATTGTATTATGGATGCACAAGAATTGTTAGATGCAAAGAAGGGAATAACAAACCCTGATATTGCAAAGAAAATTGTAAGCAATGGTGCTTCTTCTACTTGTGGGGCACAGGTTTTATTAGAAAATTGTTATATCAATGGCATTATAAATGCCTTGAATTCTGGAAATGGTTCTAGCCCATCGGGATATATTAATGCTGTTAATAGTGTGTATTATATGGATGGGGAATTAACAGAACTGGAGCCAAAATGTAACTCAACTGGGGATATAAGGGTACTGATTACTGATGCAGATGCCTTTATTAGTAAGCTGCCTTATAGTGGGTATCATTTGTATCATGCAGAAGGGCTGGATACGATAGTAATGCCATATGCAGGTGCAGGAAAATTAAATTTAACAGTACTTCAGTGGGAAAAGGTTAGTTATAATGCAGAATTTGAGGAGCCAGAGATACCAGAAAAACCAGAAGAGCCAGATAAGCCGGAAGAACCAGATAAACCAGATACTCCAGACAAGCCGGGTACTCCGAATGATCCAGATAACGCAGATAGCTCGGATAGTTCAGATAATTCGGATAGTTCCAATGAGGATTCTAATAATAGCTACCATATAACAGCCGATCCAGAAGAATTAGAAGATAGTAAAGGTAGTTGGCAGAAAGATACAACTGGTTGGTGGTTTATGCTTAGTGACGGAAATACTTATGCGCAAAATGGCTGGTATAAGATTAATGGAGAATGGTATTCTTTTGATGAAAAAGGATATATGGAAACAGGCTGGATTTTTGATAGTACTTATAATAGCTGGTATTATTTAAAAGACAGTGGTGCCATGGCAACAGATTGGGTTTTTGATCCTGCCTATGGAAGTTGGTTCTACCTAGAAAAAGATGGGAGCATGAAAACAAGCTGGCTGTTTGACGTGAATTACCAAGCATGGTTTTATTTACAGCCAAATGGGGCGATGAAGACAGGCTGGTTTTATGATACAGGGAAAAATATCTGGTATTATTTCAAACCAAATGGCATTATGGCTGTAGATGAAGTAACGCCAGATGGATATTATGTAAATAAAGAAGGAATATGGATACAATAATTGTATAACCAATGGAATAATTCCACATACTGATAGAAACAGTATGTGCAGTAAAGAAGAAAACTCATATACGGTGTTTGTATATGAGTTTTTTATGCCACAGCCAGTGTAGGGCAAATAATGTATATTGCCCTATGGTTTAAGAAGAAAGGGAAGGTATGGAAGAGTATTTAAAAACAGCAGAAGAGGTATTAAGTGGACAATATTCTGCTTGGGAAGGATTATCGGTAGAAGAAGCAGAAAAGCGGCAGCAGACTTATGGGAAGAATAAATTAAAAGAGGGAAAAAAGGAATCTATTTTACAGAGGTTTTTAAAGCAGCTTATAGATCCAATGACAATTATTTTACTTATAGCGGCATGTGTTTCTGCAATTACAGCATGGTATGCAGGAGAGTCTTTTACTGATGTTATTATTATTTTAATTGTAGTGCTGATTAATGCAGTGCTCGGGGTTTTGCAAGAGAGCAAGGCAGAAAAAGCAATAGCGGCACTTCAGGAGATAGCGGCAGCAACTTCTAAGGTAGTCCGTAACGGGCAGCAAATAACAGTAAAAAGTGAGGAATTGGTTCCAGGGGATATAGTGGTCTTAGAAGCAGGGGATGCTGTCCCAGCAGATGGCAGGATTTTAGAAGCGGCTAGTATGAAAATAGAGGAAGCCGCCCTTACAGGGGAGTCTGTGCCAGTTACTAAAACACAAGAAGTTTTGGTAGGAGAAAATGGGAATATACCACTTGGGGATAGGAAAAATATGGTATATATGGGGAGTACTGTGGTTTATGGAAGGGGGAAGGCAGTCCTTATTGGGACAGGCATGAACACAGAAATGGGAAAGATTGCAGAGGCCCTTTCTAATGCCAAGGATGGGGAGACGCCTTTACAACTTAAATTAAATCAATTAAGTAAAATATTGAGTCTTTTGGTATTAGGGATTTGTGTCATTATTTTTGTATTAGACTTAGCCCGTGCCTATCCAGATATTACAGGGACAAGGATGTTAGATACTTTTATGGTGGCAGTAAGCTTAGCTGTGGCAGCAATACCAGAAGGGCTGGCAGCAGTTGTTACTATTGTCCTTTCCATTGGCGTTACTAATATGTCAAGGCAAAATGCAGTAATAAGAAAATTAACAGCAGTAGAAACCCTAGGCTGTGCGCAAGTAATTTGTTCTGATAAAACAGGCACTTTAACACAAAATAGAATGACTGTAGTGGAACATGCCGGCACAGATGAAAGTCTGCTTTCAAAAGCAATGGCACTTTGCTCTGACGCAGAATTAAAGGAAGGGAATGAGGTGATTGGAGAGCCGACAGAATGTGCGTTAGTCTTTTATGCAAACCAGTTAGGCATGTCTAAAAATAAATTGAAAGAAGAGTACCCACGTATTGGGGAAGCTCCTTTTGATTCAACTAGGAAAATGATGAGCACAGTCCACAGGCAAAAGGAAAAGATCCTACAATTTACAAAAGGGGCACCTGATGAGATTGTAAAACGTTGCAAGTATGTATGGGATGGGACTACAGTTCTGCCAATAACAGAGCCTATAAAAACAGGAATACTTGCAGAGAATAAAAAAATGGCAGATCGAGCCCTCCGGGTTTTAGGCGCGGCAATGAGATACTGGGAACATATGCCAGAACAGTATGAAAGTACTTATTTAGAAAAAGAGTTAATTTATATTGGATTGGTTGGGATGATAGACCCAGTGCGCCCAGAAGTAAAGCCTGCTATAGAAAAATGCCAAATGGCTGGGATACGCCCAATTATGATAACAGGGGATCACAAGGATACTGCTGCCGCAATTGCAATGGAGCTTGGCATTATAGAAAACCCAAGCCAGGCGATTACCGGATTATCATTAGATGCAATGTCAGAAGAAGAACTTTTAGGGCATATTGAAGAGTATGCTGTATATGCCAGGGTACAGCCAGAACATAAGGTAAGGATTGTAAATGCCTGGAAGAAAAAAGGGAAAATTACAGCAATGACTGGGGATGGGGTAAATGATGCCCCTTCGATTAAAAATGCCGATATTGGGGTAGGCATGGGGATAACAGGGACAGATGTCACTAAAAATGTAGCAGATATGGTGCTGGCAGATGATAATTTTGCGACTATTGTAACAGCCGTTGGGGAAGGAAGAAGAATTTATGACAATATCCGCAAGGCAATACAATTTTTGCTTGCATCTAATTTATCAGAAGTATTGTCCATCTTTTTTGCCACAGTTTTGGGATTTACTATTTTAAAGCCAGTCCATCTTTTATGGATTAACTTGATAACAGATTGTTTCCCAGCATTGGCACTTGGGATGGAAGAAGCAGAAGATGATATTATGAAACGCCCTCCTAGGGATGCGAAAGAAGGGATTTTTGCGGGTGGCATGGGATTGCATATTTTATTCCAAGGTACAACAGTTACACTAATAACAATGGCAGCTTATTTTATAGGGCATTATATAGAATCTGGCGTATGGGAAATTACAAATAGTGCAGACGGCATGACGATGGCATTCCTTACTTTGTCTATGACAGAGATTTTTCATTCTTTTAATATGCGTTCTATAAGAAATTCTATTTTTACAATAAAAAAGCAGAATAAGTTTTTGATTGGGGCTATGATATTATCTTTTATTTGTACTATGGCTGTTATTTATATCCCATTTTTATCAAAAGCATTTGGGTTTCAACATATCTCATTTATAGAGTATGCTATTTCTATTGGATTGGCGTTTTTTATTATTCCACTTGTAGAAATCCAAAAAAGAATAAAATAGTACAGTAATAGAAATTTTTAGCAAGAATTTAACAGGAAAAATTTGCAATGCCCCTTTGGATATAGTAAACTAAATAGTAATAGAAAGTAACAAACAGAAAAGGGACTGGATCTTTGAGGCAAAACGAATTATTAATGGAAAAGGTATATGAGTCGGTAGCTTCTGTTTTACCAATTACAGTAATTGTGTTAGTATTAAGCATTAGTATAGCACCATTGACGCCAGGGACATGGACTTTGTTTTTCTTTGGTGCCCTGATGCTTATTTTGGGGATGGGATTTTTTACATTAGGTGTAGAAATGTCTATGATTCCTATGGGGGAAGGAATTGGCGTTTTAATGAGTAGAGTAAAACATTTGCCGATTCCACTAACGGTTTGTTTTGTCCTTGGAATGGTGGTGACAATAGCGGAGCCAGATTTACAAGTACTTGCGTAGCAAGTCCCTTCTATACCTAATATGGTTTTAATTCTTACTGTGGCAGTAGGGGTAGGGATTTTCCTTATGCTGGCACAAATCCGAATCCATGCGAAAATACAACTTTCCTATATGTTAGTAGGGTTTTACGTGTTAATTTTTGTTTTGGCATGGGTAATACCAGATAATTTTGTAGCAGTTTCTTTTGATTCTGGCGGTGTCACTACAGGCCCAATCACTGTACCGTTTATTATGGCTCTTGGTATAGGTATGGCATCTGTGCGGAGTGATAAAAATTCTAGTACAGATAGTTTTGGATTAACAGCACTTTGTAGTATAGGGCCGATTTTATCTGTTATGATCCTTGGATACAGCAAGAGGAGGAACTATTATCCGTTCCCGTTTTGTGGGGGCTGGGGAACAAGAAGCTCTTTATGAAAGTATTGCACATGCTGAGAAGGAGATTATAGCTATGGTAACGCCAACTTCATTACGGAATACTATTATGGAAACCATTAATAAAAAGCATGGTTTAAAATCGGAAGCTGGCGCGATTATATTATCCCTTGGGATTGATCAGATAGCGAAACTAAGTTGATTTAGAGAAAGCCGCCGTCTAGCGTGATAATCTGGCCATTTAGGTAATTGTGCCCAGAAGCAAGGGCATAGATAAGTTCTGCAGCCTCTAAAGCACTTCCAAAGCGCCCAGCAGGGATTTCCTGTTGGAGTGCTTCTTTTTCTTCTATAGACAAGCAGGAATTCATTTCTGTATCTATTACGCCACATGCTACTGTATTCACTTGGATTCCACTTGGCGCAAGTTCTTTCCCTAAAGCTTTGGTAAAGCTATTGATAGCACCTTTAGAGGCAGAATATATGGCTTCACAGGAGGCCCCTGAGATTCCCCATATAGAAGAAACATTAATAATCTTTCCTTTATGGAGCCGGACCATATTAGGGATAACAAGGTGGCAGCAGTTAAGGACAGAGAGCAAATTAGTTTGGAGAAGCTGTTGATATTCCTTGGGGGACATATCTTGGAACAATCCAATAAAAGCGGCACCAGCATTGTTGACAAGCACAGAAAGTTCACCCCATTCTTGGTAGATAGAAGCAACCATATGGGAAGCTTCTTCATAGTTCCCAACATCTGCCAGAAAAGAAAGGCAGGGAACCCCAAGGGATTCTATTTCGTGTTTTACTTGGCTAAGTTCATCGGCACTATGGCAGCAGTTAATCGCAGTCTGGTAGCCGTGCCGTGCAAAAAGAAGGGCGGTTTCACGCCCAATCCCACGTGAAGAGCCTGTAACAAGAACAGATTTCATATTATACTCCTTTCTCTTTATTTGGAATTATAGCATGGATATTGTAATCTTAAAAGGAATATTATAAAATAAAAGAAGTATTGTGCAAGGAGCGCAAAGGGGAGGAATATGAAAACTCCGTTAATAGGTATTACAACAAGTCTTTCTATGGAGGAAAATACATATTTTCTGAAATGTAGTTATGCAGAAAGTATTGCAGAGGCAGGGGGGCTGCCTGTATTGTTGCCTTCAGATAGTGCAGTAGGGGAAGAGGAAATGTATGCAGAGAGTCTAGATGGGATATTATTTGCTGGTGGGGGAGATATCCATCCACACTATTTTAAAGAAGAACCATTAGATGGGTTTGAGATGGGAACAATCCTGCCGCAAAGGGATTGCTTTGAAATAAAATTATATAAGGCAGCAGAGCAAAGAAAAATCCCAATGCTTGGGATTTGCAGGGGAATCCAATTAATGGCAGTTGCAGCAGGGGGCAGTATTTACCAAGATATTGATACAGGAATACAGCGTCAACAAAAAGTACGCCATATGCAGAAAGCGCCTGATTGGTGTGAGACGCATATGGTGGAATTAGTAGCAGGGACAAAATTAGCAGAAATATATTATGCAGGGCAGATTGAAACCAATAGTTTCCATCACCAGTCTGTAAAGCAAGTGCCAGAACATTTTTTAGTAAATGCTTGGAGTACAGACGGGATAGTGGAAGGGATAGAGTCAGGCTCTATGCCATTTTGTATTGGGGTCCAGTGGCATCCAGAAAGGACAGCCAAAAACGATCAGAAGACAATGGTGCTGTTCCGAACATTTATAAGGTATGCAGCACAATATAGAAATAATAAAGCAGGTTAAATATTAGCCTAAGGATAGAGAGGAAACATATGGGAGAGGTTGTAAAAATTGAGTTGCCAGATCATGTAACATATATTATAAGGGAATTGTCAGAGCGTGGATATGAAGCATATGCGGTAGGTGGATGTATAAGGGATACGCTGCTTGGCAGAAAACCGGGGGACTGGGATATTACAACCTCTGCTTCTCCTACAAAAGTAAAGCAGATATTCCCTAGGACAATAGATACTGGGATTGCGCATGGGACAGTTACAGTAATGCTGGAGAAATGTGGGTATGAAGTGACAACTTATCGGGTAGATGGCATATATGAAGACGGAAGGCATCCAAAAACAGTAGAATTTACGGCAAGCTTAGAAGAGGACTTAAAACGGCGGGATTTTACAATTAATGCGATGGCATATAATGAAAAAAGCGGGTTAGTGGATATTTTTCATGGAATAGATGATTTAGGGAAAAAAGTAATCTGCTGTGTGGGTAGTGCCAAGGATCGGTTTACAGAAGATGCGCTTCGTATGTTAAGGGCAGTCCGTTTTGCTGCACAATTGGGGTTTACATTGGAAGAAAGTACTATAAATGGAATTTGCCTGCTTGCGCCAAGGCTTGCTATGGTAAGTAAGGAACGGATACAGGCAGAACTTACTAAAATATTGCTTTCATTATACCCACAAAGGATAGAAGATATATTTTTATATGGTTTGGCAGGACAAATTTTTCCTGGTTTAGTAGAATATTATAAACAAGCAGATAAAAAGAAAATGCAAAGATTGTTAATGCAGGCAGAACAAGATATCATATTAAGGTATACAGCATTTTTTACCATAATACAAGAAACTCCAGCAGAAAGATATAGAAAAGTTTATAATATTTTAAAAGAGCTTCGTTTTGACAACCATACAATAGACTTTGTATCTAGGCTATCAGAATATTATAATATGGAATTAAGTAAAGAAAAGGCAACACTTAGGAAGCAAATCGTAGAGGTAGGGGAAGATATTTTCCCATATTTGTTGAAGTTCCAACAGGAAAAAGAAATAGAAAGGCTTTACCAAGAAATAATAGAAGCAGGGGATTGTTTATCAATAGGGAAGCTGGCGATTAATGGAAAAGATTTAATGGAGGCAGGGGTAGCAGCAGGAAAAGGAATGGGAGAATTATTAAACCAGCTTTTGTACCAAGTATTGGAAAAACCAGAGTGGAACACAAAAGAAAAATTATTAGGGCTTGTAAAGGAAAACAGGAAATAAAGAAACTGGCATACTCTAAGGCGGCACTTCATAAGATAGAAAAGAAGAAAGGCCGGTGGCTTCCGGCTGGAAAATTGAAAACTTGGAGGAGCAGCCGTGAGTGAGAAAAGTACAAGTGTATTAGAGCAATATGATTTTCAGCTAATAAGAAGTATACGGGGCAGAGGAGCCATTCTTTGTGAAACAGATAAGGGGCTTATGCTTTTAAGAGAATACAGCGGTTCAGTGCTCCGGCTTATGATAGAAGATGAAGTTTTAAATGGCTTAAAAAAAGTAGGGGGAAGTGTAGATTGGTATGTAAAAAACCAGGCAGGCCAGGTATTGTCCATTGATTCAGATGGAACCAAGTATGTATTAAAAAGCTGGTTTGATGCGAAAGAATGCGATGTTAGGAATATAACAGAAATATTAGTAGCAGTCCGTGCTTTGGCAGAACTTCACCTTTCCTTGCAAAGTGTTTCAGAGGGGCTTTCTATGGAAACTAAGAAAGGGCTGGAACGGTTTAGGGCATTATCCTTGAAAAATACAATGGAAAAGCACCAGAGGGAATTAAAAAAAGCCCGTACATTTATGAGGGCAAAACAGAAAAAGAATGAGTTTGAAATTCAGACACTCCAAAGTTTTGAGGAATTTTACGAGCAGGGGGAGACTTCCCTTAGGCTTCTTTCGTCCTCTTGCTATAATGAGCTAAAAGAACAAGCAGATAGAGAAATACAGCTTTGCCATGGGAATTATAACCAACATAATATTTTAATAGGGGCAAAAAGGGTTTCTATTGTAAATTTTGAACGGCTTTCTGTAGACTTGCAGCTTACCGATTTATATTTATTTATGAGGAAAATCCAAGAAAAGCATAATTGGGATGCAAAGTTATGTGCCATGATGCTGGCAGAATATGAAAAAAAATGTGTATTATCATTGGAAGAAAAACAGATTTTAAAAATATTATTTTTATACCCAGAAAAATTTTGGAAGCTGGTAAACCATTATTACAATAATAATAAAGCATGGATTTCACAGAAAGATTTAGAGAAGCTTGGGGCTGTAATTAAGCAGAATGAAGCAAAAAAAGAATGTTTGGATAAAGTATTATAAAGTGGATATAGACAAAAAGGAAGTTCATATATTATAATGTTAGACAAAAATAAGAATAGGGGGCAGAAGAAAAAGTCATGGAAAAAGACATGATTCTAATTGTGGATGATGAGGATATTAACCGAGGGATATTGGCAAATATTTTTGAGGAACAGTATGAGATATTAGAAGCTGCCAATGGAAAAGAAGCTGTTGAGTTAGTAGAGGAAAATTTAGAGAAATTAAAGGTAATTTTCTTAGATTTATTAATGCCTGTCTTAGATGGGTTTGGTGTGCTTGCCTATATGTCAGAAAAAGGATATATGGAACATTTGCCAATTATATTAATAACAGGGGAATCAACTGCTGAAAGTGCAGAAAAGGCCTACGATTATGGTGTGTCGGATATTATTTATAAGCCATTTGCTCCACGTGTGGTTATGCGCCGTACCAGGAATATTATTGATTTGTATGACAGCCGGAAGGAAATGGAGAGGAAACTGGCTGAACGTACAAAGAAGTTAATGGAAAGTGAAGAGAAGCTTAGGAATAATAATGAATTCTTAGTAAATGCGTTAAGTTCTGTTGTAGAGTTTAGAAGTTTAGAATCTGGGGAACATATTAGAAGAGTAAAGTTCTTTACTAGGATTATGTTAAAATATATGTTAAAATATTTTCCAGAATATAACCTTACAGAAGAGGATGCAGAATCTATTATCCGTGCTTCTGCACTTCATGATATAGGTAAGATAGCAATTCCTGATGCAATATTATTAAAACCAGGGAAATTAACAGATGATGAGTTTGAGATTATGAAACAACATTCTGTATATGGCGCAGAGCTTTTGGAACGGTTTAAACAAGATGATAACCAGTTTTATAAGGACTGTTATGATATTTGTAGGTACCACCATGAACGTTATGATGGTAGTGGCTACCCAGATCATTTAAAGGGAGATGAAATCCCAATTAGTGCGCAAGTGGTTTCCCTTGTAGATGTATATGATGCCTTGGTAAGCAGGCGTGTTTATAAGGAGTCTTATACACATGATCTTGCTGTCCAGATGATTAAGAATGGAGAATGTGGCCAGTTTGCGCCTAAGATTTTGGAATGTTTTGATCTAGCAAAGGAAGACTTTTTCTGTGTGGCAGAGCTTCTTGAGAATTGCAGTTTTATATAGAAGGAATCCCGCTTGCGGGATTTTTTCTATATAAATAGAGAATGTACGGAGGGAAAATGAGTGTTTTCGAATTACTAATTATAGCAGTAGGTTTATCCATGGACGCATTTGCAGTATCCATATGTAAAGGACTTTCCCTACAAAAGATGGAGTGGAAAAATGGGCTGAAAGCAGGGTTATATTTTGGAGGTTTCCAAGCATTAATGCCTTTAATTGGTTTTTTTCTGGGTGTTAATTTTAGGAAGCAGATAGAAAGCGTGGATCATTGGATTGCATTTGTATTGCTAGTTTTAATAGGGCTTAATATGGTAAAGGAATCAAGAGAAAAAGCAGAAGAATTAGATTCTTCTTTTGATGTTAAAACAATGTTATTGCTTGCTGTGGCAACCAGTATTGATGCCTTGGCGGTAGGTGTTACTTTTGCGTTTTTAAAAGTGGATATTGTAGCAGCCGTTTGCGCTATAGGGTTTATTACATTTTGGTTTTCCGTTATGGGAATAAAAATTGGAAATGTATTTGGGGCAAAGTTCAAATCAAAAGCAGAATTAGCAGGGGGGCTTATTTTAATTTTAATGGGGACAAAAATATTGTTGGAACATCTGGGCATACTTTCCATATAAAGTAAAAGGGAAGATAGATATGAGTTATATAGAAGAGAGGGAAAAAATGGAAGAGAAATATGATGTTATTATTATTGGGGCAGGGCCGGCAGGGCTGTCAGCTGCTGTTTATGCTTCAAGGGCAAAGCTAAAAGCATTGCTTTTAGAAAAGGAATATGTAAGTGGAGGACAGATTGTTACTACAACAGAAGTAGATAATTATTTAGGGCTTCCAGGAATCAATGGGTTTGATATGGCGATGAAATTCCGGGAACATGCCGAGACGGCTGGTGCAGAATTTACAGAAGGAAAGGTACTTGCATTAAAAAAGCAGGAGAATGGCTGCTGGTGCATACAGACAGAAGAAAAAGAATACCAGACAAAATGTGTTATTATAGCGACAGGGGCTACGCATAGGCCTTTAGGGATACCTGGGGAAGAACGGTTAAGAGGGAGCGGCGTTTCCTATTGTGCGACTTGTGATGGGGCATTTTTTAGAGGAAAGACGGTAGCAGTAATAGGCGGGGGAGATGTGGCAGTTGGAGATGCTATTTTTTTATCTAGACTTTGCAAACAAGTATATTTAATCCATAGAAGGGATAATTTCCGTGCAGCAAAGACATTAGTGGATAAGGTACAACAATTAGAGAATGTAAAGATTTTATGGGATACTGTCCCAGAAAGTATTGAAGGGGAGGAACGGGTAGCATCATTATGCCTGAAAAGCCTAAAGGATAATACAAAAACAGAGCTGCCATTAGATGGCGTGTTTGTAGCAGTTGGAATGGAACCAAATATAAAAGGTTTCCCAGAAGAGCTTTTGGAAGAAGAAACAGGGTATATTAAGGCAGGGGAAGATGGGAAAACAGTATTGCCTGGTATTTATGCAGCAGGGGATGTTAGGACAAAACGTGTCCGCCAGATAGCTACAGCAGTTTCTGATGGGGCAAATGTAATTGCTGCTGTAGAGGAATATTTAAATGAAGAAAAATAAAAAAAGTACTTGCTTTTTCCGGCATATCGTGTATAATTAGATTTGCTGTGGCATGATAGCTGTGAAGCGTGAGGTTGCTGCCTAAGATATGGCAGGTTTTCCGTGGAGCGAATGTCAAGTTAGGAAACTGGCGACAAGTCACTGTACGAAATATCTACAAGGTAGAATAACTGTGCTTCTAGTATGCCTATACTATGATACGCACGGAATAGTGTACAGTCACCGCTTGTCGTACTGATGTTAAGTGCGAAAAGGAGGCGGCTTTTTTTATGGCAAGTCAAGTAATGAGAATCACATTGAAGGCATATGATCACAAACTGATTGATCAGTCAGCTGGAAAAATTATCGACACTGTGAAAAAAACAGGATCTCAGGTAAGTGGGCCAGTACCATTACCTACTAAGAAAGAAGTAGTTACAATTCTTAGGGCTGTACACAAGTACAAAGATTCTAGGGAGCAGTTCGAGCAAAGGACCCATAAGAGGCTTATCGATATTATTACGCCTACACAAAAGACAGTAGACGCATTATCCAGGTTGGAAATGCCAGCAGGCGTGTATATTGATATTAAAATGAAGTAAAAATGAATACAAGTAATCCTGAAGGGTTTAGATATAGAAATATCTCAACTGTTCTAGGATGATTACAGAAAAACTGTAATCCGCTGTAGATGAAACAGGAGGTAGAAAATGAAGAAAGCGATTTTAGCGACAAAGGTCGGAATGACACAAATCTTCAACGAAACAGGTACATTAATTCCAGTTACTGTACTGCAGGCTGGGCCTTGTGTAGTAACACAGGTAAAGACAGTAGAGAATGATGGATATGCTGCTGTACAGGTGGGTTTTGTTGATAAAAGGGAAAAATTAGTGAATAAGCCAGCAAAAGGGCATTTTGACAAGGCTGGTGTTTCTTACAAGAGGTATGTAAGAGAGTTAAAATTGGAAAATGCTGCTGAATATGAAGTAAAGGCAGAAATTAAAGTGGATATCTTTAAAGAAGGAGATAAGGTAGACGCAAGCGCTATTTCAAAAGGAAAAGGTTTTCAAGGCGCTATTAAGAGATATGGACAGCACAGAGGGCCTATGGCTCATGGTTCCAAGTTCCACCGTCATCAGGGTTCCAATGGTTCTGCTACTACGCCGGGCCGAGTATTCAAGGGAAAAGGAATGCCCGGACAGATGGGTGGTAAAAAGGTGACAGTTCAGAATCTTGAGGTTGTTAGGGTAGATGCAGAGAATAATATTATTCTGGTAAAAGGCGCAGTACCTGGACCTAAGAAATGTTTGGTAACATTAAAAGAAACTGTAAAGACGATTAATTAGGCTTTGCAGAAGGAAGGAGGAACACACAGATGTCAAAGGTATCTGTTTACAATATGGAAGGTAATCAGGTTGGCGAGTTAGAATTAAATGATGCAGTATTTGGTGTGGAAATTAACCAGCATTTAATACACAAGGCAGTTGTTAGCCAGCTTGCAAATAAACGCCAGGGCACTCAGAGCGCAAAGACCCGTTCTGAAGTAAGCGGCGGCGGAAGAAAGCCATGGAGACAGAAAGGAACAGGTCATGCAAGGCAAGGTTCTACAAGGGCTCCACAGTGGACGGGCGGCGGCGTTGTATTTGCCCCAAAGCCAAGGAATTATTCTATTAAGTTAAATAAAAAAGAGAAGAGGATTGCCCTTAAATCTGTATTGACTTCTAGAGTAGTAGAGAACAAATTTATTGTATTAGATGAGCTGAAATTTGATGAGATTAAGACAAAGAAGTTTCAGGCAGTTTTAAATAACCTAAAGGTAAATAAGGCTTTGGTTGTATTAGGCGAAAAGAATGACAATGTTTATTTATCAGCTAGGAATATCCCAAATGTCCAGACAGCTCTGGTAAATACAATCAATGTATATGATATTTTAAAATATAATACTATGATTGTAACAAAAGATGCCGTTGCAGCTATCGAGGAGGTGTACGCATAATGGCAGATTTAAAATATTATGATATTATTCTCAAACCGGTTGTTACCGAGAAGAGCATGAATATGATGAGTAATAAAGAGTACACATTTTTGGTACATCCAGATGCAACAAAGACTCAAGTAAAGGAAGCAGTAGAGAAGATGTTTGCTGGTACAAAAGTATTAAGGGTCAACACAATGAATATGGATGGAAAGAAACGCAGAAGAGGCGCTGTTGTGGGTAAAACCGCAAAGACAAAGAAGGCAATTGTAAAACTAACGGCAGAAAGTAAAGATATTGAAATATTTGCAGGACTGTAGAAGTTAAGATAATTAACAGAGTTGAAAGGAGTGACAAACGTGGGAATCAAAACATATAACCCATATACACCTTCCAGAAGAAATATGACTGGACTGGATTTCAGCGAGATTACGAAAGATACTCCTGAGAAATCTTTAGTAGTTTCTTTAAAGAAACATTCTGGTCGTAATAATCAGGGTAAAATAACAGTAAGGCACCGTGGCGGCGGTAATAGAAAGAAATATAGAGTTATTGATTTTAAGAGGAATAAGAAAGATGGTATCCCAGCTACCGTTATTGGAATTGAATATGATCCAAATAGGACGGCAAATATTGCATTAATCTGTTATGCAGATGGTGAAAAGGCATATATTCTTGCACCAAATGGGCTGACAGATGGAATGAAGGTAATGAGTGGCCCTGAGGCAGAAATTAAGGTTGGTAACTGTCTTCCACTTTCTGCTGTTCCAGTTGGTACAGAAATTCACAATGTAGAATTAATGCCAGGAAGGGGAGGCCAGATGGTGCGTGCAGCTGGTAATGCGGCACAGCTTATGGCTAAAGAAGGAAAATATGCGACACTCCGCCTTCCATCTGGTGAAATGAGAATGGTTCCAATCGAGTGTAGGGCTACGATTGGTCAGGTTGGAAATATTGAACACGACCTTGTTAATATTGGTAAGGCAGGACGTAAGCGCCATATGGGTATTCGCCCGACTGTCCGTGGTTCTGTTATGAACCCAAATGATCATCCACATGGTGGTGGTGAAGGTAAAACAGGAATCGGCCGTTCAGGTCCTGTTACACCTTGGGGTAAACCAGCTCTTGGCTTAAAGACTAGAAAGACCAAGAAGAGCTCCAACAAGTTAATTGTAAGAAGAAGAGACGGAAAGGCTATTAAGTAAAGGAGGATATACTCATGGCTCGTTCATTAAAAAAAGGACCATTTGCAGATGAACATTTATTGAAAAAAATAGATGCAATGAATGAAGCAGGACAAAAGCAGGTTGTTAAGACCTGGTCCCGCCGTTCCACTATTTTCCCGACATTTGTTGGACATACTATTGCTGTGCATGATGGAAGAAAACATGTGCCAGTATATGTGACAGAGGATATGGTAGGGCATAAGCTTGGCGAGTTTGTTGCGACAAGGACTTACAGAGGACATGGAAAAGATGATAAGAAGAGCAAGGCTCGTTAATGTAAGATAGTTGAAAGGAGGTTTTATCCATGGCAAAAGGACATAGATCCCAGATTAAAAGAGAAAGAAATGCGAATAAGGACACCAGACCGTCAGCTAAGTTATCTTATGCACGAGTTTCTGTTCAAAAAGCATGTTTTGTATTAGATGCCATCAGGGGCAAAGATGTACAGACTGCACTTGGTATTGTGGCTTACAATCCAAGATATGCCTCTGAATTAATAGAGAAATTATTGAAGTCCGCAATAGCAAATGCAGAAAATAATAATGGAATGGATCCTTCCAAATTATATGTGGCAGAATGTTATGCAAATAAAGGGCCTATTATGAAGAGAATTAAACCAAGGGCACAGGGCAGGGCTTATCGTATTGAAAAGAGAATGAGCCATATTACGATTGTGCTGGATGAAAGATAACAACGTTCCGCTTAGCGGTACGCAGAAAGGAGAATAAGATGGGACAGAAAGTTAATCCTCATGGCTTAAGAGTTGGTATTATTAAGGATTGGGATTCAAAGTGGTATGCAGAAGCGGATTTTGCAGATAACTTAGTAGAAGATTATAATATCAGGACATTTCTTAAGAAGAAATTATATATTGCAGGAATTTCTAAAATTGAAATTGAAAGAGCATCCGATAGAGTAAAGGTTATTATCCACACGGCAAAACCAGGCTTGGTAATTGGAAAAGGTGGAGCTGAAATAGAAAAATTAAAGACAGAAGTCCAGAAGCTTACTAAGAAGAAATTAGTAGTAGACATTAAGGAAATTAAAAGGCCAGACGGCGATGCACAGCTTGTTGCAGAAAGTATTGCACAGCAGTTGGAAAACCGTATTTCCTTTAGGCGTGCTATGAAGTCTACAATGGCAAGGACAATGAAATCTGGTGCAAAGGGAATTAAGACTTCTGTTTCTGGACGTTTGGGTGGAGCTGATATGGCAAGGACAGAATTTTATAGCGAAGGCACTATTCCACTACAGACACTTCGTGCAGACATTGATTATGGATTTGCAGAAGCAGATACTACCTATGGAAAAGTAGGTGTAAAAGCTTGGATTTATAAAGGTGAAATACTTCCAGTAAAACAGGTTAAGGAAGGGAGCGATAAATAATGTTAATGCCAAAGAGAGTGAAACGTCGTAAGCAGTTTCGTGGTTCCATGGCTGGTAAGGCCTTGAGAGGTAATACAATTTCTAATGGTGAATACGGACTCGTTGCCACTGAGCCATGCTGGATTAAGTCTAATCAGATTGAGGCTGCCCGTATTGCGATGACACGTTACATTAAGCGTGGCGGTAAAGTTTGGATTAAAATATTCCCTGATAAGCCGGTAACAGCAAAGCCTGCTGAAACTCGTATGGGTTCAGGAAAAGGAGCTTTGGAATATTGGGTAGCAGTTGTTAAACCAGGACGTATTATGTTTGAAATTGCTGGTGTACCAGAAGAGGTTGCCAAAGAAGCGTTGCGTCTTGCTATGCACAAATTACCATGTAAGTGTAAAGTAGTTTCTCGTGCAGATTTAGAAGGCGGTGATAACAGTGAAAATTAATAAGTATGTAGAAGGTTTAAAGGCGAAGTCCGCTGCAGAATTAAATGAAGAATTAGTAGCTGCTAAAAAGGAACTTTTCAATTTGAGATTCCAGAACGCAACAAATCAGTTAGATAATACAAGCAGAATTAAAGACGTTCGTAGAAATATTGCTAGAATTCAGACCATTATTGCTGAAAAGGCAAGAGTAGCTGAGTAATCACTCTGTAGGAAGGAGGAATTGTTGTGGAGAGAAATCTTAGGAAAACCCGTGTAGGAAAAGTTGTAAGCAATAAAATGCAGAAAACAATCGTAGTTGCAATTGAAGACCATGTAAAGCATCCTTTGTATGGGAAAATCGTAAAGAGAACTTATAAGCTAAAGGCTCATGACGAGAATAACGAGTGCAACATTGGAGATACAGTAAAAGTAATGGAAACAAGGCCTTTATCCAAAGATAAGAGATGGAGACTTGTAGAAATTATGGAAAAGGCAAGATAGGATTGTCGGTTTGATTAAAGGAGGAAGATTAGCATGATTCAACAGGAAACCAGGCTTAAGGTTGCTGATAATACAGGTGCTAAGGAATTGCTTTGTATCCGTGTAATGGGTGGTTCTACAAGAAGATATGCCAGCATTGGTGATGTTATTATTGCTAGCGTTAAGGATGCAACACCAGGTGGAGTTGTAAAAAAAGGTGATGTAGTAAAGGCTGTTGTTGTTAGAACCGTAAAAAGTACACGGCGCAAGGATGGTTCTTATATCAGATTTGATGAAAATGCCGCTGTTATTATTAGAGATGATAAGAATCCAAGAGGAACACGTATTTTTGGGCCAGTAGCAAGGGAGTTGAGGGAAAAACAATTTATGAAGATTGTTTCCTTAGCGCCAGAAGTGTTATAAGGAGGTATCTACCGTGAAATTAAAAAAGGGTGACTTGGTAAGAGTTATCACAGGTAAAGATAAAGGCAAAGAAGGAAAGATTATTTCCATTAATAAAAAGGATAATACTGCATTAGTAGAAGGCACAAATATGATGACAAAACATACAAAGCCAAATGCTGCTAACCAGAATGGCGGGATTATCCATCAGGAAGGTGCAATTGACCTTTCTAACCTTATGTATGTCCATAAGGGAAAAGCAACAAGAATCGGTTATACTATGCAGGGTGACAAAAAGGTACGTGTAGCTAAGTCAACAGGCGAAGTAATCGATTAATTCTGAGAGAGGAGGCCTAGAAGTTGAGTAGATATAGAGAAATGTATAAAAACGAAGTCGTAGATGCTATGACAAAAAAGTTTGGATATAAAAATATTATGGAAGTTCCAAAGCTTGAAAAAATCGTAATCAACATGGGTGTTGGTGAAGCGAAAGAAAATGCAAAGATTTTGGATTCTGCTGTAAAGGATTTAGAGACAATCGCTGGACAAAAGGCAGTACTGACAAAAGCAAAGAACTCCGTAGCAAACTTTAAAATCAGAGCAGGTATGCCAATTGGCTGTAAGGTGACTTTAAGAGGCGAGAAAATGTATGAGTTTTTAGATCGCCTTGTTAATCTGGCGCTGCCTCGTGTCCGTGACTTTAGGGGTGTGAATGCAAACTCCTTTGATGGTAGAGGAAACTATGCCCTTGGTATTAAGGAACAGCTTATTTTCCCAGAAATCGAATATGATAAGGTTGACAAGGTTAGGGGTATGGATGTTATTTTTGTTACTACCGCTAAAACGGATGAAGAAGCTCGTGAACTTTTGACATTATTCAATATGCCATTTCAAAAATAAGTTAGGAGGAAAATTCCATGGCTAAGACTTCAATGAAGGTAAAGCAGCAGCGTAAACCAAAATTCTCTACCAGAGAATATACCCGTTGTAGAATCTGTGGACGGCCACACGCATACTTAAGAAAATACGGAATCTGCAGAATTTGCTTCCGTGAATTAGCATATAAAGGACAGATACCAGGTGTTAAGAAAGCAAGCTGGTAAATTTGCAAAGAAGGAGGCAAACTAAAAATGACAATGAATGATCCAATTGCAGATATGCTTACAAGAATCCGTAATGCAAATACTGCAAAACATGATACAGTAGATATTCCTGCATCCAAGATGAAATTAGCTATTGCTGAAATCCTTTTCAATGAAGGTTATATTAAGAAGTATGAAGTAGTGGAAGACGGAAATTTTAAGACAATCCGTGTTTCCTTAAAATATGGTCAGGATAAGAATGAAAAGATTATTACAGGCTTAAAGAGAATTTCCAAGCCAGGTCTTCGTGTATATGCTGGCAAGGATGAACTTCCAAAGGTACTGGGTGGTCTTGGGATTGCAATTATTTCCACCAACCATGGTGTGATTACAGATAAAGAAGCTCGTAAATTAAATGTAGGCGGCGAAGTGCTTGCATTTGTATGGTAAAAATTTTTAGGAGGTAGCGGCATGTCACGTATAGGAAGAATGCCTATCGCCATTCCAGCAGGTGTAACTGTGGATGTGGCAGAAAATAATAAGGTGACTGTAAAAGGACCAAAGGGTACTCTGGAAAGAGTATTGCCTTCGGAAATGGAAATTAAGGTAGAGGGCGCACAAATTGTAGTGTCTAGGCCAAATGATTTAAAGAAAATGAGATCTTTACATGGTTTAACAAGAACATTAGTTGCCAATATGGTGACAGGTGTAACAGAAGGTTTCCAGAAGGTATTGGAAATTAATGGTGTTGGTTACAGAGTGCAGAAGCAAGGCAAAAAGTTAGTATTTGCATTAGGTTTCTCCCATCCAGTTGAAGTTGAGGACCCAGAGGGTCTTACATCTGAAGTAGAAGGCCAGAATAAGATTATAATTAAAGGTATTGATAAAGAAAAGGTTGGGCAGTTTGCAGCTGAGTTAAGAGACTTGAGGAGGCCAGAGCCATATAAGGGCAAGGGAATCAAGTACGAAACTGAGACAATCAGGCGTAAGGTCGGTAAGACTGGTAAGAAATAATAGATAGAAGGAGAGACAAAGATGGTTAAAAAGGTATCAAGAGCCAAAGTTCGTGAAAACAAGCACAGAAAACTTCGCAATCGTTTTTCAGGTACTGCCGAAAGACCACGTTTGGCTGTGTTTAGAAGCAATAATCATATGTATGCGCAAATCATTGATGATACAGTAGGAAATACTCTTGTAGCTGCTTCTACTCTTGAGAAGGACGTTAAGGCTAATTTAGAGAAGACGAATGATGTTGCAGCAGCAGCAGCTGTTGGAACAGCAATTGCAAAGAAAGCATTAGAAAAGGGAATTACAACTGTTGTCTTTGACAGAGGCGGTTTTATATATCAGGGAAAAATTCAGGCATTGGCAGAGGCAGCTCGTGAAGCTGGGCTGCAATTCTAATCAAGGAGGAAAACACACATGAAACGTACAATTGTTGATGCTAGTCAATTAGAATTAACAGAAAAAGTAGTGTCAATCAAACGTGTAACCAAGGTTGTTAAAGGTGGACGTAATTTCCGCTTTGCTGCTTTGGTAGTTGTAGGTGATGGCAACGGACATGTAGGTGCAGGACTTGGTAAGGCAACTGAAATTCCTGAAGCAATCCGCAAGGGAAAAGAAGATGCAATGAAGAAGCTTGTAACTGTACCAGTTGATGATAATGGAAGTATTCCACATGACTTTTTAGGTAAATTTGGAAGCGCAAGTGTATTATTAAAGAGAGCACCAGAAGGTACTGGTATTATTGCAGGAGGTCCAGCTCGTTCTGTTTTGGAGCTTGCAGGGATTAAGAATGTCCGTACCAAGTGCTTAGGATCTAACAATAAGCAGAATGTAGTCCTTGCAACAATTAAGGGATTGTCTGAATTAAAGACTCCTGAGCAGGTAGCAAGGCTCCGTGGAAAATCTGTTGAAGAAATCTTAGGCTAACAGGAGGGAAAGAAGATGGCAGAGAAGTTAAAAATTACACTGGTAAAATCTACTATCGGCGCTATCCCCAAGCATAGAAAAACTGTCGAGGCATTGGGCCTTAGAAAACTGAATAAGACAGTAGAAATGCCTGATAACGCAGCAGTAAGAGGTATGATACAGCAAGTAAGACATTTAGTTAAGGTAGAAGAAATCTAGACAAGGAGGTGCAAAAATGAATTTATCAGAATTAAGGCCTGCAGAGGGTTCCAAGCATAGCAATAATTTTAGAAGAGGCCGTGGACATGGTTCAGGAAATGGTAAAACAGCTGGTAAGGGACATAAAGGCCAGAAGGCACGTTCTGGGGCACCAAGACCTGGCTTTGAAGGCGGTCAGATGCCATTGTATAGGAGAATCCCAAAAAGGGGTTTTACTAATAGAAATGCAAAGGATATTGTTGGTATAAATGTAGCAGCACTGGAAGTATTTGAGAATGACAGTGTAGTAAGTATTGATACTTTAATTGAAAAGCGTATCATTAGAAATCCAAAAGATGGGGTTAAGATTCTTGGAGATGGAGCACTTACTAAGAAGCTCACTGTAAAGGCAAATGCATTTAGTGCAGGCGCAAAGGAAAAGATTGAAGCTCTTGGTGGAACCTGTGAGGTGATTTAATGCTTAAAACACTTCGAAACGCATTAAAAATAAAAGATATCAGGACAAAGCTGATATATACATTTTTTATGTTAGTCGTAGTGAGAATCGGTTGTGCGATTCCGGTACCGGGAGTAAATAGTGCAATGATAAAGGCATTTTTTCAGAACCAGATTGGTGATGCATTTAGTTTTTTTGATGCGATCACCGGTGGTTCTTTTGCAAATATGTCAATTTTTGCATTAAGTATTACTCCTTATATCACATCCTCCATTATTATCCAGCTTTTGACGATTGCTATCCCAAAACTGGAAGAAATGCAAAAGGATGGGGAAGACGGAAGAAAAAAGCTGGCAGAATATACTCGTTATGTAACAGTTGCTTTAGCATTAATTGAAAGTACTGCTATGGCAATTGGGTTTGGCACACAAGGAATTCTGACAAGCTTTCATGTAGGCTCTGTAGCGTTGGTAGTTGTCACCTTAACAGCAGGTTCCGCATTTTTAATGTGGATGGGTGAGCGTATTACAGAAAAAGGCGTGGGCAATGGAATTTCTATGATATTGTTATTTAATATTGTAGCAAGGATTCCAAGCGACTTTGTAACACTGTATGAAAGGTTTATGAAAGGAAAGTCCGTAGCAGTAGCAGGGCTTGCCGTATTGATTATTGCAGCAGTTATTATTGGAGTAATCGCATTTGTTGTTATGCTTCAGGGTGGAGAAAGACGGATTGCTGTGCAATACGCTAAAAAAACCCAAGGCAGGAAAATGGTAGGAGGGCAGTCCAGCCATATTCCATTAAAAGTAAATACAGCAGGCGTTATGCCAATTATTTTTGCAGGTTCTTTATTTTCAATGCCAGTAGTAATTAGCCGATTCTTTAGTATCAATGCGGATTCTGTTGGAGGGAAGATTATCAATACCTTAAATCAGTCTAATTGGTGCGATCCTTCACAACCGTGGTATTCTATTGGGTTATTAATTTATATTGTGCTTGTGGTATTTTTCGCGTATTTCTATACCTCAATTACATTTAACCCAATTGAAGTAGCGAATAACATTAAAAAGCAGGGAGGCTTTGTGCCTGGTATCCGTCCAGGGAAGCCAACCGCTGATTATCTGACAAAGATATTAAATTATGTTATTTTTATTGGTGCAGCAGGGTTACTGTTTGTGGCAATTGTCCCAATTATTGTTTCCGGTGTATTTAAGGCAAATGTATCTTTTGGAGGCACATCCTTAATTATTATTGTAGGCGTTATCCTGGAAACATTAAAACAAATTGAATCACAGATGCTTGTTCGTTATTATAAAGGCTTCTTAAACGATTAGGCGGGTGAAAGAAAGTCTCTTTACAGGTGGCAGGCGGGAATCCCGTCTGCTATTGTTGAAATAAGGATAGTTTGCAAAGTGTGCTGTTTGTTGTTTATGGAGGTGTTTTATGAAGATCATTATGTTAGGTGCCCCGGGGGCAGGAAAAGGTACTCAGGCAAAAAGGATTGCGGATAAGTGGCAGATTCCCCATATATCTACAGGAGATATTTTCCGTGCAAATATTAAAGAAGGGACAGAACTTGGCAAAGAAGCTAAGAAATATATGGATCAGGGGGCATTAGTCCCAGATGAGCTAACAGTAAAATTATTATTGGATAGAGTTGCAAAAGATGATTGTAAAAATGGATATGTGCTAGATGGTTTCCCAAGGACAATCCCGCAGGCAGAAGTATTGGATAAAGCCCTTGCAGAGCTTGGGGATACTGTAGATTTTGCAGTAAATGTAGATGTGCCAGATGAAAATATTATTAACCGGATGTCAGGCAGGAGGGCTTGTGTTTCTTGTGGGGCTACTTACCATATAACATATGCCCCTACAAAAACAGAAGGGATCTGTGACCGATGTGGCAAAGAACTTATTTTAAGAGAAGATGATAAGCCAGAAACTGTGCAGAAACGCCTGGAAGTATACCATAAACAGACCCAGCCATTAATAGATTATTATGCAAAAAAAGAGATTTTAAAAACAGTAGATGGGACAAAAGATATGGAAGAAGTATTCCAGGATATTGTTGCAATTTTAGGAGCATAAAGCATGGCAGTATCAATAAAAGCAGAACGGGAACTAGAGTTAATGAGGGAAGCTGGCAAGATTCTTGCCATTACACATGAAGAGCTTGGAAAAATAATTGAACCAGGAATATCAACATGGAAAATTAACCGGGTTGGAGAGGAAATTATTAAAAGTTATGGCTGCACCCCTTCTTTTTTAAACTACAGAGGCTATCCAGCCTCTATCTGTATTTCTGTAAATGATGAGGTTGTACATGGAATCCCTTCTAAAAAAAGAGTCCTTAAAGAAGGTGACATTGTTAGCTTAGATGCTGGGGTTATCTATAAGGGTTATCATTCCGATGCAGCAAGAACACATGCTGTTGGTGAAATTTCAAAAGAAGCTAGGCAGCTAATTGATGTGACAAAACAAGCTTTTTTTGAAGGAATCCAATATGCAAAAGAAGGCTGTCATTTACATGAAATATCAAAAGCGATTGATGAATACGCCACAAGCTTTGGTTATGGGGTAGTACGTGATCTAGTAGGCCACGGGATTGGGAGCAGCCTGCATGAAGATCCGCAAATCCCTAATTTTACACAGCGCCGAAGAGGGCCAAAACTTTGTGCAGGAATGACCCTGGCAATTGAGCCAATGATTAATATGGGAGCATGGCAAGTAGAATGGCTGAATGATGATTGGACCGTGGTAACAAGGGATGGGTCCTTATCTGCACATTATGAAAATACGGTTCTTATTACAAAGGGAGAACCAGAAATCTTATCAATAAGGCAGACAGGAGAATGTGGATGAATTTATATAAAAAAGGAAATTTGGCAAAATCCATAGCTGGACATGATAAGGAGCAGATTTTTGTAATAGTGGAAGAAAAAGGTGAATATGTATATGTAGCTGATGGAAGACTAAGGACAATAGAAAAGCCAAAGCGAAAGAATAAAAAACATATTCAGCCAATTTATTACAGTAACGAACAAGTGCCAGAAATTAGGCACAATGAAGATATTAAGAGGGTCATTAAACTGTTTGGCGCAGAAAGCGCAGGAGTGAGGTAAAATATGTCAAAAGCAGATGTTATAGAAATAGAAGGAACCGTAATTGAAAAATTACCAAATGCCATGTTCCAGGTAGAATTGGAGAATGGCCATCAGGTTCTTGCTCATATTAGTGGCAAGCTCCGGATGAATTATATCCGTATTCTGCCAGGGGATAAGGTGACAATTGAATTGTCGCCTTATGATTTGTCGAAGGGGAGAATTATTTGGAGAGATAAATAAGGGAAAGAGACAGGTGAGGGGGGGGAACACAGGGAGAGATGCCTTGCCAGGTTCTGCTCCGGCTCGGAAAACTTGTGGTTCTAAGTGTTCTGGATTTGTTATCTGTTTTTCCGCAACCGGAGCCTATGCGGCATCCGTGCCGCAGAGACTCCTTGGACGAACGTCCTGTTCGTCCATTGCTTCTGTATAGACAGAACACTAAGAACTCACAAGCCCTCCTCACAGTCGCAGAGTCTGGCAAGGCATCTCTCCCTGCTGTGAATTGGCCCTTTTACTTTTCTCTTTCGCCTTTTTGGTGGGTAGTGTTTGTGGGATTTTTGTTGGGTTGATTAAAAAGGCACAATTTTTTTGTGGAGCAGGTAAGGAAACTGTTTTTGTGGCAAGGCACACACATATTTTTATGGAAGAGTGGAAGGAAAAGGGTAGAATACTTGTGGATCAGCAGGAAGGGGATCTATCCAGCTTTTGCGACTGCGGAAGGGACAGGCAGTTCTTAGTGGTCTGGGCAGGGAAGCAGCAATGGACGGACAGGATGTCCGTCCAAGGAGCCTCTGGGGCATGGATGCCACATAGGCTCTGGTTGCGGGAAGGGCTGGTATGGTTGGCAGAGCACTTAGAACTGCTTGTTCTTGGAGCTTGGAGTAAAAGATGGATAGATCCCCTTCCTGCGTATCTCTCTCTTATACCTTCTTCCATAGAAATAAATTATAAAACTATTTTTGAAAAGTGCTTGCCATATGGAAAAGATGGTGCTATAATTATAATTGGACTTTTTTGGAAGGGAGGCTGTTGCTGTGAAGGTTAGGTCATCTGTAAAACCAATTTGCGAAAAATGCAAGATTATTAAAAGAAAAGGAAGCATTAGAGTAATTTGTGAAAATCCGAAGCATAAACAGAGACAAGGTTAATGGTAGTTTGTGCTGGTAGATGGATATGCGGCTGCAGTAATGAATAAGGAACCACTAGGGTAAGTTGTTCATTGCTATGAAATAGAAAAATATTAGGTAAGCGGATGGAAGCGCACAACATTTCGGCGTCTGAGAGGACGGGCTGCGTAAAATCGGGCTTGCCAAAGTGTGGTTTATAGACATACCGATATAAGCCACATACCAGGTAGACATTGTAAAAGGAAAGATGGAGGTACACACATGGCTCGTATTTCTGGTGTAGATTTACCAAGAGAAAAACGTGTAGAAATCGGATTGACTTATATCTATGGCATTGGAAGAGTAAGCTCTAACCGCATTCTGAAAGAAGCGAATGTAAATCCAGATACTCGTGTCAGGGATTTGACAGACGACGAGGTAAAAAGAATTAGTGCAGTAATTGATGAGACACAGGTAGTGGAAGGTGATTTAAGAAGAGAAATCGCTATGAACATTAAGAGGCTGCAAGAAATTGGATGCTATAGAGGAATCCGCCATAGAAAAGGGCTTCCTGTGCGTGGTCAGAAAACAAAGACAAATGCAAGGACAAGAAAAGGCCCAAAGAAAACTGTTGCAAATAAGAAAAAGTAATTAGGAACCCATAAGGGAGGTTAGTTTAAAATTATGGCAAAACAAGTGTCAGGTAGCGCAAAGAAAGTGACAAAAAAGCGTGTAAAGAAAAACGTTGAACGAGGACAGGCACATATTCAGTCATCCTTTAACAATACAATTGTAACAATTACAGATGGCGAAGGAAATGCTTTATCATGGGCAAGTGCTGGCGGTCTTGGATTTAGAGGTTCAAGGAAATCTACTCCTTATGCAGCTCAAATGGCAGCTGAAACTGCTACAAAGGCAGCTTTGGTACATGGATTAAAAACAGTTGATGTTATGGTGAAAGGACCAGGTTCAGGAAGGGAAGCTGCAATTCGTGCACTTCAGGCTTGTGGTCTTGAAGTAACCAGCATCAAAGATGTAACTCCGGTTCCACATAATGGATGCCGTCCACCGAAACGCAGAAGAGTTTAATTAGGAGGTAGGAAAAGTGGCAGTTAATAGAGTTCCTGTATTGAAAAGATGCAGATCACTTGGATTAGACCCTATTTATTTGGGCGTTGACAAAAAGTCAAAAAGAGAATTAAAAAGAGCAAATAAGAAGCTTACAGAGTATGGTCTTCAGCTTAGAGAAAAACAAAAGGCAAAATTTATCTATGGTGTATTAGAGAAACCTTTCCATAATTATTATGTAAAGGCAGATAAAATGTCTGGCATGACAGGTGAAAATCTAATGGTCTTGTTAGAGAGAAGGCTGGATAATGTTATTTTTAGGCTTGGCTTTGCTAGGACTAGAAGAGAAGCTAGACAGATTGTAGATCATAAGCATGTATTGGTAAACGGAAAGTGTGTAAATATTCCTTCCTATTTAATTAAGGCTGGCGATACAGTTGAAATTAAAGAAAAATGTAAGTCTTCCCAGAGATATAAGGATATTCTTGAGATAACAGGTGCAAGGATGGTTCCAGAATGGCTGGATGTAGATCAGGAGAATTTAAAAGGATCTATTAAAGAATTACCAACTAGAGAGGTTATCGATGTTCCGGTTGACGAGATGCTTATCGTCGAGTTGTATTCTAAGTAATCCTATAACCAACCGAAAAGGAGGGGCTTTATAGTGTTCGATTTTGAAAAACCAAAAATTGAGATTGCTGAAATTTCAGAGGACAAGAAATACGGAAGATTTGTTGTAGAACCACTTGAACGAGGATATGGTACTACTCTTGGCAATTCATTAAGAAGAATTATGCTTTCTTCTTTGCCCGGAGCAGCAGTCAGCCAGGTAAAAATTGACGGAGTGCTGCATGAATTCAGTTCAATTCCCGGCGTTAAGGAAGATGTAACAGAAATCATTATGAACATCAAGAGCCTCGCCATTAAGAACAACAGCGATACCAATGAAGCGAAGATTGCCTATATAGAATTTGAAGGCGAAGGAGTTGTTACGGCTGCGGATATTCAGGTTGACCAAGATATAGAGATTTTAAACCCCGATTTGGTAATTGCTACTCTGAATGGTGGAGCTGACAGCAAATTGTATATGGAATTAACGATTACAAAGGGAAGAGGATATGTAAGTTCTGATAAAAATAAAAATGAAGAACTCCCAATAGGCGTGATTGCTGTAGATTCCATTTATACACCAGTAGAGCGTGTCAATTTATCTGTACAGAATACCCGTGTAGGCCAGATTACGGATTATGACAAACTGACGTTAGATGTTTATACAAATGGGACATTAGAACCAGATGAAGCGGTAAGCCTTGCTGCAAAAGTATTAAGTGTACATTTGAACTTATTTATTGATTTATCAGAGAATGCCAAGACTGCAGAAGTTATGGTAGAAAAAGAAGATAATGAAAAAGAAAAAGTTCTGGAAATGAACATTGATGAACTAGAATTATCGGTACGTTCTTATAACTGTTTGAAGAGAGCTGGAATTAATACAGTAGAAGAATTGTGTAATAGAACTTCAGAGGATATGATGAAAGTCCGTAACCTTGGCCGTAAGTCTTTGGAAGAGGTACTTGCAAAATTAAAGGAATTGGGCTTGCAATTAAATCCTAGTGATGAGTAACAAATAAATTTATGGAGTAAAAGCATCGAATCAGTAAGACCGAAGAAGCATGGTTGGGTGTTCCACAAATGGAGGAAATATAAAATGGCAGGATATAGAAAGCTTGGAAGGACTTCTAGCCAAAGGAAAGCAATGTTAAGAAGTCTTACTACAGCAATGATTGTAAATGGAAAAATTGTTACAACAGAAGCAAGGGCAAAAGAAGTCCGTAAAGAAGTAGAACATTTAATTGCATTAGCAGTAAAGGAAAAGGACAATTTTGAAACAGTTACTGTAAAAGCAAAGGTTGCCCGCAAAGATAAAGACGGAAAAAGGGTAAAGGAAGTCGTAGATGGCAAGAAGGTAACTATTTTTGATGAAGTAGAGAAAACGATTAAGAAAGACATGCCTTCCCGCCTTCATGTAAGAAGACAAATATTACGAGTGCTTTATCCAGCATCTACTATAGGACAGAGAAAGAAAGATAAGAAGGAAATAGATTTAGTTGCAAAACTGTTTGATGAGATTGCGCCAAAGTATGCAGAACGTAAAGGTGGATATACCAGAATCGTTAAGATTGGCCAGCGTAAAGGTGATGCAGCAATGGAAGTATTGCTTGAGTTAGTATAATTGTAATAAAAGACCCGGTGAGTATTCGCCGGGTTTTGTTGAATATAAAAGCCACTGGCATAAGTTTCTGGAGGCATAGGATGGGTATTATTAAAATAAAAGATTTAATATATGAGTATGCAAAGCATGATGAGGAAGGAAATGTAGAAAGTACAATACGGGCAGTCGATCAGGTAAGCCTAGATATTAAAAAGGGTGAGTTTATTGCCGTACTAGGGCATAATGGTTCTGGAAAATCAACAATGGCAAAGCATATTAATGCAATTCTAACACCGACAGAAGGAACCGTTTGGGTGGCTGGCAAAGATACTGCGAAAGAAGAAAATATCTGGGATATTAGGCAAAACGCAGGCATGGTATTCCAGAATCCAGATAACCAGATTATTGGTACTATTGTAGAAGAGGATGTAGGGTTTGGCCCTGAAAATATGGGAATACCTACAGAAGATATATGGAAGCGTGTAGATAATGCGCTCCGTGCAGTAGGGATGATAGCTTATAGAAAACATTCTCCCAATAAATTAAGTGGCGGGCAAAAGCAGCGTGTAGCGATTGCCGGGGTGGTGGCAATGAAACCCCAATGTATTGTATTAGATGAGCCAACGGCTATGTTAGATCCTATGGGTAGGAAGGAAGTAATTGCTACAGTAAGGGAGCTAAATGAAAAAGAGAATGTGACAGTTATTTTAATTACACATTATATGGAAGAAGTAATCTATGCAGATAAAGTGATTGTGATGGACAATGGGAAAGTGGTAATGCAGGGATTCCCAAAAGAAATTTTTTCTAATGTAGAAAAGCTTAAGAGTTACCGTTTGGATGTACCACAAGTGACAGAACTTGCTTATGAACTGAAAAAGGAAGGATTGCCATTAACAGATGGTATTTTAACGATTGATGAGTTGGTGGATGAATTATGTCAATTACGATTGAAAATCTAAATTATATCTATGGAAAGGGTACAGCTTATCAGGCCAATGCCTTGCGGGATATTAATTTAACAATTGAAGATGGGGAATTTATAGGGTTAATTGGGCATACTGGCTCTGGGAAGTCTACGTTAATCCAGCATTTGAATGGGTTATTAAAAGCAGATACAGGTGCTATTTATATAGATGGAGAAAATATTTACCAAGAAAAATATTCTATGAAAGAGTTGAGGAATAAAGTAGGGCTTGTGTTTCAGTATCCAGAGCACCAGCTTTTTGAGATAGATGTTTTTTCGGATGTATGCTTTGGGCCTAAGAACCAAGGGCTTTCTAAAGAGGAAGTAGAAGAAAGGGCAAAGAAAGCACTACAGTCTGTGGGGTTGTCAGAAGAATTTTATAAACAGTCTCCTTTTGAATTGTCAGGCGGGCAGAAAAGAAGGGTTGCGATTGCAGGAGTACTGGCTATGGAGCCAAAAGTATTAATTTTAGATGAGCCAATGGCAGGCTTAGATCCAAAAGGCAGAGATGAGATTTTAGATGAAATTAACAAGCTCCATAAGGAAAGGAAGCTTACTATTATTTTGGTTTCCCACAGCATGGAGGATGTAGCAAGATATGCAGATCGGCTTGTTGTTATGAATAAAGGAAGCATACAATTCCAAGGCAAACCAAGAGAAATATTCTGCCACTATAAGGAATTAGAGCAAATGGGGCTTGCTGCGCCACAGATTACGTACCTTATGTATGCGTTAAAGGGGAAAGGGTTTGATGTGGATTGTAAGGCGGCAACTGTTTTAGAGGCAAAGGAAAGTATCCAAAATTATTTTCAGGCTGTAAAACGGCAAAATAGGGAGGTAGGCAGATGATCCGGGATATTACAATTGGACAATATTATCCAGCAGATTCTGTAATCCATAGATTGGATCCAAGAGTAAAATTGGTTGGCACTATTGTTTTTTTGGTATCTCTATTTTTATTCCAAGATTTTAGCGGATATATTGCTGCCACCATATACCTTGCCTGTGTGATAAAAATATCCAAAGTACCTTTGAAATTTATGTTAAAAGGTTTAAAGTCTATTTTTATTTTATTGTTATTTAGCGTAATTTTTAATCTGTTTTTAACAGATGGAGAAACGTTGATCCATTTATTTTGGAAGGTAAGGATTACAAAAGAAGGGTTAGGGATTGCAGTGTTTATGGCTATCCGGCTTGTTTATTTGATTATTGGGACATCGATTATGACATTGACTACTACGCCAAATGATTTGACAGATGGGCTGGAAAAAGGGCTCCGCCCTTTGAAAAAAATACATGTGCCAGTACATGAAATTGCAATGATGATGTCTATTGCTTTGCGTTTTATCCCTATCCTTTTAGAAGAAACAGACAAGATTATGAAAGCACAGATGGCAAGGGGTGCAGATTTTGAAAGCGGGAATATTTTGCAAAGGGCAAAAAGTATGATCCCCATTTTAGTCCCTCTTTTTATTTCTGCTTTCCGCCGTGCCAATGATTTGGCTATGGCAATGGAAGCACGCTGTTATCATGGCGGTGAAGGAAGGACAAAGATGAAGCCTCTTATTTATAAAAGAAGGGATTTTATTGCATATGCTACTTTTGCCATATATTTGTCAGTGGTGGTAGTAATCAATACAGTGAGTAAGTTATTATGAAAAGAATCCAGTTAATTATTGCATATGATGGCACAAATTATTGTGGTTGGCAGACCCAGCCCAATGGAATTACAATAGAAGAAGTTTTAAACCGCTGTTTGTCAGAATTGTTAAAAGAAAATATCCAAGTAATTGGTGCCAGCCGTACTGATTCTGGCGTACATGCAATGGGAAATGTGGCTGTTTTTGATACAGAGACACGGATTCCGCCACAAAAACTAGCTTTTGCTTTAAACCAATATCTTCCAGAAGATATCCGCATACAGGCTTCTTTTGAAGTAGCCCCAGATTTTCATCCAAGGCGAAGGAATTGTATAAAAACCTATGAATATCGTATTTTAAACCGGACTTTTTTATTGCCCTGTGAACGATTGTATGCGTATTTTGTATATTTACGCCTTGATATTGAAGCGATGCAAAAAGCGGCTTCTTTTTTGGTAGGGGAACATGATTTCCAAAGTTTTTGTTCTTCTAGGAGCCAAGCAGAGGATACTTACCGTACTATATATAAATTGACAGTAGAAAAAACAGGGGAAATAATTTCAATAAAAATTTCCGGGAATGGGTTCCTTTACAATATGGTACGGATTATTGTAGGTACATTATTAAAAGTTGGTTTACATGTGTATCCGCCAGAACATATGCAAGAAATTTTATTTGCTAAGGATAGAAATGCAGCAGGGCCTAAAGCACCTGCACATGGGCTGTCCCTTCAAGAAATTATTTATGAAGAAGCGCTTGTAGACCAAATTAGGGTGGAAAATGAAGAAGGAAAGTATATTGTGTGGCAGAAGGAAATCCCACAGAATAAAATAGCATATTTAGAAGTAGAAAATTATAAAAAAGAATTGTTCCCTCAATTATTAGAACGCACAGCAAGGCAGGCGATGAGGGATAAAGCAGATTATCTCTATGTCAATGCACCTAATACATTAATAAAAGAGAATATACAAGCTGGGGAATATGTTTTTCAAAAAAGTGGTAAAATAACACAAAGAGGCAGTTACCAATTGGCTTCTAAACTGTGTTTGGAAAAAGATAAGAAGTAGGAAAGTTGGCTGTGATAGTGCTAAAATGTGGGAAAAGTGCTTGACACACACGGATGAGTATTATATAATATTAAAATGTGACATAAAGCGGAATAAAGTGTTTGAACCATAGCCCCGGTAAAGCATTTTGTAGCCGTAAAAAGAAATCCAAGGATTTGTTTAAGGAGGAAACCGATGAAGAGTTTTGTAGCTTGCACGGAAAAAGTGGAAAGAAAATGGTATGTAGTTGATGCTACTGGATATACATTAGGACGTTTGTCTTCTGAAATTGCAAAAGTTTTAAGAGGGAAAAATAAGCCTATTTTTACTCCTCATATTGATACAGGAGATTATGTAATTGTCGTTAATGCAGATAAGGTTAAAGTGACAGGTAAAAAGTTAGATCAAAAGATCTATTATCGTCATTCTGATTATGTAGGCGGAATGAAGGAAACAACATTAAGAGAAATGCTTGCTAAGAAACCAGAAAAGGTAGTTGAGCTTGCAGTTAAGGGTATGCTTCCTAAGGGACCATTGGGAAGACAGATGTATACAAAGTTACATGTATATGCAGGACCAGAACATATGCATGCAGCCCAAAAGCCAGAAGAGCTAAAGTTTTAACCGGAACTGAGAGGAGGAAATTACATTGGCTAACACAAAATATTATGGAACAGGAAGAAGAAAAAAAAGTATTGCAAGAGTATATCTAGTACCAGGGAAGGGAAATGTAATTACTATAAATAAGAGAAGCATGGACGATTATTTTGGCCTTGAAACATTAAAGGTTATTGTTCGCCAGCCTTTGGTATTGACAGATACAATAGATAAATTCGATGTTATTGTGAATGTACATGGTGGCGGCTTTACAGGACAAGCAGGCGCTATCCGCCATGGTATCTCTAGGGCACTTCTCCAGGCAGATGCAGATTACCGTCCAGCTTTGAAAAAGGCAGGTTTCTTAACCAGAGATCCAAGAATGAAAGAAAGAAAGAAATATGGCTTAAAAGCTGCAAGACGTGCACCACAGTTTAGTAAGAGATAATTTGGGACAGAATAAGAGATTTTATGAAACCCTTGAAGATCCAGCATTTTCAAGGGTTTTCCTTATGTCTGTGTTTTCTGGAATTGTGGTAAAAAGTGTTGAATTTTGAAGCGTAGCACACATAGCACACAAACGAGGGTATAAAAATCTTGTATCTTGCGTAAGACTTTTGTATAATGTGGTTATCAGAAAAAAGGCGGTGTTTTCATGGATAGAACAGCGTATAAGAACCGGTATATCAAAGAGCATTACGACAGGATAAACTTTGTCATACCCAAAAGCGAAAAGGACAGGATAAAGAAAATATGTTCTGAAATAGGGGGCAAGTGTCAATGAATACCTTTGTATTTCTCTTTAGATGATGTGATGGCGATAACCGGGGAGAGCCAAGAAGAACTTTTACAGAGGATAGAGCAATGCAGACAGGAATTGATAGAAGCCGGAGAAAACCCGGACGAGTATTTTAAGCCTGTAGAACCACAGAGGGCAGCAGTCTATTACTTTCCTAACGGTTTGCATTAACGGAATTTATTCTTGAATTTATCTGGGAGATATGTTATATTATGATTAAACAGAGGGAAAGCCAGAGAAGCGGCTACCCCTCACAATAACATTAGCATGTTATAAAGTAACAGCCGTCAACTATTGCGAGTAGTTGGCGGCTATTTTCTTTTGTCCTTAAAAATCTGATAAAGCAGACTGATAAGGGCAACAATGAACGTACAGAACAAAAAGAAATCCTGATATGTAATCATTGTATCGCCCTCCTTTCTTTCGTCTGGAGGGTTTTTATACCCTCCGAAGAATAAGAGGGGTAATGCCGCCTTTGGCTCTCTGGTTTCCCATGTCACAAAGTACATCATAAGTCCGTCTATTCATCAATCACATTTTGATATTAAGTATTAAAAGTAATATATATAAAAATAGTATCAAAAGTTATTGACAACAATAATAAGAGGTACAGTAATAGTATCAAAACAGACGAACGATAGAAGTGATACTGAAAGAGAGGGCATTGCTTATGTGTATGTATGGATATTGCCGAATAAGTACAAAGCAGCAAAGCATTGACAGACAGATTAGAAATATTAAGGGCAGTTATGATAAGGCTGTGATAATACAGGAAGTATATACAGGAACAAAGCAGGACAGACCAGAATGGAATAAGCTTTATAAAAAAGCCAAAGCAGGAGATACCATTATCTTTGATAGTGTATCACGAATGAGCAGGAACGCAGACGAGGGCTTTTGTTTGTATGAAGAATTATATAATAAGGGCATAGAACTTGTATTTCTGAAAGAGCCGCATATCAACACAAGTACATATAAGAAAGCATTAGAAAGCAATATATCAATGACCAGAACAAATGTTGACTTTATCTTAGAGGGCGTGAATAAATACCTTATGTCGCTTGCAAAGGAACAGATAAGGCTTGCTTTTGAGCAGTCGGAGAAAGAAGTACAGGACTTGCACCAGAGAACGAAAGAGGGAATTGGAACAGCAAGATTGAACGGTAAGCAGATTGGGCAGAAGCAGGGGGCAAAGCTGATAACAAAGAAATCTATTGAAGCAAAGAAGCAGATACAGAAGCATAACAAGGATTTTGATGGTGCATTGTCAGATGCGGATTGCATGAAGCTGATAGGGATTGCAAGAAATACATTCTATAAATATAAGAGAGAATTGAGAGCAGAATAAGGATTGTTTAGGCAGGGTTCATAATGGACTGCTGCCTTTTGTTTTTGTTCTAAATATCATGCCATGGGGGTTTTATAGGGAAATGTCGCATAGTGGTAGTAAGCGTGTCAAATTACCGAGCATTTTCAAAAAGGCTTAGTCCTGCTGCCATTCTGAAATATTTTTAAAATATGCAAAAAGGCGGTTTTGTGATAAAATAAAAGAGAAGTCGTTGCTTTTGTGGGCTGACTTCTCTTTATATTCTGCATCTACTCAAATTATAGCAAAGGGATAGGTGCGTTGCAATGACGAATGAGCAAATTGTTTCTGAAATTAGGAACGGTTATGCTGTAACGGATTATATGCAATTACTGTATGAAAGTAATCTGCCATTGATTAAGAAATTCATAAAGCCATATACCGCCTATGAGCCTATGGAGGACTTATTGCAAGAATCCTATTTTGGATTGTGGGAAGCGGTACAGTATTATGAAACGTCTGCAAATGTGCGGTTTATGACCTATGCGGAATACTGGATAAGGCAGTCAGTACAGCGGTATCTTGAGAAATGCGGCTCTACGGTGCGGATACCGATCCACACAAGGCAGAAAATAGCACGTTACAAGAAAGCCGTGCAGAAGTTGGAGCAGGAATTAGGCAGAGTGCCGACAGACAATGAAATAGCTGATAAAATGTGTGTATCTGTAGGACTGCTGCCGGAATTGAGAATACAGATGCAGGGGGTAGCCAGTTTAGACACACCTTTAGCAGATGATAACAGTTTGACACTTTCCGATACCATACAAGCCGATTTTAATCTTGAAGATGAAATGATAGATAAAATATATGCCGAACACTCTAAAAGCCAATTATGGGGCATTGTTGAACATTTTACAAGTAATAGAGAGAACAGCATAATAAAAGAGATATTTATAAATAATCGGACAATGGCAGCAGTAGCCAGAGAACAGGCGTAACCATAGAGCGAGTAAGACAGACAAACTAGCCAATTTAAGAAATTTATATCTTCGTCAGGACGCTTTAAGAGAAAGTTTATCAATATTCTTAATGTAATGCCATGGGAAACAATTAATATGTTTTTTTCATCTGTTTCTTTTTCTAAATATTTTTCAGTAAACGCCTTACAGCGATTCTTTACATCCTGATAAGATTCTCCATAGGGAACCTGGAGTAATGATAGTTTTTTATCTAAATCTATTTCTGGATATTTCTGCCGGCGTTCTTCCCAGGTCATGCCTTCAAGTAGTCCTAAATCCATTTCTTTTAAGAAATCTGTTTCTGTGATTTCAGCATTTTCCTGTCCAATGCAATGCAGAATTTCTATAAGTGTCTGTTTGGCTCGGGCAAGTGAACTACAATAGGCTGATATTGGCTTTTCTTTCAATTCTAAACAAATTTTTTGCCCGATGCGTTGTGATTGGGCTATTCCTTTTTCTGTCAGTTTAAAATCTGTGGAGGATATTATTTTTCCTCTTATATTTCCATAACTTTCTGCATGACGTATTAAATAAAGTTTCAATTCTTACCTCCAATTTTTTCATTCTTTTAATTCAGGTTTTTCTGCAAGTTTATCTAAATAAGTCATCATCAGCAAGATAAAAATTTTTAATGCCGCTAAATGCAATTAAATTGGAAAACACTTATATTTCCAATTTTCCTGTCTAATATTCTAACATATTCTTGTTTTTGCGACAATTCCCTATTAAATTTTATCTATCATTCTTTTTGTAACAGATAATGTGTAATTACCAACAAAAACAATATAATAATAAAAATATTAAAAAAATAATATAAAAGTGATATATATTTTAGCTTTGTAATGATACAATAATACTTGGGGAACAGATTGCATTAGTAAAAAGTATTTCTAAAAAATTTGACAAATATGGGATTCTATCAGGAATAGTTGCAAGATTTGAAGAATTATTGTAAAAGTATTTTTTATCATTAAAAATACTTTTTATAAAAGGAGGATAATAATATGTTGTTAAATAACATTCCTTTTGAAGCAGGCTCTTTAGAAACAATGGTTGAACGGCTTTTTAAAACAATGAATTCGATAGAGGATCAATGGTCAGAAAAAGTGGAACCGGCCTCACAAGAGCAAATCCACGCTTTGGAGGAAATAGCAGGATTGAAGCAATATGGGAGAAGTATTCCATTTGCTTATCTTTTATTTTTAGAAGAGATGGGGCAAAATGATAATGGGCTGTTAGAACAGGAATGGGATGGGGGTACAGAAGTTAATATTAATAAAATATTAGAAGATTATCTTTACTACATAGATGGCTTTGATATTGATAGAAAAGAATATATGTTATTTGCTACGCATTGGGCAGAAAGTGTATTGTTTTTAAAGTTAGGGGAGGAGGAAAACCCGCCTGTTTATTTTAATGGAAAATTGTTTTCTGGGTCCTTTGAAAACTATTTGTTCCAAATGGCGTTCCGAAAAATGGAACGTACACAATTTCTATATCAGATTGAACTTAATACTTCCCCAAATGGATTTTGTGATATTCTGTCCAAAAAGCAGCATATCCAATGGGAGAAACCAATGCAATTAATAGAATATTTATTGGAACCATATCAATTACAAAAGGCGTGGTTTAGTGATGAGGTGCATTTTTTTGGCATTTCATCAGAATATATTATACGTGTGGATTTGGATTGGGCGCTTAATATTATAATTTCTAGCGATAAGGATAGTGTCCTTCAAAAAATGAAAAAGAACTTGGTACATTTGTTTGAAGGTTTGGTGCATTAGCAAAGGCTCCAAAGATCCAGTTGTGTAGCAGAGTTTTTTTCCTCAAAAGTATTCAGGTATTGGAATATTTGCTTGTTATTGTGGATAATGCCATTTTTGCTGCACTTTTGACAGAATAAGCCCATTAAGTCTTTGTTATTTGGGCTTTCAATTATATATTGGTTTTTGTAGGCCTGTATATATTTTTCTTTTAAGCGTGGAAATAGGAGGTCTAACTGTTTATAAAAATATTCCCTATTTCCTTCCCAGAGTGTTAGGCCCATGCCAAAGCAAATAATGCCATAGACTTTTGCCTCTATGCACATATCTAAAATACCAGAAATATTATCTTTGGTATCATTGATAAAGGGCAGGATTGGGGTTAGCCATACAATAGTAGGGATTTGTAGCTCCCGGAGTTTTTTCAATACCTTGAAACGAGCTTTTGTTGTACTTACATTTGGTTCAATTTTTTTGCATAAATCTTCAGAATAAGTAGTTAAAGTTATTTGCACAACACATTTTGTCTTTTCGTTTATTTTCTGTAATAGGTCTAAATCCCGCAAAATAAGGTCTGATTTTGTAAGAATAGTAACCCCAAACCCATATTTATAGATTAAAGATAGAGCCTTTCTGACATTCCCGGTTTCCATTTCCAAAGGGATATAGGGATCTGCCATAGAGCCTGTTCCAATCATACATTTTTTCCGTTTATGTTTTAAGGCATATTCTAATAGGTCAATGGCATTTTCTTTGATTTCGATATCCTCAAAATTATGTTCCATATGGTAACATTTACTTCTGGAATCACAATAAATGCAGCCATGGGAGCAGCCACGGTATAAGTTTATCCCATTTGTAGAAGATAATATGCCTTTCGCTGTTACAAAGTGCATGTTATTACTCCTTGTTTATTAATACAGATTTTTTTGTGGGCTTTTAATTTTTTCATCGCCCAGTCATAGTGGCTTGAAGTATTACTAACAAAATAAGAACCTAAAGTACTGCCACCAACCCAATTATAAATATCTTTAGAAAATAGTTCCTCATTAGAAAAGGTTTCTGCTAATTTTATAACTTCCATATGGGATTTTCGGAACATACACTTTGCATCATCTAATGATGTATTTTGATGTTTTTCCCAAAATGCTATATTCATATTTCCATAGGTTTTCCAATTATAAGGCTCTGGGATAAATGGTTTTAAATCACCGTTTTGATT
Organism: uncultured Lachnospiraceae bacterium; assembly: GCA_910577045.1. Lineage (GTDB taxonomy): Bacteria > Bacillota > Clostridia > Lachnospirales > Lachnospiraceae > RGIG8607. The sequence continues at coordinate 70,789 of CAJTLB010000002.1, read as the reverse complement.
AGATTGTACCCAGTTAAGCAAAAGCTGATGCCATTCATAAAGATGGATTAAAATATCCCTAAGGTTACGGTCTCTTTTCCAATGGGCTTCTTTCTTTTTGCTGTCCGAAAAATCAAAAGGCGTTGATAATTCTTGTTCTGTTAGTTCAGAAATAAGAGTATTTAATTTTTCATAGTTTGTAGCTGCTGCAGCTAGTAAATCGGTTTTTGTTGTTGGCCTTCCCATATGTGTTTTCCTTTCTGTATACAATATTATTAGTTAGAAAATTAAAATTTCTATTGATATCTTACTAGGATAATACTGACATCTTATGTCAAGGTTTATTTTTTTCATATATTAATTTTGCCTCTTCTGCTATAAGTTCTTTTAAATAAGCTGGTGAAAGTATGTCTACCTGTGCCCCAAATGATAGCAGGAACCCGATTAACCACGAATCCTCTGGCATTTTTGCAGATGCAATTAGATCACCGTTTGCCTGTTGCTGTACTTGGGTTTTATCAAATTCATCATAAACGCGGTATGCCATTTCTTTTGGGAAGCGAAGCGTAATTTCATTATATTCGGTATTAGAAGAGTTTATTGGGGTTGGAAAATGGCGGGGCTGAAAATTTTTATCCAAAATTTCTAAATCTAAAATGCGGTTTAATTTGAATATCCGTAGATCTTGTTTTTCTGTGCAAAATGCTTTTAAATACCATGCTTTTGCCTTATAAATAAGTTTTAAAGGTTGCACAGTCCTTTTATTTATAATTTCGCAAGAACCTGCATAATGGATTTTCACATATTTACAGCAAAGTATGGCAGATTTTAATAGATTAAACTTTTCATTGTCAAATTCTTTATTTCCCCACCTGGAAAAATCCACTTCAAGCCAATTTTCTGAGTGAAGATGAAACAAGCCAGAAAGTTTTTGTAATGTTTGGCTGTTATTTTTATTTTGTGTGATATTTATGGTCTGCAATGCGGTAAGGATCTCTTGTTTTTCTTCTTTGGATAATACAATTTTGTCTAAAATAAAATGATTCATTAAAGAAATGCCACCGTTTCTGCCTGTTTCTGTATAAATGGGAATCCCTGCCCCACTTAAAGCATCAATATCTCTGTAAATGGTTCTAACAGATACCTCGAATTTTTCTGCTAATTCTGGGGCAGTAGCTTGCCCCTTGTCCAGTAAGTAATATACAATTTTAAATAACCTGCTTTCTTGCATCGTGGTTGCCTCCCTCCATAATAAAATAGCATTTATATCCTAGGCATGTTATGTCAAAATTATTATAACTGTTTATTTTTTCAAGATCAACTTTACAAATCGAATAAAAACCTATGGTATTTTTATTAGAATGGGAAGAAAATGTTAAAGACAATGAAAAAGATATATTAGTTTATGTATAGAAAATAGAGGAAAGGGCTGCTTGGCAGCCCTTTCTTAGATAAACTTAGAAATGTTCTGTTTTTAATTATAGTATTCGAAAAATATATCATATATCTGACATTCCTCTGGATATTTACAAACAAAACTTTTAGCCTCAATATCAATATTTTGTATTTTTGGATTTGCAAATGTAATATTGTATAAGTTTGCATGAGTAGCATTTCCAAAAAGTGGGGTAACAGAAGGGGTATCGCTTAGCCCAGTAATTTTAAAACCATTACCATTGTAAGACCCTGTAAATGGGTGGTCAGGGGTTCCTATTGATATCCACGTTTCATCCGATAATTCAATGTCATTCTGTTGCATATAATTTTTATCAAGGCCGTAGCTTTCAATAGTACGAAGCTGTGATTCAGTGGAAATCATATAATACACTTTGTCGTTTATTGTGATAGTATCTATGTTCTTTGTATTTGCTAGTTCTTCTTTATTTTCTTTTGAAATATTTATACTTCCTTTTGCATTTTTTCCGGTAACAGATACAATATATATACCGCTATCATTTATTTCAACTTGGAATACAGAAGTGGGAATATCATGTTCTTTATAGATGGGTTCTTCTTCGCTTTTTTGAAGAAAAATATCAATACTTCCTGCTTGGCTGACAATATCAAAAAGAACAATATCTCCTTCTACTAGCTCTAATTCTTGGGAAGTGGTGGTGTTCAGGGTTTTATACTGCATTATAAGCTGGCTTTCATTCCCTGTACGGCTACCATCAAATGTAGCTCCAGGGGAACAAGCAATAAGAGGGGCACTTAATATGAATGTGAGAATATAAGCTAATATCTTTTTCATTTTACTTACTACCTTTCATTATTTTGGAATCTATTTAGTTTCCATTGGCAGAAAAATTTACCAATTTTTGGGTTGCTTTATGTTAATATTTTACCACAAGCATATATATAATTCTATTAAGTTTTATTTAATAAAAAGAGAGAAGTGGTTTAAAGAATATTTTATAAAATTGAGTACACTCTTATAATAAAAGAATATGTCTGTGATTTAGATTATTAGTAAAGTAAATAGTAAGAGTTTTTGATATAAATGGAATTCTCCTTAAGGATAATCAATTACATATACCTTTTTGGGAAAAGGAACATAAAAGGTAGTATGAAAGGAGAAGAATCTATGGATATATTTCATATGTTGACAATGATAGGGGGCTTAAGCTTATTCCTATTTGGCATGAGTGTAATGGGGCAGTCCTTGGAGCGCAGGGCAGGCAGTAAACTCCGTACTATTATTGGAAGGCTTACAACAGGGAAAGCGGCTGGGCTTATTACAGGGCTTGGTGTAACAGCAGTAATTCAAAGTTCCTCTGCTACTACTGTAATGGTAGTTGGTTTTGTGAATTCAGGGCTTATGACATTGAAACAGGCAATTAATGTTATTATGGGGGCAAATATTGGGACTACAATTACAGCATGGATTTTAAGCCTTGCAGGGATTGAAAGCGGGAATATATTTGTAAAATTATTAAAGCCATCTTCTTTTACACCTGTCCTTGCATTAATTGGAATTATATTCTATATGTTTTGTAAAAGCCCAAAGAAAAAGGATACGGGTACAATATTACTTGGATTTGCAACACTAATGTTTGGGATGGAAACTATGTCAAAAGCAGTATCAGGGCTTGGGAATGTCCCAGCATTCCAAAACCTATTTATCTTATTTAAAAATCCAGTTTTAGGGGTACTTGCCGGGGCTGTATTAACTGCCATTATTCAATCAAGTTCTGCGTCAATTGGGATTTTACAGGCATTGGCAGTTACAGGGCAGGTATCTTATGGCGCAGCAATACCAATTATTATGGGACAGAATATTGGCACATGTGTTACAGCAATGATTTCTTCTGTAGGGGCAAATAAAAACGCAAAAAGGGCGGCAATTGTGCATTTATTATTTAATGTAATTGGGACAGTTGTATGGTTATCAGTGTTCTGCCTTGTAAAACTTGTATTTTCACTATCTGTTTTAGATAGCCCAGCTTCTTTATTTGGGATAGCTGTTGCACATTCTATTTTTAATTTTTTATGTACCATGTTATTATTGCCAATGACAGGGTGGATGGAAAAGTTAGTTAATGTGATTGTCCGTGATAACCAAGAAGAGGAAATTAGGGAAGAACTGGATGAAAGGCTTTTTGCAACACCATCTATTGCATTAGAACAATGCCATGAGGTCGCAGCAGAGATGGCACAGACAGCGGTAATGGTATTAAAGGAAAGTTTAGGGTCTTTGGTAGAGTATTCTGAAGCACTGGCAGCCTCTATACGGGAAAAGGAAGATTTAACCGATCACTATGAAGATATTCTTAGCACATACCTTGTCCATTTAAGCGCAAGGCGGATTAGTGAAACGGATAGCGCAGAGGCGGTAAAGTTGTTAAAAATTATTGGTGATTTTGAACGGATTGCCGATCATGGCGTTAATTTATTAGAGTCTGCAGAAGAACTTAGGGAGAAAGGCATGGAGCTGACAGAAGCAGCAAATTCAGAATACCATACAATTTCATCTGCAGTTTGTGAAATCCTTGATATTTCACTGTATGCTTTTTTGGAAAATAATTTAAAGGATGCAGAAAATGTAGAGCCCTTGGAGCAAGTAATTGATATTTTAAAAGAGGAAATGAGGACGCGCCATATCTTGCGCCTGCAGGAAGGAAGCTGTTCGATTGATGTGGGTTTTGTATGGTCAGATATTCTTACAAACTTAGAAAGGACTTCGGATCACTGTTCGAATATTGCAGGATGCATAATAGATATTGCGGGTCACAATATGAATATCCATGAATCGTTGCGTGAGTTCCGAAATGATAATGCAGAATTCCGAAGAAAGTTTAATGAATATATGAAAAAATATGCCCTAGCAGGCGCCAGTGCCCCATAAGGGAGGGCTTGGAAAAGAATTGCTAATTGTGGTAAACAATAGTAATCCAATAGTGAGTGGGGAGTATGTCCATGAAATAGAAAAAATATGGCTTTACTTTACCAGAGGATTATTTCCGTTTTATTACAGAAATTGGAGATGGTGGGGCAGGCCCTGATTATGGGATTATGCCATATTGGCTAAATAAGTTTTTAGATAAAGAATAGTTCTGAAAAACAATGGAAATATGGAGGAAAATAGTAGAAAGAAAAGGTTAATAGTAACCTTTTCTTTAGGGTTCCTTATGGATATACATCCTTGCCATATCAGGCTCCCCTTCCCCTTGTACCATACATAAGAAATTCCATTGGTATCTCTCATAAAATGAGGTATGGTCTGTAACTAAATAAAGGGTAGAGATACCCTTTTTTTTCATGTCTTTGCATACAAAATCTAATAGTTGCCCGGCAATCCCTTGGCAGCGATATTCTTTTTCTACATAAACAGCACAAATATTAGGTGTTAAATCTTTTCTATTGTGGAAATCATTTTCAATGACGCCGCATCCCCCTATTATTTTAGTATTGTCCATTACTACGTACCATTGAGGGACAGTGCTTTTTTGTAAGATACACTGTTCCATGCTGTCTTGATAGGCATTAAGGGGGATATTCCATTTATTGTGGAACCAATTAGCAGAAGTATCTTTTAATTGAGGATGTTCTTGTATTTTAAAAATAGGATAGTCCATTTAACCCTCCCTGCGATTAACCTTTGTATAACTTTATAGTAAATAAAATAGTAAGGTATATTATAACATAATTTATGATTATGTACAATTAGTATTAAAAAATGGTAAGAAAAAGAAAATATTTAGTTGACAAATTGGTTTAAAAGATTTAAACTCACTATATGGTTTAGAAAATTTAGACCAATTATATAAACGAAGGGATATGGATATAATGATAATTTATATTATGACGGAAGCAGAAGCCCAGCTTGCAGATATTATATGGGAACAGGAACCAATTGGAAGTGGGGATTTGGTAAAGCTTGCAAAGGAAAAATTAAACTGGAAGAAATCAACAACATATACTGTATTAAGAAAAATATGTAACAATGATATTTTCCAAAATAATGATGCAGTAGTTACTTCTAAAATAAGTAAAGAAGAATATCTCTCAAGGAAAGGGGAGAATTATTTAGAGGAAAATTATAGTGGCTCCCTGCCAGGGTTTGTGGCATCATTTTTAAAAAGAAAAAAATTAAGTAAAAAAGAATTAGAAGAATTAGCACAAATGATAGAAGAGTATACACAGGAGGAATAAAGATGTGTGGGCTTATCTTTCATAAGGTTCTGGAAATGAGCCTTATTGGCAGTTATTGTTTTTTATTGGTGCTGCCAGTTAGGCTATTTTTAATACGATGTAGTAGGAAATATGCGTATTATCTGTGGTTTATTGTTTTTTTTAATTTAGCAGTGCCAATTTATCCAAAATGGAAATTTAGCTTAATCCCTAATCAAGTTGTGGAATTATCGGTTGGGTTTAAGGAAAAACAAGAAAGTCCAATAAAAGAGGAGGATTTTCCTGAATTAGGGACGATACAATATAATAGTGTGCAGCTAGAAAAAAATAAATGGGGAAATATGCAATGGAAGGGGCAAGTAAACCAAAAGCAACAGATACAAAAAATAATAGAGAATATGGTTTGTTTTGTATGGGCGCTAGGTGTCGTTGTAATATTATGCCTAAATATATGCCATATGGCAAAGATGTATCAGCAACTTGCAAAAAAACGCTGGGAAAGTTGGGATAAGGAAAAGAGGATTGCTGAGGTTAGGGGATTGCCAGCACCATTTTTATGGGGGATTTTGCATCCAATTATTTATCTTCCAGCAGGGCTTTGCAAACAGGAAAAACAATATATTATCGCCCATGAATATTGCCATTTAAAAAGAAATGATTTTATTTTAAAATTAATGGTATTCCTCGTTATAATAATACATTGGTTTAATCCTATTGTTTGGGCCGCCTGGATTATATTTTGCCAGGATATGGAGGTTTCTTGTGATGAAGAAGTCCTTATCGGGGCAGGCGAAGAGATTAAGAAACAATATGCAAAAAGTCTTTTAAAATATGCTGCCATGCAGAATGGTTATTTAGTCCTTTCTGTAACTTTTGGTGAGCCATCTGTAAAAACAAGGATTAAAAATGTATTATATTTTCGGAAGCATAATGTCGTTATAACAAGTATCGCTGGTTTTTTAGCTGTTATAATAGCATTGGGCCTTATAGTGCATCCGGTTGAAAATGGAGTATTAGCTGCAAATTATATAAAGACAGATAGCCCAAAAGAAATAGAAGATAACAATATAATAGAAAATATTGTAGGAAATATACAACAGGTGCTAGTAGGGCAAGAAACAACCCCCTTACAAATAGAAAAGGATAATGCCTATATACTACAACATAGGAAGGGCTATAAGGAGGCAGAAGTATTACATATACAGGAACAAGATTATTTTACGCCGGAGTTGTGGGATAAGGAAAAGATAGATGCCCTGGCACAAAGGGCAATAAGGGAGTTATATGATTTAACAGGGTTCCAGGTAGAGTCTTGTGTATATTCTTGTTCAGATAATGGGAGTTTTTGGTTTGCAAAAACAGAATATAACTTGGAACATAGTATGATATTTTATTTTAGGCAGTTTGGTGAAATGGAAGGATATAAAGTAATTCCTTCTATGGGTATTGCAAACGCTAGGAGATTGTGGTTTTCTGATGTGCAGCAGCTTAATATCCCATGGAATATAGAGCAAATGGGAATAGAGGAAGCTGCAACTTGGTTTTTGCAACATAGTGCGGTTTACCAGGGAGAAAAAATTGTAGGTGCAGAGCCTATGTTTGAGCCAGAAGTTGTCAAGGTAATTACAGAAGATGGCAGCTTTTACGAAATAATAATGGATTGGAAGATAAGGACAGTAAGTGATATAGCAGGGCCTTACCCGAAAGGATTTTCACATTAGGGAAAACTTTTGAAAGAAAGGACAGAAAAAATGAAAAGAATTAGGTTGATATGGGCGTGTATGGCAGTAAGTTTATTGTCAGCCTGTGCCATAAAAGAAACAGGGGAAGATATAACAGAAGGAAAAGTGGGAGTTATGTTAGAAACAGAAGTAGATACAACAATAAAAGAGACAAAACCTACTATAGAAATTATAAAAGAGACACAAAATATAGGAGAAACGCTGGATACTAAAAATACAGAAATAATAACAGAAGCAGAAAGTAAAACAGAACAAAGCAATGCAGGGGATTTGGGCAGGAAAGAGGCGTATAAGGCAGTATTAGAAAATCTTTATTACCATAATACTCTCCCTAATGGGAATGATTATGGTTTTAATGAGTTTCGGAATATTACAGACAATCGGTTCGCTATTTTTGATATTGATTCTGATGGAAAAGAGGAACTAATTATAGAATTTACAACAACAATGCTTACGTCTGGCATGGTTGAGGTAATTTATGGCTATATGCCAGAATCTAAGATGGTTAAGGAAGAACTAACAGAATATCCGATATTAAAATTTTATAAAAATGGAGTAATAGAAGCCTTATGGTCACATAACCATAGTATGTCAGAAGCACTTTGGCCATATACGCTTTATCAATATAATCCAGAGACAGATACATATTTAGTGGTCGCCACAATAGAAGCATGGGAAAAGTCTATATCAGATACAAAAGGGGAAATTGTTTTTCCAGATCAGGCGGATATAGATGGGGACGGAATAGTATATTATATACAAGCAGAAGGGGAATATGGTTATCATAATCCAGTAGATTTTGCAGAATATAAGGAATGGAGAGAATCTTATATTGGCGATGGCACAGAAATCCAGATCCCATTTTTAAATTTAACGGAAGAAAATATTTATAATATAAAATAATAGTTGATTTTTCATGGTAAACATCCGATATATAAAATAAGAAATGCCTTAGAGTGTGTAATAATGATAAATACAAATGGAGGATGAGAGTATGAGCAAAGTAGATGGTTATAGTACATACCAGAAAAATTACTATGACAGTACCATTCAAAACAAAAAAACAACGGATACCATAAAAAAGAAAGAGGCTGTAAAAACAGGGAAGGCAGAGAAAACTGGCAATACAGCACCAGCACAGCTTAGTGATAGGGCACAGGAACTTTTAGAAAAGTTAAAGAAAAAATATGGAAATATGGATTTTATGGTTGCCAATTATGAAAATGATGAAGAAGCAGCAGAATATCTTTCTAGGGGGACAAAGCAATATAGTGTGTTAATTGAGCCAGAGCTTTTAGAAAAAATGGCATCAGATAAGGATACAGAGGCAAAATATACAGGCATAATTGAAAATGCGACAGAGCAATTTGAAGAGATAAAGGGCGAGTTAGGGAATGATTTGGCAAATGTAAAAAGCATTGGCTTTAATTTAAAAGAAGATGGCACAATGACATTATTTGCGGATTTGGAAAAGGCAAGCGAACAACAGAGAGAACGGATTGAAAAAACAAAGGAAGAAAAGAAGGATAGCCAAAAAACAGAGAAAGCAGACAAGGCAACAGAGGCTTATAAGGAAAAGCCAAAACATGTTAGAGTATATGCAGATTCGATATCAGAGCTTGTAGATAAAATAAAGAATATAGACTGGTATAAAGTAAAGGCAGAGGAAGCAAAAGAGCAGGGGAGCAGGCTGGATTTTAGCGTATAGATAATGGAATTTATATTGCCTTTTTTCCAAAATTATTATAAAATAGTAATATAAGTTTTTTGCTATAAAACTAAGGAGGATATCCAGTACGTATTACATCCAAAACTTTTTTCATCCATTTTGCAGCAGATACCATCTGTACTTTATGCCATTGTTTTATTAATTGTGGCATTAGTGGCTGCTAATCTGGTACAGAAGCTGGTAACAAAGCTTTTAAAGGCAGTTAAAGCAGAGGAATATTTACAGTATGTATTAGTAATTATTTTCCTAGTACAAGGGATTAATGTATTGAATTTACCAGTATTAACAGGGGTTGGTACAGTGGTAATTGGCTATATGCCAGCCATATTAACAGCAATTATTATCTTTGCAATTGGCATATTTGCTGCAAAAGCTGCGATTTATGTTATGGTGGCTTTCCTTGTTTTAAGCCAGCTTAGTGTAGCAAATAAGATTGTGGAAACAGCATTTGTATTAATTGTAGGGGCAGTTTGTATTGCATTTGCCATTGCTTTTGGCATAGGAGGGCGCAAATTTGCTTCTGATATGTTAGAAAAGGTAGAGAAAAAAATAGAGGATAAGAAATAAAAAGAAGAAATACATAGAAGAACAAAAGATACCTGTGGTTTATGGAAAGTTTATCCAATAAACCACAGGTTTTTTTATATGTAGGGAATAAGCCATAGGAATTTAGGAGTACTATATTACACATTGTAGTGCAGAAAAATACATATTGTAGTTGTATGATGTCGGAAAAAAGTGTATAGTAAAGGAAGGAAAATTATAACAAAGGAGTTCTGGGTATGAATAGAATAAGGAAAATTGATATGACAAGCGGATCGATTATGCGGCTTGTTGTGTTGTTTGCCCTGCCTATTTGTGCAGGGAATATTTTACAACAATTATATAATACGGTCGATACACTGGTAATTGGTAATTTCTGTGGTACAGTTTCTCTTGCGGCAGTAGGGACAAGCTCGCAGCCTGTAGAACTTTTACTTTGTATCTTTTTAGGGTTAGGCTCAGGGGTTTCTATTCTGGTATCGCAGTATATAGGGAAGGGAAATTGGGATACACTAAAGGAAATGGTATCTACAGCTACTGCATTTCTTTATTTATGTGCCATTCCTATTACTATATTAGGGCCGTTGGTTAGCCCTTTTATTTTGAAAATTATGCAGGTTCCAGATGACGCGTGGGGATATTGTATTTCTTATTTGGGCATTATCTTTCTTGGTACATTGGGCAATATGGGGTATAATCTAAATGCTGGGATTTTACGGGGCATGGGGGACAGCCAGGCTTCTTTGCTATTCCTTGTAATAGCCTGTGGCGTAAATATTATTTTAGATTTGCTTTTTGTGGCTTGGTTAAAATTGGATGTGGCAGGCGCAGCAGCAGCCACAATTATGGCTATTTATATTTCGTGGGTCTGCAGTATCTGGTATATTAAGAAAAAATATCCGAAATTATCCTTTACATTTTTTCCTAGGCGTATAAATAAAAGGCTTCTTGCAGATATTATACGGATTGGCTTGCCACTTGGGTTAAATAATTCTATTTATTCAGTGGGGCATATCTTTTTGCAGGCGTTTATTAATATGCAGGGTTCTATTTTTATTGCAGGCTGTTCTGTAGCATCTAGGGTAATGAGTATTGCCAATGTTGCAATTACTTCATTTTCCTCCGCTGCTGCTACTTTTTCGGGGCAGAATATTGGTGCACAAAATTACCATAGGCTAAAGAAGGGGGCGCGCCAGATTCCATTTTATTCTGGTTTAATTACTGCTACAGCAGGTATAGTATTAACCATATTTTGCCCATTTGTGCTCCAGTTTTTTACAAAGGATGCACAAACTCTTTCTATTGCCGTCCGTTATATTAGGGTAGTCCTGCCATTTACTTGGACTTATGCAGTATTTAATTGTATTATTAATTTTGTAAATGGGATTGGGGAAGTAAAATACCCAACAGTAGTAAATATTTTAATGTTGTGGGCAGTGCGTATCCCAAGTGCATATTTAATCGCCCAAATAATAGATGGTACTTATATTATGGCATGTTATCCTATTAGCTTTATTTTTGGCATGTTTGCTATGCTTGCCTATTTCCATACAAAGAAATGGAAAGAAATCCGTCAGCTTGCAGGATAAAGGTTGTGTAAGAGGTATTTTATTAGGCGGAGGAATAGAATGGGAAATATATATGCTTATGTCAGGGTAAGTACACAAGAACAAAATGAAGACAGGCAGTTAATTGCTATGAATGAACTTGGGGTGGCAGAAGAAAATATTTATATAGATAAACAATCTGGAAAAAGCTTTAACCGCCCTAAGTATAGGCAGTTAGTAAAAAAATTAAAACCAGATGATTTACTATATGTAAAAAGCATTGACAGGCTTGGAAGAGATTATGGGGAAATCTTAGAACAGTGGCGGGTTTTAACAAAGGAAAAGAAAGTAGATATTGTAGTATTAGATATGCCCCTTTTAGATACTAGGCGGGGAAAGGATTTAATGGGGACTTTTTTAAGCGATACAGTATTGCAGGTATTATCTTTTGTGGCAGAAAATGAACGGAAAAATATTAGGGAAAGGCAGAAGGAAGGAATCGAAGCTGCAAAAGTAAGGGGGACCCAGTTTGGGAGGCCACAGAAACCTTTGCCTAATAATTTTAAAGAGGCATATAGAAAATGGACAGCAAATGAAATATCTGGAAAAGAGGCAGCAGAGCAGTGTGAAATGCCATTGTCAACATTTTACCGCAGGGCAAGGGAACAAAAGGGATAGTATTGTAATATTGGGGAGTTTATAGTAAAATGAGAGAGAAAAAATATCCTTATGATTACATAAGGCGAAGGGAGTTATATGTATATTTTTATTTCTCATTCTTCTTTTAATGCTAAAGTAGCATTAGAATTGTGTGCAGCATTAGAGAAAGAAGGGCATCAGTGTTTTTTAGCTCCAAGGGATATTCGTCCAGGCCATGAATATGCAGAGGAAATTATAAATGGAATTGATCGCTCAGATAGTATGATTGTATTACTTTCCGATCAATCAAACCATTCTCCCCATGTGTTAAGAGAGGTGGAACGGGCAGTTAGTAAATCGATCCCAATTATAATTTATAAATTGGAAGAGGTTGTTTTAACAAAATCAATGGAATATTTTTTAATGGCACATCAATGGATGAATTCAGAGAACGACATTGGATACCAAGGAATTATAGAGGCAGTAGGAAGCTTTGGCGATGCACAACGAAAACAAGGGGTAAAAAAGCAAGAGGGAAAAAAGAAGCCATTCTTTGGTTTGATTGGGAGTTTAACCATATTCTGTATTTTAATGATAATGGTATTTAGGTTATATATGGCACAGCCAATGGATATACCAGATATAAAGGTTGGGGATACAATTGTATTTGGGGAATATAACCAAGAAGAAATACAATGGCGTGTGCTTAAAGTAGAAAAAAATGGGACAGAAGCGGTATTGGTTTCTGAAAATATCCTTACAATGAAGGCTTTTGATGCAGCAGAAAGTGGCAAGTATAATTATGACAGAGGGATTAGTTACTGGGCAAAAGCAGCAGATGCAGAAGCAGATTTAGAACTTCAAGTAAGGTTAAAAGGGAATAGTGATTGGGGGCAGTCTAATATTAGGCAATGGTTAAATTCTGATAAAGAAGTGGTGCAATATAAAGGGCAAGAGCCTTCTGTTACTGCTATGTCAGAATTAAAGAATGGCTATAATACAGAACCTGGATTTTTATATGGTTTTACAGAAGAAGAAAAGAGTGCAATTAAAGAGGTGCAAATAGAGACAAAAGGCAATGTATTGTCAGAGGGCACGAATATTACAATGGACAAGGTATATTTACTTTCTAAAGAAGAGCTAACATGGTTTTCAGAAGCCGGCATAAATTTATTGGCAATTCCAACTGCAAAGGCAGTAGAGCAAGATAAAACAAAGTGGTATGAATCGTATTCTTTGGATTTAGGGGTAGAGGCATATTTTTGGTGGTTAAGGGAGCCAGAAGAAGGGTCAGTAAGTAAGTGTTATTTAGTGAATAATGGTTATGCAGAGGAAACATTATTTACAAATGCAGCAGGGGTAGAAGGTTTTGGGATTCGGCCAGCAATTACAGTTGATTTGCGGGCAGATTGTATTGCAGAAGGAAAAAAGTAGGATAAAAAAGGAAAATAGTTTAGGAGAGTCCGGGATGAGATTATGTACATTGGAAAAGTTTCATACAATAGTGGTTCAGCTACATGATAACCCAGATGCAGACGCAGTAGGTTCTGGCTATGCTTTATATAAATATTTTAAGTTTAAAGGGAAACAAGTCCGTTTGGTATATGGGGGGCCATTTCGAATAAAGAAAAGTAATATGCTCCTTTTTATAAAGGAATTAGAAATCCCTGTTGAATATGTGGTAAGTTTGGAAAAACCAGAACTTTTATTAACCGTGGATTGCCAGTATGGGGAGGGAAATGTCCAACCATTTGAAGCGGAGCATATTGCAATGATTGATCATCATAATACAGGAAGATGTTCTGATGGAATGGTTGAAATACGCAGTAATTTAGTAAGCTGTTCCACGGTATGTTATGATATGCTAAAAGCAGAGGGGTTTGATGTGAATAGTGATAAAAGCATAGCAACAGCTTTATATTATGGCTTATATATGGATAGTAATGAATTATCTGAAATCCGCCATCCTTTGGAATGGGATATGGTGGATTTATTGCAGATTGATAAAACGCTAATTACAAAGCTTACACATGCAAATTTTACTTTACAGGAAATGGAAACAGCAGGGATAGCAATGATCCGGCATAATTATGACAGCAAGAAAAGGGTTTCCATTATCCGTTCAAAACCTTGTGATCCCAATATTCTAGGCATTATTGGGGATTTTGTGCTACAGGTAGATTGTATTGATGTATGTATTATTTTTAATGATTGCCAGAATGGGTATAAATTATCAGTAAGAAGCTGTGTGCCAGATGTAGCAGCGAATGATTTGGCAGAATTTTTAACGGATAAAGTTGGGAATGGCGGGGGCCATATTGATAAAGCAGGCGGTTTTATCCACAGTAGTAAATTTGAGCAATTATATGATGATTTAAGTATTGAAACATATTTTTTTAGTAGGGTGGATCAGTACTATGATAGTTATAGTGTTGTATATGCAAAAGATGGCATAAAGGATAAGTCAGGTTTTAAACTATATAAAAAGCTGCCATATGTATATGGGTATGTAAAGACAACAGATATGTTCCCAAAAGGTACAGAGTGCCGGATACGGACATTTGAAGGAGATGTCGTTGTTACTGTTTCAGAGGAAATTTATTTAATGATAGGATATTATGGGGAAGTATACCCTATAGAGAAGAAAATTTTTCAAAAGAAATATAAACCAGAAGAAAAACCATTTTGCAGAGTATTTGAATATCCGCCTTCTGTAAGAAAATTAAATAATCATAAAATTTATGATTTACTTCCTTTTGCAAAACAATGTGTCTGTGTAGACAATGCTTTTATTTATGCAAAACATTTGGAAAACCCGACAAAAGTATTTTCTAAGTGGAACTACGAGAAATATATGTATGGGAATTCAGATGATTATATTTGTTTTGCATATGAAGATGAAAAAGATATTTATTTAGTAAAACAAGAAGTGTTCTTAAAAACTTACCAAGAAGTATAATAATATATTTTTTAAGTTTACAACCTGCGATATAGTCAAAGGTTAGGGGGAAAGATTGGGATTATTTTATACCCAATAAAATCTTCTGGGTTATGTGATACTAGTATTACCGTTTTATTAGTGGTTTGTTCTGTTATAAAATCTATCATTTGTTTTTTTGTATCGATATCTAAACCAGTAAATGGCTCGTCTAAAAGCAATAAATCATAATCGGCTGCCAATGCCCGGATAATAGCAATACGCCTTTGTTCACCACCACTTAAATAAGCAGGTTTCCTTAAGGCATAAAAGGAAAGCCCTGCTTTTTTTAGTAAGGACAGGATAGCATTATCTGATAACTTAGGATTGACAAGTTTTATATTTTTTACAATATTAATGGAAGGAAGAAGGCGGTTTTCTTGAAATACCATAGATACTTTTTTACAAGAAGAAGGAAAGAGAATCGTCCCTTCTTGGGGTTTTAATAGCCCTGCCAAAAGAAGGAGTAATGTGGTTTTTCCATATCCAGAGGGAGCTGTAATAGCAGTTTTTGATCCAATTTCAATAGAAGCAGAAAAATGTGTTAAAATAGGTTTTTGGGTTTGGTAGGAAAAAGATAGGTTTTGGATTTTTATATGGCACATGTTATTTTTCCTTTCTTTCTTTTAGAAGTATTTTGCCAATCTGGTAGAAAAGTTGTTCCCAACCAATACTAAAAAGTATAACCACAAAACTCCATGCAAATAATTCAGGGGTTACTAGGTAAATTTTTGCCTGATAAATCTGGTTGCCAATCGAATGTTTAGAAAGCCCAATAATTTCAGCCGCAATGCCAGATTTCCATGCCATTCCTGCGGCAAGGGAACATGCAGAAAGGATAGAGGGCAGTATTTGTGGCAGGTAAAGAAAAAGAACTTGGTTTTTAATAGAAACGTGGAATAGTTTTGCCATCTCAATTAATTTTGGGTCAGTCTGCTCTAATGCCATTAAAGTATGGAGGTAAAGGATAGGCAGGACCATTAAAAATGGGATAAAAATAGCTAGGCTTGAGGATTTCATCCATAAAAGTGACAAAATTACAAACGAGGCAACAGGCACCGCCTTTATAATTTTAATGGGGAACCAGAGTAATATATGGATAGGCTTATAAAGATAAGAACAGGCAGCAAGGAAAACCCCAATAGTAAAACCCAAAATAAAGCCTATGCCTATATGGAAAAAAGAAGATATTACACTTGCCCAAAATTTTTTAGAAAAAAGAAGGGTTTTCCAGAAAACAAGGATTACTTGGAAGGGTGTGGGAAGAAAAAGTTCCTTATCTAGTTTTATGGCAGCTAGCTGCCATAAAACTAACCAAAATAAGATAGATAAAAAATAAAGTGGAATATCTTTTCTAGTTTTCAAGGTAGAACATTCCCTCCTGAAGGCTACCACCAATAGAGGCTGGATTTTGATTATAAAGTACTTGCAGGTAAGCCATAACATTGTCTTTCATTGTATCCCCTGTAAGATAAACTACATTACAATAAGGGATTGCTTTTTTAGCAATAGCAGACTTAAATATATCATATTGTTCCAATAGATCAGCTGTGTCATCTATGTTTGTGTTTGCATAATTGGCAGATGCTTCATATTCTTTTAGAAAATCTTGGTATACGCCTTGGTTTTCTTCTAAAAAAGATTTTCTTGCTACAATAACACCTGTAACTATGGTAGTCCCTGCAAGAGATTCCCATTCCGTTGTAATATCTAGTGCAATACGGAGGTTTTGGTTATTTTGTAAGGCAACCATAACATAAGGCTGGGGAAGCATAGCGACAGCATTAGGGTTTTGCGCTAGGGTGGCAACTACTTCGGCAGCTTCCGATTTATATTCGATAGTAACATCGGTATCTGGGTTTAAATTGGCACAGCTTAATAAATATCGGAGCGTATATTCAGGAGTGGTGCCTTGCCCTGTAGAATAAATCGTTTTTCCTTTTAAATCAGATACAGTTTGTATAGAATCACCACTTTCAACTAAATAAAGCACACCTAGGGTATTAATAGCAACGGTAACAATTTCCCCTTCTGTTTTATGGTAAAGGATGCTGGCAAGGTTACAAGGCACAGAGGCAATATCCAATTCTCCTTTTATTAAAGCGGCGCTTAATTCGTCAGCAGCGCCGGCAATCGTATAATCGTAGGCATGGAGGGAATTTCCAGCATCAGATGCTGATAAAAGATGGATCATGCCAATTGCCGTAGGGCCTTTCATACAGCCAATATGGATAGTTTGTTTTTGAGGTTCTTTAAAAGCACAACCTGTAAAAAGAGAAAGTGCTATACAAGATATTACTAGAAAAGATAAAAGTTTGCGGTTCATAATGAATAACTCCTTTCCTAAGCCAATAAAAAACTTTATATAGAGTATAACAAAGAAGGGGAAGGATGACAAGAAAGATATGTTTTCTGCATTTTATGGAAATAGGTTGCTGTTACAAGGAAAAATGTATATAATATAAGAGATAAGAATGGAATCGTATTAACGAGTAAAAAGGAAGGCAGGAGTACGGAAAATGGGGAAAAACACAGGGTTAGTCTACACAAATGAAAAATGTATTGTATGTAACAAATGTATTTCAGTCTGTCCAGTTCCTTCAGCTAATTATGCAGTAAAACTTGCGGATGGGAGCAGTAGGATTGAAGTAGAGGGGGATGCTTGTATTTCTTGTGGGGCATGTTTTGATGCTTGTAAGCATGAGGCAAGATCATATCGGGATGATACAGAGCAGTTTTTCCAAGATTTGAAAAAAGGGGTAAAGATTTCTCTATTAATAGCACCAGCATTTATGGCAAATTATCCGACAGAGTATCAGAACTATCTTGGAATATTAAAGGCGGCGGGAGTACATCGGATTATTAGCGTATCTTTTGGGGCAGACATTACAACATGGGCATATTTAAACTATATTTCTAATCATAAATTTCTTGGCGGGATTTCCCAGCCATGCCCAGCCGTAGTAAATTATATTGAGAGGAATATTCCAGAACTCTTGCCAAAGCTTATGCCAGTCCACAGCCCTTTAATGTGCGGGGCCATTTATGTAAAGAAATATATGGGGCTTACAGATAAGCTTGCCTTTCTTAGCCCATGTATAGCAAAAAAGAATGAAATAGAGGATAAAAACTGTGGAGGATATGTTTCTTATAATGTGACATTTAAACATTTAATTGACTATATAAAAGAACACAGGCTTACAGGGGGGACAATGGCAAAGGATGAAATAGAATATGGGCTTGGTTCTATTTATCCAACTCCGGGTGGGTTAAAGGAGAATATTTACTGGTTTTTGGGAGATAAGGTTTTTGTCCGACAGGCAGAAGGCGAAAGGCATATGTATGAATATTTACACGAGTATATGGAACGGGTAAAAATGGGGAAAGACCTTCCATTTATGGTAGATGCGTTAAATTGTTCCCAGGGCTGTTTATATGGGACAGGGATAGAAACAGAAAAAAGCAGGGGAGACGACACCCTAATGGCGATCCAGAAAATCCGGGAGAATAGTATAAAGAGCAGAGGGGCATGGGGAAAGAAACTTACGCCAAAAAGAAGGCTTGCTGGTTTAAATGCCCAGTTTAGGAATTTAAAATTAGAAGATTTTATCCGCCATTATACGGACAAGTCTAATATAATCCATATGAAGCCAGCATCCGCCGTTGAACTGAAGGGTATTTTTGAAGATATGGGGAAAACAACAGCATTAAAACAAAATATTGACTGTTCTGCCTGTGGGTATAAGGATTGTGCCACAATGGCAAATGCGATACATAATGGTATTAATTATATGGAGAATTGTGTCCATTATGCAAAAGATTTAGCAACGCAAGAAATGGAACAAGTAAAAGAATTAAGTGAACAAGTGAAAGTACAAACAGAGGACAGGATCCGTCGTGCCGAAATGGTAAGGCAGGTTATTGATGGCATAACAGAAAGTTTTGCAGAAATGCAACATTCTCTTTCAGGGGTTAGTAAGGGGAATGAAGGAAATGCAGAAGAGAGTACACAGATTGCACTTAGTATGCAGAATATCAATGATTATAGCCGGCGGATGGCAGAGGCATTTGGGCATATCCAAGAACTTTTAAGTAGTATAGAGGTAAATAATAATTCTATCTTTGATATTGCTTCCCAAACGGAATTATTATCTTTAAATGCTTCTATCGAGGCGGCAAGGGCAGGAGAAGCAGGGAAAGGTTTCGCAGTAGTAGCTGGTGAAATTAAAAACTTGTCAGATTCCAGCCGGAACGCAGCAAAAGATTCCAATGATACTTCTGCAAAAGTAAAACAATTTATGGAAGATTTAAGGCAGCAGGCAGAAAATTTATCTACTCTTGTGTTCCAGGTAGATGAAAGGGTTGATACACTTGCAGCAGCAACAGAAGAAATTTCTGCTAGCACAAAGCTGGTAGAGGTGTTATCTGGAAATATACAAGATGAATTAATAAAAATTCAAAAACTTTAAAAGAGAGGATTTTGTATGGGCAGAGAAAAATTTGGCTCTAGGATAGGTTTTATCCTGGTATCAGCAGGATGTGCAATAGGGCTTGGGAATGTTTGGAAGTTCCCTTATATTTGCGGCGAATATGGAGGGGCTGCTTTTATCCTGATTTATCTATTGTTTTTAGTACTTTTGGGGATTCCTGTTTTAGTATGTGAATTTACAATAGGAAGGGCAAGCCGCCATAGTGTGGCAAAGAGCTTCGAGAAACTAGAGCCAGAAGGCACGGCATGGCATAGGTTAAAAATAATAGGGATTGCCGGCTGTTATATGTTAATGATGTTTTATACGATGGTAGGCGGCTGGATGATGTATTATTGTGTAAAAAGCATCCGCGGCGAATTCCACCAGGTACTGCCAGGACAAATTACGGATTCTTTCCAACAGATGCTTGCCAATGCACCAGTAATGATTTTTTGGACTATATTGATCTGCATAATTGGTTTTTTAGTTTGCTTATTTGGGTTACAGAAAGGAATTGAAAAAATAACAAAAATAATGATGGCAGCATTATTATTAATTATGGTGATACTTGCTGTGCATTCTGTATTTTTAGAGGGTGCGACAGAAGGAATACGATTTTATTTGGTTCCTGATTTTGGGAAAATGGCAGAGGCAGGAATTGGAAATGTAGTGTTTGCAGCACTTAGCCAGGCATTTTTTACGCTTTCCCTTGGAGTAGGGGCAATGTTAATTTTTGGGAGTTATCTGGGGAATGAAAGAAGCCTGGCAGGAGAAGCAATTAGTATTACCGGGCTAGACACGTTTGTAGCTTTAACAGCAGGGTTTATTATTATCCCAGCATGTTTTGCCTTTGGAATTGAGCCGGGGGCAGGCCCAAGCTTGGTATTTATTACACTTCCTAATATATTTTCCCAAATGGCAGGAGGAATGGTATGGGGTTCCTTATTTTTCCTGTTTTTAACATTTGCAGCATTAACAACGATTATTGCTGTTTTTGAAAATATTGTGTCATTTGATATGGATTTATTCCACTGGACAAGGAAGAAAAGCGTATTAGTAAGCGCAATACTGATGATTATATTAAGTATGCCTTGTGTGTTAGGGTTTAATTTGCTGTCAGGGATACAACCGTTTGGAAGTGGAAGCAATATTATGGATTTGGAAGATTTTATTGTGTCCAATAATCTTTTGCCGTTAGGAAGTTTGGGGTATGTGCTATTTTGTACCAGTAAAAATGGCTGGGGCTGGGAAGCGTTTATAAAAGAGGCAAATAAAGGGGAAGGCCTCCGTTTCCCAAAACAGTTACGAAATTATATGGCATATGTTATTCCAATTATTATTATAGTGATTTATTTAAAGGGGTATTTTGATAAATTTGCGAAAGAAGCGATATTAACACAAGTAATATGGATGGCAGTAGCAATATTATTGTTAGTATTTGTATTATTTTGCGCAATGCCAATCAATAGGAAAAAGAACAGGAAATAAAAGGATGAAAGAGTATTTTTATTCACCAGTTGGGAAAATTTGCATAGAAGCAGAAGAAGATGGGATTACAGCTTTATATTTGGAAGATGGGCCAGTAAAGAATGATGGGCCAGACCATCCATTGTTAAGGAAGGCGGGAAAGGAACTAGAAGAATATTTTGCTGGTAAAAGGAAAAATTTTGATTTGCCTTTAAAGCCTGCTGGGACAGAGTTCCAAAAAGCGGTATGGAAGGCATTAAGAGAAATCCCGTATGGAGAAACAAGGTGTTATCTGGATATAGCAAAAGCAGTAGCAAATCCAAAGGCCTGCCGTGCAGTAGGAGGGGCGAACCATCAAAACCCAATTATGATTTTTATTCCATGCCACCGGGTAATAGGGAAAGACGGAAGCTTAACAGGGTTTGGAGGAGGGATTGCAGTAAAATGGGCATTGCTGGAGCTGGAAAGAAAATATAGGTAAAGTGACGTATGGATATTGAGATTATGGGGACTATGATAAAGATAAGAAAATAGAACTTATAATTATGTACCTATGTGCATGGAAAGCAGGCTTTGTGGAATCAATCTGGACAGAACAAATAGAATTGCCAAAAAGGGATTCTCTTTTACAAGATATTACAACAGAGGCATTGGTAATAGGGGCAGGCATGGCAGGAGTGCTGGCAGCCTATTTTTTGCAAGAGCATGGGATAAAAACAGTAGTATTAGAAGCAGATAGAGTAGGAAGCGGGCAGAGTAAGAATACAACAGCAAAAGTTACAAGCCAGCATGGGCTGGTTTATCAAAAATTAGTAAAAAAGTATGGCGAAAGAAAAGCAGCACTCTATGCGCAGGCAAATAAAGAGGCAATAGGCTGTTATAAAAAGGTGATAGAGGAAAGAAAGATACAATGTGATTTTGAAAGTTTGCCTGCCTATGTGTATTCAGCAAAAAAGAAAGAGAATTTATTAGAAGAAGTAAAGTTAGCTTCTGCTTTTGGGATAAAGGCACATTTTGTAGAACAGGCGCAATTGCCTTTTGAACATGTTGGGGCAGTTTGTTTTGAAGGGCAGGCCCAATTCCATCCGATAAAGTTTTTAAAAGAGATATCTAGTTTTTTAACGATTTATGAGAAAACGAAAGTTTATAAGGTAAAGGGGCATGTGGCATATACAGAACATGCAAAAGTTTGGGCAGATTATATTGTATTTGCCACACATTATCCCATTGTAAATGTGCCAGGGTTTTATTTTATGCGCCAACATCAGGAAAGAAGCTATATATTGGCTTTATCAGGGGCAGATAGGTTAAATGGCATGTATTATAGTGAGGATGTAGATGGGATTTCCCTTAGGGATTATAAAGGTTTTTTATTAATGGGAGGAGGAGGGCACCGGACAGGGGAATATAAAAAGAACTGTGGATATGGGTTTCTTAGGCAGAAAGCAGAACAGTATTATCCAGGATGTGAAGAAAGATACCACTGGTCGGCGCAAGACTGTATGACACATGACGATTTTCCATTTATAGGGAAATATTCGATCTATAGGCCATATTGGTTTGTGGCATCTGGTTTTAAAAAGTGGGGAATGACAACTTCGATTCTTGCGGCTAAGTTGATTTGCGATGAAATCTGTGGAAAAGAAAATTCATATAGGAAGCTTTTTTCTCCGCAGCGTTGTTATCCTCAAGCAACAGGCAAGTTTTGTAAAGATATGGGTGAAAGTGTAAAGGGGCTGGGAAAGGGCGTTTACCGGCTGGTTGGGGAAAAGCCCAGATGTTCCCATATGGGTTGCGCATTAGAATGGAACCCGCAAGAAAAAAGCTGGGATTGTCCCTGCCATGGTTCTAGGTTTGATAAAGAAGGGCAATTAATTGATAATCCGGCAAAAAAAGATCTAAAGAATAAAGGATAATAAGATACTTGGAAAAGAGGGAAAATGGAAACAATAACAAAAATGGAGCAATTTATAAAAGGATATTTTGAACGGTTTGTTTCAGCCAAAGAAAATCACTGGAATTATGTAGACGGCTGCTTGTTAAATGCGGCGGTTTTATTATATGAACAGAAAAAAGAGGAGTATTATAAGGATTTTGTACTTCATTATTATAAGAAGTATATTGAGGAAAATGGAAATATCCGTTTTTATTATCCAAAGGATTATAACCTTGACAGTATTAATAGCGGGAATGGCTTGTTTTTTGCCTATAGGGAGACTGGGGAAGAGAAGTATAATAAGGCAATTGAACTTTTAATGGATCAAATAAGGAACCAGCCAAGGACTTATACAGGGAATTTTTGGCATAAAAAATGTTATCCAGAACAAGTATGGCTGGATGGGCTATATATGGCACAAGTTTTTTATGCACGTTATCAAAAATTAAAAGATAAGGATTATAGTGATATTGTAAGCCAATTTAAGAATGTTAGGAAATATTTATATAATCCAGAAAAAGGTTTATATTACCATGCCATTGATATGGCGAAAAAACAGCCATGGTGCAATAAAGAAAATGGGTTATCCCCTAATTTTTGGGGCAGGGCCTGTGGCTGGCATATAATGGCATTAATTGATACCATGGAAATTATTGGGGAAACAGGGGATTACCAAGGATTAAAAGATATTTTTATAGAAGCAATCAATGGGCTGTTACAGTACCAAGAAAAAGAAACAGGTTTATTTTACCAAGTGTTGGATAGAGAAGACGTGCCAGAAAATTATCTAGAAACATCAGGTTCCGCTATGGCTGCCTATGCAGTTTTAAAAGGATGCCGGATGGGAGTCCTTCCTTGTGGGATATATAAAGGGCAAGGAGAAAAGATACTGGACAGCTTGATACAGTTAAAGATAAAAGAAATAGACGGGGTATTAAAATTAGGGGATATTTGTAGAGGCGCAGGGTTAAGTGATGATCGGGATGGGACAGTAGAATATTATTTGTCAGAAGCGGTCGGGTATGATGACCATAAAGGTGCAGCACCGTTGATTATGGCATATATAGAAAGCCAAAGATAATACTTGCAATTTGTAAATAACTATGTTATAGTTATCCCAGCTAAAAAGTAGAAAAGGAGAATTTGTAGTATGTTAAGCATTGTGGGATTGGAGAAAACAGCTAATTAAATAGTTGTAAAAGGATATGGCAGTTTTTAGGCTAGGAGTGTATCCTTTTTTCCATGCGGCTTTGCCACCAGCAGATGCTTTGTTTATATATGTATATGGTATCTTAGGCCGCCTTTTATAAGGCGGCTTTTTGTACATGTGCGTCCAAATAAGATATGGACTTTTTTCTTGGCGGACGTCCAGTGCACTATTTTATTTAGGCCATACAGCATTTGTTAGGGTAATGCTGTATGGCTTTTGTTGTTTTCAGTAGAGTGGGATGTAATATAGTAACAGGCAGAAAGGAAAATAATATTATGATAGGAATGGAACAAGCAATAGAATTTGATAAAATAAAGAAGCAGCTTGCAGAATTAGCATTAACAGATAAGGCAAAACAAGAGTGTTTGAATTTAACACCATATTTGTCAGAAAGCAGGTTGGCAGCGGCACAAAGGGAGACAGAAGAAGCAAAGTATTTATTAGAACATGCTGGGAACCCTCCTTTGGTATCTTTAAAAGGGATTATGGAACTTATCCATATGGCACAAAAAGGGGAGTGTTTAAGCCCAAGCCAACTAGAAGAAATTGGGAATGCGCTGGTAGCAACAGATAGATTAAAGACATATTTAGGGCGATGCAAAATCTATGAAATATCACTTGCATATGAAGAGGAAAGGCTAGATGCACAGACAGAGTTAAAAGAAGCAATCCATATGCAGATTAGGGGCGGCAGGGTAGATGATTATGCTTCTAAGTTCTTGAAATCAGTAAGGGAAGAGATAGAACGGACATCAGAACGGATGAGAGAAAAGGCAGAAGCATTAATCCGTTCTAATAAAGAGTGTATGTCTGATTCCTTTAGCACGATACGGAATGGGCATGTCTGTATTCCTGTAAAAAAGGAGTATAAATTTCGGGTTCCTGGATCAGTGATTGATAAATCTTCTACAGGAAACACACTATTTATAGAACCCGCAGCGTCAGCAAAATATTATGAAGAATTAATTTTATTAAGGTTAGATGAAGAAAATGAGGAAAGAAGAATTTTATATACTTTAACAGCTATGGTTGCGGATATTGCGGAAATAATGAAACAAAATATTACTATAATGGAAAAATTGGATTTTGCTTTTGCAAAAGGAAAGCTTAGTATAGAACAATATGGGATAAAGCCAATAATAAATACAGATAGGCGGATAAAGTTAAAGTCTGCAAGGCATCCCTTAATTGACAGGGCTATATGTGTGCCATTACAATTTGAAATAGGCGGGAGCATAACAGGAATTGTAATTACAGGGCCGAATACTGGCGGGAAAACAGTAGCAATTAAAACAGTAGCAATAAATTGTATTATGGCACAATGTGGCCTGCATGTTACTTGTGAAGAAGCAAAGATCTGCATGAATAGCCAATATCTTTGTGATATTGGAGATGGGCAAGATTTATCAGAAAATTTATCTACTTTTTCAGCGCATATTATAAATGTGCTTGATATTTTAAAGCGTGTGGATCAAGATAGTTTTGTTATTATGGATGAATTAGGCTCTGGGACTGATCCAATGGAAGGAATGGGGATAGCAGTAGCTGTTATGGAAGAATTAAAAAAGAGTGGGGCGTTATTTTTAGTAACCACACATTACCCAGAAGTAAAAGAGTATGCAGCAAAAGAGAAAAAGCTACAAAATGCTAGAATGACATTTGACAAAGAAAGTTTAAAGCCATTATACCAAATGATTATTGGGGAAGCTGGAGAAAGCTGTGCTTTTTATATTGCAAAAAAATTGGGGATGCCAGATTCTATGTTAAAGGCGGCGTCTATGGCGGCTTATGGGAAAGAGAATAATAGTTTTCCTCAAGGGAAAGAGAAAGAGTTAAAGAAAATTCCTGCTGCAAAAATCCAAAAAAAGAAAAATACTGTTATAGAGAAAAAAGCAGGTAAATTCCATCTTGGAGATAGTGTCTTAGTGCTGCCAGATAAGAAAATTGGGATTGTATGCCAGACGGCGAATGAGAAAGGCGTCCTCCGGGTACAGATGCCAGATAAGAAAATATGGATTAACCATAAACGGGTAAGGCTGCATGTGGCAGCAGAAGAACTCTATCCAGAAAATTATGATTTTTCTATTATATTTGATACAGTAGAAAATAGAAAACTGCGCCACCAAATGGAAAAAAAATATACAGATAGGACTATTTATTATGAGTAATACATTATTCTTTATGGGGTTCAAAGAAAATAGTAATATCTTGGTTAAGGACTTTGGCAATCTGATGTAAGGCAGACAAAGAAATGCTTTTATCACATCCAGAAGCTTCTAGTTTGGTAATATAACTAATGCTTAAATGGGATTGTTCAGCAAGCTGCATTTGTGTTAGGTTGGCAAGTTCCCTGTAATATTTAATATTGCGGCTAATGGTTTGATATAATTCATAATCATCTTTAAACTGCATAATAACCTCACAATTCTGGTGGAGAATACCTTGAGCTACTAAGCTTATTCTCTCATAATTTGGCAGAAAGAAAATTTCACTTATAGTGAAAGGCGACAACAGATAATTGTAATATGGCATATAGTTTAGCTAGTTATTTCATGAAAAATATGGTATACTTGAAAAAATGGAAGAAAAAGTTTTTGGGAAGGAGCCGTGGTTATGAATAAGAAAATGAGAATGAAACCTAGCAAGGGCCAATCTATATTGGGTATGGCAGTGGGAATAGTATTTTGTTTCATAGGATTATGTATAGTAATTCCTTCCCTTGGTTTTTTTGGGATTGTCTGGACAGGGGTTGCAGTTGGGATTACAGTAATGAACGCCATTAATGTATTTTCAGAGGAAGGGATAGCGACACATGAGATTATAGTAGAAGATATAGAGAAAAAAACTGCAAACCAGCCTAAAAAAGCATCTATGGAAGAACGGTTAAGCATGGTAGACCAGCTTTATAGGCAAGGGGCTATTACAATGGAAGAACGAGAGGAAAAAAGAAAGAAAATCCTAGATGAAATTTAAAGTCGAAAAGTGCGAAGAATGTAGATTTTAGAATAAAAAAAGCTGTTGCATTTGCAGCAGCCTTTTTATTTTAGCCAAAAATATTTAGTTGTTTTTCCATAAATGTTTCCCATAGTTCTTGGTCAGTCATATGGTTATCATTTACTAAGATAGTCATAACCCTTCTGTCCTCAATAGAATAAACAATGTCCCGATACCATTTGTCATGGCGTGCGTTATCCCCCATTTCACGGGCAATCCCCATCATTTTCCGCAACATATAAGCAGTATGTTTAATATCTGCAAGGCAGTCGTTTTGATAGAAACCTTTCCAAATACCATGTTCAGAGTCCCTCATAGCAGCATTTGCCTGTTCATAAAAGGAAGCACTTTTTCCAAAATTTAAGAAAGCCTGAAGGTAATTTTGATCCCAATATGCTTTACATGCCTGTTCACATAGTAACATTCCTTTTAAACAGTAATTATGTATTTTTGCCTGCATAAGTATAGTATCTTCAAAAAGTTGTTTGACATGCCCTGAAAGTTGGTTCCCAATATCTTTACATTTTTGATAATAGGTTTCCATTCGGCTTTCTCCTTTATGGCAGATACCAAATAAAATAGAAAGTTGGTCAGGAAGAGGAATATCACCAGTAAACCAGCGAAAGCCTGATAAGGTATCTGTGCGGTTCCGAATAATATGGTTAATAAGTAAACGGATATTTTCATTGTAGAATTGTTCTCCAGCATGTTCATCATCTTCTTTCCCATAAGAAAGCATAGCATCTGCATAGCCGGAAAGACAAGGAGCAATCCCTTCTTCCCCGTTATAATAATCTTTTGTAAAATCTAAACTATGTGTAATGGCAGATAATTCCATTCCATGCCATTTTTTGCGGATAGCATCTAAATAATAAACATGCGGCCGTACATTAGAACAATTAATAATCCAATAATCATTGGCACCATGTTCTAATGCTTCTGTAAGGGCTGAGTTTACAAAATCGACAGAATTAGGCAGCATAGTAATATGGCTTGCCGCCTGTAAGTCATAAAAAGAAACATGATAGTAAATGCCGCTAGTATCTTTTGGGTTTAAGGGAAGGGCAGGTATCCTGGCACAGTGGTTATCCCGCCTTCTAGTTACCATTTTCCCATATCCATTGTCAGCATAAACTTTAATAATTTCCTTGTCAAAATGAATATAGCCTTCTTGGTAAAGTTCCATAATTTCCCCATATAGGTTTGTGCAAAAAACAGGGTTTTTAATATATTTAAGAACCAATTGCCGTTGTTTTTCAATTAATTCAGAAATAAGTTCGCCTCGTTTTTTAGCAGTATTATAGTTCCCACTTTTATCGTTGCTCCAAAACGGGCAGTCCCCTTGCCCGCGAAAGCCAAGGTTCCAGATTACTTTATAATTTTTCTGCTCTATAACAGCTTGCTCCCAAAGTTGATAAAATAAATTGGAATAATCATCATAACTTGGTTCTTTGTCAGGGAAGGCACGGACAAACATTTCAGCACCTAATGGTTCCGCATGGTGATGGGTAATCCATAATCCCATATCACTTGCAAGCTGCCGGTATTTCCTAGAATTTTTGTCTGTGCCTGGGATTGCCATATTCCCGCCACAGCGAAGCAGTGCTTCAAATCCCATTTTCCAAGGAATTAAGCTATCCCCATAAACCTGCCAGTGTGAAAATAATACTTCATCGTTAAAAAACCAGCCGCGGAAGCGGATAAAAGGTTTTGGGGAAATAAATAGTTTGTCTGTTGCTTGGATTTCTTTTACAGGCACAATTTGCTGGTCGAGAAAAAACCAAAAAGGCTTTATGCCAAGATATTCTTCACTAATGTAGAGCAGCCCATATACAAAGCCAAGATCGTCACCTGCTGTAAGGCAGATTGTATCAGAAACGGCAAGCTGGAAAGCTTCTTCCGGCATCATATGGTCTGCCTGTAATAGGATATATCCGGTTGGCTGGTTAGATGGGAGGAAACATTTTTGTATATCACGTTCTAAGATCCGGACCGCATTTAAAATAGGTTTGGTAAGTTCTGAAAGAGATGAGTAATCAATTACCGTATTTCGGTTAAAATAAAACATAATAGCCTCCTAAAAAAGTAAATTATATATAGTATAGCATAGAATATAGCAGTAAATAAATGTTTTTTTAAAAAGCTTCATAAACTGTATGAATAATTCTCCATTTTTTACAAACAATAACATCATAGAATGATTTTGAAATGGAGGAGCAATTAGAAAATGAAAGCGACCGGAATTGTGAGACGGATAGATGATTTAGGAAGGGTTGTAGTACCAAAGGAAATAAGAAGGACTTTAAGGATTAGAGAAGGAGATCCTTTGGAAATATTTACTGACAGAGAAGGAGAAATTATCCTTAAAAAATATTCGCCAATTGGTGAACTAAGTGTGTTTGCAAAGCAATATGCAGAAAGTTTGGCACAAACTACGGGGCATATTGTATGTATTGCAGACCGTGACCAAGTAATTGCTGCAACAGGGGTAGCAAAAAAAGAATTGCAAGATAAGCCAATTAGCAAACAATTAGAGCATTTAATGAGTGAAAGGGAGGTTTTAATAACAGGGAAAGATGGCAGGAATATGATCCCTATTATTTCTGGACAGACAGAAGAGTATACTTCTTTAGTTGCGCAGCCTATTATTTGTGAAGGGGACGTAATTGGAGTGGTTGCTATTTTAAGTAAAGATGGAAGGACACAGATGGGGGAGACAGAACAAAAGCTTGCAGGTGTCGCATCTGGGTTTTTAGGAAGGCAGATGGAGAATTAACAGAAAAATTTATAAATAGCGGAAATTAGCGGAAATTTACCTTGACAAATAGGAGATAACAGTTTATAAATAAACTTGAAGGTGTTGAAGGTTCCTAACATGAGAAAAATATAAAATATCAGAGGAGGAGTTAGTCATGAATAAGACTGAACTGATTGCAGCGATTGCAGAGAAAACTGAATTATCAAAAAAGGATTCCGAGAAGGCATTAAAAGCATTTATCGATGTAGTGACAGAAGAATTAAAGAAAGGTGAGAAAATCCAGTTAGTTGGCTTTGGTACATTTGAGGTATCCGAGAGAGCTGCAAGAGAGGGAAGAAATCCTCAGACAGGGAAGGCTATGCCAATTCCTGCATCCAAGGCACCTAAATTTAAGGCAGGAAAAGCTTTAAAGGATGAAGTCAATGCTTAATATATGAGATTGGACAAATTTTTAAAAGTCTCCCGTTTAATAAAGCGGCGGACAATTGCTAATGAAGCCTGTGATGCGGGCAGGGTGCTTGTGAACGGAAAAGTTGCAAAAGCTTCTACTACAGTAAAGCAAGGCGATGAAATTGAAATCCAGTTCGGGACAAAGGCAGTAAAGGTACAGGTTCTTGATATCCAAGAAACAACGAAAAAGGATGAGGCGAAGGAGCTGTACAGATACATTTAGCATAAAACATGGACACTCCTAATATACTTTATCAGATTGAAGAAGTATATTAGGAGGTTTTTTATGGAAGAAAGGATATCTTCAGGAAGCCATAAGTTGTCTGTAAATAACAGAAAAGGCGGTTCCATGACAGGTGTGACAGATGTGATAGCCTTTGATATGAATGAGGTGCTTTTAGAAACAGAACTTGGCATGCTGATGATAAAGGGAAAGGATCTCCATGTAAACAAATTGAACTTAGAAAAAGGGGAAGTAGATATTGATGGCACAATTGACAGCCTAACCTATTCAGAAGTAAGTGATTATTCTAAAAAAGGGGAGTCTTTATTTAAAAGGCTGTTTAGCTAATGAGCCAGATGATATTGTGGGAGACAAATTATTTGCTTTCCTGCTTTTTAATGGGAATATTGTTAATGGCTGTTTATGATGTACTAAGGATTATCAGGATTGTACTACCACATCCATTGTTATTAACAGGGGCAGAAGATATTATTTATTGGCTTATGGTTTCTATTGCTGTTTTTATAACCTTATATCGTGGAAATGATGGGGTTATCCGGTGGTATGCGATTGCTTCCATAATAATTGCCATGTTTTTGTTTCGCAGTTTAATCAGCCGGTTTTTAGTTCCATTTATAGGGCACTTACTCCGGGTACCAGTAGATTTTGTGGGAAAAGTGTTGAAAAATATATGGAAAAAGGTTAGAATAATATGTAAGACTGGAAAAAGAAGGTGGTTTCATGGCAAGAAGAAAGCAGAAAAGGAAAAAGAGCAGTAAAGGCGGCGTTATGGCGATTAGTTTTGTTGTTATGATGCTGTTTGCTGTAATGGCGTTTAAGAGCATGGAACTACGAGAAAAGAACGAAGCATACATAGAACGTGAAAAAATCTTGATGGAGCAGATTGCAGCCGAAGAACAAAGACAACTAGAACTTGCCGAGTATGAAAAATATGTGCAGACTAAGAAATATGTAGAGGAGGTTGCAAGGGAGAAGTTAGGATTAGTATATGAGAATGAGATTATTTTCAAGCCTGAGAATTAAAAAAGGCCATGAATATCTGAAAAAGTATGAGCACCCTGTATTCGATAAAAGATTGCAGAGGTGCTTCTTTTTGTCAGAAATTTTTTTAGAAACACGTACTAGATTTGACAAAAAAATTAAAGCCTGTCCGCTATAATAGCGAATCAGTGATGACCAAATAGGAGGGATAGGATATGAGAGAAACAATAATACGGAAGGTCAGCGTACAAAGTATAGGGATTGTAGCAGCATTATGTATGGTAGGGAATTATAATCCAATTGGGTTTGCTTATTTTGCGGCGCTTTATTTAGAAAAAGGACAACGCCTTATTGCATTTCCGCTAATATTTGCAGTAATTGTAGCATCTATGCCAGCAATACCTGCAATGAAATATTTACTTGCTATAATGACATATGCTGTAGTAGCTGGTTTTATAGAAGCTAGGAATGGAAAATTAAAAAAATACCCAGCAGGGTTTTTAGCAGCACTATGTATTACAATGATCCAGTGCGCAGGTGCCATGATGACAAAAAACCCACGTTACGAATTAATTTCTGGAATTTTAGAGGGAGTTTTAGTATTTACTTTATTCCAAATATTCCATATTGGGATTCATGGAATTCTTACAAAAAGAAAAAATGATCCATTCAGCAATGAAGAAACCATAGTAATCGGCTTATTTTTTGGAATGTTTTTATATTCCCTAAAAGGGCAGCAGCTATTTACAATAGCGGTGGGCCCCGTCAGCATGTACTTAGGAATCTTACTCTTAGCTTATCGTTATGGAATCGGGATGGGGGCTATGGTAGGGGCAGCCTGCGGCCTAGTAATGACATTATGGCATGGAGAAGGCAGCATATTAGGGATGCTTTGTGCACTTGGCATTGCAGCAGGTATTTTCCGAACATTAGGAAGGCTTGGAAGCATATCAGGATTTCTTATTTCTGTCTGGATACTAGGGAGCCTTTATAGCCCATTTCTTCTAGAAAAAGACAATATAATGGGGGCCACACTTGCCAGCCTGCTTTTTCTTTTACTCCCACAAAGCATGGCAGTCCGTTTTGAAGATGGAAAGAGAATAATGCCAGATAGCAATATAGAAGAAAAAAAAGGAAGGATAATAGAACTTGCAGAGTCCTTTAAAGCCCTTGCAAGAAGCATAGGCCGTTTTCACACACAAAATGATCTATCCTTTGCCGCTGCAGTTCAGCTAACAGAAACAGCAGCCCTTTTAGAAGATATGACACAAGAAATGGGAGAATACCAAAATAGAAGCAAGCAAGAGACACTAATTACTAGGGCGCTAGAGCGAGCCAGGATAGAAGTCCGCTATGTACGGATCCTAAAGCAACAAAATGGAAGAGAACGGATACAAATTGAAATGCGGAGCACTGGAGGAAGAATTATAACCGTAAGAGAAGCAATCTCTTATATTAGCAAAGGCTATGGGAACAAAGTACGTGCCTGTTCAGATGGAAAAACCATTATCAACAACGAATATGCCATTTATGGTTTTGTAGAAGAACCCAACTTTATGGTTTTACATGGCACCAGTGGAATTACAAAAACAGGAGAAACCATTTCAGGCGATAACTTTTCTTGTACCGAATTAATGGAAGGCCAGCTATTAATGGGGATTGTAGATGGAATGGGTTCTGGCAATGAAGCAAGCGAAGACAGCGAAGAAATTATAGAACTCTTAGAAGACCTGCTAAAAGCCGGGTATGAAGAAGAAACAGCACTAAGGCTGGTAAATTCCGTATTACTAGGAAAAGAAAACGGAGAAGCGTCCACAGCAGTAGATTTAGCCATAACGGATCTTTATTCAGGGAAATGCAGCTTTTACAAATCAGGGGCTGCCGCAACCTTTATAAAACGGAACCAATGGGTAGAAGTGATGAAATCTACCAGCCTGCCCATAGGTGTCCTAAAAGAAGTAGACTATGAGTCAGCCTACAAAAAACTATATGATGGTGACTATATTATTATGGTATCCGATGGGGTATTAGAAGCATTTAGCGGTGAAAATAAAGAAGAAGAACTAGGAAGGCTATTAATGGACATACATACCAAAAACCCAAAGGACATGGCGGACGAATTACTAGAAGCAGTACAAAAATCCAGTGGAGAAGAAATAACAGACGATATGACCATCCTAATAACAGGAATATGGAAGAGGGTGGCGTAGAGAAGGGCAGGGGGAACGCCGGGAGGGGTTTTTGGTATCTTCTGCTCCGGTTCGGGCAGCAGGTGGCTTCTAAGTGTTCTGCTATAGGTATCTGCCCCTTCCCGCAACCGAATCCTATGCGGCGTCCTGCCGCAGAGGATTCTTGCCCGGACATCCTGTCCGTGCATTGCTGCTACATAAAAACAGAACATTAAGAACCACTAGTCCCCCTCACAGTCGCTGAAGCTCCCAAAAACCCCTCCCAGCTGATGCCTGGCTTTTCTACACCAGAAGTGGGTAAAAAATCAAGAATGATAATATAAACTATATTTGAAAAGATAAAAGTATACAGAAAATATAAAGAAAAATAAAACTTTATGATTGGAAACTAAAAAGAGAGAGTAGAAAGGAAACAAAAATAGAAGATTTATAGATACTACTCCGCCTAAAGTGTAGCCGGATTGAGGTACAGCCGAGGGAATACTAGGCGATTGGGAACTCATTCGAGAGAATGGCGTAGGTTCTTAGTGCTTCGGCTAAACAGCAGCAATTGGCGGACAGGATGTCCGCCAAAGGAGCCTCTGCGGCATGGAAGCCGCATAGGCTCTGGTTGCGTTTCATATAAATAGCCTAATCCGAAGCATTTAGAACATACCCATTCTGGAGCTGAGTTTCCAATCGCCTAGTATTCCCTCGGCGTTTCTCCCCCCTCAAACCCCTATACTTTTAAATTTGACTTTTGGGGGGCTTTGGGCTATACTGGTGAAAATGTTGGAGTATGGAAGGTGGTATTTTGGCTGGGGATATGCTGGAGGAAAGGGTTAAAGCATTTATTGTGGAAAATCAGATGATACAGGCAGGGGATGGGATTGTTTTGGGGCTGTCTGGCGGGGCAGATTCTGTTTGTCTTTTTTTTGTGTTGCTTGCATTAAGGGAGGAGCTTGCATTCCGGTTTGTCTGTGCCCATGTGCATCATGGGTTAAGGGGGAAAGATGCGGATGCAGATGAGGTGTTTGTTAGGGAGCTGTGTGGGCGGTATGGAGTAGAGTATTATAGTTTTTTTTACCAGGTGAAGGAAGAGGCGGGGAAATATGGCTGTTCGGAAGAGGAAATGGGAAGGATATTGCGCTATAAGAGCTTTGGGCAGGTATTAAATAATCTGGGTTTTAATAAGATAGCAGTAGCCCACCATATGGGAGATCAGGCAGAAACAGTACTTTATCATTTGTGCAGGGGAAGCGGGCTTGCTGGGCTTGCTGGGATACGGCCTGTTTCGGGAAATCGGATACGGCCGATTTTGTGCTTGAAAAAAGAGGAGATTATTAAATATTTACAGGGGAAAAAGGAGAGCTGGCGGGAAGATAAGACAAATCAGGAACTTTTGTATGTGAGGAACCGGATTCGGAACAGGGTGTTTTCTTGTTTGGAGGAATTGGTGAACCCGGCTAGTGTGGAACATATTGCAGCATGTGCAGGGGTAGTACTGGAGGCGGAGAGGTATATTGAAAAACAGGCAAAGGTGGCTTGGGGGGCCTGTGCAAGGTGTGTGGAGGAAGGGGTTTATATTTCGCTGGAATGTTTTGCTGGGCTTGATGCGGTGATTCAAAAGCAAATGGTTTTTTTTGCGGTAGATGCGTTGGGGAGGGGAAGGAAAGATATTCAGGCGGTGCATTTGGATATGGTGTTGGGATTAATTGAGGCACAGTCTGGGAAGGAAGTAATGCTTCCCGGAATTTTGGTAGTGCGGGATTATAGTGAGATCTTTTTTGGGGTGGATGGGAAGGATAGAGGAAGGTTAGAAGAAATTGTAATTGATGGGGCAGGGGAGTATGGACTTTCGGATGGGCAGGGGATATTGGTGGTATCAGGGCCTATGCCAGTGGAATTAGCAGAAAAAAAAGAAATTGTTAAAAATGTGGAAAATATCTATACGAAATGGTTTGATTATGATAAAATAAAAGATACTCTGCAATTAAGGACTCGTAAAGAGGGTGATTTTTTGGAGTTTTCTAAGGAGGGTTCCAAAAAAAAATTAAAATCGTATTTCATAGATAGTAAGGTTCCTAGAAGGTTTCGGGACAGGGTGTGGCTGTTGGCAGAGGGAAGCCATATATTATGGGTTGTTGGGTATAGGATTAGCGAAAAATACAAGGTTACAGAAAGTACAAAATGGGTGGTTAGAGTACAGATGAAGTGGAGGTAGGAAATATGGAGGATAAAATCAGGGTATTGTTGAGTGAAGAAGAAGTGGATAAGAAAATTGAAGAGATTGGCGCGAGGATTAGCAAGGATTATCAGGGAAAAGCAGTCCATATGATTTGTATTTTAAAAGGTGGGATTTTCTTTACTTGTGAGTTGGCAAAAAGGATTTCTGTGCCGGTTTCCATGGATTTTATGTCAGTGTCTAGTTATGGGGCAGATACAAAATCCAGCGGGGTGGTAAAGATTATTAAAGATTTGGATGAACCGTTGGATGGCAAGGATGTTTTAATTGTAGAGGATATTATTGATTCTGGCAGGACGCTTAGTTATTTAATAGAGATTTTCAAAAAAAGGAATCCAAAATCTGTGCGGCTTTGTACGCTTCTGGATAAACCAGAACGGCGTGTAACAGATGTTAAAGTAGATTATGTAGGGTTTAATATACCAGATAAGTTTGTTGTGGGTTATGGGCTGGATTATAATCAAAAGTATAGAAATTTACCGTATATTGGTGTAGTAGAGTTCGAATAATAACAGATAGATTACACTGAAAAAGGAGGATAGGAATTGAAAACGAAAGGACTGGGAATTTATTTTGCTTTTATGGCAATTGTTGTTGTGGTTATGTTGTGGACAACAAGAAATCAATATGATGTGAATGGTTACACATATCCACAGTTTTTAACAGATGTGCAAGAAGGGAAAATAGCTTCTGTTACAATAAGGCAGAATGGAAGTGGGGAAACTCCCACAGGTGAGCTTGTAATTGAGTTTGCCAATAGTTCTAAGGAAAATTTGTATGTGCCAGATGTAAAGGATGTTATTTCTGATCTGGATCAATATGGGATGAAAAATTACTATGTTACAGATGTGCAAAGGGAAAGTTTTTTCTTAACAACAATTTTGCCAATTTTAATTGGTGCTGTAGTAATTATGTTGTTTTTTACCTATATGAATAACCAAGCTTCAGGAGGTGGGAACAGCAGAGTAATGAATTTTGGAAAAAGCCGTGCCAGAATGGTGGTAGACACTGTAAAAAAGATAAGTTTTAAAAATGTTGCTGGGTTAGATGAAGAAAAAGAAGAACTGCGGGAAATTGTGGACTTTTTAAAGAACCCAAAGAAATATTTAATGGTAGGGGCTAGGATACCAAAAGGAGTTTTACTGGTAGGGCCGCCAGGCACAGGTAAGACCTTGTTGGCAAGGGCAGTAGCAGGGGAAGCAGGAGTACCTTTTTTTAGTATCTCTGGTTCTGATTTTGTGGAAATGTTTGTTGGCGTGGGTGCATCCCGTGTAAGGGATTTGTTTGAGGATGCGAAGAAAAATGCGCCATGTATTGTATTTATAGATGAAATTGATGCGGTTGCAAGAAGGCGTGGGACCGGAATGGGCGGCGGGCATGATGAACGGGAACAGACATTAAACCAGCTTTTGGTAGAGATGGATGGATTTAGTGCCAATGAAGGAATTATTGTTATGTCAGCTACAAACCGTGTGGATATTTTAGATCCAGCGATTCTTCGGCCAGGGCGTTTTGACCGGAAAGTAATGGTTGGAAGGCCGGATGTAAAAGGAAGAGAAGAAATCCTTACTGTACATGCAAAAGGAAAGCCGCTTGGAGATGATATAGATTTAAAAGAGATAGCAAAAACAACAGCAGGGTTTACAGGGGCAGATTTGGAAAATTTGCTAAATGAAGCGGCAATCTTAGCAGCAAAAGCAGATAGAAGTTTTATTGTACAAGAAGATATTAAGGAATCATTTGTAAAAGTTGGGATTGGCGTGGAAAAGAAAAGCCGGATTATTACGGAGAAGGAAAAGAAAATAACTGCATACCATGAGGCAGGCCATGCAATCTTGTTCCATGTCCTTCCTGATGTTGGCCCAGTGTATTCGGTATCTATTATTCCTACTGGAATTGGCGCAGCAGGCTATACAATGCCTTTGCCTGAAAAGGATGAGATGTTTAATACAAAAGGGAAAATGTTACAAGATATTATGGTAGATTTAGGGGGCCGTATTGCGGAAGAATTGATTTTTGATGATATTACAACTGGGGCTTCCCAAGATATTAAGCAAGCAACAGGAATAGCCCGTTCTATGATAACAAAATATGGTATGTCTGAAAAAGTAGGGTTGATCCATTATGGAAGTGATGAAGATGAGGTCTTTATTGGCAGGGATTTGGCACATACCAGAAGTTATGCAGAAAATACAGCAAGTATTATAGATGCAGAAGTAAAGCGGATTGTAGATGAGTGTTATGATAAGGCAAAGAAACTTCTTTTGGAAAATGAAATGATACTACATCGTTGTGCAAAACTTCTTCTAGAAAAGGAGAAGATCGATAGGGAAGAATTTGAAGGCTTGTGGGAAGCTTGTTAAAAATAACGAGGTATTTTAATATAGGAAAAAAATACTATGTAATTTTTAACAAAAACTTTGGGGAAGAAAGAAAAAGTTTGTGCACACTTTTGTACAGACAGGTGGTATACTAAATATCGTAAAACCCCCAATACATTATATAGTTTTTTGCTACACCCCATAAGAAATGAGATACCTTCTCCGAAAAGGACAGCGAGTAGCGGCTGTCCTTTTCACATCCCTGGGAATGAAGAATAAAAACTAGCTGGGAGAAAATGGTTGTATTTCTATAAGGTTTCGATTAAAATATAAACTATATACCAAAAATGGCTAAAATAGGTTTTAGAATAAAAGATGAAGATGGGCGGTAAATGCAATGGAAGTCAAAGTTCAATTAAATAAAATGAAAAAAGTCAGTAAGATGCATTTATATATGGCAAATATGCGTTCTGTATTAAACAGGGAAGCGTTGTTTAGTGATGGAACAGAAGAATTTGTAAGTCCTGCTGAACCAATGCCAGGGGATAAGGTGATTATCCGGTTCCGTACATTAAAGGACAATGTAGATCATGTATATTTGCTTTACGGAGAAAATAGGAAAGAACTTACATTGATTAGCTCAAATGGAAACTTTGATTATTATGCTACAGAGGTGGAAGTAGCAAAAGAGATGTTCTGTTATTGTTTCCAGATTATATCTGGTAATGTAAGTTGCTATTATAGCCAGCGCGGGGTTATGAGAAATAGGGAGCCATATTATGATTTCCGCTTAATACCAGGTTATAGGACGCCAGATTGGGCAAAAGGGGCGGTTTTTTATCAAATTTTTGTGGATAGGTTTTATAATGGGAATGTAGAAAATGATCCATTGGATAGAGAGTATGCTTATATTGGGGAAGGCATTGTCCAAGTAAAGGATTGGATGAAGTATCCTGCTGCAATGGGGGTAAGAGAATTTTATGGTGGGGATTTGCAAGGAATCTTGGAAAAAATGGATTATTTACAAGGGCTTGGAATTGATGTAATTTATTTTAACCCACTTTTTGTATCACCATCAAACCATAAATATGATATTCAGGATTACGATTATATTGATCCCCATATTGGCAGGATTGTAAAAGATGAAGGGGAAACTTTGCCAGAAGGAGATAATGATAATACACATGCCACACGTTATATTAGAAGAGTAACAGATAAGGCAAATTTAGAGGCAAGTAATGAGCTTTTTAGGGAGCTGGTAGAAGAAGCGCATAGAAGAGGGATGAAGGTTATCTTAGATGGTGTATTCAACCATTGTGGCTCTTTTAATAAATGGTTGGATAGAGAGAGGATTTATGAAAAGGAAGAAGGGTATCAGAAAGGTGCTTATGTATCAGCAGAAAGCCCATACCGTAGTTTTTTCCAATTTAATGATGCAAACCGTTGGCCCTATAATACTAGCTATGATGGCTGGTGGGGGCATGATACTTTGCCTAAATTAAATTATGAAGATTCCCCTGAATTAGTAGAAGATATTTTAAGGGTCGCAAAAAAATGGGTATCGGAACCATATAATGTAGATGGCTGGAGGCTTGACGTAGCGGCAGATTTAGGGCATAGCCAGGAATATAACCATGAATTTTGGAAAAAATTCCGGGAGGCCGTAAAAACGGCAAACCCAGAAGCTATTATTTTGGCAGAGCATTATGGCGATCCAGAATCATGGTTACAGGGCAGAGAATGGGATACGGTTATGAACTATGATGCTTTTATGGAGCCAATTACATGGTTTTTAACAGGTATGGAGAAACATAGTGATGAATTCCGTGGAGATTTACTTGGAAATTCCGAAAGCTTTTTTGCAGCAATGTCACACCATATGTCTAGGTTCCCTACTCCGTCATTACAAGTAGCAATGAATGAATTGTCTAACCATGACCATTCTAGGTTTTTAACTAGGACCAATCGAAGAGTGGGAAGGGTAGCATATTTAGGGCCAGAAGCAGCAAACCAAAATATTAATAAAGGGACTTTCCGGGAAGCGGTGGTAATCCAGATGACTTGGCCCGGGGCACCAACAGTATATTATGGAGATGAAGCTGGGCTTTGTGGCTGGACAGATCCAGATAATAGAAGAAGTTACCCATGGCAACATGAGGATATGGAATTAATAGAATTTCATAGGGATATTATCCGTATCCATAAGGAAAATAAAGCATTGCTAAGAGGTTCTTATAAAGAACTTTTAGGCATGCATAAGGTAATTGCATATGGCAGGTTTATGGGAGAGAACCAGATTGCAGTAGTAATTAATAATAATTATGAAGAAATGGAGTTAGAGATTCCAGTATGGTTAATTGGCGTAGAAAATGGTTCTTATATGGAACAGCTTATTTTAACAACAGAGACTGGGTATAATATAGGCAGGGCAGAATTTATGATAGCAAATAAGGTGCTTAGAGTTACACTTCCACCGATATCAGCGGCAGTTTACCGGAAAAGGATGTAACAAATTAGGAAGGAGGAAAGTGAATGTATTGTTATAGGAATATAACAGAAGATTTAATTTGGGTAGGAGGAAATGACAGAAGGTTAAGTATGTTTGAAGGCGTGTACTCTGTGCCAGATGGCGTGTCTTATAATTCATACTTATTAATGGATGAGAAAACAGTATTATTTGATACAGTAGATAAAGCAGTTTCTGGGGTATTTTTTGAGAATATTGAGGAATTATTAAAAGGAAGGGCATTGGATTATGTGGTAGTCCACCATATGGAGCCGGATCATTCTGCTACATTACAGGAATTAGTGCTTCGCTATCCGCAAATTAAGATTATTTGTAATGCAAAAAGTGCAGCAATGATAAAGCAATTTTTTAGCTTTGATTTGGACAGCCGAGCTGTATTGGTAAAAGAAGGCGAAGAATTTTCTTGTGGGCGCCATATTTTAACATTTGTAATGGCACCAATGGTACATTGGCCAGAAGTAATGGTGTCTTATGATAAAACAGATAAAATTTTATTTGCAGCAGATGCCTTTGGATGTTTTGGCGCATTAAACGGAGCAATTTTTGCAGATGAAGTTAATTTTGAAAGAGACTATTTAGATGAGGCAAGGCGTTATTATACAAATATTGTAGGAAAATATGGGCCGCAAGTACAAGCGTTGTTAAAAAAGGCATCTGGGCTGGAAATAAAGATGATTTGCCCATTGCATGGTTTTGTATGGAGGGAAAATTTAGGCTTTTATTTGGATAAATATGATAAATGGAGCAGGTATGAGCCAGAAGAACAAGGGGTTGTAATTGCGTATGCGACTATTTATGGAAATACTGGAAATGCCGCCGAAGTACTTGCCAGTGAACTTAGGAAACAGGGAGTAAAAACTATCATGTTTGATGTTTCTGTTACGGCTGCGTCAGAAATTATTTCTGCAGTCTTTCAGTGGAGCCATTTGGTTTTAGCATCCCCTACTTATAATGGTGGGATTTTTGTCACTATGGAGGCATTTATCCGTGATTTGGCAGCGCATAATATCCAGAACCGTACCATAGCAGTAATAGAAAATGGTTCTTGGGCGCCAGTAAGTGGAAAATTAATAAAAGAGGAATTTTCTGGCTGTAAAAATTTAACTTTCCTTGATTCTATATGCAGCATAAAATCTTCTGTAAAGGAAGAACAGAGGGAACAATTGGTAGCTATGGCAAAAGAAATAGCTTTAACAGCGAAAGGCCTAAGTTTACAAAAGCCAGCAGTAAAAGATCCTATGTTTAAGGTATCTTATGGGCTATATGTATTGACTGCAAAAGAAGAAAAAGATAACGGCTGTATTATTAATACAGTAATGCAGGTGACAGCTATGCCAAACCAAATTGCTGTAGGGGTAAATAAACAAAATTATACCCATGATATAATTCTCCATACAGGGGTTTTCAATATATCTGTTTTAAGCGAAGATGTGCCATTTGGGGTGTTTCAAAATTTCGGTTTCCAAAGTGGGAAGGATATAGAAAAATTTGCAAGTTTCCATGAAACAAGCCGTGCAGAAAATGGTGTGTTATATTTAACAGCATATACAAATTCAGTTATTTCTGCAAAAGTAGTAGACAAGGTAGATTATGGGACACATACTTTATTTATAGCAGAGGTAACAGAAGCAAAGGGGCTAACAGAAGTCCCAAGTGTTACGTATCAATATTATTTTGAACATATCAAGCCACAACCACAGGTACAAGAAGAGAAAAAGGGATTTGTCTGTAAGGTTTGTGGTTATGTATATGAAGGCGATTCATTGCCAGAGGACTTTATTTGTCCAATTTGTAAGCATGGTGTTAGTGATTTTGAACCGCTAAAGTAAAATAGTTTTGTATTTTAGTGCAAAATTATTTGGAGGAAAAAGAATAAAAGGAGGAAATAAAAAATGAAATATGTTTGTGAAGTATGTGGATGGGAATATGATGAGGAAGCAGGATATCCAGAAGGAGGAATTGCACCAGGCACAAAATGGGAAGATGTGCCAGAGGATTTTGAATGTCCTTTATGTAGTGTAGGAAAAGATCAGTTTGCAGAAGCATAATTTATAAAAAAAGGCATGGATGGCAGTTTACTAATTTAGGTTGGTAGGCTGCCATTAGCTGTATTTAGGAGTGAAAATATGGATACTTACAGTTATACACCACAATATTTAGTAAAAAATGGAGAACCATGGTTCCCTATTATGGGGGAGATTCATTATTCCCGCTATCCAAAAGAATATTGGAAAGAAAGCATTTATAAAATGCGTGCAGGAGGGGTAGAAGTCGTATCTTCTTATGTAATTTGGATCCACCATGAAGAAATAGAAGAAGAATATGATTTTACTGGCAACCGGGATTTGCGAGGATTTGTAGAAACTTTAAAGGAATGTAAGGTGAAAATGCTTTTAAGGATAGGCCCATGGTGCCATGGCGAAGTAAGGAATGGGGGATTTCCTGACTGGCTGTTAAAAAAGAATTGGAAACTTAGGACAAATGATCTAGATTATTTAGAAGAAGTAAAGAAATTTTATTTTCAGGTTTATACGCAAGTAGATGGGCTGTTACATAAAGACGGGGGACCTATTATTGGCGTCCAGATTGAAAATGAGTATGGGCATGTGGGAGGCCTGAAGGGAGAAGAAGGAGAACAACATATGCGTACACTTGCCCGATTAGCGAAAGAAGTAGGGTTTGATGTGCCAATTTATACCGCTACTGGATGGGGAGGTGCTGTTACAGGCGGGTTACTCCCTGTTATGGGTGGATACTGTGATGCCCCATGGGATTCTAGTTTAACAGAGATTGCCCCTAGCGGGAATTATATTTTTACCTATGAGAGAAATGACCATAATATTGGAAGTGATTATGGGTTTGGCTATGGGATTACATTTGATATAAATAAATTCCCTTATTTAACAGCAGAATTAGGCGGAGGATTACAAGTGACACATCATAGGAGGCCAGTGGCACATGCAAAGGATATTGGGGCAATGTCAATGGTGAAGCTTGGAAGTGGGGTGAACCTATTAGGCTATTATATGTATCATGGCGGGACAAACCCAAAGGGTAAATTAACGACATTGCAAGAAACAAAAGCAACAGGTTATCCAAATGATTTACCAGAATTAAATTATGATTTCCGTGCACCCATTAGGGAATATGGGCAGGTATCAGAAACTTTAAAAGAAATTAAGTTGATTGCTATGTTTATTAAGGACTT
Source organism: uncultured Lachnospiraceae bacterium (assembly GCA_910577045.1). Lineage (GTDB taxonomy): Bacteria > Bacillota > Clostridia > Lachnospirales > Lachnospiraceae > RGIG8607. Next base: position 27,024 of record CAJTLB010000002.1, on the reverse strand, counting down.
TGGCAGCCAGCTTTGTACTATGCCAGCTTTTATACCAGAAGATAATCCGCAAAAGCCAGAAGATTTGGAACATATCCGTTATTGCTTTAGGCAAAATAAAGAGAGTGGATATTTATTTGTAAATAACTATCAGCGGCGGCATAAAATGGCAGACCATGCAGAGGTAGTATTGAAAGCAGAAATTAATGGGGAAATAATTGTATTTCCTAAATTGGATATAGAGGATAAAGAATATTTTTTCTATCCATATCAAATGAAGTTAGGAAATAGGATAATAAAGAGTGCTTTGGCAACCCCGCTATGCAAACTTGAGAATACAATAACAACTTATGTATTTTATACAGACAAAGATCCGCAATATAGGATAGAAGGAGAAGATCCAAATGTGGAGGTTCTTACTTTAAGCCGTAAAGAGGCGAAAAATTCATGGAAAATTATAAGGGACAAGGAATATCTTTTTATTAGTGAGAGTGCAGTAATTGATGAAGATAATAGGATTGTATTGTATGGAAGGGAAACCCCTTGTATAAAAGTTTATCCAGTTTTGGAGAAAACGCCAGATGGGTTTATGCGGTTGCCTGATGAAAAAGGCTTTGCAATCTATAAAAAGAATGTTAAAATAATAAAAGATAAAGTAAATGCTTGCCTAATAGAAGAGACAGAGGATAAAGCAGTTTACGAGTTGGAGCTTTCTATTACAGAAGATATAGATGATAGTTATTTAGAGCTTACTTATTATGGGGATACAGCAAAATTGTACCAAGGAAAAGAACTAATTGCCGATCATTTTTATCAGGGGGAGCCATGGGAGATTCGTTTACGCCGTTTTGCTTTTCCAAAAAAGCTGCGTTTAGAGATTATAACATTAAGGGAAGGGGCACCTCGGTTCTTAGAAGCTTGGCCAGAAATGGAAGATGGAAGAGCATGTAAGCTTAAACAGGCAGAATTACATACAGAATATATTACTAATTTATTTCTATAAAAGGAAAGATGGTAAAAAGGATAATAAAGGGGGACTATTTGTGAATAAAGAAGATACTTTGGCATTTTTAACAGATGAAAAAACAAAACATATTTTTAACGTTCTTTATCCGGGGAAAGTGGATGAAAATATAAAACGTTATCAGGGAATAGTACAAAAATTTGGACAAGTTTTTGGAGAAAGGGATATGTTTCTTTTTAGTTCTCCGGGACGGACAGAAATTAGCGGGAACCATACAGACCACAATTATGGGAAGGTACTGGCAGGCAGCATTAATTTAGATTGTATTGGGGTTGCAGCAAAAAATAATACAGGAATTATCCATATTGTGAGTGAAACATTTTCTCAAGATTTTATAATATCACTAGATAAGCTAGAACAAGGGGAAAACCATGCTGGGACAGTGGAATTAGTAAAAGGGCTAGTAAAAGGGTTCCAAGAGTTTGGATTCCAAATTGGAGGATTTGATTTATATACAAGTAGCACAGTAATTAGTGCTGCTGGAGTTAGTTCTTCGGCTGCGTTTGAAATGCTGATTTGCACAATTTTAAATGAGTTCTACAATGAAGGGAAATTAAATATTGTCCAATATGCCCATATTGGGCAGTTTGCAGAAAACCAATATTGGGATAAGGCATCAGGCCTTTTGGATCAAATGGCATGTGCGGCAGGTGGTTTAGTTATGTTAGACTTTAAAAATCCGAAGGAGCCAGTAGTAGAAAAATTAGACTTTGATTTTGCAGCAAAAAAGCATAAGTTAATTATTGTAAATACAGGAAAAGGACATGCAGATTTAAGTGAAGAATATTCTTCTGTCCCTACGGAAATGAAGAAAGTAGCAGAATATTTTGGAAAAACCGTATGTGCCGAGATAACAGAAGAGAAGGTAATAGAAAATCTGGCTGATATAAGGAAAGCCTGTGGCGACCGTGCAGTACTCCGTGCCCTGCATTTCTTTGAGGAGAATAAAAGGGTAGAACAGGAAGTTTTGGCTTTAAGGGAAGGAAGGTTTGAGGATTTTCTATTAGGTATTACAGAGTCTGGCAATTCTTCATGGAAATGGCTGCAAAATTGCTACACATCTCAATCTTGCGAACAAGGCATTACTATAGCATTAGCATTGACAGAACTGTTTTTAAAGGAAAAGAAATGTGGTGCCTGCCGTGTACATGGAGGAGGATTTGCTGGCGTTATTATGGCAATGTTGCCAGAAGAACTAGAAGAAGAATATACTACCTATATGGAACATGAGATTGGGCTAGGAAATGTGTATAGCATGAGTATCCGGCCTTATGGGGCAGTTTGTTTAACAGCATTATAGGAGGCATATGGAAGATGGAAGAAAAGAAGTTAGCAGAAGTTATAGAGACATATTTAGGCTGCCCTTGCCGTTATTTCCGTTCATTAAAGACAGATAGGACAATTATGGCAGCTTATAAAGAAGCAAAGAAAAGAAGTAAAACAGAAGGATTTGTCCCTATATTAGTGGTGGTGGATGATGTTTTGTTGGAATCGTTTATTTTAAATTCGTCAGGGGATATGGAAGAAGAATATGATTTTGATATGGCAAAGGTAGCAGATTATAGGAAGAAAATGTTAGAAACCACCTTAGTAAGCGGGAATGATCTGAAGGATAAACTTTATATAGGAAAGGTTACAAAAGAAGAAGAGGAAAATATCTATGCGGAAATGCTAAATAAAATAAAGATAGTAGATTCTATTAGACAATTTAGCGGATATTGGGATTATAGTGGGGAAAAGACATATCCATTGCTTTTGGCAGAAGTGCCAGTAAAAAATCCTTGGGAAGTTTTTGCATGGGTGCCATTTGGAAATTGGAATTCCTGTCCTGATACCCCTGAGTTAATGGCAATTTCTAAATATTGGTATGAAAAATATGGTGCTTTCCCAGCGGTTATTACAAAAGATGTATTGGAATATGATCTAGAAAAACCTGTAAAAAAAGAACAAGCAATCCAGCTTGCAATGGAGCATAATGGTTTTTGCTCGGATAATATATCTTCTGGCCCGGAGTATATTTCTATAGGAGAAATGGCAGCTATGCTAACAAAGGCGACAAAGTGGTTTTTCTGGTGGGATTAATTTTTAAATAAATGTAAAAAAACAGCCTGACAAAAATAGGCTGTTTTTTATAAAAGCACGAGACGGGGATCGAACCCGCGACCCCCTCCTTGGCAAGGAGGTGCTCCACCGCTGAGCCACTCGTGCAAAATTTATTTAAAGCGGGTGATGGGAATCGAACCCACGTATCTAGCTTGGAAGGCTAGTGTTCTACCATTGAACTACACCCGCATTCTATTACTAGCAACTTATAAAGCATTGGTATCACTGTGAACGAATAATATATTATCACAGGAAATTCTAAATGTCAAGGTTATTTTTGGAATTTAATTCAGCAATAGTTTGGCGGATTTTCTGCCTTTCCTCCGCATTGTATTCATAGATAGATGGTTCTACAACACATGCTGATTTGTGTATATCAAAAGGAGGGTTTAGGATAGGTTTTAATTTCCTCCAAGTAATACGTAGTTTTCTTTTTAAATACTTATTTTCTAGTTTATCTAAGTCGTCTCGTGTATATTCGGTTACACAGTCTGAATTCTTTTTTGCCATCTTAGCCACAACTCCCTTTATGTGTAATATAATACTGTGCCATAGAGTAACTGTTTTTATAGTAACATATAGTGGCAGTTATTTCAACTGGTATTTATTACCAAAAATGAAATTTGTTGCACGAAAAGTAGAAAAAAAGAATAATATCTGCAATATAATACACATATTATACAAGAACATAAATATAAAATGTAAAAACCCTTAAGTATTACAATAATATCTTAAGGGAATTTAGATTTTTATTATATAATAAATGGTAAAATTTGTCAATATAATAAAAATTATTTTTTTAATATAGGAGGTACTTGCTTATATAAAAAACAAAGGGCAATTAAGTTGGGAATCGCCATTAACCCATTGCAGGTATCTGCAATTTCCCATATGGCATCCATTTCAATAAGACATCCAGGAAATAATGCTGCTAAAAAGAAAAATTGAAAAAGGGGCAGGGATTGTTTTCCAAATAGATAAGAACAACATTGTGCCCCATAATGGGACCATGCAATTAATGTGGCAAAAGCAAAGATAACTGTAGCAAAAGCAGTAAAATACCCACCCATATTTCCAAATACGGAAGAAAAGGATCGGGTTGCTAGAATAATGCCATCAGGAAGGCCAGGGGTTTTGGCTGCATATAAATCCATATTATAGATGCCGCAGGTTAAGATAACAAGCGCTGTAATAGTACATACTACAATAGTATCGGCAAAAACTTCAAAAATCCCCCACATGCCTTGTTTTACAGCATTGGGTTCATCAGAAGCAGCATGTGCCAAAACAGAACTTCCAAGCCCAGCCTCATTTGAAAAGACTCCCCTTGCGACTCCAGTGCGGACTGCTTGGAAAAGAGAATATCCTGCTACTCCGCCAAAAGCAGATCGCAAAGAAAATGCCTCTGAAAAAATTAGGCTAATGGCGGCTGGCAACCTGTCAGCATGGCAGAGAATTGCAAGAATCGATCCAACAAGATAGAAAATAGAAATAAAAGGAATTAAAATGCTGGATATTTTTGCAATACGGGAAAAGCCACCTAAAATAGCAAGACCACAGAAAAAAAGTAAGATAATGGAACTGGTAAGATGGGGGATATGGAATACTTCATAAAGGGCATTTGAAATGGAATTACTTTGCGTCATATTTCCCATCCCAATAGCTGCAAGTGTGCCAAATAGCGCAAAGATGGCAGCAAGTAAAGGGGAGTGGAGGCCATCTTTTATATAGTACATAGGGCCGCCATACCATTCTCCTTTCGCGTTGCGGTGGCGGTAACGATATCCTAAACCAATTTCTGCGTATTTGGTCATCATGCCAAACATAGAGGATATCCACATCCAAAAAATAGCACCTGGGCCTCCTGCTACAAGTGCGGAAGCAACCCCGGCAATATTCCCAATTCCCATACTTCCAGCAAGCGCAGTGCTCATAGCTTCGAACGCTGATACCGATCCAGATTTGGTAGAAGGATTTTTGCAAAATAAGGAGCCAAGCGTGGCAGAAAGCCATACTCTTATATGGAACAAAGGAAAAAAATGTAAATGGATAGTATAGGAAAGCCCAATAGCAAAAAATGCTGCCAACATAATGGGGCTCCAAAGAAAGGATTGCAGGTTGTGGATCACAATAAAAGCCGCCTTTATTATATTCTTCTTTTTATTTTATGGTGAAAAAGAGAAAAACAGAATAAGAAGTTTATAAATACAAAAAGCGTACAGCCGATCTGTACGCTTCTGAGGGTAAAACATCTTAAAAGGGAGGAGAGCAAGCAAAAGCAGTTGCCTGCTCAATATTATGAAAAAACTAAGTAAAAATCAATTATTCATGGTTTTTATCTTATGTAATTATTATATATGCCAATCGTGAAGAAAAGATGTTCATAATGTAAAAGGTTTTTGAATGATATTTGAACGAATTATGAACAAGTTGCAAGGAACAAAATAGTAGTGTATAATCAGTTATAAATAATAAGCCTAGGAAGAGTACAGATAATTTGTGGAGAAGGAAGGGCAGCAATGACAGGGGAAGAACGTAGGAATGAGATTATAAGGACAATAAAGGACAGTATAAAACCAATTGCAGGAAGTAAACTGGCAGATAAATACGAAGTAAGCAGGCAGGTAATTGTACAGGATATCGCATTGCTTCGTGCAGCAGGATATGATATACTCTCTACGAACAGAGGGTATTATATTCGGAAACATATGGTCCGCATCTATAAAGTTAGCCATACAGATGAAGAAATGGAAGATGAATTAAATACCATTGTTGATATGGGTGGAAAAGTAATAGATGTGTTTATTAATCATAAAGTATATGGAAGGATAAGGGCAGAACTAAATATTGATTCTAGGAGGCAAGTAGAAGAGTTTTTAGAAACAATATATAGTGGGAAGTCAAGCCCATTAAAAAATATAACTTCTAATTACCATTACCATACAATAGAGGCAGACAGTGAAAAGACATTTGAGTTAATAGAAAAAGCGTTGAAGGAAAAGAATTATTTGGTTTGATAAAAGGGGGAGAAATTTTGGTTCGAGAATATGAATGTCCTAGTTGTGGGGCAACAATGGTATTTGACAGTACTTCCCAGAAAATGTTGTGCAAGCATTGTGGTACGCAGAAAACGGTACAAGAAATGGAAGGGCTGTTAGAAGAAAATAAACAAGAAGTGGATTATCATACTGGGGAACAGGCAAGTTTTCGGCGCTATACCTGTAAGGGATGTGGCGCGGAAATTTTGACAGATGATTATACAGCAGCAACATTTTGTAGTTTTTGTGGCAACCCTACTTTAATAGAAGACCGTTTAAGTGGGGAAAAGACCCCAGCACAGATTATTCCTTTTAAAATAAATAAAGAACAGGCACAGAATATGTATCAAGCATGGTGTAAAAAAGGGCCTTTAACACCATCTGATTTTACGTCAAAAACAACAATTGAGAAAATAACAGGTATGTATGTCCCGTTTTGGCTATATGATTATACAGCGAATGCGAAAATAGGTGCTAATTGTACTAGAGTAAGCAGGGAACGCAGGGGAGATATGGAATATACGCATACCGATCATTATTATGTACATAGGGATGTAAGTGATTTTTATAAAAAGATCCCAGTAGATGCTTCTGAAAAAATGCCAGATAATGTTATGGATAAATTGGAGCCATTTTCTTATGGGGAAATAAAGGATTTTGATATGGGGTATTTATCTGGCTTTATGGCAGAACGGTATAATTTCACCAGCGATGAGATGAAGAAAAGGGCAGAAAAGAGAGTAAAGGAATATATTTTAAGGGAAACAAAGAATACCATACAAGGATATACCACAACAGTAATAACAGAACAAAATGTACGTTTAAATTGTAAAGAGGCAAGTTATGCCATGCTTCCTGTCTGGCTGTTAAATTATCGTTATAAAGGAAAGGATTATTTATTTACTTTAAATGGGCAGACAGGTAAGATTGTGGGGACTCTTCCAATTAGTAAAGGAAAAATGGCTGTATGGTTTGGTGGCGTAACAGCTGTTGTTTATTTGTTGCTAACGCTTATAGGAGGGATTCTAGGATGAGAAAAATAGGGAAGATGCTGCCAGTTTTGTTGCTTTTTATATTTTTGTCCCTGCCTAATATAGTATTTGCTAATGAGGATACAAGAAGAGTATTTGATTATGCAGACTTACTTACAGAAGAAGAGGAAGAAAAGTTAAACGAGCTCTGCTTAGAAAAAGAGGATGCATTAGAAACAGAACTGTATATTTTAACAACATTGGATACAGAAGGGAAAAAAACGGTAAACTATGTGGATGATTTTGGCGATAACCATGCTTTTGGTTATGACAAAGAATATGGGAATTATATGATTCTCTGTATTGATATGCAAAACCGGATTGTGTGGCTTTCTACTTCTGGCAAGGCAGAGGAGTATTTTACAGAAGCAAGAATTGATACATTATTGGATAATTTATATCCGGCATTGAAAGCAGAAAGATATTATGATACATGTTATTCTTATTTGCAATCAGGGGAAGAATATTTAAGTGAAGAGCCTTCCTATACTGGATCGGATCCTGGCAATTATCCAGAAACTATGTTTGAATATGATGAAGAAGAGAAGCCATTCTATAAATATTGGTATGTCCGTCTGCTTATCGCTACAGTGGCAGGGGCAATTGTAGTATCAATAATGAGTTACCGTGCCAGCTCAAGGATCACTGTAAATGCAAGGACATATTCTAATAATATGAGGATAAACCAGCATACCGATGCTTTTATAAGAAGGACTACTTCATCGAGGCGTATAGAGACCAATACTTCAAGCAGCGGTGGAAGTAGTAGCGGTGGAGGCGGGCACCATACCAGCAGCGGCGGGCATAGCCATGGTGGAGGTGGGAGGTCTTTTTAAGGATAATAAAGTACGGAGAAAAGTTATATGGCAGAAGATCAAAATATAGAGTGGAAAGAATCATGGAGAGACGAATATTTAAAATGGATATGTGGTTTTGCTAATGCACAAGGTGGAAAAATATATATTGGCACAAAAGATGATGGTACAATTATAGGGGTAAAAAATAGTAAAAGGTTGTTAGAAGATATACCAAATAAAATTCAAAATAAACTTGGTATTGTGGCAGATGTAAACCTTTTGTCAGAAAAAGGTTTAGAATATATTGAAATTGTAGTAAATCCTTGGGCATTTCCAGTTAATTGTGATGGGGAATATCATTATCGTAGCGGAAGTACAAAGCAACAATTAAGAGGTAACGCATTAACTAATTTTTTAATGGTTAAGACAGGAATAAAATGGGATGCGGCAACAGTATCTAATATTTCTGTGTTAGATTTGGATAAAGAAAGCTTTGATATTTTTAGAAGAGAAGCATTTCGTAGTGGACGTATGACCAAAGAAGACTTGAATATTTCTAATGAAGAACTTTTAGAAAAATTAGATTTGCTGGTAGATGGTAAATTGAAACGTGCTGGTGTACTATGTTTCTATAGGGTTCCTGAAAAGATTATTGGTGGTTGCTATATAAAAATTGGGAAATTTGAAGGTAGTGAATTACTATATCAAGATGAAATACATGGTTCATTGCTTATTATGGCAGATCGAGTAATTGATTTAATTTATTTAAAATATTTAAAGGCTGCTGTTTCTTATTATAAAGAAACTAGAGTGGAAACTTATCCATTTGCAAGAGATGCAATAAGAGAAGCCGTATTTAATGCTCTTATCCATTGTAATTGGGCAGATAATGTACCAATTCAAATTCGTATAGAAGAAGACAAGATGTTTATTAGTAATTGCAGTATGCTTCCATTTGGCTGGACAGCGGAAACTCTTTTAGGGATTCATACTTCAAAACCGTATAATCCAGATATTGCCAGGGTATTTTATCGTGCAGGTTATATTGAAAGTTGGGGGCGTGGTATTCAAAAGATATGTGATGCCTGTAAAAAATTAGGTACTAAAGAACCAGAGTATATTTTGCATGGAGAAGATATTATGGTTAAGTTTGTGGCTCTTCAAAGTGCTAAGGTGACTGAAAAGGTGACTGAAAAGGTGACTGAAAAGGTGACTGAAAATTTAACAGAAAGTGATAAGAAGGTATTAGATATTTTAATTGAGAACCCATATGCCACATATATGGAAATAGCAGGAAGATTAAATATTAGCCGAAAAACGGTTTCTTATAGGATTAAATTATTAAAAGATAAAGGTATTATTACTAGAGTTGGTTCTGCAAAAAAAGGATATTGGAAACAAATATAGTTTTTAAAATAAATAAAATATAAAAGGAGAAAACAAATATGTCTAACCCAATTGTAACAATTGAAATGGAAAATGGAGATAAAATTACGGCGGAGTTATATCCAGAGGTTGCCCCAAATACCGTTAATAATTTTATTAGTCTAATTAACAAGGGATTTTATAATGGAATTATTTTCCATCGTGTCATTAGCGGGTTTATGATCCAAGGAGGCTGCCCAGACGGAACGGGGTATGGTGGGCCAGGATATGAAATTAAAGGAGAGTTTACAAAAAATGGCTTCCAAAATAATTTAAAGCACACAGAAGGGGTACTGTCTATGGCAAGGACAGCAATACCAGATTCTGCTGGTTCCCAGTTTTTTATTATCCATAAAGATAGCCTCTTTTTGGATGGGGAGTATGCAGCATTTGGCAAAGTAATAGAAGGAATGGATGTGGTAGACCATATTGCAGAGGTTCCTACAAATTCGGCTGATAAGCCATTAGAAGATCAACAGATAAAAAAAGTGACAGTGGATACCTTTGGCGTAGAATATCCAGAGCCAGAGATTATTAACTAAAGATTATGTGGAAAACATTAATTGTTGTAGTTAGTGAACAGAACAAGGATAGGGAATTAGATAATTTTTTAGCAAGGGTAAAAGCACAAGGAATCGAAGTAATAGAGATAGAACCAGCATTGTATGTAAAAAGGTATAAAATAGGGACAGTCTGCCAGAATGAAAGTTTATTACTGACAGATACGCCAATAGTAGCTATTACTGCAAAGAAGGCGGGAATCGCTTTGGTTGGTGTTAGGAAACAGGAAACAAAACTTCCTGTTCCAGCACCATATATTTTACAAGGGCTAGATGGGATACAAATCAGTTATCTAAAGATGGTATATAGTCGTTTCCATCATATTCCCCTTATAGTAGCAGAAACAGAAAGGCTAGTGATACAAGAATTAACTAGCAGCCAGACAGAGTTATTCTTTGGGCTGTGCAGGGAAGCAGGTTTAAAAACAGAGGCCCACAGTATAAAAGAAAGGGATAAAATAGTACAACAGCAGTTTTTGCAGGCATATATAGAAAATCAGTATAATTTTTATGGATATGGGATATGGGGATTAATAGAAAAAGGTAATGGTAAATTGGTAGGGATTGCAGGTGTAGAGGATAGAGAAGATTGCTTGGAGCTTGGCTATGCTATTGTGCCGGAGAAACGGCGTATAGGCTATGCAAAGGAAGCCTGCCAGGCAATTTTTTGTTATCTAAAAACAGAGTTGGAATTAGAAGGAAAAATAAAAAGCTTTGTGCCAAAGGAAAATATTGCTTCCCAGAAAACAGCACAAAGCATAGGCATGTTACAGGCCAAAGATATATTTAAGGAATTCTACTGCTACGAGAGGATTCTCTGAGTTAATGACAACGCCGGCAATAGGGTTTTCTATACGGATAGTCCCATTTTTTACAAGCTCAGATTGGCTTAAATCTATTACAAAAGGGGCAGTTATATTTTCTTCTAAATAGGTATAATCAACCATATATTCTGATAATGCCGCATAGGTTTCAGCAGGAAGCAAATCTTTTAAATCATAAAAATAACCATCTACGGCATATTGTGCTAAAGTGAACTCATCGCCCAATATAACATCTACTGATTTTGAAGCTACCATAGCACCTATTTTTTGTATAGTAACATAATTCGTTTGGGGATCACCATCTTCAGAAATCACATATGTGCTGTCAAAGTGCATGGTTTCACTTTTGGGGTTTAAGTTATAATATGCACCAAAATCCGTTTCTAGGGATGCTAAGGCTTCATCAGTTAGAGGATTATTAAATATAGCACAATAGAAAATCTGGGTGTATTTTATATTGTGGTAAATGGAACCGCCAATAGAAATACAAAAGGCAATAGCAGCTATAGTGCCAATAATCCAATATCGGTAATAATCCCAAATATAACCAGCTTTTTTAGAAAAGCCTTTTATTTCATGAAATTTTTGTCGTTCTTCTTTTGCAGCTTGCTTGATGGACATAATAATCCTCCCTTTCTGGTTCGTTCTATTTGTATATTCTATCATAATTTTCAGGACAAACAAAGAAAAAAAGCAGGACAAAAATGAAATTTTCATAAATATATGCAGAAATATTTGATTTTTTACAGCCATTTCGATATAATTCGAGTATATATTGTAACAGAAATACAAAAACGAAGGAGAGTAAACGTGGGAAAATTATTTGATTTAGACAATCCGGTGTTCCGAACCATAGGGAAACTGGTAGATTTAATCTGGCTGAATATTATTTTTATAATCTTTTCTTTACCAGTGGTGACAATAGGGGCATCTGTAACAGCCATGATGTCTGTTACTATGAAAATGGCACGTGACAGAGAAGGTTATATGTGGCAAGGGTTTTGGAAGTCATTTAAGCAGAATTTTAAGCAGTCTACTATTATCTGGATTATTATGATATTGGTGGCAACAGTATTAGGGACAGATATTTATTTCTTTTATACCAGTAAAGCAGGATATGCTAAAATACTGCTTGCCTTAATGCTTGGAATCTCCATTATATGTTTATGTACAGCAGCATATGTATTTCCTTTACAGGCACAATTTGACAATACCATAAAACAAACATTAAAAAACGCACTTTTAATGGCAATACGCCATTTGCCATGGACAATCCTCCTTATGGTAGTATTGGGGGTATGTGCTGTGTTAATTTGGCTGTTTTTGGCAGTTGCCATTTTCTTTGGGTTTGGATTAACTGCATTCTTGTGTTCCTATATCTTTAATCATATTTTTATCCGATATATTCCAGAAGAAATACGAAACGATTATTAAATATTTTGGGTAAAAGGATTGCGGTGCTTTGCGCCGCAAAAATGAAACATATTATAATGAATTATGAAGGGTTTAACTATGGAAGAAAAATACAAAGTACTAATGGCAAAAACAAGTGCAGATTCGGAAGAAATCTGGCTACCATTATGGATGCATTTAAAAGATACAGCAGGCGTTATGAAAAAATTAGTAAGGACATGGGTGCCAGATGCAGTTTGTGTGGCAACAGGGCTAGAAATGGAATAGTAATCTAGTGTAGAGGAAGGAGAATGTATTATAACATAGCAATCATATAGATGGTATTTTTATAGTTGTAGATGGTATTTAATAAAGATTTAGGAAATGAATAGTAATTATAGTTTGTGATAGGATTGTTATAACAAAAAACCAGACAATAAGAATATTGAAAAGTTTGTAATGGATATATAGAAACTAGAAAAAGCCACTCCGAAAAAGTATACTTTTTGAGAATCCTCTATCCTTTGTGCAAATTGTACAGGAAATCTATGAAAAACCCCTTGCAAAATCCAAAAAATATGGTAAAATAGCATAAGAAAAAACCACTCCGAAAAAGTATACTTTTTGAGAATAAAAGGTATTTTTGGAGTAGAGAGCTAGAATAAGCCAAGTAGGTTTTTAGGAACCTGCCTAGAGGTACAGCACCACCTGGAAGGTATGGCTTTCCAAAGAGCCGTAAGGCAGTTGTGCTGGGAGTTATTATGAATCAGGAAAATCAGAAAAAAGCATTGATTATTGCTACTGTTAGTGGTTTTGCTGCCCAATTTGAAATGAACCATATACAAATTCTTCAGGAACAGGGATATGAAGTGCATTATGCTGCTAATTTTAAAAACCCACATTATGGAAGGGATAATAGCCGGCTTTCAGGGACAGGGATATTCTGCCATCAAGTAGATTTTGCACGTTCCCCATTTTATATAAAAAGTAATGGGAAAGCATATTTTCAACTAAAAAAGTTAATGGAAGAGGTTTCTTTTCAACTGGTGCATTGCCATACGCCAGTGGGCGGGGCATTAGGAAGGGTAGTTGCTAGGAAATACCAAAAGAAAGGCACAAAAATTTTTTATACGGCGCATGGTTTCCATTTTTATAAAGGTGCGCCTTGGCTTAATTGGGTTTTGTATTTCCCAGTGGAATGGTGGCTAGCAAGGTACACAGATGTGTTAATTACTATAAATAAGGAAGATTTTTGCTTGGCAAAAAAATGGCTGCCAGCAAGAAAAATAGAAAAGATTCATGGGGTTGGGATAAGTAGGGAAGCTTGCCAAAATATAATAGTAGATCGAGAAAAAAAACGCAAAGAACTAGGGGTTAATCTAGGAGATTATTTATTAGTAAGCGTGGGGGAATTGACTAAAAGGAAAAACCACCAAATAGTGTTAAAAGCACTTGGTAGGTTAAAACAGGAAGGACAAGGAAAAAACTTGTGTTATCTGATTTGTGGAGAAGGGCCAGAAAGAGAACATTTGTATAAGGTAATAGAACAAGAAGGCTTAAAAGAAGAGGTGCTTTTAGCCGGATATAGAACCGATGTTAGAGAAATTTTATCTGTATCAGATTGTTTTATTTTTCCCTCGAAACAAGAAGGGCTGCCAGTAGCATTAATGGAAGCAATGGCAATAGGGCTTCCTATTATATGCTCTGATATTCGTGGCAACAGAGATTTATTAGGGAATGGGAAATGGTTAGTAAACCAATCTATAAAAGAATATGAAAAAGCTATAAAGGAAGTAATTTATAGTACAAAAGTAAAAACAGAGTTAGCTATTACTTATGACAGTAAAGAAGTGGAAAAAGAAAGTAGAAAAATTTATAACCAAATTTGACTATAGAATGAAAAAGGTAGGACAGAAGAAAATAGAATGAATAAAGCAGTACAAAATCAAGTAAAGGCATATATAAAAATATATTTCATATGGGTATTATTTTATCTAGTTTTTCTATCTCTTTTATATATAGCAGGTGGGAAGGAATTTCATATTAGGGAATCTAGGCATACTATAGAAGAATTTCCAGCAAATATGATTACAGGAGATATTACAGCAGGTAGGAAAATAGAACAAATATGGTTGAATAAAATAAGCCAAATAGAACGGGTTGGCGTAATGCTATCCAATTATGGGAAAGAAGTATATGGGAATGTATATATAGAACTTTGGAATGAAGAATCAAAAGAATTACTTGTAAAACAAATAATAAACCCAAATGAAATAGGATTTAACCAATATGTTTATTTAGAAGTAGGGGATATTCCGGTTTTTCCTAAAAAACTGGAAAATACTATGCTGCGGTTAGTGGTTTCATCAGAAAATGGTGAAGCAAATATGTCTGCGACAGCACTATATAATTCAGGCCAAGAAGTGGAAGAAGGGAGCTTTTTTCTAAATGGAGAAGAAGTGGCAGGTTCTTTATGCTTTTCGGCATATGGGAAAGAAGAGGTGTGGACAGGTACTTATTATAAGGAAATTATGTTTTGCGGGCTATTGATATGTTCTCTTTTTTATTGGATAGCTGTATGGCTTCATTGGCATGGAAAAAGAGAACCTTTTTTTTCAACGGCTGCTCTATTGAAAAAATATATTTTTTTAATAGAACAATTAGTAAACAGAGATTTTAAGGTACGGTATAAGCGGTCTGTACTTGGTATTTTTTGGAGCTTTTTAAACCCGCTTTTAACAATGACAGTACAATATATTGTATTTTCACAGTTATTCCGGTCAGATATTGAAAATTTCCCTTTATATCTTTTATCTGGATTGGTAGTGTTTAATTTCTTTAATGAGGCAGTAGGGCAGGCATTAGGTTCTATTGTATACAACGCTTCTTTAATTACAAAGGTTTATGTACCAAAATATATTTATCCTGTTACAAAAGTATTATCTTCATCTATTAACTTTTTAATTTCTATGTTGCCATTATTTTTAGTGCTTATAGTGACAGGGGAACCCATTACAAAAGCGTTTATAGTTATCCCTTTTATTATGCTTTGTGTAATAGCATTTGCCATTGGGGTAGGAATGTTGTTATCATCCTTAATGGTTTTTTTCCGTGATATACAATTTTTATGGGGAATTATTAGCTTGCTTTGGATGTATATAACACCTATTTTTTATCCAGAGAGTATTCTTAGTGCTCAATACCAAGGAATATTCCATTACAATGCCATGTATTACTATATTCGTTTTTTAAGGAAAATAGTAATTGATGGAGTATCGCCAGAACCATTATGGTATGTCCAATGTGTGGCATGTTCTGCAGCAGCGTTAATAATTGGTGGGTTGGTATTTCAAAAAACACAGGATAAGTTTGTAATGAATCTTTAATAGGAGTAAGGTATGGCAAGGAAAATTATAGAAGTAGTAGATGTATCTATGCAGTTTAAGTTGGAACAAAATAAGGAAAAGTCATTAAAGGGATTTATGGTAGCAGCATTACAAAAAAAGATTCAATATGAGGTATTCCAGGCTTTAGAAGATATTAGTTTTTCTGTGAAAAAGGGAGAAGTGTTAGGGATTATTGGAAAAAATGGGGCGGGAAAGAGTACTTTATTAAAAATTATTTCTGGGATTATGAAGCCAACAAAAGGAAAGGTGGAAGTAAAAGGAAATATTGTCCCTATGCTGGAACTTGGGTCAGGGTTTGATTTTGAATTAACAGGACGGGAAAATATTTTTTTAAATGGGGCAATTTTAGGGTATTCAAAGGAATATTTAAAACAAAAATATAAGGAAATAGTAAACTTTTCTGAATTAGAAAGATTTATTGACACGCCAATCCGAAACTATTCTTCTGGTATGATGATGCGTCTTGCTTTTTCAATAGCAACAGTAGTAAACCCAGAAGTTTTAATTGTAGATGAGATCTTATCAGTAGGGGATGCCAGTTTCCAGGAAAAAAGCCGTACTAGAATGTTGGAGTTAATGGGCGGCGGGACAACTGTGTTTTTTGTATCACATGATCTGTCCCAAATTGAGGCAATGTGCAATCGGGTATTGTGGTTACAAGAAGGAAAAGTAAAAATGATTGGAAATACAGAAGCAGTATGCGCTGCATATAAGAATTGCTATGGATAGAGAGGGGAATATGATAAAGATTTTGGTGTCTTGCCATAAAAAAAGTTATGTGCCAAAAAGTAAATATTTGTTTCCTATCCAAGTGGGATGTGCATTGTCAGATAGTAAGTACCAAGGCATGTATTATGATAATGAAGGGGAACATATTTCTGGGAAAAATAAGTTATATTGTGAATTAACAGCACAATATTGGGCATGGAAAAACTTAGATGCCGATTATTATGGTTTTTTTCATTATAGAAGGTATTTATCTTTTCAGAAAGAATATCATGTAATGGAAAATGGAAAATTATCCGTGAAAAGATGGCGGCCTTATACAGAAATGGAACATATAAAAGATTATACAATAGTAGAAGAAAAATTAAAAGAGGTCGTGGAGAAATATGATATAGTTACAGTTCTGCGTGAACCAATGAATACTACAGTATACCAGCAATATTGCCAGTTCCATAAGAAAAAAGACCTAGATCAAATATTAGAATTGATAAATCAAAAACAACCCCATTATAAAGAAGCAGCGAAAGAGTATATGGCTTCAAAAGAACATTATTTTTTGAATATGTATGTAATGAAAAAAGAATTGTTTTTTGAATATATGGAATGGTTGTTCCCATTATTGGGGGAGTTTGAAGAAAAGGCAGAGATGTCTGATTATAATGAGCAGGAATATCGTGCCCCTGCTTATCTTGCAGAACGCTTATTTGGCATTTATATAACATATTTGAAAAAAACAAAAAAAAAGAAATTATGTGAATTGCCTTATGTGATATTCCATAAGACAGAACCGTTGCCACAGGTTCTCCCTATTTTTCCAAAAGATAGTATCCATATGGTTATGGCTTCCGATAATAGGTTTTGCCCATACTTGGCAGTATTATTACAATCTATTGTAGAATGTGCATCAACAGAGAGATGGTATGATATTGTAGTTTTCCATTGTCAGATCCAAGAAGAAAATCAAGATAGGATACAAAAAATAGCAGAGGGTAGAGAAAGAATTTCAATCCGTTTTTGCAATATTTCGGAGTATGTAGAAGGGATTTCGTTTGTAGTCCATCATCATTTTTCAGTAGAAACATTCTACCGATATTTTATTCCAGAGGTTATGAAAGAGTATCAAAAAATATTGTATTTAGATGTGGATATGGTAGTGCTAAGGGATATAGCAGAATTATTTCAAGAGGATATGGAAGGATATGCCTTGGCAGCTGTAAAGGATGTGGATGTAATAGGGAGTGCAAAAGCAGATAAGGGCACAGAACAATATCTTACCCAAGAATTGTATTTAAAAAACGCTTTTTCGTATTTCCAAGCAGGTGTATTGTTATTAAATTTAGAAGAAATTAGAAGTTGTTGTAAAGTGTCTGATTTAGTGGAAAAAACATTAGAAAAAAAATGGCGGATGTTAGATCAAGATGTATTAAATACAATGTTTAAAAATAAAGTAAAATACTTGCCACAAAATTGGAATGTGTTAATAAATTGGAAATATGGGAACCGTTCTCGTATGGATCTTATAAAACAAGCCCCTGTTTCTTTGTGGGAGGAATATCAAGAGGCGAGAAAGCAGCCATATATTATCCATTATGCGGGCGCATGGAAACCATGGAGTGACCCTTGTTGTGATTATGCGGAAATATTTTGGGAATATGCAAGAAAAACGGCATTTTATGAAGGGATATTATATGAACATGCATCCAGTAAGAAATGGAAACATATATTTGAAGAAAATAACCAGAAACGTATAATCCGCTTAAGGCCAACAAGATTAGAAATAGCGATAGATATGAAAAAAATTAATCAGTGGATGCCAGCAGGGAGCATAAGGAGGCAGGTGGTCCGAAAACTGGTAGAAAAGTTTTTATAAAAGGGGAGGATAAGGATGATTTTAGTAGTGGGAGGGGCAGGCTATATTGGGAGCCATACGAATAAAGAGTTAAATAGGCGGGGATATCAAACACTTATCTATGACAATTTGGTGTATGGGCATAAAGAAAGTGTGAAATGGGGTAAATTAGAGGTAGGCGATTTAGCAGAGGAAGAACATTTAGAACGGATTTTCCAAGAAAATTCAATTGATGCAGTGTTGCATTTTGCAGCCTATGCCTATGTAGGGGAATCCGTGGCAAAACCAGCGAAATATTATAAAAATAATGTTTGTAACACAATCCAGTTATTAGATATTATGAGGAAATATCAAGTGAATCATATAATCTTTTCTTCTACTTGTGCCACTTATGGTGTACCAGATAAGATGCCTATTACAGAAGATATGCCGCAAAAACCAGTAAACCCATATGGGGCAACAAAATGGATGGTAGAACGGATTTTAGAAGATTATCGAAAAGCATATGGAATAAACTATTGTTGCCTGCGTTATTTTAATGCAGCAGGAGCAGATCCAGAAGGAGAGCTTGGGGAAAGCCATATGCCAGAAACACATTTAATCCCATTAATTTTAGATGCAGCAAGTGGGAAGAGAGAGTCTATAAGCATTTTTGGGACAGACTATCCAACAAAAGATGGAACTTGCATAAGAGATTATATCCATGTGTCTGATTTAGCAGATGCCCATATCCGGGCATTAGAATATTTAAAACAAGGAGGAGAAAGCACTTGTTTTAATTTAGGGAATGGAAACGGAGATTCTGTCCGGCATGTAATTGAAGTTGTAAAACAGGTGACAGGAAAAGAATTTAAAGTAAAGGAAGAAAAACGGCGGGCAGGCGATCCGCCTGTGCTTATTGGAAGTGCAGAAAAAGCAGAAAAAGTACTAGGGTGGAAACCAAAATATGCAGAAATAGAAACCATTGTGGAACATGCTTGGAAATGGCATGAAAATAAGGAGTATTAGGGGAGATATGGAAATGGAGAAAAAGGAGCCAAAGATTAAAATATATGTATCATGCCATAAAGAGAGTTATATACCAGAAAATAAATTGTTGTACCCAATACAAGTAGGGACAGCAATAGCAGAAAAGAAATTGGAAGGTATGCTATATGATAATGAAGGCGATAATATTTCTGCAAAAAATAAACAATACTGTGAATTAACATCACAATATTGGGTATGGAAAAATGATAGAGAAGCCGATTATTATGGTTTTTTTCATTATAGAAGATATTTTAATTTTGGCCTTAGAGAGATAGAAGAAGATGGATGGGGGAATGTTGAATATACAGAACCAATAAATAAAAAGATATTAGAAGAACTTAAAATAGAAGAAGAATGGATGAAAAGGATTATTTGCCAATACGATATTATTGTTCCAAAACGAAGAAAGTTGCCAATAGAACAAAAAAATGTATTTGAGCAATATATTACTTCAATAGGGCAAAAGAAAGAAGATTTAAAAACAGTAATTGATATTTTAATAAAAAAGTTTCCTGAATACTTTGATATATGCCAGGAATATTTAGCCTCAGACGAAGTATATGAATGCAATATGTTTATTATGAAAAAAGATATGTTTATAGAATATACAGAATGGCTGTTCAATATTTTATTTGAATTAGAAAAGGAAAGAGATTTTTCTGCTTATAATGAGGTAGAACTAAGAGCACCAGCATATTTAGGAGAACGTTTATTTGCTATATGGTTTTTATACAATTCAAAGAAAAGAAAATGGAAAGTACTTGAGCTTCAAAAAACTTTATTTCGAGATACAAATAAAGAAAAGAAGTTTATAGAAACAAAGCCAGAAGCAGTAACAGTAATATTATCGGGTAATGATTATTATAGTCCATATATAGCAGTTATGTTAGAATCCATATTGGAAAATAGTAATTATAAAAGAAAATATGATATTTATATTCTGACAAGAGATATATCAGAAGAAAATAAAAACCGGATACATGCTATTGTAAAAAATAAGGATAATTTTTCATTAAGTTTTGTAGATGTTTTTCACTTTGTAAGAGAAAAAAGTTTTTTTGTAGATCAGCATATATCGGTTGAAACTTATTATAGATTATATATTTTAGATTTGTTTAAATCAACATCGAAAGTATTATATTTAGATTCAGATATGGTTGTTAATGAAGATATTGCATATTTATATGATACAAATATAGAAGGCTGTTATTTAGCAGCAGTAAAAGATATTGATATAGCAGGAAGTAGGAAAAAAGACAAGGCTATTTCAGAATATATTTCAGAAGAAGTTGGCTGTAAAAAAGATGGTTCGTATTTTCAGGCTGGAGTTATATTATTTAATTTAGATTTTATACGTAAAAAGTATAAAACAGAAGATTTAGTAAAACTTGCTTTGCAGAAAGAATGGCATTATTGGGACCAAGATGTATTAAATTATGCTTTTAAGGAAAAAGTTTATTATATTCCGCAAAGCTGGAATGTGCTGATGAACTGGAAAAACGAGACATCTGATAGCAGGCTGAATTCTATTAGATGTGCACCTTATGTATTATATAGTGAGTATATGGAGGCTAGAAAAGATCCTAAAATAGTGCATTATGCTGGTTATCAAAAACCGTGGGAAGTAACAGAATGTGATATGTCAGAATATTTTTGGAAATATGCTAGAAAAACACCATATTATGAAATGATTATCAACCATACGAAAGTAAAAGAAACAATAGTTGTTGAAAAATTAGAACAGAAAAGTAACCAAGATGTTTTAGTAAGAGAGATAGATAACCAAGGAATAAAGATTAAAGGGGTAGATGATACCATATATGTAGATGGCGTAATGGTAAAATTAATAAATTCTTTTAATAAACGTTATCCAATTGGTTCTAAAAAACGTGCTAGGTTAAGAAAAATAATAAAGAGGTTTGTAAAGTGAATAAAATAGGCAGTTATAAAAAATTATTTTTATTATATGGAATGGTATTCATTTTTACAATATTTTTTTTAAGGAATATTTTATTGAAAGGGGTGATGTTTTCAAATACAGATGATGGAAGGCTAAATATGTTAATTTTAGAACATTGGTATAGAGTGTTACGTTTGGGAGAACCTGTTAGTAATTTACCAATATTTTATCCTGAAAAGGGGACTATTTTTTATACAGATTTATTAATAGGGTTTGCCCCTATTTATATTATTGCAAGGGTTATAGGGGCAGATATATATGCGGCTTATAAGTTTACTCTGGTATTTTTACATTTTATAGGGGGCTTTAGTTTTGCTTATCTTTTAAACCATGTATTAAAATATTCCGTTTTGGGAACTTTGACAGGAACAGTTATTTCCATGTTTTCTTCTGCTATGGCAGTTTCTTCCCATACACAGATGATGGCAATTTATTTTATACCAATCATTATAATTTATTTTATAAAATATATTCAAAATAAAACAAAAAAACGCTTTACATATGGGGTGCTTTTAACAGGGATAATTGCATGTTTAGCCTATACAAGTTTTTATATATTTTATTTTTTAGCGATTATAGTATTTGTATATTTTATTGTAATAGGGATTTTGGAAATTAAGGCAAAGAACAAAAAATATTTTTTGCTTTGTTTTCAAAGGAAGAAGGAAATCTTATGTTTTGCTATTTTAGAGGTTCTTTTGTTAGTGCCTTTTATAATAGGCTATGGGAAGGTAGCGATAGAATATGGAGGAAGGGAATGGGATGAAGTATTTCTAATGCTGCCGTCTTTCTCTGATTTATTTAATGTTTCTGCTGGGAATTTAATTTATGGGGAAATGTTTTCAACAGAATATTATGGGCTGCGTGAGTATGCGTGGGAATTATATTTTGGGATTCCGTTTGGAGTATGGTTTTTATTTTTAGTAAGTGCAATTATAATAATAAAACTTTATCGGAAAGATTCCTCTAAGAATAAGGAAATATATGCGTTACTAGGCACGAGTATTATTGTATGTTTACTGGTATTAAAATGGGATCATATCTCCCTATGGTATATCATATATAAGTTTTTACCTGCAGCAAGCGCAATACGAGGTGTAGCTAGGATATTTATGGTGTTATTAATTCCTATTGCGATTATAGTAGCACATGTAATTACATATATGGAATTAAAGAAAGAATATAATCAAATAATTTTCCTAGTAATTTTATTAGTGGTTTGGTCTGAAAATATAAGAAAAGAAGGAATATGTGCATATTGGGAAACAGGAGAAATAAAAGCATATATAGAATCTGTGCCTGTACCGCCTGAGGATTGTAAAGTATTTTTTATTTCACAGGGCGATAGCAATCATGGACGGAAAGAAGTGATAGGATTAACAGATATTTTTTCTAATGAATCGGCAGATTATCAATTAGACGCATGGCAAATAGCCAACCAGTATAACCTGGTGACAATAAATGGATATTCAGGACAAGCCCCAATTGGCTGGAAGCTAGATAATCCAAGATATGATTATTATAACGAGGCAGTAAATAGATGGCTGGAAATAAATAATTTAGAAAATATATATGTATATGATATAACAACAAAAACATGGAGTTTATGGGAAAATTAGGAAAGGAAAACAAATGAAGAAGTTAAGTATTATTATCCCTTGTTATAATGAACTGGAAAATATTAGGACTATTGTAAAAAGGGTAAAGCAGTCTTCTATTCAGGATAAAGAAATTATTATTGTAGATGATTGTTCAACAGATGGGACTAGGGAAGTTTTAAAAAATGAGATAGAGCCTATTGTCCATAAAGTAATATATCATAAGAAAAATAGAGGAAAAGGAGGGGCACTAAAAACAGGGATAAAATATGCAACGGGAGATGTTGTTATTATACAAGATGCGGATATGGAATATAACCCGAAGGAATATCCGAATATTGTAAATGCAATCTTTGAAAATCAAGCAGATGTTGTATATGGCTCCAGATTTCTTCGGGGGGGGTAAAAGGCTATTTAAGGAATTATTTGGCGAATAAATTTTTAACCTTTTTATCAAATTGTAAAACAGGTTTAAAATTAACCGATATGGAAACTTGCTATAAAGCGTTTAAAAGAGAAATTATACAAAGTATCAATATAGAAGAAATGCGTTTTGGCTTTGAGCCAGAAATAACAGCAAAAATAGCAAAACAAGGAATTAAAATTAAAGAAGTCCCCATAAAATATTATCCACGTAAAAATTCAGAAGGAAAAAAGATAGGGTTTAAGGATGGAATAAGGGCCATTATTTGTATATGGAAATATTGAGCATAAATTTATTTTATATTCGAAAGGGATATAGGTAATAGCTTGGGGAGAACAATAATGAAAAAATGGCTTATGCAGTTTATTTCGTATTTTTTTGTGGGAGGAATATCTGCCTGTGTAGAATGGATTAGCTTTTATATTTTAAATTCATTTGTTTTTACGCAATATCAGTATGCTACTATAGTAGCCTTTTGTTTATCTACAAATACAAATTATTTTTTAGGCAAAAAAATTACTTTTAAAGTAAATTCGAATAGAAAAAATGCTTATATCCTGGTGTTTGGGGTAAGTGCAATAGGGTTGTTTTTTAATATGTTGTTTATGTACATATTTGTTGGGCTAATGAAATGGGATGCATTATTCAGTAAAATTATTTCTACAGGAATGGTATTTTTTTGGAATTTTATTTCAAGGAAATATTTGATATATAAATAATGCCTATACAATATAGGAGGAAAAATGAAACAAGCATTAATTATAGGGGCTGGCATCAGTGGCATTACTGCTGCCAGAATATTAGCAGAGCATGGCTTTCAGGTAACAGTTTTAGAAAAAAGGGATCATATTGGCGGGAATGTATATGATTATTATAGGGATGGCGTGCTGATCCATAAGTATGGGCCGCATTTATTCCATACTAATTTTTTAAAGGTAGCAGAGTTTGTACAGCGCTTTGCGGAGTTTTTCCCTTATGAGCATAAGGTTTTAGGAGACGTTGAAGGCAAACTAGTCCCAATTCCTTTTAATTTTAAAAGTATAGATATATTATTCCCACCTGAAAAAGCAAAGAAGCTGAAACAGAGTTTATTAGAGGAATATCCAAATGTTAGTTCTGTGACAATTATGGAATTACTTAAATCAGGGAAAAAGGAAATTAAAGAATTAGCAAATTATGTGTATCAATATGTGTTTTATGGTTATACAAGGAAACAATGGGGAAAACCACCAGAAGAGATGGATTCTTCTGTAATGGGGAGGGTACCAGTCCGTCTATCGTATGATAACCGATATTTTACAGATTTGTTCCAAAAGATGCCTCGGTTTGGGTATACAGAATTAATAAAAAAAATGGCAGGGCATAACCAAATCTCAATCCGTTATTCTTGTGACGCGTTAAAGTATCTAACAATAGAACAAAATAATATATATTGGGATGGGGAACTTTTTCAAGGGCCAGTAATTTATACAGGCTGTATTGAAGAATTAAAAGGAAAATGTTTTGGGGAGCTTCCTTACCGTTCTTTGCATTTTGAATTGGAAGATAGGCCTGTAGCACAGGTACAGCCAGTAGTGCAGATTAATTATCCAAACCGCTATTCTTATACTAGGACAAGTGAATTTACGCTGATACAGCCAGAGAAAAAAACGGATCATACCATACTTGTATATGAATATCCTATCCCATGCACAAAAGAGGAGATTCCATATTATCCAATAGAGACAAAAGAAAACCGGGAATTATATGAAAAGTATAAACAAGCATTGGCACCAATAAAAAATTTATATTTACTAGGGAGATTGGCAGAATACCAGTATTATAACATGGATACTACAATAAAACAGGCAATGGATTTAGCGGAACGGTTAATAGGAGAGGAAACAAATGGAAGTAGCAAGAGAGAACAAGGCAAGGAACCAAATTGAATTATTTGTGCCAGGCAGGTTATGCCTATTTGGGGAACATAGTGATTGGGCAGGTTTCTATCGAATTACCAATAAAGAAATTGAACCAGGCAGGGCAATTGTTACAGGGATAGAACAAGGAATTCATGCTTTTGCACAAAAAGCACAGGCATTTGAAGTATTTTGTACTTTGCCTGGGATGGAACAACATTTGCATTGCCAGATGGAGCTTCAAGAATTGCGGGAAATTGCTGCGGAGGGTGGTTTTTTTTCCTATGTGGCGGGAGTCGCATCTTATTTTAAAGAACATTACAAGGTGCAAGGCATACAGATTCAAATTGATAAAATGACTCTTCCTATGAAGAGGGGGCTTTCTTCTAGCGCGGCAATATGTGTATTGGTGGCGAGGGCATTTAACCGTTTATATGATCTACATATGAATACATTAGGGGAAATGCAGGCAGCCTATCGGGGCGAGCAGCGCACGCCTTCTAAATGTGGAAGGTTGGATCAAGCCTGTGCATTTGGGGTACGCCCTGTAGAAATGCGGTTTGACGGCAATGATATATCAGTGGGACATTTACGGATTAAAGGAGATTTTTACTGGGTATTTGCTGACTTAAATGCTTCTAAGGATACAGTAAAAATTTTAGCAGATTTAAACCAGTGTTACCCAGTAGCAGAAACAGAAGTAGAACAAAAAGTCTGGGAAGCATTGGGAAAAGATAATAAGACAATAGTAAAACAGGCAGTTACTTATTTTCAAGAAGGGGATGCAAAAAAGCTAGGGGAATTAATGTACCAGGCACAAGATGTTTTTGATAAAAAAGTAGCCCCTGCCTCTCCAGAAGAACTGCGTTCTCCTGTTTTACATAGTATTTTAAAAGATTCTACCGTAATGAGGTTAGTTTATGGCGGAAAAGGAGTTGGCTCACAAGGAGATGGGACAGTACAGTTTTTAGCAAAAGATGAGGTATGCCAAAATAAATTAGTAGAATATTTAAAACAGGAAAAACAAATGGAAGCGTATGCCTTTACTATCCGGCAACAACGGAGTGTCAGAAAAGCTATTATTCCAGTAGCGGGTTTTGGGACACGGATGTACCCAGAAACCCGTGGGGTGAAAAAAGAATTTCTTCCTGTAATGGATTACGATGGGTTAGTGAAGCCAGCTATTTTGGTTTTATTAGAAGAGATGGATCGGGCAGGGATTGAAAAAATTTGCTTAGTAATTGGGAAAGAGGATCGAAGAAACTACCAAGAGTTTTTTGAACAAGAACTATCAGAAGAGCATTTAGCAAAGCTCCCAGAAAAGATGAGGCAATATGAAAAGACTATTCTGCGGATTGGAAAAAAGCTACGGTATGTAATACAAGAAGAACGGAAAGGGTTTGGCCATGCAGTTTACCAGTGCAGGAATTTTACTAACCGGGAGCCTGTGCTGTTATTACTAGGGGATATGCTATATAAAAGTTATGAAGAGCGAAGTTGTGTGGAACAACTTTTAGATGCGTATGAGGATACAGAAAAATTAACAGTTGGCATAACAGAAACAGAACCAGAAGTTGTTTCTAGGTATGGTATTTTAACAGGGGTTTGGCTGGAGGAGCAAAAAACTATGTTAGAAGTCGCTAAAATGGTAGAAAAGCCAACAAAAGAAAGGGCGGAAAAGGAATTAAGGACTAAAATGGCAGATGGAAGAGAAGCTTATTTAACAGTATTTGGGAATTATGTATTAACTCCTGCCGTATTTGAATGTTTAGAGAAGAATATTTTGGAACAGAAAATGACAAAAGGAGAAATACAATTAACAGATGCCCTAGACGAAGTAAGAGAACAGTATGGAATGAGGGGCTGCCGGATAAATGGAAGGGTGTATGATTTGGGAAACCCTGTTTCTTATCGGGAAACGGTTGCAGAATATGGAAAATAGGAGGGACTAGAGATGAAA
>CAJTLB010000001.1 GCA_910577045.1 uncultured Lachnospiraceae bacterium | reverse complement strand
AAGTACCAATACCTCATTCATACTAACGTTTTCATTTACTTGTAATGCTCTCATATACTTGCTCCTTTTCGTCCTTCTAAAAAAGTTGTGTAAAATGTGTGTAAATTTTATAAATAAAAAAAATCCAAGATGATATAACGCTTGAATTTTCTTCTTTTAAGACTTTTAAATTTTTTACAACTCCTAACAACAATACACTGGTATTTGATACGGTTGATGAAGCAATACGATTAAATCCAAAAGCACACCCGCTGTTTCATAATAACCAAGGATTTCAATATACGAACAGAGCATTTCACAGTAAACCTATAGCTACCGGAATTACACAAAGTATGTCAAGAGTTGGGAAATGTATCGACAATGGTCCAATGGAAGGATTTTGGGGAATTTTAAAACGAGAACGATACTATGGAAAACAATTTAAAGATAAAAAAACGACTTGTAAAAATGATTGAGGATTATATAGATTACTACAACAATAAACGCTTACAAAGAGGTCTTGGGGTTTTAACGCCTATGGAAAAACATGAAATTCACTTGCAAGTTGCATAAAAACGGCCAACAGATAATCTACTGGCAGGAAAAATTTATATTTTTTCAATTGTCTATTTGACGGGGAGCAGTTCAAATGAATACGAAAAAAGATACATGAAGAAGTGGAAAAACCGAACTTGCACAATTCGGAACTGGACGCAGGTTTATAAGGAACTAAGCATCATGTAAAAAGGCCAACTACCAGAATAGAAAAAATATACCATACCCTTAGCCAGACAGAAGCACCATCTGTTGTTGACATCCCCCAAAATAGCTGTTATAAATAAAGCAAGGGCGAAAAACTATTTTTTCATACCTTTCGCCCTTCATTATCATAAAAGATCTGTATTTACAGACTTTTCTTCATAGTCTTATAGTCCCTTTTCAGCTTGGTGTTGCTGACGCTCGATTTGGCAAACCCTTCGTCAAAATACCAGAACCGGGTGGTCACCGTTCCAAGGTGACCGCCCGACAAACTGGAATTTGTTTCAAGCATTGAAATACATATCATAAACAATATATCCCTTTATATTTTTCAATGCTCCCTCATAAGTTTCTTGACACATCATACAGCGTGGCTCTTTCATTGGTATCCCACTTGTCGGATAAATGTTATACTTTGAAGATGTTTTAAACCCAATACGATTATAAAAATGATAATCGCCCTCAACCGTAATCCCTTTATATCCTGCATTTCTAACTTTTTCAATGCCTTGTGTAAGCATTACAGAGCCAATTCCCTGATGAAAGTGGTCTGCATGAACAGCCACAGGTGCAAGCATAACGATATTTTTTTCTTCCCTGTCATCAATGTGTACTCCATTTGGTGTTGAAGATAATGGAAATCTCGAAAATAGAAAATGACCTACTAATTTACCGTCTAATTCAGCAACAAACGATAATTCAGGGATATAATATTCCGAATCACGTATTTCTTCTACCAAAGCAATAATATCTGTTCCATCCGAGTAGTCTGTTCCTTCTCTAAATGAACGTAAAATCATTGAAATTATCTCTTTATAATCTTTATGCGTTTCTTGCCGTATTAGTATATAATTTCTCAACGCTTTGACCTCCTTCTATAGTCTTAGTTATTTTCTTCTCACATTTTCAAAAGACAAACCAATCATACATATTCCCCTAAATCCCGATTTTATTGGACTGATTATAGCACAGGATCACTTTTGTGTCTACCAGCTTTGTAGAAAACGCCGGAGTTATCATCCAGCAACACTTATTTTAAAAGGGACATCTTATATATGTCTATTTTTCTAATTTAATTTTAGATTTTATAAACCTCATAAACCTCTAAATTCTCAATTATTTTAATGATATATTATAAATCTTTCTATGTTCCTTTTCAATTATCTCACATTATTTTATTGATATTTTTCTTATTATTAAGGTGATAATTAGATATTCAAAAAGGATATTCAAATTCAAAAGAAGCCCTGTCTGTTTCAAAGGCAAAAACAGTATGTCCCCCTATGCGAAACCGATAAAAAGCCCTACAAGATGCACTTTCGTGAATTGTCCTTACCATATCTCCTTTTGCCGGGGCCTTAAGCACCCATCCTGATTCTTCTAGTAGACGTGCTTCTAATTGCAAATTACCCTGTATAACCCGAACCATTTTATTTTGTATATGAACTACCCTAGCCCCCAAATAAGTCGCTATTCTGTATTCTTTCCCCCGCCATAATATAACGCCTATAATACCAGTAAAATGAATTCCTGCCATAGGAATATCTGCCACTGACAACATCAAAGACCCGCCAGAAAAGCAGCATTGTGTCCATAGATACTCTTTAGGGAATGATCGTCCCTGGTCTCCTTCCCAATATCCCCAGCCATTCTGGAAAGAATATTTTTCTCCATTGATATACACATTTCCCCAAACAGAATGGCACATGCTCCAAACACTATGGCGGCATTCCATAAATGGCGCTAACGCAAATGGCCCCATAATATCATATTTTAACGGGCAAAGTGGCCCAAACCTTAATTTTCCCCTAACGGTTAGCTGCTTTGTACATATTTCCAAGTAAATACCTTTCCCGCCAAACCGGTTTTCTCCAATAAAAATATTCTTTTTTGTCCGTTGGAATTTATCTGCGTTACATGTAACGCCCCAAGCATTATTATCTGTAATAACCTGAATAGAACAAGTACGTTTACCCCTTGTATTATGAATGGCAGGTATTACTGCTAAAGTCTGTGTATCAGACTGGCATTTAAAATACCAACCATAAAAAGAACCATACATATGCTTACCTCCATAAAAATAATGCTTATTTTTCCACAAATTAGCATTATTTATTCATTATTTAAAATAAAAAAACAGGAAACTTATTTCTAGTTTCCTGCTTGATTATGCCGCTTATACTACATCAATTCTATTACTAGCTATTGTTCTATTGGTACTATCTCCCATTCTGTAAGGTTTCTTTTAATTTCATCCCATGCTTTAGTAGACGCATAGTTATCTTCTAATATTACTTTTATTTTTGCAGATGTATCTGTTACCTTTTCTTTAATCTGAGTTAATGTAACTTCCTGCCCATCAATCAAATATTGGTCTTGTGTTACAACTATTGTAATTGTAATTTCATCCAGTTCCTCTATTGTTTCCAAATCTCCCTCTGTAACGGTTTCCGTTTCTACATTGCTATCTCCAGTTTCCTCGCCAAAATGTAACACACCAGTATGTGACAATAAAAATAATACTACACCAGCAACAACTGATGTGCCTAATATACTACGGCCACGGCCTTTTTTCTTCATTCGCTATATGTCCTCCATATCTTTCTTAATAAGTTTTTAGAAAAGAATTATTGTTTCACCTTATCTATATAACATGTTATAGAATAATTTCTTTCTAGGTCATCAACTGCTTTTATAATATTATTTAAGTCTGTTTGTGAAAAATTTTTATCACCATAGGTATATTCTATTGTAATAAAAACAAATCCCACATCATTTCCTTTAATAATGTTTTCTAAAGCCCTGTACATATCCGCTTGCATTTCTGCATTTTTTACTATTCTTTCTTCTCTTGTTAAATTAAAATTATGGGTGAATACTACAATATCAAGAGCTTCTTGCTCACCTCCCATTTCGCTAGAATACAATGTAACCTCAACTTCATTACCATTCGATTTATTTGGGTTAATATATGGGGTACATATTAATGTTATCTTTTTTGATTCTTCCATTAATTTCTCGTATAATAAACCCTTATCAATATCCTCTGTTTTATATAAATTGTTTTCTTTCACCAATTCCTCTATTTGCTTTTGTAATTCCTCATTATTTGCATCTATTTCATTATATTTATTCTGCAAATCTTTTAAAGATTGTTTGGTATCTTCTATTTGTTTCTCGGCCTCTTCTTTTGCATGAAACGAAGCTTGCCCCATACTGCTTATTACAACAAAGAGTATAATCATAATTACATCAAGCAAAGAAGTAAAGTCAAGCACTAAATCTCGTTTCTTCATATAAATCTGTTCCTTCTACTATTCTTTAAACAATAAATGTTCCGTATGTTTTTCATTGTCATCAATTTTATATGAAATCGTGGAATCTAATGCCTTAAATATTATTGCTGCAACAATTCCCCAAAACGTTGATGTTAAAGCGGAAAAAAAATTAGATGTGTCTGTTGTCCCAATTGTATTAACCATTGGAATCAAAGCCCATACAGTCCCTAACATGCCAAGCAACGGAAATATCGTTGTAACATTTACATATAAAGCATACACCTTATTCATTTTTTCCCTTGAATCCAATAACTCCTCTGCCGATAATTTCTTTTTATTTTTTGTGCTCCTTTTTAATTTTTCTAGCTTCTCTTCGGGAAGGTTAGATAATTTATCTGACGAATTATAATGGTAATATAATTTATTAGTATGCTTCCTTACCTGTAAATAACAGATTACGTTGCATATAACTGCACCAAAAATAATATAATCAAATTTCCAAAAGTTATCTTTTAAAATAACTAAAATTTCCACCTTATACAATCCTCCATGTTTATCATAGGTTCATTATATATCAGTTTATTGCTTTTTGGAATAGATTTTCGTAAAAACTTGTCGATCCATGTAGGTTATAATTCCATTTTTATATTTAACCCTTTTGCTAAAATCTCAAAACCATTCTTCATTACTTTCGTAATCCAATATCTTTCCTTTTTACTCCATTTTGGCCTATAATATTCATCCCCTTCTTCTAGCAGGATATTGCAGCCATAAAATAACTTAATATAAATATTCCGAATAACTCTTCCCTTACTATCACCTATAAATTGACAGTTTATAGAATGTGCCACATCGGATAGCGTATTCCAATTATTTAAGAAAAAATTACAATTTATCCTTCTTATATTCTCTTTTTTAAGGATTTCTGAGGATACTAGAACCTCTTCTGCATCTTTTGTATTCAGTAAAAATCCCTTTTCCTTTGCAAAAACTATCGCTTCTTCTTTTGTTAGAAAAAACTTTAACTTCCCATTTTTATCAAGCAAAAATCCATCTATGTCATCTGTATACCAAAAAGTATAATATTCTTCTTGTAAAATTTTAAATTTAACTAAATAATATTCTTCCCGCAGCCTTTCATTCATATTTTCTTGCACCTCATTTTATTAGCGTTTCCTTATTCTATTTTTCTGGTCAGGGCAA
This sequence comes from uncultured Lachnospiraceae bacterium, assembly GCA_910577045.1. Classification (GTDB taxonomy): domain Bacteria; phylum Bacillota; class Clostridia; order Lachnospirales; family Lachnospiraceae; genus RGIG8607. Next base: position 295,328 of record CAJTLB010000001.1, on the reverse strand, counting down.
ACCTTCTCACTTGTGCTTCCATGCTTTAAAAGATAAAATTTTCTTAACAAGCAAAAAAAGTCTGGCATAATCCAGCCTTTTTATATATAATAAAAGAATACCCCAAAATATATTTGTAAGGAGAATTTATATGGCAACCACATTTTATGATCTTCCATACCACAATATGGTTGTTGTCTGCCCAAACTGTGGGAAAGCAGGAGTTGTCCGCTTTTATAAAGAACGAAATATTGCCGTTTTCCAATGTAAATCCTGTTATACTAAAAAGGAAACTATGCCAGGCGGTGTCCATGCCTTTGAAGTAACTGCCCAGTGTACCACAACTGGACAATACTTCCGGGTTTCTATGCCTAATAATAAAATCCATGGGCAAAAAATACGAGTTAAATGCCCTTATTGCAAAGAATCTGTAATAAGTGATGTTTCCAGTAGTATAAAACCACAATGTATAGTATTTGAAAACATACAACATGCAAAGGACCCTTATTTTCATTATCCATTTTATTTCCAAACAAATTACCGTGGAAAAACAATATGGGCATTAAACAGAGAACACTTACAATATTTAATTGATTATCTAAGTGCAGATATACGCACTGTCCAACCTGGCTTTTATAACACTTACCACACCATGCGTTCTCAATCAGATATGCTCCCTGCTTTTATGAAAACCGCAAAAAATAGAAATGGAATCGTTAAACTTCTTACTAAGCTACAAACCAAATAACAACCAGCAATTCTATTTTATAAACAAATCTATCCCTTAAAAACTCCTATTGATAATATTATTTCTTATCTTCAAATATAATATTTCCAGCTATTAACCTATCCATCTTATTTACAACCTTCTCATCTGTTTCAATATCCCGCAGCCGGCAAAGAAGCTTATATATTTCAGGCATTAATTCTTTAAGAGGAATTTGTTTCATATTTACCCATGATTCTAACACAGCAATCCCTATATTCCTTGTTCGGATAGGCGCAGACTGAAGTGCTGTTTCTACAAATTCCTGTCCTTCTAGTGGGTATATCTTTAACTCTTGTAAAATATTCTCTAGGCAATGTTGCTTTTGGTATTCCTTGCCAAGCCCAAGACTATTAGTTGGCAGTGTTTTCATTTCTTCTAGCGGCAGGTTTTCACGGAAAATTTTAAGTACTGCATCCTTATAATCAGCCATAATAAAGCTGCACAAATAAAACTTCTCTTCAAAAGATGTCTTTAAAAGCCCTAATATATCCTCTTTATAATCCAGTTTTAAGTCTTGTGCCAAGCCAATTGCTCTTCCCTCTTTAACAGCTTCTAATACTACATCCCTGCATATATCCGTATCTAAAAGCTTATTACATAAAGAGACAATGCCTATATTATCTGTATCTGCATCCTGATTTTCAAAATAAATACGGATTCCTCTTATTACTTCATAGTCCTCTAATGTTAATTCTAGCTTTTCCATTTGATTTAAAAATACCATGATAATATCATTATGGTTTTCTATTCCTGATATTCCTGAAACTGGCCCTTCCTCTAAAAGCCCGGCAATAATATCCCTTATCCCAGCCATTTCTTCTTTTGATGGATTTTTTAACCTATTTTCTGCATCTGATTTCTGCCAGCATGTGAAAGCAGAATAAGATGGCAAAATAGTATTATGCACACCCTCTTTTAAAAGCCATTCCTGGATTTCTTCTGTAGTTGGTTCTATCCGTTCTATTGCATGGATACGCCCCCAGCCATAAATCTTTTTTGCAAGCTGGTATACTTCGTTATTCCCATCTTCCCATTGGAGCATTACATAAACCGCAAAAAGAGAAAATTCATCACTTAACCCTATCGTCCGTACAATATCCTTTATTTTCTCCTCATTATCTGTATTAAATAATTCTAACAGAGAAAGCCCATATTTCACACATTCCCTGTCTACTGAACCCAAAATCGCATGGACTGCATATCCATAGATATTTTCTGCTGACAACTCTTCTTTATGATCTATTATATAAGCTTGGAGTTCATCGATTGCAGCAATTGCACGAACCTTTTCCCCTAACTTGCAAAATAATATATCTGCCTTGCCAAAGTCTTTTTTAGAAGCCGCTAAAACTGCTTCTATCATAAGTGCTTTATTATCATCTGCTAATTCCGAAAAGCCCATATGATAAATATAGACCCCATCCATTGCGCCGTCCATCCACCTAATCTCATTTTTATTTGCTTTTTGTGGCAATGAAAAATCCTTTGGTAATTGCCCATCTACTACTGCACTTGCAATAAAATCATACAATGATGTTTGTTTTTTATTTTCCATTATAATTCCCCTTTATCCATTTTCTTTTATATCTATAAAAGCGCAAACCCACCTTGGATTTGCGCTTTTCCTTACCTATCTTCCCTATTATCTAGTTACAATATCCACAGATACATTGAAAATCTTTGCTACCTTTAAAATAGTATCAATATGCCTGCCTGTAGCTGCTGCAAAATGATGGGTTGGCCCACATTCGCTCCAACGGTTTACGAATTCTCTTGCGCCACAAGTAAAGCGTGTCCTCATATTGGTATCCCCAAAGGAAAGAATTTTACCTTCCTCATTCACACCTTCTGCAACCACAAATTTAAAATGTCCCTCTCCATCTTGTGTAATAGCAAGATATGTAACAGGGCCTGTATATGGATAAAACTGGGTTAAATAACCGCCGCCTGTTTTTCCATGGAATACCTTTACAATCTTCATTGTTGGCTTCTTATCAGAAATATCCGCATCGCCTGATCCACTATGCCCAATAATTGCAATATCATCATTAAAATCAATAGAGTACATCTCAGCAAGCTGGCCTGTTCCAGAAATTGTCTTTAAAATACTCATAGCCATAGCAACTTTCATATCGCCTTCTACTGCGCAAGCTGTCCCTTGTTTAATTAACATAGAAAATGCAGGGATTAACATACTATCAAGCACGCCTGCCTTGCCTTGCGCAAATCCATCATAATGAGAAGCAATTAAACCAAGTTTTTCATCTTTCACCCATTGTTCAAAAGCAACCACGTATTTTGCCATTTCCCATACTTCCTCGATGCTTCCGCCACCTTCCACATCAAAAGTATCCAAAATATCTTGTGCCTTTGCACGGATCGCCTCTTCATCTGTAATATTATCCGCAATCGCCCACATTTTTTCCCAGTCAAACTGCTTTGTATATAAATGCATCCTTCTATATAAGTTAGATTCATCAATATAAAGATCCATCATACCAGGATATGGCCTTCCAATCTGTGCAATATTCGTATCACGGAACCTTCTCCTTACCTGGGCAGCACGGCACCACTCTTCAATCTCTGCCTGGACGCCAGGATCTCCTCCTTCAACAACGCCTGTAATTACAGCATGCCTCTTTCCATATCTTTCTAAATCTGCCACCATCTCGCCAACAGCCCCGCAAGCATAGCCTTCACCTAGCCATGAAGCAATATCTGTATGATCATAGTCAAGTGCTTTTAATTTCTGGACATTTACAAGCACTACTGGGACATCCAGATCTTTTACTGCTGGAAGCATATTATAAGATGTAGCATAGGTTAATAACTGCAAAAATACCAGATCAACATCTGCAGCACGGAATAAATCCCCTGCTGCCTGTGACTGTTCTTTTGTTGTCACCATCCCTCCATCAATAATTTCTACTGTATCAGGAAGTGTCTTTTTAAATGCCTCATACTGAGCCTCAAACTCCGGCACCAATGATGGGAACTGCGGCAAATATGCACCTAATGCAATAGAAAATACCCCTAATTTGGCCTTTGTGTCAACTAACATAATTAAATCCTCCTAATATCCTTATTCTTATTTCCTTATAAAATCTCTATCGTAAGTATAACAAAGGCACAAAGAAAAGACAAGTGCTAATTTCATAAGGAATTAAAAGTGTTTAAATTGTCGGAACAAATATACTGCCAATACGGGGCTTATAACTACTTTCTAACATTTATCATAACGATTCATCATATAACTATTGCTTTTTTTGCCTTTTTTACATATAATAAAAGATAGAAGCATAGAGATGAAGGCATTGGGAGCTGCTGTAAAATACAATTCTTCTATAGTATATAGTAAATATTCTATATTATTTATGCTATATATTGTAAGAAGTTGTTATTTTACAGCAGCTTCTTGTTTAAGAAAGGGGATCGAATTATGAACACAAAAAGCCAATCTGCACTATTACAGAAATTAGTGCGCCAGGCATATATTTCTATAGGGACAGGGGCTATATTATTGCTTGGTTTTATTGCATTTAATATTGGAGTATCCACTCTGCATAGCAACCAGCTCAACACTACTATGGCACTTAACCAATATCGAATTGGATCTAAAACATTAACTAATGCTGTACAATCCTATGTTGTTACTGGAGAACAGGAATACTATAATGCGTATATGCAGGAATTAAATGAAGACCAAAACAGGGAAAAAGCTATAAAAATTTTACAATCATGCAACTTAACAAAAGAAGAATGGACAAGCCTAACCAACATTTCCTCTTTATCCGAAAATCTAGTCCCATTAGAAAAAGATGCTATGAATTATGTACAAAATGGCGATCTAACAGCAGCACAGTCATGTGTATTTAGCATTGAATACGCAAATACAATTAAACAGATTACTTCCTTAACAGATGAAACCATACTAAATATTTTAGATAGAAAAGATAAAAACCAGTTTACCTTACAACTATTACAGATAATTTTTGAAATCCTGTTTGCATGTTCCTTTGTTTATGTTATCTTTCAAATGATAAAAACCATAAAATTTGCAAACCAAGAACTCCTACAGCCAATTATAAAGGTTTCTGATCAAATGATTGTATTGGCAAAAGGTGATTTCCAGACAGAACTTGCCATGGAAGCAGATGAAAGTGAAGTAGGGAAAATGGTTTCTGCCATTGCCTTTATGAAGAAAAACCTACATGGCATGATAAAAGAAATCTCAGGAATCCTTACCCAGATGGGAAATGGGAATTATAATATACATACCGAGCAAGAATACGTTGGCGAATTTGTTGAAATTAAAGAAGCTTTCCAAAAAATTGGCGAACAAATGCGTGAAACTGTTACCACACTCCACAATGTTTCTGGGCAAATTGATGCTGGTTCTGTACAATTAGCTTATGCTGCTGACGATTTAGCAAAAAGTTGTACCTCCCAGGCTATGCGGGTATCTGAATTAATTACCACCTTTAAGGGTATGACAGCAAGCATAGAACAAAGCTGTAAAGCTGCAGAAGAATCTGCCGACCTTGCCTCTAAAGCTGGCATAACACTAAATGCTGGCAACCAAATGATGGAAGAATTAAAAAATATAATTGGCGAAATTGGCAATTGTTCCTCCCAGATTAATACTATTATTGGGACTATTGAAGACTTAGCTTCCCAAACAAACCTTTTATCTTTAAATGCTTCCATTGAAGCCGCAAGGGCTGGTGAAGCAGGAAGAGGTTTTGCCGTTGTTGCAGACCAAGTAAAGAACCTAGCTGACGAATCCGCAAAAGCTGCCAGAAAAACCTCCGAATTAATCCAAACAACTATCCTTGTTATGGACAAAGGCATTTCTATTGCAGATGAAACTGCATTAAATATGACTGAAGTTACAGCATCGGCAAAGGCTGCTACAGAAAAAATCGGGCAAATTGTACAAATGTTAAACCAAGATGTTTCCCATATGTATAAAGTCAATGAAAATATTGTAGAAGTTTCTTCTATTGTAGATAACAACGCTGCTACTTCTGAAGAAACTGCTGCCGTTAGCGAAGAACAAAAAACACAAGTAAAAACTATGGTAGAAATGATGAACCACTTTATTATAGACTAGGGACATAACACAGTAAAACAGGCATATTGTAATCTTATTTTTTAATACAATATGCTTGTTTTTATTCCTTTCCCTAATTCATAGATATCCTTTCTGGAATTTCTTTTTCCCGGACTATTATTTTCCCAGTACACTCCATTACTGGATCATCCCAAACTACTTCTCCTACACTATCCACTGTTATTATACCAGACTTTGGATTTTTAACAGAAATAACATGCCCTTTTATCTCTGCTTCCACATCGGAATACTCAAAAGATAAATCTGTATCTTCCATTGTACATTCCACTAATTTTAAATTTTTGCAATAACACATTGGCTGTGTGCCAATAATTTTACAATTAATCAGGGTCAGCCCATCTGAAAACCATCCCAAATATTCTCCCTTTACCACACTATTTTTTACTATTACATTCTTACTGTGCCAAAACGCATCTTTTGTATCCAAATTACAATTTACAATCTCTAAATTTTCCACATACTGAAAAGAATACTTTCCTTTCATCTCAACATTTGACAAGCTTATATCCCGGCTGTCCAAAAATAAATATTCTGATGTAATCTCTGTTCCAGACAATGTAATGTCCTGTGACTTCCAGCCAAATTCTGGCGAATCTATCTGGCAGTGTGCCAGCTTTATATGGGCACATTCCCGTACAGCCTTAATCCCATTTAAAATACTATTTGTAATTACTCCATTCTCTGCATACCAAATCGCTGCACGTGTCTTATCATCCATTTTAGAATCTGCCATAGTAAACCCTTTTACATGCCACAAAGGATAACGTAAAGAAAACTGGCATTTCTGTAAGCCAATATCCCTAGATTCTTTCAACGCTGATTCCCCATCCAAAGGCCCAGCAAAAATACAATTTTCTACATCTGTATGCTGAAGATGATACAACGCACGTTCCTCATCAAATTGCTTCCCTATAATTGTTTCTCTCATTATTTTCTCCTCCACTTTTATGTATCACTTATTTCCATATTATACTATAGAATAACACAACTCGCCAAATTCAGCAAGCAGGTTGCTATAAATACAAAACACCACTGTTAGCACTGATTTGCAAAGCACAGGTTATTGATACTTTTAAAATTATATGCTATACTTTTATCACCTTACAAAAAGAATCCTGATATATTGCAGATATAAATATCTACAATAAAATAAAAGCTGCAATTTTAAAATCAGCCACACAATTATTGGAAGGAGCGTAATCTTATGCCATTACCTAAAGAACACCTCTATACTATTAATGATATTTATTCCCTACCAGATGGAAAACGTGCGGAACTAATAGATGGTCAGATTTATTATATGGCACCACCTACAAGAAACCATCAACGTATTGTAGGTGAACTCTTTGCAACTATCCGGGAATATATTAAGCAAAATAATGGAACCTGTGAAACTTATATCTCCCCATTTGCAGTATTTTTACACAAGGATAATATAAATTATGTTGAACCAGATATATCTATTATCTGTGATCCCAATAAACTTACAGATAAGGGGTGTTTTGGAGCCCCAGACTGGATTATTGAAATTGTATCTCCAGGCAGCAGGCGAATGGACTATTATACAAAACTATTTAAATACCGTACCGCTGGGGTTCGAGAATATTGGATTGTTGATCCAGAAAAAAACCGTATCCTTGTTTATAATTTCGAATTAGAAAATACGGAAGATTATACCTTTGCTGACTCTATAAAAGCTGGTATCTATAATGATCTACTTATTAATTTTTCTGATATTGCTTATCTACTGAATATTTAACAAAAAATATGCCCCCTTCTATGTGGACAAACTACAAGGGAGCATATTACTTTTCTTATTTTTTATATTTCCCTATCTTTTTCCTTTACTCTACTCATAGCGCAACGCATCTATGGGATCGGCTTTTGCTGCCCGTGACGCTGGATATAGCCCAAAGAAAATTCCAACTAATGCAGAAAATCCTACTGCTACCCCAATAATCTCTGGTTTTACAACGGCTTGTATCCCGATTAACCCGCCGCCAAGAGTAACTAACCCTACCCCTATGGCTACGCCTAAAAATCCGCCAAATGCCGAAATAAGTGCAGACTCTGTTAAAAACTGTATCATAACATCCCTGGTTTTTGCGCCAAGGGCTTTTCGGATTCCAATTTCTCTTGTACGTTCTGTTACAGATACCAGCATAATATTCATAATCCCAATACCGCCTACTACCAAAGAGATACCAGCAATTGCGCCTACAGCAAGGGATAGCCCACTCATTATGCCATCCATGCTGCTCATCTCTTCTGCTGCCGTATAGAAATCAATTTCAGACTCTAAGCGGTTCTTTTCTTTCGCTAGGTAAGGGACTATTTTCCGTTTTAACTGCTCCAGCTTCCCATCTCTTGCAAATAAATCTAAACTCATAATATAATCGGATGGGCCTATTAATACACTATATGGTAAAATTAAGGAACCTGTCTGATCTTCTCCAAAAGATTGCATTAATGCCATCATTGCCGTTACATGTTCCCGATAAACACCTACTACATAATAATCCTTTGTCTCATTATAAATTGTGCTACGGAAACTTTTTCCTATTATTTTAGTAGAACCAAATAACTTCTTTGCTGCTTTTTCCTCTAAAACTACATTTAATTTCCTTCCTAGAATATCTGCCTCATTCAACATACGGCCCTCAATAATTTCAATATTCTGTACTTCATTATAATTATAATCTACTCCTTGGAAATAAAGCTGCATACGGTTCCTTCCATAGATTCCTTCTGCAGAAGTTCCTGCCGATGGCACAATATAAGCAATCTCTTCTGAAAATAACTCCTTAACCCTTTCTAATTGATCTAACGTAAAATAATCACTTTCCCTAAATTCATCTACATAATATGACACCCGGAGAATAGCGCGGTTTACTCCTACATCTTTATATTGGTCTGCAACTAAGGCACGCATACTGTCGCCTATGGATACAATTGAAATAACCGAGCCAATGCCAATAATCATCCCTAACATGGTTAAAAAAGAACGCATTTTATTTGCCCGGATTGCAGAAAACGCCATACTAATATTTTCTAAGAGCATTGTACCTCCTCCTTCCCATGGTTATTTTTTACATCACTCAATATCTGCCCATCCCGGAAACGGATTACCCGGTCTGTAAATGCAGCAATGTCCTCTTCATGTGTTACCACCACTACAGTTGCCCCTTCTTTATGTAATGCAGAAAATAACTCCATAATCTCGACAGATGCTGCCGTATCTAGGTTCCCAGTAGGTTCATCGGCTAAAATTAATGGCGGGTTGTTTGCAAGGGCACGTGCAATAGCCACCCTCTGCCTTTGGCCTCCTGAAAGCTCATTTGGCATATGCTCCATACGTTTTCCAATCCCTACACGGATTAACAATTCTTTTGCGCGTTCCCTCCGCTTTTTCCTTGGCATATGGGCATATGTCATAGGAAGCTCCACATTTTTTATTGCTGAAGTACGGGCAATTAGGTTAAAAGATTGAAATACAAAACCTATCTTTTTATTCCTGATATCGGACAATTCATTTGCATCTAGGCTCCCTGTCTCTATGCCATCTAAATAATAATGCCCTAAAGTTGGCCGATCTAGGCAGCCTAAAATATTCATTAGTGTAGATTTTCCAGAACCAGACTGCCCCATAATTGCTACAAATTCCCCTTTTTTAATGGTTAAATTAATCTTTTTTAAACCCATTACTTTTAAAGAGCCTGTATCATAAATTTTATATAAGTTTTCAATGCGGATCAAATCCTCTGTCACAGTTATACTTTCTTCCTGTTTCTTCTTTATTCCAAACATTTGGCACGCACCTTCCTATTCTGTAGTTATTACACTTACTAACATACCCTCTGCCATATTTCCATTTGGATTCGAAACAATCTGCATACCTTCCACAATAGAACCTTCTTCTACAGGTATAATCTCCACTTCAAAATCACTTTCAATCCCACATAAAACAGGAATCCATTTAATTCCTCCATTTTCTACAGTAGCAACCGCCAAGCTTCCATCTGCCCTTTGTACTACATCAGAAGACTGTACTATAAATGTATTTTCCGCCTCATCAAGAATAATGGATGCCTTTGCATTAATGCCTGCTATTAATGCACTCGATGTATCACTAATCTGGATTGTAATAGGGATTACCCGTTCTGTGCTAGAAGCAGACTTTACCTCCCCTGTTGGGGAAATTGCTGTTACTGTCCCTTCTACACTTTCTCCATTTAAAATATCAGCCGTAATAATGACTTTCTGCCCTAACTTAATTTCCCCAATATAATATTCACTCACTGGGATTTCCATTTCTAATTTCTCCAGGTTTTCTATTTCAAACATCGGCCTGTCATTCTCTGTTTTATCTGCAAAACGTCCCACTTTACTATTTACACGTACTACAGTGCCGCTAATCTGGCTAATAATTTCCGTATCTTTTAATTGTTCCTGTTTCTGTTCCAGGGAAAGCCGTGAATTTTCCGCCTGTAAAGCAAAGCTCTCACAGCCTGCCACACTATCCCGTTCCCTAATGGCATCAGAAAGTGTAGTCTTTGCTGCTTCCAACTCTACTAAAGAAGCATTTCCACTGTCATATAACGCCTGTACCCGGTTTAATGCAGTTTGTGCTGTCTCGCAGGCAGCCGATGCCTTTTGTGTATATACCGCATTTTCCCTTAGCTTTTCTTGATATGTAGCCTTTGCCAAATTATATTCATTCTCTGCTATTGTAATCTGGCGTTCTAATTCAGAGGAATCCAGCCTTGCAAGTACCTGCCCTTCCTCTACCTTATCCCCTTCTTTTACCAGAATTTCTTGTATTTCTGCATGAAGGTTAGACACTACTTCCACACTATCTGTCCCAGATATTGGGCCATTTAAAGATAATGTCTGCATAATCGCCCCTTTTGCAAGCGGTTTTGTTTGTACCATAGGAAGCTGTTCTCCATTCCCTCCCATATTTTTTACTACCAAAACACCAATGACCAATACAACCACCAGAATAATTGCAATCCATTTTTTCTTTTTCTTCTTTTTCTTCCCGGGGGTCTCCTTCATCATTTCTTCTGCAAGGGCATCTAAATCCTGCTCCTTTGTATCTGTCATATTACAATCTCCTTTCTAAATTTTAATCTACTAACACAGTATATCAATACCTTATTTAAAAATGAAGATTATTTTATTTAGATTTTATTAAGAAATCGCATCGCCTTAGCGGCTTATGTATTTCCTCTACATAAATCTGTGCATAAAAAAGGGGCACCTTAAATGCCAGATGCCCCTTTCTCTTTATTCTTCCTTATTTTGCAATTTTGCTTCTGCTGCTTTTACATCCTTAATACTAAAGCTAATTCTTCCCATTTTATCCTTGCCAAGGCATACTACTTTTACAACATCACCTAATGTTAGGACATCCTCTACCCGGTTAATCCTCTCTTTACAAATTTTAGAGATATGCACCATCCCCTCTTTTCCTGGGGCAAATTCCAAAAAGGCACCGAACTCTTTAATACTAATTACTTTTCCAGTAAATATCTGGCCTTCTTCAAAATCTGCCACAATTGTCTGGATATAGCGGACAGCCTTATCCATCATTGCCGTATCCGTCCCACATACTGATACGGCACCCTCATCTGTAATATCAATTTTTACTCCCGTCTCTTCAATAATGGCATTAATCGTTTTTCCTCTCTGCCCTACCACATCACCGATCTTTGCAGGATCAATCTGGATTTGGATAATCTTTGGCGCATATTTGCCTACCTCAGTCCTTGGTTTTGCAATAACAGGAGCCATTACTTCATCTAAAATATAAATCCTTGCCTCTCTAGTCCTTGCAATCGCTTCCTCAATAATCTGCCTTGTTAATCCATGGATTTTAATATCCATCTGGATTGCCGTAATTCCTTCATGTGTCCCAGCTACCTTAAAATCCATATCCCCAAAGAAATCTTCTAACCCTTGGATATCAGTTAATACAATATAATCCTCATCTGTCTCCCCTGTCACCAAACCACAAGAAATCCCAGCTACTGCCTTTTTAATTGGCACCCCGGCAGCCATTAATGACATTGTAGATGCACAAATAGAAGCCTGTGATGTAGAGCCATTTGACTCAAATGTTTCTGAAACAGTACGGATTGCATAAGGAAATTCTGCTTCTGTAGGAAGGACTGGCACTAATGCCCTTTCTGCCAATGCACCATGCCCAATTTCACGCCTTCCTGGCCCCCTGGAAGGTTTTGTTTCCCCTACAGAATAAGAAGGGAAATTATAATGATGCATATAACGTTTACTGGTTTCATTTTCATCTAACCCATCTAAACGCTGTGCCTCAGCCAATGGGGCAAGTGTTGTTACTGTACAGATCTGAGTCTGCCCTCTAGTAAACATTGCAGATCCATGGACTCTTGGAATCAAGTCAATCTCTGCTGCAAGCGGGCGGATCTGTGTAATCTGCCTGCCATCTGGGCGTTTATGATCCTTTAGAATCATTTTCCTAACAGTCTTTTTCTGATATTGATACAATGCTTCATCTAAAATAACAAGCCATTCTTCTTTTTCTGCAAATGCCTCTGTTAATTTTTCTTTTACTACACGGATATTTTCTTCTCTCTTCTGTTTTTCATCTGTAAAAACAGCCTGTTCCATCTCTTCAGGAGAAACTACTTCCTTCATAGCCTCAAATAATTCTGCCGGAACTGCACAGCTTACATAATCATGCTTTGGTTTCCCACATTCTGCCACAATCCGATCAATAAAAGCAATTACTTCTTGGTTTACCTTATGCGCCTCAAAAATCGCTTCTATCATTTTCGCTTCTGGGACTTCATTTGCACCAGCTTCAATCATAATTACCTTTTCCCTAGTAGAGGCAACTGTCAATTTTAAATCCGATTCTAAATTCTGTGCCGCATTTGGGTTAATAATAAAATTCCCATCAATCAGCCCCACCTGCGTAGTTGCACATGGGCCATCAAATGGAATATCGGAGATAGCTGTTGCAATTGCGGAACCAAGCATAGCTGTTAATTCTGGACTACACTCTGGGTCTACCGACATAACCATATTATTTAATGTAACATCATTTCTATAGTCTTTTGGGAATAATGGGCGCATTGGCCTGTCAATAACACGGGAAGTCAAAATTGCATTCTCTGATGCCTTCCCCTCCCTTTTATTAAAACCACCTGGGATTTTCCCAACTGCATACAATTTCTCTTCATACTCTACGCTAAGAGGGAAAAAATCAATCCCTTCCCTTGGCGCATCAGAAGCTGTCGCTGTAGACAATACCACTGTATCACCATAGTGCATAAATGCGGCTCCATTTGCTTGCGCTGCAACCCTGCCAACATCCACTGTCAATGTCCTTCCAGCTAATTCCATTGAAAAACTCTTGTACATACGTACCTCCTTCTGTCTTACTATCCAGCCAAAGATACCGAAACTACTGAACTGTGCGTGAGTTTCACGCATACTTCAGTGGTCTCGGAAATTATCTTTTGACTGAAATTGCACAAAAACGAGGCGGATTTATCCGCCTCTTATTTTCTTTACTTTCTGATATTTAACCTTTCAATTAAAACACGATACCCATCCAGGTTTGTTTTCTTTAAATAATCCAATAAACCTCTTCTCTGCCCAACCATCTGAAGAAGCCCTCTCCTAGAATGGTGATCCTTTGGATTATTCTTTAAATGCTCTGTAAGTTCTATAATTCTCTCTGTTAAAATTGCAATCTGGACCTCTGGTGATCCAGTGTCATTTGGGGTTCTCCCATAAGCTTTGATAATTTCTGTTTTCTTTTCCTTGGAAATCATAAGTCATCCTCCTAAATTATTATTATCCCCAGTACTAAGCATCGGTTGGAGTTTCCGAATACCGAGTACAGGTTACACACAATTCCGAGTATACCACAGGATACCTACTTTGTCAAAGATTTATCGCAAAAATTTAAAGAGAAATTTCATTTCTCTGAAACTACATTTCTCTAGAATTTTATTTCTTTTTTATATTGACATATCCCATCTTTTATTTTATAATAAACCAAAATAATAGAGTGCATAAGCGCAAAATTATTTTGTCCCTAAATAAAAAGTTATATACAAACTAGGAACCTATACACAATATAAATCGGTTATAGAAAACCAGAATGAGAGGAAAAATGAGATTATAATTCACTTTTGAAAACATGGATTTTTAACTACACAATTATGTGTTTTTTTCATGTTGCCAAAGGTAGATTATATTTTTATACCTCTCTTTTTTGTGCCCTTTTTTGTATATGGCATATCAAAGAGATTTCCAAAAATCTACCTTTGGCAACAGCTCTAAAAGGAGGTTTTAATATGTCAAGAATAATGGTAAATAACTTAACTTTTTATTATGAGGGAAGCCCTGATTATATTTTTAACCACGTTTCCTTTTCTATTGATACAAATTGGAAATTGGGTTTTATTGGAAGAAATGGAAAAGGAAAAACCACTTTTCTAAACCTTCTGCTTGGGGCATATGAATATCAAGGCACTATTGACACAACTACCCTATTTGATTACTTTCCTTACACTATCCTTCCAGAATATATGGAAAGCTGTACTATTGATTTTATGGATCAATTAAAAAGAAATTGTGAATTATGGCGGGTACTTTGTGAACTAGATAGTTTGCAATTAGATGCTAATGTCCTTTACCGCCCTTTCTATACCCTAAGCCATGGCGAACGCACAAAAGTAATGCTTGCTATCTTATTTTCAGGGGAAAATGATTTTTTACTAATTGATGAACCCACGAACCATTTAGATAAAGAATCCAGAGAAATTGTAAAACAATATCTTTCACACAAAAAAGGATTTATTCTAGTTTCCCATGATAGGGACTTATTAGATGCCTGTATCGACCATGTCCTTGTCCTAAACCGCTGTTCCATTGAAATACAAAATGGTAACTTTTCAAGCTGGTGGGAAAATAAATCCCGAAAAGACCTATTTTCCCAATCCGAAAACGAAAAACATAAAAAAGAAATCCAAAAACTAAAAAAAGCCTCTGCTCGGGCAAGGCAATGGGCAGATAACAACGAACAGACAAAAATCGGCTCTGATCCCATTAAAGATCATGACCGTGGAAATGGCACTAGGCCTTATATCGGTGCAAAAACAAAAAAGATGCAAAGCCGCGTAAAACAAATGGAAAACCGGATTGCACGGGAAATTGAAGAAAAAGAAGGCCTTTTACAAGATATAGAAGCCCCAGCTCCTTTAAAAATTATGCCACTTACGCATTATAAAAATACACTAATCTCTATTAAAGATTACAGCCTACAATACCCCAATACAGAAAAACCAATATTCCAAAACCTAAGCTTTGAACTAGAACAAAAAGACCACCTTTTCCTAAAAGGCCAAAATGGATGTGGGAAATCCAGCCTTATTAAATCCATTTTATCAAAAGCTGGTTTCCAAGCCCAGCCAACAAACATAATAGAACAAGGCACCATACAAATTGCCTCTGGATTAACAATATCCTATATAAGCCAAGATACTTCCTTCCTAACAGGCACAATCCAAAACTACTGTAAAGAAAACAATTTAGACGAAAGCCTATTTTGCGCCTTACTGCGCCAGTTAGACTTAGAAAGAATACAATTTATAAAACCTATAGAATCCTTTTCAGAAGGGCAAAAAAAGAAAGTCTTACTAGCAACCAGTTTAATGACACCAGCGCATTTATATATTTGGGATGAACCATTAAATTACATTGATATTTTTTCTAGGGTACAAATCGAAAACTTACTACAACAATTCCCTGCCACTATGTTACTGGTAGAACATGATATAAGATTTCAAGAAAAAATCGCTACTAAAGTGATAGAATTTTCGGATTAAAAACACAACCCAAAAAAGGGACGCCAATCGTGCTCCTATGTTTTACAGGCTCAGCTCCAAAATAAGGAATTTCTAAATGCTTTGGCTTATACTATCTATCCGAAACACAACCGGAACCTATGTGGCGTCCCTGCCACATAGGTTCCTTTAGCGGACATCCTGTCCGCTAATTGCTGTATATGAACCAAAGCATTAAGAACTTCCTCTATTTTCTCGAATGAGCCTGTAAAACATAGGAGCACAATTGGCTGTATTTCTATATGGCTACATTTTTTATTTTACTCTTCCAATTTAATATTTAATTCACTCATAGATGCCCTGATTTCATCCATGTCGCCATACAATGCACCCGTCTTTTTCAGGACTATAGGTATAGAAAAATCCATTTGGGAACGCTGTTTTGAAAGAGAAAGAATTAAGTCCATCTGTTCATCAGTAAGTCCATAATAATCGTCACAAGCCCTAAGCGCTTCATCGATTTCCATAAGTTGTATAGCAAGTATATAAGCACTATTTTTCATAAACTCATCATACCCAAGCGTACTATACAATCCATCCCAAGTCCCCCAAAACGCCGCTGTAATATAAGGTTTTATTTCCCCATCTATATTTTCCAGAACATATTGGAGAGCTTCTGTTTTCGCAAGCTCCACAATAGCTTCTGGTGCACCTTTAAAATAATTCATTGCATCCTGATATGCTACTTTTACTGATATATCTTGAAATACAGCAACAATATACCTTTTACCAAAAGTAATCGTACCATGGCATCCCCGGCTGTTATTCATACAATAATTTATGCCATCCCAAGAATGTTCATAATTTAACTCTGAATATTCCCCAACTGTTACAGCATGAGCCACCGCCATAAAAATACAACCATTATAAAGTTTTTGAGGATTAATTCCTATTTTCTCACAAATTTCAAACATATAAATCCCCCTTCCGATCCCAATTCACAAAATATTCACCTACCCCAATACCCATCCATTACCCAAAAAACTAAAAAACACCATCACCCCTTCAAAAGCAGAACCGTGCATAATCCAGCCGGGAGAGGCATTTGGCAAATATAGCGACTACAGAGTGGAACCAGTGTTTCTTAGTGTTCTGCCCTATAAAGCAGCAATGCCCGGACAGGACGTCCGGGCAAGGCTCCTCTGCGGCAGGACGCCGCATAGGAGCTGGTTGCGGAAAAGAAAAAAACAATAATCAGAACACTTAGAAACACTGGTTCCACGGAGTCGGAGCAATATTTGCCAAACGCCTCTCCCGGCGTCCCATCCTATGCACCTTCTCCCTCCCTATCTTAATCATTTATTATCCTCACGCACCCAATTATATTTCTATAATACATTTCTGAATATTTAATCCCAGTCCTTTCATTGCTTGCATGCACAATCATTCCATTCCCAATATACATCCCTACATGTTCGATCTGGTATTCACCATATATGATTAAATCCCCCGGCTTTAATTCAGATGTGCTAATTTTAGTTCCATAATTATATTGCGTAGTTGCAGTTCTTGGAATAGAAATGCCAAAGTGCGCATAGATTAGATTAGTAAAACCAGAGCAGTCTGTTCCCTTTGTTAAACTATTGCCGCCATATACATAGGGATACCCCACAAATTGTTGTGCAAACTCTGCCATCTGTACACGCAACTCAGATACATCCATGCCATACAAAAACTGTGACATAGAAACCGCTGTCTGCAACTCTTGTTTTACCTCAATATAATCTGTATTTACATACCCTTCCGTACTGTCTACTACTACTTTTGCCCAGCCTTCTAATTTATCCACTACCTGGAGTTTCTCTGAATTGCCAAGCAATTCAATATACCCTGATTCTGTCGTAGGCGCTTCTCTTAAATACAGACCATCAGCCGTAACAGTGGCTACATTTGCCATTACTTCCCAGGCACGCACTAATGCTTCCTCGCCTGACAAAATATATTCTTTACTAACATATCCACTAATATCACCTGATTCAATATAGTACCATCCATCTTCTTCTGAAATAATCTCACAGGCACCATCTTTTAATAATCTTCCAACTACCTTTCCGTCAACGGGAGTCTCTCGGATATTCAGGCTTTCTTCCACATTCGCCAATCCAAGGTTTTCATATCCAGGAACTTTTTCTACTGCTTTTGAAGCAGTAACAGCCTTCCCATTTGCTTCTATGCTAGAAGTGGCATTATTGCTATTCTGGTAATATGTCTCTAATGCTACTGCACCGCCTGCTGCTGCATCGATCCCAGTAAGATTAACAGCATATGTACCTTCTGTTGTACTTAATACCATTACTGTACTTAATAAATAAATCCCTGCTAGTTTCCCTATTGAATGTCTCATCTTATATTACTCCTGTTCACCTGCATAGAATGTAGTTTTCTATTGATTTGCAGGATTTTGTGCTTATTTCAAATTATTACATAATTATTACATTTGTTACAGGAGTATTATATCAACATTACTTTTTGTTGTCAATGTAAATTTTAACCAAATCCAACACTATGGAAACAAAAATAATTTTACATTTTTAAGTCAAGGCTTCCTTACATAAATGCTTGCAGAATACTGAATACTACTTGAACTATCCATTTCTATAAATTTTTCTACTGTAAATCCAGCCCATTCCATTTCCTTAATATATCCATCTTTATCATTTGCCCTTGTTGGCACATATGGTATCATTACTTCGATATCTCCACTTCCCATAACTCTGCGTACTGATGGTGTTTCATAGTCACTTCCAGTTATTTTCAGCCATTCATCATAGGAATGAACCGTAGATCTTATTATACTACTATCATTTCTATAGGATTCTTTATAAAACAACATAGGCGAATTACGTTTAAGAGACAAAAATGCGTTCTTTAAATACGATTTTCTATCTTCATCTGTTACAAGCATATGAAAACCCATACAATCAAGTGCAGCATCATATTTTCCATTTGTAGCTTCTTTCACCATATCAAGTATTTCCACTTTTGCATTTGGATAATTCTTCAATGTTTCTCTCGCTTTTATAACAGCAGAAGGGGCAATATCTACTCCATAATAATGACAGCCAAGTTCTGACAATATCACCCCACTTGCCCCTTCCCCACAAGCAAATTCAATAATATTTTTACCTGTCAGCTTATTGTCAATTACCCAATCTTTCAGCGTAATATAAAGTTCTTGATCGTCAGGGGAATGTCCCCAACGTTCTACTCCTGCTTCAAAAACAGTCTTATATCTACTTTCATATGCTAAATAATATGGCTGTCCTTTCACTTTATTATCCCTCCTAAAAACTAACATTATATTAAGAAAGCCTGCATTATATACTTTTACCCAAATGCCACTTTTTTATTGTTTCCTTATCTTTTAGTAATTGTAATTTAAGTCCTTCTATAGAATCAAATTTTTGTTCTGGCCGTATATAGGAAAGAAGTTCTACCTTTATATCCTTTCCATACAAATCCCCTTCAAAACCAAATAAAAAGGTTTCTACATTTTGAACCTGCGTATTTTCCACAGTAGGGCGGAACCCAATATTTGTCATGCCCTTATATTTTTCCCCTTCCAAATATACTTGTGAAGCATATACACCATCTGGCGGAAGCAATTTATTTTCTTTTGGGATTTGGTTTAGCGTAGGGGTGCCAAATTCCCTTCCAAGTTGTTTGCCTTTTACTACTTGTCCTGTTATAAAATAAGGATATCCTAATAAAAATGCTGCTAATTCAATTTTCCCTTCTTTTAAAACATCCCTAATATATGTACTGCTAATATCCCTTCCCTGATATTGTTCTTTTGCCAATACCAGCAGTTTAAAATTATATTTACGGGACAGGTGATCCAAAATATAAATATCCCCCATCCGGTTATGGCCAAAACGAAAATCACTCCCTACTACAATATACCCCGCATTCATTTGCCCTAATAAGATCTCTGCCACAAACTGTTCTGGTTCCATAGTTGCTACTTCTTTTGTAAATGGACATTCAAATAAAATATCTACCTTATATTGCTTTAGAAGCTCTGTCCTTTCCTTATTTGTCAATATCAAACGGCCATTTTTCCCATTTAGCATATTTTTAGGTGGAATGTCAAAGGTAAAAATAGCAGAGCGATAGCCTTCTTCTTTCTTCCTTAACACCTGGTTTAATAATTTTTTATGCCCTCTGTGAAGGCCATCAAACTTTCCTAGGGTAACAGCCGTTTTTTCTTTTATATGCAGTTGTGACAGTTGATTAATAAATTCCATAAAACACCTGACTCCTTTATTATGGTTCCAGAAACATTTTCAGAGGATAATATGCTTTTTTTTCTTTTCTGTATAAATAAACACCAATAAATTTCCCTTTACTGTCATATACACGCACGGGGGACTCTATTACTAATAAACTACCTGGTATTGCTTCTTCCCGGAAAGGATTCCCATTATATACCAAATGATCGGTATTGGCATCTACCACACATTTCGGGTAAATGCCAAGGGTATCCTCAACAGAAAGAATTTTTTCTGTTATCTTGTTTTCACTTTGGTATTTCTCTATTTCAGCCAATTTTAGGGCATCTTTTATTCCAAAATTCCCAACTTTAGTACGTACTAAGGCTTCCATGCAGCCACCTACGCCAAGCACTTTTCCAATGTCATGGCACAATGTCCTTATATATGTCCCTTTTGAACAAGATACCCGGATATGTACTTTTGGAAGATCCATAGAAAGAATCTGTATGGAAAAAATTCCTACTTTTCTTGCCTTCCTTTCAATCTCTTTCCCTTCCCTTGCCAGCTCATAAAGCTTTTTCCCCTCTACTTTAATAGCCGAATACATAGGCGGTATTTGGTTATATTCTCCTAAAAAGGAAAAAACTGCTTGTTCTACAACTTTTTCTGGAAGGTTTACTTCTTTCTTTTGTAATACCGTACCTGTAATATCCTGGGTATCTGTACTAATGCCTAACAAAAGTATAGCCTCATATTCTTTTTCTCTGTCTGTTAGCATATCACAAAGCTTTGTGCCTGTTCCTAAACACACAGGAAGCACTCCCTCTGCTAAAGGATCTAATGTGCCTGTATGGCCAATTTTTTTTTGTTTTAAGATTCCCCGGAGCAATGCTACTACATCATGGGATGTATATCCCTTTTCCTTATATACATTTAGTATCCCATTGTACATGGCGCAGCCTCCATTTTATTCTGCATTGTCAATTTGCCTTGCAAGCTGTGCTGATAAATTATTAATCACATCATGCACACTTCCCATCATATCACACCCTGCTGCTTTTATGTGCCCGCCGCCGCCAAAATGTAATGCTACTTTACTTACATCCAGCCCTTCTTTACAACGCAGGCTCACTTTAAACTTTTGCGGTTCTATTTCATAGAGAAAGATAGCGCAACGGATTCCTTCTGTTACAATTAATTGATCAACAATACCATCTAAATCTTTGGGCCCAACCCCATAAAAATCCAAATCCTTTAACCTAAGTGCGGTAAAAATACAAGTACCATGGTAAAATACCACACTCTCTAACAATGCCCTTCCAAGAATCTGGTTCTGGACATAACTTTTTCCATAAAATGTATCATTAATAATTTTAGTAAACTCTACTCCAAGCCCAATAAGCTTTGCTGCTGCCATCATTGTTTTTTCAGTAGTGTTGCTATGTTTAAATACCCCTGTGTCATGTATTAATCCTATATATAACGCTGTTGCTGCTGCCAAATTTATTTTTTCTTGATCCATTAAATAAAACAAAACCTCACTGGTAGCGGCCGCTTTTGGATCAATTAAACTACAATCTGCAAAATCCCCTTCATTACTAATATGGTGGTCAATACAAACTGTCTTTTTTGCTGTATCAAAATAAACTCCTGAAAAACCAAGGCGTTCTTTATCCCCACAATCCAAAATAAAGAAAACATCATATTCCTTTGGCCCTGAAACAGTATGTTTTATCTGATCTAACTCTTCTATATAAGCATATTTTTCAGAAACTTCTTCCAAATAAACATCTATTTCTATCTCTGGGAAATTTTGGCGGATATAGTGGTATAATCCCATGCAAGCACCTATACAGTCGCCATCCGGCCTTATATGACCGGAAATTGCTACTGTTTTTACTTCATTCAATTCATTTTTCAATATCATTTTTATTTACCTCATCAATCAGTTTTGACATATTTACCCCATATTCAATTGATTGATCCAGAATAAAAGTAATCTGTGGGGTATTTCTTAAATTTATTGTTTTTGCAAGCTGGGAACGGATATACCCTTCTGCACTCTTAAGCCCCTGGATTGTCTGTTGTTGTTCTTCTTCGTTGCCAAGGACGCTAATATATGCCTTACAATATTTTAAATCTGGTGTTACCTCCACAGAGACCACAGATGTCATCTCATGGATTCTTGGGTCTTTTATCTCATTTCGGATAATATTACTTAATTCTTTTAATACTTCACCATTTACTCTTGTATTCTTTATACTATTTTTTCTCATCTCGGAACCTCTTCCATAATATAGGCTTCCACTTGGTCGCCTTCTTTTATATCATTAAACTTCTCAAATACTAAGCCACACTCATAGCCAGAATTTACTTCTTTTACATCATCTTTAAAACGTTTTAAAGATGCCAGTGCACCATCAAATAATATTTCTCCATCTCTGCTTACCCTGCAAGTACAGCCTCTTTGGAATTTCCCATCCAATATATAAGATCCAGCAATCATGCCCACGCCTGACGCCTTAAATGTCTGCCTTACCTCTGCATGGCCAATTATTTTTTCTTCAAAAACAGGCTCTAACATGCCCTTCATCGCAGCTTCCACATCTTCAATTGCATTATAAATTACCCGATATAAGCGGACATCCACATTTTCACGCTCTGCAATGCCTTTTGCCGTATTATCTGGTTTTACATTAAAGCCAATAATAATTGCGTTAGAAGCAGAAGCTAGGATAACATCAGATTCATTAATTGCACCTACTCCACCATGGATTACCTTTACTACAACCTCTTCATTAGAGAGTTTTAAAAGGCTCTGGCGCATTGCTTCTACCGATCCTTGCACATCTGCCTTTACAATAATATTTAGTTCTTTTAAACTGCCTGCCTGTATTTTGCTAAACAAATCATCCAAAGACATTTTTGCTTTTGTTTCTTCCAAAAGTTTCTCTTTTCCTTGTGAAATAAAGGTCTCTGCAAAACTTCTCGCTTCCTTTTCATTTTCACATGCCACAAAAATTTCGCCGGCATTTGGCACATCATTTAAACCAAGGATTTCTACTGGGGTAGAAGGCAATGCTTCCTTTACCCTACGGCCTTTATCATCAATCATCGCCCTTACTTTTCCATGGCTTGCGCCAGCAGCAATTACATCGCCTACATGCAATGTCCCTTTTTGTACCAAAACCGTAGCAACAGGCCCCTTGCCTTTATCAAGTTGTGCCTCAATGACAAGGCCCCTTGCCCTTCTCTTTGGATTTGCCTTTAATTCTTTTACCTCTGCAGTTAAAAGAATCATTTCTAAAAGATTTTCAATACCTTCACCCGTATGTGCAGAAACTGGCACAAATACAGTACTTCCACCCCAGTCCTCTGCCACTAGCTCATATTCTATTAATTCTTGTTTTACACGGTCAATATTTGCACTTGGCTTATCAATTTTATTAATGGCTACAATAATTTCAATTCCTGCTGCTTTTGCATGGTTAATTGCCTCTATAGTCTGTGGCATTACTCCATCGTCTGCCGCAACCACAAGTACTGCAATATCTGTAGACTGTGCCCCCCTCATACGCATAGCAGTAAATGCTTCATGCCCCGGAGTATCCAAAAATGTAATTTTTTCCCCATTAATTTCTACTACATAAGCCCCAATGTGCTGTGTAATGCCGCCAGCTTCCCTTGATGTGACATTTGTAGAACGAATTGCGTCCAAAAGAGAGGTTTTCCCATGATCTACATGGCCCATAACACAGATAACAGGCGGGCGGGAAATCATATTGTTTTCATCTTCTTCCTCTTCCTTTAATAGCTCTTCTATTACATCTACCTTTACTTCCTGCTCCGCAATTATATCAAATTCCAAAGCAATTTCTTCTGCTGTTGCAAAGTCTACTTCCTGGTTAATAGTTACTATCTTACCTTGCAAAAACATTTTCTTTACAAGGACAGATGGCTGCAATTTCATTTTCTCTGCCAATTCTTTAATTGTTATTGTATCCCCTAATTGGATTATTTTAATTTCTGGTTCCTTTGGCTCTTGTTTTACAGGTTCCTTCTTTACCTGGTTATTCTTTTGCAGTATTGGTTTTTCTTGGCGGTTACTCCGTCCATTTTCACGCTCCCTATCACGTTCACGCTCTTGGAATTTATCCGCCCTTCTGTCATTCTTCTTTTCTGGAAGTGCCTCTACCTTTACCTCTGGTTTTCCTTTTTGAGAACCTTTTATCTGTTGGTCTGGTTTTCCATTTTTATTATTTTGGTATGGCTTCCTATCATTATTTTGTTTTTGCCCTTGCTGGAAATTCTGCCGTTGTGCCCCTTGCCTCTGGTCATTGTTTTGTTTTTGTATAGGCTTTTGTGCCGGCTTTTGCTCTGCTGGTTTCTGTCCAGGCTTTTGTTCTACCTTTTGTACTGGTTTCTGTTCTGTTAGTTTTTGTTCTACTTTCTGTGTTAATTTCTGGTCTGCCTTCTGTATTGGTTTTTGGTCTGCCAATTTCTGATCTGCCTTCTGTATTAGTTTTTGGTCTGCCAATTTCTGGTCTGTCTTTTGTATTGGTTTCTGGTCTACTGGCTTCTGTTCTGCTTTTTTTACTACCTTCTGTTCTGGTTTCTGTACCTTTTTTTGTTCCATTGGTTTCTGCTCTGGTTTTTGTTCTATTTTCTGCTCTAAAACTGGCTTTTGCTCATGTCCTTGTTCTTGTGCCCTATGCTCAGGAAACTTATTATTCTGGGCCTGCCGCTGTGGTTTTTGTCCCTGTACAGGCGGTTTATTACTTTTTTTGCCATTCTTCCTTGCCTGTGAACTATTTTGTGGGTTTGACACCATAAATATCTTTTTCTTTGGGGCTTCTTGCGCCTCCTTCTTCTCCGGTACTTCTTTCTTCTCCGGTTCCATCTTCATGGGCCTTGGTTCCTCCTTTTGTACTGTCTCTGCTTTTATGCCAAGCTTTTCCTTTACCTTCTGTGCAATTTCCTCATCTATATTTGATGCTGGAATAAACCGTTTTCCATTATTATTAATCCCAAGTGCTTCCAAAGTGCTAATAATTTCACTACTTTTCCTATTAAGCTGCCCCGCAAATTCACTTATTTTTATTTTCGCCATATTCTACCTCATTTCTTCACTGATTTTCGCATCCTGATTTCCTGATTCGTTCAGCTTCTTTTCTATTGCTTTCCGAAAGCCTTCATCTAAAATTGCCAGGGAAGCCCTAACCTCTTTTCCTATCCCATGCCCTAATGCCTCTTTCGTGCCATACAAATAATATGGGATTTTGCGGAATGTACACATATTAAGGAACATTTTCTTTGTATTATCAGAAGCATCCTTTGCCACAACCACCAAACTTGCCTTCCCCTCCTTAATACTTTTCTCTGTCATAAATTCTCCGCTTACTACTTTTCCTGCCTTCTCTGCCAATCCAATCATGGAAATTATTTTATCCAATCTGTTCCATCTCCTTTTCTAGCTGCCCGTAAATTTCCTGCGGAATCGCTATTTTCAAGGAACGCTCCAGCCCTTTATTTTTTACTGCTTTTTCAAAACATTCCTTGGAAGGACAAAGATATGCACCTCTTCCATTTTTTTTACCAGTCTTGTCAATTACAATCTCTCCCTCGCTGGTTTTTAACACCCGGATCATCTTCCGTTTATCCTTCATTTCCCCGCAGCCAGTACATTGCCGGCTCGGAATTTTCCTTGTTGTTGCCAATTTACCACTCCTATATTCTATGCTGCACTACAGTTCTTCATCAACACCATAATATTCTACTTCTTGTTCTGCCTCCTGATATGGGACATCTGTACTTTCTGCACCATAATATTCAGAATCTTCCTGCTCTTCATAGTATTCGCTATCTTCATTCTCATATTCGAATAATTCTGCAAACTCTTCCAATTCTCTTGCTTGGCTTTCACTTTTAATATCAATTTTAAACCCAGTTAGCCTAGCGGCTAACCTTGCATTTTGCCCTTCTTTTCCAATTGCAAGAGAAAGCTGGTAATCTGGCACAATTACTTTAGCTGTCTTTTCTTCATCATCAGCAAGCACTGTAATTACCTTTGCTGGGCTTAAAGCATTTTCAATTAAAATAGCAGGATTTTCACTCCAATTAATAATATCTATTTTTTCTCCGCGCAGTTCTTCTACAATCGCATTGACTCGTATCCCATTTAACCCTACACAAGCCCCTACTGGATCTACATTAGGGTCATTGGACCATACTGCAATTTTGGTTCTAGATCCTGCTTCCCTAGAAATACTTTTAATTTCCACTGTCCCATCTTTTACTTCAATTACTTCTGATTCAAATAAACGCTTTACTAATTCTGGATGAGTCCTGGACACTAAGATTTTTGGGCCTTTTGGAGTATCTTTTACCTCTAGCACATAGAGCTTAATCCTCTCTGTGGGATCAAATACTTCACCTTTTACTTGCTCATTTTCCATTAACATAGCATCTACTTTCCCTAAATTAATGCTAACATTTTTACCAACATATCGTTGCACAATTCCTGTCACAATATCCTTTTCTTTTTCATAGTACTGGTTATATAAGGATTTTCTTTCTTCCTCACGGATTTTTTGCAGGATGACATTTTTTGCATTTTGTGTTGCAATACGTCCAAATTCCTTGGACCTGATTTCCACATTGACAATATCCCCAATCTCATATCTAGGATCCTTCAGCTTCGCATTCACAAGGCTGATTTCTGTTACATCATCTGTAACTTCCTCCACTACCGTTTTCTCTGCAATTACTTTAAAATCTCCTGTATCACGGTTAATTGTCACCTTTACATTATCTGCCTTGCCAAAATGATTTTTGCAGGCAGTTAGCAGCGAATTCTCTATTGCCTCTAGTAAGGTATCCTTACTGATATCTTTCTCCTTTTCCAGAAGATTCAATGCTTCAATTAACTCCTTGTTCATTTCAAAATTGTCCTCCTTGTATTTATCTCTCTTAAAAATCCAGTGCCAGCCTAACTAATGCTATATTTGTACGGTCAATGGCAATCTCTTCCTTGCCAGTAGAAATTGTTATAGTAGCCTTATCAAATGCCTTTAATATCCCCTCATATTCTTTCTGTCCATTTAACGCATGATATAGACGGATTTCTATATCTTCCCCTATGCTTCTTTCAAAATCCTTTTCTTTTTTTAATGGCCTTCCAAGCCCTGGGGAACTTACTTCCAAGATATAAGCATCTTTTATAAAATCCTCTTGATCTAATAAATCACTTAATGCCCGGCTTACTGTTTCACAATCATCTACCGTAATCCCTCCTGGCTTATCAATATATGCCCTTAAATACCAATTACTTCCTTCCTTTACATATTCGACATCTACTAATTCAAACTGATGTTGTCCTACAATTGGAAGCAGAAGCTTTTCTGTCCGGCTTTCATATTCTTCCCTTTTTGCCATTTCCACACTTCCTTCCCTACCTGCCACATAGGCACTTATTCGCTATGCTTACAGCCTTTTTTAAGTGCCTGTGCATAAAAATATACAAAGAGTGGACTTACGCCCACTCTTTATCATCTAGTCAACTATTATCGTGTCAAGTATAACACCAAATTTCCAAAAATGCAAGTGTTTTCCATATACTTTCTATATTGCGCTTATTTTTCCCCAATATGGCAGATTACTTTTTTATATATTTTTACTAAGAAAAATGCTGTCATACTTACTGATACCAATTCAGCAATTGGAAATGCCCACCAAACATATTCCACTTTCCCTAAACGGGACAATAAAAATGCCACTGGCAACAATACCAATAACTGCCTTGCAATAGAAACAACCATGCTATATAAACCATTTCCCAATGCCTGGAACACACTCCCTGATACAATACAAAATCCTGCAAACAAAAAGCTAAGGCAAATCGTACGTAATGCTGGAATCCCAATCTCCAACATAGTAGGCGAAGCATCAAAAAATCCAAGCAACGTGCCTGGGAACAATTCCATTACTGCCAGCCCTACTGCCATAATGCAAATCGCATATAAAATACTATATTTTATGGTTTTTATTACACGATCTTTCTTTCCTGCCCCATAATTATAAGCAATAATTGGAACCATGCCATTATTTAACCCAAACACTGGCATAAAAACAAAACTTTGCAATTTAAAATATACCCCAAATACAGTGGTCGCTGTTTCTGTAAAGGAAACTAAAATTAAATTCATGCCATACGTCATTACAGATCCAATTGCCTGTACCACAATTGATGGCAAGCCTACTCTATAAATCATGCCAATAATAGGGATACTTGGACGGAAGCCTTTTATTGCAAGCTTAATTTCCCCATTATATTTTAGATTAAAATATAATGCCAAGATAGCAGCAATTACCTGCCCAATTACAGTTGCTAAAGCAGCACCGGCAACCCCCATTGCTGGAAGGCCAAAATAGCCAAAAATTAAAATAGGGTCTAAAATTAGGTTAATCACTGCACCAAGTCCTTGTGTCACCATAGTAAATAATGTTTTTCCAGTAGATTGTAATAAACGTTCCAAAGTACATTGGAAAAATATACCAAAAGATGCACAACAGCATATTCTTAAATAAGCTACGCCATAATCTAGTATTTCCTTTATCCCTGTCTGGCTCTTAAAAAATGGTTCTGTTACAAAAATGCCAATGAACAAAAATAATACGTAGCTTACCCCTGCCAAAAAAATTCCGTTTTCCGCCACTTTATTGGCACGCTCATACTCCTTCTCCCCTAAACTCCTAGAAAGAAGTGCGTTAATACCAACGGATGTCCCCACTCCTACTGCAATCATTAATGATTGTATGGGAAACGCCATAGATACTGCTGTTAAGGCATTCTCACTTACTCTGGATACAAAAATACTATCCACAATATTGTAAAGTGCCTGTACCAGCATGGAAATCATCATTGGAAGTGACATGCTGATTAACAGGCGATTTACTGGCATTATGCCCATTTTGTTTTCTTGCTGCATATTTACCACCCTCTCTTTCGTAATACAAACATACCTATTATAATAGAGGATTTCTAAATATGCAAGCAAAACAATTTTTACCGCAAAAACAATTTATACTACAAAAAACTACTTTTCAAAATCAATGCACATACGCACTTGCGTATAAGGCCTTACAAATGTATTTGCTACCCTTACATGTTCTTTATGGGCAGCATATCCTTTTAACGCCTCCATATCTTCCAATGTACTGTCTAACATAACTTCTGCATTAGAACTGGGAAGTGCCTCTGTTTGGATATGGATATCTAATAAACCTGGGACTTTCCCTTTTAGCCCTTCTAACTCCTGTTTCATCTCTTTTTTTATTTTCTCTTTCTCTGTATCAGAAAGTTCTTCTTTTAATGTCCAAAGGATTATATGTTTTACCATAACCTCTTTCCTTTCTCTCTAACCCTAGTGATGGAATAGGCGGATACCTGTAAATGCCATAACCATTTTATATTTATTGCAACAGTCAATTACCGCATCATCACGTACCGATCCACCTGGTTCTGCAATATACTTTACGCCGCTTTTTTTTGCACGCTCAATATTATCACTAAATGGGAAAAACGCATCAGAACCTAATGTCACATCTGCCATATGGTCTAGCCATTCTCTTTTCTCTTCTTTTGTAAATACAGGAGGTTTTTCTTTAAAAATATTTTGCCATGTGCCTTCTGCAAGCACATCCATATACTCTTCCCCAATATAAACATCAATTGCATTATCCCTGTCTGGGCGTTTAATTGTATCTACAAATTTTAAATTTAACACTTGTGGGGCTTGGCGTAAAAACCAGTTGTCTGCTTTTTGCCCGGCTAACCTTGTACAGTGTACCCTAGACTGCTGCCCGGCACCAATCCCAATTGCCTGTCCTCCCTTTACAAAACATACAGAATTTGACTGTGTATATTTTAAGGTAATTAACGCAATTTTCATATCCATACGGGCAAAATCAGGAATTTCCTTTTGTTCTGTTACAATATTGGATAATAATTCATCATTAATCGTTAAATTTTGCCGACCTTGTGCAAATGTAACCCCAAATACTTCCTTATGCTCTAACAAAGCTGGCTGGTAATCTTTATCCATTTCAATTACACAATAATTTCCTTTTTTCTTTGTTTTTAAGATTTCCAATGCTTCTTCTGTATATCCAGGCGCAATTACCCCATCTGATACTTCTTTTTTAATAATTAATGCTGTTTCCTTATCGCATATATCTGAAAGCGCAATAAAATCCCCAAAAGAAGACATCCGGTCAGCTCCCCTTGCACGGACATATGCACAAGCCAATGGAGATAATTCCTCCTCTTCCCCAACCCAATAAATTTTCTTTAAAATAGGATCTAATGGCAAGCCTACTGCTGCCCCTGCTGGAGATACATGTTTAAAAGAAGTGGCAGCAGGGAGCCCTGTTGCTTGCTTTAATTCCCGTACTAATTGCCAGCCATTAAACGCATCTAAAAAATTAATATAGCCTGGTTTCCCATTTAATACTTGTATTGGCAATTCCTTCCCATCTGCCATATAAATACGAGACGGTTTTTGGTTTGGGTTACAACCATATTTTAATTCTAATTCTGTCAATTCTATTCCCATCCTTTCTATTTATTATTGATTTTTATTTATAATCTTTGTCTGGTAAGCACCTGTTACAATATCAATATAACGTACAAATAAAGATACTTTATTTTCTTTATTTAACGACTCCCATAACATAGTTGTAAATTCATCCATATTATTAGGGATTGACACCAGCTTAGGCTCTCCTTCAAAACTTGGGAGAGGGTTTCCATCACACTGGTAGGTATGGATAAAACGCCCTTCCCCTACTACGCAATTTGTATAACTAAACGTATATCGGTTACATTGGCTTGGGTTTCCATTATTGCTTTTTAAAATAGACATTATATATTGATATTCTCCATTTTCCACATGTAACATGCCAGAAATCCGAGGTGTATAATTCGGTTTATCTGGCTCAAATTCTCGTATACGGAGGCTTTGTTCAAATGTCAGCCCTTTTTTCAGCCCTTCCCATATAGTATCTGTCTGATCTCCATTTGTTACAATTGTATCAAATCCTAATACTCTTACTGGTGCATAAATAATCAGGCTTGGATCTTCTAATTTATCTGGATCAAATGCCTGTGTACGGATACCTTCTCCTTCTTCTACAAAAATACGGTTCCGGCTATTTTCACTTCTCCCCATAATAAAATACGCGGTTACTGCCTTTGTCCCATCTTCCGACCTTCCAATCACAATTCCTCTGCCCGGATATGTATTTCTTTTTAATTCCTGTTCCAATGACAACATTTCCATCTTCCTTTTCTCCTTTCTTGTACGCAAAAAAGCCGCCACTCAAGCATTCCTGCCCAGACGGTCGGCTTTTCTTTTTGTTATACTCCCTGTGGTCTATTCCACTTCCGTCAGTTATATAACCTTGGTTTAAGAGTAACATCTTATTGAAAAAAAGTCAAGTTTTAGCTAATTAATTCCCTTTTCTCTCAACAATCCTCATATATGCCTTTGCTGTTACCAAATAGCTAATCCCATATACAATAAAAAACAAACATAAAATACTAGCACAGCAAACTACAATTAATTTCCTACTATATAAACCAATTGATGACATAAGCAGCGATGTCATTGGCACTGCTGCCATTGTATGGCAAACTGCCCCAAAAATTGGCAAAAAGAATACTAACAATACTTGTTTTGCTATTGTTTTATGCACTTCCTCATGCCCCATTCCCACTTTCTGCATAATCTCAAAATTATCTCTGTCTTCATACCCTTCTGTAATCTGCTTATAGTGCATAATTACCAGTAAACATATCATAAAAAGCATCCCAAAGAAAATACCAATAAAAAGTAACCCCCCATACATAACACGGACATCTACTCTATGCTCTATATTATTCCGATAGCCAAATTCTAAAGAGGGCATATTCTTTTCCAGTTTTTCTGCAAACAACTGACATTCCTCTTCTTCTCCTGTTATATTAAGGCAGATATGGAATAACTCTTGGTATAATTGCCCTAATAAATTTTGCGGCAGGCTTTCAAAATTTTTTACTACCATCCAATACTTTAAATTTGAATTATTTTCTTGTGCCTTTGCACTTACCGGCAACTCCATAAATTCTTCCTTAACCGTATAAGGTTCTCCAAATAACATTATATTTTTTTGATTATAATTCTTCCCCTTCGAAAAAATAAAAATTTCTCTTTCTTCCAAAGATTTTTCTTCCCCTGCCATCTGATTATATTCTTCTAATGTCATAACCTCTACTTCATTAACATAATTATCCCACCTTGACATTCCTTCTGTACTATCTATCTTATTCCCTTCCATATAAGCTAACATATTCCTTGAGCTATAAGTATAAAGAGAATCTTCTTCTATTGTAAACTCTTTTTCCATTGCCTGGATATTTGCTACTAATGTTTCTTTTTCTTCTGTTGTATTTAATGGCAATTCTATCCCTATATCATAAGGGAACTGATAGCCGAAAATATAATCCATGCCAAAATATAAGGATATGGTACAAGATAATGTAATAATCACCATTGTAGAAAAAATACAAATATTGACTAGCCCTGCTGCACTTCGTTTCATCCGGTAATACATGCCAGAAACCGTTATAAAATTAGATGGTTTATAATAAAATGCCTTTTTTTTCTTTAACAGCCCTAATCCCACTATGCTCCCTGAAGTAAATAAAAAATAAGTCCCAATAATTACAAGGAAAACAGCAAAAAAGAAATTCCCAAATAACGCGCTATCCATTTTTGAAGTAATAGACAACCCATACCCTATTAAAAGGGTAAAGATCCCAATTAATGTATACAGCCAAATAAACCTTGGCTTTTTTTCTCCCTTCCTACTATCTGCAAACAATTCAATTGGATTGGATTTCCCCACTGTATATAAACTATATAGTAAATTGCAAAATGCAGAAAAAATAAAGAAAATTGCCGTATCCCTACATGCAGGAAAAGAAAAAGGAAATTCATTTAGGACTGGCAAATCCAATATATAACAAAGCAGTAAAAATACCAGCTTTGAAAATACCATTCCCACCAATATCCCGCCAATTATCATTACTAATGTTGTAATCAAACTCTCATATATCATCATTACTGCTATATGCTTTTTTTCTAACCCTAGAATACTATATAGCCCTAACTCTTTTTTTCTTCTTTTTATTACAAACCGATAGGTATAATGTAAAAAAGGAAACATAATAATACTTAAAAGCACAAAACCTATTGACATAATTATATACGCATATTCTGCTTTTGGAATAGCTCGCATAATCCGATGATGAAGGATAGAATCAAAAGTAAAATACAAGAAGGAAGAAAATATGCCAGCTCCAAAATAAGGGAAATAAAGTTCCTTATTTTTTGTAATCCCTGTAAAAGCCAATATGGGAAGCACCTTATTCTTTTTCATTCCTACCACCTCCCATATGAAGCACTGTCAATGTATCTGAAATTTGTTTATACATTTCTTCCTTTGTATGAGTCCCTCGGTAAATTTGGTTAAATACGCATCCATCTTTAATAAATAATACTCTTCTTGCATGGCTTGCTGCATTAATACTATGTGTTACCATTAAAATTGTCTGCCCTTCTTCATTTACCTTTGCAAACAAAGATAATAATTTATCTGCTGCCCTAGAGTCTAACGCCCCAGTCGGTTCATCTGCAAATACAATTTTAGGGTGTGTAATCAATGCCCGTGCCGCCGCCGCACGTTGTTTCTGCCCTCCTGATACCTCATATGGGTATTTATCCAAAAGTTCTTCAATTTCTAATTTCTGTGCAAGCGGATCTAGGCGGTTATACATTTCCTGATAAGGCACTTGTGCCAATACTAATGGTAAAAAAATATTATCCTGTAATGATAATGTATCCAGCAAATTAAAATCCTGAAAAACAAAGCCCATATTATCCCTGCGGAAAGCACAAATATCTTTCTGCCTAATTGCTGTAATATCCTTTTCTTCCAAATATACACTTCCCGCACTTGGTTTATCTAACGAAGCCATAATATTTAACAATGTTGTTTTCCCAGAACCGGACTCTCCCATAATTGCCACATATTCCCCTTTTTCTACCGAAAAACTAACATCATTTAACGCACAGACCTGCTGCCCTCCCATACGGCCTGTATAAATTTTCTTTAAATTCTTAATCTCCAATAACGCCATAACAAAACCTCTCTCCTATCAATACTATATCCATATATTGTGTATCTTATATAAAACATATTTCATATGGTACACACTCTATATAATACATACTTTGTATAGTACATACCTTGTATAATACATACTCTGTATGGTACATACTTTGTATGATACATATTCCATATGTTGGATATATTATATCGGATTTTTTTATGTCTTGCCATGGATTTACCTTACAGCTTTTCTTTTTAACCTTACGGTTTTGTAAGGTTTGTGTGAGATATAACTAGACATTATAATTTTATAGAAATCAACATAAGCTTATTTTTCAGTGTTTGTTTTATAAAGATAACAATAGCATCTAACTATCTAAAGCAAATACTATTTCAAAAAATAATTTTTTATTACTAAGGTCAATCGGAAAAATCATTAACTATATTGGAAATATTGAAAAAGAAACTTTCTCCTATCAATCAAAAATTTCAAATATTGAAGTACATCTTGAAAACATCAAAATTATCACAAAAAATCATATTGATTTATTCAGACAACCTAATAGATTATTAAAAAATAAAAAAGAACTTCTTCTAAATTCATATGATTTATCTAAGATATATAGTTAAAAAATCAAAAATAAAACAAATATTAAACTGTCTTATTTTATACAAAACAGTTACTTCATTAAATATTATTGTATCATAATACTTGCAATTCCTGTTTGTGTTAAACCATCTGTTCTCTCAAACTTTAATTGATTTATTCCTTCAACGTTAATGGAAAATTCTATTGGTAAATTTTGAAATCCTATATCAATAGTGTCAATTATTATACCATCGCCGAATACTAATAACGTGTTATCATATTCTCCTGAACCATCAATATGCCCAATTATACCTGTAATCTTTTTATAGTTGGAATTTAAATTAAAAATAGCATATGCTGTTTTATAATTTATTCCAAGTTGAAAACCATTGTAATATTTATCTCCACCCATTTGCATATAATCACCACCAATTTTTTCAGTATATCCATATTTTTCATATGGTTTTATACTATCAATAAAATTTTTAGGTTTTGAATTTTTAATCTCATCTATTTTTTGGTTTAAAATTGTATTATCATATACAATCATTAAAGAATTATCAATTAACGCAATAGCATCTTTGTATTGCATATCCGCAATATATGTATCAACTTTTTTTAATAAATTCAAACAGTATTCATAAGAATATTGCTTATATAATGATTCAACATCTGTAGATATTGATTTTGAATTTTTTAAAAGTGTTAAGGACTGAATAAAATCGAAATTATTCCAATATTCAGTAGCTGTTTGAATTACTCTATTTATTTCTTCTTCTGAATTTTTTTTATCTATTTCAATTTTTAGATTTTTAAGTTGTTCTTCTAAACCAATGACTTGAGTATGATATTTATCTATTTCATTCCTTAATCCTTTATTTAATTTATCAATTTGATCTTTATAATTATCAATTTCATCTTTTAATAATTTATTTTCTTCCACGAGTTCAGTATAGTCTAATTTAGTAACAGCCACTTTTTCCCCATTATAAACAAATGTAAATGATTGAGGTGGACTAAGAAAATATTGATATACAATAGTTAATATGACCCCAATAATTCCACTAAAAAGACTAATCCATACTTCTTTCATAAAAACCTCCTTTATTATATATTTTAAATATTGTACAAAAAATATAAGAAGATAAAATATATAATTTAATATAGATATACATATGATTTAATAATAAGACATTCTACCTATCTTATGTATCACCATAATTGCACATTTCATTCTATGTAATTATCTTATGATTATAATATATCATATTAAGTAGATAAATGAAATCTATTCTTGTAATTTTTAGAAGTTTTATTTTAATTATTATATTTTGTCAACATAACATGACAGGTAATTCATCTCTCCTATAAAAAAATAATTTAAAACTATTCTATATCAGATTAAACAATTATTCCCCTAATTATCCTTTTTAGACAAAACAAAAATCAAAAAATAAAGCTATACCCACCTTTTACATTTTATGTATCTATTACTTCTTTACTTAAATTACATTTCTTTACTTTATCATCTGTACATAATCCTCTGCTTTATTAAACTACCAATTCTAACATATACGATATATCTTTCGTACGGAATTATTTTTACATTATTATCTATAGTCTACCAGATGTGCCTGTGCTTGTCACATTCTTGTATACTACCTAAGCCAGACTATTAATTCCTTATTTATCCCCATATCCACAACTTTACCTACATTCATTACAATAATCTGATCTGTCAATTTAACAAAACCAATATGATAGGTTCAATGCACATTTTCCTTTTACCAATTTAGTAAGTTTTTGTTTCTTCAATAAAATCAATCGCAGATATTAGCTTATCTAAAGCAATAAAACTATTTATTTAATATAATTATGTGCTATTGCAACCCTTTTCTACTATCCGACAAAAACATCAAAATCATTCAATTTAGGTGAGAACATATCATATAATCCAACATTATCCTTTTCAAATCTAACTTCCTCCAATACAAATTTGATTTTATTTTCATTTATGTCATTTTGAATCTTTGATATTTTGGGAACACACCAGATATTCTTTTCCTAAAAAATGAATATTTAATAGTATCTAACTCACCTACTAATACTCTTTTCTTTGTTTGGCAGTAAATTTTCTGTAAGTAAACATACAAATATACTTTTATCCATGCTATTTTTTCTAGCAATAACAATTATTTCTTTATCTGCAATATTTAATAATAAATTTTTATAGAAAAAAATATCTCTACTTGTATAAATAAAACTAATATTTTCTACAATAATATCTCTTGAAAAGCCAACTTTTCCATCTCTTTCTAGCATATCAAGAAAATAAAATTAATCAATTTTCCAATATGTCATTTCATATTACATGCACATATGTTGTTCTAAGACTTTCTGCATAATAGCAAATATTTATTTTAAAACAACAAATACTGCTGTAAGCATTCCTACTATTATAATTTCTCCTAAAAACAGAATTTACCATATATGCAAATGTAGTAAAACCTAATATAAGTTAGGGCAATGCCACTTTATACCCTACCTTCTTATCAATTTTTACTTATAATCCCTTTTTTTGCATATTGTATTTCCCAATATAATCATTGCTGCACAATCCACTACAATAATCCCCAAAAAAACATATACTGTTATTGCAGGAAGTATATTTTGCCCAAATGCCATAACAAAAATACAAATAGTAATCACAAGCATCCCTATGCCTTCTACCCTACACAATTTTTTTATATCATATTTATCTTTTTCTTCTTGGTTTGCTGTATTATAGCCTGAAATCAAATTCTCCCCATGCCCAGTCAATAAACAAATTGTTAATAATACAAATATAACTAACACTGCCCATATAACCCAATCTGGCCCATTACTTATATCTTTTAATGTCATATTTTTCTTTAAATAATTTGTCACTTCACTAACAATATATTTTTCGATTATTAACATCTAATTTTATATATCTCCTTTATTATTTTTTCAAAAATATCTTAATAATTTTATCCTTAAGTTACTCCCTTACTCTCTGTTTATATATTATAGTTATTTTATATTCTTCTCCAGCATAAATTAAATCCGGATTATCAATATTGTTTTCATATGCAATTTGTAAATATTTATAACCTTTTCCTAAATATTTACGTGAAATATCCCATAAAGTATCTCCTTCCTTTACAATATAATATATTGTTTTCTTATCTTCATATTCGCGAATATTATTTCTTAACATATTATTTACAATATAAAATACAATCAGTGGTACCAAAAAAAACTTCATCTTATGATGCT
Source organism: uncultured Lachnospiraceae bacterium (assembly GCA_910577045.1). GTDB lineage: Bacteria > Bacillota > Clostridia > Lachnospirales > Lachnospiraceae > RGIG8607. The sequence goes on along the minus strand of CAJTLB010000001.1, from coordinate 257,230 downwards.
TTTTTTTTCTTTTCTCATTTTTTGTTTTTATTACATTTTTTCTTGGATTAAAAAATTCATTTTTACAAATCCATACTTCACTGTTCAATTCTTTATTATTATTCATTTCCAATACCATTATTTTGAAGTGCTATTTTTATTTCCCTGTTCATATATCTTTGAGCATCATATAAATTTTCTTCACTAACTTTTGCTTCTATCCTTACAATAAAACTATCCTGTCCAATAGACTGAATTCCTTTATATTTTGGTTCAACAATCAAAACGTACTTTGATTTAATATTATTAGATGCTTCTACAAACGCCTTATCTATTTTTTCTAAATTATATTTATTTGATACTTCTATATCACAAATAGCCTTTGATTCAATACTTGATCTGTTAATAATATTTCTTACATCTGAATTATTTATTATTTGTATATTTCCACCTAAATCTTCAATGCTTGTTGTTCTTATACCTATTTTTGTAACTTTTCCTCTATATCCATCAATTTCAATAATATCATCAACATTATATATATTATCAAAAAGCATAAATACTCCTGTCACTATATCTGCTACAAGACTTTCAGCACCAAAAGATACCGCCATTGCTACAATACTTATTCCTGCAAATATAGTATTTGCAGATATTCCAGTAATCTTTAATCCCCACAATATGGCTACCAATGTAAAAAGATATTTTGATATATTCATATATAAATCTATAAAAGTTTTTACTCTTTTTTTCTTAGATTTTATAAAACCAAGAAAAAAATCTACCAAGTCTTGAATAACAATTACCACTAATATCATCACTACTAATTGAAATATAGTAATCCAATTTATATTAATTACTTGAAAAACTCTACTTACATCTCCAAACATATTTTCTAATAGCTTATAAACTTCCAACTTTTCATTATATGATATAAATGGTATAGTTCCTGGATTTGTTAAAACAAAGGCAAATATTAAAACAATAAGTATAATAATTGTTCTTTTTCTTTTTTTCAATTGTATTTTTGCATTATCAAACAATCTCTGCAATTCTTTCTTACTTAATATCTTTTTTCTTTTAAATTTAAATACTTCCACACAAAAATCCTCCTTTTTCTATAATTTTTTTGAATGATATAATTATACTACAATAATCGACAAAATTAAAGAGAAAAATTAAAAATTAGCTAAATCATTTAGTAAACTTATAACATTTATATTTTTTAATTCAAAAACAATCATATATCAAAATTAATATATAAATTTAAAATTACATATAAACATGCTTAATCTTAAAAACATTACAAATATTGTTATAATAATTCTCTAAATCTTTATAAAATTCACTTCAGATATTCCATCTCAATTAATATAAAAATATTACCAATAATTTTTAATATTCTCCTTTTACCCGTCCGAAATACTTCGTATCTACCTTTTCTGTAAGCCATACCCCATTTTCTGAAAGATAAAACTTACAATTTTCCCTATACATAACGCCACTATGTACCTGTAAAATAACAGGATCTCCATGCCGTTTCCCAACTATTTTTGCTGTTTCCACATCTTTTGATAAATGGACATATAGCCTGCCCATTGGTTTTAACCCTTCTTTTTCAATACTATCCATAAACCTAGTAGCCGTCCCATGATATAAGAATTCTGGCGGCTCTTGTTCTTTTAATTCTACATCAACAGGGACACTATGCCCTTGGTTTGCACGGATTAATGTTTTATCTTCATTAAAACTATATCTTTGTTTTTTATCCTTTGCCACAATCTCCTCTAATATCTCTTTATTAATTACCCTTCCTGTACGATTAACCCCTTCCAGCAGTTCTTCCACATTTGCCCAACCATGTTTATCTAATTTTATATTTGCTGCTTCTGGTTGATGGCGCAATACTAAACTTAAAAATACACTTAATTTATCTGATTTATTCATCTATTTTCCCCCTTTATATTCCTATCCTTATTTCTATAAAAATTTTCCTTTTTCTCTGTTCCAATCCTACACAAAAAACTACTTTCCTATTTCTTATAGTAATTGTTCCTTCTTCGTTTGTCAAGCACAGGAAAATATTAAAAAACCCTGTAACTACTAAAAAGTTACAAGGTTTTCTTTATCTTTTATCACATTTATGCTCACTTTAGATAGGCTTTTTATCCTATAGATTTGTATATCCCATTAAACATCTGTCTACTGCCTGCGCCGCTTCTCTTCCTTCTCTAATCGCCCAAACTACTAACGACTGCCCTCTGTGCATATCGCCTGCTGTAAATACTTTTGCTACAGAAGTTTCATAAGAGCCTTGTGCTGTTTTTACATTAGTGCGCTCATTTAATTCTACGCCAAACGCTTTTGCCACATAGTCTTGGCTCCCCAAAAAACCTGCTGCAATCAACACTAGATCGGCTTCTACTTCATATTCGCTTCCTTCTACTGGAACCATTACTGGCCTGCCCGTTTTTTCATCTTTTTTACTTTCCAATTTTACCAGTTTTGCCTTCTTTACATTTCCAGCCTTATCCAATATAAATTCTTTTACCGTTGTTTGGTAAACACGTGGATCGGTGCCAAATACTTCTATTGCCTCCTCCTGCCCATAATCTGTTTTTAATACCTTGGGCCACTCCGGCCATGGATTTTCTGGAAGCCTTTTTTCCGGCGGCTTTGGCATAATCTCAAGCTGCATAACAGAAGCACAGCCATGCCGTATTACTGTCCCAACACAGTCATTTCCTGTATCCCCGCCGCCAATCACTAATACTTTCTTTCCTTTTGCCGAAATATATTGCCCATCTTCTAAATTAGAGTTTAATAAGCTTTTTGTTGTGGATTTTAAGAAATCTACTGCAAAATAAATTCCTTTCCCTTCTCTTCCTGCCGCCTTTATATCCCTTGGGTTAGATGCGCCACAGGCAAGCACTACACTATCATACTCTTTTAAAATTTTTGCTGCTTTTATATCGGTGCCAACATTTGCCCCAGTAATAAACTCTACTCCTTCGGCCTTCATTAATTCTACCCTTCGGCTAATTACCTTTTTTTCCAATTTCATATTTGGAATCCCATACATTAAGAGCCCGCCAACCCTATCTTCTCGCTCAAATACTGTTACCGAATGCCCTCTTTTATTTAAGCGGTCTGCACAGGCAAGCCCTGCTGGCCCTGAGCCAATAATGGCAATTTTCTTCCCTGTGCGCATAACAGGAGGTGTTGGTTTTATCATATTATTTTCATAGGCATATTCAATAATGGTTCTTTCATTTTCTTTAATAGAAACAGGCAGGCCGTTCAAATTACAAGTACAGGCAGCCTCGCATGGGGCTGGGCACACCCGGCTTGTAAATTCTGGGAAACTATTTGTTTTAGAAAGGCGGAGATATGCCTGTTCATAATTTCCCATCCACAATAAATCATTCCATTCAGGGATTAAGTTATTTAAAGGGCAGCCCGATGCCATGCCGCCAATCATCATCCCTGACTGGCAAAATGGCACGCCACAGTCCATACAGCGGGCACCCTGAAGCTGTTGTTTTTCGTTTGGAAGAGAGACGTGGAATTCATGGAAATTTTTTATTCTCTGCTTAGGAGAAAGTGCCTCACTATCTTCTCTTTCATATTCTAAAAATCCAGTTGGCTTACCCATATTTTTTCCTCCTTACTTCCTTGTATTTGCATAAAATGCTTCAATTTGTGCTTGTTCACTGCTTAGGCCTTTTTCTTCCATTTGAATAATCGTATTCATCATACGCTCATAATCATGTGGCATAATCTTTTTAAACTTGGGCAGGTATTCTCCAAAATGATTTAAAATTTCTTTCCCTTTTTCTGAATTTGTATAAGCAACATGTTCTTCTATCATTTCTTTTAACTCTAATACATCATATTTTGAAGTTAAATTTACTAAAGAAACCATCTCTTTATTTAACCGTGTATATAAATCACGGTTTTCATCTAATACATAGGCAATCCCGCCACTCATGCCTGCTGCAAAATTTTTGCCTGTTAGGCCTAATACTACTACCCTGCCGCCTGTCATATATTCACAGCCATGGTCGCCTACTCCTTCAACTACTGCAGTAGCGCCAGAATTCCTAACGCAGAACCGTTCCCCGGCTACGCCGTTAATAAACGCCTTGCCGCTGGTTGCCCCATAAAGGGCCACATTTCCAATAATAATATTTTCCTCTGCCTTAAATTTTACGCCTTTTGGCGGATAAACCACCAACTTCCCACCAGATAGCCCCTTGCCAAAATAGTCATTACTATCTCCTGTTAATTCCAGTGTAAGCCCTTTTGGGATAAACGCCCCAAAACTTTGCCCGCCGCTTCCCTTACACTTTACCGTAAAGGTATCTTCTGCCAAACTATCTTGGAACCGTTTCGTAATTTCTGATCCAAAAATAGTGCCAAAAGCACGGTCTGTATTAGAAACATCCAGTTCAATACTTCTTTTTTGCCCAGAATCTAAAGCACCTTGTAATTTTTTCATTAATACGGTTTCATCTAAGGTCTTCTCTAAATGGAAATTATATACCTTCTTTTGCGTATAGCCAGCTAACTTTTTGCCTGCATATGGATTGTTTAATATTCTAGATAAATCCATTAATTTCGAACCGCGGCAGTCGATTTTATCATTAATTTTTAATAAATCTGTCCTACCTACCAGCTCATCCATAGTACGGACTCCCAGTTTTGCCATATATTCCCTTAATTCTTGCGCCACAAAACGCATAAAATGGATTACATACTCCGGTTTTCCTTTAAAACGTTTACGGAGTTCCGGGTTCTGTGTGGCAACACCAACAGGGCAGGTATCTAAATTACAAACTCTCATCATAACACACCCCATTGTTACAAGCGGGGCTGTTGCAAAACCAAATTCTTCTGCCCCTAACAATGCAGCAATTACTACATCCCTTCCAGTCATTAGCTTTCCATCTGTTTCTAACACTACTTTATCCCGCAGCCCATTCATAATTAATGTTTGATGGGTTTCTGCAAGCCCTAGTTCCCATGGAAGCCCGGCATTATAAATAGAATTCCTTGGGGCTGCACCTGTCCCGCCATCAAAACCAGATACTAAAATAACTTGTGCCCCTGCCTTTGCCACCCCTGCGGCTACTGTCCCTACGCCTGCTTCTGATACCAGTTTTACTGAAATTCTTGCATCTTTATTTGCATTTTTTAAATCATAGATTAATTGTGCTAAATCTTCTATTGAATAAATATCATGATGGGGTGGCGGGGAAATCAACCCTACTCCCGGCGTAGAATGTCTTGTTTTTGCAATCCATGGATATACTTTCCCTGCTGGAAGCTGCCCTCCTTCCCCCGGTTTTGCCCCTTGCGCCATTTTAATCTGGATCTCTTTTGCACTTACTAAATAACGGGAAGTAACACCAAAACGGCCTGATGCCACTTGTTTAATGGCAGAACAACGGTTTATCCCGTCTATCCCAGGTTCTAGGCGTTCTAAACTTTCTCCCCCTTCGCCACTATTTGACTTACCATGCAGCTTATTCATTGCAATCGCCAATGTTTCATGGGCTTCTTGTGAAATCGATCCATAAGACATTGCCCCTGTTTTAAAACGCTGCACAATAGAATCTACGCTCTCTACCTCTTCAATAGGGACTCCTTTTACTGGATAATTAAATTCCAAAAGCCCCCTTAAATTCATTGCTTTCCTTTCTTTGTGAAGCTCCTTGGAATATTGTTGGAATACTTGGTAGTCCCCTTGCTGTGTTGCTTTTTGCAACAAATGGATAGTAAGAGGATTGTATAAATGTTCCTCCTTCCCAGCCCGTTCTTTATGGCTCCCTACACTGTCTAACGTCATATCCACACTTAACCCCAATGGATCAAAAGCAGAAGAATGAAGCGCATCCACATCTTTTGCAATTTCAGCAAGCCCAATTCCCCCTACCCGGCTTACTGTCCCTGTAAAATACTTTTGGATTACCTCTTCATGAATCCCAATTGCCTCAAAAATTTGGGAACCTTGGTAGGATTGAATCGTAGAAATGCCCATTTTAGAAGCAATCTTTACAATGCCATGCAAAACAGCACTATTGTAATCATCTACTGCTGCATAATAATCCTTATCTAACATACCTGTTTCAATTAAATAACGGATAGATTCTAATGCCAAATATGGGTTAATTGCACAAGCCCCATATCCCAAAAGAGTTGCAAAATGATGGACTTCCCTTGGTTCCCCACTTTCTAGGATAATTGCGACACTAGTCCGTTTCTTTGTTTTTACCAAATGTTGGTGCACTGCCGATACTGCTAACAAAGATGGAATTGGCACATGGTTTTCATCTACTCCACGGTCAGACAATATAATAATATTGGCCCCATCCCGATGTGCACGGTCTACTTCCAGGAAAATATGGTCAATTGCCTTTTCCAAAGAAGTATTTTTATAATATACAATTGGAATCTCTTCTACCTTAAAACCTTCTACTTTCATATGCTTAATTTTTAACATATCTGTATTTGTAAGAATTGGGTTATTTATCTTTAAAATCTTACAATTCTCTGCTTTTTCTTCTAAAAGGTTCCCATCTTCACCAATATAAATAGACGTAGCAGTTACAATTTCCTCCCGGATTGCATCAATAGGCGGATTTGTTACCTGGGCAAATAACTGCTTAAAATAATTAAACAATGGCTGATGTTGGTTTGATAATACAGCAAGGGGGCTATCCGCACCCATTGCAGATACTGCTTCTGCACCATTCTGTGCCATAGGTAAAATCATAGTGCGTAGTTGTTCGTAGGTATAACCAAATGCCTTTTGTAGCTTTGCCTGTTCTTCTTCTTGATATTTTACTACCCCTTTATTTGGGATTTTCAGTTGTTTTAATTCCACTAAATGATTATCCAGCCACTCTCCATATGGCTGCTTAGAGGCATAACGTAATTTCAAATCTTCATCATTTACTAATTCGCCTTTTATCGTGTCTACCAATAACATTTTCCCGGGGCGGAGCCGTTCTTTTTTTACAATATGCGTCTGGTCTAATTCCAATGCCCCTACCTCTGAAGAAAGAATCATATCATTATTATCAGTAATATAATAACGGGAAGGCCTTAACCCATTTCTGTCCAATACTGCCCCCATAATATCCCCATCTGTAAATAAAATAGAAGCTGGCCCATCCCATGGTTCCATCATAGTTGCATAATATTGATAAAAATCTTTCTTAATCTGCGGCATAGCCTTATCATTGCTCCATGGTTCTGGTATGGTAATCATTACTGCAAGTGGTAAATCCATTCCACTCATCACCATAAATTCCAGCGCATTATCAAGCATCGCTGAATCGGACCCTTCTGCATTGATTACAGGCAGGATTTTGTGCATCTCACTCTTTAACAAATCAGATTCCATGCTTTCTTCCCGTCCTAACATACGGTCTGCATTCCCACGGATTGTATTAATTTCTCCATTATGCACAATAAAACGGTATGGATGTGCCCTTTGCCAGCTTGGGTTTGTATTTGTGCTAAAACGAGAATGTACCAATGCAATGGCTGATTCATAATCTATAGATTGTAAATCTGCAAAAAACAACCTAAGCTCCCCTACTAAAAACATGCCTTTATATACAATTGTCCTGCTAGACAAAGACACTACATACGTATCATCATTGCTTTGCTCAAATACGCGGCGTACCACATACAGCCTTCTGTCAAACGCAAGCCCTGCCTCTAAGTTCTTTGGCTTCTTTACAAACGCCTGTAAAATACAAGGCATACAATCTACTGCCTTTTTCCCAAGAATAGAAGGGTTAGTTGGGACCTTCCTCCAGCCAAGGAATTCCAATCCCTCTTTTTTTACAATAATTTCAAACATTTTCATGGCCTGGTTTCTTTCCAGCTCATTTTGTGGGAAAAAGAACATGCCAATCCCATATTCTCTTTCTTTCCCAATCTCAAACCCTAATGGCTTTACTGCCTTCTGGAAGAACTTATGGGAAATTTGCAGCATAATGCCAACCCCGTCTCCCGTTTTCCCTTCTGCATCCTTTCCAGCACGGTGTTCCAAATTTTCCACAATCTTAAGCGCATTTTCCACTGTTTGGTGTGACCGAACCCCTTTTATATTGACTACTGCACCAATTCCACAGTTATCATGTTCAAATTCTTTTTGATATAACCCAGTTGGAACAACACCTAACTCTTTTTCTCTCTGGCCCATATTACCATCCCTTTCCCTTTTCCTTGGCTTATTCCTTTACCTGCTGTATATCATACACCTTTTTTCTGCTTCTGTAAACTACTTTTTTCATATATTTGTCAGATAATTTGATTATTGAATATATCAGACATATATTATCTGAATATTATAAAAGAAAATATTAAATTTTTTGCTTAAAATGCCACTTTTAGAAACAATTTATCTTTAATCTGCTTTAAAAATTTTTACTAAACCACTTTATTTTTTCTCTGTTTTTATAAATTGTGTTTAAATTTTTACCATATCTGCTGTGATATTTTGCAAAAAACTTTTTAATTATATCCACAAATAAAGCCAGAAATTTTTTTCCTTAATTCCTGGCTCATCCAATTTACTTATATACTTTTATCAAATTTCAGTTATTTAACTTCTTCAAGATTATTTATATAGCCTTTACAACCATAATTAAGATTTTTGGAAAATGAGCTATATATTTTAAAACTTATTCAATAAACCTCCAAATATCTTCTGTAAGTAAAACATCAAGAGTTCGAATGAATGCTGAATAATCGTCAATAGTCTGAAAACGGTTTTTGTTCTTTGCCCACTCTACTAATTGTGATAGTGTCATCTTATTGATTCCCTCCTTTTTACATTTTCTTTATCAAATTCGATCCATTTTTCTATTGGTTGTAGAAAAACATCATCTATTCGTTTAATTGCCCAAGAATTATACTCTTCATTCATCTCACATCCAACCCACAGCCGTTGTAGTTGTTCAGCAACCACTAAAGTTGTCCCTGAACCAGAAAATGGATCAAGCACAATATCACCTACTTGACTTGAAGCTAATATAAGTTTACGAAGCAATTCTTCTGGCTTCTGGGTAGGATGCTTTGTTTTTTCACCCATTCCATTACAAGTAGTTGGTATTTCAAATACATCTTTTGGTTTAGCTCCTAACGGATTTGGCGTCCATACGGGAGCTGTTTTTTTTCCATTTGAATACTGACTACTTTCTGCCTGTGGGTGCATAGGATATTTCAAAGTATGATTACCATATGGAATTCTAACTTCATCCAAATTTAATTCAAATTTTTTGTTTTTTCTAAGATGTAAAATGCTTTCGTGTGATCTTCCCCAATCATTTCCTAGATTAGCTTTATTTCTATAATGCCAAATTAGCCATTTGCATCCCGAAAAATAGCGCATAGCAGGGTGTTTTAAATCAGCTAAAATTTCACTAAACCCACAAATATATAAACTGCCTGTAGGTTTAAGAATCCTTGAAGCCTCTCTTATCCATTGCAATGACCATTCAATATATTTCTCTTGCGAATCAAATTTATCCCAATCTGCCTTTTTAATGTTATAAGGTGGGTCAGCAAAAATCAAATCAATAGATTCATCTTGTAATGTTTTCAGCCATTCTAAACTATTGTCTGTAAAAATTATTCCATTCTTTCTAATATAAGTAGGTTGATATTTTGTTTCTGCTCGGAAAACTTGCAAATTAAAAAGTTTTGATTCCACAAAAGAGCAACTTTTTATAGGTTCCATTTCTAAAAAAAGTTTCTCTGCCATTTGTAATGATTTCTTTGGCATACTTTTTCCTCCATGATTTTTATAAAGATATATTATTATGTCAATAGTCTGTTTCTTCTTTTTTGAGATTTTTCCTTTTAGACATAAAATATGCTCCCTCCTAAGTAACAAGCTTTTATTATTTAACTTGTCTACCCACAAGGGAACATATCACACTGTTAAGCAACCCTTCTTTTCTTTATTTCCTATATTTCTTTTCAATTATTGTAGAATAAATAACCATAGCCATAATACTTTCTACCATAACCCCAATTATAGAAAATATAATCCCTGCAGAGTTTTTCCCAGCAAGTAGGGGAATACCTAAAGCAATAAAAACCACACCAAATATTAAAAACAATTTCGACATAGCACGGTTATATCTTTTTATATCAGAAACTTCGAATATCTCTGCATTTGCCCAAAACCCCATAGGTTTTTGTGAAACCCATGAATATACTGCTAACCCTATAAATAATATGCCAACCGCACACCATATCACAAACCCAATTATACTGCCTTCCATATCCTACCCATCCTCTCCATTAAAAATCTTCTACCTTTTTAATTTTCTATTAGTTTCATTTGGAAGCATTGCTTTAACAATTCCTCAGATACACCCTCCGATCCATATATACTATAGATATCCAACACGCATCCATGGTCCCCTACCTGTGCATATGCCAAAATGCCATTTGCCTTATTTACACCATCAGATGCCCTATATTCCATCCAACTAACTGTATAACCGTTAATAATTCCTGTTTCTATTTTTCCTATTGTAAAATCAGGATAACCAGATTCTGTATAATACTCTTCTTGGTATTCGACTGCTTCTTGTAAATATTCCATTACATCTTCTTCTGTAATATTATAAGTCATTACAATTAGATCGGTATCTCCAATATATTTATCATATTCCACCGTATAGGCATCAGAATAATTCTTAGAAAACAAGAAACCCTCTGCTGGCTGGATTTCTAATATCATATCTTCATAATCACAAAACAGGTAAGGAAGCCCATTGCTGCCATATACAATCCCATTGGTATCATACTCGATGTCTCCGTATAGATTCTGGTAAACCTCCCTCATATCCTCTTCGGAATACATATCGCCATAAATTGTCTTTACTAATTCTGCAAACTCTTCATAAGTCATATATTCAGAGCCATCTAATTGCCCGCCGCCGTTATCTCCAGGATTTTTAGAAGAATCCATGCCTGCTCTCCAGCCATCTAGGAACCCTAGCAGCGCACTTTCATATATGGATGGTATACAACCTTGTGTCTGCGCATTTTCCAATATAGTAACAACCATTTCTTGTGCTTCGTCCTCAGACATCTCCATAAACTGTTTTGATTCTACATCTGGCACAGAAAACTCATTTCCCTTGGCAAGTATATAACTGCCATCCATATTTAGTACCAGCCCCATGCTTGAAAAACCGTTTTCCATATAAGCATCTAACTCAGCATTATAAATACGAAACTCACATCGATCCTCTGTAATATCATATTCACTTTCTGCCTTCATACTAACATTAATAATTCCTGCAATTTCTGTATTAAAACTAACCTCATTTGTATTTCCATCTTTTACAGAAGAAAATTCAACTAAAAACCGTTCTCCGTCTAACGTAGCATATAGATTTACACGTAGATTATCCCCTATATTCTCCTTACCTAAAAAAGCAATATCTAAATACCCGGACAATTCATCAAATTCAATATCGGCTGCCATATTCTCTGCTGCTGTATCCAATGGGAATTTTATTTCTACTACCTTTTTATCATAAACCCATGCAGAACAAATAACCAAATGGCTTACACGGGAAGTTACCATAGAATTTTCTACTACCTCTTCCAAAGATTCAATCAGTTCATCCGCCTGTTTTTTAGAGGTCATCTCTATATACCATGACATAAATGTTTCATCAGAAGAAATCATAGAAGGCAATTTCTTTAAATGCTTTTCATAATTCCTCCTGGAAATAGTAAGATCATATTGATCGGCACGGAGTACCTCGTTCCCACTATTTAACTTTACATTTTTTGTTTTTTCACATTTTACATCTTGGTAAGCCTCCTTAAGCCATTTTGTAAATGTTTTACCAAGAGATGCCATTGCTTCTGCTGTTTTATCACTATCCACGCCCTCTTCTAAATTTACTTCTACCCCTGTCACCATTTCCATTTCTTCTGGTGTCATAGATAAATAATACTTATATAAATCTGGAAGCCCAAACAAATATCCATCTTCATCAAAAAATACCTCAAAACGGATATCTTTGCACTCCCCGGCACCACCGCTTATCTGTGTCCAAGAACTTTGGTTTTCTTTATCTGTTGTCCCATTTAGTTCAAACCGGATAGGCCGGTTTTCCTCCATAAGTTCTATTTTTTCACCATTTTCTGTAACCACCACATTATTAATGGCAAATGTAAGCTGCTGTGAAAGAAGATTATTTTCATACATTACTTCTGCCATTTTGCCAAACGTCTCTTGGCCAGACAATTCTTTTACAGTATTAGCAAATGCCTTTTCTAAATCTTTTTTTGGATCCCCTACGCCAGCTAAGTTTAGTACTAAAAATAGTAATGTTGCAGCAATTGCCGCCCCAATCACTCCCATAACTATGTATACAATCTTATTATCTGGCTTTTTTTCTGGCTGGTTAGAGCTTTGATGGGCAGACTGCCAGTCAAATCCATAATTTTCTGCCACATTATCCACAATTTTTACTGGATCGCTGTTTATTTCCTTTCCTGCTGTTTCATTTATAGATTCCCCTATCTCTAAAGGGCTATTTTCCTGCTTTTCCACAATATTCCCACACTCTGGGCAGATTATATTTTCTCCTATTTCTGCACCACATCTTGTACATATCATTCTTCTTCCTCCCTTTTCTCGAGACATTACCTGCCCATAAATAACATAGATTAAGGCATACAAACCTCTGCTGCAAGATATTGTATGCCTTTTTATCATAACACTTTATTCTATTTTATTCAAGTATGCGGTTATATCTATTTCTTAGCAGGCCTACAAACCTGCAAAGCTACCAAACAACCAAACGCTCACTCTATTAATACCGTAACAGTCCATTCACTCCCATCTTCGCTAACCTTCTTTACTGTCCCTTTTAACTTGTCTAAAGGCTGCAGCGTATTATTGGACATGGCAAGGGCTGGTTCTATTGTATAATAATACATTGTCCCTTCTAACGTATTTAATGTAGATTCATATAATTCTACCTTATCGCCTGCCTCTAAAAGCCCAGGCCGGCTCATCCGGAAATCCATCTCTCTTGCCATTTTTCTTCCTTTCTACTTAACGTGCTGCTAATACTACTTGGATTGTTTCTTCTGTATATTGAGAATTTCTAGGCACCATCAAAGTTACATTTATGGTATCCCCTGGCTGATGTTCTTGTAATGTTGCTGTTAAAGCTTCCATATTGGCAATAGCCTTTCCATCAATTGCTGTAATAATACTTCCTGGATTAATATTGTATTTCTGTGCAGGAGAACCTTCTAACACCCCATAGACAAATACTCCTTCTGGCATTTGATACATTCTCTGGTGCTGTTCAGGGACATCAAAGCCATATATCCCAAACATAGCCTCCCCCTGTTCTTGCCCACTTTTATTACTGTCATCTATAATATTCTGGATAATCGGCTTTGCATTTGTAATAGGGATTGCATAGCCCATGCCCTCTACGCCGCTTGCTGCATATTTCACAGTATTAATGCCAATTACTTCGCCAGAAGCATTTAATAAAGGCCCTCCACTATTCCCGCCATTAATTGCTGCATCCGTCTGGATTAATGTCATTGTTTTATCTGTTAATTTTACATCACGGCTTACTGCACTAATCACTCCTGTTGTAACAGATTGCCCATATCCCAACGCGTTGCCAATAGCGATTGCTGCTTCTCCAACCCGTACTCCGTCTGAATCACCAAGAGTCGCTATTTTTATTGTAGAACGGGTTTCTGCAGAAATATTCGCAAGCGGGACTAAAACAATGGCAATATCTGCATCTGCATCACTTCCCAATACAGAACCTTCTACTTCAGCCCCATCTGAAAATACAATAGAAACTTTATCTGTATCTTCAATAACATGGTTATTGGTAAGCACCATTAAATTTTCATTGCTCTCCCCAATAATAATGCCTGTCCCACAAGAATTTTGCTCCTTTACTGCATTGTTTCCATATGGGTAAAACCCATAATATAAATTACTGCCTTGTACATAAGTAACACAATTCACCGCTACTACGGAAGGCATTGCTGCTTCTACAATATTGGAAACATCAATTACATTCCCTTTTACTTTACTTAAATCTGTCTGGCTAATAGAAGCAGCCATTGCCTCTGCTGCCCTTTCTTGATCCTTTTCTTTATTGTCCTCTATAGTAGCTTGTGTTGCTGCTTCTACTTCTGTAACAGGTTTTTGTATGCCTTCTTTTGAATAAGTCAGCACCCCAAAACCAAACACCATTCCAAATGTAGCGGATGCAATTGCAAAACGCAAGGTATTTTTCCAGTTTTTCTTATTCTTCCATTGATACATAATGATTTCTCCTTTCTCATCTTTTCCTTCCATCTGAGAATAGAATACCAACCATTTATGACAACTCTTTGATAAAACTGTGTTTTATTTGTGAAAAAATAGGGCTAAATTAGCCCTATTGCAAAAAATCTTTTATTTTTTTACTTCTAACTGGATTTCTAAGTTTCCTAAGTGCTTTCGCTTCTATTTGGCGGATACGCTCACGGGTAACATTAAATTCTTTCCCTACTTCTTCTAAAGTCCGCGGATGTCCATCCAATAAGCCAAACCGTAATACAATAACTTGTTTTTCTCTTTCTTTTAAATCTTCCAACAATGTATCAATATGTTCCCGTAACATTACAGATTCTATATTCCCCTCTGGTGTCAGCGCATTATTATCTGCCACAAAATCACCTAAGTTAGAATCATCCTCTTCCCCAATCGGAGTTTCTAAAGAAGCTGGTTCTCTTGCAATCTGCATAATCTCTATTACTTTATCCTCTGACATATTAAGGGCTTCTGCTAATTCTGTCGTTGTTGGTTCATAACCAAGCTCTAATGTAAGCTTCCTTTGCATCTTGGACATCTTATTAATCGTTTCTACCATATGTACTGGCACCCGGATTGTCCTAGCCTGATCAGCAAGCGCACGTGTTACAGACTGGCGGATCCACCACGTAGCATAGGTACTTAACTTATATCCCTTTTCATAATCAAATTTTTCTACACCCTTAATTAACCCTAAATTTCCTTCTTGCACTAAATCCAAAAAACTCATTCCACGGCCTGTATACCGCTTTGCAATACTGACTACTAAACGAAGATTTGATTCAATTAATCTTTCTTTTGCATAGGTATCCCCAGCAGATTTCCGCTTTGCTAATTCCAATTCCTCATCTGCACTTAATAAGGGCACCGTACCAATCTCTTTTAGATACATACGCACAGGATCTTCTGTACCAATCCCCTCTAATAAATCAATAGCATCTAAATCAATTTCCTCTTCTTCCTCTTCCATAAAAATATCATCATCTTTATCTAAGAGTAAATCATCATCTACCAAGGCATCTGCATCCATAATCCGAAGAACATCTATTTTATTATCTTCCAGATATTGGTAAATAAATTCCAACTGTTCTAATGAAAGGTTTTCATTTTTAAAGAAATCATTAATTTCTTCAACTTCTAAAATCCCTTTTTTGGAATTTCCCAATTCTACCAGTTTTTTTAATTTCTCAATAAACCCATCTCTTTCGTTTTCCACGTATAACGTCCCTTTCTTATTCCCATCTTTCGATTAGCACTATTGCCCACACTCTTAATCTTGTGGGCTAAAAATTGCCAGTGCCTTTTCTTTTACTTTTACCTGGACCTCTCTTGGAGCACCTCCATACTCTCCATCTAATACCCATGGCACTTCTGCTGGAGAATAAATAGTAAGCTGGGAAGCCTTAAAGGTAAAAAGCGCTTCCGAAGACATATCTGCAGCAATAATAGAAGTCAATATATCTTGCAATTCTAGTGTGCTCTTAGGTTTCCTGATTAATGTAACTTCAAACACGCCATCATCCATTTGTACTGATTTCCCTACCAGCTTCTTAAAGCCGCCCACTGACGTAGAGTTACTAATCATACCATATAAAAACTCACCTTCAATCCGTTCCCCATCATGCTCTACAATCATTGTTGCTGGTTTAATTGAAGTGAGCTTTTTCATGCCTTCTATTATATACGCCTGGTACCCCAAGACATTCTTCATCTGCTGGGGTGTAGCATAAGAAACCTCCGTAAAAGCACCGAAGGCTGCCACATAATTAAAGTAGCGTTCATTAAATGAACCTACATCACACTGAAACTGCCTTCCATCGGCAATTAGGCTGGCAGCTTTTTTCATATTCTTTGGTATTTTTAGACTAGAGGCAAAATCATTTGTGGAACCTGCTGGAATATAACAAAGTGGCACTGAAACACCTGCTTCTAATAATCCTGATACCGTTTCATTTAAAGTCCCATCCCCACCACTGCAGGCAATGCTGTCATACTCTGCGGCTTTTGCTTTTACTGTCTCTTTTGCATCTAGCACATCCTGGGTAATGTGCACAGTCGACTCATATCCCGCCTTATGGAAAATATCAAGGATTTCCAATAGGCTACTTTTAATTTGTCCTTTTCCCGACCTAGGATTTACAATAAACAGCATTTTTTTCATATTGTATCCTCCTTCCCAGTATGTACACCTAAACAACATTGTAAAGGATTCTTCCCAAGAAGTCAATGGTGGAAAAAAATTTCTTACCCATCTTTTTCTATTTACCTTCTAAAAGCCCAAGATGTTTTTTATATGCAGCAAACGCATTTGGTATTGGATATTCTGTACGAAGTTTCTCTAATTCTACAAATAATAAATCGGTCTTCTTATCTTTTATTTCTTTTACCTCTACTTCATATCCTGCCATATGCCACTCTACATGAGAAAAAATATGTTTCGCAAAACCAAGCGGCACTATTTTCTTTAAAGCCAGCCCATGTCCCTTTAAATATTGTTTTATTTCCTCCTCGGAAAACGGCCCAAGAAAATTAGGGAATTCATATAAACCTGCTAAAAGCCCTTTCTCTTCTCTTTTTTCTAATACAAACTCCGTGCCATTCCTACAAATAAGTAGAACCGTCCTTTCTTCAACCCTTCTTTTCTTTTTTGCTTTTTTTACTGGATATTGAAGCTCTGTTTTGTCAGCATGTGCCTGGCAAAACGGGGATAAAGGACATTCCATACATTTTGGCTCCCCATTTGGCAAACAGACCATTGCCCCTATTTCCATAAGTGCTTGGTTAAAAGCTGCCGCCTCTTTTTTAGGCATATTCTCTTTTAAAAACATTTCCAGTTCTTTTTTTACGGACTGGTTTAAAATATCCCTATTATCTGCCATTAACCTAGAAAATACCCTTAATACATTTCCATCTACGGCGGGAACTGGAATCCCATATGCAATTGATGCAATTGCGCCTGCAGTATAAGACCCTATTCCTGGCAATGTTAATAATTTCTCATAATTATCTGGAAGCCTGCCATTAAATTGTTCCATTACAATTTGTGCTGCCTTTTTTAAATTCCTTGCACGGTTATAATATCCCAACCCCTCCCACAACTTTAACAATACCTCTTCCTCTACTTCCGCCAGCGCACCGATTTCTGGCAATGTTTTAGTAAACCTTTCAAAATATGGCTTTACAGCCTCTACCCTAGTCTGTTGTAACATAATTTCTGAAATCCATACATAATAAGGAATAGGATTCTCCCTCCATGGAAGAATCCTTCTTTGTTTTCTATACCAACGTAATAAAAATGGTGTCATTGCATGGATACGTTCTTCTCTAGAAAATTCCTTTTCTCTTTTATTTATGGGAATTAAATGATATTCTAATTCTTCTTGTAAATCTTGTCCTATTCCGTCCATTTATTTCTCCTAACCAATAACCGCCGGACAATCTGCCCGGCGGAAAAGCCTAAAAACATTTTTATACTTTCTTAATATCAAAAGAAGCAGCAATTGCAGTACGGGCCTCTGGAAGTGTTTGGAACTCCCCAGATTTTAACATCTGTGCCATTAAATTGCCAAGCGCAGTTCCTTCAATTGGCCCTGCATATACTTCTTTCCCCGTACTTTCCTTTGTCAGCTTATTTAAGTAATTATCCTGGCATCCGCCGCCTACAATATGTAAACGGGAATACGTCTTGCCTGTAATTTCCTCAATGCCTGCCACTGTTTCTGCATAACTCTTTGCCAAACTATGGTAAATACAAGCTAATTGCTCAGAAAGATCCTTTGGCACCTGCTGCCCAGACTTTTCACAATAAGCACTTACTGCATTTAACATACTGTCAGGCGCCAAAAAGCTTGCATCATTTACATCTACAACTGAAGGGAAATCTGCCGCTTTTTTTGCCAAATCTGCAAGTTCTGGGAAACTATACTGGTTATTTAATTCCCTTTTTACATTCTGTAACATCCATAAGCCCATAATATTCTTTAAATAACGGAACCGATACTCATAACCACCCTCGTTTGTAAAGTTTAAATCCTTGCTTTTCATTGAACAATCTGGCTCCAAACGCTCAATTCCCATTAAAGACCATGTGCCAGAACTTAAATAAATAAAATCATCATCATTTGCTGGCACGGCAAGGACTGCAGACCCTGTATCATGCGTTGCAGGAAGCACTACTTCAAGGTCAAAGCCAACCTCTGCCTTAATCTCCTCTTTTAACATGCCAACAGAAGTTTTTGGAAGGCATAATTCCCCAAACATCTTTGTATTTAACCCTAATTTCTCTAACATTTCCTTGTCCCATGTCTTTGTCTTTGCATGCACAAGCTGCCCTGTTGTCGCATTAGTATACTCATTCTTTTTTATCCCGGTTAAAAGGAAATTAAAATACTCTGGAACCATTAAAAAAGATTCCGCTTGTTCCAAATACTCTGGATTACTTAGTTTAATGGCATATAACTGATAGATAGAGTTAAATAATTGTTTTTGGATTCCAGTCCTTTGATACAGCTCCTCTTCTGGCACAATTTTGTATACTTCCTTGTCAATCCCCTCTGTACGGCTGTCCCGGTATGCTACAGTATCCCCTAATACTTTATTTTCTTTATCTAATAATACAAAATCCACGCCCCAAGTGTCAATTCCCATGCTTACAGGGACTTTATCTATTTCTTTACACTTCTTTATCCCATTTACAATCTCTTTAAATAAACGGTCAAACTCCCAGCATAAATGCCCATTCCGAGTAACAAGTTTATTTTCAAAGCGGTATATTTCTTCTAATACCATCTTTCCATTTTCCAAATGCCCCAAAATATGCCTGCCGCTAGAAGCCCCAATATCAACTGCTAAATAATACTTGCTCATTCCATTTCCTCCATCTTTTATCTTGTAAATAAATATAATTTTTCTGTATCTATTATATAATATTTCTAAAAGAGAAACAAGGGCATCATCAAGAATCCCTTTACTGCACTAACTTTGCAACTACCTCATTTACCAGCTTCCCATCTGCTTTTCCTTTTACTTTTGGCATAAGTTCCTTCATAATTTTACCTTTATCTTGTGCTGTTGGTGCCTCAATCCCCATTTCTGCAAGCACACCCTTTACTACCTTTAAAATTTCCTCTTCTCCCATCATCTTTGGCGCAAATTCTTCAAATACAGAAATCCTAAATTTACATTCTTCTATAATATCTGCCCTATCTGCTGGAGTTAATTCCAATGTTTCCTTTACCGATTTTATTTCCTTTAATACTACTGCATCTTCTTCCTCTGTAGTTAAATCCTCTCTTTTATCAATTGCTTTATTCTTTAATGCTGTTAAAAGGGCAGATAATGCATCCTTTCTATCTTTTTTCCTATCCTTCATTGCCTGCATCATCTGTGCACGCACTTCATCAATTCTTGACATAAAAACTCCTTTCTATATCCTTCTGCTTTTCTTTTTAGTTTATCTCAAAGTATCACTTTTGTAAAGGGTTTCCAAAAACTTGAAAGCCTTTCTTTCTCGCTTGTCCCTCCTATATCTCTATCCAGAGAAACAAACACCTACAATCAAATTGCAAATGTCACCCATATGTCTTGTACACATCCCCGGAAATATTTACAGATTTATCTATCACTTCATATATTAAAAAGTGTTCATCACAACTATTTTTCCTTTCTCTTCCTTACTCGCTCTATAGTTACACCATGTTCTCTGGCTACTATTTTCCTTTCCTGGCATAAAAAAGTACCGCAACCCCTGGAGATTACGGTACTTATCAGCCTTTTGGCATTTTCAATTTACAAGGTATATTTAGAATTTCCCAGCCTTCGCTGCTTCCTCAACAAAATCTGCTAAAGCCCATAAAATCAGGCTTTCCGCCGATTCTGAGTCAAGTAAACGTCAAATACAAAGCAAACCAGACCAAACCACACCAAACATGTGTGCTAATGTACAATGGTTGACGCAAAAAGTCAATTCATTAAACACCTTTTCTGGTTCTTTCTGCAACATTTATTTTTAAACTCACTTAATAAATCAAACACTCAAAATGGATAAAAAGAACAGCTATTTTCTATTATCAATGTATCCGCAATAACTGAAACCAGATATAATGATTACCATTTTTATATGAATTTCTACAAACTTTTCACTGCCTCTTCAAACTCCTGCTCCGTTTCAAAGAAATGGTATGGCTCGTATTCTCCATAAGCAGATGGCCTGCTAATTGTCACCAACTGAATCTTATCGTAACCAACTGCCTGCATCAACTTCTCCTCAAAATCTGCCAGATGCTGACCATGCTCTGTTTGCAGAGCTACACAGCCTGCATCACCGAATTTCTTTGCAATCAGATAGCACATCTTCAAGCACCTCCCTAAACTCATATTCATTTTTTATCTTACCACATTCATATTCCTGGCGCAAGCGATATCCAACTTGATTTTTGTACCCCCTCTTATATACATATTTATGCAACCAGTTATTGAGCTGACGGTCATAATAGGTATTGTACTGGATCTCAATAGGATAGTGAAAGCTGCTCAACTGAAAATATACATGAACTCCCCGATACCCATCATCCTTTGCTTTGCCAGAGGACATATCTGCTACCCGAATTTTATCATATCCAGACATCTGGATGACATCCTCATAGTTATCACAGAGAGTACGAAATCCTAACATATCATTAAATACCTTCGCGGCCTGATGATCCGGATAATACCTTTCATATTTCAATATTGCTGATTGAATACTTTTTATCCGGTAGTCTATGGAAATCCCTCGCAATTGTATACTCTTAAGATACCATTTGTGAACCTTTAGCAGCTCGTCAAACAACTTCTTTTTATCAAAATAATGTAGATTCTTCTTCAGCCGGACACCCAGGTCAGACCGATAGGATAATTTCTCCAGCAGTTCAAACGATAATCCATCCTTTTTCAATATATCTTCCAAACAACCACCTCCCTGATAAAAATGATGGCCAGTCAGACCAACTCTCAGTCTGACCAGCCTCAATCAAACTAAAATCATTCTACAATTACTAAAGCACAGTGTCAAGATCAGCCTTTCTTTTTGATTTTCTTACGTTCCTCCATCTTCTGGAACTCAATCTCATCTCCCTGATACACATACCCGGTCAACTGCCAGAGCTTGAAAGGTGAGATATAAAAGTCATATTGGTCGCTCCCCTCCTTCTTATAACAAACTCCCAGATCAATAATCTCCCATTACCTCATGTTCTCATTAGAATCCACCTCCGAAAAAAATTTTTTTGAAACAATACACATACGGCGTATCAGGCTACTGATTTCATCAAGCGAAAAAACTCGAATTTTGTAGCCTGATTTCCATGTCAAGTAGAAGTGGTTTTCATGTCAAGTAGCATATCAAGTAATGTCAAGTAGCACAAAAAAATCAGGGCATACCAGACAATACGAGATAGTCCAGAATGCCCTGAAATCAAGGGTTTTTCAATGTTTATTTAGAATTTCCCAGCCTTCGCTGCTTCCTCAATACTTACTGCTACAGCTACTGTAGCCCCAACCATAGGGTTATTTCCCATACCAATTAATCCCATCATTTCTACATGGGCTGGTACAGAAGAAGAACCTGCAAACTGTGCATCAGAGTGCATACGTCCCATTGTATCTGTCATACCATAAGAAGCTGGGCCTGCTGCCATATTATCTGGATGCAAAGTCCTGCCTGTGCCGCCGCCAGAAGCAACAGAGAAATACTTCTTTCCCTGCTCCATACATTCTTTCTTATATGTACCTGCTACTGGATGCTGGAACCTAGTAGGATTGGTAGAATTCCCTGTAATAGAAACATCTACGCCTTCTTTGTGCATAATAGCAACGCCTTCTGTTACATCATTGGCACCATAGCAATTTACTTTTGCACGGAGCCCTGTGGAATATGCTTTGCGGAATACTTCCTTTACTTCACCAGTATAATAATCCATTTCTGTTTCTATATAAGTAAATCCATTAATTCTAGAAATTACTTGCGCTGCATCTTTGCCAAGGCCATTTAAAATAACTCTAAGTGGTTTTGTACGGACCTTATTTGCTTTTTCTGCAATGCCAATTGCCCCTTCTGCTGCTGCAAAAGATTCATGTCCAGCTAAAAAGCAGAAACAATCTGTTTCCTCTTCCAAAAGCATCTTACCTAAATTCCCATGGCCTAACCCAACTTTTCTTTGGTCTGCAACAGAACCTGGGATACAGAAAGCCTGTAAGCCTTCCCCAATTGCTGCAGCAGCATCTGCTGCCCTTTTGCATCCCTTTTTAATCGCAATCGCTGCACCAACTGTATATGCCCAACAAGCATTTTCAAAGCAAATAGGCTGAATCTTCTTTACTTGGTCATATACATTCAAACCTGCATCCTTTGTAATCTTCTCTGCCTCTTCGATAGAAGCAATTCCATATCCGTTTAATACGGCATTGATTTTATCAATTCTTCTTTCATATGATTCAAATAAAGCCATTGTTCTCTACCTCCTATTCCTGTCTCGGATCGATAATCTTTACTGCATCATCCACTCTTCCATACTGGCCCTTTGCCTTTTCCCAAGCAGTATTTGGATCATCGCCCTTCTTTATGAAATCTGTCATTTTTCCAAGGCTTACGAACTGGTATCCAATAATTTGATCTTCTTCATCTAACGCAATGCCTGTTACATATCCCTCTGCCATTTCTAAGTAACGAGGTCCCTTCTTAAGAGTACCATACATTGTACCAACTTGGGAACGCAGCCCTTTTCCTAAATCCTCTAAACCTGCGCCAATTGGAAGCCCTTCTTCTGAAAATGCAGATTGTGTCCTTCCATATACAATCTGTAAAAACAACTCTCTCATTGCTGTATTAATCGCATCACATACTAAGTCTGTATTTAATGCTTCCAAAACTGTCCTTCCTGGCAAAATCTCAGATGCCATAGCAGCAGAATGAGTCATACCAGAGCATCCAA
Source organism: uncultured Lachnospiraceae bacterium (assembly GCA_910577045.1). Classification (GTDB taxonomy): domain Bacteria; phylum Bacillota; class Clostridia; order Lachnospirales; family Lachnospiraceae; genus RGIG8607. Next base: position 233,884 of record CAJTLB010000001.1, on the reverse strand, counting down.
TAGTTTCTACTAATGCTTCTTGGATAATCCCTTCCTTCACATTTAATGTAAGCTTGCAGGCACCCTGTTGTGGTGCACACCAGCCTATCCCATGTGTTAAACCAGAAATATCCTTTACCTCTTTGGATTTTACCCATTTTGCTTCTTCCGGGATCGGAGCAGCGCCATGTTTTACGCCTTGTGCCACTGTACACATTTTTTCTACTTCATGTGAATAAATCATGATAAAGACTCCTTTCGATATAGATGTTCTTTCAAATGACACTGATAAATCCAGCACATTCTCGTTTCTATTTTCTCACAAAACGACAAAATAGTCTAGCAGTTTTTCATGAATCTTCTTTTATTCTCCTAAAAAATACAGCCAATAACATCTTACCAGCCCTTTGCCAGTAAACTTGTTATTGACTGTTACTTTTTCTTAAAATATTACTGTGTTATATCTTGTTTCAATCCACTCCAGTTAGGGGCAAGACAATCCCTCCCCTTCCTCTTAGGCAGGGAAATCCTTGCTATTAATTGTTATATTCCACTATTTTTGTGTAATATACCCTTGTGCTTTTAAAAGCTCTGCACAAAGGACTGCACCGCCTGCTGCACCACGTACTGTATTATGGGAAAGCCCTACAAATTTAAAGTCATAGATACTATCTTCACGGATACGCCCAATAGAAACTCCCATGCCATGTTCAAAATCCACATCTAATGCTACCTGCGGCCTATTATCTTCTTCCATATACTGAATAAATTGCTTTGGCGCACTTGGAAGCCCTAATTCTTGTGGAAGCCCTTTAAAGCTTACTAATTTTTCAATTAACTGTTCTTTTGTTGGTTTTTTCCTAAACTTTACAAATACGGCTGCTGTATGCCCATTTAACACAGGGACCCGGATACATTGGCAAGTAATCTTTGGCTCTTCTGCCTTTACAATTACACCATTTTCAATTTTACCCCATAAACGCAATGGCTCCTGTTCGCTCTTTTCTTCTTCGCCACCAATATAAGGGATAATATTTTCTACCATCTCTGGCCAGTCTTTAAAAGTTTTCCCTGCCCCTGAAATTGCCTGGTAAGTAGTTGCCACTACTTCATATGGCTCAAACTCTTTCCATGCAGTTAATACAGGCGCATAGCTTTGAATGGAACAATTTGGTTTTACGGCAATAAAGCCTTTTGTTGTGCCTAACCTCTTTTTCTGGGAAACAATTACTTCAAAATGCTCTGGGTTTACTTCAGGGATTACCATTGGCACATCTGGTGTCCATCTATGTGCACTATTATTCGAAACCACCGGCGTCTCTGTTTTTGCATATTTCTCCTCGATTGCCTTAATCTCTTCTTTTGTCATATCAACAGCAGAAAATACAAAATCAATGGTAGCTGCTACTTGTTCTACTTCGTTTACATCCATAACCACAAGCTTCTTTACCGCTTCTGGCATAGGTGTTGCCATTTTCCATCTCCCGCCTACGGCTTCTTCATAAGTTTTCCCTGCACTTCTAGGGCTTGCTGCCACTGTAACCACTTCAAACCAAGGATGGTCCTCCAATAAAGAAATAAACCTCTGTCCTACCATTCCTGTTGCACCTAAAATACCCACTTTTAATTTTTGGCTCATTTTTCTTCACCTCATACAATTTTTTCAAATTTGTTTTTCTATCACGGACATATGTCTGCCTCTTGTGATATACTACACCATTTCTAAAAAAAATGCAACTGTTTTTTCTTTTAACTTCTATGTATATTTTTTTATATACTCTGCTAAAATCTTATCTTCACCCTTTATATGGCTGATTAACCAATCCCCCATTTCCCGGTTTACCCTTCCCAGCAAAGAAAGCGTAGGCCCTTCTTCCATTAATTTCCCACATAATTCTTGTACTGTTACATTAAAATCATCATGCAGTTTTTTATGCCTTTTATAATCTGGGTAACGATATCGAACCTGTAAATCCTCTTCGTCTGAAAAATGTTTTTTTGTATATTCTACTAAAAAATTAATTGTCTGCCCTAACTCCTGGCGCCCATAGCCTTTCATACTTGCATCCAATAAGCTATTAAATGCCTCTATTAATGCTTTATGCTGTTTATCTACTATTTCATTGCCTGTTTCTAAATCCTGTGTCCAAACATATTTCATTCTCTTTATCTTCTTCCTCCTTATTTTCTTGTACTACTTTTCTTCTACTATTTGCGCCCAAATTTCCTCTTTAAACCCTGGGCATATTCCTCCCTTTGCCACTAATAATGGCCGTTTTACTAACATACCATCTGACGCTAGCAAATCTATCTGTTCTTCTTCACTCATTGATGCTAATTTATCTTTTAAGTCTAGTTCTTTATATTTTATCCCACTTGTATTAAAAAAACGTTTTATTGGAAGCCCACTTTCTGCAATCCATTTTTTTAATTCTTCTTTTGTAGGGTTGTTTTCTACAATATTCCTATCTTCATATGAAATTTTTTGGTTATCTAGCCATTTTTTTGCCTTCTGGCAAGTAGAACATTTTGGATATTCAATGAAAAGCATTTTTTTCCTCCTCCCTTTCCCTGCGGGAATACACACATCCACAATAATTTTGCCGGTATAGCCCATATTTTTCTGATAGCTCAATCGAACGTTTATAGCCATTCTTCTTTTTAAAATCTGAATATAAATATGGGATATGATATTCTTCTGCTAACTGCCCACCTATTTCATTTAGTTTCGCTGCATTTTTTAAAGGGCTAATACTAAGGGTTGTAGTAAAATAATCATACCCTCCCTCTTTTGCCATTCTTGCTGCTTCCTCTAGCCGAAGCTTATAACAAATAAAACACCTCTCTTGTCCTTCTTTATCCTCTTCATGGCCTTTTACTGCCATATAAAAATATTCAGGATTATAATTCCCCTCTACAAAATGGATTGGGCATATGGTTTCCATTGTACCTACCAAACGTTTTTGTTCTTGTACTCTTGTTCGGTATTCCTCTTTTGGGGATATATTGGGATTATAATAAAATACTGTAATTTCCATATATTGTGACAAATATTCCAATACATAGCTGGAGCAAGGCGCGCAACAGCTATGCAGGAATAAATGAGGCACAGACTCCAAGCCTGCCAAAAAAGCATCCAACTTTTTCTGGTAATTTATTTGGTTCATAACTGATATACCTGTTCAAACTTTTCCTTTAAATATTGAATATAATAATCTGGGTTAAATTCTTCCCCTGTTAATGCCTTTAGCATTTCCCTTGGCTCCTTAGAAGCCCCATACTGATGGATATGTTCCCTTAAATATGCCGTAATTTCTGCTATTTTTCCCTTCCTTAGCAGTTCTTCTACAGGAAGTTCCTTTTTCATTGTATGGTAAATCTGCGCAGCAAATGCGTTCCCAAGGGCATAGGACGGAAAATACCCAATATCCCCCATAGACCAATGGACATCTTGTAAAATCCCTTCCTTGTCATTGTTAGGCGTTATCCCAAGATACTCCTGGTACTTCTGGTTCCAAAGCCCCGGCAGCTTATCCACTGGCACATCCTCTTCTATCATTTGCTTTTCTAACTCATACCGTACCATAATATGCAGGCAATAGGTTAATTCATCTGCTTCTGTACGGATAAAATCTGCCTTTATTTTATTTAGTGCACGCACAAACTGCCCTAAAGAAACCTGGCCCAACTGTTTTGGGAATGTATCTTGCAGTTTAGGGTACAACGGCTCCCAAAACGCTTCGCTTCTCCCTAATACATTTTCATAAAACCGGGACTGTGATTCGTGCATCGCACAAGAAGCGCCATCCCCTACCAAGGTCTGCGTGAATTCATCACGGATTCCTTGCTCATATAAAGCATGGCCTCCTTCATGGATTGTAGACAAAATTGCACTAGAAAGATTATCCTTATAATAATGTGTTGTAATACGCACATCATGGTTATGCCAGCTAGTTGTAAAAGGGTGTTCACTTTCTGCAATTACGCCTCGTTTAAAATTAAAACCCATATATTCTGCTAAAAAAACATTAAACTCTTTTTGTTTTTCTATATCATACTCTTGGTAAAAAAAGCTGTCATCAATTTCTTCTGCTTGTTCTACCTTTTTTAAAAGAGGGATAATCTCTTCTTTTAATTTTGAAAAGAAACGGTCAAGTTCTTCTACATGGAAAGATTCTTCATATCCATCTAATAAAACATTATAAAGACTTCCTCCTTCTTTTTTTGAATAACCTGCAAACTTCTTTTTATATTCCACTATTTTTTCTAAATAAGGGGCATAAAGAGAAAAATTTTGCTCCTTTTTTGCCTTCTGCCATACATTGGTTGCCCTAGCAGCAAGTTCTGTAAACTCTCTCATTTCATTTGCCGGGACAGCTTCCGATTTTTGATATTCTTTTTTTAACCGCCTAAGGATTGCTTTCTCTGTCTGGCTTAACGCCTCTTCCTTAAGCCCTTCCATAATCTCCTTTACCTTAGGGTTAATTAAAGATGTAAATTGTTCCTGTGATAAAATCCCCATTGCTTTTGCTGTATATTCTGAAGATTCTTCTGGCGCAAGCGTATTCGCATCCCAATCTATAATATTGATTGCCGTATGGAATGCCATATTTTTTTCCAAATATGGAATTAAATCCTGAAACGCCACTTTCTTATTACTCATATTTTATCCTTTCTAGGCAAACTCCTGCCATTTTACTGCTACGAAAAAAGAATGTGCTTATTGCACACCCTTTTCTAATAATATTTTTTGCTTCCCCATAAATTATTTTTCTTTAATTCCAGATATTCATTATATGCCTTTTCCAAAATCTGCTTCTCATTTGAAAACTTCAAAAGATGATATGCTTCATGGAATTTATAATACCCAGAATCAACAAAATATTCTTCGCGTTGTGGTTTACTGTAATAACTGTCTGCCATCATTAAATACCAATGGACATCTTTTTCTACAATATCCTGCGGCGTTGAAAAGGTATATTGACTTTTTCCTATATATTTAATAATACTGGCCTTTACGCCTGTTTCTTCTAATACCTCCCTTGATGCCGTTTCTTTATATTCTTCTCCAGCCTCTACAGTTCCCTTCGGCAAAACCCAGCCTTCATACTTATTCTTATAATTTTTATAAAGCACAAGGATTTTGCCACGAAATACTACCACACCGCCACAGCTCGTTGCCTCAATCACTGCAATTCCTCCTGTCCTGCATGGTGTGTTGTGCATATCCAACTAAAAGACAGTATACCTCTTTTCTGGCATATATGCAATAACAGAAACATCTTTTTTATCTTCTTTACTCAATCACGCATAAAATAGGCATCCCATATTTTCTTTGCCACGGGTACAGCATACTCACTCCCTGCCCCTGCTTCTTCTAGTATTACACTAACCACTATCTGTGGGTTTTCTACAGGGGCAAACCCCACAAACCAAGAAAGAGGTTCTTTTTGTTTTTCCCATTCTGCTGTCCCTGTCTTCCCAGCTACTGTATATTTATCTGTATAAGCAGCATACCCTGTCCCATCTACCACACATGCTGCCATTAGCTTGCTTAATATTTCTGCTTCTTCTGTTGACATTACTTTGTCATACACAGATGGAAAAAATTGTTTTATAGTCGCCCCATAAGCCGTCTGAATTTCTGATATAATATAGGGCTTCATCAATACGCCTCCATTTGCCACAGCAGCAGCAATAAGTGCATTGTGGAGTGGGGTCACTTCTGTTTTCCCTTGCCCTATAGCTGTTTGCATAATCTCCCAATCTGGCGCATTTTCTGCAAGTACAAATTGGCTTGGTTCACAAGCAAGCGGAAAAGAAAGTTGTGGCTGGAAAAGAAAGGCTTGGCACAGACGGTTCCAGCCTGGAATAGACAGCCCTATTCCCATTTTTGCAAACGCCCCATTACAAGATTTTGCAAAAGCACTGGTAAAATCAAGTGTCCCATGTGACTTACCATGATAACAATTAATTTCTGCATTATGGTAAGAAAATATACCATTACACTGATAAGTAAAATCTTCCATTGCAGATGGATTTTCCCTTATATATTCTAATGCTGTTAAAATTTTAAAAGTAGAGCCTGGCGGGTATAATCCCTGTGTAGCACGGTTTAACAATACACTTTCTGTATTCTCTTCACTGTTCCATTGATCCCATTGTTCCAAAATTTTATTTGGGTCAAAACCTGGTTTTGATACCATAGCAAGTACTTTGCCTGTAGATGGCTCTAATACTACTACTGCGCCACGCATTTCACCCATCGCATTATAGGCTGCCTGTTGCAGCGGCAAAGAGAGCGTAGTTACAAGTTGATCGCCTGGATCTTTTTTGCCCATAAATTCCCCATATAATTTTTCATAAAAGGGAATATCTGATGTTAAAAGCTCAAAATTATATTTCTGTTCTATCCCACTCCTACCATATATGGAATAACCTACCACATGGGAAAATAAATCTTGGTAAGGATAAACACGTTTTTCTTTCCCTTCCTCCAGCACAGTTTCTGCTAGTACTTCCCCGCCAGCTGCTAAGATTTTCCCACGCACAATTTTCTTCTCCATGCTTTCTTGGCGGAGATTATACGGATTATTAATTGCCTCCCTGCTTTTAAACACTAAAAAATAAGACAAATACCCACAAAGCAATAAAAATAACCCACAAAACACATACATAATCCGGTAAAGTTCTTTATTGTTATCCTTTTGTTTTTTATCCTTTTTTTGACCTTCTTTTTTACTCAAAGAACTCACCATCCTTTTTTTGCCTCATCTGAAATATACAATCCTTGTATTACCGCAAACATGCACAAGGTACTAATTGCAGAACTGCCTCCTGAACTAACCAGCGGCAATGTTACCCCAGTAGATGGGATTAACTTAATAGCGCCCCCTATTGTTAAAAACACTTGTATCCCATACATAACTGCAAGGCCATATGCCAAATACCGATAAAACATACTTTCACTTTGCAAGGAAATATTTAAAAACAAAAGTAAACAGCCTAAACATATTAAAATTACACAAATAGCCGAAATGCCGCCTAACTCTTCTGCAATCGCTGAAAAAATAAAATCCTGTTCCACCACTGGAATCTGCCCTGGTGATCCTTTATAAAGCCCTACTCCCAAAAATCCCCCTGAGCCTATGGCAAACAATGATTGTGTAATTTGATACCCCTTTGTATCAATTACTTGCCATGGATTTAACCATGCAGTTACCCTAACCTGCACATGGTCAAACATGCGCCACGCAATATAAGAGGCAGCGCTGGCACAGATTAAGCCGCCAAATAAATAAATATTTTTCCTTGAGGCAGCATATAACATTAATAAATATACTAAAGAAAAAATTAATGCCCCGCCTAAATCCTTTGAAACTACCAACAACAATACATGGATAGCAGCCATAACAGACACTTTTGCCACCTGCCAAAGGCTAGTAGATTTTTCAAACATAGCAGCAATAAAAAAAACATAAACCAGCTTTACGAACTCAGATGGCTGAAAAGTAAATACGCCCATCCCTAAAAATAACTTTGCCCCATATGTGGTATCTGCTGTTAAAAAAACAAGTAACAATAAGAAAACCCCAACCATGCCATATAGCCAAGCAAACCTGCGGAGTTCCTTGCATCGCTTCATAATCCACGGAATTACCGAAATAAGGGCTGTACCAATACAAACAAGCACAAATTGTTTTAATGCCATTCGGAAAGAAAGCCTTACCAATATAATAAAACCAATATTTAATAACATACACATATGGCTAATTAACATCCTATTAGACTCTGGATAGATAATCTGCACCAAAAAAATCACACATAAAAAATAAACGACTTGCGCGCCATACAAAAGAATCAGCCCTTCGTTGCCTGTTACCAAATATCCTGTTAAATACCCTAAAAAATGGACACCTAAAAGGCAAATATTCTGCCGATAAGCTGTATTTCTTTTTTGCTTCTCTGTTTTTTTGCCAAAATAAGCAAATGACTGCCAAGTATAGCCAGAAATCAATATAATCATTAAATAATGGGCACATCGAATTACAATATTTACCAACTTTTCACCTACTCTATTCCTCGATTAAAATGTCCTCTTGTAAAGTCCCACGGTTCTTTTTCATAAATAACACCTTCTTTATAGGCATCAACAAAGCATCTTGTAATTTCCTTTGCCTCTTTTACTGTTTCTGTAGTAAAATCAAGCCTTATAGCAGAAGGTGCTATTTCTTTGACTTCCTCTTTTTTACTTAATAATGACAATGGTTTACAATTATAAATTTTATTATAACAAAACTTACACTGGTTTTTTACCGGAAATTCATTGCTATACCGATCCAGTAAAGTAAGGGTACCTGCTTTTTTTGTACAATTCTTCCTATTTTTTTGCAAGCATTGTGCAGAAACCATCATAGGGACCCTGCCATATGCCAAAAGCTCACTAAAACCTCTTGCCAACCCTTGGAGTTCTCCTTTTTTTAGCTCCACTGGAAGTGTAAACCACTCTGCCTGGTTATATTCCTTTAAAAACTGTTTTGCCCTGTTATTATAAGTATATATTGTATAATCACACCGGACTGGCAAGCTACATCCTTTCTCTTTTAAATATTGAAGTTCTTCATAATTTTTTACAAGAAACCCATCAATTCCAGAACTATAAAGCTTTTCATAAATCGCATCCAGCCATTCTGCTTCCTTTTTTCTAAAAATATGGGGCAAAACATAGATTAGCTCCTTTTTCTTTTTATTTTTCTCTACAATCTGTTTTAATTCCTTTAAATCAAAAACACAAGAATCCAAATAAAGTGCATCTATCCCTTCCATCCCTAGAAAAGTATCTACATACTCTTGTTTTTCTAAATATACATGTAGCCTATAAGAAAAAATAGGGCTTTCTTCTGTTTCTATTCTTCCTTTCATCGGCCTTGTTACTCTTTTATATGGCAATACTATTTCCTCTGACAGCTTTTCTATTGCCATACGGCGCAGCTCATTTAATGCCGTTACTGGAAGAAAACTTTTGTTATCTGTCTCAACCGTTAAATCCTTCCATTCAAAAGGAGTATTCCCCAATTTTTCTATTTGCTTTCTAATTTTTTCTTTATCAAGTGGATGTTTTTCTGCTTCCATTACTGGCGCGCCTTCCAGTTGGATTTGCCTTTCTTCAGATTTTATTATAATAATGGCAGGCTGCCCACTCTTTATAATTACTGCGCCAGAAATAAGTTCTTTCTTCTCTGTCTCTATATAGGCTTTTTGTATTTGGTTAAATAATTCTTCTGTTTTTCTTGGTTCTTCCCCTTCCCTGCCCTTTAAAAATATCATATCTTTTCCATTATACTTATTATAATATCCTTCCGTAAAACTACCCCGATTATAAATATCAAATAATGCCCTTTTATCCTCCTCTTTTACCTGATAACGGTATCCCTTTCCATTTAATAGATAATTATCTAAATATTTCCGATATATGCTTACGACCCCTGCCGTATATTCCGGTTTCTTCATCCTTCCTTCAATTTTCAAAGAATAAATCCCTGCTTCTATTAAATCTGGAAGCATCTGAATGGTACAAAGATCCCTAGGGCTTAAAAAATATTGCTGTTTTCCTTCACAAGTATAAGGAAGCCTACAAGGTTGTGCGCAACGTCCACGGTTCCCGCTTCTTCCCCCTGCAATGCTGCTAAATAAACACTGCCCTGAATAACAATAACATAAAGCCCCATGGATAAACCCTTCCAGCTCTATCTCCACTTGATCCTTAATGCCTGCTATCTCTTTTAAACTAACTTCCCGTGCTAATACCACACGCTTCGCACCCATTTCTTTTAGCATCCTTGCCCCATATGCCCCTGTAACCGTCATTTGTGTGCTAGCATGGATAGGAAGATCAGGGAAATACTCCCGGATTAGGGCAAATACCCCCATATCCTGTACAATTACAGCATCCAGCCCTTGTTCATATAATGGCTTTATATAATGGTATAATTTTTCTTCCAATTCCTTTTCTTTTAAAAGAGTATTTACTGTTAAATACAATGAACGCCTATGTAAATGCACATAGTCAATTGCCCTTTTTAATTGCTCGGTATCTAAATTCTGCGCATAAGCACGGGCTCCAAAAAGCTGCCCCCCTAAATATACTGCATCTGCGCCTGCACAAATAGCGGCCGTCATGCTTTCATAAGAACCCGCTGGTGCTAAAAGTTCTGCCTGATGTATCCCTGCCATATAAACCCTCCATTTGAAAAGCCACTACAAGAACATTTTTGTTCTGTAGTGGCAGAAATATCTTATTCCATATGTTGGGAATTTCTCCGGCTGGCAGCAGATAGCTCCGTTTCCAGTTTAATAATCTGTTTTTCCTGGTCGCTATACTTTCTCTGCAAATCAGCCAATTCTTTTCCCGCTGCTTCTTCTTTAATCTGAAGCCCAATTATCTCATGCTTTAGATTATATAATTCTTTATTTTTATTTTCCAGTTCCGCTTCCAGAATATCCGCCTGTTTCTTGCTTTTAAAATAATCATCTGCAATATTCAGGTATACCATGGTAGCCTGCGACTCTTTATTCTGATGTCGGAAACCTTCATCTGCTTTTAATTCTGCCAATTTATTATTTATGTAAGCAGCCACCTTATTCAAATAATCTGCATTTTCATAACCACTTAATGTATATATTTTTCCGTCAATCAGTACTTGTACCGTATTTTTTGATGCCATAGCGCCTTTGCTCCTTGGTATATTCTTTTCTTATTATACCCAATCCACAACAAAAACACAAGCAATTTATAGAATTCTGCCAGCCAATCCTAAATGTTTATACGCCGTATCTGTTACTTGGCGCCCACGCGGCGTCCTTTTTAAAAATCCATTCATAATTAAATATGGTTCATATACATCCTCTAAAGTCCCTGCATCTTCCCCTATCGCTGCTGCTAAAGTATCCAACCCTACGGGCCCGCCTTGGAATTTTTGTATCATAGTTGTTAAAATCAGCCGATCACTATTATCTAAGCCCAGCTTATCCACTTCCAACAAATCCAATGCAAATACTGCAACTTCTTTTGTTATAATCCCATTATATTTTACTTGGGCAAAATCTCTTACTCGCTTTAATAGGCGGTTCGCCAGCCTTGGCGTGCCCCTGCTCCTTCTGGCAAGCTCCATAGCCCCTTCTTCTTCAATTGTCACGCCTAAGACCTTTGCTGAACGCAAGATAATTGTCTGTAATTCCTGTGGCGTATAAAATTCTAAACGGTGTACCACCCCAAAACGGTCCCGCAAAGGGGCCGTTAAAAGCCCCGCCCTTGTTGTTGCGCCTACTAAAGTGAATTTAGGCAAATCCAGCCGGATAGAACGTGCAGAAGCGCCTTTCCCAATCATCACGTCAATCGCAAAATCTTCCATTGCGGGATATAACACTTCTTCTACCTGCCTATTCAGCCTATGGATTTCATCTACAAAAAGGACATCCCCTTCTTTTAAATTATTGAGTACAGCAGCAATCTCCCCTGGCTTTTCAATTGCTGGGCCAGATGTTATTTTAATATTTACTCCCATTTCATTTGCAATAATTCCTGCAAGAGTTGTTTTCCCAAGACCAGGCGGACCATAAAATAACACATGGTCAAGCGGCTCCTTCCTTGCTTTTGCTGCTTCTATATATATTTTTAAATTTGCCTTTGCCTTTGCTTGCCCAATATAATCTTCCAAAAGCTGTGGGCGAAGGTTACTTTCTATTTTTACATCTTCCTCTGTTATCTCCGTACTAATCACACGTTTCACCATAATTTCTATCCCATTCCTATCTAATTTTCTAAATTATTGAATATGGCGCAATGATGCCTTCAACAGTTCTTCTACTGTCATTCCTTCTGTAATCTCTACCTGTTTTATTGCACGGAGTGCCTCTGTTGCAGAATAGCCAAGTGCTGTCAATGCTTCCACTGCCTCAGTACGGATTCCCATTCCTCCTGCTTCTTGCTGTATCGCATGCTCTTTTGAAATTTCTAATGCTTCTGATAAGCTTAACTTATCCTTTAACTCAATAATTAATTTTTTGGCTGTTTTCGCACCAATTCCCGGGGATTTTGCAATGGTTTTAGAATCATCTGATAAAATAGCAAACCGTAAGTTATCTGGTGTAATAGTAGATAAAATGCCAAGTGCTCCTTTAGGGCCAATTCCACTCACTGTTAAAAGCAGCCGGAACACCTTTAAATCCTCCCTAGATAAAAAACCATATAAACTTATAATCCCCATATCCATCTTTACATAAAGATACGTATGTACCATAACCTCACTCCCGCAAGCTGGAAGGGATTGGAACAAGGAGGCAGGTATTTGGATATCATACCCAATACCTCCCTGCTCTACTACAATTGACTCCTCAAAAACTTGTGTTAATACTCCTTTTATATAAGCTATCATAAGCCTTCCTCTCAATCGAACATTTATACGGTTATCATAGCACAAAATAAAAAATAAAACAACCTACTCTTCTGTTTTTGGAAGGCTAATTCGGATAAACCGCCGGATAAAATCCTTTTTATTAAATGGAATCACAGGATACAAATAACTTTTTCCTGATATGGTCTTATTAAATACAACTGCACAAATCGAAATAATTGCTCCGGCTACATATCCATAAATCGAAAATACAGAAGTTAAAACTAACATAATAAGCCTCATAAATTTTAGGGCAAACCCCAATTCAAAACTTGGCTGGGAATAATTTGCTAAAACTACAAATGCCATATAAAGCATAGATTCTGCATTAAACCAGCCAGACTGTACGGCATAATCCCCAAGCACCAAACCAGCAATTACCGATAATGGCGTACTTAACATATTTGGCGTATTAATAGCAGCAAGCCTTAACCCATCAATGGCAAATTCTAGGATTAAAAGCTGAAAAATTAATGGCACTTGTACTTCTTCTGCCGGTACAATAAATTCTAGCCACTCTGGTATCCAGTTTGGGTTCCTCATAAATAAAAGCCAAGTTGGTGTTAAAATCCATGTTAATAGTGTAGTTAAAAACCTAGAAAGCCGCAGGTAAGTCCCTGTCACAGGAGGGAAATAATAATCGTCTGCTTCTTCAATAATATCAAACACAGAGGTCGGTAAAATCATGGCAGAAGGGGAATTGTCCACTAAAATTACAATATTACCTTCTAAAATAGAAGCTGCTGCCGTATCGGGGCGTTCCGAATATTTATATTTTGGAAAAGGGTTAAACCAACTCCGCTTATACAGGCACTCTGCCAAGCTTTCTTGGTTCATGCTAAGTGCATCAATATCAATTTCTTGTATTCTTTTCCTTAGATTTTCCAAAAATGCTTTATCTGCCCTATCATCCATATAACTAATTACCACATCTGTTTTTGAGCTTCTGCCTACACTTAGCATTTCCATACGGAGCTGTGGATTTCTAATCCTACGCCGGATAAGTGCTGTATTAAATACGACTGTCTCTACAAACCCATCCCTTGATCCACGCATTACCCTATCTTTATCTGGCTCATCTACCCCTCTCGCTGGATAAGTCCTACAATCAATGGCAAGTGCTTTATTATAACCGTCAATAAACATGCAAACTACGCCAGATAATAAGGAACGTATTAAATTTTCCCTATTAGCCTCAATATCTACTTCTACATAAGAAATCCACTGTTTCGAAAATTCTTCTACAGTAGATGGCATTTTTTCCTTTGTTACCCCTTCTAATGAGGACATTAATTTCTGCATTACTTCATCTTTTACAAAACCATCAATAAAATAAAAACCTGCCTCCCGTTCTCCAATTACTAAGTCTTTATACAATACGTCAAAATTCGTATCAATGGCAAGCAGCTTATCTAATGCTTTTTTATTTATTTGCAGCTTATCCGAAAAATCTGTGCCTGTTCCCATGATTATCCCATCCTTTCCCAATACCTTTGTTACTAGAATGTACAAAAACAAGAAAATTTATGCGTATTCTTGTTTTATCTGAAAAAATACGTTATACTTTTCTAAAATACAAAGGAGGAAAGAAATTTGCGTATTATAGAAGAGGATTTTCCTATTACTATCTCCCCTAATTTACTGCCAGCCAATCCTACAAAAGTCCTATTTTTTGATATAGAAACTACTGGTTTTTCCGGCCAATCATCACTTTTATATTTAATTGGATGTATCTTTTTCCAAAATGGAATATGGCACATCCGCCAATGGTTTTTAGACACTATCCAAAGCGAAAAAGAAATGTTGCTTTCTTTTTTTGATTTTATAACACCTTATTCATGGGTTATCCATTTTAATGGTGATACCTTTGATATCCCTTTTATAGAAAAACGATTTCTTCATTACCATTTAGAAAACAATTTTTCTTCATTTCAAAGCTTAGATTTATACAAAAAAATAAAACCTTGTAAAAAACCTCTCGGCCTTACTGGAATGAAACAAAAAGATTTAGAAGAATTTTTAGGAATCCACCGGAAAGACCCCTTTACTGGTGGAGAATTAATTGAAATTTACTACCAATATTTAGAAACCCAAAACAAAAAATTGCTTGGATGCCTTTTATTACATAATGCCGATGATTTACGTGGAATGCTCTCTATCTTGCCTCTTTATGGGTTAGTACTTATGCTGCACGGAAATTTTCAAATACAGACAATGACACAACAGCAAAATTCTCTGCAAATTTCCTTGCAATCTAACATACCACTCCCTACCAGCACTAAACTTTTTTATAACCTATGCACACTTACCATAAAAGATCCATTTATTATCGTTTCTATCCCTATTTACACAGAAACTATGAAATATTTTTATCCCAACCCCAAGGATTATTATTATCTTCCAAAAGAAGACCAAGCTATCCATAAAAGTGTAGCTTCCTATGTAGATAAGGCATACCGGATGCCAGCTACACTTTCCAACTGTTATACCAAAAGGGCATCTTCTTATCTCACTATCCCTAAAAAAGCCTTTCCCTCTCCTATTTTCCAGAGAGATTATAAAGATAAAACATATTTTATAGAACTTACTAAAGATTTTTGCCATAATAAAGAATTAATAAAAAATTATTTATTGCAGATTTTTTCTTCCTAAAATTATGCAAAAAGTAAAAGCGGAGCCATTGTTTAATAGATGATTTTTCATCTGTTTTGCAATGGCCCCTTCCTAAAACCAGAAAAGGAATTGAATTATTTTCTAAATATAAAACAAATTCATGTTTTACTGCTTGCATTATTAAGTTACTCAATTATACCAATACAGTTTCTCTCTTTTTAATAATAGCTCTAATTTCCTCTACACTTTTTTTTGTTGCAACGGCTATTTGTTCAAGCGTAAAATCATTCTCATACATAGTCATTATCACATCTACTAAAGTGTTATCCCTGATTCCCTGTGAAAGATTACACATAGCATTCACATCCTTTCGCAATTCATCATCTACTGGAATACTATACTCTGTTTTTATAATCCCTAATTTTTCTGTAGCAGTCAATTCCATTGAAAGTAATGTACTCAACAGGCGATGCAGCTCATACTTCTCATTATGTGCTGGAAGTTTATTTGATATACCTATCAAAACAATATTTAATAGGTCAAGCCCACCCTTCCATGAATATAAACCAACTAAATCATCTTTCACCAAATGCACATAAGCCATGCTGTTTTCATCCATATTCATACATACCCAGATTGAAAATACACGTTTAATGTCATTGTAATTTGTCTTAACAAAATCTCGTTCTTTTTGCGAGGAAACAAGACGGCTCACATAAAATACTGCCCTGTTTAAAATATGATAGCTTGTAGGTTCATCCTTCTGTGCCTCCAGATTGACAATAACCTGTGAAATACCATCTTTCATCCGTACATAAAAAATAATGTCAAACCTTACAAGCCCCTCATTAATCTCCGCATATTCTGTATTCATTCCAACAATGCGCTGTGCGTTTCCTCGGTTATCCGCAGATAGTCTCCCTTCACCAGATAATATTTTTTCTGCATTGGTCAACCCTGGTTCTACCGGAACCACACTGATAAATGGTTCTCCCTCAATATAAGATATTACATCTTTTGGGTTCATTCCCTGAAATTCATCAATGGTCTTTACAAGAATATGTGCCAAAATAATTTTATTTCCCAACAGACGTTTTGCCTTCTCGTCATATTGGGCATCCTGATTGGCTGCATTAACCACATTCTTTATTTCTGTATCCATCAGCCATAAACCTCCTTTTTGTATAATAGGAAACGCAAAAGCCCTTCCCAAAAGCATATGGCCTCAATACCATTATACCTTGAAATCCTGGCTAAATCAATTGAAAACTTTACACGATCTTTCTATTTTCAGATATAAAAGCGGGGCCATTGTTTAATAGATGATTTTTCATCTGTTTTGCAATGGCCCCTTTTTTTCTGTTACAGCTTAATATAGAAAAATGATTTTTTGGACTCGTAATTCAATTCTCTATATTTAATAATCTGTTCTGTGCTTCCTACAAATAATACGCCCCCCTTACGGAGTGTATCATTAAATTTACGGTATACCTCTTCTTTTGCCTCTTCTGTAAAATAAATCAATACATTCCGGCACAAAATTAAATCATATCCAGTTGGGTAAGGATCTTTTAATAAATTATGTTGTTTTAACTGGACACAATTTTTAATCTCATTGCTAATCTGGTAAGAAGAAGCACCTACCTTAGTAAAATATTTGCTTATGTATTCTTTTGGAAGCCCTGCCAGGCTTTTTTCTGCATATAAGCCAAGCTTTGCTTTTTCCAATACCTGTTTGTCTATATCTGTAGCCAAAATATTAATATGGGACAAAGGGACAAACCTACTTAATACCATAGCAAGGGAATATGGCTCATCTCCTGTCGAACATGCTGCACTCCAGATTTTTAAGTTTTTGCCACTGGTTTTCATTAATTCTGGAAGAATCTCTGCTTCCAAGACTCTCCATTGTTCTGCATTCCGATAAAACTCTGACACATTAATAGTTAAATAATTTACAAATTCTTCCAATAAATCCTTATTTGTTTTAATCGCAACCACATAGTCATCATAGCCTTTAAACTTATTTTTAGAAATTAACGCATCAATCCTACGTTTCATCTGGCGTTCCTTATACGCATTAAGATCTATCTTTGTAAGAGAAAATACTTGGGATTTAAAACCTTCGTAATCCAAACTACACACCTCCATTTTCCATTTATCTATTACCTTTCCAATTCTTGGATAAACTGAAAAAATGGTGCCGCACGCTGGAATATCTACTATCCTATCTATCTGTGCGACACCTAAACCTTTTATTCTTCTTCAGCAGGTGCTTCCTCAGCAGCCTCCAATGCTTTCATACTTAAGCTAATTTTCTTCTCTTCTCCATTAAAGTCCACAACTTTTGCTGTAATTTCCTGTCCTGTCTTTAATACGTCAGAAGGTTTTTCTACATGTTCCTTAGAAATCTGAGAAACATGCAGCAACGCATCAATCCCTGGTTCTAACTCCACAAATGCACCAAAATCTGTCATCCTTGCCACTTTTCCAGTAATTACTGTACCTACCGCATACTTTTCTGGAGCTGTTACCCATGGGTTCTCATCTGGGAATTTTAAACTCAGTGCAACCTTGTCACCACTAATTTCTTTTATAAATGCCCTTACATGGTCTCCTACTTTAAATGCCTTCTTTGGGCTTTCTACACGCCCCCATGACATCTCAGAAATATGAAGCAAGCCATCTGCACCACCAAGATCGATAAATGCACCAAAATCTGTTACATTCTTTACAGTGCCCTCAATTGTCATGCCAGCTTCAATTCTTTCAAATAGCTCTTTTTGAAGTTCTGCCTTTTTAGCTACTAAAAGTTGCTTGCGATCCCCAATAATCCTTCTTCTTCTTGGATTAAACTCGCTAATAACAAATTCAATCTCTTGGCCTGCATATTTCTCTAAGTTCTTTTCATAAGTATCGCTTACTAAGCTTGCTGGGATAAAGACCCTTGTCTCATCCACTACCACACTTAAGCCGCCTTCTAATACTTGTGCTACAACAGCAGTCAGTACTTCATGGTTATTAAATGCTTCCTCTAATCTCTTGCTGCCCTTTTCAGCAGCAAGGCGCTTATAAGTAAGAAGGACTTGTCCCTCTCCATCATTGACTTTCAGAACTTTTGCCTGCATCGTATCACCTAATGAAACCATAGTAGTTAGATCCGCATTTGGTGTATTTGTGTATTCACTACGGGTAATAATACCATCAGCTTTATAGCCTATATTCAAGATAATCTCATCTTCTTTGACACCTATGACAGTACCCTCTACGACCTCTCCGTTCCTTATAGTCTTAAATGATTCTTCCAACATTTGTTCAAATTCATTCCTAAATTCTTCTGACATTAGTATGAACCTCCTCAATAATATTATTTGGGGTGGAAGCCCCTGCTGTAATACCTACGCTACTCTTAGACTTTAGAACTTCAAGATCCAAATCAACAAGTGTCTGTATATAGTAAGTATTTTTACATTCTTTTTTGCAAATCTCATATAACTTCTGCGTGTTGGAACTGTGCCTGCCTCCTATTACAACCATGGCATCGGCTCTCTCTGCAATCCTTTTCGCTTCTTCTTGCCTCTCCTGCGTTGCATTACAGATTGTATTTAAAACAATTATATCATACCCCTTTTTTGAAATAATTTCAACCAATTCTTTAAATTTATTGTAATTAAATGTCGTTTGTGACACAATAGTTAATGGGATACTACTGTCCAGAGTAATTTTTTCTGCCTCTTCTTCTGTTTCTAAAATAATAACATCTTGTTTACAACAGCTTTTTATCCCCTCTACTTCTTTATGATTCCCATTTCCTGTAATGATAATCCTACGTCCCATTGTTTCATGTTTTTGTACCAATTTATGGATTTTTTGTACAAAAGGGCAGGTTGCATCAACCACCACCAATTCTTTTTTTTCTAGCAAATCATATATATCCCTTGTTACCCCATGGGCACGGAGAATAATAACTCCCTTTTCTAATTTTTCTAATTCTTCTTTAGAATCAATTACGTATACCCCTTTTTCTTCTAAATCACGGACCACTTCTTCATTGTGGATAATTGGCCCATACGTATAAATTGGCAACGGATCTTTTTGCTTTTTTTGTTGTTCTATCTGTTGGTATACTTGTTCTACTGCCCGTCTAACCCCAAAACAGAAACCAGCCGTTTTTGCCACTATTACTTCCATAGCATTATCACCTTTTCAACTTTATAATTGCTTCTACTACTTCTTCAATCCCCATATGGGAAGTATCTAGAAAAATAGCATCTTCTGCCTGCTTAAGCGGGGAAATTTCCCGGTTCATATCCCGGAAATCCCGTTCCTCAATATCTTTTTTTATTTCCTCTAAAACAGGATTTCCACCTTTTTCTACTAACTCTTTATGCCGTCTTTCTGCCCTTGCCTCTGCACTTGCTGTTAAATATATTTTTAATTGTGCCTGTGGCAATACACAAGTCCCAATATCCCTGCCATCCATAATCACATTATTTTTTGCTGCCAAGGTACGTTGTAATTCTACTAATTTCTGCCTAACTGCTGGATAAACACTAATGGCAGAAGTCATTTTCCCTACTTCTTCTGTCCGAATAAACCCTGTTACATTCTCGCCATTTAAAAGTACTTGCTGTTCCCCATTTTTATATGCAATCTCTATCTCTACCTTTTGGCAGGCAGCTTCAATTTCCTTTTTATCCGAAGCTGCAATATGGTTGCGAATAAAATACAATGCCATTGCCCGGTACATAGCCCCTGTATCTACATAAATATATTCTAACTTTTTTGCTAACTTCTTTGCGATTGTACTTTTTCCTGCGCCTGCAGGGCCATCAATAGCTATTTGGTATGCCATTTCCTCTTTCCTTCTTTCCTAAATTTTTCCCTGCTAAAAAAGCAGTAGACCATGCAATCTGTAAGTTAAACCCACCTGTATGGGCATCTAAATCTAACACTTCCCCTGCAAAATAAAGCCCTTTTACCAATTTTGACTCCATAGTGGAAGGATTCACTTCTTTTACAGATACGCCTCCCCTTGTAATAATCGCCTCATTATAATCCCGGAATCCTATAATTGTCAACTGGAACTCTTTTAAACAGTCCACAATATGCTGTCTTTCTTCCTTAGAAATTTCATTTGCTTTTTTCTCTGGCAGCCCCATAAATTTTATAATTACTGGAACCATCTTTGCAGGAAGGAGGGCACCCATTATATTATGGAGCTGCTTATTTTTATTTTCCTCAAATTCACGCAATAGCCTTGCATTTAATTGTTCTTTTGTAAGAGCAGGCTTTAAATCAATTGACAGCAATAATTCTCCCTTTAAAAGCTCTTTTGTTACATGGCTGCTAGCACTAATAATTAAAGGCCCGCTTACCCCAAAATGAGTAAAAAGCATTTCCCCAAACCCACTATATAATGTTTTCTTTTTTGAATTTTCAATCCGTACCCCAATATTTTTTAAAGAAAGCCCCATCAGCTCTTTTACATATGGCTCTTTTATTTCAAAGGGGACTAACCCTGGGGATAAATCGGTTATTGTATGTCCCAT
Organism: uncultured Lachnospiraceae bacterium; assembly: GCA_910577045.1. Taxonomy (GTDB): domain Bacteria; phylum Bacillota; class Clostridia; order Lachnospirales; family Lachnospiraceae; genus RGIG8607. The sequence continues at coordinate 213,288 of CAJTLB010000001.1, read as the reverse complement.
TTTTTTTGCAAATCTATATCCATCCCCTGTAGAGCCAGTAGAAGGATAGGAAAGCCCCCCTGTTGCAATTAACACGGCATCTGCCTCTATTTGTTTCCCATTAGACAACCAAAGCCCTGTTACACTCCCATTCTCTCTTAAAACTTCCTTTACAGAAGTTTTTAAATAAACATTTACTCCTAACCGTTTTATTTCCTTTTGGAATATTTGGATTACATCAGAAGATTTATCTGACTGTGGAAACACTCTTTGCCCTCTTTCTGTTTTTAAAGGAAGCCCCCTTTTTTCTAAAAATTCAATTACATCCAAATTGCTAAAACTATAAAATGCACTGTACAAAAACCGTGGGTTCCCTACTACATTTTGGAATAATTCCTCTACCTCACAATGGTTCGTTACATTACATCTGCCTTTTCCTGTAATAAACAACTTTTTTCCAAGCTTTTCATTTTTCTCGTATAAACTAACAGTATTCCCATTTTCTGCACAAACAATGGCTGCCATCATGCCTGCTGCACCGCCGCCTACTATAGCCACTCTACTCATTTGATTCTCCTGCCTCTAACTTAATCTTCATTTGATTCTTTGGCATATCAATCTCATCGTTATTGTACACCTGGTATTCATCCCATATTTCTTCTAGGTTCTCTAATGTCTCTATTACATTCTTTTGTTTTTTCATACATAACGATACAATTAACGCATTAATCACGCTTAATGGTGCTACCAGTGAATCCACAATAGAAGCCATATCACTTTTAGCAAGCAAGCTACAGGAGGAATATAAATTCATTGGAGAATTTTTACTGTCTGTAATCGTAATTACCTTTGCATTCCGGTTATTGGCAAACTCTAACGCCTTTAATGTGCGCATAGAATATCTTGGGAAACTAATGCCGATAATCACATCTTCTTCCCCAATATGGATCATCTGCTCAAATAATTCACTCGAATTACTTGTTAATAAGGCCCTTACATCTTGAAAAATCAAATTCAAATAAAAACTTAGAAAACTTGCAAGAGGTGCACAGCTCCGTATTCCTATTACATATATTGTCTTTGCCTTTAACATAGTATCTACAGCTTTTTCAAACGCCCTTTTATCTATGGTTTCCATAGTAACCCTAATTTTTTCTGCATCGGAAAGAAGTACGGATTCTAATACGCCCCTTTCTTGGAGCAAGCCAGAAGTAACTTCTATTCTTTGAATTGAATTTAACTTATGGCGGACATATTCTTCTAGCGCCTGCTGGAACTGTGGATAACCTTCATAGCCCAAGCCAATGGCAAACCGGACTACTGTAGACTCACTAACCCCTGCTGCTGTCCCAAGCCTTGCCGCCGTTAAAAATGCTGCCTTGTCATAATGTAGTTCTAAATATTCTGCAATCCGTTTCTGCCCTTTACTCATTTTCTTTTGGCCACGGATTCTATGGATTAAATCATTCTGTGATTCCATATTTCCTATTCCTGCCCCTTATTTTGTTACAATATGCCCAATATTTTTAAGAAGTACAGAAATCGTCCCATCTTCATTTGTAATAAACTGGACATTATCAGGATTTTGATATTGTTCCATTGGAATCCTAAGTTCAATCCCTGTATCCGTTGTTAGGCACTGTTTTTCAAATTTTTTCACGGTAGACTCGCTCCTTGGAGTCACTTCATCTTCTGAAATATGGTATTTATCTAGTTTTTCCTTTACTTCTTGCTTAAATTCTTCTTTTTCTTTAAAAATTTTATCAATAACACGTGGAATATTCAGGGTTCCTTCCTCTGAAAGTTCCTGGTAAATCATATTTTTTGCTTCCATAGAAGCCTCTAACTGTTCCTCTTCGCCAAAATACTTTTTTTGCACTTGATCAACTGCTTTTGATACCAGGGCAATTTTACTCTTTGCAGAAAGTGCTCCCATACACTTTAAAAATAATTTAGAAAAATAAGCAACTTTTTCTCCATTTACCTCATATTTCTTTTCAACCAGCCAAATAGAAAAATCCCCTAAATGAATAAAACATGCCTCTGAAAGCCGTTGCCCCTCAGAAGGTAAAATGGCATGATGCCTAGTAATACTATTTTTATTTCCAATTCCTTCTTGTTCTGTTATATGGGTATACGACATTTTATAATTCATTTTCAGCATTGCCAAATACAACTGCCGTTCTGCCTGATATTCTACTAAAATAAAATCACCTGGAACAATAGCAGGGTTGCTGTTCATAACTTCAAATAACATAGAAGCAAACATTTGTGTAATTGGGACAAAATTTTCTTCCGAATAATCTTGTAATGCCCGAAACACTTCGGATTCTTCTTTATTAAACTCACATTTCCTTAAATCGTCCCCGCTTAATAATCTATAAATGTGGCTTTTTAAAAAATCACAAAAATCAGATCCTGTATCTAATATGGCATCTGATAACACTGGCATTCCCATAGTAGAATCCAAAATATGCAAAATAGCCCTGTTAATCCGAATATCTTCTTTATCCGTTATCATCTTCTCTTTTTCCTTTTCTTTTGCTCCGTCTATCATACAACAAAAGAGAACTTTTCGCAAGCTACAAAGCAGGCCACATTCCAACTTCTCTTTTCCATTTATAGAAAATAGCCCCACCTATATAATTCCTACAAATTTTTAGAGGGCACTGACTGTTCTATTCACAATCAATGCCCTCTAAATAACTGTTATATCCATTGGACTATACCTCATTTTCTATATTTTAATTTTTTAGGTATAACATTATGTTTTTGGTGGTCCGTACCTCTCTTTCTTCTTATTAGATAATGGATTACTTTGTTTTATCTTGGTTATATATTATCACAATTTCATGGACTTGTCAACAGTTTTTTCAAAAATTTTTATTTCTTTTCTTGCAATTAATTTTCTTCTATTCCTATAGCAACTTTTATATTGTATTATTTTTCTATTTTTTTGTAATTTTCAGACTTTTTACTTCATTTCTTTTTTTCGTTTAAAATGTGTCCTATATCCTGTCAATTTGTTATACACCCAAAATGCTTCTACTAAAATAGAATGGCTTTTTCCCATTTTTTCTCTAGTAGTCCCATGATAATAATGCCCCCCTACTTGAATAGAGGCCCCTTTAATTACTTGTGCGATTACATCGGATTCGCAAGTAACAGGTTCTTCAAATTCTGTATATGCTGTCCCAATACACTCTGGCTTATGAGAATCACTTCCCCCAAATATAGCTAAATTATATTTCTCTGCAAGTTTCATTGCTTTTTCATTATCTTCTGGCCGTTCACATGAATTAAATCCCTCCAGAAAATCAAAACGTGCCAATATTTCTGGGTTTATCCGATATTTTTTTGTATTAGTAATACTTAGGTACTTTTCCCCACATGGATGGGCAGGCCCAAGAATCCCCCCATTTTTATGGACAATATCAATTAATAATTGCACTGGAAGCCCACGAAGTTCCAGAATATGGAGCTTTATTGTTTCTGGCATAATTACTAATACATGTCCTGCATCAATTGTATCATATTCAATTCCTTTTAATACTAAAAAATCCTCATGCCTTCTCCCTTTTATATACTTTTTCCATGCACGGTAGCCATTATAAGAATTATGGTCTGTTACCAGCATCCCTTGAAACCCTTGGCGTTTTAATTCTTCAATATAATCCTCTATTGGAATTTTTCCGTCTAATGACCCTTCTTTTGTATGACAGTGCATATCCAGTTTCATAGCCCCTCACATTCTGTTGTATTTTTATCACTACAACCTTTTCCATGTTATTTTATAGATTATCCTATTTTACATACTTCTATCCTAATATAAGCATCTGCTTATTTCAGCATAATATAAAGAATCGGACTTGTCAATATTTTTGGCTAAAACGGATTATATTGTAAAAAAATTACAGAAAAAATATATCTAGTATTCTATATAGATATATGATAAAATAATATTAAGTTTTCTGGGCACCTAACTCGCGAGTGGATTGAAACAAATTATACTTAAGCAACTAATAAAAATAAGACAAGCTTTTAGAAAAGGAGTTATTTTATGGAAATTACAGAAATTTTTACTAAAGAAATTGCACCATTTATTTTTGTAGAGCATAAGGAAAGTGCCTCTGTTTGTTTAAATGTTGGCACCTATTTACAAGAAATTTTTGATACCCGCGCTGATGAAGGATTTGAAGGCAATGGTTATGATTGGGAAAGTTTAGCTAAAGTTTTTCTAGAAGAACAAGCACCTAATTTTATAGAAACCATCCACTTTGACTCAGAAGCAGACATGTTTTGTGTATATTCTAAAGATATACCAGCCATACAAGAATTTATCCGCCATTTTAAAAAAGCATGTGAAGATAAAGCTTTTATTTTAGATTTATTTAGCCGTGCAGAATTAGATTAAGCCCCTTACCATAACCTAGCTAACTGTTTATACTCAAAATCTGGCTTCTTTTTCATGAAAATATCTTTTGAAAAAGTATGATCCAATAAATAAATGAAATTATATATATGTAACTGATAATACCATTCCCCTGTATCATAATCTGTCCTACGCTCATTCCAAATAATGCGCCCATATTGGTTTTGTTTTAATACAAAAGCCTTTTCATTCAATATGTCTTTTCCATACAATGGAGAGCAAGGATCCCAAAAATCCCTGTTATGCCCCTTTCGGACAGGACGCCCACTCCTCTGTTCATCATAAAAAAAACCCATCTCTATTGCTTCTTTTTTGCCACTTACAAACAAATTGGCTAAATTTATTTCTTCTATGGAACCATATTCCTGTAACCGATGTTTTCTAATCCAACAAATCCTCTTTTGAATTTCTTCCTGAATTTGTTTTTTTGTAAAACCAAGCTGCGGCAAATATTCTTCCAAAAACTGGCATATTCCTTTTTGAGAATCTATAATCTCCTTCCCTTTTTGGCAAAAGTCAACCCTATTGACTAACACTTCCCCTACTCCTTGTTTTTCTTCTAATAAATATGCTAACGGAAATCTCCGCCGTATCCTTTCCCCTTCTACTCCACGCTCCCTTTTTCCCCACTCCAATACAATATCTTGAACCAACAACATTTAACCATATCTCCTTTCCCATACACATGCCAAAGCTGTATGAAATCCCTAATCTTTTTATTATAATTTATCCCAATAAATTTTTCTACTTAAAAAAACCTTTTATTCCTATATGCTAAAATTTATGCTATAATAAGTACTAAATCAAACAAAATACATAAATGTTCCTCATTTATTTAAAAAGGAAACTACTGAAAAAAGGAGGGATTAAACCTATGAAACATTGTGGGACTCAAAAATTAGAAACAGATAGGTTAATTTTAAGAAAATACATAGCCGAGGATGCCATAGCAATGTATAAAAATTGGGCATCTGATAAAGAGGTCACAAAATTTTTAACATGGCCAGCCCATTCAAACCCAGAAATAAGCCAAAGTATAATTAATAATTAGGTAAGCCGATATTCCAATGACGATTATTACCATTGGGCTATTCTATTAAAAGACAATGGGGAGGAACCAATTGGCGATATTGCTGTACTAAATATAAAAGAAAACACTTCAACCGCACATATTGGTTATTGTATTGGAAGAGCTTGGTGGCATCAAGGGATTACATCCGAAGCACTAAAAGCTGTTATGGATTTTCTTTTTGATAGAGTGGACATAAAGAGAATTGAAGCAAGGCATGACTCAAGAAATCCTAACTCGGGCAAGGTAATGAAAAAATGCGGAATGGAATATGAAGGGACTTTACGCAGCTCTGATTGGAATAACCAAGGAATTTGCGATGCTTGTTATTATGCCCTATTGCAATCAGAACGATAACTTTTTCTTATCAATTTCCTTCCTGCATCATGTGCAATCGAGCAGGGAGTCATCTTTCCCTACTCTCCGCGCGACCTGTGTGCCGCACTAGCGGTATATTTTATCAAAAAAAGATACACTGGCAACTTCCCTCAGTGTATCTTTTTCTTTATTAGCTATCCCTATACAGGATATGCCTTATTCTCTTGATCTGCCATAGAAGAATCTACTTTTGTCTTCTGTGCTGCCCTATATTTAAAGAAATCTGTTGCAACCTGTGGGAATAAAGCATAAGACAATACATCTTCTTCCTGCTCAATCCACTCTGCACATTCCTTCCTAAATCTATCAAGCTGTGGCTCGATTAAATCTGCTGGGCGGCAAGTAATAGGCTTTACATCGCCAATTGCCTTTTTCTGTACTTCTTTATTAAACGGCTTAATAGTCTGCCCAAATTCACCAGCAAGAACTTTCTTTGATTCTTTTGTTACCATCTTATATCTCTCACCCTGCAATACATTCAATACAGCCTGTGTGCCTACAATCTGGGAAGATGGAGTAACAAGAGGTGGCTCGCCAAAGTCTGTACGAACCTTTGGTATTTCCTCTAATACTTGATAATATTTATCTTCTGCTTTTGCATCCTTTAACTGGGATACTAAGTTTGATAACATGCCCCCTGGTACTTGGTAAAGTAATGTCTTAATATTCACTCCCATAACCTTCGGATTGAGAAGCCCACTCTTTAATGCTTCTTCCTGCATTGGACGGAAATAATCTGCAATTTCTGCCAAAAGGTTCTGATCTAGCCCTGTATCATATGGAGTTCCCTTAAAAGTTTCTACCATAACTTCTGTCGCTGGCTGGCTGGTACCCATAGAGAATGGGCTCATTGCTGTATCAATTACATCTGCGCCTGCTTCTACAGACTTTAAGTATGTCATAGAAGCAACACCAGAAGTATAATGAGTGTGCATCTGGATAGGCAATTTTGTGCCTGCCTTTAATGCCTCTACTAACCTAGTTGCCTCGTATGGTACTAATAACCCTGCCATATCTTTAATACAGATAGAGTCTGCCCCCATTTCTTCAATTCTTCTTGCTGTATCCTTCCAATAATCCAATGTATAGGCATCACCAAGTGTATAAGAAAGGGCAATCTGCGCATGTCCCTTTTCCTTATTTGCTGCCTTTACAGCAGTCTGTAAGTTACGCAAATCATTAAAACAATCAAAAATACGGATAATGTCAATTCCATTTGCAATTGACTTCTGTACAAAATATTCCACTACATCATCAGAATAATGGTTGTATCCAAGAATATTTTGCCCTCTAAAAAGCATCTGTAATTTTGTATTTTTAAAGCCGTCCCTTAATTTACGCAGCCTCATCCATGGATCTTCCTTTAAAAACCTAAGGCTGGCATCAAAAGTTGCCCCACCCCAGCACTCCACAGAATGATAGCCTACCTTATCCATTTTATCAATAATCGGCAACATCTGCTCTGTTGTCATACGTGTAGCAATCAAGGATTGATGTGCATCACGTAACACAGTCTCTGTTATTTTTAACGGTTTTTTCTTCACCTGTTCTGCCATTGTTTCCTCCATTCTGCCGTATTACGGCTTTTTATTTTACTCCAAACATAGCCATAAACGTACCTGCTGCTACAGCTGTACCAATAACACCTGCCACATTAGGACCCATTGCATGCATTAATAAGAAGTTTGTTGGATCTGCCTGTGCACCAACCTTCTGGGATACGCGGGCTGCCATAGGAACCGCTGATACACCCGCAGAACCAATTAATGGGTTAATCTTCCCGCCACTGAGCTTACACATTAATTTTCCAAACAACACTCCGCCTGCTGTCCCAAATGCAAATGCAATTAAACCAAGTGCCACAATTTTTAAAGTATCCAGTTTTAAAAATGCTTCTGCACTTGTAGTAGCACCTACAGAAGTACCAAGGATAATTACAACAATGTACATTAACGCATTTGAAGCTGTTTCTGTAAGCTGTTTTACCACGCCACACTCACGGAATAAATTACCAAGCATTAACATGCCCACCAAAGGAGCTGTAGAAGGCAAAATTAATACTACTACAATTGTAATAATAATAGGGAATAAAATCTTTTCTAATTTAGACACTGGCCTTAATTGCGCCATCTTAATTTTACGTTCTTCTTCTGTAGTGAGAGCCTTCATAATTGGCGGCTGGATAATCGGAACCAAGGACATATAAGAATATGCTGCTACAGCAATTGGACCCATATACTCAGTCTGCCCTAATTTCCCTGCAAGGAAAATAGAAGTAGGGCCGTCAGCCCCTCCAATAATAGAAATTGCTGCTGCTGCCTTGTCATTAAATCCCATTGCCATTGCCATTAAGTATGCTGCGAAAATACCAAGCTGTGCTGCTGCACCCAAAAGAAAGCTCATTGGGTTAGCAATTAATGGACCAAAGTCTGTCATTGCACCTACCCCAAGGAAGATTAACGAAGGCAAAATACTCCATTCATCTAATAAGTAAAAATAGTGTAATAACCCACCTACTTCTCCGTCAGACGCCACTTTCATAATATCTGGATATAAGTTTACCAGAAGCATACCAAAAGCGATCGGAACAAGAAGAAGAGGTTCGTATTCTTTCTTTATTGCCAGGTACAAGAAGAAACATGCTACAGCGACCATTAGGTAGTTGCCCCATGTCAGATTAAAAAATGCTGACTGGTGTACCAAGTTACTCATTGTATCAATTACATAAGTCATGTCTTAACCTCCCATGTATTTACTTATGGAACATCGGGAATCTAGTTTAACGTAGCTAATACATCACCAGCTTCAACAGATTGTCCTACAGTTACATTTACACTTGCAACAGTTCCATCGGAAGGTGCTACAATTTCATTTTCCATTTTCATTGCTTCCAAAATAAGGATTACTTCGCCCTTCTTTACAGCCTGCCCTGCATTTGCCTTAATATTTAAAATTTTCCCTGGCATAGGGGCATTTACCTTTGTGGAGCCTTGTGCCCCCGAAGCAGGTGCCGCTGCCTTTGGAGCTGCTTTTGGCGCTGCCTTTGGAGCTGCTTGTGGTGCTGGTGTTACAGGCACACTCCCTGCACCACCTTCTTCTACAGTTACATCATATGCCGTACCATTTACGGTAATTGTATAATTTTTCATGAATGGAATCCTCCTTAATATTATATCAGAATTATCTTCTTGCCCTCTTAATGCTCCTTACACGGAACCCTGTGTTAGAAGCCCCTGCCGTACCCTCATAGGCCGCAATCGCTGCAGTAATGACAGCCACAAGCTCGGAATCATCAGAAAGCTCCTCTGTTTCTTCTATTTGTGCCACAACATTATCAACTACTGGGGCTGGCTCTTTTTTTACTTCTTCTTTTACTGGTTTATTCAAATACTTAAACATCCCAATAATCCAAGAAATAAAAACTAAAACCACAAACACAGTGCCCATGCCCATAACGGTATTCAATAATGCCTTTCCTATATCAACAGTGGATAACAGCATACCTTTCCCTCCTATACACAGCCGTGTTTCTTAACTGGCCTGTCCTCTCTCTTGGTAAATAACATTTCAAAAGCGCCAATAATATACTTCCTACTATCCTGCGCTTCAATAATATCATCTACATATCCTCTTCTTGCCGCTGCCTGTGCACTAGACTGCAATTCTCCATATTCTGCTGCCTTCTCTGCAATTAAGGCATTTGCATCAGAAGCACCCTTAATCTCATCTGCATACATAATCTTTGCTGCTGCCTGTGCATCCATCATGCCAATAGAAGCCTCTGGCCAGGCGTATACGATATCTGCCCCAATTGATTTACTGTTCATGGTAAGGTAAGCACTTCCATATGCCTCGCCTGTTACTACAGATACCTTCGGGACTGTTGCACTGGCAAAGGAATACGTAAGCTTTGCTACTGCTTTTGCCATCTTCTTTTCTTCTGCTATAGTAGCAGCATAACCCTTTACATTCACAAGGCTTAACACAGGAATCTGGAATGAATCGCAGAAATTAACAAATTCTGCTGCTTTCTCACAGCCTTCTACTGTCAAAGCAGAATCAAACTTCTCTGCTGCTTCTCCATCTTCTCCCAAAATAACACTGCGGTTTGCTACTGCGCCTATAGTCTGCCCATTTAAACGGATAAAGCCTGTCACCATATTTTTTGCATAAGAAGCCTTTAACTCATAGAAAAATCCACTATCTGAAATAGTAGACAATACATAGCCCGCATCGTCTGCCCCATTTTCAAGCCCTGCACACACACGGTTTAAATCATCTGTACATTCTGTATAAGATAAATCTTCTTCATTATTGGCAGGAAGAACTGTAACCAGCTCCCTAATTTTAGCAATTAGAGTATCTTCATCTCCCACTACATCTACTAACCCAGATTCCTCACTGGCAAATTTTGCAGATGCCGTATTATTCTTTTCTGTATAATTTCCTTCTAGCGCGTTAGGAGAATTTACAAAAAGTTTTGCTTTCTTTTCTTCCATAAACGTAAAATCTGCTAAAGCCGGCACTACTGCCATGCCGCCGCCACATACGCCAAAGATTGCTGTAATTTGCGGGATTACCCCGGATGCCATAGCCTGGGCCATATATACTTCGCCAAAACCATTTAACGCATCGGTTGCCTCCTGCAAACGAAGCCCAGAACAGTCTACGAAACCTATTACAGGCGCTCCCATCTTTATTGCCATTTTATAGATATTTGCAATCTTTTTCGCATGCATTTCACCCATAGAACCGTTCATCACAGTTACATCCTGGCTATATACATACACAAGACTGCCGTCAATTAAACCATATCCAGTAATGACGCCATCTGCAGGTGTTTCTTTTTTCTGCATGTTGAAATCTGTATTTCTGGCAGTCACATAACCGCCGATTTCAACAAAACTGCTGTCATCAAGCAACGCTTCTAATCTGCGGCCTGCTGACGTTTGTGCTGTTGTACTCATGATTCAGCCCTCCATTTTTATAATAATGTATAAATTCTGCCAATTTTAATTCTATATCACTCTACCGGAAAATTCAAGCATATTTGTAAAGATTTTTCATAATATCCAGCTACTATACAAAAACCTTAGCAGAATCAAAACCTAGTATAATGAGTATCTCTTTTCTGACATTCCTTTATAATTTCATACTCGCCCGATTCATCACTAATCTCTACAATCCCACAATTTCCCAGTTTCATATCCCAAAACTGTTCCATACTTTGTTTTTTTATTTGGTAAACCATAGAATGGATCGCTGCGCCATGGGATACCACTAAAATCTTTTTTCCATTAAACTTTCCTTTTATTTCTTCCAAAAATGACCAAGTGCGCCTAGAAAGCTCTTCTAGGGATTCTCCTCCTTCTGGGGCAGGGTAACAAGTTGGGGCTTTAAAAAAATTATTGTAAGGAGGTTCCATTTTATCACTTGGCGTCCCTTCTAATGCCCCAAACCCAATCTCTATAATCCTATTTTCTACTATAAATTCTTCTTTTTTCCTTCCTGTTACTAATTCTGCTGTTTCTATTGCACGGATAAGCGGGCTTACATAAATTTTATCAAATACAATATCTTTTAGCTGTTCCCTTGCCTCCAATGCCTGTTTTTTTCCTTGGTTATTTAACGGGTTATTCTTCTGCCCTTGCAAAATTCTTTTCGTATTATCCTCCGTTTCCCCATGCCGCATAATATATAAATACATATTTGTGCCTCCTCTTACGTAGAAACTACGCATATTTAAAATTTTCCCATTTCTATCCATAATATACGAAAATCCCTAAAAAGAAAAGAGGGATATTGAATTATTCCTCGTTATATTGTAAAATAGAAGTATTACAATACAAATTTATTAAGGAGGATTATTGTCATGATGAGATTTACCCTACCAAGAGATATGTATTATGGAAAAGGTGCTTTGGAACACCTAAAAACTTTAAAGGGCAAGAAAGCCATTGTTGTTTTGGGCGGCGGCTCTATGAAAAGGTTTGGCTTTGTGGACAAAGTTCTTGCTTATCTAAAAGAAGCTGGCATTGAAACCCAACTTTTTGAAGGCGTAGAACCAGATCCATCTGTGGAAACTGTAATGAAGGGTGCACAGGCTATGCGTGACTTTGAACCAGACTGGATTATCGCCATGGGCGGCGGTTCCCCAATTGACGCGGCAAAGGCTATGTGGGTATTTTATGAATATCCTGATACCTCCTTTGAAGCTATTTTACAGCCTTTCTCTTTCCCTGAATTAAGGCAGAAAGCAAAATTCCTTGCTATCCCTTCTACTTCTGGGACAGCTACAGAAGTAACTGCATTTTCTGTTATTACTGATTATGCAAAAGGTATTAAATATCCTTTGGCAGACTTTAATATTACACCAGATGTTGCCATTGTAGATCCTGATCTTGCTGAAACAATGCCTCCTACTTTAACAGCACATACTGGCATGGATGCATTAACCCATGCTATTGAAGCTTATGTTTCTACTTTAAACAGCCCATTTACCGATCCGCTTGCATTAAAGGCGATTAGCATGGTATTTGAATATTTGCCAGATTCTTATAATGGCTGTATGGCATCTAGGGAACAAATGCACTATGCACAATGTTTAGCTGGCCAGGCTTTCAGCAATGCTTTACTTGGCATTGTCCATTCTATGGCTCATAAGACAGGTGCTGCTTTTAGCACTGGGCATATTCCTCATGGCTGTGCGAATGCGATTTATCTTCCTTATGTTATCCAATATAACGCCAAAGATCAAACTGCTAAAGAGCGTTACGCTGCTATTGCAAGAAGCGTAGGAATTACAGGCTCTGATTCCGAATGTGTTGCAAAACTATGTAAAAAGATTGACGAATATAATGTCAAATTAAATATTCCAAAAACTTTACAAGAATTTGGCATTGTAGAAGCTGAATTTAAAGAAAAAGTTGCTAAAATCGCTGAACTAGCTGTAGGTGATGCTTGTACTGGCTCTAACCCAAGGGCAATCACCCCTGCTGAAATGGAAAAATTATTAACTTGTACATATTATGGGACAGCAGTAGAATTTTAAACCAAAAAACCTTCTTACCACTTAAGGGGCTGTTGCAAAATAAAATTTTTATACAATATATAGTAAATATTCTTCGTTATCTATACTTTATAGGGTATTAAGTTTCTATTTTGTGACAGCTCCTTTCTATTCTTTTCACAAGCTATAATCAAAGAAATACCAGCAATAAATAAAAAGGAGAATTGTTATTATGATTACTGTTGCAAAAGATGGTTCTGGTGATTTTACAAAAGTCCAAGATGCCATAAATTCTATTCCAAAAGAAAATACGCAGCCTATTACTATTTTTATAAAATCTGGCACTTATACCGAATTACTTACTATTGATCGCCCTTATCTCACTTTGGAAGGGGAGGAAGTGACATCTACTATTTTAACATTCCACAATTATGCCAATATGCTTATGGAAGATGGCATGAAACGTGGCACATTCCGTTCCCAATCTGTTTTTATTGATACCCATGATTTTACTGCTAAAAATATCACTTTTGAAAATTCTGCCGGCCTTGGGAGAGAAGTTGGGCAAGCACTTGCTGTTTATATAGACGGAGATTGTATTTATTTTGAAAACTGCCATTTCCTTGGAGATCAAGATACTATCTTTACTGGCCCCCTCCCGCCTACTGTAATACAAAAAAACGGCTTTGTTGGGCCAAAAGAATTTGCGCCGCGCATCAACGGCAGGCATTTATACCGGAACTGTTTTATTTGTGGCGGGGTAGACTTTATTTTTGGAAGTGCAACTGCCTTTTTTGACCATTGTGAAATATACTCTAACCGGCATGAAGAAGGGGCAATCCAAGGATATACTACGGCTGCCTCTACTGCAGAGGGACAAGAATATGGCTATGTATTTTCTGAATGTCGCTTTACTTCTGACTGCCCGCCAAATTCTGTCTATCTTGGGCGACCATGGCGTAATTTTGCTAAAACAGTCTTAATTAATTGTTACTTAGGGGAACATATCCGCAAAGAAGGATGGCACAATTGGAACAAGCCAGAAGCAGAAACTACTACCTTTTATGCAGAATATCATTCCACTGGCCCTGGCGCAGCACCAGAAAGCCGGGTGCCTTGGTCACACCAGCTAGAAGATCCCACAGATTTTTCTATGGATAAAGTACTTGGTGATTGGAAACCATCTTTGCAATAATTAATTATAATATAAAAAGCGCAGCCTATTCCACCACATGGCTGCGCTTTTTTACTAAATTCCATATTTCAGCAATCCTAACACCAATAAATGCAACGGATAAAACACATAAAAAAACCATTTATGCACTGGTTTTTTGCTTCCGCCCTCTCCATTATAACTAAATTGTATTAAAAATGGCACCATAAAAATTCCTAATTGATATAGCCCCCATATCGAAAACCCGCCAAATATAAAAGTACATATTGTTATAATACTAAAAGAAACCCATTTTTTCTTTGTCTGGTTATGGAACACAAAAAAGAACAAGGCATAAATAACATCAAAAATAGGCCAATCACCAAAGGCAGATAATAGACATAATCCCATTATCCCTAGTATTTTGCACCATTTTGGGCACCTTCCTTTATCCCAAAGCCAAACAGCAAGCAAGCTAAGGAATAATGTATAAACTACCCCAAAAAATGGATAAACTACCACCGAACTATTAATGGCTCCCAGATAAAAACTTATTCCGTTTACTACTTTCCCCGTATAGATGGTAATAGGCAACATGCCAAATTCAAATAAGGTAAACGGGAGCCAAGAAACCAAAGCAAAAAACCCTAACCGTATTGCATATTTTTTCACATTCCTAGTATGCAAATATCCTTCTACTAAAAAATATGCCATAGTAGGCCCTGTCAAACGGCCAATAAAGTGCATAACCTGCCCTAATAAAGACTGCATTGGCACAAATGCCCACGCAATATGGTCAATAAGCATTGCGACAATAACCAAATATTTAATTTGGTTCCTGTTTAAAGATATTCCCTTCATCATTTTTCTCCGTTCTTATGTGAGACATTATACCATAAAATGGTACACCAGTACTATAATGCCTAATGCAATCCGATACCAGCCAAATAGTTTAAAATCATGCTTTTTAATATAGTCCATTAAAAATTGTATTACAAGGACAGAAACTAAAAATGCTGTTACCATTCCAACAATTAAAACCGCTAATTCTGTATTAGTAAAAGAAAACCCAAACTTTAATAACTTTAATAAGCTTGCGCCAAACATAACTGGTATGGCAAGGAAAAAAGTAAACTCTGCTGCTGTCGTCCTAGAAACGCCAATTAACAATGCGCCAAGAATGGTTGCCCCTGAACGGGATGTCCCCGGGAAAATAGCAGCAATTAACTGGAATAAGCCAATAATAAATGCTGTTTTATAACTTAATTGGGCCAGTTGTGTTATTTTTGCCTTTTTTCCTTTATGGATTTCCTCAATCCATATAAATGCAACACCAAATACAATTAATGCAATTGCGACTGGCACATAATGGTATAAATGTGCCTCACATACTTCATCTAACCCCAATGCAGCAAATATAATAGCAGGGATACAAGCTACTACTATTTTAAACCACATATTCATAATATCTTTATCTACCAATGACAATATGCCTTTTTGGCTATATCCTTTTTCTTTGTCTAAGGTAAATGGAAATATTTTATTCCAAAACAACAATACAACTGCAAAAATAGCCCCAAGCTGGATTACCACTTCAAACATCGAAAAAAAACCGTCTGATAAACCTGTAAAGGATACAAAATTTTCTAATAAAATCATATGCCCTGTACTACTAATTGGCAGCCATTCTGTAACCCCTTCTACAATTCCAAATAAAATTGCTTTTAAAATTTCTATAAAATCCATTTTTTCTCCTTCCTTTTAAAAAGCAAACCATCTTTTCCTAATTTTTGATCTGCTTTTTTATAACCTCTATTTGCATATTTTACCAGACAGCCCCCTTTGAGGAAAGCACTTTTTTTCTTAAGATTCTACACAAGTACCCCACCATATGTTATACTTAATAAAACATATTATAACCATAAAACAGAAAGGGGCACTATGGAAACACACATTCACCAATTTGAACCTGTTTATAACCAAAACTCCCATATTTTAATACTTGGCACATTCCCTTCTATAAAATCCAGAGAAACCCATTTTTATTATGGGCATCCACAAAACCGGTTTTGGAAAGTACTTGCTGCTATTCTAAAAAGTCCTATCCCCTCTTCTATAGAAGAAAAAAAGGCATTTCTATTAGGGCACTCTATTGCGGTTTGGGACGTTATAAAAAGTTGTGATATCCATGGTTCTAGTGATATTAGTATCCGCAATGTAATCCCAAATGATATTACAAGGATTACTTTATCTGCCCCTATTACCCATATTTATGCAAACGGCCAGAAAGCCTATGACTTGTTTCTACGATATTGTGCTAATCCATCTTCTTTACCTATTACAAAACTCCCTTCCACTAGCCCGGCAAATGCCTCCTACTCTTTAGAACGCCTTACAAAAGAATGGTGCTGCATACAAAAAAACGTACCAGAAGCTTTTCACGCCTCTGGCACGTCCCAGTAGCCTTTTAATGGCAATGGCCTCTATGACCACGGTAATAACCTGAATTATAATAAGAACCATGGCAGCCATACCCATATGTTGGAACATAATAATTTTCATTTGTTGGATAATATACTTGCTGTTGGTTTACTTGCGGCTGGTTTGGATAAACGGTAGGCTGAATTGTAAATACACTATTTCCCCCTAAACAAGCGGCGTGCATATTATAATAATCCCCACAATACGCCCTACATGGATAATGCGTTGTCCCTGTAGCTGGCGTATACACCTGAAAACCATACTCATAAGTATTTGCTGGCAATCCGCTAAAAGAACAAGTATAATGCGTCCCATCTGCCGAGAGGATCATTTCTTGCTCTGCCCAGTTATTAAACCCGCCTGTAATTGTTACTTTTGTAGCATCAGCAGGAAGCATTGAAACCGGATAGTTAAATGTTACTGTATCTCCATTTATAATAGGGCTTTTCTCTGCCACTACCAGTTTATTATTCTGGGTATCAGGATAATAAGTAGTATTTTCAGGGTCATTTACCCAAATGCCATCTACGACAAAACGGTACTGCCACACGCCATCTGCCATATCTGTTATTAATTCCCATTCTCCATTTTCCTTCTTTTCCATCTGCCATGCTGGATCATTTAATGTATAATTATTAAAACTTCCCCACACATAGACATTTTGTGCTTCCTTATTTTGATAAGTAAACGTTACCTCATAGCCGCCTTCCTCTTTTACGTTTACCTCAGGTGCAGCAGCTACATTCTCTGCCTTTGCCTGCATAAAGGCACCTGCTAACACTATAACCATTAATAATATAGTAGCTTTTTTTCGTACCTTCTTCATTTCTTAACTTCTCTTCCCCTTTCTTTTATCCTACAGCCTTGCTGTTACAAAAATATCATAAATTGCTTTAATTGCTGTTTCAAAATCATCATCATTTACACCAACAATTATATTTAACTCACTTGATCCTTGATCAATCATTTTTACATTAACCCTGGCATGGGCAAGTGCTGAGAATATTCTTCCTGCTGTCCCTCTAGTCGATTTCATTCCACGCCCTACTACAGCGATTAATGCCATATCAGAAATAATTTCTATACTATCTGGCTGTACATTCCGATGCAGCCCTGCCAAAATCTCCTGTTCCTTCTTTTCAAACTCTGCTTGCTGGATAATTACGCCCATAGTATCAATCCCAGATGGCATATGTTCAAAAGAAATCCCATTTTTCTCAAATACTTCCAATACCTTCCTGCCAAAACCTAGTTCAGAATTCATCATATCCTTTTCAATACTAACGCTGGTAAACCCTCGCTTGCCTGCAATCCCTGTAATGGTATATTCTGATTTTTTTGACGTGCTCTCCACAATCATAGTCCCCATATCATCTGGGGCATTGGTATTACGGATATTAATTGGGATGCCTTCTTTCCTTACTGGAAAAATCGCTTCTTCATGAAGCACTGTTGCCCCCATATAGGACAACTCCCGAAGTTCCCTATAAGTAATGGTAGTAATCACTGCTGGATCTTCAATAATCCTTGGATCTGTTACAAGAAAGCCAGAAACATCCGTCCAGTTTTCATATAAATCTGCCCTTACTGCTTTTGCTACAATAGAGCCTGTAATATCTGATCCCCCACGGGAAAACGTTTTAATGGTATCATTTGGCATAGTCCCATAAAATCCCGGTATTACAGCACGTTCTACAGAACTTAGCCGATCTGACAAGATTTTATTTGTTTTTTCTGCGTCAAAATTTCCTTTTTCATCAAAAAAAATTACCTCTGCCGCATCAATAAAATCATACCCCAAATAATTTGCCAGGACAATCCCATTTAAGTACTCCCCACGGGATGCAGCATAATCACGGCCTGCTTTTCCAATAAAGCACGCTTCCATTGTTTCAAATTCCTTCTCCAAAGATAAATCCAATTTTAGATCTCTAATAATTTCATTATAACGTGCCTTAATTGCCTCTAGTTTATTCCTGAAATCTTCTTTTTTCGAAGAATAACAATCATATAACATATCTGTCACCTTTGCATCCCCATTAAAACGTTTTCCAGGTGCAGACGGCACAATATATCTCCTTGACTCTTCTGCATGGATAATATCCGCCACTTTCCTAAATTGCTCCGCATTTGCCAAGGAGCTTCCACCAAACTTCACTACTTTTACCATTGCCTTATATCCTCCAGTTTATTGTCTTAGGCTACATTATACCCATTCTTTCTGAACTTTTCAAGCTCTTTTACAGAAGGTATACTGGAAGGTCACTTTTTATCTGTGAAATTACTTGGAACTTTTCTTCATGAATGGACGTTTTCTTTTTTGGTGCCGCTACTTTTTCTGGTGCCTTTTCTGGCATTTTCTTTGCAGTTGCCTTTGTTTTTACTTTTCCTTCTGGCTTTATTTCGGATTGCTTTTTTTCTGTTTCTTTCACTTTTTCCTGGTTTTCCTCTACTTTTACCTCTACTACTTTTGTTTCTTCTTCCATTTTTATCCTCCTTTGTTTCTTAAACCCTTTTGTTTCCTAATTCCCAAAATTTCTTTGTAACATCTGCTATCTTTTGTATAGTTATTCCTTGAATATCAGACCATTCTCTTGGAAAAAGCTTTTGATAGCGGCTTTCCATAAAACGGTTATCCAAAAGCAAAATCACTCCCTTATCTTGTTTTGTCCGAATAACTCGGCCTGCTGCCTGCAAAACTTTATTCATCCCTGGGAAACAATACGCATAATCAAAACCTCCCTGGGTTTTTTCATCAAAATATACTTTTAATATTTCCCTTTCTACACAAATCTGTGGCAGGCCAGTACCTACTATTATTGTACCAATCAATCGCTCTTCCTTCAAGTCTATTCCTTCAGAAAATATTCCGCCAAGCACACAAAAAGCTACCTGGGTTTTAGAAGAAATATCCTCAAACCGAAGTAGGAACTCTTCTTTTTCTGCCTCTGTCATGCTGCTTTTTTGTAAAAATATTTCTATACTTCCTGAAATCCCCATTTCACACGCCATATTATATACTTCTTGCATAAAATAATAAGATGGAAAAAATACCATATAATTTCCCGTTTTTACTTTCGTCAGTTCTAGGATATATTGGCATATTCTTTGATATTCTGTTTGGTTCCTCCTAGTATAGCGGCTGCTTACATCACAGCCTATAAATAGCCCCCTATTTTCTTTTGCAAAAGGAGAGGCGGCATAAACTGCATAATCTTCTGCCTTTCCTCCTAACAATTCTTGATAATAAGAAAGCGGCAACAATGTAGCTGAGAAAAAAACTGTGCTATTCCCTTTTTCTAAACATTCTTGTATTACCCCAGCAGTATGGATGCAAAATAAACGTACCCGGAACTTTCCTTCTATAGTATGCTCTGCATAAACCCGGAAACTAGAATCCAATCTTTCATGGATTAACAAAAATTGCCTAACTTTCATAAAAAAATCCACTAATGTCTGCATATACTCGAAACTTTTATGAATATCCAAAAATTCTTCTATTTCACTATATAACCGGGTTAAATGCCCCACTAACGATCCTACATTCTCTAGCATTATATACGTTTCACATTCTCTTTTTAAAGCCAGCATATTTTTATTACAAAGATCCAATATTGTACAAATTTTCTTACTATAGGAATTCATTACTTTTTTTACTTCCAAAAATTCTTCCTTATATAAATCTGCACTATACATCTCCCTTGCACGCTCTACAAGATTATGTGCCTCATCAATTAAAAAAATATATTCTCCCTTTATTCCCTCTGCAAAATAACGTTTTAATTTTACATTTGGGTCAAACACATAATTATAATCACAAATAATGCCATCTACAAACGTACTAATGTCCAAACACATTTCAAATGGGCACACTTGATGTTTTTCCGCATAAAAAAGAATTTTATCCCTATCTGCCTTTTGTTCATGTATTAACAAATCATAAACTGCCTGGTTTACCCTGTCATAATGCCCTTTTGCATAATAACAAGCCTCTGGGTTACATTCCCTTTCTTCCAAAAAACATAACTTATCCCTAGCTGTAATTGTCACTGTTTTAAAACACAGCCCTTGATCCCTTAAAATATCAAATGCCTCTTCTGCCACAGTCCTAGTTATTGTCTTTGCTGTTAAATAAAAAATCTTTTCCCCTTTGCCTTCCCCTACTGCTTTTACTGATGGGAATATAGTAGACATTGTTTTCCCTACTCCTGTAGGGGCCTGTAAGAACAATGTTTTTTTCCTTTCTATTGTGCGGTACACCGATACTACTAAGTCCCTTTGCCCCTCTCTATAAGGGAAAGGAAATTCTACTGTTTTAATTGACTGCTGGCGCATCTTTCTTGCATTATATTGATAATCCGTCCACTTTTTATACTCCTCAAGCACTGTTTCAAACCAACTTTTTAAATCTTGTAACAGGACAATTTCCCTATACCGTTTTATTTCCTCTGTTTCTAGGTTTACATAGGTCATCTGCACCCCAATTTCAGAGAACTCCTGATCTATGCCATAAAAATAAGCATAGCACATGGCTTGTGCTTTATGGACAGCGATTGGCTCCTTTAAATAAATTAAGTCCCGGTAAACTCCTTTTATTTCATCAATATAAACTGTGCCATCCTCTGTAAAAATACCATCTGCACGCCCTTCTACCAATATCTCATAATTCTCCATTTGAAAACTTTTTTTCAAAGATACTTCTGCACGGTAATCCCCACCCATCCGTTTTTGGATCTTCCTATGGATACGGCTTCCTGCCTGCATAGCGTCTTTATCTACTATACTTCCCCTTCGGGTATCAATATCCCCTCCCCGCATAATAAATTCTACCAGGTTTCTAACGGATATTTTTATCTGTACAGATTTACTCTGGCCCATTTTATAACCCCCATTCGTTCTTTTCCCTATCCGCCGCACAAACCCATATACTGCCTTAATGGCATATTGTACATATAAAATCAGGGCTGTGCACCCTTTTGCGCAACAGCCCTGTACTTTTTGTCTTTCTTATCTTTTATGCAGTTGTATAATGATTCAAGAAATTCTCGAATTGCAGATCCTCACCACCATACTGCACAGTAAGCTCTCTGGATAAATCCAAGCTTAATACACCAAGTAAAGACTTTGCATCAATTATAACCCTGTTATAAAAGACATCTACATCAAAATCACATTTTGATGCTGCTGAAACAAATTTCTTTGCATCGGTTACTTCAGGCAATTTGATTTTTCTCTCTTTCATAATAATACTACCTCCATTCATAAATACAAGCAATTCATAACATTCCCCTTTGTTTCGATAATTTATAACATACTTTTCCAGAAATGTCAATTTATTTTTTGCACAAAAATTTTAACAAACCTAATTCTATTTTTCCTGTTGATCAAATTCCAACATATTTTTCCGATACCATAAAGGTAGGAAGTTTTGCTGGCATTTTGGGTTTTTTCTTGCTTCAATCCCTATGGTATGAAAAAATAGTTTCCATAGTTCCTCATATTTCCTATTTTCCGCACTTTCTTTTTTGGCACTATCTCCCATAGAAATTTCTGTATCCACTAAAGCCCATTGTGCATTTTTTACATGGACTGCTGCCATTTTATGCACTTCATCATAGATAATCCAGTTCTCTCCCATTAACCGATCTTCAAAATGAGGTGCTATTAATGTTAAGACATAACTTTTTGGCGCAATTTTAGAAAATAAAATTTTATTTTCCAGTTCCTCAAACCGGACAAATTGTAAAAACCTATGTGCTTCATTCATAACCTTCCTAGCCAGTTCAAATACATCCATAACCACTGGGTTGCCAAGCTGTTTCATAATCTCTGGCCCTGCATAAACTGCTAACACAATAAAATGATATATTTTATCTGCCTTTTCTTTTTCTTTAGACATAGCAGCCCGGTAAACACAGGTAAATACTTCTTCTGATATATTAAGAAGCTTACGGATTACCTTTTCTGTTTTTTCCTTATCTGGTTTTACAGAAACATATTCTGCAAAAAGCTGCAAATTATACTCCCCTTCTAATTCCAGCCGCACATTTTTATGGCCCAGTTTATCCGCCCAAGCCGAATAAACCGCAGTCATTAACCCTTCAAAAGAATCTTCACATACATATACCCTCATATATCCCTCTTATAATTCCCCTAATGCAGAAAGTTTTTTATCTTCCACTAATGGTGGCACTGTTAAATGAAAATCATCAAATAGTGACATCTGTGTAAAACTTTCCCTTTCTTGTAACCCATAAAGTTGTTTTCTATCACTATGGATTAAATTATGTGTAATAAAATTTTCTTCTATACGGATTGGATACTGCATCCGCCCCATGCAAGTAATAAAATAAACTGCACGTTTCAAAACAACCCCTAACCTTTTTAAGTCACTAAAATCTAACTTTGCACTTTTCCTTGCCCTTACAATTCTCTGTGCTGATTTTACGCCGATTCCAGGTACTCTTAAAAGTGTTTGATAATCTGCCCGGTTTACTTCTACAGGAAAAATTTCCAAATGCCTAACTGCCCATTCACACTTTGGATCTAATAATACATTAAAATTAGGCCGTTCTGGAGATAATAATTCTGCTGCCTCAAACCCATAATACCGTAAAAGCCAATCCGCCTGGTAAAGCCTATGTTCCCGCAATAAAGGCGGCCCATCTGGGAGTGACGGCAACATAGAATCTGTATTCACAGCAACATATGCAGAATAAAACACCCTTTTTAGCGCGTAATTTTTATACAATGCTTCTGCCACTGACATAATTTGATAGTCATTTTCTGGCGTAGCACCAACAATTACCTGTGTACTCTGCCCGGCTGGCACAAACTTAGGCGCATGGTTATATGGCATTAACTCATTTTTATTTTCTAAAATTCCTGTTTGAATTTGCTTCATTGGTTTTAAAATTGTTTTCCTCGTCTTGTGCGGAGCAAGGGCACGAAGCCCATCCCCTGTTGGCAGCTCCAAATTAACACTCATACGGTCTGCTAAAAAACCTGTTTTGCGGATTAATTCCTCATCTGCCCCCGGAATAGCTTTTACATGGATATAACCTACAAAATAATATTCCTTACGCAGTTTATACAAGGTCTGGTAAAGCAAATCCATAGTATAATTTGGGTTCTTTAATATGCCAGAACTTAAAAACAACCCTTCAATATAATTCCTCCGATAAAATTCAATTGTTAATGTACATACTTCCTCTGGTGTAAATGCTGCACGCTTTACATCATTGGAAATCCGGTTAATACAATACTTACAATCAAAAACACATTCATTTGTAAATAGGATTTTTAAAAGGGAAACACATCTGCCATCTAAAGCAAAAGAATGGCAAATGCCACAGGCTAATGTATTGCCAATACTTCCTGCCTTCCCTCTACGGTCAATACCGCTAGAAGTACATGCTACATCATATTTTGCCGCATCAGAAAGAATTTGCAGTTTTTGTTGTATTGTTAAATTTTGTTCTATCTGCATTTTTATCACCATACTACGAATACATGTTCTTTTTATATCATAGCACATACGTTCTCATAATGCAAGCACTAAAAAAAGAACATAATACTAAAAAATTTCTCTTCGTATTATGCTCCTTTTTATCTTATCCATTCTTTTTTATAAATTCTTCTGGCTTAATTTTGTGTCCTACGAAGGGCTACAATTTCATTTGCCTGCCGGACAAACTCTACATTAGTCAGTGGGCTTGTTACAATATAAGTTTCTGAATCAATAATAATATGGACACCTGGGCATACTCTTCCAGCAACCATTACTTTTGATTTCCCCATATTAGCTATTAACAATGCCATCTCACTTTGTTCTCTTGCCTGTAATTCCCGTTCATTTTCCTTAATGGTTAAAGCTTGCTTTATCTTTTGGTATACTGCCTTATCCATTTTTTCATTTTTTAATCCTTTTGAAAATGCATCTTCAAATAATAGCAGATTTTTTCTTAAAATGTCAATTTCTGATTCTACTTTTGCCATCATCCTGCCTATTGCATTATATTTATTTACATTTTCACTTGTAATGCCAACCGTCACCCAAGTAGGCACTTCTGCTGCATTTCCAAGCCCATGTGCCTCTATTGTGGTTAAAGCCTTTGATGAGCCGCCCATAATTAAACCTTTTGAACCAGAAACCTCTATCTTTCCTCCTGATTCAATATTGCAATTAAAGAAATAATTAGCATTTACATCTCCTTTTGCATTAATAGTAACAGCTTCAAAAAACTTACCTGATACATTGCCACTACATTCTATGTACCCGGTCCCTGCCCCCTGCATACCATTCTTTAAGATAACATCTTTACCAGCACGAATGGTTACACTTCCTACATGTCCATCTATCACTACATTACCATTTGCCATAATAGACAGGCCAGATTTCATATTGCCCATTACATAGACATCGCCTTCGAAACGGACATTTCCTACAGAGAGGTCAAGATCTCCTGTTACGGTATAAACGTTGCTGATTTCTAATCTTCCAGCGGAAAGTTCAATCCGTCCATTCATTACGGAAATGTACTTCCGTTTGTCTTCTGATACTACAAATCCTGTACCACGAAGCGGAGGCAAATCCATTCCCCGTTTTGCCAGACAAATTTCACCTTTTACCGTATATCCACAGACCCCAATTGTTGCAGGAAAATATTCCGCCACAACCTGACCTACAGAAACGGTTTCAAATAAGTCCATATTAAGGTAATCTACAGACCCATCCTCTAAAATATGAGGAACAGATGACGTCTCTGTACGGAAATTATACTTATAATATCCTGCATCTCCATCTGCTGCCTCTTTTCCTCTGGCAACTACGATTGGACGATTATACATTTTCTTATCAATCATCTTGGTCAATATCTCTTCATCAATGCCATACTTTACACCATTTGATTCCAGAAGTACCTTTAAATCTGCCAGACTATAGCTATCTCCTTCGGGTGGTCTGCATAATTCAAGCGTGGCACTCATTTTATCGTCCGCAATTTTCACTACAGACTCTGCCTGTTCCATTTCCAATGGAAAAGAAAAATTATCCACTCCGCCACCTCCTCCTTACCTATACTATATCGTAAACATCAATCAAAAGTCAAGATTTCTTTTCTATTTTATCAATTTATTTATATACCTGTCAATAGTAAATCCTGCAAGATTATAAACCACCAATATATCTGTAATTTGGTACTCTTCTATATAAGATTTTATGCTGCCATTATAATAACGTAAATCCAACATTGTAATTTTTTCAAAATCTGCCGTAAAAAATGGGGCTAGGCAATGCGCATAAGAATCCTTGATAATCAACAAATTTTTACCATTATTAGCAGAAGTTTCTATTTCTGTTACTGCATGGTTCCCATCACAAAATACTGCATACTGATCCCTTGTGGAAAGCCTTTCTTCAAAATATAAAGAATCCTTCCACTCTTCCGACATATCCAGCCTTACCTTAACCTCCCCCGTCTTTATAAACGCTATAATCTGATCCGGTTTCATAGGGACATTTACCTTTGCATATAAAGTTCCTGTAAAAGAATCAGAAAGGCATACTTCTTTATAATTTTCCCTTAGTGGCATTTTTTGCCCCTGTTTTTCTTTCCATACTTTATAAGCATAAAATGCACCTAATGTAGTCCAATGATGATCTGTCCGGTAAAAAATTTCTTCCTCCTTATGGAGCAGCAATTCTTTATAGACGTCTATCCATGTATCTTTTGGAAGCATTGCTTCTATTTTAGAAAGTAATTCTTCTTGCCCATCTTCTGGTGCCAGAAGCGGCAACTTATCTTTTAATACGCAAGCTGCTGTTGGCACTAACATAACAGAAACATGCCCTGCCCCTAATTCTTCTTGCTGTTGTTTTATAAAAGAAACAAGCGTTTCTTGGTTTCTTTCTGACTGTTCTGCAAATAACTGGGATTTTTTTTGCCTTTCCATATAATATTGATCCTTTGCAAAATATATCCCATTTATTTCTGATTTTAATAGTGCCCGTTCTGCCAATGTTTTACAGGTTATCCAGTGGTTTCTAAATGGAAACTGATCTGTAATATATGCTTCATATTGTTCCATATATTTTCCTGAAAAAACTTCCTTTACAGAAAATTTGGGTTTCTGGCTTAAATACCTATTTTCAAACTCCGAAAAACCTGTCTGGGGTTTTATAAGGCTTATTATAAAGAAAATAGACATACATCCGCAAAACAAGATACATAAGATTTTATCTGATTTTCCTTCTTTCATATCTTTCTCCATTTCTCCCTTTCCTATCTAATAAAAAGGTTAAAACCTAAAATATAAAAATGGATTATAAGAAGAATCCACCAAATAAGCTATTGATAATAAAAACAAAAAAATATACCAACCCCAATGCTTCTTTATCTTTCTTTGGAATCCTGCAAATACTCCAACAGAAGCAAGCGCTAATAATATAAGTAATACTGCATTTTGTAACAGCAAATATCCTGTTTCTCTATTAATTATTGTTGTCCCATTCAACAAAAGCATTGTCTTTAAATAAGAAATGCCTTTTTCCCATTTATCAAATGCAAACAATACCCAACCAATTAAAACAGCTACCATCGCATAGATATGCCCAACTGCCGCAGGTGCTTTTGACAGGCGTTTTAACAGCCAGCATTTCTCTAAAATTAAAAGGCACCCATAATAAAGCCCCCAAAGCAAAAAATTAATCCCTGCCCCATGCCAAATCCCAGTAAGCAGCCAGACAATAAAAATATTCCTAATCTGCATAGCAAGGCCATTCCGGTTGCCACCAAGTGGAATATAAACATATTCTTTAAACCAATTCCCCAATGACATATGCCATCTTCTCCAAAACTCTGTTATACTTTTCGAACGGTAAGGATATTGGAAATTATCTGGAAAACGGAACCCAAACATTAACCCAAGCCCTTGTGCCATATCAGAATACCCTGAAAAGTCAAAATATATCTGGAAAGCGTAAGCAAATATCCCAAGCCATGCCATTATAAAAGTAAGTTCTTGCGAAGGGCGGCTGCTAATATTTTCCCACAAAAGGCCTATCGAATTTGCATACAATACCTTCTTTCCAAGGCCTGTTAAAAAAAGACGAATCCCATCTGCAAAATCTGCAATATTTTCTTTTCTGTTGTCAAGTTCTTTTGCAACTTGCTTATATTGCACAATTGGGCCCGCAATTAATTGTGGGAACATAGAAACATATGCGCCAAAAGAAATAATATTCTTCTGTACTTTAGCATCTCCCCTATATACATCAATGGTATAGGACATTGTTTGGAATGTATAAAAGGAAATCCCTATTGGTAAAGGGAACCAGCCTGTATATTTAAAAACAGACAAAAGGCCCAAGTTAATCACCATAGATAACGCAACAAAAACCTTTGCCTTTCCCATTTCTCCTTTCTCTTTAAAATGCCATACAAACCTTCCATGGATATAATCCACCAATGTAGAAAAAATCATAAGAACCAAATAAACAGGCTCTCCCCACGCATAAAAAATTAGGCTTGTTAAAAATAGTGCGGCATTTCTTGCCTTCCTTGGCAACAGGAAATATAAGGCAAGTGTTAATGGCAGAAAGCGGAATAAAAACAACAGACTGCTAAATACCATATAAACCTCTCTTTAAGCCTTTTCTTATTCAAACTGTTTCTTTACTGCATCTACAGCCAATTGGTTTGATTCTTGAAATTGTTTTAATAGCTCATCTTCATCTGCCATATCATTTTCTACCATGCCAAGCTGAATAAAAAATACATAATTTCCTTCCCTTACAATCTGGGAAGCGTTTATTTTAGGAACATTCATAGGATACTGCATAGAATCATTAATTAAATAATCCCTATATTCTGTCAGCTTCTCTTCTATTGCATCAGCCTGTCCTTCTTTTGCTTTAAAGGCTAAAAATGTATCTACATGTACACTCATCAATGGTACTTCAGCAATCGCTTCCTCATACATATCTTCAGAAATACCATATACAGACTGGATAGCTGTTGCATCTAAATTTTCACTTGGGATATAGTTCTCTCCATAAACTGCCTTTACTGCTTCATGGATATCAGATAAAGCTGGTTCCTTCGCTTGTTCTTGCACGGTAGATGTTGGCGGTTCTTCATTCTTTTTCCCACAAGCAGTTATTGCCATAACCGCTGCCACCACACAAAACAATATTTTTAATTTTCTTGGTTTTTTCATTTTCGTTACCTCATTTCTTTTTTAATTAGTACTATTGTACCTGATTTCTATAGTATTTACAACCAAAAGAAAAAACTTTCACAATTTTGTTATAAATTTTTAATTTTCTATTTCAAACCAAAATACACTACCTTCTCCTTTTTTACTTTGGACTCCAAAATTGGCCTTATGAAGTTTTAAAATATTTTTTACAATGGAAAGGCCTAGACCTGTTCCTGTAATAGCCCTTTTTTGGTTTCCTTTATAATATCTTTCCCAAATATATGGCAGCTCTTCTTCTGGTATCCCATCACCAGTATCAATTACTTCTACCCTTACTCTGCCTAATAAACGGCTTTGTTTTACAATTACTTTTTTATCCTTTCCAGTATAATTAATAGCATTCCCAACTAGATTATAAATTACTTGCCCCAGTTTCTCTTTGTCTGCATAGACAAATACTTCCTCTTTATACAAAAACTGAATCTGGTAGCCTTTTGGCCCTAACATTCTAAAAAACCGATCTATTATGCCTTGGATACTCTGTGTTAAGTTATATTCTTCTAATGAAATGTTTATTACTCCTGCCTGCTGCTTTGAAATATCTAATATATCATTGACCAATGCTGTTAAACGCATAGCCTCATCAATAATTACCTGTACATTCTCTGGCGTATCCTCACCTGGCAGGTCCCGTATCATTTCCCCATATGCTGTTATCATTGTAAGAGGGGTACGAAGGTCATGAGAAACATTGGCAAGAAGCTCTCTTTGGAGCTGTTCTGTTTTCCTTAGCTCCTTTGTTGCATAATTTAAAGTCTCAGATAATTCTGTTATTTCCTTATAGTCCCCTGCTGTAAAAGAAATATTATAATTTGCCTTTGCCAGCTCCTTTGCAGCAGTATTTAACCGAATTATCGAACGAGTAATCCCTTTTGACAATATCCATGCCATACCTAATGAAAGGGCCAGCATTATAATAGAACTATAAATAAGTTGAATCCTTAATGTATGGACAGTTGCATTTACAGGGGTAATAATAGATTCCAAAATATAAACTATACTTTGCCCATCCTCCCCTGAAACCACCCTTACCCAAGTCATGGTTTCCTCTGGCTTTTTCCTATGTATCTTCTGTTTTGGCATATAATCTTCTGGCATCCAATCCCTAACTTCTACATACTCCCCATTATTTTCTTCCGCTTTTTTACACCAATAAGAAAACTCCGCCTCATACAAAAACCTCGCAGGATTATAATTTGAACTAAATAACAATTTCCCTTTGCCATCAAAAATTAAAATAGATACATCATACTGCTCTGCTATTATTTGCGCCATTTCTTCCTCTTGCACCTTCAGCAAAGCGTGGATAGCCTGTTTTAACTCATATTTTTTTATCTGTTTATAAAACTGGTCCAAATATACGGTTTGCATTAGCCATAAAAGTACTAATAATAGGACAAGAAATAAAAGAAAACAAGAAAAAACTTTCCATTTTATACTAATCTTCTTAGGCTTCAAAACGATACCCCACGCCCCTTAACGTAACTAAAAGTTCCCTATATTCCCCAAGGCTGTTTCTTAGCATTTTTATATGGGTATCCAATGTCCTATCATCTCCACAATAATTATATCCCCACACCTCAGAAAGCAGCTTTTCCCTTGTTAGGGCAATCCCCTTATTTTTTACCAAGCAGCACAACAATTCATATTCCTTATTCGTCATATTTACTTTTCTTCCATCTATAAAAACTTCCCTACTAGAAAAATTAAGGATAAATCCCTGTTTTTGAAATATTTCTTTTATTTTTCCATTCTGCTTTCTTCCTAATATTACTTTTATACGTAACATTAACTCACGGGGAGAAAATGGTTTTACCACATAATCATCTACGCCTACCTCAAAGCCATGTATCCTATCATACTCCTCTCCCCTAGCAGAAAGCATAAGAACTGGAATATCCCTATATTCCTTAATTTCTTTACATGCTAAAAAACCATCCATCCCTGGCATCATAACATCCATAACAATCAAATCATATTCCTTTTCTTTACATAATTCTACTGCTTCTTCCCCACTTACTGACTCTGTAACTTCATATCCTTCCCATTGTGCATACTTTTTAATAACCTCCCGAATCCGTTCCTCATCATCCACAACCAAAATATGTGCCATCCATGTTTCCCTCCACCACTGAATTTTTTTGCCAGATCGCAAAGAAATGAAAAAAATTCTTGTATTTTATGAGTAAATCAGTTAGAATATAAATAGTATTTTATGATATAGTATCGTATTTATGGAATTTAAACAAGTGTTTTATCCTTAAAACCCTTAAAAATAAGAAATGAAAGGAGCTTTTTATGGATTCCAAGAACTCAAAAATATTAATTGCAGATGATTCTCTCCTTGCCAGGAAAAGATTAAAAGACTGTCTAATTTCTCTTGGCTATGAAAACATAATCGAAGCACAAGATGGAGCAGAGGCGGTAGAACAATATCATAAGGAAAATCCTGATTTAGTCTTTATGGACATTGTTATGCCAAAACAATTTGGGACTGATACAGTAAAAGAAATTATCGCTACCAACCCAGAAGCCATTATTATTATGCTTTCTTCTGTTGGTACCAAGAAATATGTAGAAGATTCTTTAAAGGCAGGCGCCAAAGATTTTATTCCAAAGCCTTTTACTTCTTCTCAAGTCTCTGCTATACTCGGGCATTTTAACTAAACCAGCAGAAAAGGGGGAATTACTTTACAATGCTTACACAATTTTTTGGAAATTATCTGCTGGAAAAAAATATTATTACCTCAGACCAGCTTTTACAGGCATTAGATCGCAAACATAATACGAGCCAATCTTTAGATGCCCTTGCACTCTCCTCTGGTTATATGTCCAAGGATGAAATCGAAGATGTACATAATATGCAATGTGTCCGGGATGATGAATTTGTCCGTTTAGCCCTTCATATGGGTTATCTTACCATAAGCCAAGCCTCTGAATTAGAAGAAGCACAACATTTTGGATATCTATTGCTGGGGCGTGCTATAATTGAACTTGGTTTTTGTACACAAGAAGAAATGTCAAAAATTATTGCCGACTACGAATTTGACTATCAACTTTCTTTTTCTAATTGCTTAAATTTTGACAGTGAAAAAATCCAAGAAATGATTAAACACTATTACCAATTTCCAGACAGTGATGATTTCAACCCTATTGAAGAATATTCAACTTTGTTGATCCGTAATTTAATTCGCTTTGTGGGAGATGATTTCCGTCTATCTGGCAGGCTTACCAAATTACCTGCCCTTCCTAATATGAAAGAGGTTATCCAGAAAGTATCTGGTGTCCTTCCTGGAAGTACGGCAATCATTGGTTATAAAGATTTTTTAGAATTATTTGCAAACCGTTATGCCTGTGAGTCTCTTGGGAATGAAGATGAATATGTTTATGCTGCGCTACAGGATTTCTTAAACCTCCATAATGGCTTGTATAGCGTAAATCTTTCTACTAACCATGATGTTGAAATTGCACTAGAACCAACAGAAGTACAGCCTGCTGATATAGATAATATGTCTTATCAATATATTCTTCCAGTAGAATTTACTTTTGGTACAATTTACTTTTGTTTCAGTTTAGACTAATAAAAAGGCTTATGCTTGAAATAATCCATTTGCATAAGCCTTTATTCCTTATTTATTTGTTTGTTAAAATATCCCGTATGGCCTCTTTCATATTATCTTTCTGGCATACTCGGTCATGTAATACTTTGGCATTTCTAATTTCTTCAATTGCCCTTGGGATAGGGACTGCAGAAATCCGGCTTAATTCATCCGCTAATTCAAAATCTCCCATTCCCTGGTATTTCTCTTTATCAATTACTTCCATTACACTTCTAGTAAATTTATAAGGGCTTGCCGTTGATACAATCAATGTCTTTGTTGTATCTTGTGTATCCTTTTTATATTTTTGATATACAGAAGCGGCTACTGCTGTATGGGTATCAATAATATATCCTGTATCCTCAAATAAAGTTTTAATGGCATCTCCTGTCTCTTCTTCACTTGCAAAATTACCATAAAAATTAGACAATTTTTCCCTCATTTCCTCAGAAATATGGTATACTCCTTTTGCAGAGAGCCCTGACATACAATCTACATTTTTATTTGCACTATTTCCTGCAAGCCAATAAATTAGGCGTTCTAAATTACTAGAAACTAATATATCCATAGATGGGGAATTTGTTAAAACAAACTCCCTATTTCTATTATAAATCCCTGTCTGGAAGAAATCATATAAAACTTTATTTTCATTTGAAGCACAAATTAATTTCCCTATTGGCACTCCCATATTTTTTGCATAAAAAGCAGCCAATATATTCCCAAAATTCCCTGTAGGCACTACTACATTTAATGTTTCTTTATTGGAAAGCTCGCCTTCTGCTAAAAGCTTTGCATAAGCATATACATAATATACTACTTGTGGGACTAACCGCCCAATATTAATGGAATTTGCAGAAGAAAACTGTACCTGATCTTTTTCTAACTCTTTTGCAAACTCTTTGTCATTAAAAATTTCTTTTACCCCTGTCTGGGCATCATCGAAATTCCCTTGAATAGCAACCACATACGTATTCTTTCCCTTCTGCGTCACCATTTGTTTTTTCTGGATTGGACTTACGCCATTCTCTGGATAAAATACAATAATCTTTGTCCCTTCCACATCTGCAAAACCAGCCAATGCCGCTTTTCCTGTATCTCCTGATGTAGCGGTAAGAATTACAATATCATTCTTTACCTTATTTTTCTTTGCAGATACTGTTAATAAATGTGGCAATATAGATAATGCCATATCCTTAAATGCTATGGTTGCCCCGTGGAACAATTCTAGGTAATATGCACCACCTGCTTTTACAATTGGTGCTATCTCCTCTGTATCAAACTTTGTATCATATGCCCTATCAATACAGCCTCTTAACTCTTCCTCTGTAAAATCAGTAAAAAATAGGCTCATTACTTGATACGCGATTTCCTTATAGTCCATTTTAGAAATTTCTTCCATAGAAATTTCTAATTTAGGAAATTTTTCAGGGACATACAATCCCCCGTCTTCTGCAAGCCCTTTTAAAATAGCTTTCGAAGCTGTAACTGGCTTACTTTCACTTCTAGTACTTTTATATAGCAATTCTTCCATCCTCTTCATCCTTTTCTCTTTTATTTTCCATCTGCTTTTTGCCCTATGGAAAAGCAAAATAAAGATGATAACAGTATATCATCCCCCCTGCTATTTTTCAAGGTAAAGATAAAATAGAAACCCGCTATTTTTTATAAAAACTTCTTATAGACTATTTCCATAGAAAAACTTCTTTATATGCCATTTCCATAAGAAAATTTCTTATGGAAATGTATAAAACTCATGGCCATCATGTTCAAACAACCACTTTAAGTTTTGGTCAAACCATGCCATGCTTTCATCACCTAATCTTGCCCTTGCAGAAAAAAACAAAGCTCCTTGAGAATAATCTTCACCAGCAAGTGCCCGATCGACAGATTGCCTAACAGAATCTGTTACCTCTGTACTCCACAAAGTCCCTGCCACAACAGGGCTAAACTGGTTTTTCTGGAAAACCACGCCTTCAATATCATTTGGAAATCTCTCATGGCTAACACGGTTTAATATTACATTGGCTACTAATATCTGGCCAACACTATCGCAGCCTCCTGCCTCTGCAGCTACTATATGAAGCAAAATATCATACTCGTATTCTGTAACGGGATAGCCTTTCTCTTCCTCTGTTTCCTCTTCTATTCCTCCTGCCATCATAATATACTCTGCTACAGAAGACTGGGTAACAAGGGCCTCCCTCGCTTTTGCAAGCTGACTACTATCTTCCTCAATCGGTTCTGTCTGTACTTTTGCTTCCGTATCCGCTTCGATCTCTTCAGAATCCCTTGTTTCCACCTTTGTTTCTACTATAGGCGAATCAACCCGGTTTTTTCCACTTCCCCCAAAACCATGTGAGGAAAATGTAATAACAGCTACAACTGCCGCACCTGTTGTCAATATTGCACAGGTACGATACAGCCGTTTGGAAATTGATTTCATGTAGCTGTAAACATCCTGAAGAAATGAGTGTATTCTAAGCATACATACTCCTCTTTCTTTTTTAGGCTTCGCAAGGGAATCCCCTTGCTTAATTTTCTGATACAAGTGTCATTATAGGTTATCCGATTTTCCAGGTCAATAGCCTTTCCTCATTTTTGGCTCTTTGTCAGAATAGTATTTCCAATTTTTTCTACTTTCCTATCAAACTACATAAAATTTTATAGGTTTTCCTTTGAAATTTTTGTGCAGGTTTACTAATTCTTTTTTTCTTGAATATTTCAAAGTTGTTACATATTTTTTAAATAATAAAATCATATGTTAAAATTCTTACTTAATTTCTCCTAATTTTTCCCTTTTTCCTAATAAAATGTGCCCCCATATTGCCCTAAGCTTCATTTTCCAAACTTTCAATTAAATCATAAATTGCCTCCGCTGAATTAAAATTCTCTGGTATTATTTCTTCCATTGGAATTTTTACATCAAATGTATCCCTAATTTCTGACACTAACTCTACCATATCATAAGAATCTAATATATTGTCATCCATTAGAGTGTCACATATCTCAAAATCTACATCTGGATGCATGGATCCTAAGATCTCCAATAATTCTTCCACTCTTGTTCTCTCCTTCCTTATTTATATAATCTATGTTAGCTGCAAATCATACAGCTTTTTATATAACCCATTTTTTTGCAGTAGTTCTTGATGGGAACCAGCCTCTTTAATACACCCTTGATGCATTACAATAATTTTATCTGCATGCTGGATGGTAGAAAGCCTATGTGCAACCATAATGGTAGTACGCCCTTCCATTAACTTTGCCAGCGCGTTTGTAATCAATGCTTCTGTTTCAGTATCAATATTAGCCGTTGCCTCATCTAGCACCAAAATCGCTGGATTATAAGCTAATGTCCTTGCAAAAGATAACAACTGCCTCTGCCCTGCAGACAAAGTACTGCCTCTTTCTGTTACAGAAGAATTATATTTTTCTGGCATTTTTTCTATAAAAGTATCTGCATTGACAATTTCTGCTGCACGTTTTATATCTTCAAATAAGATCTCTTTATTATTAAGAGAAATATTGCTCTTTATATCCCCGGTAAAAATAAATACATCCTGCTGTACTTGCCCAATTGCCCTTCGAAGGATATCAGTATCCATTTCTTTAATATTTACGCCATCTATTAGGATTTCTCCTTTTTGTACATCAAAATAACGCCCAATTAAATTTAATATTGATGTTTTTCCTGCCCCTGTTGCCCCAACAAAAGCTACTTTCTGCCCTGGCTCAATTACAAAACTAATATCCTTTAAAATATAATCCTCATTTTCATATGCAAACCACACATGTTTAAATTCAATACGGCCTTGTATTTCTGGCTTTATAGGATTGGCTGGATTTACAATCTCTGGTTTTTCATCCAAAATAGAAAATATTTTTTCTGCAGAAGCCAAAGAAGACTGTAATGTGCCAAACTGTTCCGCAAGCTCTTGGATTGGTTCAAAAAACGAACTAATATAAGTAATAAAAACAAATAATGTACCCAAAGACATGCTTCCCTTTAATACAGCTAAACTTCCCGTGCCAATAACAAGGATCATAGCAACTACAGACAACATATAGCTAGACGGCCTAAATATAGCGAAAATCATAACCTCCCGCCAGTTTGCCTTAAATAATTCTTCCGATTTATTTTCAAACTCTTTATATTTTTCTTTTTCACGAGCAAAAATCTGAATTAATTTCATGCCAGAAATATGTTCTGATAAAAAAGTATTTAATTCTGTAATTTTATTCCGGGTAATCCGGTATGCCTTCCTTGAGATATAGCGGAAAAAGAAGGTCAGCACTGTTACAATAGGAAGCAACGCAAAAGAAACAAACGCCATTTTTACATGGATAGAAAGCATTACTACTGCATATCCAAGAATCTTTACAGAGTTTTTAAATAATTTCACTAAAATTGTTGTAAATAGTTCATTCACTGCTTCTGTATCATTAGAAACCCTGGTTACAAGCCTTCCTACTGGGGCTGTATTAAAAAAATTTAATGACAAACTATGGATATGGGTAAATACCTCCTCCCTCATATGGAAAATAATCTGCTGCCCCATTTTTTGTAATAACCAAGTATTTAACGCGTTTAGGGCAAACCCAGAAAGCAGTAAGCCCAAATAAATAGCAGCAGCACGCAAAACCCCCATAAAATTATGGCGGCGGATTACATCAATTTCTCCTATTACCTCATTAGGCGCGCTAATATATTGGTCAATTGCATCTCCAATAATAATAGGGCGGTATAACTCTACTACAATAATAAGGAGTACTAAGATAGATGTTGTAATCATTACACCAATATGTGGTTTTAAATAAGAAAGTAATCGCTTCATTCTACCAGTTCCCCCTTAGCTGCCTCTAACTGCTGTTTCTCATACATATCTCTATAAATGCCATTTTGTAACATTAATTGGTTGTGGTTCCCAATTTCTTTTGCTTCACCGTCTTCAAGCACCAAAATAATATCTGCATTTTGAATAGTAGATATACGGTGTGCAATTAAAATTGTCGTTTTCCCTTCCCTTGTTTGTTTTAGGTTATGTAATATCCGTTCTTCTGTATCCGTATCAACTGCAGAAAGAGCATCGTCCAATATTAAAATAGGGGCATCTTTCATTAATGCCCTGGCAATGGAGCTTCGTTGTTTCTGCCCGCCAGAAAGAGTAACGCCCCTTTCTCCTACTACCGTTTCATATCCGTCAGGAAAACGTATAATATTTTCATGGATACAAGCAGCCTTTGTAGCCTTAGTAATTGCCTGCATATCTTCTTCGCTCCCAAAAGCAATATTAGACTTTAAAGTATCAGAAAATAAAAAATTATCCTGTGGCACATAAGCAATATTTTCTCTTAATGTTTTTAATGCAATGGTATTAATATCCCTTCCATCGATTAAAATCATCCCTGGTTTTGTATTATACAGGCGCAATAATAAATTAACTAACGTAGACTTCCCATTCCCTGTCCTTCCAATTACTGCTAATGTTGTCCCTGCCGGAATGGTTAAATTAATATCTTTTAAAGTAGGCTCCGTATGGCCTTTATGTATAAAGGTTAAATGAGAAAGGACAATGTTCCCCTCCATTTTTTCTATTTCTTCTGTAGTATCACTGTCAAAAATCTCTGGCTTTTCCTCAAACACTTCTTTAATACGGCGAACCGATGCGCCCCCTTGGGAAAACATTTGAATCGATTCCCCACAAGCAAGCATAGGCCAAACCAACATATTAATATATTGGTGGAAAGCCACAAACCTTCCTAATGTTATTTTCCCATACAGCACTAAGTACCCACCATAAACCAATGTAATTAAAGTAGAAGCCCCTATAACCACATCTAAAAGAGGCATAACAATCGATTGCAGCCTAACAATGTCTAAGTTTTTCTCCATAGTAGCCTTATTTGCTTTCGTAAAGGCCTTTAATTCACTTCTTTCCCTTACAAATGCTTTAATCACGCGGACACCAGAAAAACTCTCCTGCACAAAATCGGTTAAGTTAGAAACTGCCTCCTGCCTTGCTTTAAATCTTTTATAAATAATCTTGCCATAATAAATTTCCCCAAAACAAATAAATAACATAGGGATAATTGCTAATAAGGTAAGTTCCACATTTACATAGTACATCATCTGGAAGATAACCATAACCGTCATAACAGAAGCATCAAACGCACTAATAACGGCTGGCCCAATTGCCATACGGACAGCATTTAGGTCACTGGTAAACCGAGTCATTAAGTCGCCTGTTTTATGCTCATTATAATATTCTACGCTCATCTTTTCCAAATGCCCAAACATCTCATTCCGCAGTTCCTTCTCAATAACCCGCGCTGCGCCAAAAATAAAATAACGCCATAAAAACCGCCCAATTGTCAAAATAAGCCCTAACAAACAAATAAGAAATAATGACTGCTTTACGCCATTCCAACTTAAACTATGGGATTCCAGCCCATCTGTTACCTTGCCTATCTCCTGTGGGATAAAAATATTTACAAAATCAACTACAAATAAAGTAATAATCCCTGCTATATATTGAAAACGGTGCCTTTTTATATATGCAAAAATAAACCGGAATGTATTCATTTTCCTATCTCCTGTGTTTTTTCTATTTTACATCATTTTTAAATCCAATGCCTATTACTATTATTCTTGTTCTAATTCTCTAAGCCTTCTCTTTCTCTATAGTATAGCAAGTTTTTTTAACAACTCAATTTTTGCGTTGGTAGAGTTGGCAGATGATTTTTAGAGTTAGTAAAACTAATTAAAATTTCGTAAAAAGAAATATGTAGTGGCCATTTTTCTTTTTGCAAATCCAATTACATTATTCCACACAAAATTTTCAATTTCTTCATTAATTTGACAAGAAAAATCGGAGAGAATTACACTTAAGTTCTGCTCTCCGATTGCCTCCAACATATCCAAAATATTGACTATTATATATTCTTTCATTTGGTTGTTTCAATCCACTCGTGGTAGTTAGAAGCAAGACAATTACGTGGATTGATTTCCATATCTCGTCTACATTTGTCATCTGGCGGCTTACTAGCGTGGATGGCTCTCTTTGATGTAACCATTCTATCGCCTCTTCTACAACAAATTCATAATTTTTCTGTTTTCATTTTATCATCTCAGATATCTTTTTTCAATCAGTTTAGCAATTTTTAAGATCTCACTCGTTCCTTGCCTATAAAAACCCTATAAACTTCGCCCCTTTTTCCATCCTAAAGCACCGCCCCTCCAATGCAAAAAACGCTGGAATCATGCAGATTTCCAGCATTTTGCTTCACTATATAAAATTAAAATTACATTCCCATCTGTTTTGCAACTTCTTCTGCAAAGTTCTCTTCCTTCTTCTCTAAGCCTTCTCCTGTCTCAAAACGTACAAATTTTTTAATTACAAGGCTCTTATCTACAGAAGCAAGATACTGTGCTACTGTTTGTTTGCCATCTTCTGCTTTTACATATACTTGGTCTACTAAACAAATTTCCTTTAACTCTTTGTTTACACGGCCCTCTACCATCCCCTTAATTACCTGTTCTGGCTTCTGGGACTCTTTTGGATCGTTCATAATCTGGGCTAACAAAATCTCTTTTTCATGTGCAATATACTCTGCACTGATTTCATCTTTAGAAACATACTTTGCATGTAAAGCGGCAATCTGCATTGCAATATTAGATAATGCTTCTTTTACCTCATCTGTAATTACATCGGCTGTTGCATCTACTAATACGCCAATTCTTCCGCCGCCATGGATATAAGATACAACACATCCATTTTCTTCTACAATTTTCTCAAACCTTCTAATTGATAAATTTTCACCAATTACTGATATTTTCTCCGTTAAAACTTCCTTTACTGTTTTGGAAGTATCTTTATTCCAGCTTTCTGCCATAAATGCATCCATATCTGTTGCATTAGAAATAATTGCCTGTGCAGCAACATCTGCCACATAAGCTTGGAAATCCGCATTTTTTGCTACAAAATCTGTTTCAGAATTTACTTCCACAATTGCTGCCTTTTTATTGTCTTGTACTAATACAGAAACAATACCTTCTGCTGCAATTCTTCCAGCCTTTTTCTCTGCCTTAGCCTGTCCTGTTTTCCTTAAATACTCAACAGCGGCATCCATATCCCCATTTGTCTCATTTAGGGCCTTTTTACAATCCATCATGCCTGCACCGGTCATTTCACGTAATTCTTTTACCATTGCTGCTGTGATAGCCATTATATCCTCCATTCTTGTGTTTTTTAACACATCTATCTTTCTTTATAAATTCTAATTTCCTTTATGCTTCTACTGCTTCTTCCTCATCCGCTACTTCTGCAAAATCCTCTACATCACTTGTAATCACACCTTGGTTTGCTTCAATAACTGCATCTGCCATTTTAGATACAATTAATTTTACTGCACGGATTGCATCGTCATTCCCAGGAATTACATAATCTAATTCTTCTGGATCACAGTTTGTATCTGCAATGCCAATTAATGGTATGCCAAGGCTATGTGCTTCATGGATA
Source organism: uncultured Lachnospiraceae bacterium (assembly GCA_910577045.1). GTDB lineage: Bacteria > Bacillota > Clostridia > Lachnospirales > Lachnospiraceae > RGIG8607. Next base: position 172,408 of record CAJTLB010000001.1, on the reverse strand, counting down.
CAGATTCTTTCTTTCTTTGGATCTACAACAAAAATAGCATCTGGAATCTTTGTCATATCCTTAATTCCGCCAAGGTTTTTCTCTAACTTTTCCCATTCCTTCTTTAAATTAATAACTTCTTTCTTTGGAAGGACATCAAATGTTCCATCTTGGGACATTACTTCAATCTCTTTTAACCTTGCGATTCTAGACTTAATTGTATTGAAGTTTGTCAACATGCCGCCTAGCCATCTTTCATTCACATAAAACATATTGCAGCGTTCTGCTTCGGACTTAATCGCATCTTGTGCCTGTTTCTTTGTACCAACAAAAAGAATTGTGCCACCTTCTGCAGCAATATCAGAAATTGCCTTATATGCTTCATCTACCTTGCCTACTGATTTCTGCAAATCAATAATATAAATCCCATTTCTTTCTGTGTAGATATATGGAGCCATCTTAGGGTTCCATCTTTTTGTCTGATGCCCAAAATGCACACCTGCTTCCAATAACTGTTTCATAGAAATTACGCTCATTTTTTTACCTCCATCTGGTTTCTGTGCTTCCATATGCATCCGCTTCCAAGGACCCAAGCGTTAGGCACCAACTTGGATATCCGCATATGTGCTTATTATTTTTATGGTTTTAACCACAAATTACCGTATGATATTATATCACGTCCTAAAGCAGAAGTAAAGCAAATTTTCCACTAAAAGCTTTTTATAAAAAGATTTCTATAGGAAAAGAATTTCCCTGCACTTGACAGAAGAACTCCTTGTGCTATAATTAATATATCAGGTTTTACAATAACCTGATACGCAGAGAGGAGGTATTTTCATGAAATATTTAAGGGCACCACTTGAAGTAGAAGCTACTCTATATGAATTAAATAAAGGTATGGAAGATGGATTTGAATTATGGACTGACATTATAACAAGAAGCTGTGTAAATAACCATAAGTTAATTAAAGTACAGCGTGAAAATGGTTCTATTGTATGTCCCTATATAGAAAATAGACGCGGCCGTTCCTATATTCAAGATGGAGATTATATTATTACAGAAAAAGACGGAAACCGCCACGTATGCAATGGTTCTAGTTTTCCAAAACGGTTTACCCCAATTCAGCCATAAATAAAACATGACTATATGCAAAAAAATAAAGAGTCCTATTCGTGGACTCTTTATTCTTCCTTTTCTAACTTACATATCGTATATTTAATATCCTCAAAAGACATTCCTTTTGTAAATTCATAAGCCCCTATTTGAATCAATTTTGCCACACCCTCTTGTAATAAATACTGGTTCAGCTCAGTATAATCTTCTACTACCCCTACTTCTGCCAACCTTTTTGCTACATCTTCTGATGTCATTCCAGAGCTAATTTCGATTACAATCTTGGTTTCTTTTGTAATGCCAGAATCTATTATAGCCTCTGGGATTTGCCCTGTTATTGGATTTTCTTCTATTGTTGTCATTTCTGTTGTTTCTTCGATAGATACTGTTTCCAATGCAGATGTTTCCTCTGACGTAGTAGTTTCTTCCAATGCAGATGTCGTTTCTTCTGGCACAGTTTCTATTTGCTCCGGCTTATTCGGCATTTCCATCCCAAGTTCTTTTGCACGGGCTATAATCTCTGTATCTGTCATACCTGTATTTTTGTTTGAATGGATTGCAAAGGAAAATGCCAATAAAATAGTAGCAAATAATACCCCAGCCCCAAACCCACTCAAATAATATTTTAACTTCACGGCATTACTCCTTGAAATAAATCTAATACCAATTTTACTTCACCAAGCCCCAAGCCCAAAGCCCTAGCTATTTCTAGATTACTTTTTCCTTCTTTATGAAGCTGTAAAATTATGTCATTATTATTCTTTAAATCATCTTTCTCTTCCGTATCCAGCAACATAGATATCTCCTCTGGCTGAATCTCTGGCACAATCCCTTCTGGCTCCGCCACGGCTTCTTGTTCCTCTAATTCTTCCTCCATACGCCTTATAGATTTTATAGTATCCTGTACCTTATGCACTGTATTTTTAATTTCTTTATCTTTGTCATCTAGCATACTATAAAGGAACATAACCTCATTGTGGTTCTTATTAATCTCTTCTAAAATAGTATTAGAATAGTCATGTACAGACATTATTTTTTCATTAGAAAGCTTCTCTAATTCTCGTTCTGCCTTTCCTGCAATATCTTCTGTCATATCTTCCAAAATATTTTTTACTGTTTCTTTTGTTTGATTTATCAGCTTTTCTTTAGACTCTTCACTTAAAACTAAATTTCTGGCAGCCTCTTCTAGTTTTTCATAGGATACCTTTTCTGATATAAAATAGCTAACTACAATAGCCGTAATCCCTATTAAAACCAAACATACCTCTAATGCTGTCATATCAATAATTTCTCCTAAATCTTTGTGTCAAAACTTCCCTTGTGAACAGATTTTAATATTACAGAATCATTATCTTCCTCTTCTTCTATAGTATGCTTCTCCTGTTTTTTTCTATGCCCAAAATATGCCCCATTTCCCTTTTCTTTTGCATCATAACGGCTCTCTTTTTTATCTGCATTTTGAAATTTTGATACTTGTTGCATATTATGTTTCGTTTCCTGATGCATCTGAACCTGTATATTAGATTGATCAACCATGGGTTTTTGATCTTGATTCTGTTTTAATTGCCCAATATCTTGTGATCGCTGTACTACGCCTTGCACCTCTACTGGTCTAATAGCCATAACCTGTCACCTTTCTGCCCTATAAAAACTTATAAGGTCACTCTTTTAATTTCATGCCAATCCTTAATAAACTTACAAAATTGATATTCTGTAGAAGTAATTGTAAATTCTCCGCCAATCATTAGTTTTACCCCAGAATATACGGTTTTACGTGCTTTTATGCAAGCACCATCTGTTTCATCTGTTTGTTCATAACAAGAAGCTAATTCCTTTTCTACTGCTGTAATCCTTTTTCTTACTGCCTCATAATCCACCGCTGCCTTTTGGAGAATATTCATTCTATCTGGCGTAAGTTGCCCTCTTGCTTTTTTTACTTTCATAGCTTCAATTACTTGACGGATTTTTCTTTCTTCTGCTGTTAATCTTTTGCTTTCATCTTCCAACTTTTTTATCTGTTCTTGAAGCTGTGGGTCACTCCCTACTTCTAAGGAAGTCGAACTACCCATAGGCGAACCAATTGTCATAGACTCTATCATTCTTCCAGCCCTTACATATCCCCCTACAATTAACCCCTTCTTTCCAGCAACATGAATTTCCTCTCTTGCAGACACTTTACTGTGCATAATTGCATCTGCTTCAATCGAACCCCCAGCTATTACTACAGCACTCTCAATAAAACGGCATAAAATATTTCCCCTTGCTTTTAAAGTACCCTTTGTCATACCTTGGATTCCACGCTTAATAATAATTTTACCACCTGCCACAATATTTGCAGCTTCTACTACACCATCTATCTCAACATCACCTGTCGCATAGATAGAAAACCCCGTCCTTACATTCCCATGTATAACAACATCGCCTTCATAATCTATATCACCTGTTGCAGTATCTACGTCACCTTTAATTTCATATATATTTGATACAGAAACTCTTCCATCCATATCAAAAAACACATGCCCACTTACTTCTGATACTAACTCTGTGTCATTATTTTTTAAAAATGTATTTTTTCCCGCTACTAGACGTTTTGCTGTAACAGTACGAGGCCTGATTTCTGCCCCACATACATCCCTGCCTGGGGTGCCTTGTGTTTCTTTTGTCAATGTAGCAAGCAACATTCCCTCTGTTACACCATTAATATTCTCTAATTTATGAAAATCCACAGAACCATCTTCATTTAATTTTGGCCTAGCATTTGGCGTTAAATTAAAATGATATGTAATCTCTGCATCTGTTCCTTCCACTACATTCTGCCCCAATGCAATAACATAGTCCTTACAATACTCTCTATTTTTTACAAATTCATCAATTGAATTTTCAATTAAGCCATATTTAATTCCCTGATAACTAATATCTCTTAGAATTTCTGCCTTATCCATTTTTTGTGCATTGTTACTAGGAGGATAAAAACGTGCTGTCGCCTGCATTTTATCTTGGCTCATTATTACATACATCTCTTCCTGCACTGGAAGAATAGTATCTAATAAAAGTTTGACTTCTGTCTCCCTGCCTTCTTTTACAGCTTTATTAAGTTCTGGGATAGGATATCCTGATATTCGCCTTCTCATCAGGTAATTCATAATTTCCTCAAACTTAATTGGCTCTCCTTCCCCTACTGCTGGATATAACTTTAAATATGTCCCACCTGTCTTTATTACAAGCTGAAAGTAACCGTTTCTGTCCATACTTTGACCTCCGTGTCAAACCAGATATTTACCATCTGCTTCGCTATCTGCTTATAACCTCCGATGCAACATGAGGTTAAACCCCATATAAGATACCAAACTGCCCTCCCAACTTCACTTTCATTTTCTGCAATGCTTTTGTATGAAGCTGAGAAACTCTAGATTCAGACACCTCCATAATGGTGCTGATTTCTTTTAAAGTCAGTTCTTCATAATAATACAGCAAAACTACTTTCTTTTCCTTTTCTGTTAAAACCTCCAATGCAGATTTTAACATTTCTTTTAATTCCTTTTTTTCTACAACTTCCTCTGGGCTTTTCATTGGTTGGTTAGAAGAAGTATATATCTCTGTCCCTTGCTCTAAACACTCATCCAAAGAAACAAGCCCTGATGCCTGGCTTTGCCCTTCCCAGTTGTAAAATTCATCTATACTAATTCCTAGTTCTGCTGCTACTTCTTCATCTGTAGCAGGCCGTCCAAGCTCTTTTTCCAACTTTAAAAGTGCTGCATCCATTTTCTTTTGTTTCTGTCTTAGAGTTCGTGGAATCCAATCCATTTTTCTAATTTGATCCAAAATAGCCCCTCGGATACGAAGGCTGGCATAGGTTTCAAATTTAATTCCCTTTCCATAATCAAACTTATCTATGGCATCAATCAATCCAAATATTCCATAACTGACTAAATCCTCATATTCTACATTATAGCCAAGGTACATGCTAAGCCTTCCAGCTATAATCTTTACTAACGGGGCATATTCCACTATTAGAGTTTCTCTAATATCGGCTGACCCTGTTTCTGTATAGGACTCCCAGAGTCTGTTTTTTTGATTTTCGTCCAAGCTTATGTCACCTCCGGGTCGGTTGTTTTATCCAGTCTTCTAAACTTACAACGCTTCCTCTTCTAAAGCTGCCTCTTCTTGCTCTTCCTGTCCTTCCTGCTCCTCTTCTTCCTGTTGTTTTTTCAAAAGCTCTTCTTCCCGCAGCCTTGCTTCCTCTTCTTCCTTTACTTTTTTAAGAATACTAGAAATAATCATTCTTGCAATACTTCCAATTAGATAAAAAATCACCAATACTGCTAAAAGCATAATTAAAGAATCCAATGCTGCATAACGCATCTTTTTCATTGAAAACAAACAAGTTATTACTCCTGCTACCAACATTACAATCGCAGGAATTGCTTTTACCTTTTTCATCCCCGTAATCCCCACTATATCGTTTTTAAAGGTTTTCCAACTGATTTAATAAGCAAAGAACCATCTGCTGAAAAAAACTCTATGGTCCGTCCATAATTTAAACCAGTATCTTCTGCGATAATTGGAATTCGGAGAGCTGCAAGGTTCGCTTTTACAGCTTCTACATTTCTGTCTCCAACTCTCCCCAAGCTCTCCGCTGCCGCATTAAAAGCAAACATCTGCGCACCTCCCGCAATCTTTGCCTTTAACCGGCTTTTATTTGCCCCTAAAGCCACCATTTGGCTAATCAACAAATTAATTCCTGTATCAGCATACTTTGCTGGGTTTTTGTCACGGCTAATCTGTTTACTATCTGGAAGCATAATATGTGCCATCCCACTAACCTTTGTAACAGGGTCATATAAACAAATGCCAACACAAGAACCCAAGCCAAGCGTAGTAAGAGAATCCGGTTCTTTGCAGACCTTTAAATCTGCCATTCCAACTTTTACTACAGTTCCCAATACAATCACCTACAATCCTAAAGCTGATAAAATCTTACCGTAAGATTCCAACTCCGGTATTAGAATGAAATAACCATTCACATCAAAATCATCGCCAAAATCTGTCTGTATTAGCAAAACTTCATCTCCTATTTTGCCAAATTCAATCGCTGGTACACTAATAATAGCTGCCGCCATATCAATAGCCATATATGGGACTGACATATCAATATTCATATTTAATAGAGAAGACAGTGCGGTTAAGTAAGAACCAGAAATAATATTCCCTATCTCACCAATTACTGACATTTCCATATCCCCAAATTCTTCACTTACTTCCATCCCACTTCCAGCAAGCATCTGCTCAATTAGGAATTTTGCTGATTTCTTATCCATCATAAACATCATCATGCCATTAATATCAACAGATAAAGTAACCAAAACCGCTACCATAAGTTCCTCTTCATTCCCTATTGTAGTGGAAAGGTGTGGAAAATCCACTAATGCCACTCTTGGCACCTTCATATCTATTTTGGCATTTACTAGCTTTGCAAGGGCGGTTGTTGCATTCCCAGCTCCTATATTTCCTATTTCACGCAATACGTCTAAATGAATATCGTTCATATTACCTCTATTCCTTTTCTGTGATCAAGCTCTCCACATTGACAATAGAAATTAATGTTTCTTCATATTTTCCTAACATTGCTATGTATTGCATCCTACTGTCATTCCCATCCACTGTTGTTTTCTCCATATGTTCTTCATCCAGTGAAACTACTTCGCTTACAGAATCCACAACCACACCGACAGAATTTGATTTATCAGTCTTTATTATAATAATACGAAAATCTTTTGTTTCAGCTATTTCTTCTAAATCAAACTTAAGCCTTAAGCTCATAACTGGTATAATTTCACCACGCAAATTAATAACACCTTTATAATAATGAGGTGCCTTTGGCACTCTTGTTATTTTCTGCATACGGACAATATTGTCTACATACTTAATATCAATACCATACTGTTCATTTCCAATTTTGGTGACGATAAATTGTGTTACTTCTAGTTTCTTCTCTCCCTCTAACTCGTATCTTAACTCTTCCATATCAGTCACCTCCCTTTACAGTAATGTATTTACATCCAGAATTAGTGCTACTTCGCCATCTCCAAGAATTGTAGCCCCACTTAAAAGCTTATTATTATTCAAATGCTTACCAAGTGATTTAATTACAATTTCCTGTTGCCCAATTAACTGATCCACTACAAGCCCTGCTTTTTTATCACCCTTTTGAATAATAACAACAATTAAATCTTGAGATTCATGTGTTTCTGTTACATCTAATATCTCTCTTAAACGAATAATTGGAATTACATTTTCACGTATGCTAATTACTTCTTTTCCTCTTACATATTTAATATCACTAATAGGAATATCTTCAATTGTCTGAATAGTGCTTAATGGAATCGCATATTTTTCATCTCCTAATGTTACCATTAACGCTTGAATAATTGCTAATGTAAGAGGTAATCGGATAATAAATGTACTTCCTTCCCCCAGTTCTGTATGGACCTCTATATCACCGCCAAGACCTTCAATTTTTGTCTTTACTACATCTAACCCAACTCCACGGCCAGATACATCAGAAATCTTCTCTGCTGTAGAAAAACTTGGCCGGAACAACAAATCAATAATCGCTTTATCATCCATATTATTTGCTTGTTCCTTTGTAATGGTCCCTTTTTCTATTGCTTTATTTCTTACCCTCTCTACGTCAATCCCGTTTCCATCATCTCGTACTTCGATTACAACATTGTTCCCATCTTGATAAGCATCTAGGTAAATGGAACCTGCCTCTGGCTTTCCTCTTTCTAAACGAAGTTCTTTTGACTCAATCCCATGATCTGCAGAATTTCGAAGGATGTGCATTAATGGATCTCCAATTTCATCAATAACTGTCCGGTCTAATTCCGTATCCTCTCCCGTCATATAGAGTTCCATTTTCTTATCCAGTTTTTTGCTTAAATCCCGCACCATACGCGGAAATCTGCTAACTACGCTCTCAATAGGCACCATACGCACTTTCATTACAGATTCATGAAGGCTTGTTGTAATGCTTTCCAAATATTCCACTTGCTCCCGAATTTGTTGTGCTGCATCATCCTTATCACTGTCACTAACAGATACTATGCCATTTTTTGCTGTAATTAATTCACTTACCAGATTCATTAATACATCTAACTTGTCAATATCTACTCTAACAGAACGGTTTACAACTGGCTTTCCATTGTTATTTGCCTGTTGTGGTTTCTGTGCAGCAGGTTTTGTTGCTTGTTCTTTTGTTTCTGTAACAGGTTTCTCTTCTGAAACAGGAACTACTTCTTTTTCTAATTTTTCTTCAGGGGCTTCTGGTTTTTCTTCTAAAGAAATCTCTTCTCCAACTGCTGATTTTATTTCAGACACATTTAAAATGGCATCTAAAATTTTCTGGATAGGCTCTTTTGATACAATAAACAAACTAAAGCTCCACTCAAACTTCTCATCTTCAATATCTTGGATTCCGGGCTCTGAACGGATTACTTCGCCAAATGGCTCTAAATTCTTAAACACTAGAAATGCCCTTGCCGATTTTAAAATACAGTTTTCTTCAACCTGCACTGTCAATCCATAAAAATTCATTCCCTTATTAATTGCTTCTTTTGCTGCTGTAATTTCAAAATCCTTTAATACAACAGCACGGAAATCTGCCTGTTGTGAAGCTTCTTTTTTCTCCTCTGTAGAAGCATTTGTTTTCTCCTTTGGGGCAGCAGGAACTGCTGTTTCTCCTTTTAATACAGCATTTAACCTTGAAATAATTGGCTCATTATCATTTGTACCTTCATCAGCGGTTTCTGTGATACAGGTTAAATATTCCTCCAACGCATCCAAACACTGAAATACAATATCTACAAGCTCTGCCGATACTGCCATTTTTCCGGACCGTACTTCTGAGAATACATTCTCCATATCATGTGTCAGCCTCTGCATCCGCTTATATCCCATTGTCCCTGCCATTCCCTTTAAAGAATGTGCTGCACGGAATATCTCATTGATTGTGTCGCTGTTATTTGGATCTTTTTCCAGCTCCAGAACACGGGTATTCAGACTTTCCAAATGCTCCTTTGTTTCATCAATAAAAATCTCTAAATACTGGCTCACATCCATGCTATTGTACACCTACTTTCTTCGTTATTGTATCGGCAATCTCAGTTACCGGTAATATCTCATCTGTTAATCCTGCACGAGCTACCATCTTAGGCATACCATATACTACACTGGTTGCTTCATCTTGTGCAATTACATATATTTTCTTTTTTTGTTTCAATGCTTGAATCCCCACTGTTCCATCTGCCCCCATGCCTGTCAATACTACACAAACAATCTCATCATATTTTGAATCTACTAGAGATTCATACATAATATTGGCACATGGTTTTAAAGCATCTCTTGGCGGCTCGTCAGAAATTTCTATTTTAGGTGTTGTACCTACTACCTTTAAATGTTTCCCGCCAGGTGCAATATAGACCGTCCCTTTCACAAGGATTTCCCCATTTATTGCCTCCTTTACCTGGATCTTGCTCATATCATTTAACCGTTCTGCCAATGAATTTGTAAATCCTGCTGGCATATGCTGGACAAGCACCATAGGCGCATCTAAATCCTTCGGCAGATAAGGAATTACAGACTGTAATGTTTTTGGTCCTCCTGTAGAACATGCAAGTGCAATAATCTTATTTCCGGTTCCCTTTTTAGGTGGTACTTTTTCAATAGAAGGTGGTGGAGGTGTTACCTGCTGCCTCACAGAAACCACAGGCCTTACTACTTTTTGCTCGGCTAATTTTTTAACTTCTGCACTCTTTGCCTCTGCCGCCACTTCCAGAACCGCCATAAGATTATCACGAAACAGGCTTCCCCTTGCCTGAATTAGATTATCTGGCTTCTTAATAAAATCAAAGGCCCCATGTTCTAGTGCTGTCATAGTCTCCTTTGCACTCTCGTCTGCCCTCGTACTACAAATTACCACCCTTGAGGTTACTTCTTTATGTTTTTCTAGTTCTTCTAACAGCTCCAGCCCTGTCATCTTCGGCATATAAATATCTAGTAAAACAGCATCATATAAACTTGGAGAATTCAATAAAAGCTTTAACCCTTCCTCCCCGTCCGATGCTATATCCCGTACTGTAAACCGGGGATCTGCATTAATTGCATCTACTAATATTCTTCTCATTAAAGCTGAATCATCTACAACTAATATATTTTTTTTCATGTTGTCAACCCTTTTCATTTTTTCTGAAACGTCTTTCCTCTTCAAAAATAAACTTTATCAGGTCTTCCCTTTCCTTTTTTGTAATATTTTCAAACTGAACACGATGCTCATATGTATGTTCTCTATTTGGCAGCTTTTTTGAATCTACCTGAACCGCTACAACAGAAAAATATTTCATTTCATTCCCAATTGGAACATTGAATTCAATCAACATATGGGAACCCTTAGCATTTTCAACCTCTGATATAAAACGTATCCCACCTCCGCTAATATCTAATGTAATTCCCTGAATCTGCCCTTTACTTATCAACGAATAATGATATTCTGCCGGAATTTTCTCATTTAGCAAAAGATGCGTTTCTTTCTCTGTTAAAATTCGGTACTGTAACTCAATATTACACTGTAAGCGATAATAACGCCTTCTCTGGAATTTTTGAAGAGCAGTATAAAGTTCTACTACAGCAACAAAAAGGTTTTCTTCCTTATACCGTTCTACCAATTTCACTCCACACTTAAACATTCCATAAGAGGTAAAGATACATAACTCATATTTTTGTTCAAACTCCAAAACAAAAAGCTTTGTTCCATCTACTGGCATGGCAATTTTCAGTTTATCTTCTTCCATTATATCATATATTTTACTAAAATAGGTTTTTATTTTTTCATTTTTTTCAATATTTTCACTAGAATCTGCCAAAGTTACCTCGACTTTATCCCCTGGCTTTACAATATCAGATAACATATGCCACCTCCTTAGCTTATTTTCCTGATTTTACCCGAAATATATTTAAAAAAACTTGGGATATACCCACTTTTTCTTTTCCTTTTCCAGAGAAATCCTCTTTTACAAGTTCCTCAGCAATCCTTTTAAATGCGAAGGATGCTTTCGAATTCTCATAAACCATAGAAACCGGCTTTTGTTGCATAACTGCTTTCATTAAATTAGAATCGCTTGGTATGTATCCTAAAAAGTTAAGGTTTACATTTAAAAATTTTTCAGACACAATACTTAATTTATTATATACTAGCTTTCCCTCTGCCTGGTTATCTACTTTATTTGAAACAACATTTACTGTTGTATGTTTAGAATCATAATCTGGGCTTTTCGATAATGCTTTTAATAACGCATAAGAATCTGTAATAGAAGTTGGCTCTGGCGTTGTTACCAAAATTACTTCCCTGCTAGATTTTACAAATTCCATTACTACTTCCGATATCCCTGCCCCAGTATCCACAATAATAATATCTGCCATATCTTCTAACTTTATTAATTTTGAAGCCAAAAACCTAGCATTTTCTAATGTTATATTGGACAATTCTGATATGCCAGATCCCCCTGAAACAAACTTAATATCCATTGGGCCATCTACAATAATTTCTTCTATTTGTTTTCCATGGAAAATAACATCGGAAAGATTATACCTTGGGATAGCGCCAAACATAACCTCTACATTTGCTAATCCAAAATCTGCATCGAAAATAAACACCTTATATCCCATTTTACGGAACTGAACTGCCAAATTAACGGAAACTGAGGACTTGCCTACGCCACCTTTCCCGCTAGTCACTGTAATCATTTTTGCTTTGGATTTTATGGCAGCTTCCTGTGATTTCACAATATTACGCAATTTCTCAGCCTGATCCATATTAATTGACACCCCCCAGCAATTGTTTTGCAATACTCTGGACATCAATTAGATTGATATCATCGGGCACATTCTGTCCATAAGTAGTATATGATATTTTTCCATTTGTTAAAATCGCAATATTTAAAATATTCCCTAATGCACTAGTCTCATCTAATTTCGTAAAAATAATCCTATATGTCCCTAGCCTAGAATATGTGTTACAAATTTTTTCCAAATCTTTATACTTTGCTGTTAAACTTAACACAAGGCAAATTTCCTTTTCAAAACCATATGTTTCATCAATTGATTCAATAAGGCGAAACAGCTCATCGCACTGTTCCAAATTCTTATGGGATCTTCCTGCTGTATCTACAAAAATTACATCATACTCCTTTAAGCGTTCTAACCCTTCTTTTAAATCCTCTTCTGAATATATTACATCTAATGGGATATCTAAAATATTTGCATAGGTACGGAGCTGTTCTACAGCAGCAATCCGATAAGTATCTGACGTCAATAATGCTATCTTCGCCTTTCTAGTAAGCTTCATATCGGAAGCAAGTTTTGCTATTGTAGTAGTTTTTCCTACTCCTGTCGGGCCAATAAAAAAATATATTTTCTTTTTTCCCTCTTGTACATCAAAATCATCTGGTTCTCCCAGTTTTAAAATAATTTTTTGGTATACTGCAGATAATACAGTATCTAAAGGGGCTTCTTTCTTTAAAAGTTTTTCTACTTCACTAATAATCTGGTTTGCATATACTTCCTCAACCTCATTATTAATTAACTGCTGATACACTAATTTTAAGCACCCATTACTTTCTTTTTCTTCTTCCTCTATTGGTTCTGGGGCTTTTTCTGGAACTACTTCTTTTTTTATCTGTTGCTCCAAAAGCGATTGTATATTATTTAAACGATCTTCAAACACTTCTTTTTCACCATCTGATGGAAGTATCTCTGTATGTTGTATATTTTTAACAGGTGTTTTTATAGTTGGGGCATCTTCCTTTTCTTCCAGGGCTGCTGTTACTTCTACAATATCTTTTTTAAACCACCGAAAAATTCCTTTTTTCTTTGTAGTCCGTATATTCATTACTACTGCATTATTCCCCATCTCATCCCTGGCGGCCAGAATGGCTTCTTCTTCTGTACTTCCTTGAAATTTCTTTATTATCATGCACACGTCACCATCCCTACTGATTGCAACTCAACATTGGATTCAACTTCATTATAAGAAACTACAATTAAATCTTTAAAGTAATCCTGCGTAAGACGCTTAAAATAAGCCCTTACAATCGGAGAGGTAATGATAATCGGATTTTTCCCTAAGCTTTCCAGCTTTCCAACCTGTTCCTCCACGGATTTCATAATTGACCTTGTTTTTTCTGGCGTTAGAGTCAAGTAAGCACCCTGTTCTGTCTGTTTTACAGAATTCATAATCTCTTGCTCTGCCTGCGGATCTAAGGTAACAACACTGGTCGTTTCATTTGCTGGGAAATACTTGCTAGAAATTGCCCTTTTCAGGCTCTGCCTTACATACTCTGTCAATACATCAGTATCTCTTGTTACTGCAGCATGATCCGCTAGTGTTTCAAATATTGTTACCAAATCACGGATAGATATTCCTTCACTTAATAAATTCTGTAATACCTTCTGGACTTCACCAATATTAAGCAGCTTTGGCACCAGCTCGTCTATTAAGGTTGGGTTGTTTTCCTTTACATTGTTGACCAAATTCTGTACATCCTGCCTAGTAAGCAGCTCTGCCAAATGAGTTTTAATTACTTCTGTTAAATGGGTAGCAATAATAGAAGGTGGATCCACTACTGTATACCCTAAGGATTCTGCACGTTCTCTCTGGCTTTCTGTAATCCATACTGCTGGAAGGTGGAATGATGGCTCAAAGGTAGGGATTCCTGTAATTTCCTCTTCCACATACCCTGGGTTCATCGCCATATAGTGGTCAAATAAAATTTCCCCATCACTTACTTGGATTCCTTTTATCTTAATAATATATTGGTTTGGGTTTAATTGAATATTGTCGCGAAGGCGGATCATTGGTACAACAGTACCAAGTTCCAATGCAATATGCCTTCGTATCATAACAACACGATCCAATAAGTCCCCTCCTTGGCTGGCATCTGCCAATGGTATAATGCCATAACCAAACTCCAATTCTATAGAATCCACCTGTAAAAGTGATACGACACTTTCTGGTTTCCTAATTTCATCTGCTTCCAATTCTGATGCAGCAGCTTCCTCTTCAATTGCCTCTGTACCACTTTTATGTGCAATGCTATTTCCAACTAAAATAAGGAGACCGCCAAATGGCACAAATATAAACCATGACAAAGGAGTTACAATACCTAAAAAGGCTAGTGTCCCACCAACCATATACATAACTTTGGGGATAGAAAACAGTTCCCCAAAAATCTGATCGCCAATTTCTTCTTCTTTTGATGCCTTTGTAACAATAATACCACTTGACAAAGAAATTAAAAGAGAAGGTATCTGGCTAACTAAACCATCACCAATGGTTAAAATAACATACGTATCAAACGCGTCCCCAATAGTCATTCCACGCCGTAATACTGCCATGGCAATACCACCAATAATATTTACTGCTGTAATTAAAAGGCCCGCTGTAGCATCTCCTTTTACATACTTCATGGCACCATCCATAGCACCATAAAAGCTAGATTCCTGTTGGAGTTTTTCACGTTTTTGTTTTGCCTCTTCATCTGTAATGGCACCTGTATTCAAATCACCGTCAATTGCCATCTGTTTACCAGGCATCGCATCCAATGTAAATCTTGCTGTTACTTCAGCAACACGCTCAGAACCTTTATTAATAACGGCAAACTGTACAATAATAATAATAATAAAGACAATAATACCAATTACAATATCTCCGCCACCCACAAACTCACCAAAGGTACGGACTACATTTCCAGGATCCCCGCTGCTTAGAATCAACTTTGTAGATGCTGAGTTCAGGCCAATTCGGAATACTGTTGTAAATAAAAGAATCGTTGGAAATCCTGACATATCCAACGTCTCTTTGGCAAACAGCGCATTAAACACTACAATTAATGCCGTTGCCATATTAAATGCTAACAAAATATCCAATAATGTCGCTGGCAACGGAATAATCAGGAATACGATTGCTGACAATAAGTAAAGCCCAAGTGCAATATCTGTCCTTTTCAACTGTCAACACCTCCTAATTTTTCTAAATATGATATTCCTTATTTTTTACTTTATATACAAACGCCAGCACCTCGGCAACTGCCTGATACAATTCTGGCGGAATTTCTGAATCTATATCAACATTATAATAAAGCGCTCTTGCAAGCGGCTTATTTTCCACAATCTCTATATTATTTTCTTTTGCGGCTTCCTTAATTTTCTGAGCTAAATAATCCTCACCTTTTGCAAGGACTACAGGTGCCCTTGACATGCCTGGCTCATACTTAATTGCTACCGCAAAATGTGTTGGGTTTGTAATAACAACATCTGCTTCTGGAACACGCTGCATCATTCTCCTTTGGGATACTTGAAGCATCTTCCTACGGAGTTTTGATTTTATTTCTGGATCTCCTTCTGCATTTTTAAACTCATCTTTGACCTCTTGCTTGGTCATCTTCATATCTTCTTTGAATTTATATTTCTGGTAAATATAATCTGCAATGCCAATAAGAAGCATTACCGCACTTATCTTAAAACCTAAATCTATTACTAAATTCCCAATAAATGATAAACACTCTATTGGCGTAAGGCGATAAAAATAAAATAAGTAAATAAACTTATCCTTTAATTCATTATAAACAAAAAGAAAGATTACAATAATAATAACAATAGATTTTGCCAGTTCCACTAAAGCTCGGGTAGAAAACAAACGTTTCACGCCATTAATTGGATTCATCTTACTAAATTTGGGTTTTAAGGGTTTTGTTGTTATTTTCCATTTTACTTGGAGTAGATCTACTATAAATGCCACTACTACTGCAATTGCAAATAACGGAAGCAATAGCAATACCAGCCGCAATATAAATTGTACTATAACTTCATGAATAGCATCCACTGTAAAATTTTGGTTGGACCGTGCTGTCATATCTGTAAATTTTCCATATGCCAGATAAAATCCTTCTAAAAAGCTTTGGCCCATATTTGGGATAAACATCCTTAACAGCATAAATAAAGTAAGCAATGTAATTGCATTCCCTAAATCCTTACTTTTCGCAACTTGCCCTTCACTTCTTGCATCATTTAACTTTTTGGCGGTAGGTTGCTCGGTTTTCTCCCCACCTGGTCCATCTTTTGCCACTACATCATCCCCTTTATAGTCTGGCTAACCATAAATCTCATCCTGTCAAATACAAATTCTGTCATAGTAGGAAGGCTTCCTGCTAAAAGAAACAATACCCCAAGGCCTACTAAAACTTTTAATTGGATACCAATTGCAAACATATTCATCTGCGGGGACACTTTAGCAAGTAATGCAAGCACTACATTCATAATAAGAGTTACTGCAAAAATAGGGAGCATAATACGCAGCCCAATTGAAAAATAATCTGCAAAAAATCCAATCATCGTCCCATAAAGGCCTGACAAATTAACTCCCCCTATTGGAATAACCT
The DNA here is from genome assembly GCA_910577045.1 of uncultured Lachnospiraceae bacterium. Classification (GTDB taxonomy): domain Bacteria; phylum Bacillota; class Clostridia; order Lachnospirales; family Lachnospiraceae; genus RGIG8607. Next base: position 155,825 of record CAJTLB010000001.1, on the reverse strand, counting down.
GAAAGGAATCCACCAGTGCCCCTAAAAGAAAATGGTGCATATCTGAAATTACAAAAAAAAGCAACAACAGATAATTATACAAATTTCCTGAAACACTGACCTGTGTACGAGTAGTCGCATCAAACATGCTTGCCATTGACATTCCTATCTCCATATCAATCATTCTTCCTGCAAAAAAAATGGTAGAACTACATAGATATGCGGACAACCCTATTAGAAGCCCTGCTACACTTTCCTGTATAATCAATAGACTGTATTGCCCAATTGTATGATACTCTGGCACCTCTATTGATACAGCACCCTGCACAAGCATTGCCAAGAAAACGGAAAGGCCTAACTTTATTCTCATTGGAGCACTGCTTGTATTAAAAAATGGTGCTATTGTCATAAAACTTGCAATCCGTATCAGAATCATCAGGAACGTTTCAATGTCCTGTACGGTAATGCCAGTATCAAATGTCATATTATCTTGTATATGCTGCAAAATTTGACCACAGCATATTCATTAAAGAAACCATATTATTCAGTATCCAGTTTCCAAATAAAAGCAGCCCCATAAACACAGCTAAAATTTTAGGGACAAAAGTAAGAGTCTGTTCCTGAATAGACGTTACCGTTTGGAAAATACTGACGCATAATCCCACTACCAGCGAAATCAGCAGCAATGGGGCCGCTGATTTAATAATAATCCATAATGTCTCCTGTGTAATTCGGACAATAATCCCCTCCGACATAACTTCCTCGCTTTCTGCAATGCCCTACTTTAAGGCATAACAAATGTTTTCAACACATTTACAATAATCAGGTTCCATCCGTCTGCCAATACAAACAACAAGATTTTAAATGGCATGGATATTGTTGTGGGCGGAAGCATCATCATACCCATTGACATCAACACAGATGCTACTACCATATCAATCACTATAAAAGGAATATAAATTAAAAAACCCATAATAAATGCCTGCCGAAGCTCCCCTAAAACAAAGCTTGGCACAATTACTACTAAACTGTAGTCCATTGGGTCTTCTTGTACTTCCATGCCGCCAATCTCTAGCATAGTATTTAAATCCTTTTCATTTAACTGGTTTAACATAAACTCTTTTAATGGCTTTATTCCAGCATCAATTGCTTCCTCTTGCGTAATAGTCCCTTCGCGCAAAGGTTGCAGCGCATTTGTATTTATTTGGCTAAATACAGGGGACATAATAAAAAAAGTCAAAAACAGCGACATTGCAATTAACACTTGGTTTGGCGGCGCTGATTGAGTTGCAAGCGCTGCCCTTGTAAAATGTAATACAACCAGAATTCTAGTAAAAGAAGTTACTAAAATTAACAAAGAAGGTGCCAGGGCTATAATGGTCAATATAATAATCATTTCCACGCTGCCCGCTAACCCTTCTTCCCCACTTGTTTGTATTGTAAAACCAAATGTAGGGGAATTTGTTGTTGAAACTGGTACATCTGTACCTGCTGGTACGCCTGTACTTGCTGCAGACACCTTTCCTGCCATAGCAAAACATAACAGGAAGATTGCTACAAGAGTAAAGCAGCTTTTTATCATTTTTCTTTTTTGTGATTCCATTCTTTAACCCTTTGAAAAACCTCCTGAAATGTTTCTTGTTTCTTTTCTGCCTCTTCTAAGTTCAGCTCATCTTCTTCCATGGAGGTCAGCATGGTAATCGAGTCCTTACAGACACCGATTACCAAGTACCGGCTCCCTACCCTGATAATCTGAATATACTTTGTCTGGGAGAGACAACAGGTTTCAACGATCTCAATATTTCCACTTGACATCCGCCCTTTCTGGAATCCAGCAATCCACTTTGTTACTACCCATGTAACTGCCAATACCAAAAGGAAGATAAAGAAAGCCGTTATAAGACGGGCTCCATTATCTGCACCCTGTAACCCTATCCCCATTATCATATTATCCAACTGCCTTCTTTACTGCCTCCAATACTCGGTCTTTATCAAATGGCTTTACAATAAAGTCTTTTGCCCCAGACTGAATAGATTCAATAACCATTGCTTGCTGTCCCATTGCAGAACACATAATAATAGTTGCTGATGGATCTTCTTCCTTAATTTTCTTTAACGCCTGAATTCCATCCATTTCTGGCATTGTAATATCCATCATTACCAAATCTGGTTTTACCTCACGGTATTTTTCTACTGCCTTTAAGCCATTCTCTGCTTCCCCAGCAATTTCATAACCATTTTTGGATAGGATATCCTTGATCATCATTCTCATAAATGCTGCATCATCACAGATTAAAATGTTCTTTGCCATAATTAACTCTCTCCTATTCTTTGCTTATAAAAAAATTATTGTTTGTTTTTCTCATCAAGAATCTCTGTTATACGAACTGCAAAATTCTCTTCAAGGACTACTACTTCTCCCTTAGCGACATACTTTCCATTTACGAGTACATCTACCGGCTCACCAGCAATCTTATTCAGTTCAATAACCGTCCCAGGGGCAAATTCCAGAACATCTTTAATCGACTTATTGGTTTTTCCAAGCTCAACCTTAACTTCCAAAGGAACATCCATAATCAATTCAATGTTCTCTTTCTGTTGTATTGGAGATACCATATTAGTAAAGCCCTGGAATTGTGCAGGTTGCACATTGACATTTGCCTGTTCCATTGACTGTTGTGGATATGGATAACCCATTCCATATGGTGGCATACCATACGGCATACCATATGTAGAAGGCATACCATAACCAGGCATTTGGCCCATCCCTTGCATCTGGTTCATATCCATGCCAGGCATTTGGCCCATCCCTTGCATCTGGCCCATATCCATACCGGGCATTTGTGGCTGTGGCGCGGCTGGCTGTGGTGCCGGAGTAGGGGCAGGACTTGGAGCTGGCTGTGCACTCTCTTCTGACCCTCCCATAAACATATCATAAATCTTCTTTGCAAAGTCCAGTGGATATAACTGCATAAGTTCACTATTAATCAAATCGCCGATTGTCATTTTAAAAGAAACTTTAACAAACTCGGTCATTTGGAAAGCAGTACCTGCCAAGCTAATATCATCATTAAAATCCACAATTGTTGCAACTGGTGGAAGAATATCAACTTTCTTATTTATCATTGAGGACAATGATGTAGAAGAACTTCCCATCATCTGGTTCATCGCTTCACTAATCGCACTTAATTGAAGCTCCCCTAACTCTCCTGATGTATTGGTCCCATCACCGCCCATCATCAAATCAGTGATAATCATTACATCTTTTTCCTTCAAAATAAGGACATTTTCTCCATCTAACCCTTCTTTATAACCGAGCTGCAAAGCAACACATGGCCTCGCTTTAAAATCAGCCGCCATATCTGTCCATGTACTATAACTAACAGTAGGGGTCGTAATATTAACTGGCTGCCCTACTAAGGCATTTAGGGTAGTTGCTGCTGTTCCCATTGATATATTGGATATTTCCCCAATTGCATCCTTCTCTAAATCCGATAAATCTTTAGCAGCCTGCGATTTTATACCAGGATCCGTCCCCTCTGCCCCTGATGCTGAATCTGCCCCCGCATCTGCAGTATCATCTATACCTGAAAGCAAAGCATTTATTTCTTCCTGCGATAACATTCCGTCCATTGGTCTTACTCCTCTCTAATTATTGATGTGACACGAACCGCATATTTATCTGAGGCTGTTCCAGGGAGTGCCTTGAATTTCTTTATCTTTCCGACATAAACATCCAATTCCTCGTCAATTTTCGTACCCACCTTTATTATATCACCTTTTTGCAAATTTACAAAGTCATTTACAGAAATTGAACTTTTTCCCAGCAATACAGTAATTGGCACTTCAGCCTTTTCCAACATTATTTCCATTGCCTCTGCATGGCCTTCATCTTGTTCTACTAAAGATGCAAACCAATACTTTGTATTCAATTTATCCATAATAGGTTCTAATGTAACATAAGGGAGGCAGACATTCATCATACCTTCCACATCGCCAATTTTTATGCTGATAGTGACAATCGCAATTGTTTCTCCTGGTGAGATAATCTGGGCAAACTGGGTATTTGTTTCAATCCGTTCCAGCCTTGGCTCAATATGCGCCACATTTTTCCAGGGTTCCCTTAAAAGTGAGACACAATTCGTAAACACCCGTTCAATAATTGCCATCTCTATTTCTGAAAAATCCCTGTTTTTTTCCAATGGCAACCCAAATCCACCCAGCATACGGTCAATCATCGCATACCCCAAATTTGGGCCCCACTCAATAATTACACTTCCTTTTAGAGGAGCAAAACTTACTACCCCCAATAGTACAGGATTAGATAGTGCATTAGCAAACTCGGAATAAATAACAGATTCTGAGTTAATTACCTCCACCTGTACACTTTTTCTCAAATAACCCGGAAGATTTGTTGATAACAACCTTCCATAATGTTCAAATATATTTACCAGGGTTCTTAAATGATCCTTGGAAAACTTAGTTGGTCTTGCAAAATCATATACAATAATTGACTTTTCCGGCGAATCTTTATAATCATCGACATCATATTCACCTGAATTTAAGGCACTTAATAGACTGTCTATCTCTTCCTGAGACAATATCTCGCCCACGAACCCTCACCCCTTTCGTTCCCCCATTTTATATTTATTGGTATTTAATGTCTATAAAGGACACATCAATTATAAAATTAGAACCACCAAAAAGATTCTGTAAGGATTCTAGTGTCTCTTTTCGTATTTCTTCCGATTTTGGTTCTACCTCATCTATGGTATAAGAAGCAACTACATTTTGAATATGTGCCCGGATTAATCCTTCTCTTTCCAACAATGCTTCACTAGAACCATAAGTAGCAAAATCTTCATGCTTCTTATTCATAGAAATTGTCACCTTATACATCATATAATGTTGTTTTCCATCTCCATTGGACTTTAAACTTGTCATAAACTCATCATTAATATTATAAACTCCAATGTCATCTATTGCAATATTACTTGATGTAATCGGACCAGAATTTGCTGTTTCTAGGTCAATTGCCGTACAGATAGTTGTTATTAGGTTATTCATATTATTCATAGTTGGGACTATCGCAAACACCAGAATAATCATCAGCACCATATTGGCTACGCTTAATGCCAAAGTCATAATATTGATTAAACTCTTTTTCATCCTTCTTCTCCTTACTCTATCGCACGATATATCCGAATTTCTACCCTTCGGTTCAATGCCCTTCCCTCTGCTGTATCATTAGAGGCTATTGGTGCATCTTCGCCCCGGCCAGATGTCTGTATACATTCTCTTGGAATTTCTTTTTCATCCAGAAGATAATCCATTACGGCACGGGCACGATAATAGGAAAGATCCATATTATCCCGAAACTGGCTAGTAGAAATTGGCACATTATCCGTATGTCCGATTACTTCTATTAAATTATCTGAATAACCCAGAAGAATATCCCCTATTTTATTCAAAACTTGCTTTGCTTCATCTTTTAATACTGCTCTTCCAGAATCAAACAAAAGCGCGCCATTCATTTGAAGCTGCACATACTGGGATGTAAAATCTACATCAATCCCTTCAATTTCTTGGTCTAACAAGGCATCTTCAATTTCCTCTGCCATAGCTTCTGATTTCTCTAAATTTTCTCTTTCAATCTCTGCCTTTACAGATTCTATGGTCTGTTCCATATCGCCTTCTTCGCTTAAACCCATGCTGCTAAAATATTCACTTAGTTCATTTAATTGGCTTACCCCGTTTGAAATTAAAATACCATCGCCAATCGCCGTAGCCCCTGCTGGGAAAATACTAAAACTAGAAGCAAAGGAAGCAGCAAGTTCTTTAAATTTTTCCTCATCTACAGAAGATAAGGAAAACAATAATACAAAGAAACAAAGTAGCAAGTTCATTAAATCACTGAATGTACTCATCCACGCCGCCGGTGGTGGCGGCCCTGCCATTTCTTTCTTCTCTCTAGCCATCTTTATTCACCTCCTGCACCTTGCTGTTCAGAAACTCCTTCACGCTGTTTTGGTGATAAGAAGGATTTCAATTTTTCTTCTATTACACGAGGGTTCTCACCTGCCTGTATCGATAGGATACCCTCTATCATGACCTGTTTCATTTTTACTTCTAGTGCATTATTTGCTTTTAACTTATTAGAAACAGGGGTACACAACCAGTTTGCAATAAGGGAACCATACAAAGTGGTTAAAAGGGCTGTTGCCATATTTGGTCCTACTGAACTAATATCATCCAATTTCTTTAACATATTTACCAATCCAATCAAAGTACCAATCATACCCCATGCAGGGCCCATTGCTCCTAAGTTATCCCAAAAACCAATAACCTCTGCATGACGATCCTCTGTACAAGAAAGTTCTGTCTCCATAATACCACGTACCAACTCTGGATCAGTTCCATCAACAATCAGAAGGATTCCCTTCTTAATAAACTCATCTTCCATATTATTTGCTGCTTCTTCCAAAGCCAGAAGCCCTTCCTTACGGGCTACATTAGAAAGGTTAATAATATTTCGGATAATATCCGCCTCATCAAATTTTACGCCTTTAATTGCAAGCGTAAACCCTTTTAATCCATTTACAAAGGTTTGTATTGTATTTGAGGTCAGAATTTCTGAAATAGAACCTCCCATTGTAATAAATACGGAAACTAGGTCCCAGAAATTCTCAAAACTTGCAACCCCATCTGGGCCGGTAATAATACCTAGTATAACGAAGAAAACACCTAAGACCAAACCAATTATTGTAGCAATATCCATCCTTGTCCACCTGCCTGTTTATTTATGTAAAATTACTATTTTTTTCTATCTTTATGTTTCTGTATCCCTCACTCATTATGAGGTGGCATATAACATGCCTGCTTATATAATATTACTAAATTTCTTACCTCTTGTCTACTTTCTTTGACAATTATTTTTTTTCCAGATGAAAATGTTAAAACCGTATCGGGTGTTTCCTCAATAATTTCCACCAAATCCGAATTGATATCGATTTTCTCTCCATTCAATTTTGTAACCTCAATCATATATACTCTGTAATCCCCCTCTATTATGCCGGGTGACACCAAAAGGGTGGCAGAACCTGCCACCCATGGCACCTACTTATCGCTTCAGATTAATTAATTCTTCCAGCATTGAATCTGATACAGTAATAATTCTTGAATTCGCCTGGAACCCTCTTTGTGTTGTAATCATTTCTACAAATTCTGTGGATAAGTCTACATTGGACATTTCTAATACACCTGTAGAGAATTTATCTCCATTTGCTGTAATATCTTCCCCAATTCCATTAAAAGAACCTGAGTTTAAGGTTTCCGCATACAGGTTTTCCCCGACTTTTTCAAGGCCTGCTGCATTAGCAAAATTCGCTACGGCAATTTGTCCCAATATCCTTGTATCACCGTTGCTATAAGCAGCAACAATTTTTCCATCTGTCTGTATGCCAAGGCTGGACATGGAACCAACAGCCTTACCTTTTCCTATCCCATCAATTCCTCTTGCAGAATCCACATCAGATGTTGCACCATAATTGGTAAGCTGGGAAAAATCAATTTTAAGCTGCCCATTTTCATCACCTGCTGCAGCAAAAGCATCTGCTGGATCAGGAGTAAGTGCTCCTGTTCCGGCAAAAGCAAGCGTTGTACTAAATCCAGCTAAAGCATTTCCCGGTGTGCCTGCAGTACCCTGCCCTGGAATAATCCCACCTGGTTCTACTTTAATTGCAGTAGCTTTTTGCGCATCTGTAGGAGCTGCTATCAGTGAATTATTTGTAGGATCATAATATTGTGTTGTTTTTGTAGTATTAAATGCTATTGTTAATTGTGTAAATCCACTTCCAGAATAATCCATTCCAGAAGCATTATTGGCATCCTCCTTACAATCAACAAGAACTGTACCATCTTTTGTAATAGTAGCTAAATCTACTGTATACTGGCCGCTTAGTTTTGCGCCTGTATTATCCATCTTTTCACGGATATGGAATTGTGCTGTATATTCATATCCCAATGCATCATAAAACTGCATTTGTAGCGGAACATAACGATCCTTCTTATCTGATTTTGTAAATGCTTCATCCTCTGAATTAATATTACCAAAGAAAGTACTCTGTGTTGTTGCTGCTGGGGAAGCCTTCATATTCTCTTCTGCCATTACATGCAGCGCACTTACTCTGTCTTTTTTAATTCCACCCTCTGCATCTGCCTGCCATCCCATAACCGGATAACCTGCTGAATTTACTAATGTCCCTGCTTCATCTACTGTAAAGTTCCCTGCTTTTGTAAAATAATTAGTTCCGCCTTTATTTAAAATAAAAAATGCATCCCCATTAATCATTAAGTCAAATGGGTTATCTGTCCTTTGGGAACCGCCCGGCCCAGTTATATTTACAGAAATAGAACCCAAGGTTGATCCAAGGCCTATCTGCCTTGCATTCTGCCCGCCTGCGCCAGTTGCAGCATTAGGGCCGCTGGCTGACTGTGTTGTCTGGTAAAAAATATCGCTGAAGGTAACAGAGCTTGATTTAAAGCCTACTGTATTTACATTGGCAATATTATTACCAATAACATCCATCTTTGTCTGATGAACCTTCAATCCGGATACACCGGAAAACAATGAACGCATCATAGTATAAATGACCTCCTTATATACCGCTGTAAGCTGTCCCTTCTGCCATTCAGGGACATAAAGCCTCCTCTTCGGTCCGGCTATATTATTACAGCTCCATCAATATTAGTAAATACTGCTTCGTCACTTCCTGTACTGCTATCTTTTAAACTTAACGCAGTAACTACTGTATTGCTCTTGACATTTACAATAAATGCCAAGCCATCTACCATAACCAGTGACTCTTTCATTCCTTTTTCACGCGCTTTCCCGGTTCCATCCTCCAAACGCTTTCTTTGACTCTCTGTAAGGCTAATATCCCGCTGGGATAACCGTTGTCCTGCATGTTTTGAAAATTTCAGCTCCCCAACCTGTTCTTTTTGTTTCTGCCTTAAGATTTCTTCAAAGGACGATCCCTGTCCTTTCTGCAAATCCTTCCTTTCTGTCTGTAAACCTAAGTACTGATTTGCCACTTGCTGAATGGAGGGAAAATTTGGCTGTAATTCCATATCTGTCTCCCCTTATTCTGCTTTTTATTCTGTTGTTATATTTTGTTCCACAGAATTTTCTGTCTCCACATTTTCTGTGGTTTCTTCCTCTTCTGCCTTTATATCTGTACCAACTGTCCCTGTTGTTGTAGTATTTTCTACCACATTTTCTGTTGTACCTTTGTTTTCACTACTTCCAGAAACAAAGTGTTCTGCCTCTTCTCTAGTAGAAGCTGCTTCCCTACTATCTGCCATTCCAGAAATGACATCTGCCGCATCTACCATAGACTCCGCTGCTTTTGTTATTGCATCGCCCATTGCATCTAATTTTGTTCCAAGCCCTGTCAAGGAATCTAAAATCTTCTGGGCATCCGTTTTATCCTCTTCCTTATCTGGATCTGTTTTATCTGGATCCGTTTTATCCTCTTCCTTATCCTCTTCTGGCTTATCTACTTCTGGCTTATTTACTGTACCTGCCTCTTCCAGTTTCTTTAAGTATTCTTCACTTGCCACAGTATCCAAATCATCAATGGAATATAACTTTTCATTTACAGCTAAATATGCTTTGCCACCCTGCATTACTACATAATCTACCTTGCCACCTACCAACTTATCATTAGAATTAATCAATACTGTTTTTCCTACTAAACTTAATGCCTGTGAATTCCCCATAGTAGTATTCATATTCTGCATTTCCTCTAAAGTAGAAAAGGTAGCCATTTGTGCAATCCATTCTGTATCAGAAGTTGGGTTTAATGGATCTTGGTATTTCATCTGTGCTACTAAAAGGTTTAAAAACGCATCTTTCCCTAATTTACTGGTTCCTTTTGTCTCTTCTCTATTATTATCTGGGGTTCCCACCTGGTTTATAGAACCATCTGGATTGACTGGCGCCCATAAATTAATATCATCTATTCCTGCTACTCCTGCCATAATTCTCCTTTCTAAATAAATCCTACAATTTATTCTATTTCTATGCCATCATATTCATTTGGTTCCCGTTTGCCAACATTATATCACGCATTACGGCATCTGCGGGAGTCAATTCTTCCTCTGCTGCTTCCATTACATCAAACCGGAATCTCTTTTTCTGGTTTTCTTGTTGCTGCCCTTGTTCACGCTGATCATCTAGGCTACGCTCAAATTCATGGCTTGCTATTGTCACTTCTACTGCTTCTACTTTAATCCCTTGATTATTTAAGCTTTCTTTTAAAGCAGTAATCTGGCTTTCCAAAGCTTCCTTAACAGCTTCATTTTCAGTAGCAATCTGGGCTGTCACTACCCCATTTTTAGCTGCTACCTGCAAATTAATCTTACCTAGGTGTTCTGGGTTTAACTGCATCTCAAATGATGAAGTATCTGCCTTAACAGAAACACGGATTTGCTCCACTACCTGCTTTACTACATTTTCTGCATCTGCTTCTGGAAGCACTTCTTCTACTGCCTGTTTTAAATTTTCCATTACTGGGTTAATTGCCTGGTGCATCTGCTGCTGCCCATCTGTTTTATCCTCTGCCCCAGTATCTGCCTGTTCTCCCTCTAGCTGTTCTGTTTTGACTACAACTGGCTCTGCCTGTTGTCCTGTCTCTACCCTTGCCTCAGGAACTTTTGGCTCTTCTTGTAGCACTGGCTGTTCTTTCTGCACCACTGGGATTTCCTCTACAGGAACATCCTGACTATTATGTAATGTCTCTAAGATTCCTTGTACTTCTTCCTCTGAAAGATGTAATGGTGCAAATGTCTCTGCTTTTAAATTCTCTACTGCCATATTTAGGTTTTTAAGGCTTTCCATTAAATCTGGCTGGAATAAAAGATCCATTGGGTTTTCTGTGCCAGATAGCTGAATTGTTAATTGATTCATAAAATCTGGATTTAATAAATCTAAATCTGTCATTCCCATTTCTTCCATAATCCCAGCAAGCTCTTCTCCACTTATTTGGAAAGTATCCAAAAGAAGCTCTTTTATGTTTTGGATTAAAGTACTTATCACTTCTACTACTTCCTCTGGATTTATCTCTGCTTCAGGAGCAGCCACTTTATCTTGTGCTTTTGAATTCACAGATGCAAGTTTCTCTTTTAATGTCTCTGTGCCATCTGTTTTCTTAGCAACATCATGCACATCTGTTTTCTGTGAAAGCTGCTTATTAGAAGTTGGTGTATCTTTTGTAGTTTGCATTACCTTTTCAAACTCTGCCCCTCCACCTGTTTTTACGGATTGTGATACTTGAAAATCCAAAAAACTGGTTTTTTCTGTGGCATTGTTTTGAATTAACGCCATTGTCATTTCCTCCTTTCTTTTTTCTTTTATTCTATCTTAAGGTGCCAAAAGCTGTGTAATCTTTGCGGCAAATGTCGCATCGTTCTGTGCTAAGGCACTCATGATAGCCCCTCTTTTCTTTACATCCATATTATTCAATATTTTGGCAACCGTGTCCAAATCTCCTGTCATTTCTTGGAAAATTAATGCCACATCTGCCGCATCCATGGAACTATAAATAGAAGCATACTCCTCTGTCCTTTTATCTAGCTGGAGTTGTTCTAATACCTGCCTATAAATTACCTCTGCAGTGGCAGGATCCATATTTTCATACCACTGTTGGAAAGACTGCATATTTTCTTTTCCATTCCCTAATACGACTTCTTGGTAATATTGTTCTTTTTCTGCCTGGAATGCTTTCTGGTCAGCTTCAAAAGTACGCAGACGCTCTAATTCACTATTTAACTCCCCTAATGCCTCACTATTTGCATTATTTGCTTCTTCATATGCCGCAATCTTTGCCTCTAGCTCTTTTATATAGGCATCTGCCTCTGCCAAATTAGTATATGCGTGATTATTATTTTCGATAATCTCATTATCAGATGCTGCTGGAAGAATTAAATTTACTCCAGGCACATCCTTTAATAACGGACGAAGCACAGTACTTCCAAATCCACCAACATCCAGTTTAATCAGCGCTGCAAATACTGCCAGCCAGATTAAGATCGTCAGCAACGTAAAGATGACTGTCGCAATTTTGCTGTCGGATTCCTCTCCGTTTTCTTTTAATCTCTTATTTTTCTTATCTTTCTTAGCCATACTGATCCTACTCCTGCCTGTTATTAAACCGGTAGCTTACCAACTCATCGGTTTCCTTCTTTTCTTCTCCTGACATTTCTAGAAGATAATTTTCAAATGCTTTATCTTTCAATGTTTCGTGCATCTTACGATCCACCATTAACTCTTTTAGCCTCTCAGATGCTGCCTGCATTTCATGTTCTGCGCGCATCACAACACGGCTTTGTTTTTTTATGGCATCTTCCTTCGCTATAATTCCTGTTTTTACAGCTTGTATCTCATGGAAATCTAAACTACCCAGCATAAGTTTCCTTAAATTTTCTTCATATAAGGTTTTTTCTTGGTTTAATGTAGTTAATTTTTCTACTTCTTCCTCATATTTTTGTTTTGCTGCCGCGAAAATACCTTTTGCCTGATCCTCCAAACGATACTTTAAATTCAATATCCCCTGCATACTATAGCGGAATTTCAGCATGAAAGACTTCCTCCATCTATGTAAGCCTATTCAAAGATTGCCTGCAATGATAACAACATATCTTCAAAGGTAACTTTCTCATCTACATCCTGCATTAAAAACGCATTAACTTCCTCTATTTTTTCAATAGCATAGTCAATATTTTTATTGCTTCCTGATTTATAAGCACCAATATTTATTAAGTCCTCTGCGTCTGCATAAGTTGCCATTACATTTTTCATTTTCCCAGCAAGTTTTTTATGCCCCGGATCTGCTATCTGGCTCATACACCGGGAAATACTCTGCATAACATCAATTGCTGGATAATGGTTTTTATGTGCTAATTTCCTAGAAAGCATAATATGCCCATCTAAAATACTTCTTGCTGTATCAGTAATTGGTTCGTTAAAATCATCACCATCTACCAATACGGTATATAATCCCGTAATGGAACCACTTGCAGAATTCCCTGCCCGTTCCAAAAGCTTAGGCATTTCTGAATAAACACTAGGTGGATAGCCTCTCGAAACTGGCGGTTCACCTGAAGCAAGGCCAATTTCTCTTTGTGCCATAGAAAAACGGGTTAAAGAATCCATCATAAGCAAAACATCTTTTCCTTTATCCCTAAAATATTCTGCTAATGCTGTTGCTGTTTTTGCTGCTTTTTTTCGGATTAGTGCAGGTTTATCAGAAGTAGCCACTACAACAATGCTCCTTGCCATGCCTTCTGCCCCAAGGTCCCGTTCTATAAATTCCCTTACTTCTCTTCCACGTTCCCCTATTAGCGCAATAATATTAATATCCGCCTTTGTATTTCTAGCAAACATCCCCATTAATGTACTTTTCCCTACGCCACTTCCTGCAAAAATCCCAATTCTCTGCCCTTTCCCTACTGTCATTAAACCATCTACTGCTTTTACCCCAAGCGGCAAAATCTCATTAATAATTTCCCTTTTCATTGGATCTGGCGGATCTGCTTCTGCATTGTAATACTCATTTACAGGCAACTCCTCACCATCTAATAGGTTCCCTAACCCATCTAAGACTTGGCCAAGCATTTCCTCTCCTACTGGTACTTTTAAGGGTGCCCCTGTATTCTCTACAATCGCGCCTGGCCCAATTCCTTCTACATTCCCATAAGGCATTAAAAGTACCATTCTATCCCGGAAACCTACCACCTCTGCATATACTACCTGATCTTTATTTTCATTAGAAGTAATTAAGCACAAATCATTTAGGCTTGCACTAGGGCCTAAAGACTCAATAGTAAGCCCTACTAATTTTACAACTCTGCCTAATTTCCTAATATAATTTTTCTCTCCCAGACTTTTGTACTTTTGCACATCTACTATCATAGACTCCATGCTCCTACTTACTGCATTGACAATGCCTTAATATCTGCTGCCAGGCTATTTAGCCTAGTATCCAAACCACAGTCAAAAACGCCGCCATCTGTTTCAATCATGCACTGTCCTGGTGTTAGCGCAGCATCTTTTATAATTTCAAGCTCTGTACTCTGTGGGACCTGCGCAAGCAAAAATTCTTTTTGTTCTATCAGCACCTGATAGTCCTCTTTTGACACGTGAATCAAAAACTGCTTGCTTGATTCAATATGTTCTAAAGAATTTTCTATTAGATGGAAGATAATATCCTTTTTTTCTGTAATAGAAGCCATTGTCACATGGGAAACCACTTGTAAAATAACATCTACTAATTCTTCCTCCATTACAGCAAGCCGCTGCTTATACTCTTCCTGCCTTCTATTCTCTTCCTCTAAAAGCTGCTGCCTCATTATATCTAACTCTGCTTGTGCCTTTGCAGAACCTTCCGCATAACCTTCCTGCCTTCCTGCTTCCTGTTCCTGGGCGCGGAGCCTTGCTGCCTCCTCCTGCGCCTGGTTCTGTATCTGTTCTGCTTCTGCCCTTGCATTTTTTACTAACTCCTCTGCAATTGCCCTTGCTTTTTCTAATTCTTCCTGTGGATCTGGCTGTGGTTCAAGCTCTACCGTTTCTGCTTGGAGCCCCATAACAAACTCCCCTGAAGGTTCTTGGAAATCCCCGCCCTCCACTAAGAGTGTTTTCCGGATCTCTGCAAGTTTCTCAGAAATCACATGATTATAATCAATAATTCGTTTTTCTTCTTCCTTTACCAGATTTGCTTTTAATAGATTAGACAACCAGCTCGTCACCTCCACCACGGGCGATAACAATTTCACCTGCATCCTCTAACTTACGGATTACATTAACAATCTTCTGCTGTGCTTCTTCTACATCTTTCATACGTACAGGCCCCATAAATTCCATATCTTCTTGAATCATAGTAGCAAGACGCTTTGACAGGTTATTAAAGATCAAATTCTTCACATCTTCATTTGCACTCTTAAGCGCAATAGACAGATCGCTGTTTTCCACATCTCGGAGTACCCTTTGTACTGTCCTATCATCCAATAACAAAATATCTTCGAATACAAACATTTTGCGGCGAATCTCGTCTGCCAATTCTGGTTCTTCCATTTCCAGGCTTTCCACAATATGTTTTTCTGTCCCTCGGTCTACTGAATTCAAAATCTCGACAATCGCATCTACGCCGCCAATAATTGTGTAATCTTGGTTTACTAAAGATGCCAGCTTACGTTCCAATACGCGCTCTACCTCCTTAATGACATCTGGTGATGTACGATCCATCTGGGCTATACGTTTTGCAACATCCGCCTGCTTTTCTGGTGGCAAAGCTGAAATCACCTGTGCTGACTGCTGTGCTGACAAATATGATAAAATCAATGCAATTGTCTGTGGATGTTCATCTTGGATAAAGTTTAAAAGCTGGGCTGGCTCTGTTTTACGGATAAATTCAAATGGGCGCACCTGCAAGGACGAAGTAAGCTTGCTAATAACTGCCATCGCCTTTTCCGCGCCAAGTGCTTTTTCAAGCAGCTCTTTTGCATATCCGATACCACCCTCTGCAATATACTGCTGTGCTAAACAGACTTCATAAAACTCATTAATAATTTCTTCTTTCGTCTGGGGTGACACACTCCTTGTATTTGCAATTTCCAATGTTAATTGTTCAATTTCATCTTCTTTTAGATGTTTAAATATTGTAGAAGATTTTTCTGGCCCAAGCGAAATTAAAAGAATCGCTGCTTTCTGTATGCCAGACATCGATTGTTCTTGCTTTGCTGCCATATCCTATGCCTCCCAATCATCATCAAGCCAATTACGCAGTAAGAGCGCAACTGCTTCTGGATTCTCATCCACAAATTTCTCAATAGCTTTCCTTGCTTCTGATTTATCTTGCATGTCAATATCTGCCACTGGCTGCTGTGTATTGGTAGAAGCTAACAAAGCCTCCACAGAAAGTTCTGGCTCTGTCTCCACCACTTCCTCTGGCCTTGTACTCCGCCATACTACAAAAGCCAATAAAAGAATAATTAACAAAGTAACAATTAATGGTAAATATGTTGTAATATCAAAATCAGAAATAGATTCTTGGAAAAAAGGAATCTCATACGCAATAATATGGATATTATCCCTAGCAATACCTGTTGCCCTTACCAGGTTCTCATACAATTCCTCTGGTACTTCTGCCATAACAGGATTCCCATGCTGGGCCTGGAACTCTGTAAAGCTTATTTCATCCAGTTCTCCCTGTTCTTTTAAAATTTCCTCATTATATACACGATATTTCGTTAATGCTAAAGCCATACTAGAATTCTGGAGGTTTACAACGCCTGTTGCGCCTTTTGTCTCTGTAATTGTCTGGTTTACCAAATAACGGCTTTCTTCCACTCTAGTAGAGCTTCCATTTGTCCCATCTTCTAACTGATAATCTGTATCTTCATCATTGCTTTCTGTTCCTGGCGAGCCACCAGAAGAGCTTGTATTTTCAGACTGGTTTAAATAATAATACTCTAAATACCCTTCTTCCCTTCCCTCACCTACATCATATACAATCCTTGTCTGATTGCTTTCATCAAAACTAGCATCTAGGTTTGCAGCAACCTCCACATCATCCCATACGCCAAGTTTTACAATTAACCCTTTTACTTTTCCAGAAAGTGTACTTTCTATCTGTGCCTTTACCCCAACCTGATCAGATACCTGCCCAAGTACCGAAGCATCTCCCTCTATACTTCCTGAAAAAATCATCTGTCCCCTATTATCTACAATAACAATATGGTTTGTGGTTTCATTCCCTACCATATAGGCAATTACACTAGCTAGGTTCTGACCAGCCCCTGCCGGAAGCTCTTCTTTTAACACTAAAGTAACACCTACTGTAGTTTCCTCATCTTGGCTTAAAATAGATAACTTCTCCGCTGGGACATCAATATTTACTATTGCGCTCCTAATATAATCATTTGCCTCTAAGACTTGCTGGATTGCTTGCTGTTTTGCAAGCTGTTTTTGTATTTCAATTTGTGTGTCACTTGGGGGCAATAAACCATTACTGCTCTCCAGCACATTCGCATATGTATAGCCGCTGGAAGGAATATTATTCTGCGCCAGAAGAAGTGTTGTAGACGCATAATCCTTTTTATTTACATAAAAGGTAAGCCCATCTTCTGACATCTGATACCCTTTTACCTCATTACTGTCTAACAGGTTTTTGACATCAGCCGCATCTGATGCGGTTTCACATTTTATCAGTGTTTCATAATTTGGCCTAGACACGGCCCAACCTAACACACCAAATGCAATCAAGAGTACTGCCGTCACACTGATAATCATTCTTTTTTGCTTTTTATTAAATTTATTCCAATATTCCAGTATCTGCCCCTGGATTTTTTTCACTTGTTCAGGCATGTCACAATCTCCGTTTTATAGTTTCATTTTTATTGCTTGCTAAATCTGAATATTCATAATCTCTTTATATGCTTCCAAAATTTTATTTTTTATTGTAGTGGTATAGTTTATCGCAAGCTCTGCCTTCGTAAGTGCATTTGTTAAATCATGGGCATTTTCTGCATATCCCAACATCATCTTAACTGCTTCTGCCTCTGCTGCCGACTGCAAATCATTTGTTTCTTTTATAAGTTGGACTGCCGATTCAAAAAAAGCAGAAAACGGTGTATCGTTTTCTTCCACTGTCTTTTGAAGTGTTGTCGCCACTTTCTGCGCTGTAATACTGTCCAAAGACTGTATATATGCTGACATTTTCAATTTCCTCCCTTATTTTTATCTGCCAATTTCCAGTGCTTTTAATGCCATTGACTTTGTTGCATTAAATGCCGTAACATTTGCTTCATATGCACGGGTTGCATCAATAAGGTCTGTCATTTCTGTAATAGCATTAACATTAGGATATGTTACATAACCATTTTCATCTGCATCTGGATGAGATGGATCATATACCATATTCATTGGTGTCTTTGTATCCTCTACAATCTCTGATACCTTCACTCCATTGCCAATATAAGCATTGCGGCTTCCTGTCATAGAATTTAATATGGTACTAAAAGAATTTGCTGGCTTTTCTTGGAAAATTACATTCTTTCTTATATAAGGAGTACCATCCTCTGTCCTAGTTGTCATTACATTTGCCATATTTTGTGCCAGTATATCCATTCGAATCCTCTGCGCTGACATACCTGTTGCGCTAATATTTAGTGCACTAAAAATTGCCATAATCCATTCTCCTCTTCCCTTTACGACATCATCGCTGTCTTAAGCCTGGTAAACTCACTATTTATCGCTGTAGTAAGTGCATTGTACCTTATCTGTTCTGAAGCCAGCTCTGCTTGTTCCATTGACATATCTACATTACTTCCATCTAAACGGTAACGGTAATTGGAAAGATCTGTATATGTAGTATAATTCAGGTTTTTAAGCTTAATCCGGTCAACTTTCTGGTCTAAGGAGCCACTCCCCCGAAGTTCATTTTCTAAATAGGATTCAAAACGAATATCTTTTCTTTTGTATCCTGGTGTAGTTGCATTTGAAATATTATTGTTTAACACCTCATTCCTTGCCCAGCTCGCATCTGCTGCACGGTCAAGAATATTAACATAATTAAACACTCCTGAATTTATCATAAAATACCTCCCGTTTATTCTTGTCACAAAATTACAACTCTCGACACTATCATACACACTAACTATTATAAATTATATCGAAAAAATCGCAAGTCAATTTTCAAAATTTTTAGCTATATGGTACTTATATCACATAATTGCAGAAAGCAAAAGGATGTCTCTTTTTTACAAATCCTTTTGCTTTCTGTCTCCCTGACCTTTATTGCTTTAGTTTTTTTAGCTCATCAAAAACCACATCATTCAGTACTTTGATATATGTTCCTTTCATACCTGAGGAACGTGATTCAATTACTCCGGCGCTCTCAAACTTTCGAAGGGCATTGACAATAACAGAACGGGTTATCCCTACCCGATCCGCAATTTTGCTTGCCACCAGAATCCCTTCATTTCCTTCTAATTCTTCAAAAATATGGGAAATTGCCTCTAATTCTGAAAAAGAAAGCGTACTAATCGCTGACTTTACAATCTGGACCTTCCTTGTCTCCTCTGCATTTTCCTCATTTACAGAACGCATCATTTCTAGCCCTACCACTGTTGTCCCATATTCACTGAGAATAATATCATCTATCTCATACTGGCTGTCGGATTTATAAATGAATAAGGTCCCCAGACGTTCGCCAGAAATATCAATTGGTGTTATAATTGCCTGATATTTTTTTACATTCTCTTCTGCAAACCCAAGTGTTGCCAAATTTACATTTTCTTTTGTGGATAATACACTTAATAAGCGTTCATTTAACATCTGGTCTATATGCCCGCCAATTGCATCATCAATCAGCTCTGTTATCTCATCGACTCCCTGCCACACACTTACGCCCAGTACTTTCCCCTTCTTACTGATAACAAGAATATTAGACTCCAGAATCTCACTTAACACCTCACAAATATCATTAAACACTACTTTATGAGAATTATTATTATGGAGCAGCTTGTTTATCTTTCTGGTTTTATCAAGTAATTGTACACTCATCTCCGTTCCTCCCCCGCTTTTATCGTATCTGTTTAAAGGAATCCAACCATTCATTGTCTTACCTAAAATTTTAACACATTGCTTAGACAGAAACAAGAGTTTTCTCAAAAATTTTATTAACTTTTCTATATTTTTTGTTTATTTGTACTATAGCCACATTGGGCATCCATACATGCAAGTTTACTTCCTTTTTCTACCAAAGCACCTCCACATTGTGGGCATTTTTCTATAGATGGCTTTTGCCATGACATAAAATCACATTCTGGGTTTGCCTCACATCCATAATATTTCCTGCCCTTTTTCGTTTTTTTCAAAACAATCTCTTTTCCACATTTTGGGCAAGGCACTCCAATCTTTTCCAAATATGGCTTTGTATTTTTACAATCTGGGAAACCTGGGCAGGCAAGGAACTTTCCATGAGGGCCATATTTAATTACCATATTACGCCCACAGACATCGCAAATTTCTTCTGTTACCTCATCCGCAATTACTATTTTTTCCAATTCTTTTTCTGCATTTGCTACTGCTTCTGCCAAATCCGGGTAAAAATTCCTAACTACTGTCTTCCAGTTAATTTCCCCTTCTCCCACTTTATCTAAAAGAGATTCCATATTTGCTGTAAAATTTGCATCTACAATCACAGGAAATGCTGTTACCATAATTTGGTTTACTGCTTCACCCAATTCTGTTACATATAAATTTTTATTTTCTTTTATTACATAACGCCTTGCCAGGATAGTCGTTATGGTAGGCGCATATGTGCTTGGCCTTCCAATCCCAAGCTCCTCTAATGCTTTTACTAATGCTGCCTCCGTATAATGGGAAGGAGGCTGTGTAAAATGCTGCTTATCCTCAATTTCTTTTAATGTTAAGGCACTTTCTTTAGAAAGCCCATTCATTAAAGCCCCTTCTTCTGTTTTCTCCTCTTCATCATTATAAACAGATAAAAACCCATCAAATATTTTTTTAGAAGCAGCACTTGTAAAACGATATTCCCCCGCTGTTATCTTTACAGAAGTTGTCTCATACTGCGCACCTGTCATACGGCTTGCTACAAAACGCTTCCAAATCAGTTGGTATAAACGGAATTGATCCCTTGTTAAAGATTCCTTTACCAAAGTTGGCGTAAGGGCAATATCTGTCGGCCGGATTGCTTCATGTGCATCTTGGATTTTCTGCCCTGTTTTTTTCTTTTCTTCTGCTTTTGCTGCATATTTATCCCCATATGTCTTTTTTATAAACTCTCTTGCTGCCGTATCTGCTTCATCTGCCACACGGGTAGAGTCTGTCCGAAGATAAGTAATTATGCCAATCGTCCCTTTTCCTTTAATATCAACCCCTTCATAAAGCTGCTGGGCAAGGCGCATCGTCTTTTGTGTAGAAAAATTCAGCATTTTAGAAGCCTCTTGCTGCAATGTGCTAGTAATAAAAGGAAGTGGCGCTTTCTTTACTCTTTCTCCATATTTAATATCTTCAATAGAAAATATTTCCTTACTTATTGCCTCTTTTATTTTTTTTGCTTCCTTCTCATTTTTAATAGCCAATTTTCCTTTTGCATTACCATAAAATTTTGCTATTAAAGGCTTTTTCTCCCCTTTAATAGTAAGTAAGGCATCGATTGTCCAGTATTCTTCTGGGATAAATGCGTTAATTTCTTCTTCCCGTTCACAAATTAGCCGAAGGGCTACGGACTGTACCCTTCCAGCACTTAACCCCCGCTTTACTTTCCCCCATAAAAGAGGGCTAATACTATATCCTACCATCCGATCTAGCATACGCCTTGTCTGTTGTGCATCTACTAAATCCATATCAATATTCCTAGCCTGCTTTAACGAGGCACGGACTGCATTTTTTGTTATTTCATTAAAGGTAATACGGCTTGTCTTTCCTTCCTCCAATTTAAGTGCTTGGGATAGATGCCATGAAATCGCTTCTCCTTCCCGATCAGGGTCAGTTGCCAAATATACCTTTTCTGCCTTTTTTACTTCTTTTCGGAGCTTCGCAAGTACATCACCCTTCCCCCGGATTGTAATATACTTTGGCTCATAATCATGTTCTACATCAATCCCCATCTGGCTCTTAGGCAAATCCCTTACATGGCCTTGGGAAGCCAGTACCTCATAATTACTACCTAAAAATTTTTTAATTGTTTTCTCCTTTGCAGGTGATTCCACAATAACCAAATTTTTTGCCATTCTTTCCATCCCCTTTTATCTGTGACAATCCTCACCTTTACCAGTACGTGCATAATAGCCAGTCCCCACTTCTACTGCAAGCCCCTTTAATTGGAGAGATAGAAGAATCTCTGCTATCTCCGCCAAGGCAAGACCTGTCTCACTACAAATTGCCTCTGTAGCTTTCGGTGTTAAATCCAGACCACTATACAACAAATTTTCTTTTTCTGCAAGCCTAATTGAAGATTTTTTAGAATTCTTTTCTTGTTTCCTTCCAAATATCCCCAATTCCTCCAGCAACATCCTTGGTGACAATAAAATTCCTGCCCCATTTTTTATTAGTTCATTACAGCCCTTGCTTAAACTATCTGTCATACGCCCTGGGACAGCATAAATATCTTTTCCTTGCTCTAATGCCAAATCTGCCGTAATTAAAGACCCACTTTTTTCCCTTGCCTCTACCACTACTAAAACTTGGGATAACCCACTAATAATCCTGTTCCTTACAGGGAAATGCCAAGCAAGCGGCAAGGAACCTGGTGGAAATTCACTAATAAGAGTGCCTTCTTTTTTTAATCTTTGGTACAGTTTCCTATTTTCTTCTGGATAACAAACATCCACGCCACTTCCTAAAACAGCATAACTTTTCCCACCCTTTTCTAATGCTGCCCACTGCCCTGCGCTATCAATCCCTCTTGCCATCCCACTGACAACAGAAACTCCTGCCTCGGCAAGTGCCCTTCCAATGGCTGCTGCTACTTCATTCCCATATCGGCTACAATTTCTTGCCCCTACCACAGATACGCAAATTTCTTTTTTAGGGAGCTCTCCTATATGGTACAGCCCGTAAGGCGCATCATACAAAGGCAATAATTGTGACGGGTATCTTTCTTCTCCTTTCATGGTAAGTTGAATTCCTTCTTCTTCCAATTTTTGATATGCTTTCTTCCAATCTGTATTCTTACTTGTTTTCAAATATTCTATTCCTACTTGTATTTTTCCAATTATTTGCATAATTTCCTCTAAGGGTGCTTCTTTTACTTTTTTTGGATTCCCATAATATTCTAACAATTTTTTTTGCCCTATATAACTAATTGGTATATTTAAAAACCAGTGCCAATCTATTTTTTCCTCTTTATCCATTTCTTTCCTCCTATCTCTGCCGTAGCAGCAAAGC
The DNA here is from genome assembly GCA_910577045.1 of uncultured Lachnospiraceae bacterium. GTDB lineage: Bacteria > Bacillota > Clostridia > Lachnospirales > Lachnospiraceae > RGIG8607. The sequence continues at coordinate 132,874 of CAJTLB010000001.1, read as the reverse complement.
TTCGCTAATATGCTGTTTTTTTATATCCCTGCTTCCTTCTAAATCTGCAATTGTCCTTGCTACTTTAAGGATCCTAAAATATCCCCTGCCTGTTAGGTGAAAAGTTTTATAGATTTCTTCTAAAAACCGTTTTTCTCCTTCTTTTAATTGGCAAAATTTTTCTATCTGCCCTGGACGGATCTGGCTATTATAAAAAATATTTTCTTTTTGATACCGTTTTTGTTGTATTTGATGGGCAGCTTCTACTCTTTGCCTGATTAAAGCAGAACTTTCATTTTTACCATTTCCACTAATTTGGCTATACTCTGCCTGTTCAGTATGGACTACTATATCCATCCGGTCTAAGAAAGGGCGGCTTATCCTATTTTGGTAAGAAATAACATCCTTTTCCCTACAATTACACCTTTCCCTATCTGGATAATAGCCGCACTTACAAGGGTTCATGGCGCCTACTAACATAAACTCTGCTGGAAAACGGTAAGAGGCTTTGGAACGGGAAATTACCACAGACTGATCTTCTAACGGCTGCCTCATAGCTTCTAATGCACTTCTAGAAAATTCTGGCAACTCGTCTAAAAATAAAATACCTTTCATAGCAAGTGTTACTTCCCCTGGCCTTGGGACAGCCCCGCCGCCAACCAAAGAAATTGCCGTAGCACTGTGGTGCGGGGCACGAAAAGGCCTTTCCCATATTAGTCTCTCTTCTGTTAAAAGCCCTGCGGCACTATAAATTTTTGTAAGTTCTAATTGTTCCTTTTTTGTTAAAAATGGGAGAATGGTTGGCATCCTCTTAGCAATCATTGTCTTTCCAGATCCTGGCGGCCCTTCCATTAGAAAATTATGCATCCCTGCTGCCGCAATTTCTGCTGCCCTGCGAAGTAATTTTTGCCCATTTACCTCAGAAAAATCTACCATATATTTTTTTCTTTCTAATGGCAATGCCATTTCTGGGGAAATTATAATCTTATGGTTTAAAAAATCACATACCTGCCCAATATGGTCTACGCCAAACACTTCTATTCCTTCTGCAATCGCACCTTCTTTTGCATTTTCTTTTGGCAAAATGCAGCTGGCAATGCCAAAACGTTTTGCTTCTAAAACCATTGGCAATGCACCCTTTACAGGTTTTACAGAACCATCTAAGCCTAATTCGCCTAATAATAACTTATTTTTTATTTGTTCCATTGGAAAACTGCCAAGATTTGCCAGAATGGCGGCAGCTATTGGAAGATCATAAGATGAACCCTGTTTTTTGATATCTGCGGGCGACAGATTTATTGTAATACGTTTTGGCGGAATCGAAAACCCTGTATTTTTAAGGGCCGTCTTAATACGCTCCCCCGCCTCTCTTACTTCTGAAGAAAGCATCCCTACCATATGAATCCCCGGAAGGCCATCACTAATATCTACTTCCACTTGTACCAGCCTTCCCTCAATGCCAAGAGTAGTCCCTCCTATAATTGTGCAGTAAATAACTTCACTCCCTTTCCAGCTCTCTCCTTTACCAGAATAACATATTTTCCCAGTAAAGACAACTATCATTTTCCCCTATCCTTATATATTTTTTATATACCCTCTTGCATTTTTTAATTGGGAAGTGTATGATCTTATTCACATAATAAAAGAAAGAAGGATACTAATTATGGCAATTAACCTTACCGATTTAACCCTACAAGCAGAAACACTTACCAAAGAATTTATAGAAACTGCTTCCCTCCATACAGGGCAAATTTTGGTAATAGGCTGTTCTACCAGTGAAATTTTAGGGCACCAGATTGGTTCTTATTCAAGTGAAGAAACAGGACAAGCCCTTTTTAATGCTATCTACCATACCGCAAATTCTTATGGGGTTTTTCTTGCTGCCCAATGCTGTGAACATCTAAACCGTGCTATTATTATAGAAGAAACAGTTGCAAAAGAAAAACAGCTAGAACCCGTTAATGTAGTCCCTTACCCAAAGGCAGGCGGCTCCTTTGCTACAGCAGCTTACCGCACCTTTGTGTCCCCTGTGGCCGTAGAATCTATCCAGGCAGACGCTGGAATGGATATTGGCGGAACATTAATTGGCATGCACTTAAAGCCAGTAGCTGTGCCAGTACGGCTTTCTTCTGGCTTCCTAGGAAATGCACATATTTTATGCGCACGGACTAGGCCAAAATATATTGGCGGGGAACGTGCGCACTATAATAAATAATGCAATTTTTTACTCTGCCTCTGTGGTTTCTTCTTCTATAGTTTCTTCTACAGGAGGCAATGGCTCCCCAAAAATATTTGCTGTCCCTGTACTTACTGCTGGAAGATTTGCCTCTTCTGGCTCCCTGTCAGCACCAGTAATTGCATAACGCCGGATTATAGCCGTCCCTTCCACAATCCCTGTTTCACGTTGAAAATTTGTTTCTAAGCTGCTTAGTACCATATAATTTTCATATTGCTCTGTAAAAACAATTAATTTTTTCATCTGCTCATAAGTACCTTCAAAATAAATTGTAATCGTTGCCGATATGCCAAATAAATTTCCTTTGCTTTGTTCCACATTATACTGGGAAGGCATAGAGTCACGGTCAAACTGGTATACTGTATTTTCTTTTGTAAATGAAACATCTTTTATTGTAACCCCGGTCTGTCGTTCTAATTTATAAAGAAATACTATATCTTCTTCTTGGGATAAACTAGTCCGGTAACTAGCTAATACTTCGTCAAATTCCTGTTCCATCCGGTTAATTTCTTCTTGGTAATATTCGCTATTTGCTGCCTTTTGTAAAAGCTTCCCATAAAATTGTTCTGCTTCGTCTAACCGCTTTTCTGTATTTACCGCCTCTGCTGTTAATAACCGGAACCCATAAAAATAAGAGATTAGGAAAATTCCTATAATCACTAGTACCTTAAATATTTTTCCAATTATCTCTTTTTTCATTACTTTGCCCCCTCTGCTGCACCAAATTGGAACTGTATTTGGAAACTCTGCCCGCTTATTTCCTTTATCTCAACGCCAGAAAGATTCTTTTCTTGTTTTAATGCCGCCACAAAACTGGCAATTTCTTCTTTTGCCTGCATAGTGCCACCTATGCTTGCCTTCCCTTCTACAAAAGAAAACCAGTCAATTTGGATTCCAGACGGCTGTATGGTTTCTAACCGTTCTACAAATTTTGAAATTGTCCCATTTGGATTTTGCGTCTTATCATAAAAACCCTTCATATCCTGGATTTTTTTTACGCCATTATTATAACCTTCCTCTAAAAGCTGTGCATCCTCAATTAAAGCAATATTAGCATTTACAGAGTTTAATTCTTCATGTAGCCGCTGGTTTTGGAAATAAGGGGTTAAAACCATGGCAGCAGAGACCATAATCGAAACGGTAAGCCCTAAGCCAAAGCCACTGGAGCGTTTTTTTTCTACTTCTTCCTCTTCTTTTTTAGGTCGCTCAAATTCTAATGACTGTAAAGAAGCCCCAACTGCTGGCATATATTGGTGGAATGACTTTTTACTAATTTTTTCCTTTGATTTTGTTTTAATCCCCTTTGACTCCTCGGGCCTACTAATTGTCATCCCAAGCTCATTTGCAAATAATTCTTTTACACCTGGTATTTGGCTGCCCTCTCCCATTAAATAGATTGTATCCACTCCATTTTTATCATTTGCAGAAAGAAAATAATCCATAATACGTTCAATATGATTAATCAAATAACGGAATAATTCTGTAATTTCATCCCCATCTAAAGTTGCATGGATAAATTGCCCTGTTTTCAGTTCCTCTTCTGCCTGTGTTTCTGGTATAATCCGCTGCTCCATAATCGCATTGACAATATCCATTTTCCCACACGAAACCACACGCTGGAACAAAAGCCTTCCTTCTTCCATAATACAAAGCGCCGTATTTTCACTTCCTATATGGCAAAATACTCCACTTTTCCTTCCAACCTGAAGCTTCATAAGCTGATACAAACTATTAGCGGCATAGTCTACTGCCACTATATGTAAACCCATCATTGCACCCAGCTCATAATACCGTTCCAAGAATTTCTTTGGCATAGCATATGCAATTAAAGACATATTTTCTACTTTGCCCCTTGCCGTGGAAGTAAGCATAAAGCCTGCCTCATATTCTTCCGGCTGTACGGCAAAATACTCTGTCAAATTTGCCTCTATTTCTCCTTTTATCTGGTTTGGGCGCAAATAAGGGATTTCTTCTCTTTTGCACAATACCCTTGTAGAATTTATAGTAAAAATAACTTTCTTTGTTTTTATTTTATGGCTTTTTAATGCCATACGGATTGCAGCTGCCACAGCATCTAACTCCATAATTAAACCATCTGATACACTTCCTTCTGGAGTATCAATTACTTCTGTATGGTATAAAATTAGTTCTTTTTTCTTCCTCTTTAGTTCGCACAAGAGGATTTTATCCTTACCAAGCTCAATGGACAATACTTTACTGCTCAACTTCTTTTCCTCCTATGCCAGGCCTAAATTAACTTTCTTTCCATTTCTGCTACATCTTGTGCAAAAATAATTGCCTGTTCCCTATTAATAATTCCCCGTAAATATAGATCAAAAATAGCATCATCCATAGTCTGCATACCAAATTTCTTCCCATTTTTCATTACATTTGTTATCTGATGTGTTTTATCATCCCGGATAAAGCTTTTAATAGAAGGTGTCATGTGCATTACTTCAAATGCTGCTGCACGGTGATGCTTATCTTGCGTAGGGATTAATTGTTGTGAAACAACAGATTCTAATACAGAAGCAAGCTGTATCCGCACTTGCTGCTGCTTTTGTGGCGGGAATACATCAATAATCCTCTCTATTGTATTTGCTGCGCCCACTGTGTGTAAAGAAGAAAGAACCAAATGCCCCATTTCTGCTGCCGTAAGTGCAGTGGCAATTGTTTCTGCATCCCTCATCTCCCCTACCATAATTACATCTGGGTCTTCCCTAAGGGCCGCCCTTAATGCTGCATGGTACGATGTTGTATCAAGCCCTATTTCCCTTTGGTTTACAATTGCCATTTTATGTTGGTATAAATATTCAATGGGATCTTCTAGTGTAATAACATGTACATTAATATTGTGGTTAATTTTATCAATAATTGCCGCCAATGTAGTAGATTTCCCACTTCCAGCAGGGCCTGTTATTAAAATTAACCCTCTCTTTTTCTTATAAAGCTGCATTACAGACTGTGGGATTCCTAGTTCATTCACATCTGGTATTACTGTGCCAACCAACCTTAATGCTGCCGCATAAGAACCACGCTGCCGGAACACATTGACCCGATACCGTCCTTCCCCTGGGATAGATACAGAAAAATCCACTTCTCCCTTTTCATCTAATTGTTGTTTTTGCCTAGGATTCATAATACTTAGAAGGGCAGGCTCTATTTCTGATGGCATCAGCTTTTCAAAATCCATACTACGTAAGGAACCGCCAATTCTCATTTTAGGGGGAATCCCAACCGTAATATGCACATCAGATGCCCCATGCTCCTTTGCAGTTTTTAATAATTCTTCAATCTGAATCATGCCTTACCTCCCATTCTTTTATCTCCATCATATCACAACTTTTACCAATTTACAATTAAAAGACAAAAGAGCCGCCTGTTAGGCAGCCCTTATCTTATTTAGGCAATAATTTTTTTAAATAACAAAATCCATATGGCGGCATGGTAACTCCACTTGCCGGCATTTCATAATCAGTAATTAATTCTCGGTATACCCCATCTTTCTCATCTATCCATGCCATCTGTTCATGTTCACTAAAATTAAATAACCCTATTATTTTTTCTCCCTGGTATTCCCTTACCATGCCAAGCACACTCTCTGTCCAAGTATCCAATGTATAACAATTAGCAGCCGTTAAAAATGTTTTTTCTGTTTTCCGTATCTGTTCTAATTTTTGCAGCCCAGAAAATAACTTTGCTTCTACTGTATCTGGTTGTTTTATCTTCTCAACATTTTCCCATATCATCTTTCCACGATGGAGATAACGGGAATCTTCTCTTTTATCTGGATTTTCTTTATAGCTATAATCATTGAGTTGGCCTATCTCATCACCACCATATAAAACTGGTATGCCAGACTGCATAAACATATACGCATGCAGCATAAGGTCACATTGGATTGCCTTCTCCATATCTGCTTCCTTCCCTTCGCTTTTTGCTTTTTCTATCCCGCACATCGATGCTGTTGTGCCACAAAAACGCGCATCGCCTGTTACTGGATCGGCGTTATACAGTTCTCCTTTGCTATTGCTATACCCTGCAAACCCTTGGAAATAATCATTGAGATATTGTTTATGGCTGCGTTCCTCTAATCCTTTTTCTGCTAAACTTTTATAATCTAACCCCCAGCCAATATCATCGTGGCAGCGCAAATAATTTAAAAATACATACTCTTTTGGGAGTGCATTTACTTTATCAAGCTGTTCCCTTAATAAGCTTACATTCCTAGTTGCAACCGTATGCCATGTTGTCGCCATTGTTGTAACATTATAAAGCATATGACATTCAGGTTTTTCTATAGTGCCAAAATATGGTGCCACTTTTTCTGGCTCCATTACCACTTCACCAAGCAATAACACCCCAGGGCATACAATCTCACTAATCATCCGCATAATCCTTACAATTGTATGCACTTTTTTAAGGTTCCGGCAATTTGTCCCAAGTTCTTTCCAAATATAAGGGACAGCATCAATACGGATTACATCAATCCCACGGTTTGCCAAATAAAGAAAATGATACATCATCTCATTAAACACTTCCGGGTTAGCATAATTTAAGTCCCATTGATAAGGATAAAATGTAGTCATTACATAATGTTTACTATCTTCAAGCCAGGTAAAATTCCCAGGTGCCGTTGTTGGGAACACTTGTGGGACCGTTTCTTCATACTGCCTTGGTATGGTATCATTATCAAAAAAGAAATACCGGTTCATATACTCCCTATCCCCATTTCTTGCTTTTTTTGCCCATTCATGCTGATCGGAAGTATGGTTCATTACAAAATCCATACAGACATTTATATTTTTCTTATGGCACTCTGCTGTTAGAGCCTCTAAATCATCCATGGTGCCAAGTTCTGGCTGCACTTTCCTAAAATCAGCTACTGCATAGCCGCCATCAGAACTTCCTTTTGGAGAATCCAAAAAAGGCATAAGATGAATATAATTCACATTACATTGTTCTAAATATCCTAACTTTTCCTTTACTCCATTTATTGTATTGGCAAAATTATCAATATAAAACATTATGCCAAGCATATCATTTTTCTTATACCAATCTGGATTTTTTTCTCTCTGTCTATCTCTTTTTTTTAATTCCTCTTCCCTTATTAAATAGAATCTCTTAATTTTTACACATAATTCAGCAAACATAGCATCATTTTCATATAATTCTTGATACAGCCATTTTAATTCATCAAAATACTTACTAAACCGCCGGAAATAAGTATCCTCATTTTCTGCATTTGTAATGTAATCGTTTTGTTCCATTATATCCATGCCCTTTCTATTACTTATCTATTCTTTTCTTTTACTGAAGCAAAAATTCGATTTGATAGGAACAAAATTCCCCCAGCTCAAATGGAATTGGAATTCCTGCTGCCATTAACGCATCGGCTTGGTATACTTTTCCTGTTGCAGTATCACAATAAAATGCGCCTGTTTGAAGGCCTTTTAATTTTACAAAACTAACTTCCATATTCCCATGGATTTCTGTCACCACAATATTGAGTAATATATGCTTTTTATCCTTTGATACAAACATCCACGCCGCATAAGGATCAGAAAATGGGTTGGACAGACGATAATACTCTCCTGTTTGTATTAAACTTGCATATTTTTTATATGTTATTATTTGCCCTTTAATTTCTTCTCTTTCTTCTTTGCTTATCTTATCAGGATCCAATTCATAGCCAAATGTGCCTGCCATTGCTACAATCCCTCTTGTTTGTAAGCTTGTCACCCTGCCAGTTTGATGATTTGGGACAGCAGACACATGAGAACCTACTGTGGAAATTGGATAAAAGAAAGACGTCCCATATTGGATTTTTATTCTATCTACTGCATCTGTATTATCACTACACCAAATCTGCGGCGCATAATACAACATGCCTGCATCAAACCTTCCGCCTCCTCCACTACATCCTTCTAACAATAAATCTGGATAACGTTTTATTAACTTTTCCAAAAAATCATAAACTCCTAACATATAATCGTATAATACTGTCCCTGGCAGCCTCTCTGTAGAATAAATATCGGATAAACTACGGTTCATATCCCACTTTACATAATCTACTTTCCCACAATCTAATACCTTGCAGATTTCTTGGAAAACATAATTTCTTACTTCTTCCCTAGAAAAATCAAGCACAAGCTGGTTCCTGCCATATACAGGCTTCCTTCCAGGGATTTGGAGTGCCCAGTCTTTATGTGCCCTGTATAAATCACTATCTTCTGAAACCATTTCTGGCTCAATCCAAATGCCAAACTTAATTCCTTCTTGGTTTACTTTATCAATTAATTCTTTAAGTGAACACCCCAATTTTTTCTCATTTACCTGCCAATCCCCAAGCCCGCTATTATCATTATCCCGTTTTCCAAACCACCCATCATCCATAACTACCATATCCATTCCAAGTTCTTTTGCATCTTTTGCAAGCCTTACTATGGTATCGCCGTTAAAATCAAAATAAGCCCCCTCCCAGCTATTAATTAGCACTGGCCTCACTTGATCCTTAAACTTTCCTCTACAAATATGGTCGCGGATACAAGTATGGAACTGTTTTGATAACCTAGAAAACCCTTTCTTTGAAAAAGAAAGAATGGTTTCTGGCACATAAAATTCCTCTCCTTCTTTTAATGGATAAGAAAATTGATCTGGCTGCAGACCCATAATAGCCCTAGTAAGCCCAAATTGGTCTTTTTCTGCCTCAAACTGAAATCCGCCACTATAGACAAAAACCATGCCATAACAATCCCCATAATCTTCTGTGGTATTTTGCCCTGCTAAAATCACGGCTGGATTATATTGATGGCTAGAAGTCCCTCTCCGGCTTCCAATACTATAATTTCCATGGGTGATTTCTGTTTTCTGGAATAGACGTTCCATAGCATGCCTTCCATAAAAACTAATACAGTCATATGTCCCATACAACATATCCAAACAGGCAGAACCTGCCTTCTCAATTATAATTTCTGACTTACCTCCATTTACAATAATGGCACTCCTTGTAATAATATCCTCTTCTTCTAATACCCCGTATAATAAACGGACCTGTACATGGCTCACCCTATCTTCCATATCAAGTTCCAAAGTTTCTGCCTTTTCTGCATAAACGGCAGGTAAGCCTTTCAGTGCATATTTGCCCTTTTTTATCTGATAGCCTTTATAATGGAGATTACAACATTCTGTGCCATCAATATTCCTTATTATCAGCGCGCTGCCGCGGTAATCCCCAGTCCCGAGCGATGGGTATTCTTGCGGCAATACATCAAGAGAATATTTTCTTCCTTCTCTTTCCTCATATGGGTTCCCTGAAAATCCTCTATCATAATAGGTAATTAAATATTCCATATTTTCTTGGATTCTTTCCCCATAATATAAATGGATAAGATACCCATACGCATCAATTTTCATCTGATAAGTAGAATGTTTCGTGTGCAATGTAAAAAGTTGACGTTCTTCATTATGTAAAATTGCCATATTTCACCTCATATTGTATTTATTTTACCGCGCCATTCGTAACACCATTTAATATCTGTTTTTGGCAAACCAAATAAAAAATTAAAATTGGTATCATAGAAAGTAAATAAGACGCAAATGCTAAATTATAGTTTGCCCCAAATTGTGTCTGGAAATTCAACTGCGCTAATGGAAGAGTATTTTTATTGGAACCTGCCATAATAACCAAAGGGGTCATTACATCATTCCATACTGCTAACGCTGTTAAAACAGCTACCGTAGCGTGCATTGGTTTCATAATAGGGAAAATAATTTTCCAATATGTCCTCCATGTAGAGGAACCATCTACTCTTGCTGCTTCTTCTAAGGCAAACGGAATATTCACTAAATAGCCTGTATAAAGTAATACATTCATTGGCATATAAAATACCACATATAATAAAATAACGCCAAACCAATTTGCAATTCCCATTTCTGCTGTCTGTTTTGCAAGTGGCATCATTAATATCGCAAATGGCACAAACATGCCGCTTACAATAAACAAATAGATAAAATTATAAAATTTACTTTTTGCTTTTGTCCTTCCAAGCACATATCCCATTAAAGAATGAAGTGCTATTGACAATACTACGGTAATTATTGTAATTAAAAGGCTATAACTAATAGAATGCCAAAAATCTGTTACCCGCATTGCCTCCGCAAAATTATCCAAGCTCCAACTTTTTGGCAGAGATAAAATGCCGCTAATACTGTTTGTCATTTCAGAAGGCTTTTTAAATGCAATGATAACTGTCATATAAAGCGGAAAAGCAATGGTGGAAAGCCCTAAAAGCAATAACACCATAACTGGCCAATTCGTTTTCTTTTCTTTCATAGCTGTTCCTCCTTTTTACTGCTAAACTTCATCTGTGCAACAGAAATTGCAACAATCACAATAAAGAAAACAACTGCATTTGCACTTTGGAAGCCAAACTGCCCACCAGACATACCATTATTATAGATTAAATAAGAAATAGACTCTGTGCTTTGTGCTGGGCCGCCCTTTGTCAATGCCATAATCTGGTCAAATACCATTAAAAAGTTTTTCCCACAAAGCACTAAGTTAATTGTTACGAATGGCATAATTAATGGAAGTGTCAAATGGCGGAATTGGTTCCATCCAGTTGCCCCATCTAATCCCCCTGCCTCATATACATCTTCTGGCACTGTTTGTAAACCAGAAATATAAATAATCGTATTCATAGCAATTGCCTGCCATGCACAGACAATCATAATCCCTATCCATGCAAGCCCTTCTTTTGACAAAATACTTCCACTTAATGCCTCAATTCCAACCATCTGTGCAAAAGCTGGCAATATATAGGTAAAGAAATAATTAAAAATATAACCTACTACCAATGCCCCCAAAACATTTGGAAGGAAATATGCGCCCCTAAAAAAGCTTTTAAAACGGATACTGCTATTTAATGCCATTGCTAGAATTAAACTAATCACATTTACTATTATAGTAGTGAAAACAGCTAATTTAAACGTAAACAAATAAGATTTTAATACCCTAGTATCCGTAAATAAATCTGCATAGTTTCGGAAACCAACCCAATCATAACTGCCAAATCCTTTAAAATTAGTAAAGCTATAGTATACTCCACGAATCAGCGGAATTGTATTAAAACAAATAAACAATGCCAAAATCGGAAGCGAAATCATTAAATATGTCCTTTTACGCTCATTTTTCATATTACTTCAACCCCTCTTCATATTTTTGCACCTTATAGATAATATCCCTATTATACCGAAGCCAATCTTTATCAAATTTTTCTAAAAATGCGCCAACATCCTGCCTTATCACAAAGGTCTGGAGCTGTGCATCAACTGCCATTTCTGATGGGTAATAATGATCTTGGTAATCTTTCATATTCCCATTTACAATATCTTCTTCCATGCCATCTAATACCTCTGCTAACTGAAACTCCCCTACTTTACATGGGATAGCTGTTTGGGCATCTATATATTTTTGGATATTTTCATCTGCAAGCAAAAAGTCTAACACTTCATATGCTGCTTCTTTATTTTTACAGTCTGCCATTACACAAAATTGCAAATCAATTCCAGAATTTAACGGATTTTCTTCTTTTACATTATTTGCTGGCATAGTAAAGGAACCAATTTTCATATCTGGATTAATCGACAAAATCTGTGGTACGGCATAACTTCCTATTGTATACATAGCAGATTCCCCTCTTGCAAATGCCGTACAAGCATCATTATAATTAAATGCACAAGGATCTGTCGGGCCATATTTCATTAACTGCATATATTTCTCTGCCGTTTCCCGATATTCAACTGAAAATGTAGTACTTCCTGCATTTACTTGTTTTGCCGTATCAGCAGGTGCTAAGCCAACTGCTAAAGAATTCCATGGGGCAAGGCATGTCCAAGTATCTTTAAAACCAAACTCAAACGGAAGGACCCCTTCTGCTTTCATTGTTTCACATAACCCTATTAGCTCATCCCATGTCTCTGGCACCTGCCAGTTATATTCCTCAAATATTTCTCTATTATATAAAATTCCTGCCGCATTTGCCACATAAGGGACTGCAAATACTCCTTCCGTTGGAATAATTTTCAATCCTTCGTCAATATCTAAATACGCCTGGTTTATGTATTGTAACCCCTGATAATCCGAAATATCCGCTAAAATTCCTGCATCCATATAATAAGAATAATTAATATCTCCCCCTATTCCTATAATATCTGGATAATCTTCCCTAATAAACCGTGTCCTTAAAATTGTGGATGCATCATTTGGCGACTGGATCGTAAGATGGATATTATTATGTGTCGCATTAAACTCTTCCTCGACTTGTTTAAAATAACTTGCTGCCTCTGGCTTGTATTGTACAATTTCAATTTCTGTTACAGAAGTATCCTTAGAACCGCAACTTTGAAGTGAAATCCCTGCAAATACACATGCCGCACTTAAAAACAAGCATTTTAGTATTTTTCCTTTCATATTTTTTCCTCCTTCATTTTGTTATATTTATAATAATATATCTTTATGCTGTTTGTAAATGCCACTTTCTCAGTCATTTATATCATAATGCCACTTTATAGGCAAAATAAAAATTTTATCTAGCATTTTGGTATATTTTTATTATAATACTATGTAAGGAGGTCCAAAAATATGAGTAAATTCCTATTTTCTATTTTTCCAAATGAAAATTTTATTGATCTAACTCTATATCAATATGGCTGGGAACAATGTGATCCTTCTCATTCCTTTGGGCCAGCCGCAAGAAACCATTTTTTATTCCACTACATTCTATCAGGGACTGGTGTCTTAAATGCAAATAACGAAAAAGGCATTACCAAAAGCTATCAGGTGAAAAGCGGGCAAGGATTTATGATTTTTCCTCATCAAATATGTACCTATATTGCCGATCAAAACCTACCCTGGGAATATGTTTGGCTTGAGTTTGACGGGCTTAGGGCAAAAGAACTAGTTGATACCGCAGGCTTAAGCTGTGATTCCCCTATATACCGGGCAAGGTACAAAGACATCGCTGTTACAATGAAAGAAGAAATGTTATATATTGTAAACCACAAAGAAGCTTCCCCTTTTCATTTAATTGGGCATTTATTTCTTTTTCTTGATAGTTTTGTATCCTCATCTGCCTCTATTATTACTAAAAATAGCAATGGATTGCGGGATTTCTATATTAAAGAAGCAGTTGCATTTATAGAACAAAACTTCCAAAACCCAATTACTATCGAGGAAATTGCAAAATTCTGTGGCCTAAACCGCAGTTACTTTGGAAAAATCTTCCATGAAAGCATGGGGAAATCCCCACAAGATTTTTTAATCTCCTATCGGATGACAAAAGCAGCCGAATTATTAAAACTTACCTCCTTGTCAATTGCTGATGTTGGAAACGCTGTTGGATATGAAAACCAGCTTCACTTTTCACGTGCTTTTAAACATGTCTATGGTATTTCCCCACGCCAATGGCGCAATGAACATTTATAATATTTTAGAAAGCAATAGGGATCTGCTGCAAAATACTATACTTGCACAACAGATCCCTTTTATTTCCTGCTTTAGCCAAAAACTTCCTTGGTAAAATACCATTAAACAACTGCTTCCACTATTGTTTTCCCATTACAATGTATTTCTTTTATCCCTATTGTTTTCTTTTGGTTAAAATTAAAGCTTAATAAATATCCTTTTTCTAATTGATAATACTCCAAATATTCTGCTAATTGCCCCTCCCCTCTTTGGTTATACTCTTCCCCTCTCCAGATTTTCATTTCTATTACATATTGTTTTCCCTTATAGTCTACAATTATATCTGTCCTTTTCTGGTTCCTTGTCCTAGCTTCTATATAATAATTCCCTACCCCATTTATAATCGGTTTTAAATACAATAAGAAAAACCTCCGCCCATTCTCTTCCAAAAAACTTTCCTTACTATCCCCATATACCTCTGTAAAATGTTCCATAAATTTCTTTAATACCAATTCCATATCTAAGTTTCCATTCTTTATAAATTGGTTTCTCTCTAACATGCCTGCCTTATAGCTTTTACTATGAATTAATTCTTCTGATAAAAACAAATTATAAAGCTGAGTTTCCATTATACGGTTTGCTACTTCTACATGCCCTTCTTTCTCTTTAATATACCCAAACATAGATGCCATATAAATAATAGAATGAAGCAAATTATATGGATACTCTTCCCCATAAAATAAAATATTTCTTAACATTTGTTTTAATTCAGGATAATCTGCTAGTTTTTTTACCATATCATCTGTTAGGGTATTTGGCTTATTTACTAAGGCTTTTACGGCTTCTAACACACCTTCTTTTGTCCATGCCATTTTTTTATCCAAATACTCCTTCTTCTCTGGCAAACTCTCGTCTATATACTTACATAACCATGACACCATATATGGATACCCTGATGTATAATCATACAATAACCCTGCCATTTCCTTCCTATCCATTCCTGTTTGGTATTCTTTTTCATATTCCCCTAACATTCCTTCTATTTCTTCTGCCGAAAAACTCATTTCTATATTAAACTCTGCTGCTATATTCCATGGGCTATTATAATGGTGTTCTTCCTCGGGGCGTAATTTTAATTTCAAATTCTTTATATCATATACTCCTGCTAATATTACAGAATGGAATACTGGTATCTCTTCTTTTTCTAAATAAAACTCCCTCAACTGTGCTAAAAAATCTAAAAATACTTGGTTATTCGATGCACTGTCAACCTCATCTATTATTAATACTACTGGTTGTTTTGACAGAAAACACATATTACTCAATATATGGAATAACCGCATTAAATCAAACTCTTCTTGTTTTTCCCCTGCTTCCTCTAATTCCTTTATAATCTGCCTGTCTACCCTATCAATCCCTTTTCTTTTTATTACTCTTACCAACATTTCTGCAAAAGCAGCCGAAAAAATAAATTCTGTTTCGAATTTCGCGCTGCTTATCTTTTGGAAGCTAAGGGGCAATACCATATATTCTGACTGCAAATAACGCTCTAACCCCTTTAATGTTGTTGTTTTCCCATACTGCCTTGCCCGGTTTATTACAAAATACTCCCCTCGGTCTACTAATTTCTTTATCTTTCCCAAACGTTCTGTTAAGTCTACCATATAATGCTTTTCTGGATAGCATAACCCTGTTATATTAAAATATTTCTGCAATCTTCCCACCCCTTTATGGAACTTTAGTCAAATATATTCCTTTTATAATATTATACTTCCTGTATATCTACAAATCAATGTTGATTTTCTAATGCCTGTTAGGCTACTACTATATTGGAATCAGCCATTTTTTACAAATAGTTCCATACATGCCTATTTTCTTTGTTTGTTTTTATTTGGCTTGGTTTACACATTAAAAAAAGAGGCTGTTTTTCAACATCCTCTTTTTTAATCTTATTCTATTATCATTCTGCCCAAAAACCAATTAGATTAAAGACTGATATAATTTTGTAATATCCTCTACGCTTGTCTCCTTTGGGTTGCCCGGCCTGCAAGCATCATCATAAGCAGACTGGGCTAAAAATGGAATATCCTCTGCTTTTACAATTTCTTTTAAATCCTTTGGAATACCAACATCTTCAGACAACTGCCTTACTGCATTAATTGCTGCCTTCCTGTATTCCTCTTGTGACATATTCTCTGTCCCTTGCACCCCCATTGCCTGTGCAATATATTTATATTTATCACCTGTTGCTTCTGCATTATATTCCATAACAGTAGGAAGGATAATCGCATTTGCCACGCCATGTGGGGTATCATATAATGCCCCAAGCGGATGTGCCATAGAATGTACTATTCCAAGGCCTACATTTGAAAATCCCATCCCTGCGATATATTGGCCTAATGCCATATCTGCCCTTCCTTCTGGAGTATTGGCAACAGCATTTCTTAAAGAACGTGCAATTATTTCAATTGCTTTTAAATGGAACATATCTGATAATTCCCATGCGCCTGCAGTAATATACCCCTCTATTGCATGTGTTAAAGCATCCATTCCTGTTGCCGCCGTTAATCCTTTTGGCATAGATGCCATCATCTCTGGATCTACAAATGCCACCACTGGAATATCTTTTGGATCCACACATACCATTTTCCTATTTTTTTCTGCATCGGTAATTACATAATTAATAGTTACTTCTGCTGCAGTTCCTGCCGTTGTTGGTACAGCAAAGATTGGCACTGACTTTTTCTTTGTAGGGGCTACTCCTTCTAGGCTCCTTACATCCTCAAATTCAGGATTTTCAATAATAATCCCTATTGCCTTTGCCGTATCCATAGAAGAACCACCACCAATAGCAATTAAATAATCTGCTCCTGATTTTTTATACGCCTCTACACCTGTTTGTACATTTTCAATCGTTGGGTTAGGTTTAATTTCAGAATAAACTTCATAAGCAAGCCCCGCATTATCCAAAATATCCAAAACTTTCTGCGTAACACCAAATTTAATTAAATCTGGATCAGAACATACAAATGCCTTACTAAACCCTCTTGCCTTCGCTTCTGGTGCAATTTCCTTAATCGCTCCTGCCCCATGATAAGAAGTTTCATTTAATACAAACCTGTTAGCCATACTTTTTATCTCCTTTTTTATTACTTAATTATACTACTATTAGATTTATCATACTACTTTATATTTTATATTGCAAGCTTAAAAACAAAATAAAAATGCCTTCCCTAAAATAATAATAATACGAAAGACATCTCTATTTATAACATATATACTATTTTCTAATAATTCCCTTTTATATCTTTCCCGATTTTTCAAAACCGATACGTAATTTTTTTAAAGCTTTTTTTTCCAGACGGGATACATACTCTCCTGTTATAATAGGGCTAAAAAATTTTTAAACTTCCACTGGATTCTTAAAGAACCATCCCTGCAAATAAATATCCGCCCAATAAAAACTTCTGCTATTTCTCTTGTTAAGCTCTTATCTAGGCCCAATTTAAGTATATTTACCTCTTTTAGCTTATCTAAAATATGCTCCTGCCCCTTTATATCTAATTGTATTTTTTCTATCCTTTTATCCAGCATTATTTTTTCTTTTATAAACTCTTCTTGTAAAATCAATTTATCTTTATATAATTCATATTTTATCCGTTTTAGCTTCCCAAGCCTTCCTATTTCTTTTTTATATTTTACAACAAGCCCCTCTGCTTCTGCAATTTTTTTATTATTTGAATTTTTTGCCCTGCTTATTATTTCATTATCCAAACTAACATATACCATTTTTTTTAGCAACTGCATAATAGCATTCTCAATCTTACCTTCTTCTATCCCTATTGGGCAACACCCAAATTCTTTTGTTATATTTTGCATACTACAGCGGTATACTCCCACTTGTTCCCCCATCTTCCTTCTTTCTACCCTAGATATAGTATGTTTACATTCTGCACAACAAACCATTCCTGCTAATGGGGCGGCTTTTTTCTTCTGGTAATGGATTCTTTTTCGAAACATAGCATTTACTGTTTCAAATTCTTCATGGGAAATAATTGCCGGGTTTGCATTTGGCACAATAACCCATTGTTCTCTTGGCACAATACAATTTTGGCGGCTTCCAGCCACTTTTGGTTTTACTTTCCCATATACTGCATCACCAGTATATCTTTGATCCTTTAATATCGAAACAATAGCTGCCGTCCCCCAAACGCTCTTTTTATTTACCGTCTTACATGGGAATTTTTCCCCACGTAACTTACGTAACATAAAAGGTGATGGAATTCCCTCATTATTAAGAATTTTTGCTATATGTGCTTTAGGGACGCCCTCCCTTGCCATATTAAAAATCCTTTGTACAATTAATGCTGCCTCATTATCAGGGACTAATTTTTGGCCAGCAGTTTTTAAATAACCATATGGCGCATATGCTGTAAAAAATTTTCCCTGCGCTGCTTTACTATGGCGTACACTACTTACTTTATTGGAAAGATCTTTGCTATACAAATCATACACCAAATTTTTAAAGGATATATCAAAATATTCTTTTGTAAAATCACAAACCTTGCTGTCAAAACCATCATTTACGGATATAAACCGTATCCCCAAAAAAGGAAATACTTGCTCCAAGTAATTGCCTACTTCAATATAATTCCTGCCAAACCTTGAAAAATCTTTTACTATAATACAGGAAACCACACCTTTTTTCACCAAAGAAAACAATTTTTGTACTTCGGGCCTAGAAAAATTTATGCCGCTAAACCCGTCATCACAAAATTCAATAACCAAATCACCTGAAAACTCCTTACTATTTTGAATATATTCCATTAAAATTTTCCTTTGGGATATAATACTATTACTTTCATTCTGAAACGTATGGTTATCCTCTTTTGATACTCTAAAATAAAGCGCAACAACCTTTTCTGCCATCTTATTTTCTCCATTTTTACTTATATGCCAAAAATAAAACGCACCTTTATATTTTTCTTTCTTCTATTAATTTTCTTACTGCTTCAAAAGTCTTTTTATCAATAATGGGTTCATGTGTATTCTCTATTAAATGCCATTCTGTTTGTGGGATAACCATATTATTTTTCCCTTTATAAAGTAAATTACTGCCTTTCCTTTCTACGATACATCCCAAATAACACGGATTTTGCAATAATCCTGTAATTACCGAACTTCTCCATAACGCATTCTCCACTCCATCCTTATGCCCTTCTATAAAACGAACCTGAAGCTGTGTTAAAACTCCCATATTATTCAAATATTGTGCTATTCTAGCTGGGCCAACCCCGTCTAAACGCCAACTAAAAATCTGCTTAACAATCTTTGCCCTTTCCTTATGTACACATAACTGATATCGATCCTGTTTATCGCGCACATAGCCATATGGTGGTATTTTCCCCATAAATTTTCCACTTTTTTTTCTTATATCTATTGCTGTACTTACCTTTTTTGAAATATCTTTTGCATAAATATCATGTATAATAGATTTCAAAGGAACCATGAATACCTCCTGGTTACTGCTATACAAAGTATCAAACCGGTCATTAACGGAAATAAACCGGACTCCCAGATAGGGGAAAACCTTTTCTAAATAATTGCCCACTTCTAAATAATTTCTGCCAAAACGTGATAAATCCTTTACTATAATACAATTGATACTACCTTCCCTTACCGCTTCCATCATATCCAAAAAAGCAGCCCTTTCAAAATTTGTACCTGTTTTTCCATTGTCAACAAATATTTTAACTATCCTAAGATTAGGCTGCTTTTTTATATATTGTTGTATAATATCTATCTGGTTCTCTATAGAATTACTGCCTATACCATTATTTTCTACAGAAAGCCTTGCATAAATTGCAGCATAATATAATGTTTCTTGTTTTTCCCAAACAATTTCTGGCTCTCCTATTTTTCTGCTTTTCCTTGCTATATTTTCCTGCCTCCTTTATAGTTTAAGAACAAAATTCATTTCGATATTTAAAATATATCTTAATATAACCTGCTTCTATTACAACTATTTTTTCAATTACTAATACCAATAAGGCCCGGCTTAATCCAGGAATCTTTCCATTTTCTTTCCATTCCTCCAAAAATTGGCTATATAAGCCAATTTCTTTTCTTTGTTCTTCTATCTCCGCCTCAAGTGTTTGAATTATCTTTTTTAAATTTTTACAAATATCTTCATACTCTTTTTTCATCTCAAGATATTCATTTTTCGTTAGAACAGCATCTTTATAATCTTGGTACAAAGAATTTTTTAATTTCTGGTTTCTTACTAAATCTGCCTTTCTTTCTTCTAATTGCCTGTTTTTCTTTTGTAATTCATATTCTTGTAATGTCAATTTTACAAGATTGTTTTCTAGCTCATTCCTATTATATATAGTTGAAATATATGTTTGCAATATTTCTAAAATTATTTTACTTAAATACTCTTCCCGTATCCGATGGCTGCTACATACTGTTTTATTATTTTTATTGTTAGAGCAAATATAATAAATATAATCCTTTCCTGCAGATCTTATTTTTTTCCTAACCATATTGCCTCCGCAGCCTCCACAGCAAAGTAAGCCTGAAAATAAATACAAGTTATTTTTCTGTGGTGCTGTCCTAGTATCACGAAGCATTAATTTTTTTACAATTTCAAAATCTTCTTTTGGTATAATAGCTGGATGTGTGTTTTCTACACGGATCCAATTCTCTTTATTGACCTTAACCCGTTTTTTTACTTTATAATTTAATGTTTTTTCTTTTCCCTGCACCATATTTCCTATATAAATTTCATTTTTAAGTATTCGTTCTACTGTTACAGGATACCATTTTGCCTGAGGGTTTAATTTAAAAGAAGTAGAATATTTCCAATGAAGTAACGTTTTATATTCCATTGGTGATGGTATCCCATATTGATTCAAATAATTAGCAATTTCTTTATTATTACAGCCTTTTATGCGCATATTAAAAATATCTTTCACCACACTGGCTGCTACTTGATCCACTACTAATTTCCCTTTACTGCTTTGATCACGCAAGTATCCATATACGGGAAAACTCCCTATATAATCGCCCTGTTTCTGCCGCACTTCTATTTGGCTTCTTACCTTAACCGAAATATCCCTGCTATAAAAATCATTAATAAGATTTTTAAATGGTAAAACCATATTATACATTTGATAATCTAAACTACTACTATCATAATGATCATTAATCGCTATAAAACGGACTCCCATAAACGGAAAAATCTGTTGTATATATCTTCCTGTTTCTATATAATTCCTGCCAAAACGGGATAAATCTTTTACAATAATACAATCTATTTTTCCCTGTTTCACCTCTTCCAATAACTCAAGCAGGGCAGGCCTATTAAAATCTACCCCACTATACCCATTATCCACTTTTTCTGTACATACTTTTATGTCTTTCTTATTTTTTAAAAAAGTATATATGAAATCACGCTGGTTAGAAATACTATTACTTTCTAATTTATCACCATCCTCTTTTGACAAACGGATATATAAAGCTGCCTGATATAGTCTGGCATCTCTTGCTTCTGGCATAACAAAAGGCCCCCTAGCTTATCTATGTTATTTTTAAAAATTGTGCCAACCGTTCTGCAAGGCTTACATCTGTATCAACAAACACTGATTGGATCACCATATTCCCACATTTACATAAATATGGGTTTCTTACTTGCCTAATAAAATCAGCAATCCTTTCTTCCTTTGGAAGACTTTTATCCACTATAACATCTTGTATATCTACAAGATCCGCTTTATCCACCTTTTTTGGATCAATTAACTGAATTTGTCCTAGCTCTGTCCTTGTACTTATTGTAAATCCCTCCTATCCCTTATCTATTATAAGATATGATAAAAATGGATTGTCCTATTACAAAAAGAGCCATGTGCACCATGGCACACAGCTCTTTTTCTTATTTTTCTTTTATTTTTATTTTATCCATGCACCATTCTGGTCTACATAATACCCATCTGGGGTAATTGTGTTCATTGCACAAGAACCATCTGCATACAAATAGTACCATTTTCCATCTGATGTCTGAATCCATCCTGTCTTCATATCTCCATTGACTGGATCAAAATAATACCATTTACTATCTGGTGCATAAAACCAGCCCGTTTCCATATCCCCATTTACCAAATCAAGATAATACCACTTGCTGTCTGACGCACGGAGCCAACCTGTTTGCATACTGCCTGTCGTTTGATCTAAATAGTACCATTTATCTTTTGCTTTTTGCCAGCCAGTATTCATATATCCTTCTGTATCAAATAAATACCATTCGCCATTAATCTTTAACCAGTCTGCTAATGGATAACTAGTATCTTCCTTCTGATACCACCAACCCTTATCATCCTTTTTCCAGGTTCCTGTTGTATCACCTAAAGTTTCTGCGGTTTCCTGTTCACTAGCCTCTACAGAAGCAGTTACTTTTGAAGTGCTGTTATCACTATTATCTGTCGTATCGCTATCTTCGCTGTCACTTACACTGTCATCACTATTATCCGTATCATTATCTCCACTATTATCTGTGTCGTCACTTCCACTTTTGCTAGTAATTGTTAAACTGGTAATAGCATAACCATCTGTAAAGTTAAATTTCAAAGTATGCTTACCAACAGACAATGTACTTACATAATCCGCATTTAATGTTATAATAGTAGATCCGTCTTTTATTGTATATTTTTCGGCTGCAAGTGTTGAACCATCTACTTCTACGCCTGTAAACTTACTATAATCTGCATTTACAGAAACTGTCACTGTCCTTCTGCCACTTACTATTGTTTGGTTCCCTCCATTTAGAATTTCATAAATTCCTTCTGGGCTTGGATCCGGATCTGGCGTTGGATCTGGGTCTGGTGTTGGATCTGGATCTGGCGTTGGGTCTGGATCTGGTGTTGGGTCTGGATCTGGAATTGGAGTTGTAAGGAACAATTCCTCTAACTGCCCAAGAAGATAATTACCAATCCTAATTCCAAGATATTCCTTATAATGGTTATGGTCTACATACCAACTCTGGACCATCTCAAGGACAGTTGTATATGCTGTATTATTTTCTGCATTGTACGCTGTTACATCATCCATTGTCAGTGTATTCATCCAATCTTCGCCCCACTGACCTAATTCTATAAGATTCAGTTTTTCTTCCTCTGCAATCTGCCTAAGGACATTATTCCTTGCACCATCTCCACGGTTATTGGTAAACTTCCCGGTAGCTGCATCATAATCAATAGATACATTATTTCCTACAGGGCCATCTGGTGTTGCAGTTACAATTACAGGAATACCTCCTCTTTGAAGAATCCCTTCTACATAATAATTCTTCATTAATGTATAGTATGCAGCAGCTTCCCCTGTTTCCTTAGAGTTAATTCCCATATTTACTGTTACATAATCGCCAGGGCAAATTGCTAAGAGGACTGCCTCTACCCTTCCTTGGTTATAATAACTTACAGAATCACGTCCTGCCATGCCATGGTTTGCAAACCCACTAAATACTTCAGGGACAGCTACCATGCCACCTTCTACACAGTTGCCCCATGACAGTGCACCGCTTGCATTATTCTTTGTCGTAGAATCGCCAATTGCATATGCCATCGGTTTTTCTAACCTGCTCTTTGCAGCTGCCTGTGAAATTTCAATTGTTTTTACAGATGTTGATGCTGGGAAAGTTAAATCCAAAACACCATCACAAACTGCAACATTAAAACTAGAACCTGTCTTTGTAATTCCTGTTACAGCAGATACCTCTTCCACTACTTCTGATATTACTGACTCTGCTGTTGTATTTACTTTTACAATATAATTTCCATTAGGGACATTCGCTTTAAACCTAAAGTCAGATGTTCCTGTTACATTATCACTATTAACCGTCAAACCTTCTGTCTGCCTAAAACCATAGCCAAGCTTCTTTGTATATAAAGTATCCATTACTTGCGTAAAACCGTCTGCTGCTTCTGCAGAACCAAATGCAAAAGATAATCCATGGATATTTACCTTTACTTTAGTAGAAAGCCCTTCTGCATTTGTAGCTTTTACATATACGACTGCTGGAGAAGCCCCCGCCTCTACAGTAAGTAAACCGTTTTTAAAGGTTACGCCTTTTACAGTTGTTTCTGTTACGCCATCCTTTGCAAGCAACGCATAAGAAATCTGCCCTCCATCTATTTCATTACCCAATCCATCACGAGTCTGGGCTGTAAACTGGTATTCTACTGCCTTTTCCCCTGCAAAAGGAATAGTAATGGATGATGTTGATTGTGTAAATGCTACTACATTCGAAGATGTTGTCAAACGGATTACTTTTTCAGCCTGTTTGCCATCTTTGGTAGCAACTACTGTTATCATGCCAGATGCGCCTGCTTCAATTGTTAATATAGCTGTTTGCGCCCCAGTAGGCTGTACGGCTACATTTGCATATTCTTCTGCTAATGACCAATCTACTGCGCCTGTCATCTTTATGCCTTCGGTACTGGTAAGAATTGCAGACAAATCGACTGTAGCTGCTTTTTCCCCTTCCTCTGGAACCTTTACTACATCACTGCCAGAACCTACTACCAAAGTAGAAAGGACTGGCCTATAAGCCTCAAAACTTGCTAAATACATTGGCCATGTCCCATAGAAACAGAAATATTTCTGGACACTGCTATCATTTGTCATATCAATATCATTTATTTCACCAATCTTAGCATCTGTTTTATCATATACTGCTATAGACACCTTCTGCACACTTGGATCTGCAGAGATTACAAAACGATACCATTCATTTGCATTAATCCCTGTAATACTTTCTGTGCCAAGTGTCAATGCGCCAGCAGCATAAGAAGCAGCCCACTCTGGATTATTGTTGCTATTATTAGGGGTATTTGCATATACACCAAATGCCATTCCAGATGTAAACTTTGCTGTAAAATCAATTACATATTGGTTGGATTGATCCACCCACTGGTATACTGCTACTGTTGTACCACCGCCGCCATTAGAAGCAAATTCCAAAGCCTTTGTCCCATCTGCATCTTTTACAAGCTTTAGGGTCCTTGCACTATTTGATCCATAAATTGACCAATTATTTAATACCAAATCTTTTTCATTAATTTCTTTTGCAGTCCCTTGATAGCCTACCAAGGAATCTACATAATCATTCATATCTGCATAATAGCCTGCTGCAGGTGCCAAGCGGTTTGCATCTACGCCCATCCCGCCAATTACAGCAAATGGTGTTTTAATAATATAACTATCATCACCATAAGATACCTTTGCCTGCACATAACCAAAGTAATTAGATACTCCATTCCTTACATTAAAGTAAGCTGTTGTCCCATCTGGGGCTGCACCTTCTGTACCTGCGCCAGTCCCTTCTGCTTTTGTAAGGGAAATATAACCATCTTCTTTTTCCAACCCTACTACAGACCAATCTACGGTTACTTTATCTGTAATATCGCCGCCTAAATTTCCATTTGCCTTTATTGTAATAGGCATATGTACTGCTGCCCCTTCGGCAGGCTGGGTAATTGTTGTATTCAGTTGTGTGGCAAACTCAGCACTAGCAAGGGTTTCTGCACCAACCTGCCCAAATGAATCATCTGCCGTTACTCCACGTACCACAATATTATCTACTGCCTGCACTGCATTGTACCTTCCTGCTAACATATAAAGCCCCGCAACATTTCCTTCTCCATCGTATGCAACAATTGTCTTATCTGCAATACTGCCTGTTACAGAACCATTAATTGTAACGGACACTAATTTCTGTGTTTTATCCACATATAACTTATAATGGCACCACTCTCCCTTAGGAATTGTCACCTTTTGTGTCCCATTTAATGTATATTCCGTCCCTCCCTTTCCAGTATTTACCAGATTAATCAAATATCCACTTTTTGCACCATCATTTATTGTTTTAATATAGGCAAAATCTGTGCCCTTTACTGTAAAATAGGTGTTCTGATCACTTCCTGGGGTAATTGCTGCATCAAATTCTACAATATAATTCCCTTTATCTGCAACAGTAAGCCCTGCAAAATCCATATATGCCCCACGGCTATTAGACTGCAAAGATGAAAAATCAAATGCCAGATAATTTCCATGTTCGCTATCTTTTGCAAGCACTAACTGTGTTTGTGCATTTGTAGAAGTTGCTACATCGCCTGCATTTGTAACTGCACTAAAATCTTGGGAATACCAAGCTTCCACAGCATCTCCATCCTGCTTCCACTTTGCATATAATGTCATATTCTTTGATACAATCCCTGAATCAAAATCCCATACATTCGTACATTCTTTCTCTGTATACCAACCCTCAAAAAGATAACCTATCGCTGTTGGTGCTTTTGGCGCAGTAAGCTTAGAATCTTTTTCTAGTTGCACTGCCTTAATCGCATCTCCATGGCCATTCATATTAAATGATACTGTAACCATGTTCCCTGCTGTCTTTCCTGTCGCGGAACAAGAAATTGTATTTCCCAGAGTATCTGTAAAGCTATACACATAATCCGCGTTAATTAAATCTTGGTATCCTTGTTCATACAAAGACTGTGCCACCAAAGACGCCCACTTATTGGCCCCATTATATTTAGAGTGCAATTTATCGGACACATTATAATTATTTAAAACTGCTGTTGTATCTGTGCCATAAGTTGCATACAAAAAATCATAACTTAATTTTGAAAGGTCTACATAGGTAGCCCCAGTAGAAGCTGCTACATCAGCCATAAAAGGCGTCCATGCAACGGCTTCTTTATAATCATGTGCAGAAGCATTAGGGGATACCAATATTACTTCCATTCCCTTTGCCTTTGCTTCATTTGCCATTGTAGTAACTGCATTTTTCATTATAGCTTCTGTATCATATGTCCTATCATTATATCCACTCTCTAATATTAGGACATCACCAGCTTTAGCACTCTCACGCACTTGTGAAAATGCAGAACCAAGCAAGCCATTTGCTGTAGCACCGCTGTTTGCCAGATTTACTACATCCACGCTATCTACCAAATAATCAGAAAGCACTTGCCCCCAGCCTGTCTGGAGATCATGGGAAGCATCTCCGCCATTATAATAAATACAAACAAGGGAATCTCCCAATACATAGATTTTCTTTGTCCTTTCTACAATAGAAGGAGATTTTACAACTTCAACCTGAATCTTTACACTATTTGCATTTTGCCCACTGGAATAGTCTGCTGTTGTAATCTTTGCAACGCCATCTGTAAGGACAATGTCTTTTACTGCTAAACTATTTACTGCAGAACCACCTTGTAAAATATTATTTACTAACATCTGGTCATTTACATACACATCACAACGATTGCCTGATGTATTTGTTACGATAAAATTATAAGTTCCTGCTGGGATAGGAATATCATATCCTGCGCCAAGTTCTCCATGTTCTCCTACAGAACCCATATTATAAAAGAATACTGGGGCAATTTCCAATTTGTCCGCGCCAGTGGTATCCACGCTGGCAGGTACACTTGCTACTACTGTCTGCTTTACCAGCACTCCTGCTTTAGAAGTTGTTATCTGATAACCATTCACATTTGCATTTGAAATTAATGCAGAAGTATCTACTGTTGTTGTGTTGCCAGATACATCCATAATAATATAATATGCTGCAACTGTTACTTCTTTTGTTAGGGTAGAAACTGCGCTGCCATTTGTAATTGTCGCTGTCAAGGTTGCTGTTCCTGAACCGACAGCAGTTGCCTTGCCATCATTTGTAATGGTTACTACATTTGTATTGCTTGAAGTCCATTTTGCAGCAGGAAGAAGCTTTGCCACATCATCCCCATAAGAGTCAATCGCTGTAGCAACCGAATATGCTACTCCCTTGCTCTCTAATGTCAATGCCCCTGCCCCAGAAATAACAGCCTTCTTTGGATCAATTGTCTGGAAATCACCAATTTCCACACTTAAATCTGCTGTCTTCCCTGGATTTAGGTTACTTGTTGCAGTAATGGTATAAGTCCCTGCTTTTGCTGTATCTGTTACAGAAAGCACCCCATTCGCTATAGAAACACCTGTAGTATCGGTTCCTGTTATATTCCAGCTAAAAGTTTCCTCAGGAATTATCTCTGTCTGGCCTAATGTATATTCCCTTGTTACAGTCTGCCCAGAAACCTTTGCAAAATCTGCATCACCTGTAATTGCTAAATAATCACTGTTTGGCTCTTCAATTAATATATTTTTTACTACAAGAGCACCACCATTCCTATACAATCCATACTGTAAACCAGTAATTTTATCTGCGCTTACCGTAAATGGCATAGATACTGTTTCTGTACCACAAGAAACTGTAATTGTCTGTGTTTTTCTGTTAATTGTGAAAGTAACCTCTGTTACTTTTCCATTCGAAACTATGCCACTCTCACTAAATTTACCTACATCAGTCTCCTGATTCATATTTGAATTACCTGTCCATCCCGTCCACGCAGTAATTGTATAATCCTTTAAACACTGGACACCTGTCAATTTGCCACCATTAGAAAGAAGTGCAATGGTAGACTGCTTTTCAGGTTCTGACTGATATTCCAAACCTAATGTAATACTTGACACCTCTGGAAGCGAAACAGCTGTATCTAAATTTTTTGTAAGATTTCTGGTTGCTGCTGGTATTTCCCAATTTATTGGATCATAATATATTATATTGCAATTTCCAATATAAAGTGTTTTACTTGCACGTTCATACTTATCTTCTGTAGATGCCTGTGCTGTCACTTCATAAGCAGCAACTCCATTTGTTGTATTAAATGCACGCGAAACAGAAACTACACCATTTCCATCAATTGTAACATTTGGGTCTGCTTTTGTTGTACCTGCCGGATAAATACTCCAAGTTGTCCCATACTCATCAGGAGTCATTGGAATCCCCATCTGATCCTTTACGGAAAAAATAAATGCGGTAGTCTTTACAGGGTCTCCTTCTTTAGGGGCTGCAATAAAATTTTGCCCGCCACTTACAGATACCTCACCTGGATACTTTTCATAAGACTGAGATAATAAAGTTAATTCTACTGCCTCTGTTGTTGATGATACAGTAAAGTTTTCAATTGCATTATCTCCCTTTCCTGCAGTATGCTCATATCCTGCTTTAGAAGCCTCTACAGAATATGTCCCATTTGGAAGTGCAAATACAGCCTTTCCAGAAGCGTCTGTTTGTATTGTATATTCCCCAATTGTAACATCTACGCCTGCTATAGCATTGCTGCCATCTTTTACAGTAACTGTTACTAATCCTATATCCGCAGATTTTGACATTACTTTTAAATTATCAATTTGTGCCTTTGTATCTTTTGAATAAAAAGTTGCCCCTGTAAAACCTGTTGCACTAAGATTTTCTACAGAAGATAATATTAATTCTCCATTTGCTTTTGTAGCAATTATATACTGCTTATTATTTACTGGATCAATAACTGCTTGGACATGTGCTTCTGAAATAGCAGGAACTTCCCCAAACCCTGTAATCTCAAATTTTTGTGTAGAAGTTACATCCATACTAAGTTCCAGAAGTGCACTTTCATTACGTAGCTCTGAAATAGATGGAACACTTTTTGCATAATTAAATACAAAAGAAATGCCTCTACTTGCATCTGCATATCCGTCTTCATTAATATCCAAGCATTGTCCATCATTCCCATTCGTTATGCTTGCAATACAATTAATAGGCCCATTATTTCTTCTACCTGCTTGATATATAATTTGCCCTTTTTGTACTGGTTCTGGTGCCGCTGAATCTTCTTTAGCAGCAGAACGAATAATTTCACCTGCCCCATAGCTTTCAAAATCTTCGTCAATATACACATTGTCAGCCATAGCATATGGTGCCATTGTGTTTGCTTCAATCTCTTTTGGTAAATTATTATTTACCTGTATAGGTGATGGAATGGTAACTTCCGTAGAAACCGTGCTTTCTACAGGAGTACTGCTTTCTTTCTCCCCATTTGCCCCTGTATTATCCAATACGTCACCATTTACTTCTGTAGACGATGGGCTGGTTTCTTCTAGCACACCATCTTCTTTAGGTAATGAACTCGTTTCTTCTTGCTCATCTCCTGCTTCTGTAGAGAATGAACTTGTTTCCTCCTGCAACTCATTATCCTCTTCGTTAGGTAAAGAACTTGTTTCCTCCTGCAACTCATCGCCTTCTGTAGGTGAGGTGCTTGTTTCTTCCTGCAACTCATCCCCTACTTCTGTAGGCGATGGGGTAGTAGTACTTTCTAGCAAACCATCATCCTCTTCGGTAGGCAACGAGCTAATAACTTCCATAGAAGTTGGGCTATCTGCAGAAACAATGCTTATACCCACCCCATTTGTAACCGGAGTTATTAGCATGCTAAAAGAAAGCACAAACGATAAAATACTTTTGTTTAACATTTTTTCCCTCCTATTTTTATAATTTTAAATCTTCAAACCTAAAAATATAAGGCTTTTCGATTTTTTCTCCCAAAGCACTTGGCAATTTTAGGTTTATTCAATTTCACGAAAAATCATAAGAATATCTTCTTAAATTTTCCATTTTGTTAGTATATTATAACACTCCTATATTAGAATAACAATAATCATTATGTTGAATATGTAAAAACAAAGGAAGATTATCCTGTTTTTTTATACATTTTGTACATGATTTTTAAAATTTCCAAAACAAAACCAAATTTTCTATTATTTACCTACCTACTTACTTATTTTTTCTTATTCTTTTTCCAATTTTATCCCTATAATTACAGGAGAGTAGCTCCTTGATATTCCCATGGCATCTGCTATTTCTCTTTGTGTTACTTCTTGTGCGCCTGCCAACCCATACCGCAAGCAAATAATCTCTTTTTCTCTTTCTGAAAGAAGCTTTTTCATAAGTTCATATAGCCTTCCTGTTTTCTCCTCCATGTCTACACGCTCTAATATGTCCTCTTCTTCACATTCCAAAATATCTAAAAGCCGGATCGAATTCCCTTCTGCATCGGTTCCAAGCGGCTCATATAAAGAACTTTCCCTTGTTCGCTTTTTTTCGCTCCGAAACAGCATTAACAATTCATTCTCCACACATTTTGAAGCATAAGCAGCCAGCCTATTATTTTTATCTGTATTAAATGTATTGACCGCCTTAATTAGTCCTATTGTTCCTACAGAAATTAGATCTTCCATATCCCTGTCTGCCACATGATATTTTTTCACTAAATGTGCCACAAGGCGCATATTACGTTCTATTAAAATTTGTTTTGCTTCCTTATCGCCTTCTTTGTACCGCTTCAGGTAATAACGTTCTTCCTCAGGTGTAAGCGGAGTAGGAAATAATTTCAAAAAAAGCACCTCGGGGAGTTTTCTTATAGTTTATGCTATAAAACTCCCTAAAGTGCCTTTCCCATTTTAATCTTTCTCTATCTTATTTCTTCTTTTCTTCTCAATATATCAAATGGTGACAATTCTTGCCCTAAATCCACATATAATAATTGTTTTGGATGTGGTGCACTATCCATATTGTTCCCATCCGCATCTGTAATTTTTTTTACAGAAACCGTTAAATTCCTGCCATCTGGCTTAATTACCTCAATCTCCTCCCCTACTACAAATTTATTTCTCTGTTCTATCGCATACAGCCCGTCCTTATTTGCTTCCCCAATAATGCCTAAATACGTATATTCTTTTGTATAGGTATTATTATCATAAATCTGTGTATTTTCATTTGGCTTGCCAAAGAAAAACCCCGTTGTAAATTGCCTATACGTACATTTTGCTATTTCTTCCCGATAGAATGGCAAACGGTTCTGATAAAGTTTTGGGTCTTTTTTATACTCATCTATAGCTAAACGATATGTCCTTGCCACAGTTGCCACATATAAAGCGGTTTTCATCCTTCCTTCTACTTTCATGCTGTCAATCCCTGCCGACAACAATTCTGGGATATGTTCTATCATGCACAAATCTTTAGAATTAAAAATATAAGTGCCTCGGTCATTTTCAAATACTGGCATATATTCTCCAGGGCGGTTTTCCTCTACCAGCGCATACTTCCATCTACATGGATGGGTACATGCCCCTTGGTTCGCATCTCTTCCTGTAAGAAAAC
This sequence comes from uncultured Lachnospiraceae bacterium, assembly GCA_910577045.1. GTDB lineage: Bacteria > Bacillota > Clostridia > Lachnospirales > Lachnospiraceae > RGIG8607. Next base: position 101,113 of record CAJTLB010000001.1, on the reverse strand, counting down.
TACTTAATAAGCATCTTCCAGAATACGAAATACACATAGCCCCATGGACAAACGTTTCTATTTCCATATCTTCTGGAATATTTGCCCGTATTTCACGGATTTCTTCTAAAGAAAGCTCCCTTGCTGACACTACTCTTTTTGCCCCTTGCCTGTACCAAAACTGATACGTCCCATAATTTGTATTATTAGCCTGCGTACTAATATGGATTTCTGTTTGCGGGAGCACTTCCTTAGCAATAGTAAAAATGCCAGGATCCGATATAATAAGGGCATCCATCCCCACCTCTTTTAATTCCTCAAAATACTGCCTAACCCCGGCTAAGTCTTGGTTATGTGCAAGAATATTAGCAGTAACATAAACTTTTACCTGATGGGCATGTGCAAACGCAACGCCCTCTTTCATTTCTTCTAATGAAAAGTTCTTTGCCTTCGCCCTTAGCCCAAATGCCTCACCGCCAATATATACTGCGTCTGCACCATATATTACGGCAACCTTTAATACTTCTAGGCTGCTTGCTGGAATTAATAATTCTGGATGTCTCATTTTATCTTCTCCTTTATTTTGGCACCAATTTTTACACTAACAGAAAGCCCGTCTCCTACCGGGAGCACCGATGTCTGAAGCTGTGGCGTATGGGTCAATACATAGAGGTATTCCCTCATTCTGGCATGTATTGTACGGTTCCTCCTTGTTACCAGATAACGGGATTCCATAATATCCCCATCCTGTAACACATTATCTGATACCAATATCCCGCCATTTTCCAAAAGGCGCATAACCTCTGGGAAAAAATTTAGATATTGCCCTTTTGCCGCATCCATAAAAATAAAATCATAAGCCGGTGTAAGTGTTTTTAAAATTTCAATTGCATCTCCCTCTAACAGAGTAATTTTATCCTCCATTTTCGCATCCTGAAAATTTTGATATGCCAAAGGAATACGCTTTTCATACTTTTCTATTGTAGTAATCTTGGATTCTTCTGGTACATTGGCTGCCATTACAAGTGCTGAATACCCTATTGCAGTCCCTACCTCTAAAATATGCTTCGGCTGTTTTAGCCGAAGCAATACTTTTAGTAATTGTTCTGTTTCTTGCCGGATAATAGGTATCTTATCTTCCTCTGCCTGAAAGCGGAGCTTATCTAGAAATTCTCCATTCCCACTATCTAAAGAATGGATATAGGATACAACCCGTTCTTCCACTATCATTTTTCTTCCTCTGTCTTTGATTCCTGCATTAATATATCTAGCATCTCCTCTGGTGTCATTGAAGTATTTAATGTATAAGTCCCTGGATAAAGTGTAGCCTTATATAACACTGTCTGTACTAGGAATACTTTATAATCTTCAATTAATCCTTTACTTTCTAATAATTTCGCCACATCCAGATCAGAAGCCCCTTTTTCTATAATTACAATCATATCCCTTCCATTGCCGGGCGAAGATACCGCAGCATTAGAAAAAATAGATTCCCCAAAAGCAAAGCCTTTTACTCCTGCATCATATAAAAAAATAACTACTAACGCGCATACAATCATTTGCAGGGAAATAGAAATAATTAATCCTGCTGCTTTCCTAATCATAGTTTTCCTCCAGAAACTCTACATCAAAATCCAAATCTTCCATTAGAAGTTCTTCTATCTGCTGAATCATCATACATAAATGATGCTCATATTGTAAAAACCCGCTTACTCTTATATCCCGGCGGACTGGGGCAAAATCATTTTGTATCTTCTCCATTTCATCATACAGCTTTTCTGTCTCCCCTTCTATCTGGAGTAAGAAATTATCCCTTCGGAACCGGTTTACCTTTTTATAAAGCTGTGGCTCTTCTTTTAATAATTCTCTGCACAATAAATAATTTTTGTAGTCTTGGCTATTTCGGATTAAATTTGCCAGTTCTTTTGCTTTTTCCTCTATTTTCGAATCCATTCATTATACCTCCATTATAATAGGCAGAATTATCGGATTTCTCTTCATTTTCTTCCACAAGTAATCATTTAAACTATCTTTTATTACATTTTTTATTTTTGTCCAATCAGAAATATTCCTCTCTAGGCAATCCTCAACCGCTTCGCTTACTACCAGCCTTGCTTCTTCCATTAAATCCTCAGATTCTCTTACATATACAAATCCCCTAGATACAATATCCGGCCCTGCCAAAAGCTGGTTACTATACTTTTCTAGGGTTAAAACTACAATAATAATCCCATTTTCAGAAAGATTTTGCCGATCCCGAAGTACAATATTCCCCACATCCCCTACTCCTAGGCCATCTACTAGAATACTGCCACTTGGGACATGCCCTGTTACGCCTGCTTCCTCATTCCCTAATTCTAATACATCACCAGAACGCAAAATATAGATATTCTCTTTTGGGATGCCAAGACTTGCTGCAATCTCTGCCTGTGACTTTAAATGGCGGAATTCCCCATGTACTGGTACAGAATACTTTGGATGAAGTAAAGAATAAATTAACTTAATTTCTTCTTGGCAAGCATGGCCAGATACATGCGTATCTTGGAAGATAACTTCTGCACCTTTCATGGATAACTCATTAATCACCTTGGATACTGCCTTTTCATTTCCGGGAATAGGGGTAGAGCTTAAGATAATAGTATCATTTGGCTTAATTGTCACCTTTTTGTGTATGGAAGCTGCCATCCTAGAAAGTGCTGCCATGGATTCTCCCTGGCTTCCAGTCGTTATCATTACAATCTGCTCATCTGTATAGTTCTTCATAGCTTCTATATCAATTAAGGTATTCTCAGGAATATTAATATATCCAAGCTCGCTTGCCGTACCAATTACATTTACCATGCTCCTGCCTTCAATAATTACCTTACGGCCATACTTATATGCTGAGTTAATAATCTGTTGTACCCTGTCTACATTAGAAGCAAATGTAGCAACAATAATGCGGTTACTACGATGTTCTGAAAAAATATTGTCAAATGTTTTTCCTACTGTCCGTTCCGACATAGTAAAACCTGGACGCAACGCATTGGTACTATCACATAATAGTGCTAACACGCCCTTTTTCCCAATTTCCCCAAACCGCTGTAAATCAATCATATCCCCAAATACAGGCGTATAATCTACTTTAAAATCTCCTGTATGGATAATTGTCCCTGCTGGCGTATAAATAGCAAGCGCCGCTGCATCTGCAATACTATGGTTTGTCCTAATAAATTCAATCCTAAAACAGCCTAAATTAATAGACTGCCCATATTTTACCACTTTTCTTTTTGTTGTTTTTAAGATATTGTGTTCCTTTAATTTATGGTCAATTAATGCCATTGTAAGTTTCGTCCCATACAGTGGCGCATTTAACTCTTTTAAAATATAGGGGACTGCCCCAATATGGTCCTCATGCCCATGTGTAAAAACAAATCCCTTTACCTTATCCACATTTTCCTTTAAATATGTGATATCTGGTATTACTAAATCAATCCCAAGCATATCATCACTTGGAAAAGATAACCCACAGTCTACCACGATAATATTATCCTCAAATTCAATGACTGTCATATTCATCCCAATCTGTTCCATACCACCTAAAGGGATAACTTTCACTCTTGAATTATTCTCATTTTTCAATCATTGCACCTCCTTTTCCTTTTAATATTCTAATTCCATATCATCAAGCTGCTCTGCAAAAACCCTAGATACTGCCTCTAGCTCTTCATCATCATCTATGATCTTATAAACGGCTTCTGTTTCTTCTTCTTTTGACATATCCTTTAAAATATATGCCTTTGCATCTTCCTCTTCTTTATCTGACTCTGTTACCAATAAATAATTCACCCCATTAATCCTAGTCTCTTCTACTACATAAAATTCTACTTCTTCACCTGTTTCTGGTGCAGTAAACACTATTTTTTCCAATCTCCGTTCTCCTTATCTAAATATGACTGCAAAATAAACACGGCGGCCAACATATCCACATATTCTTTCCGTTCTTCCCTGCGGATTCTGCCCTCTTTCATTGTCCTGTCAGCTTCTACTGTAGAAAGCCTTTCATCCCATAAAATAACAGGAAGCCCAGTTCGTTTTTCCAGCATTTCTTGAAATGCCCTTGTTTTTTCACAACGGACTCCCTCTGTATTATTCATATTCTTTGGATATCCCAATACAATCCGGTCAACTTCATATTCTTTGCTGATTGCGTCTAGCCTGGCAAGTGTCTGCCTTAGCTTGTCCTCTCTCTCCCTGCGGATAATTTCCAATCCCTGTGCAGTAAGCAAAAGAGTGTCGCTAAGTGCCACACCCACTGTCTTAGAACCGTAATCCAGTCCCATCACTCTCATAGATACTCCTAATTCCTTCAGCTTTTAATTTTATTACCGATATAGAATTTTAATACCTCTTCCAACAGCTCATCACGCTCTACCTTCATAATTAAACTGCGTGCATTTTTATGACTCGTAATGTATGTAGGATCTCCTGACATAATATATCCCACAATCTGGCTTACCGGATTATACCCTTTTTCTGAAAGTGCTTCATATACTTTCTCTATAACCTCACTTACTTCCGGTTTTGGCTCCTGTACTACCTGAAAATATTGCGTATGATTCAAATTCTGCATGTCTATTGTCCCCAAGTCACTTTTTTTTGTTATATTTTCCTTTTGTATCTTTACAATGATACTGCTCCCGTTTCATTCTGCTATTTACTATTCTAATATAAATTTGCAAATTCGGCAAGTATTTTATGTTATGTTAATAAATTTGTTACAATTATACAGAGGCTTCTGTAAAAACTGCATATAAAACCGTCTGGTCTTCTGGCAAAAAACCGGCTAATTCTGCTACTATAATCCTTCCGCTTAAATCCTCTGCTGTTTGTATGGCAACCCGGATATACTCACATGTATGCCCTACCTGATATAACACGCCGCCAATCTCTGTTGTTTCTTCTATTAGTATTTCCACTTTTTTCCCAATAAAACCTTGCCGATATTCCCTTGAAAGCTTTTCTTCTACTGCCAGTAACCTTTGGCTCCTTCCTGCCTTTATCCCCTCTAAAAGCTGCCCAGCCATTGCTGCTGCTCTAGTTCCTTTCCGTTTTGAATATTTAAACACATGAATTTCAAAAAATGCTATTTTCTTAGCAAAATCTATTGTTTCTTTAAACTCATCTTCTGTCTCTCCTGGAAAGCCAACAATAATATCTGTTGTAATTGCTGGATTTTGATAATAAGCCCTAAGTATCTTACAGCCATTTTCATAATCCTTACTTTGGTAATGCCGGTTCATACGTTTCAATACACTATCACTCCCACTCTGTAAAGATAAATGGAAATGTGGGCAAACCTTTGGCAAACAGCTTATTGTACGGACAAATCCTTCTGTTATAATATTAGGCTCTAAAGAACCAAGCCGGATTCTCTTTATTCCAGGAACAGCATGTAATTCTACAATTAACTTTAAAAGAGAATCCGTTTCTTCCCCTTTCCTGTCTATTCCGTAAGAACTTAGATGGATCCCTGTTAATACAATTTCCTGAAACCCTGCCTTTGCTAAGGCTATTACCTCTTCCTTTACAGACTCTGCTTTCCTGCTTCTTACCCTTCCCCTTGTATAAGGAATAATACAATAGGTGCAAAATTGGTTACAGCCATCTTGTACTTTAATATAAGCCCTTGTATGGTTCTTTATACGGGTAACAGGAATATCCTCATATTCACAAGTATGGTTTATGTCAATTATGGTATCTATTACTGTTTTTTCCTTTTCAAATTCTTGTAAAATCTCTACAATATCTTGTTTTTTATTATTCCCAATTATAATGTCAATGGCTGGGTCTTTTTTACATTCCTCTTCGGATGCCTGTACATAACAGCCTACGGCAATTACAATTGCCTGTGGATTTTTCTTTTTAGCCCGATGGAGCATTTGCCTTGATTTCCGGTCTGCTATATTAGTTACTGTACAGGTATTAATAATATAGACATCTGCTTTTTCTGTAAATGGCACTATTTCGTATCCGTTTTCCTCAAGGCGCTGCTGCATGGATTCTGTCTCATATGCGTTTACTTTACAGCCTAAATTGTGGAATGCAGCTTTTTTCATAACATTTTACCTCTATTTTCTAATAAATTATCTATTTTTACATTGCTAAGCGGAAAACCGCCACTTTTTTTCTCTCTATTTTTATGAACTTTGTATATTGACTTTTCTTAGCTTTACCGTTAGTATAGAACCATGCAGGTAAACAAATATTATGTATCTATAAAAGGAGGGTTTTTTACAATGAAAACAGTTAAGATTTCTTTAAACTCTATTGACAAGGTTAAGGCTTTTGTAAATGACATTACAAAATTTGATGTTGACTTTGATTTAGTATCTGGCAGATATGTTATTGATGCAAAGTCTATTATGGGTATCTTCAGCTTAGATTTATCCAAGCCAATCGACTTAAATATCCATGCAGAAGGCGATTCTTCTGAAATCCTTTCCGCATTAGCTCCTTACTTAATCTAGTTAATAGGTTTATTTAGGCACATAGAGGGTATCCATTGGATGCCCTCTTTATTTTTATGCACAGGCACGGAAAGGAAATATGCAGCTAAAGCTGCCTGCATCCAGCGCGCAAATAGAAAAAAATAAATCTTCTCTACTCAATTCCCCCGCAAACAATTGTTTCTACTGTATTAAGCGCCTGTTTTACTAATTCCTCTATTTGTTCTGCTAATTTTTCTTCGGAACGATGGATAATCTTTAAATTTGGTTTTGTTACTGGATGTTTTGCTACAAATATGGTGCAGCAATCTTCAAATGGCTGTATGGACGTTTCGTATGTCCCAATTTTTAATGCAATATCTACAATATCTTGTTTGTCAAAGCTAATTAATGGGCGGAATACCGGCATAGTACAAACCTCATTTGTTGCACACAGACTATGTATGGTCTGGCTTGCCACTTGCCCAATGCTTTCTCCTGTTATTAATGCCAATGCCCCGTTTGCTTCAGCAAGTGTTTGTGCTATTTTCATCATATAGCGGCGCATAATAATCGTTAGTTCTTCATGCGGGCACTTTTCATAGATATATAATTGGATCGCTGTAAAATTTACAATATGAAGCTTAATTGGCCCTGCATATTTTGCCACTTGGCTGGCAAGATCCACTACCTTTTGTTTTGCCCTGTCGCTGGTATAAGGAGGCGCATGAAAATAAGTTGCTTCTAACACAACTCCACGTTTTGCTGTCATATAGCCTGCTACTGGGCTGTCAATCCCACCTGATAATAAAAGCATTGCTTTTCCATTGGTACCTACCGGCATCCCGCCACATCCAGGGATTACTTTAGAAAAAATATTAATTTTCTGCCGGATTTCTATATGCAGATTTACCTGCGGATTATGGACATCTACCTTCATATCTGGAAAAGCGGCTAATATCCTTGCACCCATATCCCGGCTTATTTCCATAGAATTTAATGGGTAATTCTTTCTTCCCCTTACAGAATGTACCTTAAATGTAATATGTTTATCCTTATAAACGGCATCCATATAAGAAATAACTTGTTCTGCTAAATGCTCAAACCCTTTGTCTTCCACCTGTACCATTGGGGCAATTCCAACAATGCCAAATACATGCTGCAACGCATCTATTGTTTCCTCATAGTCATATTCCCCTACTATATCCACATAAATACGGCCTGACTCTTTTCTTACAATAAATTCCCCATCTATTTGGTTTAATGCTAACTGAATCTGCCTTACCAGCGCATCTTCAAATAAATGGCGGTTTTTCCCTTTTATCCCTATCTCCCCATACTTAATTAGAAATGCTTTAAACATGATATCCCCTTCCTTTAATATTCTAAACATACTTTCCAAGCATTGGCAGCAGTTCCCTTATCACTTCCAAAGTATATTGGATTTCCTTTTCTGTAGTAAATTCACTAAAACTAAAACGAATTACAGAGCCTAAATACTCTTTTTCCACCCCTATAGCTTTTAATGTTGGGCTTACCGATGCTTTATGGGCAGAACAAGCAGAACCTGCCGATACATAAATCCCCTTATCTTCCAACGCATGAAGAAGCACCTCACTTCGGATTCCCAAAAAACCTGCGCTTACAATATGCGGCGCGCCTTCCCTTCCAGTCATTCCATTTATTCTTACCCCTTCTATCGCCCCAAGCCCTTGTACCAATTTTTCCTTTAGTTGATAGAGCCTTTCTTGTTTCTGACTAAAATCAGAATATACCTCTGCTGTTGCACATGCCAGCCCTGCAATTCCGGGGACATTTAATGTGCCAGAACGCATACCGTCTTGCTGCCCGCCGCCAAAGACTACTGGTTTTACTTTTACCGCCGCATTTTTATACAAAAAACCCACGCCCTTTGGCGCATGGATTTTGTGCCCGCTTGCTGAAAATAAATCAATCCCCATCCGTTTTGGATAAATCTTATATTTCCCAAATGCCTGTACCCCGTCTACATGAAAGGCTACTTTTGGGTTTTTTGTATGGATAATAGAACTTATTTCTTCTATTGGCTGCACTGAACCAATTTCATTATTTACATACATTACAGATACCAAAATAGTATCTGGGGTCATAACTTCCTCTAATACCTCTAACCGGACTTTGCCAACCTTATCCACTGGCAAAATAATTAATTCAAATCCCTGTTCTTCTAAATATTTCATTGTATTTTTTACAGAGGGATGTTCAATTTCAGTTGTAATAATACGGCTGCCACTCCGCCTATTTGCCATAGCAGCCCCAATTAACGCCATATTATTGGATTCTGTCCCGCCAGATGTAAAAAAAATCTCCTTACTTTCTACTTTTAAAGATTTAGCCAAAACTTCTTTTGCTTCTTTTATATACCGTTCTGCTATAATGCCTTTTCTGTGCATGGCAGAGGGGTTCCCATATTCTTCTGCCATTGTTTTTATTACCACATCTTTTACACTGTCAAATACTTGTGTTGTGGCAGAATTATCCAAATATACTTCCATCCTGCTCCCTTTCCTATTTTTTTACTTTTTCTCTATTAAGAATCCAATAAAAACATTAAAATAGACAATAGGCTCATCCCAGCCGTCTCTGTCCTTAAAATCCTGCCCCCAAGTGTGATTGGCAAAATATCATGTTTTAAGGCAAGGGAAATTTCTTCTTTCTCAAACCCTCCTTCTGGCCCAATCATAATGCCAATACTATCCCCTGGCCGTATCATGCCAAGCAGCCTCCTTGTTTCTTCCATGCCCTCGCAAAGCTCATATGGGATAAAACGGTGGGTTAATGTTTGCATCCTCTCAGCAGCTTCTTTAAAACTCACGGCTGGCTCCACTTTTGGGATCCTGCTTCTCCCTGACTGCTTTGCGGCACTTTCTGCAATGCTATTCCAGCGTTTCCGTTTATTTTCCTCTTTTTTTGCATCTAACTTTACGACTGCACGGTTAGTAGACATTGGGATAATGGCAGAAACCCCAAGCTCTACTGCCTTTTGGATAATTAACTCCATTTTATCCGATTTTGGGAGTCCTTGGAATAAGTAAATAGGGCAGGGAAGTTCTGTATAGGATTCCTCTTTTCTTTGTACCTCACAGATTACTTGTTCTTCTTCTAAGGCAACAATCTTAGATAGATATACCATATTTCCGCCATCACTAATTTTTATTTCCTCCCCTGGCCTCATACGCAATACATTCTTAATATGGTTTACATCGCTCCCTGTTATTACAACCTGATCCCCATTTACCTGCCCTTCTACAAAAAAATGGTACATTTATTTCACCTTCCTTGCTGTAATGGACACCCATTCTCCCTGCCTAACCACCTCCACTGCCTCAAGGCTGGGGTTTTCCTTTATTGCTGCCAAAACTGCCTGTTCTTTCTTTTCAATAATACCAGAAGAAATAAAATACCCTTCCGGCTTTAAATGTACAGCAATCTCTTTTTGTAAAGGTATAATCACATCTGCCAAAATATTTGCTGTTACTATATCATAACAACCGAAACCTGCTTGTTCTTGTAATTCTTTATTATCAATTAAATTTCCTATTTTTACCTGAAGCTTCCCTTCTGGGATTTGGTTTGCCTGCATATTGTCTTGTACTGTAGTTACCACATTAGGGTCTAAATCAGTCCCCAGTGCATACTCTGCCCCCATTTTTAACCCTACAATAGAAAGTATCCCACTTCCACATCCTACATCTAACAGTTTTATCCCCGGTTTTATATATTTTTTTAGTTGGCGGATACACAATTGAGTAGTTTCATGCATCCCCGTCCCAAACGCAGTACCAGGATCAATCTGGATCAACAACTTATCTGCGTGTTCCTCTGGGATTTCCTCCCAAGTAGGCTTTATTAAAATATTATCCACTGTAAATGGCTTAAAATATTGTTTCCAGTTATTAATCCAGTCTTTATCCTCTGTCTGTGATTGAAAAATAGTCCCTGCCCCTACTTCTGTATAAGCACGTAACTTATCCAACCCTTCTTTTACTTTTACTAATAATTCTTGATGATCCTTTTCTGGCTCTAAGTAAAAATTTATTTTTGCTTTTCCTTCGTCTGGAGGAAGTTCTGGTAAAATATCTACAAACATGGCAAGTGTATCTGCCGTTGACAAAGGCACATTATCTTCTATTTCTATCCCTTCTATCCCAAGTTCTGCCAACATGTCACTAATAAAGTCTTCTGCTTCTGTTGTTGTTTCTATAGTAAATTTATCCCATTTCATAGCTCTTTCTCCTCCTGCCCTTCTTGCCCTTCTTCCTTTACTACTACTACTTCTTCTCCTTCTTGCCCCTCTTCCTTTACTACTACTTCTTCTAAAACTGGTTCTTGCAGCCTTTTTGTAACATCTAATTTAATTAATTTATATAAAGTTGCTGCAATTGGGACCCCCAAAAGCATCCCGAAAATCCCATTGATTCCACCGCCAACCGTTACTGCTGCCAATACCCAAAGTGCTGGAAGCCCTACGGAAGAACCTACCACTTTTGGATAAATTAAATTCCCTTCTAACTGCTGCAGGCAAACAATAAAAATTAAAAATAAAACAGCTTTCATGGGATCTACGGTTAAAATCATAAACGCACCAACCCCTGCACCTAAATAAGCCCCTGCTACAGGAATTAACGCAGTCACACCAATAAAAGCCCCTGTCATAGGCGCATATGGGAACTGCAAAACCCACATCCCCACGGCACACAACGAGCCAAGGATTACTGCCTCTGTACATTGCCCCACAATAAAATTAGAAAACGTATTGTCTGCCACGCTTACTACTTCATAAATTCTTGTTTTCCAAATGAAAAAATAGGCATCCAGCAGCTTTTTACATTGTTCTGTCAGCTTTTCTTTGTTATATAAAATATAAATAGCAAATATAAGCGCAATCGAAAAATTAATTATGCTTCCCGTAATTACTGTAACCACTGAAATAGTAGAATTTAAAATGCCCCCTACCCCACTTGTTACATATCCCACCACATTTTTCAAAATCTGCTGCCAGTCAATTTCTAAGCTTCCAATATACTCTTCAATTAATGGGAACTGATCCGAATATGTCATTAGCCACTTTGTAACTTTCTCAAAATATACTGGCACGCCTTCTGCAATTACTACAAACGCACTTCCAAGTTCTGGCACTACCAGGCCAACTACCAAGCCCAAAATTCCTACAACTACTAATAAGGATAATACAATACATACCCCTCTTTTACTTTTCCTTACCCATACATTTTTAGGAGAAGGGGCATAGATTTTTTCAATTTTCTTCATTAGGATATTTAAAATATAAGCCATTGCACAGCCTAATGTTAATGGTTTTAACACTCCCAAAAGCTTGCTTACTATGCCAAGTACCACACCAATATTTTGAATAGCCAAAATTAATGCTGCTATCAGCAGGATATAACCTATTACATGCCGCTTCATCCTTCTGTTTTCTTTCATTTCCATTATCCTTTCTTATAATTTTGCGCTGCTATTTCAAAATAACTCCTTAATGATCCTTGATTTTGAATGTCAATTACTCCTTTTGTCCGGTTCCCTACAAAATCTTTTAGCTTTTTCATATATTCTTCTGGCGTAATAGTCCCTTCCGCCACATAGGAAAGCCCTTTTTCCCAGCTCGCTGTTAATTCTGGGTTTAATAATTGCCGGATTGATATACTAACTACATCAAAAATCATTTCTCCAAGCAAGGTTGGGACGATTATCTGTGTTTTCTTATTTAAGGAAATATATTCATTATGGATTAATTTCTTTAATATTTCTGCCCTTGTCGCACTGGTCCCAATCCCACTTCCCTTAATCTGTGCCCTTAATTCCTCATCTTCAATTAATTGCCCTGCATTTTCCATCGCAAGTATTATGGAACCAGAATTATAACGCTTTGGCGGCGAAGTCTCCCCTTCTTTTATCTTTAGTTCCTTTACTGGGAGCTTGTCTTTCTTTTTTAATTTTAAAAGAGCTTGTAGCATAGCTGCATCACATTTTATATCTTCTACATTATCTTTATCATCCTTCTTTTTATCAAAAGAATGTCCTGCTACCTTTAAATACCCGTCTTCTAACAGTACTTTAAAACTAGCAAAAAACACTTCTTCTCTTAGTTTTATACTAATCGAAATTTTCTGGTAAATAGCTGGCGGATAAAAAATACTTAAAAACCTTTTTACAATAGCCTCATATACATGCAGCTTATTCCCTGTTAAGCCAGAAAGCGCACCTAACCCCTGGCCTGTGGGGATAATCGCATAATGGTCTGTTATTTGTTTATCATTGACATAACGGCTCTTCTCCATACCTTCATAGCTTTTCTTATCCAAAATTTCTTTTGCAGCCGCCTTCCCTTGCGCATAATTTAAAAGCCCCCGCAAATTCTTGCTAATTTCCTTTGCTACTGCTGTTGACAACACCCTTGCATCAGTCCTTGGGTATGTCACCAATTTCTTTTCATATAATTCTTGGACAATCTTTAAGGTTTCATCTGGGCTAATTTTAAATAATTTGGAACATTCATTTTGTAACTCTGCCAAATTAAATAATAATGGGGCATATTTATTTTCCTTCTTCCGTTCTATGGATAAAATTTCCCCTATTAATGGTATTTCCTGCTGTAAATAATGAATTAATTCTTGTGCCTTTTCCTTTTCTTTAAATCCATTTTCTTTATAAAGGCAGGGGTTTTTATAATATTTAGAATGTTCTGTCACTCTCCACTCTGCTTCAAAGCAGCCTTCTTCTATTGCAAGCCCTGCTAAAACCCTATAAAATGGGGTTTTTACAAAAGCCCGGATTTCCCGTTCCCTCCGTACCACCATCCCAAGCACACAGGTCATTACCCTCCCTACTGAAATAACCGTGTGGTCCTTCTTTAAATAATAGGAAATAGCATTTCCATATTTTAAGGTAAGAAGCCTAGAAAAATTAATCCCCATTAAATAATCTTCTTTGGCGCGCAAATAAGCAGATGCTGATAAATTGTCATAATTTTTTAGGTCTTTTGCTGTTTGTATCCCTTTTAAGATCTCTTCCTCTGTCTGGGAATCAATCCATACTCGCAGACGTTTTTTTCCTTTTACCCCTGCCATCTGTTCTACTAAGCGGTAAATATATTCCCCTTCCCGCCCAGAATCAGTACACACATAAATAGTTTCAATATCTTTTCGGTTTAATAAAGATTTTACTATTTCAAACTGCTTTTTTACACTAGGGATTACCTCATATTTCCATTCTGTTGGAAAAAACGGTAATTTTTCTAAACTCCAGCGTTTTAAAGCTGGATCATAACTTTCTGGATAACTCATTGTCACTAAATGGCCGACACACCATGTAACAACTGCTTGTCCTGATTCTATGTAGCCATCATGGCGGTTTCCTGCTATTTTTAACGCCTTGGCAAATTCTTGTGCAACACTTGGTTTTTCTGCAATATATAATACTTTTCCCATTGATAGCCAACTTTCTTATTATAAATCGATTTTCATAATCTTCTTTCTTTTGTCTCCTTGCAAAATAATGCACTTCTTGAGATTATATAATTTTGGATAGAGAATGTCAATAAGCCCTGCTAGGATTCTATTCTTTCCATATAACTGCACCTTCCTCCATTGTTGTTATTACTATAATTCCTGCCTGTCCTAACCGTTCTATTGTTTCTTTATGCGGATGCCCATAACTATTTTTAGCCCCACAGGAAATCACTGCATAATCTGCACTAAATTTTTCAAGGAACTCTTTTTGGCTAGAATATTTCGATCCATGATGGGACACCTTTAATATGGTATAATGCTTTGGCTTTATTGTGGCATTTTCTATTAAATACCTTTCGCCTGCACTGTCTAGATCACCTGTCAGCAGCATGGAAAACTCTTTATAATCCACAGACAATACAATAGAATACCCATTCCTTCCTTCTGTTTTTAATCCTTTATAAGGGTAAACACAAATAACCGAAAGATTCCCTATATGTAATTGACTTTGTTCTAACAAAAAACCTACGGGGATACCTGCTTCTTTCGCCAAACCAAAAATAGCAAGATAAGAAGCATCTTGTATTTCTACGCTAATTTGTGGCAGCAATAATTGATTTACTCTTATCTCTTTTTTTTGTATTAACTCCCTTAATGCAGAAATATGGTCTTCATCTGGATGGGTGACAATTACATAATCTAATTTACTTGCGCCTTTGAACTTTAAAAATGGAAGCAGTGTTTTTTCATATAATTTCTTTTTATCCGTGCTTCCTCCATCAATTAAAATACGGACTCCTTCTTTTGTCTCTATATAAATTCCATCTCCTTGGGAAACATCTAAAAAACAGATATAAATATCCTGCTTTTTTTGCAAAGTAAGGAGAAATGGAAGCATTAATAATACCACTAATAAGCCAATAGACCTCTTCTTTTTCCATAAAATAAGAATACCATATAATAAGAAATAATATAAAAACATACAAAGAACCATTGGTTTCCCCGTAATCACTTGGCTTCCTGGAAATTTTTGTATTATATTGCAAAGCCACTCATAAAAAAGAAGCAAAACCTCTCCAAGCGCTATAAAAAACCTGCCTGCTGCCGGAAAACATAGTAAGGCAGCCACCCCGCCTAAAATCCCTGACAACATTACCAAAGACATAAGAGGGATAACAATTACATTTAATAAAATAGAATAAGGGGAAATCTCATAAAAATTCCAAGAAAGAATAGGGAATGTAATAAGAGATATAGATAAACTAGAAAGAAAACTTTGATAAATTGTATTTTTTGCATCCATTTTCTGTTGTAAATAAGGGTATAATATTCCAATTGCAAAAACAGCACTAAAAGAAAGCTGAAAACCACTGTTATACAAAAACCATGGATTTTTTATAAGCAAACACAACATCGCTATTGCTGCTGCAGATAACATATCATAACTCCGCCTGCATATATACGAAAATAACTGGATAAAAAACATAATTCCTGCCCGGCATGCAGAAACTGCAGAACCTGTCATAAGGATATATAGGCTGATTATAATCCCGGCAAAAACACCTGAGAAAGTAAAACCGCCCACTCGCCTTGCCATATAGTATATCCCCATTCCAAGCATGGCTATATGGAGCCCTGAAATTGCTAATATATGGGAAATTCCGTTAGCACTGTACAATCCTTTTATTTCTTTTGGCAGATCTTCTTTTTCGCCTAAAAGCATAGCTTGGTAAATACCAGATGCAGCAGGGGTACAAATTTGTTGATATATCCTGCGCATTTTATTCCTAACTAACATTAATCCCTTGTATATTGGTATCTTTGCTGGCTGGACTGCTATAATTTCTTCAATAGAACACGAATAATGGCAACCCATAGAATGATAATAAGAATAACTGTCAAACTCCCCTGGGTTCCTTGCCCTTTCAAAATCTTTTAAAACCCCTTTCGCCCATATTATATCGCCGGGGTAAATGCCAACAGCAGATGCCTCTTTTACATATGCAGATAATACCAGGCCTTTTTCGCCCTTCTGTATAGTAACTTGTGATAACAATACTGTTGTGCCATATTCTGTCTCTTTTACCCAGTCTACCCTGCCCCAAAATTCTATCTGCCGTCTTTCTGTAACCCATTCTTGTAAAGAACACTTTTGTTCTTCTGTATAAAAACGAAAATTCCCAAAACAAAAACAAAAAAGCAATAATATTACTTCTATTAAAAAACTCTTATAAAACTTTTTCCTATTTTTTATTATATATAGGGCTGCTATAAGAAACAGCCCTAAAAAAACACCTGCCCCTAAATGCCTTGCCGCACATACCTCTCCAAGTACAAACGCTGCCGCCATAAAGATACATGGCCGTTTTATTGTGGTTCCTCCGTTTCTTCTGGATTTTCTTCCATAATAATATCCAAATTCCGTTCAAATAATGTATCCAATGACACTAATTCCCGGTACCGTCTTGTAGTTTCTCCATTAATTGCTATTTGCACCTTATTTACTGCTGGAAGTTCTACCAAAGAATTTACAATCGCATAAATTGGCACAACTTCATTTGTATTCACAGATCCTGTTAAAAAAGAAGCATCTAAATTAACATAGCAGACGCCTTCCCTTGTAGAAATCGTTAAAAGCTTTGTATCAGACGGAAGTACTGGGTACATGCCATCTTCTGTTGGCCCTTTAATTAATTGTTCCATTACAAGGCGTTCCATAGATACGGCATTATTATATACCAATTCCCTTTTACATTCCATTAACTTATTCCCCTGTTCATTGGTATAATATAAGGTAAGCACCGTTTTCTGGTAATCATTAATGTCTCCCCCCAGATCATCAATAAAATCTGACGCCTTCATTTGGCCCACTGGTTGGTTTAAAGCATCCATTAATGGCTGCTCATTAATATAAAAAACAACAGTTTCCACCCCTTCTATCTGTGTTAAAGTCCTTACAATCGCCGCCCTGCTTAATATCTCTGTAATCCTTGATAATAATGAATAAGCACTATCAAATACTAAATACACTTGTTTATTTTCAATATAAGAATTTACTACCCGGACTTCTGATGGAATTACCTGCCGGTATTCCAAATTATCAGGATTTGTCTGTAAAACTTCTAATAATTCTTTTAATAATTCCTCCCCTCCACTGTTTTTTGGCTTATAACTATCACTCACTACTTTTGTAGCATTTTTATTTACATAATAGATTTGCATAACCCGTTCTTCTGTTGTTGTTTCTGATGTTGCTGTTTCCCCACTACAAGAGCATACACTTATTATTAAAAACAGCAGGAGCATGATTCTTTTTTTCATATTACACTCCTATCCAATATACGTCAATGGAATCCGCACAGAGAATATTGTCCCTTCTTTCTCGTTGCTATAAAGCTTAATTTGCCCATTGTGCATAATCACTATATTTTTAGTAATGGAAAGCCCGAGGCCTGTCCCTCCTGTTTCTCTTGAACGTGCCTTATCTACCCGGTAAAAACGTTCAAATACTCGATCTTGCACATCTTCTGGGATACCCACGCCAGAATCTGCCACTTTTATTATAAAAAATTTATGGTCTGCATTTAAACTTACTTTTACCCAGCCATCATTCCGGTTATATTTTATTGCATTTTCTATAAGATTGGACAGTGCCAATGTAAGCTTTACCTCATCAATCTCTGCTGTTACATCACGGAAACTTTCTAATACCAATTCAATATTCCTAGTAGCAGCAATAGGCCGAAGGCGCTTTAAAATTAATTCCAACAGTTCATTAATGCTCACTACTGTAATATTCATATCCGCAGAAGTCTTGTCCAATTTTACCAAAGACAATAAATCCGTAATAATTTTATTTTCCCTGTCAATTTCATCTGTAATATCTACCATAAATTCCTTATACAATTCATTAGGGACATCTTCTTGGGAAAGCAAAGAATCTGCTAGGACTTTCATTGATGTAATGGGGGTCTTTAATTCATGTGATACATTTGACACAAATTCCTGCCTAGACTCATCTAGCTTTCGGATACGCTGAAGCATTTGGTTAAATGCTTCTGATATTTGTTCAATTTCACTATAGCCACTAATTGTCACATTTTCTGTTAAATACCCATCTGATATTTTTTCAAAAGATGCCAAGATTTTCTTAAATGGGCGCACGAAAATTGCGGAACAAAAAGCTGCTGCCACAATTACACCAATGCCCAACACCACAATTAAAATCCTAGATTTCCCGGCAAGCAACTCTTTTTCTTCTATCAAATCTGTAGTAGGGACGCTAACTACTACTACCCCCACAATTTCCCTAGATTCTGAATTAGGTTTTGTTTCTGTAATTGGCACCGTAAGCTCAATAAATTCTCCTTCCCTGTCATAAATCCTTCGGTTCTCACCACGGAAACATTTAATCACAGCTTCAGAAACCAACGTTTTTTTCTCTGTTAGCGCATATGTATCCTTAATAATTTTTAAACCGCCATTTACAATAATAATCCTACCATTATAAAGATTTGCAAGCTGGATAATTGCACTATTTAGGCTACCTGAAGATTGGTCACTCATATAATTTCCATTGGTAAGCTGCCGCCCTAAAATATTACACTGATTTTGGAGCTCACTAATCCGCCTTTGTATCATGCGTTCCTCATAATTGGAAAAAAAAGAAACATCAAAAATAAACGCTGGTACTATGCCAATTAATAAGAAAACACAAAAAAGACGAAAACTCATACTTTTTAAAAATTTACTTTTTATTTTAATTCTGGAAATAATAGCCAACGCCCCATTTCGTATGAACATATGTTGGTTCACTTGGATTTGCTTCTATCTTTTCGCGCAATCTTCGAACATGCACATCCACTGTACGTACATCTCCCGGATACTCCTTGCCCCATACTAAGTCAAGCAATACTTCCCTTCCATATACCTTGTTTGGATTTGTCATTAACAGCTCTAATAAGTCAAATTCTTTTGCTGTTAAATTGATTTCCCTCTCTCCAATATAAACCCTACGTCCCTCTAAATTTAGTTTTAATTCTCCACTTTCAATTATCTCTTCTTTCTTTTTCTCTTTTTCCCGCTTTCCGCTACGCCTCATAATTGCTTTAATCCTTGCCTTTACTTCAAGAATATTAAACGGTTTTGCAATATAATCATCCGCACCATATTCTAGCCCTAAGATTTTATCGATATCTTCTGTTTTTGCTGTTAGCATAATAATCGGCATATTAGAAAATTCCCGTATCTGCTGGCAAACTTCAAACCCATCTAACTTTGGCAGCATAATATCCAAAAGCACTACATCATATTCTGTTTTTCTGGCATACTCTAATGCCTCTTCGCCATCATAGGCACAATCTACATCCATTCCATCTTGTTCTAAACTAAACCGGATTCCTTTTACAATTAATTTTTCATCATCTACAACCAAAGCTTTTCTTCCCATCCCTATGCCCTCACTTCCAGCGCCAACACGCCATATATTCTTGTTATACCGTTATTAGGCTTTGTATCTTTTGAAATAACGCATCTTTTATCCCACTAATTTTCATAATGTCTGAAATATCTTTAAATGCCCCATTGGACTCCCGGTAACGGATAATATCTGCCGCCTTTGCTTCCCCGATCCCAGGCAAAGTCATTAATTGCTGGAGGGTAGCCGTATTCAAATTTATAAGCCCTGTTTCTGCACCATTTGGCTCTTTTATCAAATATACTTCTTCCTCTGTAGGAATTACAATCCGTTCTCCATCCGCTAAGACATCTGCCAAATTAACTGCATCTGGGACACCATCTGCTGTTGCGCCGCCTGCCAATGCAAGTAATTCATATACCCTACTCCCCTCTGGCATCTGATATACACCGGGTTTTATAACTTCCCCACAAATATGGACATAAATATTATTTACCGTTTCTTGTATACTTACTGTCTCTAATAAAGTATTATCTAGCACAGTATCCTTTACCTGCATTGTTTCCCATTGTGCTTCCTCTTTTTCTAAGCCATTCATGCCAAAAAACATGCCTGCAAGTAAAAATGCCAATAAACAAATTAAGAATTTTATATATTTTTTCTGCATAGCCTCTCTCCTTTTCCAAAAGAAAGAGTTCCCCTCCATGCACTATTATTCTAACGGAATTTTCCCTAATTGACAATACCTATTTCCATTTAAAAATAATAATCCCTGCAATTGCCAATCCCATGCCTATTACTTTTCTCCAATCAAACCCTACTTTTTCTACCCCAAACATGCCAAACAGCTCAATAATATATGCCACTAAAAGCTGGGAGACAACAATTAACATTACTGCCCTTGCAGGGCCAAGCTGGGACATACTTTGGATTACTGTTAATGTAATAAATGCGCCAAGCACGCCGCCACAAAGCATGTATTTTTGATCCATGGCAAACAGGCCGCTAAAACTCTGCCTTCCTGTGATAAACCAGCCAATTAAACAAACTAAGAACGCTGTAATCTGTACCCAGCAATTCGACACCCATAAACTCGTATTTTTAGTTACTCCTGTATTAAAAACTCCTTGTACGCTCATTAATGCCCCAGATAAAAGTGCAATTAAAATCCCTATCATTCTTTCCTTTCCCTTTCTACTTTTTTACTTTTAGTGTCTCCGGGAAAGCCAGAACTATTCAATAGGGAATTTTATTTCCAGGAAATATATCCCCTTATAACCCTTTAAAATCAAAAGCAGGAATAAAGCTTTCCTTTGCTGTTTCTCCTTCTTGTATATATGCTTGTTCCACCCCAAGCGAACAAGCATATTCTACCACTTCCTGATATTCTTCCTCTGTAATAGGCCGGTTTAATTCTTTTCTTTCCAAAAAATTTTTTGTAGGCGTATATTGGCTCATAATACTTATATAAATACGATCTCCAAAATTTTTATAAAGATATCTTATTACCCGTTTCGAGTCTTCAATGGCACCTGGCAAAACTAAATGGCGTACCATTACTCCTTGTACCATTATTCCTTTTTGGTTAAATATGGGTTTTGGGCACTGCCTTACCATTTCTTTTATTGCTTCTTTTGCATAGCGGAAATAATTACTAGCATTAGAGTATCTTTTTGACAATTCTGGCGAAACATACTTCATATCCGGCAAATAAATATGAATTAGCCCCTCTAAACTCTTTAATGTTTCTACTTTTTCATATCCTCCTGTATTATATAAAATAGGAAGCACCAAGCCTTTCCTCTTTGCGTCTACTATTGCTTCCTTTATTTGAGGCACAAAATGAGTTGGCGTAACTAAATTAATATTATTAGCACCTTGTTTTTGAAGTTCTAAAAATATCTCTGCCAGCCTCTCTTTTGTTATTTCTTTTGCAGTATCCCCTAAAGCTATCTCCCTATTTTGGCAATAGGCACACCCTAGCCCACATCCAGAAAAGAAAATAGTGCCAGAACCTTCTTTTCCCGAAATACATGGTTCCTCCCACATATGTAATGCAGCCCTTGAAGCCATTACCTTATCTGTCATCTTACAATAGCCTGTCTGCCCTGCCAGCCTATTTACCCCACAATTCCTTGGGCAAAGCATACAATGTTTTATTCTATCCATCTTATCGTCCCAAACTAATAATCTACTAACTAATCCAAATACTTGGCTAAAGTTTTAAAAGGCCCATTGGCTACTTAATAGCCAACAAGCCTTTTTTATATAACCTACATGCTTTTTATTTGCTATTATTCTACTTCCACTGTCCAGCCAAGTTTATCCTCTACTTTGCCAAGTTGTATGCCTGTTACAGTATCATAAAACCTTTGGCTAAATTCACCAATCCCGCCATCACGAACTGGCATAATATGATCTTCCCATTTTAATTCTCCAACTGGGGAAATCACAGCGGCTGTGCCTGTGCCAAATACTTCCTCTAATGTCCCATTATTATATGCCTCAAAAATCTCATCTATAGAAATTCTTTTTTCTTCTACTGGGACATCCCATAATTTACAAAGGCTAATAACAGAATCCCTTGTTACACCTGGAAGGATACTTCCATTTAATTTTGGCGTAATCACTGTCCCATTAATTTTAAAGAAAATATTCATAGCACCAACTTCTTCAATATATTTTCTTTCAACGCCATCTAACCAAAGCACTTGGGAATAGCCGCTTTCATGTGCCTTATCTTGTGCCTTCATGCTTGCCACATAATTAGCACCTGTCTTCGCTTCTCCAACGCCGCCTCTAACTGCCCTTACATATTCATCTTCAATCCAAATCTTAACTGGGTTTAGCCCCTCTGGATAATAAGCCCCTACTGGTGAAAGAATAATAATAAATTTATACGTATGGGACGGGCGCACACCAAGGAATGGATCGGTTGCGATAATAAATGGCCTAATATATAAAGAAGTCCCCTCTTTCTCAGGGATCCATGCTTTATCTACCTTTACAACAGTCTTAACCGCCTGAATAAAATCCTCTTTTGGAATCGTTGGGATACAAATTCTTTCATTCGTTTTATTCGCACGATCTGCATTTTTATCTGGGCGGAACAATAAAATCCTTCCATCTACTGCTTTATATGCCTTTAAGCCCTCAAACATTTCCTGCCCATAATGAAATACCATACAGGATGGCTCCAAAGAAAGCGGCTGGTATGGTATCACCCTTGGATCAAACCAACCCTTTCCTTCCTCATAATCCATAACAAACATATGATCCGTAAAAATTGTACCAAATACTAACGGATTTTCTGGGCCCGGAATAGGTTTTGGATTCTGGGTCTTTTCAATTCTGATGTTCAACATCTTTCATACTTCCTTCCCTTTGCAATTCAGTTAAGAACTGTGTTTTCTTTTGCATTATTATCTTCCAATCTGTTACGATTGTCAAGCTTTTTTTCCGTATAGGGCTTACTTTCCTTTACGCTCAAATTTTTGGAAAGTATACTCCAAATCAAAATAGGTTTGTTCTTCACTTTCTTCTGTTAATTCCCACTCTTTCCTAATATCCAAATTAGGGAACCATGTATCTGCCTCATAAGAATAATGAATCCTTGTAATATGGGCTACCTTACAATAGGGGAGAAACTGCTTATAAATACTCTCCCCGCCTGCTATATAAATATCTTCCTTATTCCATTCTTTTAAAAATCCAAATGCCTCTTCCATATTGTGCGCTACTTCTGCGCCCTTTATAAAAAAATTAGGGTTCTCTGACAATATAATATTTTTTCTTGATGGCAGCGGCAAGCCATTAGGAAAAGTGGCAAGGGTTTTTCTCCCTACCACAATTACTTTATCTTTTGTTACTGTCTGAAACCACTTTTGGTCTAATGGAATCTGTACTAATAACTTCCCTTTATATCCAATTCCCCAGTTAGAATCTACGGCTGCTATTACATTCATCTCTGCTTCTCCTTTCCTCTAAATACTTTCCCATAGTTTCGCACTCCCGTGCTCAACCTTTCGGGTTTCCCAAACTCAACTCCGTTTCCTTTGGGCAAAAAATAGTTTCGCACTCCCGTGCTCAGCCTTTGGGGTCTCCCAAACTCAACTCCGTTTCCTTTGGGCAAAAAATAGTTTCGCACTCCCGTGCTCAACTATTTTTTTATCATAACATCTTGAAAATTGGTTGTAAACCTTGTTTTAACTTGCTATACTATAAAAAGTGGCATGTTGTTGCTATATTATATAAGTAGGGAGGACATTATGAAAAAGACTTTCTTCCAGAAATCCCTTTTTCTTTCTTTTTTATCTGCTGTTTTGCTTTTGTCTGGCTGTAGTAATAAGGGGGAAAAACATAACCAGGCGGGAATGGAAGCTTACCAGAAAAAAGACTATGCGACTGCTATTAATTCTTATTCTTCTGCTATTACCCTTGATAATACTAAAGCAGACTATTATATTAACCTTGCTATGGCATATGTAGAAACTGGGGAGTATGAAAATGCTTTAACGCAAATTGGTTTTGCTTTGGAATTGGAACCGAAAAACCAAGCTGCTTACCGTTCTAAAGGTATTATTTATATTGCCCTTAATGATTATGAAAATGCTATCTTAGCTTTTGAACAAGCCCTACAACTTGCTGATGGCTTTGTTGGAACTATGGAATATGATATTTTGGACTACCGTGCTGTGGCAGAATCTAAAAGCAGCAATTATGAAAAGGCAATTAAAACTTATAGCATTTTATTAGAAATTGGCTATAAGCCTGCGGAACATTATTACTTACGCGGCTGTTCTTACCTTATGAACCAGGATCTGGAAAAGGCACAAGCAGATTTTTCCCATGCCATTGAAAACCAAAAAAGCAGCTATTCCATGTACTTAAATATTTATACTGCCCTAAGCCAATATGGTGCTGAAGAAGAAGGAAAATTTTACTTGCAAGAAGCTTTAAAACTAAACCTTGGGAAAAAAGAGGATAATTTTTCAAAAGGCAAGATATACTATTTTCTAGGGGATTATACGAATGCCATTACTTTTCTGTTACAAGCCCAAAACAACCCAGAGGCTGATTTTTACCTTGGAAAAATATATATGGCTACCGGAGATACCACACAAGCCTTTTTAACGTTCCAGCAATACCTAAACGCCAACCCAAATAATGGGGATATTTATAACCAGCTTGGCATGATGCGGCTGCAGGCTGGGGCTTACCAAGAAGCACTTACTTATTTCCAGTCTGGCCTTGGCTGTGGCGATTTAAGTGCCAGAAAATCCCTTGCCTATAATGAGGCTGTCACCTATGAATACCTTTTAGACTTTGAAACAGCAAGAGAAAAATTTAAGGAATATATTGCTTCTTATCCTGACGACACCCAAGCTGTCCGGGAATATGAATTTTTAAAAACCAGATAATAGAAAGGACTGTTATGCCAGAATTATATGAAATAAAAGAAGAAAAAGAGAAAGTGATTTTAGTAGGAGTATGTACTGCAGGACAAGAGGACTCTGTGGCTTCTTTAGACGAATTAGAGGATCTTGCCAAGACTGCTGGTGCCGTTTGCGTAGGGCGCCTTATCCAAAATAGGGAAAATATCCATCCGGGGACTTACCTAGGTTCTGGAAAGGTAAATGAACTTTCTGCTTTAATTGAAGAAACACAAGCAGATGGGATTATTTGTGATGATGAACTTTCCCCTGCACAGCTTAAAAATTTAGAGGAACTTTTACATGTAAAAATTATGGACCGTACCTTGGTTATATTAGATATTTTTGCTTCACATGCCAATACCAGTGAAGGAAAAATACAAGTAGAATTGGCACAGTTAAAATACCGTTCTTCCCACTTAATTGGTATGCGCAGCGCACTTTCTAGGCTTGGCGGCGGTATTGGGACAAGAGGGCCCGGAGAAAAGAAACTAGAAATGGATAGGCGGCTTATTAAAGATCGGATTGCGCAGCTTAACCGGGAACTTACTTCTGTGAAAAACCGCAGGGAAGTATTGCGGCAGCAACGTACCCGCAGCCAAATCCCAGTCGCTGCTATTGTTGGCTATACCAATGCTGGGAAATCTACTCTTTTAAACTACTTAACAAATGCAAAAGTATTAGAAGAAGATAAACTATTTGCTACTTTAGACCCTACTACCCGTAATCTTTCTTTATTAAATGGACAAGAAATTTTACTTACTGATACAGTTGGGTTTATTAAAAAACTGCCCCACCATTTAATTGACGCTTTCCGAAGTACCCTTGAAGAAGCAAAATATGCGGATATCTTATTACATGTTGTAGATTCTTCCAACCCTCAAATGGATATCCAAATGTATGTGGTCTATGAAACATTAAAACAGCTTGGCGTTGTGAATAAGCCCGTAATTACTTTATTTAATAAACAAGATAAATTAGAAAAACCTATTATCCTTCGGGACTTCCAGGCTGATAAAACCCTGTCTATTTCCGCAAAATCTGGTTTAGGTATCCCAGAGCTTCTGCAAGCGGTAGAAGAAATATTAAGAAAACAAAAAATATATATTCATTGTACCTATCCTTATACAAGCGCAGGGAAAATTCAAATCATTAGAAAAAGCGGGCAACTTTTAAAAGAAGAATATGCTGCTGATGGAATTCTTGTAGAAGCATATATCCCGCAAGAAATTTACCATACGGTTATGCCTGAATCATAGCATATAAAAGAAAGGTGATACTATACTATGCAAATTATTATTGTTGGCTGCGGCAAGGTCGGATGTGTCTTAGCAAAGCAGTTAAGCAAAGAAAAACACAATATTACGGTAATTGATACAGAATATAACTTAGTACACACAGTTTCCAATAGTTTTGACGTTATGGGAATTGTAGGGAATGGTGCGAGTAATTCTGTACAATCAGAAGCAGATATTGAACACACAGATTTATTTATAGCTGTAACTGGCTCTGATGAATTAAACCTTCTTTGTTGTGTAATCGCAAAAAAAGCCGGAAACTGTTCTACCATTGCTAGGGTAAGAAACCCTGTTTATATTACAGAAACTGATTTTATTAGGCAGGAGCTTGGCCTTTCTATGATTATTAACCCCGAATTTGCTGCTGCTTCTGAAATGGCAAGGCTGCTCCGTTTCCCAAGGGCTATTGAGATTGATACCTTCGCCAAAGGGCGTGTAGAAATGCTCCGCTTTAAAGTGCCGCCCCATTCCCAGCTCCACAATATGGCACTAAAAGACTGCCCTTCTTTACTTAAAAGTGAAGTGCTTATTTGTGCCGTTGAGCGTAAAGAAAATATCTATATCCCATCTGGTACTTTTATTATACAAGAAGGGGATATTTTATCTATTATTGCAACCCCAAGAAACTCTAGTGATTTTTTCCGCAAAATCCATTTGGAAACAAACCAGGTAAAAAGCGCTATGATTGCAGGAGGCGGGGAAATTTCTTATTATCTTGCTAAACTGCTGATTCCTATGGGGATTGAGGTAAAAATTATTGAGATCAATAAAAAACGCTGCAATGAGCTGAGTGAATTACTACCAGAAGCTACTATTTTACATGGCGATGCCAGTGATGAGTCTTTATTACTAGAAGAACATATTGAACTATCCGAATCCTTTGTTGCATTAACAGATATAGATGAGGAAAATATTATTCTTTCTCTTTATGCAAAAGGCAAAGTAAAATCAAAAGTTGTTACTAAAATTAACCACTTAAATTTTGATGGGCTAATCCACACCTTAGATTTAGATAGTATTATTTATCCAAAGCACATTACCACGGAATCTATTATCCAATATGTCCGTGCCAAAAATAATTCCATTGGAAGTAACATTGAAACATTATATAAATTAATGGATGACCGGGTAGAAGCACTGGAATTTGCCATTAATGACACTACACGTATTACTGGTATCCCTCTTTCCCAACTAAACTTAAAACCCAATCTTTTGATTGGTTGTATCCACCGCTTGGGAAAAGCAATTATTCCTGGAGGGCAAGATGTCTTTCAATCTGGTGATACAGTAATTGTAGTCACCACCAATACAGGACTCCAAGATGTCCACGATATTTTACAGAATTAAAAGAAGGATACTATTATGAATTATTCTATTATTGTTTATATTATTGGCTATGTATTAAAAATTGAAGGGCTGTTTTTATTATTGCCTTGTTTAACGGCGCTTATTTACCAAGAACCTAGCGGCTTTGCTTTTCTTATATCTGCTGCTATCTGCCTTTTCCTTGGGATTATTGCTACATATAAAAAGCCTCAAAACAATGTTTTCTATGGCAAAGAAGGATTTGTAACAGTTTCTCTTTGTTGGGTTGTACTTAGTATTTTTGGCGCACTTCCTTTTCTTTTAAATAAAGAGATTCCTTCCATCCCAGATGCGTTATTTGAAACTATTTCGGGATTTACCACTACAGGTTCTACCATATTAACCGATATAGAAGCATTATCGAAATGTTCCCTTTTATGGAGAAGTTTTACTCATTGGATTGGGGGCATGGGCATATTAGTCTTTGTACTTGCAATCTTACCTATTGCTGGCGGCGGGTCACAGATGTACCTTATGCGGGCAGAAAGCCCTGGCCCTTCTGTTAGTAAGCTGGTTCCAAGAGTAAAGCATACTGCAATGATTCTATATGGCATTTATATTGTTATTACTATAATAGAAATTATTCTTCTCTTAATTGGTGGCATGCCATTTTTTGATGCCATTACTTCCGCTTTTGGTACGGCTGGTACAGGCGGGTTTGGTATTAAAAATGATAGTTTTGCCAGTTATCCTATTTTTTGCCAAGGGGTTGTGACTGTTTTTATGATTCTATTTGGCGTTAATTTTAATGTTTATTATTTATTTTTATGCCGTAAACATAAGCAGGCTCTCCAATCAGAAGAACTCCGTATGTATTTAATAATTATCCTAGTCTCTTCTTTATTTATTGCCTTTAATATCCGCCACCTTTTCCCCGGCTTCCAGGCACTCCATCAGGCATTTTTCCAAGTTGGGTCTATTATCACTACCACTGGCTTTGCTACGGCTGATTTTAATACTTGGCCTGAACTTTCTAAAATGATCTTAATCTTTTTAATGTTTTTTGGCGCATGTGCAGGCAGTACAGGAGGAGGGATTAAAATATCCCGTATTTTAATTTTAATGAAATCCATAAAAAAAGAACTTTTCTTTATTGTCCATCCTAGGAGCGTAAAAAAAATACGAATGGATGGGCAGGTTATTGAACATGATATTCTCCGTTCTATTAATGTATTTATGGCTACTTATTTTATTATTATTATGTTGTCCATTTTGCTTATTAGTTTAGAAAATAAAGATACAGTTACTACTGTAACCTCTGTAATCACCACATTAAACAATATTGGGCCCGGTTTAGAACTTGTGGGGCCTATTGGGAATTTTTCTTCCTTTTCTGCGCTTTCTAAATTTGTTTTTATGTTTGACATGCTTGCTGGAAGATTAGAGATTTTCCCTATGTTAATCTTATTTATGCCTGGTACATGGAAGAAATAAAGAAAAAAATGGAGCAACAGTTACTGCTGCTCCATTTTTTTAGTATTTCCCAAACCCTTTTCCAAGTGAAATAATCTTTTCATTCTCATCTGATTCTGGATGATAAGGGGTATAATTACTAGTACTCTCTGTATAGAAAGAACTACTTCCGCCATACCCTGACTTTAAACGGTAATTTCCAACCATTTCTTTAAACTTCAATGCCTGGTTAGAAAGTTCTTCACTAGCTGCTGCACACTCTTCACTAGTAGCGGAATTTGTCTGGACTACCTGTGATACTTGGCTAATTGCCTGATCAATCTGTGCAATTGCTGTAGCCTGTTCATTAGAAGACTGGGCAATATTACTAATTAAACATACAATCCTATCTACAGCCTCTACAATTTCATCTAATGCCTTTTCTGTCTCTTCTGCAAGTTTAGAACCAGTTGCCACTTTACGGATAGAATCTTCTATCATATCTGCTGTTTCACTTGCGGCAGAAGAACTTTTCTCTGCTAAATTCCTTACTTCTTCAGCTACTACTGCAAATCCCTTTCCAGCCTCTCCTGCCCTTGCTGCTTCTACAGCAGCATTTAAAGAAAGAATATTAGTTTGGAAAGAAATATCATTGATTACTTTAATAATTTTGGAAATATTTTCAGAAGCATGGTTAATTTCATTCATTGCATGGATCATATCCTTCATTTGGGCATTTCCACGGACTGCACCACGCTTTGCATCCTGTACCAGATCATTTGCTTCATTTGCCTGTGCGGCATTTACCTTTGTCTTACCTGCAATATCATTAATAGACGCATTCACCTGCTCAAGGGCACTTGCCTGTTCTGTGGAGCCTTGTGCCAAAGACTGACTTGCACTTGCCACTTGCTCCGCGCCAGATGTTACCTGGATAGAAGATTCCCTAATCCCGCCCAACATCTGGTTATTATCATCAATCATTTCCTTTAATGCTTTATTTAATACATCTTTATCCGAACGGGCTGAAATATCAACAGTAAGGTTCCCTTTTGAAATTTCTGATGCAACTTCTGCCTGCTCTTGGATTCCTTTTAACATCTGGTCAATTGCATCTACTAAAACTCCAAATTCATCATTACGAAGTTTCTGAATCTTCACATCGATTTCACCAAGTGCAATTTTCTTAGATGCCATTGTGATATTATCCAAGTTGACCCTAATATATTTTACAAGGCTAAATTCCAATGATAAACCAAATATAACAATCACTGCGCCTAAAGCACCTATAACTATTTTTGCTATATCTGCATATCTCTTTGGATTATCTGATAATAGAATTTGCTCAAATGTAGAAACCTCAAAACAGCATAAAATTGCACTCAATACTATAATAATACTAAAACCCATTATTAATCTTGTTCTTATTGTTAAATCTTTCATATATGCCTCCATTATGTTACACTTAATTACTTATGTTATTCCTCTGCTTCTGTATACGTACTTGCCTGGTCTACGGCATTTACATCTTCATCATGCAAAAGCTTATCTGGATCTAACATCAGTTTAACAGAATCTCCTACTTTACCAATTCCATAAACAAATTTATTTGAATCCTTATCTGTACGTCCCAGAGATGGTGGCGGCAAAATATTTTCTTCTTCTATTGTCACGACCTCTGCTATTCTTTCTACAATTAATCCAACTACTGTAGACTTTACATTAATTACGATAATACAAGTCCTTTCATTATATTCAAATGGAGGTTGCTTAAAACGTAAACTAACATCAATAACAGGTACAATCTTTCCTCTTATATTGATTAATCCTTTAATATAATCTGCTGTTTCAGGTACCACTGTAATTTTTTGAAACTGAATAATTTCGTCTACATACTGGATTCCAATTGCAAAATATTCATTTCCAGACTTAAACGTCATATATCTTCCTTTTTGTGCATCCTTATCCTCATCCAGAAGCTCCATATTTAATAAATCAGACACAATTTCATCCCCCTTTCCTGCCTCTAGCCTATTAAACTTGCTGGATCCAGTATCAGGGCAATACTTCCATCTCCAAGCTGTGTACAGCCCGACAATCCCCGTACCTTCTTGATATACTGTGGTATCGGTTTTACAACAATTTCCTGTTCTCCCAACAGCTTATCTACAAGTATACATATGGTCTTTTCTTCTAACTCGATAAGTACCATCATTCCATCTTCTACTGCAATCTTTTCATTTGTTAATGAGAAATATTCTCCCAAACGGATTACCGGATAACACTCTTCCCGAATCATAATATATTCTTCCCCGTCTGGCTCATGAATCATCATATCTTCCCTTGCATTAACAAATGACTTCACAATGCCTGTTTCTACTACAAAATAAGACCCTGCGGTTTCCATTACAATACCATCAATGATTGCAAGTGTAAGTGGTATCTTCATGGTCATTGTAGATCCTTCTCCTGGAATACTATCTATATCTAATGTTCCACCAATTGTTTGGATATTTTTTACTACTACATCCATTCCAACACCCCTACCAGAAAACTCTGTTACAGTTTCATTCGTAGAAAATCCTGGATATGTAATAAACTGATATACCTCTTTATCTGTCATTGTCTCTGGATTCTTATTTCCAAGCAGCCCATTTTTCCTTGCTTTTTTAAGAATCTTTGACCTATCCATACCAGCACCATTATCTTGTACTGTAATCCATACTTTACCACCTTCATTTTTTGCAAGAAGAGTTACTTTACCCTTATCCCTCTTACCAGCGGCAGCCCTTTCTGCAGGCGTTTCAATTCCATGATCCACTGCATTACGGATTAAGTGCATAAGTGGATCAGAAATATGCTCAATAATATTTTTGTCTACCTCGGTATTCTCGCCAATTACTTCTAGCTCAATATCCTTTTCTAACTTTCTCGAGGCATCAAAAACAATACGGTTCATCTTTTGGAAGGTTGTTGTCAATGGCATCATTCGCATAGACATAATAACATCCTGAAGATCAGCCGAAATCTTACTTAATTGCCTAGCAGCCTTTTGGAAATTTTGAAGTTCTAGCCCCGGAACTTTTAAATCAGGATTTTGTAATACTACGGCCTCAGCAATAACCAGCTCGCCAATCAGATCCATCAATTCATCCATTTTCTCTACATTTACACTGATAAAACTCTGTTTTGAAGCCTTCGCTGGTTTATTTTTATTTAATTGTTTGGCTTTTCCTGGCTCTTTTGATTGAATTACATAGTCACCAGGCGCAACATCCTTTGCTTTTTTGTTAGGTTCCTCCTCTTGCTCCGTTTCTGCAGCTTTTCTTTCTACCTCTTCTATTGGGGAATCTAAATCAATCTCTATTGGTTTTAAGAAATCACTGTTTAAAAAACCATCTGAAGTAACTTCTCGGATATCAATTTTTTCAATATCAGCACATGTGTCAATCATTGGCCTAATTTCTTCCTGGGAGGCCTGTGCCTGTAATAACATACGGAACCCGTGGCGCAAAATTATTTCTGCACTATTTTCATTAGAAACAATGTCCTCTGGATAATATATCATATCCTCAGCTATCTCTTTTAAAGCATATACGGCAGAATAAGCACGAATATTACTCATTTGCGTATCTGGCCGGAATGTAATTATAATCTGATAAAACCTGCTTTCATTAGAAGATACAGGCGCAATATAAAATTGGTTCGGTGCTACATAGACATTTTCAGGCGGTAGCTCC
Organism: uncultured Lachnospiraceae bacterium; assembly: GCA_910577045.1. Taxonomy (GTDB): domain Bacteria; phylum Bacillota; class Clostridia; order Lachnospirales; family Lachnospiraceae; genus RGIG8607. The sequence goes on along the minus strand of CAJTLB010000001.1, from coordinate 68,516 downwards.
TTTTTATCATCCTTTGTAATCTCATGTTTAATTTGTTTTAGGAAATCATCCAGCTTGCCTATCATCTTCGTTGGGTCCCCATCAGGTTCATTCCCATCTCGGATTTTATCCATTTCTGCCGAGATAAAATCTGCTACATCAAGCACATAGGACACTAACTCCAAATGTGGAACATTGTCTGGCTTTGACTCTCGAAGGTAATAGAAAATATCTTCCAGTTTATGTGCTATTTTTGTAACATTATCAAACATCATAATACCGGAGGAACCCTTAATAGTATGCATGGTACGGAAAATTTCATTAATTGCATCCTCGTCAAAACATTCTGCATCCTTTTGGTTTAGCACAGTCTCCTGAAGCGATTCCAAAAGCTGCCCATTTTCCAAAAGGTACATATCCAGCATACCCTCGGTGTTAAACTCTTCTGACATTATGATTCCCTCCTTTCCCGTTGCAATCTACTACTCATATTAATCCCAGCTTTGTAAGTACTTCTTCGAATTTATCCACATTTAGCGGTTTTCCAGAATATACTGTGCATCCAAGCTCAAATGCTTTTTTTACATTTCGCTCATCATTTAGTGCTGTAGTCATAATTACCTTAACCATATCCTCCTGAGCAATATTACGTTGTTTTTCAATATTACGTATACCCATAAGCGCTTGATACCCATCCATAACTGGCATCATAACATCTAGGCAAACCAAATCATATGGTTCTTCATCCTCTAATGACATCAAAAATGCATCGACTGCCTCCATCCCATCAACGGTAACATCTACCTCGCCGTATTTTTCAAGAAACTTCAACATAAACTTACGGGTAGCAAAATCATCTTCCGCCAGCAGAATCTTCAGTTTCTTCATTCTTATTCTCCTTTCTTGCCAACCTGTTTCTGGTTAAGCAATCCATATATTTTTTTCGGAATTTCCGAAAGGGGAAGCTGATATTTCACAGCTCCTATATCGTAAGCCACTTTAGGCATACCATATACAACACAACTTTCCTCATCCTGGCCAATTGTCTCTGCACCAGAATTTCTCATTTTTAACAATCCTTGTGCACCATCTCCGCCCATCCCTGTTAGAATAACACCTATTGCATTTTTTCCTACATATTGAGCAACAGAATCAAACAAAACATTAACAGCTGGCCGGTGCCCTCCAACTTTTGGCCCATCTTTACATTCTACCTGATATGTACCATTTACTTTTACAAGGCGCATTTGTTTATCGCCCGGCGCTAAAAGGGCAAGCCCTGGCATTACTCTATCTCCTGTTTTTGCCTCTCTTACCTCTATCCTGCAATCGTTATTTAACCGTTTTGCATACATATCCGTAAACCCTGGCGGCATATGCTGTACAATCACCACACCCGGAATATCTACATCAAGTTGTCTTACTACATCATAAATCGCTTCTGTTCCACCTGTTGATGCTCCAATGGCAACTAATGTATCAGGAGAAAATTTCCCTGCTGTAAACAACGGATTTCCTATCCCCATTTGCTTCCTACCGCCTACCCTTGCTGTAGACGCAATTTTTACCTTAACAGCCAGCTCCTGTCTAATAAAATTCTCAAGCTGTCGCTTTTCTGACAGAGATGGCTTTCTTACATAATCTACTGCTCCAGCATGAAGTGCATCAAACACAGCGTTGCTTAATGCGCTAATTACAACAACTGGGATAGGCCTCTGTGGCATTAGCTTACGCAGGAACTCAATTCCGTTCATATGAGGAAGTTCTACATCCAAAGTCATAACATCTGGCGAATACTTAATAATTGCATCCCTTGCTTCATATGCGTTAGAAGCCTCTGCCACTACCTCAAGTGCTGGATCGGAATTTAATCCATTTACCAAAAGTTTTCTGAATACCAAGGAGTCATCCACTACCAATACCCGAATTTTTTTTATTTGCATTGTTGTCACCCGTATTCTTTATTTTCTGTCTCACTTCTTATATATAGAAGGTTTTATATACTGAAACCTTGTTTTATCCCTGTCAATTGTTTCTGTGGTACCAATAAACAAATACCCTCCTGGTTCCATTATATCATATATTCGATTAAGAAGCTGATGTTTCGTATCTTCTTCAAAATATATCATAACATTTCGTATAAATACAACATGCAATTTCTTCCTAAAAGGAAGAGGATCCATTAAATTAAACTGGCGGAACAAAACTTGCTTTTTTAAATGATCGGTTACTATACTCTGCTCTTGATTGACTGGCTGAAAATAACGTTTCCGCCAATTCGCTGGAAGATTTACTAGCTGTTCATTATTATATACCCCTTTTAAAGCCTTTTCCAGCACTTTTGTAGAAATATCTGTTGCCAGTACAGTAGTATCCCATTGATTATGTTCCATGCCAAAATAATCCATTAATACCATGGCAATTGTATATGGCTCTTCTCCCGAAGAAGCCGCTGCACACCAGATATGCAAATCCTTTTTGCTCTTTTCCTTTTCCTTTAATTGTGGTAAAACAACTTTATGGAAATATTCAAAATGTTCAAATTCCCTCATAAAAAAAGTATGGTTTGTTGTCAACATATTTACTAAGCCTTTGGCTTCTTTTCCATCCCTGTCTTGCTCTACCACATCCATATACTCTTCATAACTTTTATAACCATTTGTAGAAAGGTAATTTTTTAGCCTTCCTTCTACAATAACCCTCTTCTGACTTAAATCAATTCCATAATAATTTTTTGCATATTGTACAATTCTTTGAAATGCCCTATCCGTCAGAGTAAATTCCTTACCCATCTCTAACGTTCGCCTCCAATTTTTATCTTTAAATCAGGATCCTGTTACTAATTGCTTCCTGATTCTTTTAAATATACCAAATATATCCGGGTCATACTTTGTCCCGGCATCTTTTTCCATTATTTCAATACTTTCCTCTGGACTATATGCTTTTTTATAGCTTCTTTCTCCAGTCAATGTATCATAACTACTAAGAATATTCACAATCCTTGCTTCCAGAGGAATCTCCTCTGCTTTAAGCCCTTCTGGATAGCCGTTCCCATCCCAGCGTTCATGATGATACCTTGCTATTTTAATAGCCATTGTAATAAATTCATTTCCTGACTGCTCATAGATTTCCTCTAAAATCTCAGCACCCACTTTTGTATGCATTTTTAACAATTCTTCTTCTGTCTTTTCTAATTTTCCTTCCTTTGTCAAAATCTTATGGGGCACCATTACTTTTCCTACATCATGCAATGGAGCTGCCAATTCAATTGCTTCAATAAAGGCATTAGAAACCTGATCCTCAAACTTTGGTGAAAACTGCAAACTTTGGGCAAGTAACTTAGCATTTACTTTTATATGGCTTAAACGGCTTTCTGCAAAGTTAGCACTTTTTTCTGTAATTTTAGCAATTGCATAAAGAACATTTTTCTTCTCATCCTCTAGCTTTTTCATTTGTTCATTTAAAACCAGCCTTAATTTTTTATTATAAAACTCATTTTCTTTCTTCATTTCATAACTTCTTAAATGTGTACTAACTCTTGCGGTTACTTCTGCAAGAGCAAATGGTTTTGAAATAAAATCTGCTCCCCCCAAAGTAAACCCCATGACTTTATCATCCAAATTCGAAGTTGCAGAAATAAAAATAACTGGTATATCCCTAGTAAGAACCTCATTTTTTAAAATTTCACATAACTCAAACCCACTCATTCCCGGCATAGTAATATCCAGCAAAAATAGCTTTGGCAAATGTTCCTTCACTAATGCAAGGGCCTCTTCCCCACTTCCCACTCCTGCTGCTTGATATCCCATACTTTCTATCATTTGGATTAAAATAACTTGGTTTACCTCTAGATCATCCACAATGATAACATCTGGTCCCGATTGATTCTGTAATTCTACTGCCACGGATTCAATCATCCCCTTTCCTAAAACTTCCCTTTAGCGTCTCAAAAGCTTTCATGGCTTTCTCATAGTTTTCCTTCCGTATTGCCAGTTCTAGGCGGAATATCATCCTATTAATATCTTCTCCACCATCCTCTACCAAACGTTTTAAATTCTTTGCAAAACTCTCTGCCTTTTCCCAATTGTCCATCTCTAGGCAAAGTACTAGTTTTTCCATTGTATCTTTTAGTGCCTGGTAATTCTCACTTGTTCCATATTGGTACATGGCATCATTTTCTTCCATCCCAACTTTACTATATGCACTTTCTTTAATCTGCATAATTGATTTTTCTACTGCTTTGCCTTGCTCTTGGCTCATACTATCAGCAGGGAGCTTTAACATAACAGAAAAACTAAACATGCTGCCTTTTCCTTTTTCACTTTCTACATTAATGCTTCCTCGCATAAGCTCTACAATTTCCTTACAAACTACAAGGCCAAGACCACTCCCCCCATATTTTCGTGTAGTAGAAGCATCTACCTGAGAAAAACGTTTAAATAACCGATCTTTCTCTACATCACTAATTCCAATGCCAGAATCAATTACTAAAAAAAACAGTTCTGATTCATCTTGCTTCTGCAGGGTTTTAATGACTTCCACGGCAACCTTCCCAGAATCTGTAAACTTAATTGCATTGGATATTAAGTTATTTAATACTTGTGTGATCCGTAATTCATCCCCAACCACTCTTACTGGAACATTGTCGTCAATATTAATCTGGAATAATAACCCTTTCTCTCTTGCTTTTGAAAAATGAATGTCTTCGACATGGTGCATCATCTCCCTAAAATCAAATTCTCGTTCTTCCAGAATAAATTTATTCGCTTGCAGCTTTGAAAAATCTAGGATATTATTAATCAATTTATTCATATCCATGCAACAACGTTCAATAATTTGCATTGTTTTTTTCTGTTGTGGCCTGTCCTCTATAACCATTAAATTTTGGATATGCCCAAGAATCCCATTCACAGGAGTACGAAGCTCATGTGTTACATTAGCAACAAACTCATTTTTTGTATTTTCTGCTTGTTCTGCCTCATTTTTTACCTTTTCTAGCTCTCTCACTACACCAACATGCTCACGGGCATCTTTCGCTAAAAAAACATATAACAGCGGCGTTTCTTCTACTTGTTGTAACCTAATATCGGCTGGGAAACAAGTTTGGTTCTTCCGGTAGACACTTCCAGCAATAATTTCCATCCCACACTTTATCCCATCTAGCTGTCCATCTTCCGTTTTATGTATAAGACCAGGTATTACTTTTCCAATATCTACTCCTATTATCTCTCCTTCTTCATACCCAAGCCCCTGCTCTGCTTCCCTGTTTGCGGATAAAATTTCTCCTTGCTCATCAAAAATAATAATCTGTTCCAGTGAAAAATCTGCTATTTTCCTAAAATAATCCCGTATCTTCATTTTCCCTCTCCATCAGACTAAAAAACATTTTGTTCTATTATACCACATCCTAAAATAAAAAACAATTAAGATCTATCTATTTCCGGCATTTTATCCCCTAATCTAGCAAGTGGCGCCACCTTCTTTATCCCTGTTTCTGTGCCAAGATAATTCTCCTGAATTTCCCTGTTTATCTTCTCCACTTCCTTTAATAATTCCCTTGATGACATTAATAAACATCCTTGCCCATGTATAATAATCTGTTCTAATCCATCAGAAGTTACTACTGTTACCCGATATCGTTTTGAATTTTCATGTGCGAATTTTTCTATATATTGATCTGCTGTTTCTGCCTCTTTTGTATATACTACATGGATATTATGATAATCCAGTATTTCTGTCCTATGCCCCTGTATCCGATAAGCATCAAATACCACCATCAAATGGCACTTCTTTATCCCTTGATAATTGCACATAATATCCAATAACCGATCTCTAGCACCATCTATATTGATACTAGCAAGCTCTCTTAATTCTTCCCATGTAAAAATTACATTGTACCCATCTACCAATATATATTCCTCTAATGCCCCTTCTTGCCTCTTTTTATCATTCCTTATTCCTGTATAACCACTAATATTTTCTTTTTTTACAGGGGCAAATTTCTTTCTAGAAATTGTTTTATCTGCCTTATTTGCAAAGAATGTCTTAGCAAAAATCTTTTCTACCTCATCTTCCCCTATCCATTCTTCTTGTAAATCCTTTCCCTCCTTCTTTGGCTTTTCTATCATTTCTACTATTTCTTTCTGTAAAACACTCTCTACATGCATATACTTCTTTACTTCATCCCATTTTACAATAAAACCTGCCCCATGAGAACAAAAAACGGAGTCAGCCGGATTTTCAATATCTCCCTCTGCATCATAAGCCAAATAATCAATTACTTCTATCTCATTATGGCACGGCTTATACCCACTCATACTGAGAAATAAGTGTCCCAGCCCTTTCGTATAAACAAGGAATTCTTTCTGGTAATCTTGCATAGTAGAAACAGGCACCTCGCCAGTAAGAAATGCTATCCCTCCTTGTATGGTTGGTGCCAAAAAGCTCCCAGAAATCCGTTCCATATCTCCCATAGCCCTGCCAAGCATCTGCTCTGGAAGCTCTAACGTAAACTTATAATATGGTTCTAAAAGTACAGACTGTGCCTGCATTAGCCCCTGCCTTACTGCACGGTAGGTCGCTTCCCTAAAATCTCCTCCTTCTGTATGTTTTTGATGCGCTTTTCCTGCTGCCAAGGTAATTTTTATATCCGTAATAGCCGATCCTGTAAGTACGCCTTTATGGTCCTTTTCTTGTAGGTGAGTTAAAACAAGCCTTTGCCAATTTTTATCTAATTTATCCTCACTACAACAACTTTCCAATACAAGCCCACTTCCCCTTTCTCCTGGCTCCATAAGTAGATGAACCTCTGCATAATGACGCAGAGGTTCAAAATGCCCGACTCCTTCTACTATATTCGCTATTGTTTCTTTATATACAATACTACCTGGACCAAATTCTACTATTATTTGGAACCGTTCCTCTATCCGCCTTTTTAAGACTTCTGTTTGTACCTCCCCCATCAACTGTACTTTTATTTCTTGTAATCTTTCATCCCAAGTTATATGGAGTTCAGGCTCTTCTTCTTCTAACTGGCGAAGCTGCGGCAAAACTTTTGCTGCATCACATCCTTCTGGCAATAAAAGCTGATATGTCAAAGCTGGTTCTAATACTGGCTTTCTTTCTTTTTTTTCCAACCCAAACCCTTTCCCCGGATATGTCCCTAAAAGCCCTGTTACTGCACAAACTTGCCCTGCTGCTGCCTCTGTGGGCACCTTATATTTTATTCCAGAATATACACGAATCTGATTAACTTTCTGCCCATCCAATATATCTTTTACCTTTAAGCTGCCTCCTGTAATTTTTAAATAAGTTAAACGGTTGCCCACCTCATCTCTTGCAACCTTAAACACCCTTGCACCAAATTCTTCTGGGTAAGCTAATTCCTTTGTATATTGTTCCAGTCCTTCTAAAAACTCCTTAACCCCTTGCTGCCTTAATGCCGATCCAAAAAAGCAAGGGAAAATCGTTCTCTCTTTAATTAGATTTACAATTGTATAATCCTCTATTCTGCCATTATCCAAGAATTCTTCCATAACATCTTCTTGGCACATTGCTAACGCATCAAAAAGTTCTTCTTTCTCCATGCTAAAATCAATACAATTATCATCTAATTTTTCTTTTAATTCTACTATCCGCTTCTGCCTATCTGCACCATTTTGGTCCATTTTATTTACAAATATAAATACAGGAATTTTATAATCCCCCAATAATTTCCAAAGTGTCCCTGTATGCCCTTGTATCCCGTCTGTCCCGCTAATTACCAGTATCGCATAATCTAATACTGACAACGTCCTTTCCATCTCAGCTGAAAAATCGACATGGCCTGGTGTATCCAATAAACTAACCTGCATATTTTGGAAAGAAAAACAAGCTTGTTTTGAAAAAATTGTAATTCCTCTCTCTTTCTCTAAGCCATAAGTGTCTAAAAATGCATCTTTATTATCTACACGCCCTGCCTTTTTAATTGCGCCGCTGGTATAGAGCATTGCTTCTGATAATGTTGTCTTTCCAGCATCCACATGTGCTAAGATCCCGATTACTAATCTTTTCATAGGCTTAATGGTTCTCTATTTCTCTTACCATTGGACTAATTTGTGAAAGCATATTATCAATGTCCTCAAACATAGAACTTTTTGTTGTGCCAAGTTCATTTGCTTCCTCAATATGCTCTTTTACTTTTTGATATTGTATTTCTGTTTCTTCAAAGGAATGCCTAACCCCCTCAAGGCTTCTCCTAGACTCATCGATTGCCCCAGAAATCTGCATCTGGACTGTTTCTGCACCGCCTGCTGCCTGGGTAATCTTATCAAACATCTGGTATGTTTTATTTACATTTTCTATGCTCTGCCCCAACGCCTCATGGGAAGCAGCAATGCTTGTATCCATTTTACTGGTTCCATGTTCTACACGTTCAATACTATCATCTACGGTACTAACTAACCCTTTTATTTCTTCTGCCAGGCTTTTTACTTCCCCTGCTACAACAGCAAACCCTTTTCCCTGTTCCCCTGCTTTTGCTGCTTCTATAGAGGCATTTAAAGCAAGGATATTTGTTTGGTTTGCAATAGAAACAATCTGCCTCATACAACCCTTTATTTTTTTTACAGACTCCTGGAAATCAGCAAAAGTATGTTGTATATCCCCAAAACTGCCCCTCACTTGCTCTGAGCTTTCCTTTAACCCATCCACTTGGGACTGTGCCTGTCCTACTGTATCCGTAATCTCCTCCCTTACTGATGCAAACTGGTTTGAAATATCCCCTACTGTCTCAAATACCTCACGAAAAGAGCTCAGCCTTTCCTTTAAGGCAGCGTTTTCTTCCAGTACCACTTGGAACGCCATTTCAATTTCCCTTAATTGCTGCAGGGAACGAACTTCTTTTTGTGCTAACTCCACCCGATAATCTAATAGCCGATCTGCCACATATCCTACCGGATATAAATCCATTTTCCTTTTTTTTGCGGATAACATGTTTTTTATTCCTGCCTTTCTTTGTTTCTTTCTACTTTATTCAAAAACCACACATGTCATAGACTGATTGACAAACTGACTATTAAAATGCTCCCCATACCCAATTATCCCTGCATGGTTGCCTAAGGCAGACATGTCCTTTAAATATCCTGCCATATCCCCATTCTGGCTAAAAAGCTTATAACGGAACAGGCAATTTACAGAAAACACTGCCGAAATATGCTTAAAATCTTGTTTTATCCTTTGGATTGTTTCTTGTGTTATCTTTTTATAATCCCCCAATTCCAGTAAGATTAATACATCAGAATCATTTACCTGGCGGTAACAAGTCAGCGCGCTGCCCTCTACTGCCTTTATAGAAATAATGCACACATCCTGCCCGCTTAATTTACCAAATGGGTTTTTAAATGTCTGTGTGCAGATATCCTCTTCCCTTACTTGCAAAATATCCTGGTACACTTGTTTTGCTGACTTCCCATTTAGTTCTCCTAACAAATATTTATTCCTATCTGTTTTTGAAGCAATTAGCCGATATTCATTCATTGGCCTATAAATATTCTCCTTATAAGCCCTTACCTTGCCATTCAAATTTTTTACTAAAGCATAAACAGCTGCATCTTTATATATCTTCCCATTAACGGACACCTTGCCCGCATCTCCTGTCCCGCCTACTAATGGAATCTTCATCTTTCCCAATACACTATATGCTGTTGTTAATACGCAAGCATCGTTATTAGAACAAAAATCAATACAAATGGTATTTTCTGATGACGCATTTATTTGCCTTATATCATCTTGTAATCTTTTAATATACTTAACTGGCATTACTGATACCTGTTCTAATACATTTGTTACAGCCTCAACCCCTTCTGTAAAAGCAATAATACCTACCCCATCCTCTACTACCCTTGTATCATAGCTCATGCCAATACAGCCAATACTAGGGACTTTTGGAAACCTCCTTTCCAATTCAGCCACGTGTTTTTCAAACTGCTTCCCATTTGACATCAGCATAATAAGCTTAGGACGGGTCAATCCTTTTACCGCCTCCTCTAGCTTCCCGGTCTGACTCATTCCAAAATATTGTACCATTCTGTAACTCCCTTCCCTGGTTATTTATAATATAATAATATTTGCACAATTTAAATCTTCTGCCAAATTATATACTTTTCCTGTCTTTATTCCTACTACTTTTGGCCTTAATATGTAATCTACATTATTTTCTACTACTTTTGCACGTTCTCCATTGCTAAGCTGTACTGTACAGCCAACTGGATATAATATAACACTTCCAAGGAAACTCTTCATAATTGCTATATCCAATTCCCCTGTCATAGACATAATCATTTCTATTGCATCACGCTGGGAAAACGCCTTTTTATAGGGTCTTTCTGTTACCAACGCATCATAAATATCTGCCACTGAAAGAATTTTAGCATAAAGATTAATCTTTTCTGCTGAAAGCCCAAGTGGATATCCATTTCCATTTATTTTTTCATGATGCTGTAACACTCCCAATGAAATTGCACCAGAAATATTATCCTTTTCCTTTAAAATACCATATCCAAATAAAGAGTGCTGCTTCATTAATTCAAATTCTTTGTCGGTAAGCCTCCCAGGTTTATTTAACACCTTATTTGGGATTTTTGACTTCCCCACATCATGTAAAAGCCCAGAAACACCAATATCACGCACTTCATTTTGGTTAAGCCCATGCTTCCTAGCTATAATCATTGCCATTGTTGCCACATCGACACTGTGTTTAAATGTATATTCATCACTAACCTTTAATACACTAATATCAACTGCTATTGCATCATTATCTGTAATTGCTTTCATCAGATCCCCTGTAATATTTTTTGCTGCATCTGTAAAGCTTTCATCACTTGTATTGTGATATAAATATTGGATCCCTTCTGCCACTCTTTTTCTTACACTCTCTGATAAATTAACCTTTGCCCGATCCTCTACTTTTAGTTTTTCAATGTTTTCTTTTGCCTGCAAAGAGATCAGTTCATCCTCTGGTTCCTCCTCTCCCTCTCGAATATAGATTCCTGGCACTCCTAATCTGGATAGGGAAGAAATCAAGAAATCATCCAATACTGTATTTCTGGCTATCAGGGTTCGCCCTGTCTTATCCACAATCTTCTGGTCAATCTTCATTCCATTTTTCAATGCCTTTGTCCTAACAAAGAACCTCTTTACCAAATCCCTCACCGCCTTATGCCATGATTCCACTTTTACTTTTTATTATACCTGTATTTCCCATACAAATCAACAAGATTTCAGTAGACAAAAATTACGTATCTTTCTTTTGGAAAATATGTTATACTAAAAAATGGCTAAATATTAAAATGTGACACTATTTTTGCCTAAACGAAACAAAATAAAGGAGAATTTAAAATGAGAAAAAAAGTAACAATTGGTATCGTTGCTGCAGCGCTTATGATTATGGCCAACACTCCTGTTTTAGCAAATTGGGAACAAACTAATGGAAACTGGAGTTATACAGAAAACAGCCAAAGCATAACGAACGCCTGGAAACAAATTAATGGAAAATGGTATTATTTTAATGAAGCAGGGGTTATGCAGTCTGGCTGGCTTGAAAAAGATGGGAAATGGTATTATTTAGATCCTACTAACGGCGATATGAAAGAAGGCTGGATAAAAGAGAATGAAAAATGGTACTACTTAAATAACGCCTCTGGAGAAATGGCAACTGGCTGGCTACAAACAGATAACACTTGGTACTTTTTAGATAATTCTGGAAGCATGCAAACTGGAATTATAGAAGTCAACGGGAACATTTATGCCTTAGATAAAACAAGCGGCGCCATGCAGACAGGGACTGTTTTATGGCAGGATCAATCTATTAATGTCTATACTTTTGATCCTGTAACAGGAGCCGCCATTGGCAATAAAATCCCTATACCAGACAAAGCATATAGTTCTGACGGGGCACAACAAGCCGATCTTTCTCCTACAGTAAAAGAACAAATATGGCAGATGCAGGAAAAACAGAAAGAAGAATCACAACCTAACTATAATCATTCCAGCTCTTCCTGGGATGATTCTGATGACTCGGATGACTCAGATGATTTTGAAGACAACGTAGTAACTAACGTAAAGATCCAAGAAATCACTGTGCCAAAAAGTAATATGATTGACGTTGTATTATCCCAAGCTACCCCATTAGATATTTCTAATTTTTATATTAGTTGCCCAGCTGGAAAAGATATGACTATTTTAAAGGTGGAAACAGAAACAGGAAGCCAAAAAAATAAAATATACCATATTACTACCACATATTTTAACGACAATACTTATAATATGGAAATCACGTTGCCTAATGGGAAAAGAATCGAAAAAACATTTGTTACAAGTTTGGCAGCCCCAGAATTAAAAGAAATAGAAACCAAAAGAGTAGATAAAAATACTGCTAATATTTCATTTATATCCGATAGTGCTGGAATCCTTTATTATATAGCTGTCCCAACCAATACTTCCCGGCAAGTATTATTTGGGCAAGCAATAGGGACACAAACTCCACAAACAGGCGAAGATGTACAAAAACAAGGAGATTCTATGCGTCTTGAACAAGAAGGGCTCCATTCTTTCACAATACCAGGCTTAAAAGAAAATCAAGCATATACCATTTACTTTGCGACTGTACAAAAGGAAAGTGAAACTGCTGTACTCCGAGGTTCTGCTATTATCTCTGCACAACCAGATGGAGATTCTGAAGAAAACAATGGGAATATAGAAATCTTGGAAGCAGACGCTGTTTCTGATAGTAAAATAAAAGTTGTGCTTAATAAACCAACGGCAGAAGCTTTAACCTTAGACAATATTAATGTAGAATGTGTAAATGGGGATATTAGCATTGGCAGCATACAAACAGAAGATAACACTACTTATTACATTCTCATGAAGCCATATTACTTTATGAATAGTAAAACAGGCTATACTGTATATATTACGTTGCCAGATGGCAGCCAATTAAATAAAAAATTTTATACCGACTTTGATTACCCTCTTTTAACAGAAAAACTTGTAAAAAGAGTTGCAGAAGATGAAATTATAGTAACTTTCCATTCTAATGAGGGTGGTGTATTTTATTATGGCACAACAGAGTATACGGAGTCCAATGATTTACCTACGGCAGATGAAATTGTGCAATTTGGCCAAAAAGCAAATTTATCTGGTGGTGATAATCGGTTGACTGTAAAAATAAATCCAAATGATAAATTATTCTATTTGATCCCAGAGGATTTAAAAGGAAACCGGCCTCCTAGGTACGCTGAAACCATCAAAATCCCAGCCGAAATAGAAGAAGAGCCTGACCAAGATCCAGACAAAGTAACAGACATTGAAAATATCACATACTCCATAGGTAACATTGGTGGTTATCACAAACTTACTATAACATTGACCAATGCCATTGATGTGATTGCAATAGAAAAAGAAAATATAAAAGTTTATCCTTTAGAAAACCAACTCCTTGCAACAGAGCCTAGGGTGGTAGGAAAAGGAGAATCATGGGATGGCCCAAATATTTTTTACCTTGACTTTAATATTACATTCCCTAGTGGCAGATATGAATTAGAATTTATGTATAATGATGTATACTATAGAAAAGAATTTGAAATAAAATAAACTAAAAATAGAGCTGGTTCCTTTTTAGGCACCAGCTCTATTTTTGCCTTCATTTTTAACATATATAAATCCCATTACTTCCTTCTAAAAATTTTCAATATAATTCCCTTTTTCTTACTTGGTTTTTCTATTATTTTTGTTTTATGTTGTGCCTTTGTGTTAGGAGCCTTTTTGTCTGAAAGACATGCTATCTGGTATTCTTCTATCCCATGCCCTAGTAACCGGATAATTTCTAGTTCATCTTGCGCATCTAAAACAGCATTATGTGTCTCCCTATATCTTTTATTGTTACTAAGCATCCTTAAAATATCTTCCACTCCATATCCCCGTTTTAGCCTTCCAGTATTACAACACTCTGCCGAACTTGGTATTGCCCAATTATATTGTTGGTATGCAGCTAAACGCATAATATCATACCATTCATATCCCGAATATTCTGGCAAATGGTTTTTATCGAAAGACGCATTATATGCAAAAAGTTTTTGTATCTTATAACTATCTAGCCACCCTTTAATCTCTTTTAAAGCCTTCTTCCTATTTGTAATACAGGCATTTTTCCCATTAAGCTTTAATTCATTTGAATACATCCCGCCCACTTTATATTCTGGATCAATAATGTAATAGGCTGAATCTATTTCTTTCTTATCCTTACAATCTGCAACCACTACGCCAATTGACATTACTTCATTATTCCAATTTGTCTCTGTATCAATTACTGCAAATTTATCCATAGTATTCTCCCTATGTAATTTTACTTGTCTAACTGGCTTATAATATTTTTCAACCATTCCTTTTGTAACCGTTTTTGTTACTGCATCTAAAAAAGCCTTCCTGTCTGGTATTTCTATTTCGTATATAGTATTATCCCTTGTATTCCATAAAATCCCTTTTTTAAGGTCCATTGCAACCATATAGCTGGCACATTGTAGGAAATGTTCATGTGTTAATTCGGATACAAATTTTAATTCATATACGATATTATCCTTTACTACATCAGCAAACCCCCTAGCTGAAAATTTTACTCCCCTATTTTCTTGTATAGCAAAGTCAATTTGACATTCTACCTGTGCATTATCATCACTTTGCAGTCTTGTCCCTAACCGATCCTTGATTAAAGTACTCTGCGTTTTACTAACCAAAGGCGTTATTACTTGTGTCCTATATCTATTCTGCCTAGTTTCAAGGGAAACCAAAAATAATATCTTTTCATCTAATGGAGCATTTTTTACCTCTTCTGTATATAATCCTGTTAATTTTGGGTTTAAAGAAACCCTTAATTTGATATCTGCATCGATCTGATAGCCATGAAAGAAAACTGCTTCTTGGTATATTCCAATACACGGGGATAAATCAATTAATTCATCTGCCCTTTTTACATTTATTGGAGAACTGTCTTTTTGTATTAACTTATGCAATTTTAATTGTGCAAAACACTTTTCTACATCTTCTTTATATTTAAAATTAAACATATCACTCATATGCAAATCTTCAAATTTCTGGTTTGTTTCTACAAAAGTGGAAAGTGTTTTTTCAGACAACATATCCTCATCCGATTTTACAAAAATAATATAATTTTTTCCCCTGCTGGCTGCCACACAAAAAATATTCCTTAAAATCGCATAGGACTGCTGTGGTTTTTTAATCCTTGTATCCCAATAGCTTTCTGTAAAATCAAAGACAACACAAATTTTCCTTTCTAAGCCCTTGCTGCTATCATATGTTGTAAATATGGCGGAATCCTTTTTCGGTTCTGTTTTTCCCATAGAATCACTGTCGAATATAGTGGCATAAACTGTTTTTTTATTAAACTGGTATGGATATTTGTCTTCTAAAAGATTGAGCGTGTCAGCCATAACTCCTGTCCTTGCCCCTAAACACAAAATATCTGCCACATCCTGTTCTACTAAAAATGGTATAATTTCTTCCTTGGTCATTTCCTTTACTTTACAATGCTTATTTACCCCTTTTATTTCTTTTTTCCATACTCTTCCAAGCATAGCTGCCAGATCCTTTGATAACCGGAAACATTGTGTAAATTTTAATGTAAGGTATTCTTCAAGAAATTCTTTCATAAATAATTCTACGTTTAATGTGGTTTTATCATATATTTTCTGTTCCATATCCCCAACTGCAATAATCTGCATATTTGGGTTACAGTCTTTTATCCATTGCAGCATCTCTGCTAATTCTTGTTCAATATCTTGGTATTCATCTATAATTAAAATATCATATTCCCCAATAACAGGTTTTTTTTGGACAAATGTCTGTATCAAATCAGATACGCCTGCTGATATGCCGCTTTTACTTAACACCATATATGCAAATCCATGATAATTTGTCACAGTAACATTTTTCTTTTTTATCTTAGCCTTTGCGTCTAATTTTAAAAGCTTATTATATGTTAAATATAAAACTCTTTTCGTACTTGGCAATTCATTACATAGATTTTGGATTGCTGTAGTTTTTCCACTTCCAATACAAGCATCTACAAGAATATTTTCCCCTTGTAGTGCTTTTTCTATAAATAACTGTTGTTCGCTGGATAACTGTAAAAATAAAAGGGTATTCATACTCCATTGTTTCCTTTCTTATTCTTTTGTTAAAACAAGTTTCTTTAAATAATATTAAACAAACACCATTAGCCTCTTTTCTACATCGTAAACTTTTTCTTTATAACTCATTCATTATAGTATATAAAAAATAGAAATCATATCCTTCCTTATTTTCAAAATAGGAGACAATACCTTGCATATCATCTCCCATTTTTCTTTTATCTCTTTTACACTTTTTCTATCATAAACCACATTTTTTATTATCCATTTACCACATAATATTATACAATACTTTTATATTGGTATACTATCCTGTACACACAATGCACCATATCCCGTTGATGCCAAATTATTGTTACAAACTTTTTAAGCCACCTGCACATAGTCCCCCCATACCCCACTCTATCCATAAGTAAATAACTGCTACATATCATAAATTATGGTGAAGCCATTTTATTTTTTCTTAAAATTTTGCAAATACTTCCATCTGTTTTTTCAATTCTTCTACAATCTCCTGGTTTGTATCCATACGGCCCGTAATGTCTGCCATATCCTCCACTAAAATCTTCGTGCTGCCTGCAACCCCAGTAATCCCAGATGCCCCATCATCAATCGCTTTTGTAATACTTTCAATAGAACCAGCTATCTCTGTCATAGAGCTTCGAAGCCGATCTGTCCTATGGTTAAATGAATCAATCATTTCCTTTACATAATCGGCATCCTCTTTGTACTGTTTTCCAGAACGGACAAATTCCTGAAATTCAATTAAAATAGTCTTATTCAAATAATCTGCCATATCCTGTGAATGTTTTGACAAGTTATGTACCGCATTTGTAACAATCTGGTTCACTTCTTGGATATGCCCAGCAGTTTCACTACAAGCACTTGCTAAAGATTGGATTTCTGTTGCAATAACAGCAAAACCTTTTCCCGCCTCACCAGCATGCATCGCTTCTATGGACGCATTAAGTGCGATTAAATTAGTTGATGATGAAATTGACATAATATCTTTTGTCAATCGGTTTACTTGATCTACACTTTTACTGTTTTCAATTGCTTCTTCAAGCACTCCTAAGATATTGGCTACCTTTTTTTGAATTACTTCTGCATTTGTCTGTGCTGTTGCCTCCATCTCATTTGCCCTCATCTTCATTGCAGAGGAATAATCTGTAATAGCATTACATTCTTCAGCCATGTCATGGACATCCTCTTTAATATCTGAAGCACTACTATTAATAACCATTGCATTATTTGCTACCCTCTGGATTGCCATAGATAGAGAATCTGCAAGAGAAGAAAGATCTCTAGCACTTTTTCCAGATGTACGAGTATGCTTCAGTACTTCACCTGTTACTTCGTCAAGTTTCTGTGAACTTTCCTTTAACATATCCACTGTGCCCTTAATGGGGGTTATCACATATTTTTTAATAATGCGAATTGCTGCAAAGACTAAGATAAGACATGCTACAATAGAGGAAGCAGCAGTAACCAGTGAAATAATATAAACTGCCAAAAGCTTCTGCCTTGCGTTATTTGTTCTTGCATGTACAGCTTCATATAGTTCATCTGTATTGTTCGCTATGGCAGACCCAAAACGGGCAACATCACCATTTGCATACGCATAGGCATCTTGCGTCTTACTGTCCGCACTTGCACATACAAGATAAACCAAAGCATGCTTAAAAGACTCATAATTTTCCAAAAGTTGCGCATAGATTTCTTCTTCATCTTTGGTAACATACTTTTTATATTCTTCTAAATATGCTTCTAATACTTTTTCTTCTTCTTTAATTTGTACCACAACAATGATCATTGTATTATAATCTGTCGCTACAATATGTGACAGTGCCATCTTATGAATATTGGTAGTAGTATGGCGAATATTATGTAGCGTTTCCAAACCTACCATATAATTATCTACAATTTTAGAAGCATTGGAATTTACATTGTTAATACTAAAAACCGACAAGGCACTTGAAATCAATGCCAAAACTCCTAAAAGAATTATCGGAAGTATCAAACGTTGTTGTATAGTAAATCTATTCTTCATTTTACATTAACAAATCCTTTCGACATATGTATTTATCTTGCAGAAACACCTTCTACCATCTCATCTAGCTGCTTCTGTAAGTCCTGACCAGAAGGATTTCCTGCTGCCATATTTTCTGCAAATTTTGAGACTGGATCCCAAAACTTTCCGCCAATCCGCTGCAACTGGGAAAATTCAGACTGCTCTAAAAGAGCAGCAATCGCTGGTGATTGCATAATTTCTGATGAATTCGCAACAGCGATATTCGATGGACCCTGCTCGCGCATTTCAAAACGGAGCTGCTGGTTTTCTTCATTCGTAATCCATTCGGCCAGCCGTGCTGCCCATTCTGGGTATTTCGAATACGCATTTACACCAATCAATTTACAACCAGAAAAAGAAGCCATCTGTATCTGACGGCCATTACAACTATAAGTTGGCAACTTAACAGCTCCAACATTATCCCCCCAAACCTCCTTTATTGCAACAAAATTCCACACACCACTGACACCTGCAACTACTGATCCGTCCTTTACTCCATTAAGGAACTCTTCGTCTGTACAACTAGAAAACCCCGGATTTTCCGCAATCCGAAGCATTGCTTGGGCTACATCAATACCCCGTATATCCCCATCCGACCGGTTCCATGTGCAATAGTTAGTAATTCCATCATCATTAAGCCCAACTTGCAGACCTGTATTCCCAAAAAAAGAATATACATACCATGCAGAAGACCAATCCATCGTAAATAATTTATTATTTGTAGCTGCTGCTTCTAATATGCCATCCAATGTCTTAACCTGCTCTTCTGTCATATATTGCTTATTATAATATAAGAAATATCCATTATCTGCTGTTAATGGATAGGCATATAATTGGTTATTTACCGTAACTGCCTCTGTTGTACTTGGAAGATTCCTGCTTTTAATCTCCTCTGCATCCTCAATGGGATTTAATGCCCCAGCAGCAGCCAAAGTACTTAACTGATCATCTGCAAAGGTAAATACATCTGCACCATCCTCTAATCCCCCAATCAATACGTCTTTACACTGGGATTCTCCCTGTACCTCAAATAAAATCTGGAAATCCGCCTGCCCCTGGTATTTTGTCTGAAAACTCTTTATAATCTGGTTCATTAATTTTGTATCTTCCTCAGCTCCCCAGACTACTAATTCAACCTTTTGCGGTTCTATAGGTTCCAAATCCACATTCTCTGCTAAATCGTTATTTCTTTCTAAACCACATCCGGTAAATGTTATAGTACATAGACTTACTAAAAGCAATCTGCATATACTTTTTCTCATATATTCCATCCTTCATATTACCATTTTTTCTTTGGTAATTATACCATTGATAGAAATCTTTTGCAATATTATCCTATTTCATACAGCCCCTATTAAAATTCCACTCTATCTCAATCTTTTTCCCCTTATAAACATATACTTTCTTTATAAAAGTATCAACTACATCCTGCGTTAGTTCTTTTATATAAGAATCCCCCATCATCTGCTTTATATCTTCCTTTGTTTTTTGGTATTCATGTTCTATTTCAGTAAGCCTTAGCATTGTTTCTCTTTCTTTAAGAGATAAAGAAACTAATAGTTCTTCCAGTTTTTTTTCTTCTTTCTGGTACTCTGTAACCGAACATTCCATAAGTGCATATCTTTCATATAAATCGTCTTTTTTTACTTGTACCTGCTTTTTTTCTTTTTTATATTCCTCTAGCTTCTTTTTTAACATATAAATGTCCCATTCCTGAAAAGCAACTATATTTTCTTTTTGTTTTATAGGATTTCCATAAAGCATTACTTCTTTATTTAACATAAAAAGTACTGTTTTTTGCAACAAATCGGCATTTATATAAGTACAACATTCTAGTATTTGGAGTAAGGCATGTTTCCTACACTCAAACCGCCTATATTTATTCTTTCCATGAATTGATTTATAACTTAAGGAATATCCACAGCCTCCACAATACAGCTTGCCTGTCAAAGGATGCTTTTCTTTATTTCGTTTTGTAGATTGTCCTGTCCTAAATCTGGAAACCTGCTCAAAAATTTCCTCTGAAACCAATGCTTCATGATGGCCTCCTATGATTTTCCAATCTTTCTTTGGCACCACCTTACCAGACTTACTTCCCACCACACTTCTTATAGATTTTCCATACGCCATCTCCCCAAGATAAAAACGATTATTTAAAATCTTCCTAACTGCTTGGCTGTCCCATGTATGGAATCTTCCATCTTGTACCTCTTTGCCTTGCTTGCGGATCTGTGTAATCGTAGGTACATTTTCCTTATAAAGTTGCCTTGCAATCTGTGTACTACTTTTTTCCTGCATAGCAAGAGAAAAGATATAGCGTACAATCTTTGCCTCTTTCTCATTCACAATAACCGTATTTTTCACTTCCCTGCTTTTTTGATATCCAAAAGGAACTTGCCCAAAAACATATTCCCCATTTACACATTTATTTTCAAAAGAAGCCTTTACTTTAAGTGAGATATCTTTGCTGTATAAATCATATAAAAGTGTCTGGAAGGCTGTATCAATTTCTACGGTATTCCCATTATGATCCCTACTATCATAGTGGTCATTAAGTGCAATAAAACGAATCCCCATAAACGGAAATATCTGGTTTAAATAAGTTCCCATCTCAATATAATCTCTTGAAAACCGAGACATGTCTTTTACGATAATACAGCAAATATTGTTTTTTCTTATCTCCTTTAGTAATTTCTTTATACCAGGCCTTTCCATATTTGTACCAGAATATCCATCATCATTAAATTCCACGACTTCATATTTTGCAAGGTCAGGGTCCTGATGTATATATTTCAAAATCAATTTTCTTTGGTTTTTAATACTGTTACTTTCATCCTGAATAAAATTGCCATCAGAGTTCCTTCTTTTGTCCTCTATAGATAAACGCAAATATATTGCCAACCTATTCATTATCCACCCCTCTTATCATGCCAAACGTAACTGTAAACAAGACTTCCATCCGTTTCCCCGGATAAATATATATTTTCGAAATAAAAGTTTCCAACATATCCTTTGTTATGTCTTTTGCACATCTTGGCTTTACAAGTATTTTTATACTTGTAAGATACTTTATTCCCTGCTTATCCAATTCTTTTTTTTCCCTTTCCCATCTTTGCTTCTGTTTGTTTAACTCATTCCATCTTTCCTCCTGCCCCTTCTTAAAAGATACATAATTTTCCTGAAGAATCTTTCCCGTAGAATAATCTATGTAAGCGTTACTTTCTTCTTCATGAAAACGCCTTATTTTCCTTTCTGTTTCACGTATACTTTCCTCTGTCCTTTTTGCTGTCTCTGCTATCCTTCTCTTTCCATATGTTATATAATGTTCTGGCCTATTAAGTAAAACTTCAAATTCTATATGAATAAGAGGCAACAATATATCTAAAAGCTCATTTTTTGATATATAGTTTGATTTTGGGCATCCTATAGCCTTTGTCTGCCTACTGTTTAAACAAAAATATTTGCCCATCCTTGCCTCCCCACCTGCATACTGCTTTACATAGCTGTTGCGTGTCATTTTCCTGCCACACACACCACAATAAAGTATATTGCTAAGGATATTTTCCTCTATTGAGTAGTTTTTTGTATGATGCTTATATGTGGTGGTTCTTTCTTTTATCTTCTGACGTATTTCTTCTGCTTTCTTATATAGTTCTTTCTCAATTATGGGCTCATGTGTGCCTTTGATAATTAACCATTTATCTTTTGGATTATGGATACGGTTTTTCTCGTTTCTTGCTGTAATGCTAGTTTTACCTTGTACTAAATTTCCAATATAGGTTTCACTTTTCAAAATCCTTTCCACTGCACTTTTGTCCCATCCCTTATCCTTAACGTTATCTGCTACATAGTATACCTCTTTTGTTTTCTTATACAGGTATGGCGGATTGATACACCTATCGTTTAATTCCTTCGCCACCATTGTATAATTTTGCATTTCCACAAATTTCTCATAAATAAACCTTACAATACATTTTGTATTCTCATCAGGCAATAGTACACGGCGTTTTCCATTCCATTTTGCCTTATACCCATATGGAGGCACCCCGCCTACATACGAACCTTCCTCTCTCCTTTGCTTTAAGTGCAATTTTGCCTTTTTGGAAAACTCCTTTGCATACATATCATTTACAAGGTTCTTAATTTCAGAACCCATCTGTTTATTCTCGTTCCCCTCTTTTCCCGTGTCAAAACCATCTGCAACTGCAATAAACCGTACTCCCAAAAAAGGGAATATTTTTTCAATATAATTACCTGCTTCTAAATAATTCCTGCCAAAACGGGATAAATCTTTTACAATCACACAATTAATTTTCCCAAGCCTAATATCCTGTAATAACCGCAAAAAATGTTCTCTTTCAAAATTACTGCCCGTTTTCCCAAGATCTATGTAATATTCCACAACCTCAATCTCTTCTTCTATTTCCTGCCTGTTAAATTCTTCTACAAATTTTTTTGCTATCTCTATTTGAATCTCAACAGATCCATTCTTTTTGACATCCTGATCGGAAGAAAGCCGTGCATATATTCCTGCTTGAATCCTTAATACACCATCTTTTTTTTCTGGCTGCTGGTTCAACATTTTTCTTTTGGATATTCTGCCCATTCTTATGCACTCCTTTCTACCACATATCTTTTCCCCTTCTTTTCTTATTTACTTTTTACATAACACAGTATGGATTTATATAATAAAACTCGATTTCTAATCTTTGCTCTTCATATACATTGATTCTTTTTACCATACTGCAAAGAGTATACCGATCTATTTCTTTCAATTCTGGCCTTTCTTTCATTCTTTTTAATTGTACTGCAGATTTAACACTGTTTTTAAAGAGTTCTTGTACCATGACTTCCTGCTTTTTTTGTGCCTCTGTCAGTTCTTCTGCTTTTCGTTTAAAATCCTTATATAGCCTTTCAAATTCCTTTTTTGTAATAACTCCTTGCCTTAAATCCTTATCTAAACCAGAGCAAAAAGAATAATACTTATCTTGCTCTTTTTTCAGTCTTGCAATCTCTGTGCCATAATGGACAATAGATTCCACGTTCGGTTCCATTTCTAAGGCTTTTCCAAATATTTGTTTTTCTTCTAAAAAGCAATTCGCATAATGTCTAATTATGTCTTCAACCATTCTTTTTAACTGCCCTTCTAAAATACTATGCCGGCTACAGCCTTCCCCTCTATTTTTCGTGGAACAAATATAATATACCTTTTTCGTATCTTTATAATAATTTACACGCCTGATCATTTGCTCTCCACAGTCCCCACAAAATAAAATCCCCATAAACAAGCTATTTTCCTCTGTTACAGGGCTTATCCTGCCATCTGCTTTTAACAAATTCTGGACAATCCAAAATTGATCTTTTGATATCACTGCCTCATGGGTATTCTCTACTTTTATCCATTTTTCCTGTGGCTTATCCACACTTTTCTTTAGTTTATAATTTATCTTCTCTCTTTTACCTTGTACCATATGGCCTAAATAGATTTCATTTGTCAATATCCTTTTTATGGTAGTACTACTCCACTTTGACTTTACTGAACCAGAAAAACCTCCTTTATAATGGATCCCTATCGACTTCTTGTATTCTTTTGGTGAAAGGATCCCCAATCCATTTAGTTTTTCCGCAATTGCCAAAATAGCCATTCCTTCTATTTTCCATGCAAATATCTTCCTAACAATATCTGCTGCATATTCATCAGGCACAAGAAAACTTTTATTATCTGCCTTCTTGTATCCGTAAGGTGCAAATGGTGCAATACACTCCCCATTTTTTCTCTTTACTTCAAACTGGCTTTTTACTTTTATAGATATATCCCTACAATAAGAATCATTGATAAAGTTCTTAACCGGAACCACAATGCCACTTTCTAACCCATCTGCCTGAAAACTGTCATAATGGTCTATAATTGCAATAAAACGCACAGAAAGTGCTGGGAAGATTTTTTGAATATACCTACCAGATTCAATATAGTCACGTCCAAAACGAGAAAGATCCTTTACAATCACACAATTTACCTTTCCTGTTTCAATGTCATTTATCATTCTCTTAAATTCTGGCCTATCAAAATTACTGCCAGAAAATCCATTATCAACATAACTATCATAAAGTTCCATATCCTGCTGTTTATGAATAAAAGCCCTAATTAGTTCCCTTTGGTTTCCAATACTGTTACTTTCCGATTTCAGCCTGCCTTTCTTGACATTTCCCACATCACTATCATCCTTCGAAAGGCGGAGGTACATAGCTGCTAGAAACCGCTTTCTGCCCATCCTATCACTCCTGGCTTATTATTTAGTTATCCTCAACTATTTATCAAAAACAACCAATCATTTACATAATATAACATTTCTATCCCTTCAAGCTTCTTTGATTTTTTCAAATATAGATTTCTGCTAAATGCCTTAAATATTCTTCCATTTTATCATCTATAGTTGCCCCATCCTTTTGAAACCTGACTTTTACCACATAGTCACCAACACGGTGTATAAAAAGGTTATTTGTTTGTTCTGCAAAAAGGGCTAGTTTCTTTTCCACTGGAAGTCTAGTATCAATCTTAATATCACTAATATCTGTTAGTGTATTTCTATCCACATCCCTAATATCTATTGCCTCCATTGCCTCAAGCTCTTCATCAGTTATATGAAACATATATCATCTCTCCTGTACCATTTCTTACTTACTATATGTATTCTCCATTAGATTGTCCTATGATATATAACCATCGCCATACACCCACTATCTCTTCCTTTTCTCTTTTTTACAATAAAAAAATAAGGCCAAATTAACGATATAACTATGGTACTTACCATAAGAGAGTTAATAAAGTCTTACTTAAATGCCAATATTCCATTATTTTTCTTCCAAAATACATGGTATCCATTATAAAAACACTAAACAGTAATTTTTTCCAAAACTAAATCAGAAATAAACTTTAATTTTGCAGGCTTTTATTAACTTAGCACTATTATGCCATCAGCCCCCGTTAATGGGTTTGGATACTCATCAAACCCTGGTAATTTTTTTGCGCCACGGATTAAAAATGCCTTTACTTTTTCCCCATATAAATAAGGATCTCTTCCATTAATAATCCCATATTCCATTAATAATGCTGCTGCCCCTGTTACAAATGGTGCCGCAAAGGAAGTCCCTGTCCTTGCTGCATATCCCCCAAATGGCGCTGGTGCCATAACCCCTGACCCTGGGGCTACAATTTCTGGCTTTACCATAGGGACTACTCTAGTATAACCCCTTCCTGAAAAATTACTAAAAGAATTCAATCCTGCATCATAAGCCCCTACAGAAATTAATTTTGCAGCCGTAGAAGGAATGGTTAAGGTTATATCTGGTGTAGGAAGTGTAAAACCAGTCCCTCTATTTAAAGCACCCGAAGATGGCATCCAAAAATGGTATTCTCCTTCTACAATACGCCCTGCCAATAACCGTATCCCATACACGCCACTATTAATATAAGAAGCTCCTTCTATTGGGATCATATCCAGATAAATTTCTTGTGCCCTAGTATAAGGTGCTGGCTCCCCATAATAAAGTAAAAATTGAGTATTCCCTATCCGAAAACGCTGTGTCCCAAGCCTTTGCTCAAAAGGCCCTACCCGTTCGCCTGAAGGACTTACCAGTTCCAATAAAATTTCATCTACATAATACTTCCAGAACTGTATATTGAGTTTACTTTCATACATTCCTACTGTAAACTCTACCAAATGGTTTTGGCCTGTTTGCAGCTTCCCTGAAGTATGCCCTTGTGCTGCCCCTTCATTCCCTGTCCCTGTTACAATTACATTCCTTCCCATATCCGATGCTGTATTTAGATAACTTTCTAATAAAGCGGTACCATCATGGGAACCATAAGTATTTCCAATACTAATATTTACCGCAAGAGGCATATTCCATTCAGCAGCCAGCTTTACTACATAATCCGCTGCCTGCATAAGCTCTGTAGTCCTTGGGAATCCCTTGTCCCTAGCCCTACCAAGTTTTACAATGACCAATGTGCTTTCTGGCGCTACTCCCCTATACCTTCCGCCAGATGCTCTTCCATTCCCAGCCGCAATCCCAGCTACGGCTGTCCCATGCCCACTTTCATCTGAAACTGGCACTAATCCCATTCCTTCTGCTCTTCCACCACTTTGTAATGCCTCATTAATCTGTTCTCTTGTAAATTCTACGCCAATCCGATATCCTCTTGGTGGCATCCTTGTCTCTGTTGGATTTAATGTCTGATCCCAAATACGAAGAATCCGGCTTGTTCCATCTTCATTCCTAAAGTCTGGATGAAAATAATCAATGCCGGAATCTAAAATAGCTACTAAACATCCTTTTCCAAATAAATTTATATTATCCCCACTAGGCACTCCTGATACTTGTAAAGGTGTAATACAAGAAACTCTTTTTCCTATATCCACTTCAAAAAAAAGCCTTTTTGGTTTTTCTATATAAGCAATTTCAGGAATTCTAGAAAGTAAATCTAATTGTTCTTTACTTACTGTTAAAATTGCATACCCACCTAAAAGCTCCACCTGGTTAATCCCCAATTCCTCATATTGGCTTAAATCCCCACTATACCGGACAATAACCTCCCATTCTGAGGCAGCCTCATTCACCCCCACCCCAAGCTCCATAGACTTTTCCCTCTGCTCTTGTGTCGCATCTAAAGATAAATTAAGCAAGTTTTCCCGTTTTTGACTATCCATAACCAATCTACCAAATTCTTTTTTATATCCTATTCTTTCTATTCATTGGCTATGCTAAAATCAATTACCCGATCCAAATTTTGTAAAGCAGATTCTCTATGGGCAATTATAATTACTGTTTTATCCCTGCACATCTCAATGCTTTCATTAATCCTACGTTCTGTCTCATTATCTAATGCTGAAGTTGCCTCATCAAAAATAAGGATTGGCGCGTCTTTTAGAAATGCCCTTGCTATTGCAATACGCTGGCGCTGCCCACCAGAAAGGTTATCCCCTTGTTCCCCAATTATTGTATGATACCCATCTGGCAATTCCCTAATAAAAGTATCCGCATTTGCCCTTTTTGCTGCTTCTACCACTTCTTTATCTGTTGCTGTTATCTTGCCATAGCGGATATTTTCCATTACGGAAACATTGTATAATTCCGGTTCCTGCGGCACATAAGAAAGCAGGCTGCGCAGCTCTTCTACTTCTATATCACAGACATTTTTCCCAGCAACA
This sequence comes from uncultured Lachnospiraceae bacterium, assembly GCA_910577045.1. Taxonomy (GTDB): domain Bacteria; phylum Bacillota; class Clostridia; order Lachnospirales; family Lachnospiraceae; genus RGIG8607. Next base: position 41,073 of record CAJTLB010000001.1, on the reverse strand, counting down.
GAAATCCCTCCTCCTTGTATTTCATATAATCCTAACAAAAGTTTTACTAATGTACTCTTCCCACATCCACTTTCACCCACTAAGGCAACATGCTCCCCCTTTTTCACTTGCAGATTAAAATTGGTAAAAACATTTTTTCCTTCCTCATAAGCAGATGTCAGGTTACAAAAATCTATATAAGCCGCTTCTTTTACTGGCTGCATTGTATAAACTCGTGCCTCTTCCTCCGTACATAAAAATTCATGTACCCTTTCTGTCGCAGCAAGCCCATTTATTAGTTGTGGATAATACATCCCTAATTCATTAAAGTTTTCATCTAATGCCACTTGTAAACTCATAATTGCCAGGATATTTGCAAAAGAACTAAATCCCTTCTCCACTAAAATAGAACCAATAAATAAAAACAACACTATTTTTAGCACATACATAACATACTGATAAGAGGATAATAAACTTAACATGCCAGCACGCTTTTTTTCTAATGTACTTACTTCCCCATTCTCTTTTTTAAACTGCGCTATTATATTTTTTTGCATCTGGTAAATGCGGATTACTGGCATCCCAGCAATTATATTACTCATAATTACTGTAACATCTGATACTTTTTCCTGTAATTTTTTTGTAATCTGTTTGACTTTTGCTGCCACTTTTACATTAACTGCCATAGAAGCTACACTAATTATAAGCAATACCATTGTAACCCTGTAATCTAGCACAAACATTGGTATTAAATAAATAATAATCGTAATAATTGATGCTGCAACCCTCCTAAAATGCCTCATAAAAATTGCTGCTACCAGCCATGTGTCATTTAATATAAAAGACAACAATTTTCCACTATGCTTCTCTTCAAAATACTGCATTTTTAAATTGCCAAATTTATGATAAACCGCCTTATTTACACTGCCATGCCCATATTTTGCCTGCCCGTTAAACCAAAACTGGAAAATAGGCAACAATAGCATAATAATTGTTACATATAATATTAATAAACCAAACATACCAGCAATCTGTAACAAACTATCTGTCTTTCCTACTTTTAAAAATAATTGTAATAAATATGCTTGCAATAATGCGGCCGTACACCGCATAAAAGTCATGCCAACAATGCCAAGGCTGTATTTTATATAATGGCCCTTCATAAACACAAAGGTATGTTTTAGATTTATCATTATTTCTTTCATGCACGTTCCCCCATCTGGTACAGCCTTTTATAAACCCCATTTTTTTCTAACAATTCCTTATGTGTGCCTAATTCTGCAATTTTGCCCTTTTCCATTACTACAATTATATCTGCTGTTACAATGGACTGCAAACGATGTGCAATTACTAAAATCGTTTTATTTTTACGGTAATTTTGAATAGCAAGCTGGATTAACCATTCTGACTCATTATCTAGCGCAGAACTCATCTCATCCAAAAGAAGGATTGGGGCATTTTTCACAAATGCCCTGGCAATCGCAAGTCGCTGGCGCTGCCCGCCAGAAAGATTTTTCCCTCCTTCTGATAATTTGGTGCTATACCCCTGCGGCAACCCTATAATAAATTCATGGGCATAAGCAAGTTTTGCCGCCTGTATAACCTCCTTATCGGTAGCATTTTTCTTCCCCGCCAATATATTTTCTTTTACTGTCCCATTAAATAAATATGGTGCCTGCTCTACATAAGCAATCTCTTCCCGCAATGCATCCAAATCCCATTCTGCCATATTTCTGCCATACATTTTAATACTACCTGAAAATGGCTGGTAGAAACCCATTAAAAGCTGGAACAAAGTACTTTTGCCGCTGCCACTCTCACCAACAATGGCAACCATCTTCCCTTTTGGGATTTGTAAACTAAAATCTTGTAACACCATTTTTTGGTTATACCCAAACATCACTTTTGTTAAGCAGTAACAATCCCCTGTTGTTTCTATTTCATCTGCCTGGTTTTTAGACTCTTCTAATGGATAACTAAGTACCTCCATTACTCTATCCATAGAAACTTGTGCCTGCTTATAATCCGTAATATAACGGATAAATACGGATAAGGGTTTCGCTATGTAATCCAAAAGCAATACTACAGACACAAATTCGCCACTTGTAATTTTCCCATAATAAGAATTGACAAAACCTACTATAATACAGATTAAAGTAGGTGCCGCGTTTAAAAGATATTGTACTGGGGCTACTTTTGCCACTAACCTTTCATATTCTACAAAATATGCGGTTGCTTCATCCATAACCGAATCAAATTTTCTTCTCCGTGCCTGCTTTAACTGAAATACTTTTTCTGTTTTTTGGTTTACCAAAGTATCCTTTGCCAATTCCCCAACCTCATCCATTTTTTTATGGAAATGTTCCATTGTCTGATAGGTTGGGTCGGCTAACCGTTTTGTAATCAACAATGTAATGGGGATACAAATAGAACAAGTAAAAAGCATTTGCCAATTTACAAATAACAAATATACAAAACAACATAGAAACATAATCATATTGCCAATAAATTCAGGGAACCCTCCAGAAATATAAGAAGATACTTCTGATATGTCATGTACCAGCTTATTAATTACTGCACTAGAATGTTCTTTTCCTATAGAAGCGTAACTACACTTTGTAAGCCGTTCCATCCCTAAATTTTTTAAACGGTAGGACAGTGCTATGGCATACCCATTTATACAATACTGGTACAGATAGCTTACACCAACCCCTACTAAAAGAATAAGCGCAAATTGCAATAACACTTCCTTTGGCTGTTGTAAAAAAATATTTTTATCTACAATTTTTCTTGCAAGCTGGCTTACATAAATAGCAGCCAAACTTAAATATACTTTACAAAAAAATTGTAAAAAAACAAATACTTTTTATCTGAAACTGCCCACAGCTTAAATAATGAACTACTTTTTATTTTTTTCATAACCCTTAGCCCCCTTATAAACTCCTGTTATGCATAAAAAGGAGCTGTCGCAAAATAGAAACTTAATACCCTATGAAGTATAGATAACGAAGAATACTTACTATATATTGTATAAAAATTTTATTTTGCAACAGCCCCTAAATATTTTTTTACTTAATCTTTTTATGCTAAAAAACTATACTGCGACATATAAAGATTGTAATACTCTCCTTTTCTTTCCATTAATTCATTATGGTTCCCCCGTTCCATAATCTTCCCTTTATCAATATACATAATACAATCTGCCGACTTAATTGTAGACAGGCGGTGTGCAATAATAAATGACGTCCTTCCCTGCAAGAGCCTTTTAAGCCCCTCCTGTAGCACAATTTCTGTTTCTGTATCAATACTTGATGTTGCTTCATCTAATATTAAAATCTTTGGATCGGCAAGCAATGCCCTAGCAAAAGAAATTAATTGGCGCTGCCCTGCCGACAGGCGGCTTCCTCTTTCATTTACCTGAGTTTGGTAGCCATTATCCATCTGCATAATAAATTCATGGGCACACACTGTTTTTGCGGCACGGATTACATCTTCATCCGAGGCTTCCATATTTCCATAACGGATATTGTCCATAATTGTACCCGAAAAAATAAAACTATCTTGAAGCATAACACCCATCTGGGTACGCAAAGAACGGATCGTTACTTTGCTAATATCCACCCCGTCAATTAATATCTTACCAGAATCTAGGTTATAAAAACGGCTAAGTAAATTAATAATCGTAGTTTTCCCTGCCCCTGTCGGGCCTACAATAGCATAAGATTCCCCTTGTTCTGCTTTAAAACTTACCTTATCAAGACGTTTAATCCCATCTTCATAGCTAAAGTCCACATCTTTAAACTCTACCGTCCCCTTAATTGGCGGCATCTCATAAGCATCTTTGGCATCTTTTACATTTACTGGCTCATCAATTGTTTCAAAAATACGTTCTAAATAAGAAATCGATGTCAACATAGAATTATAAAAGCTTGCCAAGGTTGTAATAGGAGTCCAAAACCGGTTAATATATCCTGTAAATGCAACCAAAATACCTGCTGTAATTGCCCCATCCCCGCCAAATATCAGGCTAACGCCTACTACATAAACAAAGGAAGTTGTAACTACAGAGATGGTATCGACAATTGGCGACAACATCATATTATACTTTACCGCATTAAGCCATGCACTTCTATATTCCCCACTTAAACGGTTAAAAATCCCTTGGTTTGTCTTTTCCCTTACAAAAGATTGTGTTACCCGGATACCATTTAAACTTTCTGCAATATAGGCATTTAAGTTAGACTGTTTATTACTTTCTATCTGCCATGCCCGGCGCTGCTTCCTTTTTACTGTCCAGATTAAAATTGCTAAAACGGGGATTCCACAAAGGCAGACTAAGGTTAGCCTTACATCCATGCTAAGCATAAATAATACAATAAAAATCAAGCTGCAACAATCTGTAATAGTATTGACAATACCATTTGACAACAAGTCACTTAAATTATTGACATAATTTACCACACGCACTTGTATTTTCCCATGTGGCCTGTCATCATAATAAGAAAATGGCAGCTCCTGCAGATGGACAAATAATTCCTTCCTTAGCGCATGGATTACATTCTGCCCTACCTGGTTCGTAAGCATAACTTTTGCCTTTAATATAATGCAAATAATAATAGTAAGGCAAAGCATCAAAAGGGATGTCCGAATAATTGCCTGTATATCTTTTGCCGGAATATAATAATCCATAATATTCCTTAAAAACCTAGGGAATAACATAGATAAGGCACTTGATACTAACATTAAGATAATTGCAAGAACCATCTTTTTCTTATAAGGCCCTACATAATGTGCCAAACGCTTTAGCTGGCTAATGTCAAATCCACTCTCTAATGTTTCATCTATATCATATTTATTTCTTGCCATATCCGCCACCTCGCTTCTGCCTGCGCATATACTCCGCAAATTCAGGGCTTTTCTTCAGCTTGTCAAATTCTCCATATTGATGAGTAAATACTGTTTCATAATAGCCATGTTTCTTAAGAAGTTCATTATGCGTCCCTTGCTCCACAATCTTCCCGTCATTTAATACCAAGATTAAATCCGCATCTTTAATTGATGAAATCCTATGCGCAATAATAAATACTGTTTTTTTCTTTGGAAGATGGGCAAGTGCTTCCTGAATCTTTGTTTCTGTCTCCATATCCACTGCAGAAGTAGTGTCATCCAAAATAATAATTGCTGGATCGGTCAGTAACGCCCTGGCTAAAGAAATCCTCTGTTTCTGCCCGCCAGACAATCCCATACCCCTTTCTCCTACAATTGTATCATATCCATCTGGAGTATCCAAGATAAAATCTTCTGCATTTGCCACTTGTGCCGCCCATTTTACTTCTTCTAGGCTACAATCTGGCCTTCCATATGCAATATTCCCTTCAATGGTATCTGAAAAAAGAAAGACATCCTGCATTGCCATGCCAATATTCTGCCGCAAAGAATATAAATCCATATCCTTTACATCTGTGCCATCTACCCTAACCGTACCACTGGTAGTATCATAAAAGCGGCATAATAAATTCATTAATGTCGATTTCCCTGTCCCAGTCGCCCCAATAATCCCTACGGTCTGCCCCGGTTTTACCGTAAAACTAACATCACGCAAAATATCCTCATCATCTGCCATATAAGACACATGGTCAAAAACTACCCCGCCTTCCAATTTCTTTACTACTGGATGGGATGGTTCTTTAATATCTGGTTCATGGCTAATTGTCATATAAATTTTTTCTATTGAAGTTAGGAAACGCTGCAAATCATTAAACAGCCACCCTGCTTGGCGAAGCGGGTTTGTCAACATCCATAAATAGCCATTAATCGTCACCATATCACCTAATGACATTTCTCCTTTTACTACCATAATGCCGCCGCCAAGCATTAATACAAACATTAAAAAATTGGATAGAAATTCAAAAACTGGTATATATTTTGAAAAAACTGCTGCTGACTCTAATTGTGCATCACGAAAATTATTATTTTCTACATCAAACTTTTCTATTTCAAAATCTTCTTTCGCAAATGCTTTTACTACCCTATTCCCACTAATATTTTCTTGGGCAAACGCATTTAAGCTGGAAAACATCTGGCGGTTTTTAAAAAAAGCTGGGCGGATATTTTTCATTTGAAAATATGTAGTGGCCGCTGTAAATGGAAGGACTAATATCATAATACATGCCATTTTTACATTTACAGTAAACATCATAACAAGTGCAAATGAAAAAACTAAAAACGCCTCTAAACAGGAATACATGACATGTGACACAAAATGCCTTACGGCATCCATGTCCCCGGTCTGCCTAGACATTAAGTCTCCTGTACGGTTTTTATTATAAAAATTAAAATCCTGTAAAAGTAGGCGTTTATACACCTCATCACGTAAGGAATATAATGTCCCTTGCGAAGCAGTCTCCATACAAAACAGCATTACTAACCGTAAAGCACTCCTAAGTACAGTAGATGCAAGTAGCCAGAAGATAAGCTGTGGCAATATTGATTGATTCCCTCCTTCTACCACCTCCTCAATAATCCTTCCCGAAATCTGTGGTTTAATTACGGCAAGGGCAGATGCTACGGGGATAATTAAAAATCCCATTACCAAATACTTCCTGTACCTTTTCATAAAAGGGTAAAACCACTTAAAGGCTTCCATTTCCACTCCTTTCCACGCTTTTTGCGCAAACAACAGACAATAACCCTACTCTTGGGAGTATATCGAAAGATGTCGAAAAGGGAAATGGATTTTCTGTATTTTTTAATGGATATTATTATAAATCTTTCTTTCCTTTTTACTTGCAGATCTTTAGGAAATATTTTATAATAGATTAGGCAACCGGGATTACCGATTTTAAGTAACAAGGAGAATATAATATGCGTAATTGCCAGTATGATATTACTTATTATGACTTTAACCCTACCGTATTATTTGTCAGCAAAGGAAGGATGACAAAGGATTCCCGTTACCATGACCATGACTTTACAGAGATTACTTATGTATTATCTGGCAAAGGGCAGTACTGTGTTGATGGGACGGTTTATGATGTCCAGGCAGGAGATTTAATTATTTGCAATTCTGGTGTATTCCATAGGAATATTGTGGTAAACCCCAAAGAACCTACTGTAGAATTTTTTGTAGGTTTTACCGATTACCATTTCCGCAATATGCCAGAAAATACCATTATTCTAAAAGAGAATGGATTTATTTTACATACAGATACAGAACTACGCCAAAACTTATCAAAACTCTGCTTTTCTATGTCAGCAGAAAATGAAACAGACCAAGTAGGGAAATATTTTATGTTAAAAGCCCATTTAATCCAATTCCTGCTTTTAATCTTACGCCAAGAAGCAGAACCCAAACCAATACAAGACGGCTTTCAATTTGATTCCCATTATAAGAGTTATGCTGTCAGCCGGATTGTGGACTATTTAGATTCTCATTATAACGAGAAGATTTCCTTAGACCGTATTGCGCAAAATATGTACTTAAGCCCTGTTTATATTTCCAAGATATTTAAAGAAGAGACTGGCGAATCCCCAATTAATTATTTAATTAAAATACGCTTGGAAAAGGCAAAAGATATGCTTTCTTCACCACAGGCAGAAAGCATAAAAAAAATTGCCAATGATGTAGGCTATGAAGATGCTTACCATTTTAGCAAACTATTTAAAAAATACTATGGAGTATCACCTTTACATTATAAAAAAAAGATTTCTTAAAAAAAGGGAATCCTGGATAAGAGTTATCCAAGATTCCTTCTTTATTTTAAGGATTTATATATTCCTTTATGATTTCCTTCCAAGGAGCCTCATTCTTAATTCCTGCTGAAACAACATACTCCTCTTTATCCGCATTTATCCCAAACACTTCAATCCGTATACCATCTACACAAAACAGCCCTTCCATTGGCCCACTATACCGATCTGCCATTAAATAAGGTGCCAATTTTTTTATTTCCCCAGGCTCCTGAATTGTAACATTATACTCATACTCCTCTTCCTTCCACTCCGTTCCTCCTATTTCTTGATACACCTCCCTATCATAAATATTAATTCTTATTTTAGATATATTTCCCTCTTTTAAATCAAAAAGCATCAGCTTATTTTCTGTATCTATTTTATCTAAAAATGCAATTGTTTCTTCAAAATCCCGATAAACTGGTATCTGGTTTCCTCTACAATAGTTCCCATTTTCCATTATACTAGTGAAACTAAACGAAGCAAGCACCCCATTTTTCACTGCATTATCAAAAGATAATGCTTCATATTCCTTACAATAAATTTCTATAAATTCAGAAATCCAATCTTTTTCTATTTCTACACTGGAATATGTGGCATCCGAAACAGATAAACTATCTACTTCTCCCCCTTTTAACTTTTCTAATAACGTCCTTTTATACTCCTGTGAATTATAAATTGTCTCTATATCTGCATATACCTTTTCTGTTTCCATCCAGCCTCTTTTATAAACTTCTTTTCCATTTTTCAAATTAAATTTTGCTATTATATACATCCTATTTTTACTATTATAATTCTCTTCATAAACACCCTGAACTCCTTTTTCAATAAGCTGGTATGCTTCTGGCATAGTGAGCTCCATATTTTCAAATACATAATTAGAAGAACTATATACCAACCTATTTCCTTCCATTTCCCGTTCAGAAATATTTCCTTCATTTAATCCTGGAATATAAATTGCCATAGTCTCTATATCTTCCTGCTTTGGCATAGATTTCCCTATCCCATACCAGTCTTCCTTTATGCTAAAAGCAAGCAAAAATACAATAACACCTGTTGCCAAAAGCTGTTTTTTATAAGAAAACATAGCCCGTATATCCATTTGGAACAATACTTCAATAAACCCATGCGACAAGATTAGCCCAAATAATAATCCAAAACACATCCATGCAGTCGCTACTGACATAGTATCTGCACTAACTAATGCTGCAAAAAACAAGCCGCTTCCCAAAGAAAGAGGGATTACTAACAAAATTCGGTATATATTTAATATTTGAGAAAACGCAATCGATTTTCCTGCCGCCTCTGAAGGACGCTTTTTATACAAAAACAAAGCAAGCACTCCCACTAATACCATAAAAACAAAACATTGCAACAAATACAAGGCAAAAGCACCACCTGTTATATAAGTTACAACATAATCATGATTCATTACAAAAGATTCCAAAAAATAAAGGTATGACATTAATGGGGAGCCAAAACGCATTTCATACAAAAAGTCCATTTGGTTATAATATGTCCTAATAAAACTAGACAAATAAGCTTCCAAAAGCCCCCTTGCTGCTATTGCATAGAAAAATAACACGCCGCCTGTCAGCAGGCAATTAATCATATTCCCTGTCAGCATAAGGGCAACTAACATTAAATTATAAAACAGCAAGAAAAATAATAAATGTACAAAAAACGTAACAACTGCCATAGATATTAAGCTGCCTGTAATGCTAAGGTAAGGGCTTATAATTACTAGACAAACAATACAGCTTACCAAATAAGGGACAAAAAATAACAAAATCCCATTTACATAACAAACAGCAAACAATTTTTCCCGTTTTACTGGGACCGAATGGTATAAATCCACCTTTTTCTTTGAAAATAACCATGCGAACCCACCAATCGCACAAATAATGGCAAATCCTGGGGCTAATACACTATTAAACCCTATCCCAAAGAAATTAGAAAAGATTTCTAATATTCTCCATTCTGCTATTTCAGAGCGATAACTCGTTTCATTTTGCAATACCACCATAAGCGTTAATGGCATAGAAATAAAAAAAGTCAATACAGAAAGTACTAAAAGCCATATGCGGCGTTTTAAATTTTCTATACATAAACTAAAGAATGATATTTTTGATGTCATACCCTGCCACCTCCGTTTCACTAATAAAAATTTCTTCTAAAGACAATGGCAGCAGCTCATAGAACAACGGCTCTTTCTCTTCAACAGCCTTCTCAATCCTATCTACAGAACCCTTAATTGTAATAGTCATCAATGATCCTCTTTGCTCTACCTTTACAACCTCCACTTGCTGTTTAATTGCTTCTATATCTTCTGGATTCTTCCAAACACATTGTAACTTATGGATATTTAATTTCATATCCTCTAAATCCCTAGATAATAAAATCCCGCCCCTGTGCAAAAGGCCGACATGGTCACAAATATCCTCTAATTCCCTTAAATTATGGGAAGCTACAATAGGTGTCATGCCCCGTTCTTCTATTTCCTTAATAAAAATTCCCTTAACCGCCTGCCTCATAACCGGATCAAGCCCGTCAAATGTTTCATCACAAAGCAAATACTTTGTATTTGCACAAATACCAAGAATAACTGACAACTGCTTTTTCATCCCTTTTGAAAACGTATTGATCTTCCGTCCGCCCTGAAGCCCGAACCTCTTTAACAATTCCAAAAACCGTTCCCCGTCAAATTCTGGGTACACCCTTTCATAATAACGTTTCATATCAATTGGATTAGCATTAGCAAAAAAATATTGTTCATCCGAAATATAAAACATTTTCTGCTTACTTTCTGGTGTTTCAAAAATAGGTTTTCCATCTACCAATATCGTTCCTTCATCTGGTTTTAATACTCCACACACCATACGAAGAAACGTACTTTTCCCTGCCCCATTTGTGCCAATCAAGCCAAACACAGCACCTTCTTGGATTACTGCATCCAGATTATCAACTGCTTTTATTCCACTGAAGGATTTACTGATTCCCTTAACTTCAATCATCGTTTTTCCTCCTCATAATATGCCTCTAACCTGGAAATCAAATGCTCTTTCCCAATGCCCGCTTCTAAGGCATGCCTTGCCAGAGTCCTTGTTTCCTCATCAATCAATTTCTCCCTGTTTTCCCTCCATTCAGATTCCTTAGACACGTAATTTCCCCTGCCTTTCACCGTATAAATATACCCCATCTCTTCTAACTCTGTATAGGCACGTTGTATCGTATTTGGATTTACAGTTAAATCCAATGCCAAATTCCTTACACTTGGCAATTTACTTTCAGGCTCCAACGCCCCACGGATAATTAAATTCTGGAGTTTTTCAATTACCTGCTCATAAATAGGACGTTTATCCCGGTAATCCAGAATAATCATAGATACCCCTTTCTTTCATACTGTATGGTTTATTTTATGTGTATTAATAGTCTTAATACACTTATATCATAAAAAAAAATAACTGTCAAGAATTTATTCAAGAATCATTCTCAAACCAGAAACGCCAATGACACTTTACTGGTGATATGGCTCAGCTCCAGAATGGGTAAATTCTAAATGCTTCGGATACTATTATCAATCTGAAACGCAACCAGAGCCTATGCGGCGTCCCTGCCGCAGAGGCTCTTGGGACGAACATCCTGTTCGTCCCTTGCTGGCTCCCTGCCGAAGCATTAAGAACTTACACCATTCCCTCGAATGAGCCCTACCCCCAGTAAAGTGCCATTAGCTGAAAACAAACATCCTACATCTTCACACACCCCAAGCGATTTTTGCTTTAGAAGCAGAACAGCCGATGCACAGCCAAGAGAGATAGCTGCCAGCTTCAGCGACTGTGCAGGAAATCATTAGTTCTTAGTGTTCTGGCAAAGCACTAGCAATGCACGGACAGGACGTCCGTGCAAAAATCCTCTGCGGCAGGACGCCGCATAGGATTTGGTTGCGGGAACAGCCAAACACCTTTAGCAGAACACTTAGAACTAACAATTTCCGAAACCGGAGCAGAAGATGGCAGCTATCTCTCTTGGCGTCCCTCCCTCCTAGTCTCCTTCTAAGGCAAAAACACCCCCTCCACCCACTTTAGGTACCACTGAAAGTCTAATTTTTCCGCCCCTTCTACTGTAACCACTGGATAACTTGCGAATATCTCCCCATTTAACCGGTAAACGACTTTCCCCGCTTGGCTCCCAGCCTCAAACGGTGCTTCCAATTCTGGCAATAGTGCAAGGCTTACCTCTACTTTTTCTTGCCTTCCAAGTAAAATGGATATTTCTTCCTCCCCATCTATTTCTAATTCTATATCTGTGGCAGCATATAAATTCCCATTTTTGGGCGCAGCATTTTTTACTGGAAGTTTTGGCAGGGAGATTTCTTGCCAAACGTTTTGGTATTGGAAGTTATCAAGCCCATAATTCATTAATTTTCTTGTATCGCTCCATTTATAGGTTTTATTATTTGGCCATCCACAGGCAAGCAAAGCAACAATATATGTTTTTCCATCCCTTGTTAATGCGCCTACATAACAATACCCTGCACTTGACGTAAAGCCTGTTTTTCCTGATAATGCTCCTTCCATCATACTTAAAAAGGCATTGTGGTTATTTACTCCATAATTACTCTTTCCATCTATTGTAGAAAAACTTCTAGATACTGTTCTTGTAATGATTAAGAAATCTTCTGATTTTTCAGACTCTGTAATACAGTATTTCATAATTCTTGCTAAATCCCTAGCCGTTGTAGAATGAATTTTTTCCTCACCGTCTATTTGTTTTGATGCGTCCAAGCCATTTGGAGTAATAAAATAGGTATCCTTACATCCTAAGTCCCTAGCTTTTTGGTTCATTAAATTAGCAAAGCCTTCTACGCTGCCGCCAATATGCTCGGCAATCGCTACCGCACTGTCATTATGGGATTCTAGCATAAGGGAATATAGCAAATCTTCTAACCTGTATTCTTGGCCGCTTCGCATCCCAAGATGTACTTTTGGCTGGGACGCCGCATAAGAAGATACGGTTACTGTATCGTTTAGGTTCCCATATTCTAATGCTAAGATGCAGGTCATTATTTTTGTAGTACTTGCCATTGGCATTGGCTCATACCCATTTTTTTCATATAAAACACGCCCGGAGTCAGCATCCATTAATACTGCAGACCGGGCATAAAGTTCGCTCTCTTTTGGTTCATCTGCTCTACTAAAAAAAGCCGTCTCTTGAAACAAAAGAGTTATTACTATTATACAAATAATCCATTTTTTCATAAAAATCTCACACATTTTTCTTCTTTATGAAATATATGAAACAAACTCTTGCTTTATGTATATATACTTGTCAGATATCTTTTAGTGTTATCTGGGCTTCTTCTTCTGCCTCTTGTTTAAACTCTTCTAGCCTGTCCTGCTTAATTAAAGGAAGTTCTTCTAAAGAACTTACCCCAAAACAACGTAAAAATTCTTCTGTAGTCGCAAATAAAATTGGCCTGCCAGGCGCATCTAAACGTCCTGCCTCACAGACCAGATTATATTCTACTAGCTTATTTACTGCATGATCACTTTTTACTCCCCTAATTTTCTCAATCTCCATTTTTGTTACAGGCTGTTTATAGGCAATAATTGACAATGTTTCTAATAACACATCTGTCAATACTTGCTTTTTAGGGGTATTTGCGACACGGATTAAATATTCATACATCTCTTTCTTTGTACACATCTGGAAAGAATTGTCTAATTCGATAATTTGGATTCCCCTATCTTCTTCTTGGTAACGGTCCATCATAGTATGTAGTAACCTTTTTGTTGTTTCTTCGTCATGCTCAATGGCGGCGGCAATCCTTGGCAATTCTACAGAATTTCCCATGGTAAATAAAATTGCCTCTATAATTGCCTCTAACTTTTTTAACCCTATCTCTTCCATTTTTCCTACCCTCTGTTCTTTCTACTTTTCACAGCCTTACTGCCATCTAAAAACAGCCGTATTGTAATCACCCTATTTAAGACGCTTATCCTTCTTTTGCATAAATCTGTATATCGTCAAAAATTTTATCTTGCTCCACTCTTATTTTACTGGTTTTTATTAGTTCTAATATTGCTAAAAAAGTGACAATTACTTCCATTTTTGAACTCTGGCTATCTAATAATGCACGGAAGCTAAATCTTTTACAACTATTGGCAAATTGTTCCACATAGCTTATTTTTTCTGTTAAGCTCACTTCATCTTTCTCTATTTTGCCAAACTTACTCCGTACAGGATCAATTTTCTCATTTTGGCGTTTCATTACTGATTGGAAAATGGCATTTAACTGTTTTAAGGTAATATCAGACAACAATTTCTCTATATCTACTGGTTGTTCATATTTTAATACTTCTTTTGGAATTTGTTCAGCACGGAATAAAAATTTTTCTGCATCAATCTGCCTATCTTTTAATTCTTCCGCTATATATTTGAATTTTTTATATTCTAATAAACGTTCCACTAATTCCTGCCTAGGATCTACCTCTTCCCCTTCTTGGTTTACTTCCTTTGGCAAAAGCATCCTAGACTTAATATCAATTAAAGTTGCTGCCATTACTAGGAATTCACTAACAATATTTAAGTCCTGCCTATCCATTTGATTTACATAAATAAGATATTGCTCTGTAATTTCTGCAATTGGTATATCATAAATATTTACTTTATTCTTTTCAATTAAATGAAGCAGAAGGTCCAAAGGACCCTCAAAAGCTTCTAATTTTATTGCAATACTCATCAGTTTCCTTTCCATTAGCCATTTGGCATTTCCAATTTTATAATTGAAAGCTCTGGCGGGTTAAAAGCACGGAAATTAGGTTTGTGGCTTCCTGTACCTGCGCTTAATACCATCTGGGAATCCTTTTCTTGAAACAATCCTTTATCATATTTTGGGAAGATACGTAAGTTTGGATCTACCAGCCCGCCTAAAAACGGGACTTGGGCAATCCCACCATGGTTATGCCCAGACACTACTAAATCTGCGCCCCACTCTGCATAAGCTTGGAAAAAATAAGGGTTATGGGCAATTAGGATTGAAAACTCTTCTGGGTTCTTTTTCCCTAGCCTTTTATTTAGGTACATGCCTGTCATCTTATATGGCTTAAATTTATAATAATACTCCATGCCAATTTCAAGCCCATAAATACGGATAGAAGAGGCTCCTTTTTTTATTTCTGCATTTTGGTTATGCAGTAGGAAAAGCGGCAGTTTTTCTACTTCTTGGTTATACCTAGCCGCCATATCCTTATAAACCACTTTCTTTTCCTTTAACCTACATTCATGGTTCCCATAACTATAATATACAGGGTATTTTTCTGATATGGCTTTTAAAAAGGCAATGGCAGCAGAAAAATCTTCCCCTGCTTTTGCTACTAACATATCTCCTGCCACTAAAATATACTCTGGTTTTTCTTTATCTATTGCCTCTAAAAGCTTCTGGTTCTCTTTTCCATACTCTACATTATGGAGATCAGAAACTAAAGCAATTTTTGTGCCGTGGAAAGCCTTTGGAAGCTTTTTTGACGTTATTGTATATGTTTTTACTATAAACCGTTTTGTTTCTAAATGGAAGATTACAAGTGCTACTAACACAACTATAAATAGTGCTGCTAAAATATACAAATTCATATATTTTCCCAATTCCTTCTTTTATTTTTTATCCCTTGCCTTGCAAAACACAACAAACCTAACCTTATCATAACCAACTATAGTATAAACGAAACAAGGCAGCTTTGAAAGGCTTTTTTTAAATAATCCAAAAATCTTGCTTTTTCCACCGGCTCTGCATACAAAAGATTCACACTTCCAATTTCTTTTCCATTTAGATAATAAACTGTTTTTCCTGCAATATCTCCTTCTTTTATAGGGGCTTTATTTTGTTCATTTATTTTATATTCTTTTGTTATCTGTGATACATCCATCCCATCTGTGCTTAAATAGGAAAATTCCCCCTCATAACGGATTTTAGCATATTCCTTCACCCCTCCTTGGATCAAGGCATCTGGAAGTATTTCAGAATTTTCATCATGGTACATTTTACAAATGCCATACCCATACTGTAATAAACTTTTTGCTTCTGAAAAACGGACTTTATAATCCGGGGCGGCCATAATAACAGCGATTAATTTAATACCATCTTTTTCTGCCGTTGCAGACAAACAATACTTAGCCAAGCTAGTACTTCCTGTTTTAAGGCCATTACAATATTCATACTGTTTTAATAACTTATTTGTATTGGCAAGGCCAAATTCACTACTGCCCTTTTGGGTAACATGAGTAATATTTTCCATCCATATTGTCGAATATTGATGAATCTGTGGATATTTTGTAATTAATTCCCTGGACATAAGTGCCACATCACGTGCCGAAGTTAAATGAGTCCTAGAATCTGTAAGCCCACAACAATCCTCAAAATGTGTGGATGTCATTCCAAGCCCCTTTGCCCTTTCGTTCATCCGGTTAATAAATTCTGTTTCGCTCCCACAAATATGCTCTGCCATTGCCACAGAAGCATCATTCCCAGAAGCAACCACAATACATTTTATCATGGTTTCTACTGTTTGGCTTTCTCCCTCTTCCAAAAACACCTGGGACCCACCCATTGATTTTGCATGTGCACTTGTCGTTACTTGCTCATCTAATGTAATCTGCCCCGATTCTAGCGCATCAAAAATAAGGATTAATGTCATTATTTTTGTAATACTTGCTGGGCTTAATGCCTGATCTGGGTTCTTTTCATATAAGACCGTCCCTGTTTCCGCCTCCATTAATACAGCCGCCAAAGCGGTTATCCCTAGATCTGCCGCTGTTTCTTTTGTTCCTTCTGCCTCTTCTACCAGCTCTGACAGCACCTCTGTATCAACTTGGATTCTCTCTCCGTCTGCTGCCATACAAGGTAATGCCATTTGTATTAAGAGTAATAGGGCACATAAATAGGTAATTAATTTTTTCATTCAGAAAACCCCAAACATTGGCTTCTTACTTTATATGTAATCCTATTTTCAAAAGATTATTCCTGTTTTTTAAAGAAGTTCCAATTTAATCCATTACTAAAACGCAGCATTTCAAAAAAATTCAGTTCAAATATTTTTACTGCCTCATCCTCTGGCTTGTTTATTGCCTTTTTAAGTGGTTCTATCTTACAAACCCCATCCATAGAAAGCACGGGTGTATCACAAACAAAATCTATTGATATACTGCCTGTTTCCTGCCCAAA
The DNA here is from genome assembly GCA_910577045.1 of uncultured Lachnospiraceae bacterium. Taxonomy (GTDB): domain Bacteria; phylum Bacillota; class Clostridia; order Lachnospirales; family Lachnospiraceae; genus RGIG8607. The sequence continues at coordinate 24,143 of CAJTLB010000001.1, read as the reverse complement.
CTCCATATCCATATCCAATAGTTCCATAATATAAGGCTGCGTCATAGAAACATTACTGCGGACTATCCTTTTTCCCTCTAAAAACTCATTATTGCCAATAAGATAAAACCCATATATAATATTTTCTATTGTAACATCTAACTCTACTGCCACGCTATCCCATGGGTTTTCTACTCCCTTTGGATAAAAAAACACTGATACTGGAAATTTTTGATCTTTTACTAGCACAGTAGCCTCTGTTTCCAATTTTAATAACTTCTTTTTCCCATCCAAATACACCAAGAAAGAAAGTTCCTTTTCTTGTATGGATAACGATTCTGCCTGGACACCTGCTAGTTTTATAAAACGATAGATTATCTCTGTTGGTACTGTCATAGCATAAGCTGTACAGTTTTCATATCCTCCATTCCAAAGGATATCCTCTTTCCTATCTATCTTTTCTACGGTAATCTCCTGATATAATTCTTGAAAAAGTTCCAGCCCCTCTTTTAATTTTCCTTCAAAGTTATCTATATGCCCTTCTGTTATGCTTTCTTTCTCATAAAAAACATAATTTCCTAAATTCTCCTCCGGCAAAACAGCCCCATCTCCCAATACTGTATATAAAAGGGAGTCTTGATATTGTTTCTTTACATTCTCTGGTGAAAAAGAAAGATAACTATTATGGATACTTGGCAAATACACCATACATTCCCTTTCATCCAAATATGCCTCTAAAGAAAGAGAACGAGTCCCGTAAAGCGCTGCCTCCAAAGAAACCTCTGCTTTTTTGCCCTGTTCATCTTTATTAAAAACATAGTTTAATGAAGTATGGTTTAAATATGGAATTAAAAAACGATATCGTTCTTCCAATAAATTTTCATCTATATGCCCTAACATTATTTCACCAGAATAAGCAAGCTTCCCACTCTTTAGCATTTGATAAGAAGAATCCATCTTATATTTTTTATCTGCCATATTCCCTAATAAAGAAACCATTGCCTTTATTACACGGGGCTTTTGCTGCTGCTCTTCCATAACCCTTAGCCCTACTGCTGCCAGGCAAACAACAACTGCTGTTACACAAACAATAATAATTCCCTTTATAAAAAATGGAAGTTTCCTTACTTTTCCCATATCTCCCTCGATTCTTACGGCTTATCCGTATTATAAATATATTCTTGTGTCTGGCTTAGCCAAACCGAATCTTTCCCTGCCTGATAAACTGTAATTTTATCTCCATCTTGCAACGCTTCATGGATTAATAATGTATCTGAGCTATTATATATGGTTTCTATTTCTGTCCCATTTACTGACACATGGCTGTACTTCGTAAAATTTTTCCCTTTTACTAAAAATACACCTTCTTCTTCCGTTACATAAGATACAGAAATTGGATTTGTCCCCATTACAAGTTTAGAAGGTTTCAATGGGTTTTCCCCATTATATACCTCTTGATCCCCATATAACATATCATACTGCAAAAGTTTTAACCCTGCTAAGTAATTCTCTTCTCCTGAAAATACTTGATGGTATTTTGTTAAAATCCCATTATACAACCCAGCCTGTTCTAATACATAAGCAGACAACTGGTATGCCTCTAAATCCCTGTCTTTCTTCTCTAGCCCAAAATTATCCCAAATAATATATTCCGTTTGGAAAATATCCCCATTTGTTAAATCTTCCTCTGTCAATTCAAACCCCGGAAGATGATCTCCATACATTGCTAAAATCACCCGTTCTGGATATTTTTGTAACATAGCAATAAGTTCCCCCAAAAACAAATCCATTTCATAAATTTGATTTACATAATATTCTAAGCTATTATTTTCTTCCCCAATTAAACTAATATAAGGATTTTCTAGTTTTTCTGCCGGGTAACTCCCATGCCCTTGTACCGAAATCGCATATATCATATCCAATTCCTTTGTACTCTTTAAAGATTTTTGTATTTCCTCTGTTAAAACAAAATCCTTTGCCCAGCCCATTTCTGTATATTCCTTTACATCCATATATTCTAACGATGTAAAACTGTCAAAACCAAGCTGCGGGAATACTTGGTTCCTTTCATAAAAAGTTCCGTCATTATTATGTAATACATGGCTTTTATAGCCCTTTTCCTTTAAATTATATGCAATACTTTCACAAGTTGTTTCTTTTAAAATTGTTTTGTAAGGATATTCCCCTGGCCCAAAAAAATCCAAATCCATACCTGTTATTACTTCAAATTCTGTATTTGCTGTTCCTGCCCCTACCGATGGGACGCTAAGGTAGCCAGAACTATAGGTTGCCCGTAAATAAGTAAAATTAGGTAATGGATTCTCAGAAAATTCTATTCCCTTTATATGTGCTGGATCAAAAAATGACTCAAGCTGCAAAAAAATAATATTAGGTAATTTCTCTTCTTTTCCTTCTTCTACTATTGGCCTTGACGAATGGATAATTGGCTTTTCTACATGGATAATTAGTTCATCCACAATCTGCGGTGAATAATCGGCTGGCTTATCGATCCCCGTATTTATCAGGCTATTCCCAAAGCAATACGGAAAGCCATATTCCATATATGCCATTCCTATATTCCCAAACTGTTCCGCCAAAACCCCTGACTGGGTTCCTGCCAAAGTAGAAAAATAGGTTGCTAAAAACAAGCCTCCAATGTAAAATGCCACATTCCAATAAGAAATCCGTTCTTTCCTTTTTGGGGCTTTCCAAAAAATAAGAAAAATAAACCCCAGTAGCACACACAAAGCAATACAAATAAAAATAATCTGCTTCCCTGTTAAATAACTGCCCATAACCGTATAAGCAGATTTTAATAAAAGCAAATCTGGTGCCGTAAAAGGCGTAGTACGGAATACCAATACTACACTATTTACAATGCCAAGGAACAGCCATATAATAGCTAACAAAGAAAATGCAAACACACGGCGTTTTGTCAATAGTGCAAAAGATACCGTAAACGCAATAATTAGGCTGTTATGGAAAAAAATAACTGGCCTGTCTAATAAATAGGAACATACTGATATAAATGATTTCCGGCTTAATAGTTCTACCCCAAAGTTTAATAAAAGCCCTAACACCATACAAAACACATACGGATTCTCCCCTATATGCCTTAATGTAGTTTTCACTTTTTTCCCTAAATATTGATATTCCCCTTCCATTTTTCAATTTCCCCTATAAACTTCTGTTTTTATACTCCTTTTTATCCCCCACTTTATTTACAGTCAAATGAATCCATTCCCTATTATATAAAAAACAAGTTTATCTGTAAAGATCGATCTAATGGGATTCTTCTTTTCCCTTATATCCAAATACCAATATTTCTCTTTATTGAATTGCCTTGCCGGAACTCAATTACATCTACAGAGGCTTCTATCCCGCTTACCTCGCTAAATGCCGCTGTCCCATTTACATTTTGTACTGGAACCACTTATAATATGTACTGCCTTGGTTTCATCAAAAACAGCATTTACTATCCATCTTTTTATATCTTTCCCTATAAAAACAGCTAATAAAACCAAACAAAAAGCCTGATTTTTCCGCCGCCAATCTTTCCTTTCCATAGCACTTCCCCTATTCGGTATAGATTGTTATAGTAGACATGTCAAAATACCCATTATACAAAAACTCTTGGTTTTCTCCATAAAATTCTACCGTAATTTCTTCTAAGTCAGCAAGGAACAAAGAAAGATAAGAAAACTGGCTGTCTATAGGGATTAATTCATCTAAAAACAAGCTCTGCCCAGCAGCATCCTGGATTTTATAATAACCGATCTTTTCTGTCGCATATGGCTTTAATATTAATGCGGCTATTCCTGTATCATTATTTTTCTCATATTGGTACTCTGCTATTGTCTTTTTTTCTTCTTTTTTTATTACTTGGTTTCCTTTTCCCATGCTTTCCTCCTTTCTTTTTTATCCTTTTTACTTCTGTAATAACTTTTTATTACATTATAACAGAAAATTCGACATGACATTTAAAGATTCGCTAAAGATTCTAAAAAGCAATTGGAAAATAGATAGAAACTTTTATTCCCTTATTTACCATACTTTCTACTTCAATATTCCCTCCATGCCCTTTTACTACGTAATATACTAAATACATGCCCAGCCCGCTTCCTTCCTTTTCTCTATCACCCCTATACCCTTTTTCAAAAATATGCTTTACTATTTCTGCTTCCATTCCCTTGCCATTATCCTGGTACAAAAAAAGAACCTGATGTTTCATTGAAGTTATTGTAATTTGTATTTTCCCTGGCCTTCCCATATATTTAATAGAATTCTCAAATAAATTATATAGTAAATGTAATATTTGTATTTTATTCATTGGAATTACCATTCCGCCTACAGCATGGATTGTAATTGTAATACCTGATTTTTGTGCTGCTTTTTTAATATATCCCATTACTTCATATACACATTCTGTTAAATCATACTTTTGGAACTGGCCTTCTTCCTCTTGGTCTAATGTCTGGCTTAAAACTTCTTTTACATATAGCATATTCTTATATATGGTTTCCATAAATTCCCTGTCCTTTTTTTGGAACTCCCCATGCTTTATTAAATAATCCTCATAGCCAAGCATAATAGATAATGGCATACGGATATTATGTGCAAGGATTCTTTTAAACCAATATAAATTTTCATTCTGCTCTTCCAAGACCTGCATTTTCTGTTCCTTTTCCGTTCTTTTCTGCTTCCTATAAAGATAAAGGGAGTACATAAGTACCCCCTCCGCTGTTATGCTTATTATAATAATATAAATGTTATTAAGGAAAATCTCTGCTATACAAACCACTGATATAAGTATTATGCCCAAAATAAATCCGCCTTCTGTCTTTTTTACTACTCCTTTCATCACATTCCCCTTTAATGCTATCTGTCAGTAAAGATATACCCTGCACCTCTTATTGTATCTATCACTCCTTTTTTACCTATATCAATCTTTTTACGTAAATTAGAGACATGTACCATTACTGTCCGCACATCGCCTAAATCATCACTTTGCCATATATAACGGTATAATTCATGGTATAAAATTAATACGCCTGGGTTTTCTGCAAAACATACCAATAATTTATATTCTGTAGGAGAAAGCGTAATAATAGCAAGTTTTTCTCCTTCTTCACTAATATGCCATACCTTATGGAGATCTTTATCTATCATAAACTGCCTGCACCAAATTTTTCCTTTGCGGAACTCTGATTCATTATAATACCGGTTCCTTCTAATATTTGCTTCAATCCTTGCCACAAGCTCATCGTATTCAACAGGTTTTATTACATAATCATCTGCCCCATTTTCCAGTGCATTTATAATTACTTTTTTATCACCAATACAGCTTGTAAATACAATAGGGTAAAATACTTGCCTTCTTATCTTCTTACATAAATCAATGCCATTTTGATCGGGAAGCAACAAATCAAGAATAATTAACTCAAATGTATCTTTTCTAATACTTTCTTCCGCCTCTGCTCCATTATGGACACAACATACATCATATCCACGTTCTTCTAATTGTAAGCAGGTAATCAGGGATAACTCTGCATCATCTTCTACAAGCAGAATCCTATCTCTTGCCATGCAAGCCCCTCCTCCCTATTCTTTCACATAATCTAATGGATATTATCCAAGATAACGAAATATTAACATAGTAATATCATCGGCCTGTACCGCTGTATTCGCAAATTTTATAATATCATTTTGAATATTATGTAGTATTTCTTCCAATACCCCTGTATTTTCCACTAGCTCCCTAAATATAGCAAATAAACGATTTTCCAGATACATCGGCAACTACTACTGCCATATGCCCTTCATCAATAAAGAAAAAATCATAAAAGTCTCCCCCTACCTCTCTGGCAGGAGCCATAAGGGCATAAATATCAATATCCTTTCTTTCTGGAAATGCTGGAAAAATACTAGGTAACATAGACTCTTGGACAGAAGCTGCTATATGGAGCTCTATGGATAATTTTTCTTTTTCTATTGTTACCCTTTCTAAATTGGAAATATAGTTTATAATGTCCTTCTTCATTTTATAAAATGTATATCCCAATTCTTCTAATTCATCTCCTGCATTTTTTCCCAAAAAGCCCTTATTAGGCTCTTCTTTATAATCAATTGCAAATCTAGCTACATCCTTTGAAATTTCCTGGATCGGTAAAATCAAACCATTTTTTACAATATGCAGCAATACTACTATGCCTATACTGACAATTACAAATACCCATATTACATGGCGGAAAATATAAAATACTAGGCTTTTTTTCCATTTCCCTAATAGAATAATCTGCCCCTACAAAACCAACGACTTCTCCCTCAGTACTATAAAGCAATTCATAAGCGGAAGCTAAATATCCAAATTCCTCATTTGTAATTTCTAACCCTTCTGCCTGTTTCCCATTTAATATTAAATCTTTTGCCGCCGAATAATTTTTTCCTGTGAAATCTGTTGTCCTGCCTAATTTTTGCCTAGTACTATCCGACATTCCCTCTTCTAGCTTTCCTGCATCATAAACAAACATAATCTCTTCTTCTGAAATAGGAACCATCACATACAAATTCTCTACCCCTAGCCTAACAGCTAAATTATCTATAAACCATATTTCTTTTTGATATTCACTATCCATTTCTAAGGTCTGGCTATATCTTTCCACTTTCTCCCCATCTAACAAAAAAGCTGTTGTAGAAGCTGCATATTTCGCTTTTTTAAAATATTCTTCCAGCAGATCTTTCCAATACGCCCTAATATTTAAAAAACACAAAATAAACGCAAGAAATAAAGAAAATGCCAAAAATAACATGGTAAATTTATAATTTAACCCACCTTTTTTCACGTTTTTCTTTCTTCCTTTCGTTTTACATATTAATTTCTTTTACTAACAGGCTATTATGAATTTCCTCATACTATAAACACCATTATATCAAAAAATCTACCAATTACTTTAAAGATTTGCTAAAGATTCGACAGAATTCGCCATTTTACATATTTTTTATCTATATTATTACAATAAATATGCGTATTTTCCAAATTCTCCTATAATAATCGGCTTTTCTATTTTTCTATACTCACTTTTTATTCCATTAATAATATGTTTCATACAAACTGGTTTCCCTTCTTCTGCTGCTAAAAAGGCCGCTGTTAAAACAATATTCTTTATTTCGCTTCCATTAAGCTCAAACTGTTCTGCCAAATAAAATCAATTCCTTCTTTTGAAGTTTCCTCTGGGAAACACCTTTCCCAGAGCATATGCCTCTCTTTTTTATCTGGGAGATGGAAAGAAATTACAATTTGCATCCTTCTTATCGCCATTGTCTTTCCTGTCCCTGGCGGCCCAGATAATAAAATAGATACTGCTTTTCCATAAGCAAACTTACTTTCCATATTCCATTGGTTATATACTTGGTAACTATGCCAAATACGCAGGCAGGCTTCTTCTATTTTTCTTTTTGTCTCTTCTGGAAGTACCAAATTATCTAAAGAGCAATTTGGATGCCATGGCTCTATCCTGCCCCTTGTTTGCACAGGTGGAAGTATTTCCCCAGTATCATTGCTATTATACTCTTTACTTGTTGCAAAAATTCTTTTACTGTTATCTCTGATTTTTTAATTTTCATTTGTAATATTATATAGGCAAATTCCACAAGAGTACAATAAAGCTTCTCTTACAATTAACCTTATCATAGCCATCCCATCTTGTTTCTTTTTAAAGATCATTGGAACACTTGCAAACACTACTCCATATCCACAGTCTTTTAAGGCATAAGATAATAAAAATCGGCCCTAATTTCCTTTCTGGCAAAAATAATTCCACTATCCCCAAAAGACGCCTATCCACATTTCTATCACCACATAAATAACCAATTAAACGGTTATCTACATAAAAGGCAGTATAAAGAAAAACAATTTGGGAATAAAATTGATTTTTCTTTTTCCCTTCAATTTGGCAAACCTCATCTTGGTGAAAACAAAGTTCTTTCCACTCTGGATAAGCAGCAAAATATCTTTTCTTTCCCTTTTGTTCTAAATAAGCATTTACCTGCACTATTTTGTTCCTTGCAATCCTTCTAATCTCCTTCATTGTCGCACCTCCTTGTTTACTACTTTCATTATAACTAAAATATTTATTTTTTCTACCAGGCTTTCCTAAATATTCTTTAAAAAATATACCCTACTATTATTTTAAGAAAAAACTTCCATGTACATAAAAAATCTGGTATAGAATGGTCTCTTTCTATACCAGATTTCTTATTTTATAAACCCTAATATTTTACAAGGCACAAAAATCGTTTAACAAATTCTTATAAAAACAGAACCATAGACAATAAGAACATAAAGACTACTCCTGTAATCATTGGGACTGCAGTACGGCGGACAATCCGAAGGGGTGCCTCTTTAATTGTCCCTGCCACTATCATAACAACTGCTGAAACAGGTGATACTGCCCTTAATAAGTTTCCTGCTAACCCCATTGGTACAGATAAAGCTAAAACACTAATTCCTGCCACTTCTGCAAGTGGAACCATAAGTGGAACCATAGCAAAGAATAACGCTGTCCCGCTTCCACTTAAAATAACGATTAAGGCAGTTAGCAATATCATAATTAATGGAAGTACAAATCCCATATTATTTCCACTAATGCCTGTCATTGCATTTTGGAGTGCCTCAATAATTCCGATTGACTGAAGCCCTACTACAAAGATAGTCCCTGCTACTAAAAGTGCTACAATTGGCATTGCACCGCCCATACCTGTAAAAAAGGCTTCTGTAGTGCCTAACGTTTCTTTTACACTCTTCTTCCTTACAATTTCACAGATAATTGCAACTACAAAGGAAAACAATACCGCTACTTCTACGCTTAACGCAATACTAATCCCTGTAATACTTTGGATAATAAATACCCCTATTAAAAGAAGGATTGGAAGAAGTGGTAAAATCGTATATACGGCATGGAATAATTTTCCGCCTGAAACTTCCTCTTTTTCTTCTACTTCCTGAGAAACTGCCTGTGTATACCCCGCTTTCTTATCTTCATGTTTCTGCCAAAAATAATGTGTCAATGCCATTACTAACAAGGTTGGCACAGAAACAACTGCATGGTACTTAAATACATAATCACTTGCTGTCAAGCCTAAAAATGCTGGTGTCTGGGCAAGTTCTGCTGCAATTGCCACATTGTCACTGCCAAGAGGGGTTGGCATAACAGTTGCTGTTGTGGCAATTACTGCCCCTGCCGTAAGTGGGTTCATGCCTACCTTTAACATAATTGGGTACAATGTTGCAAGTAAAATAATTGCTAAATTGGACGCACTTGGAACTACCAGCGATAAAATATTCCCTACTAAAAATACTAATGGAACTAAAATATATACTGACTTAATTCCAGCTATTGGTTTAATTAATGCCCTTACTGTAATATCATTCGCCTGTATTTTTGTCATATAAGCAGAATAACCACCTAGCATTAAAATAATAAACCCAGATGACGCAATGGTCGATTTGAATTGATCGGCTACTGCCTTTAATGGATCCAGCCAAACAATGCCTGTTGACGTAAAGCCTCTAAATGCAATTTCCCTGCCACTGATAATGGCAATATACATTAAAAGGATTCCCATAAAAAACAAGGAAATTTTAATATCCATTTTCTTTATTAACATAAAGATTACAACAGCTACTGCCAATATTGCTGCTACATACATAAAAATCATACTTATTTCCCACCTTTCTCTCTTGTTATGTTATTAGATACATCTACTTACTGCTTCCAAAAACCACTTCCTAAACTTCTCCCCATCAATATCAAGGCAAACCTTTACATTTGCATCTTGCTTTAAATAATGTTTTAAGTCTACTAATGTACAGCCCCGTGTCATACTGCCAGCAAGTTCAATAGCAACATACGTATCTTCTACTGTAAATAATTCTGGGCAGAGTAAATAAGCAATCGCACAGCTGTCATACATCTTAAGTCCCGTACTAAAAGATCCTCCACGGTATTTTTTAAATAAGCAATATGCCATCTCCCCAGTTTTTCCCATTCCTAGCATTTTTTCACTATCTTCTGGATATACCAAAGCCTTCCAGCCTACATCAAGCCCTGCCATAACCATTGGCACTCCACTGTCAAACACAATTTTAGCTGCTTCTGGATCGGTTGCTACATTAAACTCTGACATAACGCCCTTATTCCCCCTGCTTGCCGAACCGCCCATTAATACCACTTCCTTAATCTTCCCTTTTACCTCTGGATACATACTAAATAACAATGCAATATTGGTTAATGGCGCAATTGGGACCAATGTAATAGGCTCTTCGCTTTCCATAATTACCCGGTACATTGCATTTACTGCATGTTCTTTTACTAACAATTCTCTTTTTGGCTCCGGGAACTCATACCCTTCCATTCCTGTAACCCCATGGACATTTGATGCATCTACTAAAGGCTCAATTAATGGTTTTGCTGCCCCTGCTGCCACTGGAATATCTTTTCCCCAGAACTGCAACAGCTTTAACATATTATCTGTTACATGTGCAAGGGATACATTTCCAGCTACTGTTGTAATTAATTTTACATCCAGTTCCTCTGAAAATAAGGCGATTGCAATTGCTAAAGCATCATCAATCCCTGGGTCGGTATCAATAATAACTGGTCTCTTTATCATAATAATTTCCTCCTTTTTTGTTCTTTTTTATTATTACACTAAATTACTAGGATCATTTAGATACTGGGTCATTCCGCTTCCTTCATTTTTAAAGGGCCTTACATGGAACCCAAATTTTCTATAAAAATTCTCTTTACCTTTTAAAGCCATAAGCCCAACATATGCGTTTTCTGCACCTACATCCCGGATATATGCCATTAATTGTTCCATAACCATGCTTCCTATGCCTTTTCCCTGCCTATCAGGCACAGTTGCCACGTCTTTAATAAAAAATGCTACCCTGCCATCTCCTATTACCCGGCCTATGCCAACTGGACGTTTTCCTTCCCAAATTACAACGGAAAATAAAGTATGCGCCAGTGCCGCCTCTACATCTTCTTTTTTATATTCTGGCATTCCTACGCTTTTTCTTACCACCCTATAAATTTCTGGCGTCACTCCATTTTGTTCTATCCTAAGCCTTTCTTTTCCCTCTTTTGGATTATCAGACTCCACCTCCAAAAATCTCCTCTCTCACTGGTATAGACGGAGCTGCCCCTTTCCTGGATACTGCAACTGCTGATGCCCTTGAAGCTATATCTAAAGCATCTTTTACATCCATTCCTTGTAACCTTCCTGCCAAAAAATATCCTGTAAAGGTATCTCCTGCCGCTGTTGTATCTACTGCATGGATTTTATATGCCTCCTGTTTAATTACACCTTCTTTTCCTGCATAAACCGATCCTTTTTCCCCAAGTGTTAAAATAATTTCTGCACATGGAAATTTTTTCCTTAACTGTTCTAATAATACCTCTTCATTTTCCTTTAAAGATACTAATGCTTTCGCTTCTCCTTCATTTAATATAAAACAATCAATAAAATCTAAATTAATGCGGAAAATATTTTCATTAATTGGCGATGGGTTTAATACAATTGTCATACCTTTTTTATGTGCCTGTTCTACAATATATGGGATTTCACTAATTTCATTTTGCAATATTAAAAAATCCCCAGCGCCAAATTCTTGCAGTACCTCATCTGCCATCTCTTTTGTAATTGCCTGGTTCGCACCGCCATATACAATAATACAATTATCTCCCTGGCTATCATTTTGGATAATTGCATTTCCTGTACGGATATTCGGGAATATTTTAATAAATCTGGTATCTACGCCAGAATCTTTTAATAGTTCCACCAATAAATTCCCGTCTGTCCCAACAGCCCCTGCATGAAACACATCGACTCCTGCCCTTTTTAAGGCAATTGACTGGTTTAATCCTTTGCCCCCACTATACACATAGGACATATCTGATAATAATGTTTCTCCTTTTTGTACAAAATGACTAACATGGTACGTATAGTCAATATTAAGTGATCCGAAATTTAGTACTTTCATCTCTACCTCCTAGCGAAATAGTTTTCCGAAACTGTTTTCTTGTTTAGATTGTATCACTTATCTATAGTTTCGTCAATATCATTTGTGTAATTCGTCTGTTTTCACAAGTTATTTATTATATTTTTATTAATATTGCACAATTATAAGAAGCGGGGGATTGACATTTATTTACAATTTCATTATTATGGAGAAAGAATAAATAAATCATACAATTTGAGAGGACATTATGAATATCAAAGAAATTGCAAAATTAGCAGGAGTCTCTACTTCCACTGTCTCTAAAATAATGAACCAAAAAGATAGTAGTATTAGTAGTGAAACTAGGGAACGCGTATTAAAAATTGTAAAAGAGTATCATTATACTCCTTATGCTTCTGCCTCTGTCCCCACCCAAAAAACATGGGTATTAGGCATCTTACTCCGTTCTTCTATTTCCTTTGATTCCACTTTAGATGGTATTATAAAAACGGCACAAGCTAACGGATATAGCACTATTCTTTGTAATAGCTGTTCTAGCTTAGAACAAGAACTTAAAAATATTACTGCCCTTTGCAAAAACCATGTAGATGGGATTATCTGGGAACCAGCCAATGAACAAAGCCTATCTCTTTCTTGCCATATACAAGAAAAAGAAATTCCTTTTCTTACCATTGGGCCTTTTGGTGGGGCCAATTCTTTACAACTCCCTTACCAATCGCTAGGCTATCAGATTACAAAAGAACTTATTTCCCGTAAACATACTAATATTGCCTGCCTATTAACCGAGGGAAGAAGAATCCATGCTTTTTTATCAGGCTACAAAGAATGTTTATTTGACAACTACCTAAAACTAGATGAAAGCCTTATCTTTCATAAATTAGATGAAACATTAATTTATAAGATAAATACCCATCAAATTAGTGGCATTATCTCTTCCCACTACTTAAAAGCATTAGAATTTTATCAACTAATGAATACGCTCCATTACCGGATACCAGAGGATTTTTCTCTAATTTCCTTAAAAAATGATACCTTAGAAGCCCCTACTATCCCAGAACTTTCTACCTATACGGTATCCAATACCGAATTTGGTACATACCTCTGCCAAAAATTAATTAGTTGTATTGAAAAATCTTCCAAACACCTTCCTTCTTTTTCCCAAGCATTTCAACTAGATAATGAATCTAGTATTGGTATGCCATTTAACCTTAATACACCAAAAATTGTTGTAGTAGGCAGTATTAATATGGATACCTACCTACATGTTTCCCAGCTCCCAGACACAGGAAAAACCGTAAGCACCTCTACTTCCTCTGTTTATCCCGGGGGGAAAGGCATTAACCAAGCAATCGGTGCTTCTAAACTTGGACAACATGTTGCTTTAATTGGCAATGTCGGTTCTGATCTAGATTCTGACAATATATACCGGGCACTTCAAGAATATGGGGTAGATACCTATGGCATTAAACGCTGTTTTCATTTAGATACTGGAAAAGCTTATATCTTTGTAGAATCAGGCGGACATTCTATGATTTCTATTTTAGCTGGTGCAAACAACATATTTACACCCGAAGACATCCGTGAAAAGGAACATTTATTTGAAAATACGGGATATTGCCTAATCCAATCAGAAATACCAGTGGAAACAGTCCAAGAAGCCTGCAAAATAGCCCATAAGTACCAAGTAAAAACGATATTGAAGCCTTCCGCTTGCAGTTATTTCCCTAGTGAACTGCTTTCCAATGTTGATATTATTATTCCAAATGAAGACGAATTAAATGTATTATGCCCTAATAAAACTTCTATGGAAGAACGTGCCAAATCCCTTATGGAGCATGGAATTAAAACTGTAATTATTACTTTGGGGGAACGGGGATGTTATGTAAAAACAAAAGAATGGGAAGAATATTTCCCTGCTGTCCCTTTTATTTCCGTAGACAGCACAGGGGCCAGCGATGCTTTTATTAGTGCACTTGCATCTTACTTACTTTACGGCTATACCTTAAAAGAAGCTATAAAAATCGCGACCTACGCCGCAGGGTTTTGTATTTCTAGGGAAGGCGTAGTCCCTTCTTTAATTGATAGAAATAGTTTAGAATCTTATATTAGGCAAAAAGAAGTAAATTTATTGCATTAAAAAAAGAGGGGAAATCCTCCTTTGGTTTTCCCTCTTTTAAAAATTTTCTGTCTGCATTTTCCTTCTATTACACTTTAATATCTGCTTTTAAACCAAGTAGCCCTTTATTTTCTTCTAATACGGGGTTTACTACTTCCTTTAAAAAGTTTTCTGTCTGTTCCTTTGCCCTTCCTGTATATTTTTCAGGTTCCATTGTTTTTTGTAAATCTTCTAATGTTAAATTAAATGCTGGATCAGCAGCAATTAATTCTAAAAGATTATTTTCTTTTCCTTCTACTTTTACATTTCTTCCTGCTTCCATAGAAAGTTCCCGGATTTTTTCATGGAGTTCCTGCCTGTCCCCGCCTGCTTTTACCGCATCCATCATAATATTCTCCGTAGCCATAAATGGAAGTTCTGCCATTAACCGTTTTTCAATTACTTTTGGATATACCACAAGCCCATCCACTACATTTAAGTATAAATCTAAAATGCCATCAATTGCCAAGAAAGCTTCTGGTATCGATAACCTCTTATTTGCAGAATCATCCAAAGTCCTTTCAAACCACTGTGTTGCAGAGGTAATAGCCGGGTTTACGGCATCTACGATTACATACCTAGCAAGGGAAGCAATCCTCTCGCTTCTCATAGGGTTTCTTTTATATGCCATTGCAGAAGAGCCTATCTGCGTTTTTTCAAACGGCTCCTCTATTTCCTTTAAATGTTGCAACAAACGGATATCGTTTGAAAACTTATGGGCACTTGCTGCAATTCCCGCAAGCACATTAAGCACCCTTGTATCTACCTTCCTCGAATATGTCTGCCCAGATACTGGATAACAGCTTTCAAACCCCATCTTCTTTGCAATCATAGGGTCAATTTTATCAATTAACTCCTGGTTCCCATCAAATAGCTCTAAAAAACTAGCCTGTGTCCCAGTGGTTCCTTTTGAGCCCAATAGCTTTAAACTGCCTATTATATGTTCCAAATCTTCTAAATCTAACATTAATTCTTGTATCCAAAGTGTTGCCCGCTTCCCTACTGTAGTAGGCTGGGCTGGCTGGAAATGAGTAAAAGCAAGCGTAGGCAGTGCTTTATAGTTTTCTGCAAATTTTGCCAGTTCACTAATGACATTTAATAACTTTTTACGGACTAAGCACAATGCCTCTTTCATCACAATAATATCCGTATTGTCACCTACATAGCAGGAAGTTGCACCTAAATGGATAATTCCTTTTGCTTTTGGGCACTGCACGCCATATGCGTAAACATGCGACATTACATCATGGCGGACTATAGCCTCTCTTTCTTTTGCCACATCATAGTTAATATCATCTTGATGTTCCTTTAACTCATCAATCTGCTCTTGTGTAATATTTAAACCAAGCTCATGTTCTACCTCTGCAAGGGCAATCCACAGTTTCCTCCATGTACGGAATTTCATATCTGGGGAAAAAATATATTGCATCTCTTTACTAGCATAACGTTCTGACAATGGGCTTTGATATCTGTCGTTCATATCTTATTCTCCTTTTCTTATTGGTCATGTTCACCCCTTATATCCTCTACTGGTGGATCAAGCGGATAGGTTCCTGTAAAACAGCCTTTACAGATTGGCAGCCCTTCTGACATCTCTTGAAGGCGATCTATTTTTAAATAAGCTAATGTATCTGCACCAATTATTTTACAAATCTCATCCACTGTTTTTTCATGGGCAATTAATTGATCCTCTGATGGAATGTCTGTGCCAAAATAACAAGGATGCAAAAATGGCGGCGCGCTGCTCCTGACATGTACCTCTTTTGCACCAGCCTCTTTTAGCATACGGACAATCCTTGCGCTTGTAGTCCCCCTTACAATCGAATCATCAATCATAATAATTCTTTTGCCTATTACTGCTTCTTTTAATACATTTAATTTTACTTTTACGCTAGACTCCCTACTGCTTTGCCTTGGCTTAATAAAAGTCCTGCCTACATAACTATTTTTTACAAATGCCGTACCATAAGGGATCCCTGACTGCATCGCATAACCAAGTGCTGCCACATTCCCAGACTCTGGAACACCTACCACCAAATCTGCATCTACAGGGCTGTCTATTGCCAAAAACTTCCCTGCCTGTATCCTAGAATGATATACGCTTACTTGGTCAAAGACACTATCTGGCCTAGCAAAATAAATATATTCAAAAATACATCTTGCTTCTTGTTCTTTTGGCAGGCACATAGAAGTATCTGAAACAATTCCTTTTTGTGTAATGGTAACAATTTCTCCTGGAAGCACATCCCTAACATATTCTGCCCCTACCGTATCCAATGCACAGGTTTCTGAAGCAAGGATATACGCATTATCTCTTTTTCCAATACACAATGGCTTAAAACCAAATGGGTCCCTTGCCCCTATTAATTTCCTTGGGCTCATAACAATTAAGGAATATGCCCCTTTAATCTTCCTCATAGCAGCAGCTACAGCCCCTTCTACTGTAGGTGCTTTTACCCGTTCCCTTGCAATATGGTAAGCAATTACTTCAGAATCTATTGTTGTTTGGAAGATGGCACCATTTTGTTCTAATTCTCTCCGAAGCTCTGGGGCATTAATTAAATTCCCATTATGCGCAAGGGCAAGGGTCCCTTTTATATAGTTTAACACTAAAGGCTGTGCATTTTCCCTTGTGCTGCTGCCTGCGGTAGAATACCTTACATGCCCTACCCCAATATCCCCATGCAGCTTCTCTAACTCTTCCGGCGTAAAAACCTCATTTACTAAGCCCATGCCCTTTACAGAGCTAACCTTCCCTTTTGGCCCTTCTGTATCACTTACTGCTATCCCACAGCTTTCCTGCCCTCTATGCTGCAAAGCGAATAATCCATAATAAATAGTAGATGCCACATCATTCCTGTCAAAATCATAAATCCCAAAAACGCCACACTCTTCATGCAGCTTTCCAAAATCATCTATCTGAATAGTACTATTTTCCATATTCCTTTAACCTTTCCTAATGGACATGCAAATTTATAAAGCCATCCCTACGATCAAAAACAAGGGCAGGCACGCCTGCCCCCTTAATAGCCTTACTGAATCCCTAATCTTTTAAACACTTCCTCATACGCATCTTCTACATTCCCAAGATCTCTCCTAAAACGATCCTTATCCAATTTTTCCCTTGTCTTTATATCCCAAAGCCTACAAGTATCTGGGGAAACTTCATCTGCTAAAATAATTTCTCCCTTATACCTTCCAAATTCTATTTTAAAATCTATTAATTCAATCCCAAGGCTCTCAAAATATTTCTTCATTACCTCATTTACCTTAAACGCATATGTGGTAATTTTATCAATCTCTTCCCTTGTTGCTGCCCCAATTGCAATTGCATAATAATCATTAATCATTGGATCACCAAGCGCATCATCCTTATAGCTAAACTCCAAAGTAGGTGCTAAAAGTTTTTTGCCTTCTTCGATTCCTAACTTTTTAGAAAAACTACCTGCTGCCACATTTCTAATTATAACCTCCAAAGGAACAATCTCGACCTTTTTTACTGCTGTTTCTCTGTCACTTAATTCCTCAACAAGATGAGTTGGAACACCTTCTTTTTCTAAAAGCCTAAAAATATGGTTTGTCATACGGTTATTAATCGCACCTTTCCCTACAATTGTGCCCTTCTTTAACCCATTAAATGCTGTTGCATCATCTTTATAGTCAACAATTAATACATCTGGGTCATCCGTTTTGAAAACCTTTTTTGCTTTTCCTTCATAAAGTAATTCCAATTTTTCCATATCTGGCCACCAATCCTTTTTTATTATATGTAAATTTCTATCATGTTCTCTTCGATTATAATACAGCCTTACTTTAAAATCAACACTATTTTCATACATAAACCTCTTTCTTTCTGGCAAAACTATCCTTAAGCAATCTTAAAACTCAGGAGGTTCTATGATAAAAGGAAAACAAAGTATTCAATTTGACCAGGCTCCCTATATCTTGGAAGCCGCCAGCATTGCTGGTAAAAAAGAAGCAGATGGCCCTCTTGGAAAACAATTTGACAAAATTGAAATGGACCCTATGCTTGGAAAAGACACCTGGGAAGAAGCAGAAAGTGAATTACAACGTTTAGCAGCAACAGAGGTCTTAAAAAAAAGTGGGATGGCCCCTTCTGATATCCGTTATATCCTTGCCGGAGACTTATTAGAGCAAATGACCGCTACTTCCTTTGGCTTAATGGATTTATCCATACCCCTTTTTGGCTTATATGGGGCATGTTCTACAATGGGCGAATCTATTGGTCTTGGGGCAGCCTTAGTTGCAGGAGGCTTTGCCGAATCTTTAATGGCCCTCGCTTCCAGCCATTTTGCTGGTGCCGAAAAACAGTTCCGTTTCCCATTAGATTATGGGAACCAGCGTCCTCTTGCTGCTAGCTGGACTGTAACAGGATGTGGCGCTGTTATTATTAGCAACAAAAAAGGCCGTGCCCGTATTACTGGAATTACTACAGGTAAAATTGTAGATTATGGTTTAAAAGATTCTATGAATATGGGGGCGTGCATGGCACCGGCTGCCTGTGATACGATTTACCAGAATTTTATGGATTTTAACTGTATGCCAGATGAATATGATAAAATTATTACTGGGGATCTTGGCTATATTGGGCATGATATTTTGCTAGATTTATTAAAAGATAAGGGTTTTGACATTAGCAAGCAGCATATGGACTGTGGCATTGAGATCTATAACCAAAAAACACAGGATACCCATAATGGCGGAAGCGGCTGTGGCTGTGCTGCAATTACTCTATGCGGTTATATTTTAAAACAATTGGAAAAAGGGGCTTGGAAAAAAGTCCTTTTTATCCCTACTGGGGCATTGCTTTCCAAAACCAGCTTTAATGAAGGGCGTACTGTCCCTGGCATTGCCCATGCCGTTATACTGGAGCACTGTTGAAAGGAGTAAAATATTATGGATTATGTGAAGGCATTTCTTATTGGAGGGCTTATTTGTGCGCTCGTCCAAATCCTTATGGACAAAACCAAACTTATGCCTGGCAGGATTATGGTACTTTTAGTCTGTACTGGATGTGTCCTTGGGGCAATTGGCATTTATGAACCATTCCTAGAATTTGCTGGATGTGGCGCAAGCGTCCCACTTCTTGGGTTTGGAAACACTCTTTGGAAGGGAATTAAAAAAGCAATTGGAGAAGAAGGCTTCCTTGGTATTTTCTCAGGAGGCTTTACCGCAAGCGCTGTTGGAATATCTGGTGCCCTTATTTTTGGCTATTTAGCATCCTTAATCTTTGATTCCAAAATGAAAGAATAACATAATAAAAAACTGCCGCAAAAAGAAAAGCAAAAGCCTCTTTATACGGCAGTTTTTTTATATAGAATATATTTTCTTTAAGGCATCATATTCTTTATTAATACATTTTAGGGTATCTGGATCCCCATTAATATTATCTGGATGAAAAATCTTTGTTAAGTCACGGTACCGTTTCTTTAAAGCCAGCTCGCTATCTACACCCTTAAAGAAAAACTTAGGCGTAAGCACCTGTACATTTTGGCGTGACCGATTTTCTTTTAAAATCGCTTTTTCCCGTTCTAACTTCTGCCTCTCACTAGCAAGCAGGCGAAGCTCCCGCTGAAGGACTGCTACTTTTTTTTCAAATAAATCCTGATCCCGTTTTAACCTTTCGCTAATAAGCTCCTCTTCATCTTTTTTCCTTTTAATTTCACGAAGAGTATTCTTCTTTTCTTTTTCAAAAGCGCGGCGTTCCTCTTCCAATTCTTGTTTCGCCTGCATAATCCGAATATTTTCTTTAAAAAACCATGTTTTTATCTCTGAAAGTTCCTTCTCATCTGCATTATCAATATTTAACATACTTACTTCCTCCATGCCTGTCCTGTTTACAGCATTGATTTCCAAATAAAAAATAATATACCTGCGTATATTATATAACTACATATATCAATATGCCTGCGTATATCAATATAACCATGTATATCAATATCCCCGCGTATATCAATATAACCATGTATATCAATGTAATCATGTATATCAATGTAATCACGTATATCAATGTAATCACGTATATCAATGTAATCACGTATATCAATGTAATCACGTATATCAATGTAATCACGTATATCAATATACTTGCATATATTAGTACATTATAACTGCCTATCCCCTCTTTTTCAACTAAAATCTTTCTGAACTTTTTAAAGTATCTGAACTTTTAATATTTATTTCATATAACCTTCATATTCTATACAAAAAATAGTCACATTTTTTGATTACACTAATATTATATCAGACAACGGCTGATTTTTAAGAGCTGGTACTTGGAACGATATCTTGTATTGGCTCTCAACCTAATGTATATCAGGCGAAAGCCTGTTTACATATACACATTATCCTTCCTCTGGGAGCTGCGAAAAAGCAGCTCCCTTTTAAGCTTTATTTATCTGGTATCATTTCATATAGTTTTGCAAGCGCTTCCCGGATACCCCCTACCTCGTTTATTAACCCCTCTTTTACAGTTTCCTCCCCTACTAAAATTGTCCCTAAATCCTTTGTAAGCATCCCTGTATTTAACATCATTTCTTCCAGTCTCTCTTTTGAAGTATTACAATGTGTGCTAATAAACCCTATAATTCTATCCTGCATTTGTTTAAAATAATCATATGTCTGTGGTGCGCCAATAATTGTCCCATTCATACGGACTGGATGGATTACCATTGTCCCACTCGGCACAATAAAGGAATAATTTGCTGAAGTTGCAATAGGCACTCCTATAGAATGGCTTCCGCCAAGAACTAAAGATACTGTTGGCTTACTCAAGGATGCTATCATTTCTGCAATTGCCAGCCCTGCTTCTACATCACCACCAACTGTATTTAACAATAAAAGTACCCCGTCTACATTACTACTATCTTCAATTGAAGCAAGTTTAGGCAGCACATGTTCATATTTTGTTGTTTTACTATGGTTTGGCAGATTCTCATGCCCTTCAATTTCCCCTATAATGCTCATTAAATGAATCTTTTTTTTCTTATCATTTTCATCTAATAAAAGCTGGCCGCTTTCTTTAATTTGTTCCTCTTCCTTTTCCTGAAGATCCGCCTTGCTATTCTCTTTTTCTGTATCAGCCATAAAAAAACCTCCATCCTAAGATTCTGATTATTCTCTTCCTCTTAGTATAAAGGTTTTTCTAAAAAGTATTCGTTCTTTTAGTTGATCGATTCTAATGCCTGTTTTATATCAGCAATAATATCTTCTACATCTTCAATCCCAACGGAAAAACGGATTAAATCTGGCCTTACTCCTGCTTCTATTAATTGTTCTTCTGTAAGCTGGCGGTGTGTATGGCTTGCTGGATGGAGCACAGAAGTACGGGCATCTGCCACATGCGTCACAATTGCAGCAAGCTTTAAATGATCCATAAACTTTATAGAATCTTCTCTCCCACCCTTTAAGCCAAAAGAAATTACTCCACAAGTCCCATTTGGCATATATTTTTTGGCAAGATTATAATGTTTGCTGCTTTCTAGCCCCGGGTAATCTACCCATGCCACCCTACTATCTGCTTCCAAATACTCTGCTACTTTCTGTGCATTTTCACAATGGCGCTTTACACGTAAATGTAATGTCTCTAAACCAAGATTCAATAAAAAAGCATTCTGTGGAGACTGTATAGAACCTAAATCCCTCATAATCTGTACAGTAGCTTTTGTAATATAAGCCGCTTTTCCAAAACGCTCGGCATAAATAATCCCATGGTAAGAAGGATCTGGCTGTGTTAATCCTGGAAATTTCTCTTTTTGCGCCATCCAGTCAAAATTCCCACTGTCTACAATACAGCCACCTACATTGGTTGCATGGCCATCCATATATTTTGTTGTAGAATGTACCACAATATCTGCACCAAATTCAAATGGCCGGCAATGGATGGGAGTAGCAAATGTATTATCTACAATAAGTGGGACACCATGCTGGTGCGCTATCCTTGCAAATTTTTCTATATCCAATACCTGCACAGAAGGGTTTGATATTGTTTCTGCAAAAAGTAATTTCGTATTTTGGCGGAATGATTTTGCAATTTCTTCTTCTGATGCATCTGGATCAATGAAAGTAACATCAATTCCCAATTTTTTCATGGTAACGCCAAATAAATTAAACGTGCCCCCATAAATAGTAGAAGCGCTTACAATATGCCCGCCTGCCTCACAAATATTAAACGCTGCATAAAAATTTGCTGACTGGCCAGAAGAAGTAAGCATGGCTGCAACCCCTCCCTCTAGTTGTGCTATCTTTGCTGCCACTGCATCATTTGTAGGGTTTTGCAACCGAGTATAAAAATATCCGTCCTCTTCCAAATCAAATAGCTTTCCCATTTGTTCACTAGTATCATATTTAAATGTCGTACTTTGATAAATAGGCAATACCCGTGGTTCTCCCTTTTTTGGCTGCCATCCACCTTGTACACATATTGTATCTGTTTTCATTTTCATAACCTCCTATATTTCTTCTATTCTTTTCAGATTACATAAAAAATCCTTTTAGATAGGGGAGTGTTTTTCTCTCTTTTGCTGTCTCTTTTAGATTTCCTACTATAGAAAATGCCATTTTATCTGTACAAAACCACCGTTCCATATACTGCATAATCTGATCTTTATCTACCTTATTTAATTTAAAAATCGTTTCCTCATATGGCTTAATCCGGTTAAACAATACTATTTCCCTAGCATTATTATTCATACGCCCTTTTATATTTTCTTTTTGGATAATTAAGTCTGTTTTTATCTGTTCCCTTGCACGTACAATCTCTGTTTCCTTAGGCGGTTCTTTTTTTAACTTCTTTATCTCCTGCCCAATCGCTTCCATTGCTGGTTCAAATTGGTTTGCATTTAATCCCGCATACAGATGGAGCAAACCAGCCTTTTGGAATGCACTTCCATAAGAATACACTGCATATGCTAACCCCATCTCTTCCCGCACCTTAAGAAATAACCTTGAATTTACACCTGCCCCTAAAATAGCATTTACCACAGCAAGCACATACCTCTCCTCTGATATGCTAGTAATCGACTGATATGCAATATTCAAATGGACCTGCTCAATATCCTTTTCCTCCAGATACACACAAGGGCAAAATACAGGTTCCTTTATAAAATGGGCCTGTTTTGAAACCCCAATTCCGCCAAACGCTTCTTCCAATGCGCCTTTTATCTCATCCCAGCTAATATTCCCTGCTATCGAAATAATCATATTGTCAGCCGTATAAAATTCCTCTACAAACTGTTTTAAATCTTCTCCACAAAACTCTTCCACAATATCTTTTTCGCCAGATATTAAATACCCTAATGGATGGTTATCCCAAACAAGGTTTTGTAACATCTCATGTGAAACATCTTCAGGAGAATCATGATACATATCGATTTCTTCCATGACAATATCTTTTTCTTTTTCTAAGTCCTCGTCAAGAAAAAGAGAATTGGTAAGCATATCACCTAATAAATCTATGGTATGTATTAGATTTTCCTTCAATACCCACGCATAATAAGAAGTAAACTCCTTGCTAGTACATGCATCCAAATTTCCACCAATATCTGCTGTTTCATCTGCTATTTGTTTGGCATCCCGCTTTTTTGTCCGCTTAAATACCATATGTTCTACCATATGGGCAATCCCATTATTTTCTAACGATTCATAGGCAGATCCTGTACGGACCCATACCCCAAATGCAACTGAATGGGCATATGCTACTGGCTCACATACTACACGGATCCCATTACTTAATTGATGCTGTTCAACCATGTAATTTACGTCCTTTCCTAACCTGAATTTATTTAGTATATCATAAAAAGAAAGGCATGTAAAGCTTGGGTCAGCCTATTATCACGACAAACGCATGAATGATCATCTTTTTCCAATCTTTATTAAGTCTATTTTTTTAAGAGTTTAATACTTCTTCCAGAAAGCGGATTGGGGCCAATCCAATTACAAAACGCTTCGTTTTCATTGACAGCC